>NZ_LSEF01000026.1:63404-135395 GCF_001641695.1 Bradyrhizobium neotropicale
CCATCCGCGCAGCGTGCGGTTCAACTGGCCTACGAGCTCCGTGGTCTCTTGCCAAGTTCCTGATCGGGCGGTGAGCGCGTGAATGCTTTCGATCACGCGTCTGATGCTCTTGCGCGATGGCCGGTATCCCAGGCGCGCCTGGCCGGTTCTCGCTGAGTACATCCGCCCGAACGTGTAACCCAGGAAGTCGAACTCTCCTTCCGGCACCTTACAGATTCGTGTCTTCTCCTCGTTGACCGTCAGCTTCAGCTTTCCCATGATCACGCGCAATTGTCGCAAGGCTTCTTCAGCTTTGCCCCGCCTGCACAGGATTACGAGGTCGTCGGCATAGGTCACGATGCGAGAGCCGAGGCTTCGCTCCAGCCCGAGCATCTTCCATCCCAGCACAAACCGGCGCATGTAGAGGTTAGCCAGCAGTGGTGAGATCGGTGAGCCTTGCGGGATGCCTCGCCGCTTGTCCCGTGCCTCGGTCGTCCGTGTCTTCCTTCCTCGATCGTCGGTTTCTTCCACGGGACATTCCAGCCACATCTTGATCAGATGCAGCACGCGCCGATCAACAATCCGGCGCGCCACCGACTTGAGAAGGTCGGCATGCGGAATGCTCCCGAAGTAGTCCGCGAGGTCGGCGTCTACGACTTCCGGGTGGCCACGGAACAACTGCGCTTCCACCTCGACCACCGCCTGTTGGGCATTTCGCCCGGGACGGTACGCGTACTGCTCGGGTGGAAGATCGGCCTCGAAGATCGGTTCTAGCACCAGCATTGCTGCTGTCATGCAGACTCGATCGCGCAAGGTCGAGATGCCCAACGGCCTGAGTTTGCCATTGGCCTTCGGTATGTACACTCTTCTGATAGGGTCCGGTCGATACGTCTCCTGCCTGAGCGCAAGCGCCAGTTCGCCAAGCCACCGCTGCACCCCGTACCCATCGATGTCCGCGAAGTCCTGGCCGTCCACACCCGGTGCGCCCTTGTTGGAGCGGCATTGAGCATAGGCATGGGCCAAGATGTCTTCCCGGCTGATCTTGTCGTACAGGGCGTAGAAGCGGTAGCCGGCTTCTGCCTTCGCTTTCGCGTGCAACGCCGTCTGCAGTTTCTGAACACTCTTCGGAGTTGATAGGTTGCCCAATCCCCAGGTCCCTCACTACGTCTTGCGTTCGTCTTGAACTAAGGTCCCTTCCCTCCCCCGGCGTTACCCGGCTTCACCGGTACTACGAACCCCTCCGCATCCCCACGGCGCCCGGCCTGTCCCTCGCGGGCGTCCGGTTGATCATCCCTGACCACGTCGAGGGGCCTCCCGTGTTGCGTACGCTTTCCTTGTGTACATGCTGTCGCCACTACCCCGGCACAGCGATTGGAGGTATTGCTTCGCTCACGTCACTCCAATCGTGTCAGCCTTCCCTGATATGGCCGTCAGGTCGGCCTGTGCATCGTCCTTTTCGAGGCTTGCTCGGCGTTCACTCGCGTTACGGCCTGCACACTCGCGCTGTCACCAATTCGTGACACGCTAATCGAAGGCTTCAGTCACTTCGTTACCTCCATGACTGCTCCGATTGCTTCCGGCTGGAGCGTTTGCCGGGTGGGGCTTGCACCCACTGGAAAGCGCCGCCTTCTCACGGCGCACGCCAAGCGTGGACATTGGCGAATGATCTTTGAAGCGCTCGCCCGCTGCGGCAAGGATAGCGTGACTTTGTCCATCGACTCTACTTCGATCAAGGCGCATCGCTCGGCGAGCGGCGGAAAAGGGGGGAGCATGAACAGGCGATCGGCCGCTCGCGCGGCGGGCGGACCACGAAAATTCACGCGATGAGCGCCCCTGATTGCAAACCTTACGCATTTCATCTCACTCCAGGCCAGGAAGCAGATATTGCGGCGGCGCCGGCCCTTTTGAAACTCGCGCCGCCCATGTCTGCCCTCATTGGCGACAAAGGCTACGACGGCGACGGCTTTCGCGCCCAAATCCTCGATCGCGGCGCGAAGCCTGTCATTCCAAACAAATCCAACAGGGTGACCCTCCACAGCTTCAGCAAGCGCGCCTATAAAGGGCGCAATGTCATCGAGCGTTGCTTCTGCCGGCTCAAGGATTTCAGGCGGGTCGCAACTCGATATGACAAACTCGCCCGGAATTATTTGGCTGCCGTTCACCTCGCCGCGATCGTCGCCTACTGGATCAATTGAGTCTGAACCCTAGTCTTCAACGCCGCTGGACAGATCGCGTCAGTTGCCTGCTGCCCTTCAAATTGAGCCGCATCCGGCGACGGCGCCGCACGCTCGATCATTTATCGACGGCGATCGCGGTGCGTCGCCGCGGTGCCGCCGCGATTATCAATCCGACCAACGGATCTTCATTCCCTTGAGGTGCCTTGTGTCCTCAGCAAAACTTGAGCGATGCGTCGTTAGACGCACGGGCGATTGTCGATTTCAGTCGCGGATCACAGCCTATGCAACACTTCGATTGAGTGCCGCGGCGACGGCACCGACAAATTGAAGTTTGTTACGTATCGGAAGTCATGCTGCCCGTTTATTCCTTGGAAGTGATTGACGTGATCGCGGAGATCTTCGACTGGCGCTAGATTATTCTCTTCGCAAAGGGCGTGTAGCCTTGGGTAAGTTGTGACGGAGGCTTGGTTCCTTCGGCTTCCGCTTCGAGACGCCGCATCCTGCCAGATACGCCTTGAGAAAGAGCTCGAGCGCATGCGTTAGTAGAAAATACGTTGCGTGCTTTGGTTGAGGTACGGAAGTCTTTGCCAGCCGTTCGAATGCGTCAAGATATTGATCGGCGCGCTCCCAGTTCCCCCACGCGAAAAATCCGAGCGGTTGGAACTATTCAACGTGGGCTTCGAAAGCGCAAATTCGAATTTGGCACCGGCGGCTACTTCGCTGTCTGCGGGCGAATCGTCGCAGGAGTAGCAAGCGCCAAGAGGACGCCTGCCGGCACAACCATCCCCCTCAAAAGCCATCGTCGCTGTGCGCTCGTATTCATTTCGGTCGGTCCTCTGGCAGCGCTTTTGGATCTGGCATTTGCACCGGCCCTTTAAGAACGGCTGAAATTGCGCGCCAACATGCTGGCGATCATGAGCTTCATTAGCGGCGATGAACTCGTTGATGGGTCGATCCGTCGATTCGAGTCGTAGGCCGTCGGTGTAGATGGTCACCGCTCAGTCCCCCTTTTCCCAAGGACTGAGACCAATGCGTCGAGCGCTCATCTCGAAAGGAAAGTTCAGCGTCGATACCAAGAATTTCTGCGGGAACATCGAAGGATGTTCGCACCGCGGCCGCGGCGAGGCGGATTAGATCGCCATTGAGTGCACCATAGAGCTCGCTCAGTATGCCGTAGAGCCGACCCGACTCGTCTTCGATGAGCGCTCTGCAACCATTCCGGAGACGGGCGTTTGGCCAAAGCCGGCCAATAGTGATCACTTCGTCGTAAACGATCGTATCCTCTTGGGTGTTCTCATCCTGTTCGTAGTGGTAGTCCGCCGAGAAGATACTAACCGTCTAGCAAAAAATGTGATCGCAACCGCGACACTGTAAGATGGACCAAATGGTTTGGCCCCATACCGCTCCCGCGGCCTCGTTCCAGCCCTGCCGAGCATTCCCGCGGATATCGCAGTTGCGCTCACCCCCGCATTCCGAGCAGATGGCCTTTTTCACAGTTGCAACAGCTTTCTCTTCCATCTGTTCAGCAGCCCTTCCTCCAAAAGCCTCCGACAAAGCTATCTGATTCTGCGCGGGAGCCCATTGCCCGCCGCCGGTACGTCCGCGGCAACGGGCTCGGTACTGGCCCCATCACCGGAATGGAGCTCCCAGCTGGAGGCTGGTCGAGGCAGCTGCCGGCGAAGCCCCTGTCAGCCAGTTCCACGATGGTCTCGATAGGCCCCCCGACGCTCCATCGAATGAACGCGCGTTGATGCGACCTCTCTGCGCAGAGGACGCGGTACAAGCTTTCGATACCTACCATTTGCTTGGCGGCTTCAAAGCACTTTCGAGCCATTTCCGGGCGGTTGGATTTTCCATGGGGTCCCCCTCGCATTCCGTGCAGGCATACCGGTCCTTGCCCGTCCCAGCCTTCCCCGGGACCAGCTTCATCGGCTTGCCGCACGCCGGGCAAGGCTTTCGGATTAGGTGAAGTGGCGACATGTCGGATTTCCCTGCCCGGAAAGATAGTTCCACTTCGGGGACCGCAGCAGGGCGTATCGAAGAAATTGCTTTGAGCCGAGGGCAACAAGCGGGCTGGTGGCCACCTTGACGAGGGTGTCTCTGCGTACTGAAATGTAACTTCAGTGATGTGGGGTTGCGTCATGGAGCAGGAATACTACAGGAGATTGGCGGCACGCGTTCGGGCCATGGCGGATACAGCCGATCCCTTCACGAGGGCCGTGCACAGACCTGGCGAGGCGTAAGGCAGCTGCGATTCGGCTGTATGACTCGAAAAGGCGCGGCAATGCGGTGCGCCGACGAGAGACATCAAGGGCCAGGCTGGTCGCTCGACCATCTAACGGTCATGTCCAATTGCCTTCATGCCTTTCACGGCCGTTGCCGACCGTCCCGTTTTCCGCGCTTCCTAGTGCAGTTCGGGACGCGCGAGCGATCTAGTTTGCGGCCCCGGCCGGTCAGCGTCTTCGTTGTTGGCATGGCGAGATGCCCGCCGATACGGTGGAATCATCAAAGTTTTCGTGGGGCCCATTCAGAGTTGTCTCGAGATCACCCTCTCTTGGTGAGGTGACGCCATCAATGTGTATCGGCATTCCTTTGAGGCGTTAGCTCCGGGACGATGTGGACGACGTGATAGCCGTTGTCGTGCAGGTACCGCAGGAAGACGGGCATCATGGCGGCGGTATGTGCCTTGGGGTCGTGGAACAGGATGATGCCTTTGCCCGACTCATCCAGGCGCTTGGTGACGAGTTTGAGCTCCTGATCTGCGGTCATCTCCTCCCAGTCGCTGGCCCATACGTCCGCCCCAAACACGATGATCCCGCGTGATTGCAGAAGATCGAGCATCGCAGGCGTCGAGGCGAAATAGGGGAAGCGAAAGAACGGGGTCGACGGCGTCGTCCTCGACGCGCCATTGAGTGCCATTTCATCGGCCGCGATCCCCCGGTCAATATCCTCTTTCGCCTGCGCGACGCTGATCTTCGAAAGCATCGGATGTGACCACGTGTGATGCGCGATGGTGTGGCCTTGTGCGGCCGCGCGACGCACGAGCTCGGGAACGGCGGCTGACGACTTGCCGACGAGGAAGAACGTGGCGCGCACGCACTCCTGGGCGAGCGCGGCCAGCAGCTCTTGCGTGTAGGGCGGTTGGGGGCCGTCATCGAAGGTCAGCACGACCTCGTGGTCGGCGAGCGGCAGCGACTGCGGAAAGCTGTTGAGCCCAACCCGCGGATAGGTCTTGGCATCGATGGCGAGCACGCGTGCGGTACCGAGCGCATCTTTGCGCGCACAAGCTGGCGCACTTTCCGGTGGGGCAGCTGCGATCAACGCTGTCGCGGCGCTCGCAAGCATCAGGGTCGACACACACAAATATCTGCCGTTGAGGGCCATCGCGCCTCGCTGGTTGTGGCCCTGAACGAACGATCCCGCGAACCGCATCAAGTGCCGGCGCTCGGGTCGAAAGCGCCTCTGGTCGTCCTGCAGCCAGATCAACGGCCCTTCTCTCGATCGGGCTTGGTTGAAACGGCCGGCTCGTCAAAACATTGCGACGTTTGGGATACTAACCATCTGGGCTGCACAATTTCGTGCAACTAGCGCGGCGCTCGCGCTTAAATTCCGCGTCCTGACGCCTTGTTTGATCGTTTTCGACGCGGGGACAGCGAGCGACCTCGCTAGTGCCTCTCCCGGCATCACACTCATCGCCTGCTTTTCCGACGGGCGGCGTCAGCCTTGCAGGGCCTTGCGCACTGGAGGAAGAACGAGACTTAAGCCCAATTCGCTCGCGATCCGCTTCCGGAGACGCGACGTCGCCGGCGCCGCTCACTCGGTCCAGGAGCTACTCTGACGGGGAGTGTATCAGCTGGCGTCGGCTTTGCCAGTTCTGAAGCGGGCGCGATCATCTCCGGCTGCATCTCCGTAGGTATCGAGCGCGCCTCCATCACATCGAGCACTGCTCGCCCCTTCTCCGTGATGCGCCATCCTCCATTTACGCGTTCGATGAGACGCTGGGAGAAGATGTCCAGATCCGGCGCACGTGTCGCCATTCTCTTGGTGCGCTCGGCCCAATCGCGGCCGCTCGTTGCCAGGATAGCCATGTCCCGTTTCAGCTCCGCCATGGGAGCGAACCCGCCTGGATAGCTCACCAGGATCTTCAAGACTGTGACCTGGAAGTTCATCTGAGCGACATGACAGCCTGTCGCCTCAGGCCACTTAGTAGGCGCCCGGCAAGTCGCATCGATGCCGATCCGTTTGAGGCACTCGCGCTTCCCTTCGGCCTTGCCGTCTCCCAGGCTCCGCAGGTGACATCTACGCGGATGCCGGGCTTACCTCGAACAATTCGCGCAGACCTCATTGAGGATCGCACGCGTTGGTGTGGCAGCAGCCACGTCCAAAATTTGGAAATCTCCCCCATGATCAAGGACGATAACACGACTAAGTACATTGCTGAATTCATATCGCTCGATCAACCGGAGATTCCAAAAATCAGTTTCTAGTCGCCCGCCCGTCCCGCAGCGACCTCCAGCGGCTTTCTTGCTTCTCTCTCCTTCCCCCTCGGCATGCGTGCAGCTTAGTCATTTGCAAGTTGGCGGCGCCGCGCTTGTAATCAGTCGTCACAAATCCAACTCGTGCAATAGGGACATGCCGGCACCGCAAGTGCCGCAAACCCTAGGTCCGCGCCCAAATCCTGTGTTTGAGTGGCCGTTTTCGACGGATTTTATCAGGTCGATTGGTGCAAACTTGCGATTTATCTGCGCTCTAACGAGGAACGTGACCCTTGAAAGGGCGTATAGTTGTTTACGTCTCTCTGATTTTTACTGTTTGATATTGTTCTGAGGCGGGAGGCCGCCTGCCCGACGAGACATTTAGGTCGGACAGGCAACCGACCGGTCGTGCCTTCAAACAAAGATCGCGCTCTTCTGCCGCTGCTAGGCGCGCCGTACGTGGCGAGCTGATAGGAAGGTGGTTGTCGCAGCTCGAATGCCGCATCAATCTCTTCGTTGGGAAATGTCTATGAAGCAAGTCAACACGGATGGCGTGGCGGATCTCACAGGCGACGGCGCCGCATTCAAAATACCCCGTCGACCAAAGATCAAAAAAATGACTGCAACGATGAAGCGGCGGGCTCTAAAGCTTCGGAAATCCGAGCAGCCGCGCCCACCATCTTCCTGAGTGGCATGGCGCGTTTTCCCGGGATCGACTGATTTTCCTTCGTCAACTGCGCTGCGCTTGATCTGACCGGTGCATCATTGCGTGCTCTTCGCACCGCGCGTGAACCGGAAGCCGTCGAGCGGCTATCGTCAGACAAGACACTCGCGCATGAGAAGCGTCGACGCGCGCCGCGAATGCCTTTCTCGTCAGCCCCCGATCATGAGGTGGCGCCTACAATCGCGAAATGCTTATTTCCGGAAGTGGAGCTGGCGACGCTTTCGACGGTACCGCCGGCTCTTCGGCGTATCCGATGATTGCGTTACAGGCCGACCTCAAGATGGCAGTGGCGGCGGAGACGGTCGACTTTCGCTAGTCAGTGCAAACGCTGCCGGCGGCGGTAGCAGCTTTTTCTCTCATCGCGTCGGTTGGCCCCGCGGTCCCGCGTGGCCCGTCAGCTTGGATTGCCGCTGCCAGCGTTCCAGTCGGGATTCGGTTCGGCCGGCGAGGAGTCATGGGTCATTCTCCGCGCTAAGCGGCGAGCTAGCGCCGCTCCCGGTTCTGTTGAAGCGCCAAAACCTACTATGACGGCCGAACGCCTGGGCCTGGCGCGCGCCCTGTGCTGGTCGCGAACTCTCAGCCGGATGGTCATTCATCGCCAAGCGTCTGGCACTCGTTAGGTCTAGAACGCGCCACGAGTGCGAAATGGCGAGACTCCCAGCGTCATATACTGGAAAGGTTGAGCCGCCGTTCAGGACCTAGCGAAGAGCAGAATGAAGTTACTGGCCGGCAAATCCAATTGCCGTTTGAGCGCCAGCCCATGCTTCCTGGCCTCCCTTTCAAGGTCCCGCACGTCTTTGAGACCCCATTCGGGCATGCCGGCCGCCCGGATCTCCCCGTCGAATGCTTCGTTCGATGGTGTGGTGTATTTCCCGTCAAGTTTGAAGGGACCATAGATTGCGATGAAGCCGGATGGTTTCAGCAGCCTTGCGCCAAGCGCAGCAATGCCGTCGGCGATCGAGACCGAGGCAACATGGAAGATGTTGATGACGAAGATGACGTCGTAGAGCCGCTCATCGGCATCCGGCCAGGTCGCCGGGGCAGTGAGATCGATCAGAACGGGATCAGCAACGTTATTGTTGTCGCCTTCGACGCGCTTCCTTTTGATCGCCTCGAAAACACCTTGATCATAGTCGGAAGGCTGAAATCGAACGTTCGGAAAATACGGGGCGAAGTAATTGATATGCAATCCAGCGCCAGTAGCCACTTCAAGCGCATCACCCTTCGTGGGAAAGAGTTCTTCGAACGCTTTCAAGATCGCCTCCTTATTGCGGTTGCCCGCCCAGGCTACATAAGCGCTGAGCGGATGCGGATCGATATTGGGTCTGTCGTCGGACATTCGGGTATTCCTTGCTTCTATGGCGAAAGATATTGAGCAGCGATATGACTCCCTTTTTGCGATGATCAGCGGGCGCGTTCACGTGATGGCTGGAGGGACAAGTCCAGCAATCAGATGAGCAGCTTCGCAACGAAGCACGCATTCGAGAAGGCAAATGTAAGGAATCCAACACGCGCGCCTATAGCTGCGCTGAACTGTCGGGCTCGCGACGAACGTATGCGAGGCCGCGCCTCTGCATCGACTGTAAAGGCGCCCATTTGCCATTCCAACTGGCTGGCACGGTTGTTGCCAATTTCCTGATTGTCAAGCCAACAGGAGGACGGCAATGTTCCGATTACGTGCACTCACGCTGCTTGTGCTCGTGCTTCTCCAACCAGCGTTTGGCGAGGGGGCAAAACCGGAAACTCCGGGGCCGTGCGATCTAGGCTCCTCAACAATGGCGGACTTTGCCGGCACGTGGTCGAACGAGAATCAGAGCACGGGTATGATCACGCGCATATCTATCGATCAGCAATTCGACAAAGCGCTCGTTCATGCGTGGGTGAAATGTCGTCCGAACAACTGCGATTGGGGCATCGCCCGGACGCAAGCTTCCGAGGCTTCCAATGGACAGCTGCAAGTCGAATGGCAATATGGACTGTCGGTGAGGAAGGCTACATTGACGCTCGTTGAACGCGGACGACTAATAGTACGGACGACAGTTCACTTCAGCCCCAGCGCAGGCAGATCCGACTACGATACCGTCGACCACCTCGTCCGAACGCTTGAGGAAGCCTCGGAAATCCATGGCAAATGAAGTCGTTCTCGCCGCCAGCCAGGCTCGGTGACGACCGACATCTTCAACTCAAAGGGTGTGCGCTCGTTTGATATCTCACAGCACGGCTCTTTCTCTCCGTTTGCCGGCCGTTGACCTGCAATAGACGAGGGCGGATTTTCAGTCGGCAAGTTTGTTACCCAGAAAAGCTCGGCTGCTCGGTGCGAATGAGTCTCTCACCTTTTTTTCAACGGAGATCTCGTCACGGGAAACGAAATCAAGAAAAGACGCTTAGGGGTCGCCGAACAAGCACCCGCGTGGGCCAGACGTCTGCGACTGCTCTCGCAACAGCCTGCTATCAGCACAGCTTGCCGCTCCGCGTCGTCTCTGTCCGACGGCGATCGCGGCATTCTAGCAAGCACTGAGTCGATCATACTTGTTCATCCTCAATCAGGCGGGTCTTGGAACGACGTTTGAGCCCCGCCTGGCGAGATCATGGCGATCGCGCTGCCCGCACAGCTCACGCGAAGCGGTGCAGGGTCGCGTTCTACCGATCACATTTCGCTTGGCCGCCAAATCGCGCGTACCTGCGTGCTAGCTAACCGGGCAAGTTTCGGATGTCCGGACCACCACCATGTCAGTCCAGACGCGCTCAGTGCCTGACGAGCGAAGGTCGCGACGAGCGAGCTATAACGACCTGGAGAGTTTTATTCGCGGCAGAATAATCCTATCGCCCTAAAGACGGTGGGGGCGTCTCGTTTGTACGAGTTGGCAGCATCGGGTACTCGATGTTGGGTAGATGCCCCGTCAATGCATTCAGAAATGCGGCAATATCGCTTCTTTCCTTGTCGTCGAGCTTTGTCCCGAGTTGGACTTCCCCCATAATGCCGACGGCTTCCTCGAGGCTCCAAACTTGACCCGAATGGAAATACGGAGCGCGCAAGGCTACGTTTCGAAGGGGAGCTACCCGGAACACGTATTCATCGCCGACAGCGTTAGTCACGACGAACCGGCCCTTATCGGCCGTGGGAAGGAGTTTTGCATCCGGCTTTCCGACCACGCCAAACGGGAAGTAGTCCTGCCCACCAATGTTGATCCCCCTGTGGCAGGAGGAGCACCCTTTGTCCATGAACAGCTTCAATCCTGCCTTTTGCTGGTCGTTCAGAGCGCTGGCATTGCCGTTCAGGTACTGATCGAAGGGGGCAGCCGGCGTGGTGAGGGTTGATTCAAACGCCTCTATTGCCTTCGCAAAGTTATCGAAGCTGACTGACGGCGTATCGCGGGGGAAGGCTTGCTTGAACATACCGACATAGTCATCCATGGAGTTCAACGTTTTCGTCACGTGGTCCGGAGTTGCGTTCATTTCGGCGCTGGCCTGAACGGGGCCCTTAGCTTGAGCCTTGAGATCTGGCGCGCGTCCGTCCCAGAATTGGGCGACGTTGAAGACCGAGTTGTAAACGGTTGGGGCCCGGCGCGGTCCTTTTTGCCAGCCGTGACCAACCGAGGTTGGACCGGCATCGACGCCGCCGGTGCCAAGATTATGGCATGTATTACAGCTAATAATTCCACTCACCGAGATGCGAGGATCGAAGAACAGCTTCTTGCCGAGTTCGACTTTCTCGGGAGTGACCGGATTGTCCCTAATGGCGGGCAGGACCTTGGGAATGGGTCTGAAAATCTGCCTGGCGGACATCATCAGATCGTCTCGCGCGATAGCCTGCGATGAGACTAGCGCCAGAATGCTGGCAACAGACACCTTGCGCATCATGTGAGGCCCCCGATTCTCTCGATGCTCGCCACCGATTTCATTTGCGTTGCTAATCGGTTTGTTAAAACGCATCTCCGCTACGTGAATGCCTGCGGTCATGCAGAAACTGAGCCAGTTCTCGTAAGCTAAACCCTGCGGAATTTCTATGTTGGACGTCGGCTTTGCGACGCGTTCGCAGCGTTGCGATTGGCCGGTGTAGGCTTTTGGACAAACATCCTGCTCCGCCCCGCAGTGTCCGGGCAACCAAATGATTTCGCTTATTTGAAAACCCTCGCAGCACGTCGCCTCAGCCCCATCGGAGGCTGGGTAGCTCCGCTTACGGCATGTCGATTGCAAGAGCTGGCAAGTCACGGACTAAGTCTGTGGGGTCGGAGCACTCTTCCAATACCCAATCGGAATTTGCGAGATGCACATCCGCTATAGGTTTCGATACAGGTTCAGCGCGCTGTTCAGCGGAGCGGCCTCGCTGGTCGTTGTTGCAGGCGCTCATGCGCAAGGGCGTCTCACCGAGCCCGCTTCACGCGTCGTTCTATGTACCGAACACAGGAATATAGACTGTCCAATTGACCTGTGGAGGGCCAACGCAATGGAGAGCGGGAAGTTCTTCCCTGCGATGAAGGGCGGGCTCCTGGATCTGACGGCGCCGACTGATGTCCAGAGCGCGGTGCCGCCACAGGACGGTCACATCGCCGGCAGCAGCGTACGCGGGAATGTCCCCTTGCTCGATGAGCAGACGCCGACGCGCTGGACAAAGATTCGCCTGCACTCCGGCGCCAAGCAAACGTTCAAATGGGAATACGGCGCGGTTCACCTGACCCGGCGCTGGAACTATTTCATCACCCGGATAGGCTGGAATCCATCCGCTCCGCTCACACGCGCCCAGTTCGATGTAAGGCCGTTCTGCACGATCCAGAACGAAGGTCAGCCCTATTGGGACCCGAACGCGAACCTGATGCCCAGCGCGCCTACCGTTCACGTGTGTGAGCTGCCGAAGCGCACCGGCTACTACGTCATTCTCGCGGTGTGGGAAGTCGCCAACAGCCCGATGGCCTTTTATCAGATCGTCGACGCCATGTTCGAGGAACCAAAGCGAACGAGCGCCGGCCCGTCGCTTGAACAAGCGACGGGGCGCGCCTGGGACGTGGAAATCAGCAGAGGTTGAGCTTAGTGAAGGGACCGCCGAGTGGTGTTCTTTTCATACCTCCCTCCGGTCGGCCGTTCGCACCAAAATCCAACCTATCCAACCAGGTCGACGATCGGCTGCGGCGCGCCGATAAACGCATAAGGATTGAGGAACTGACGCCGCCAGAACAGGTTACGGTCCACTTCTGCAAGCGCCGCTTCGTCGCAGATGCTGGACCAACGTTCCTTGATGGTCTTGATCTGTGAGACCGCAATGGCGACGGCTTCCGCTTCGTTGAGAAGAAAGGAAGGCGCGGCTTTGAGACAGAGCGCAATCTGGCTGTGCCGGTCCTGCCCGAGAATAAGCATCGCTTGCGTCGCCTCGCCGCCTGCGCGGCCCTGCGGACAAATATCGTAGGCAGATGTGAGCGCGAGATCCTTACCATTCCAGAACGCGGCATGGTTGCGAGCGTGATCATCGGTATTACCGCAGAGCACGTTGAAAACGAGACGTGAAAAGAGCTCGCGCAGCGCTTCCCTCGGCTCCGCGAAACGATGACGGATAATGGTTGCGAGCTGTTCGTAGCTGGCATAGCGCGCCATCAGTTCATCGAATGCCAGCAGCGTCAGCGCCGAAACCATGGCCTTGCGGGCCCAGCCGCCCGTGACTTTCTCGCGATCGAACCGTTCGATCAACAGGACGTCCTTTCCCGCAACACGCTGGAGGCTTACGGGGGCGACGCGCAGTCCAGCCTCCGCCGCAAGGCGCATCGCGATGAACTCCGCTTTAACGACGCTATACAGGTCGGTTTGCGAGGAAAACTTCGCAATGAATTTCTTGTGATCAGACGTGATGGCTGCTTTCGGGCGAGCGCCGCCGATGGAGCTACCATGGAAGAGTGCGCGGTCGAGTTCAGGCGTCAGCGGCGTACCTTGCTCAACGAGCGTTGCCGCATTCAAGAGCTCGTTCAAGGATGCGCCCTCGCCCTCCCGCGGGACGTAGACCGAGGGCGACGCCTGGAAATCAAGAGCGCCAATACGATCCGAGCTGGACTCCAGGAGAAAGGTCAGCTCATCGAGACTTCCCGCGTCGATCTCCTTGCCGCGCACACCGAACTTTCGGTTGAGAATGACGCGCCGGCCCCACGCGTCGGGGGCCGCATCGCGAAGGCAATTGGGCATGCTGAGCCCCTCCAGGAGCGGAAGGACGCCGCTCCGCAGGGGTAATTCGGGCTCATAGAGGGAATGGGCATCGTTACGCTCGAGATAGCTCCGGCCGTAATTGAAGACGAGTTGTTCGCCATTCCTGGACAAAAGTCCCGCAACGATGGGCTTCGTCTGGCCCGGCAGCCATGTCCAAACATAAGCCTCGGCATGGGCAGGATCAGAAGTCATCCTTGACCTCTTGCATTCGGCGGGCGCGAACGGCCTTGGGCAGCAGCGTCATCACCTCACGATTGGTCTCGATCGCGCGAGACATGGCTCCGTGTTCCGCGTCGAATAGTTTGACACCAACAATCGCGGCAACCTCGAAGACCGCACCGATCGTGCAGCGCGGATCTCCCGCCTCAATACGGCGCAAGAGGCCGCGCGAGATCCCTGCCCGCTCGGCAACATTGAGTGTGCTCATCTTCCGCTCGATGCGAGACTTTCGCAGGAGCTGTCCAAGCAGCATCGTAGCGTCCGCTGCATAGGGGGATATCGGGTGACGGACCTTGGCCATGGTCGTACCTCGGGTTCATAAATAGATCGTAAAATGACTTTATGGCAACTATATAGGGCGGACAGAATTCTATTGCAAGATTTCATGATCCGTAAATAGAGCAAAAACGTCTTAGTGGCCTATTTATGCACCAAGTCGCTTTTACCAATCTCAAAACCGTCAAGCACTAAAAATCTACAGCGAAAACAATTACTTCCATGAAGACGACGCCACAAACGCAGTACCTTTTCCCATCTGCGCGGAGCTGCTGCCGGCCGTCAGCACGTTCTCAGCGGCCGAGAAGTTCCGCTTGATGATGGCCGTTGCAGCACGGTTGCGACGCAGACTTGTTCGAAACTCAGTTCCTCGGACCGCGGGGCACGACGACACCATTGCGCGGGCCCAGGATCTTTGGCGCGGTTTCCAGAATTGACAGTTACCCGTCCCCGACGGTGCAACCCTTTTCGCTTGGGCGGAGCCGGCGCTACAAAGCAGCAAGTACCCAATGACAGTGCATGATGACGCTCCTCCAACCTCCACATCGCTGGTGGACGTCGCCGGCGAGCTGAGCGCATGAAGACGGATTTATCTGGACTGAAGATGCACGCTCGGCAGCTCCTGGCCCACAAGCGAAGTCAGGCGGCATCCGCTTCACCACTGCTGTCGGGAGCACAGCTGGCATCAGGTACGCCGTGATTTATGGGATACGCGCCCTAGAAGAACATTGACGTCGATACCAACAGATTCAAGGCGTGGCCGGTTTGACGTGTGTATGTGATGCTCGTCGGATTGTTGATATAGGTCAGTCCAATACTTGTGTATATTCCGGGCGCCACATGCGCGGTATACGTCCCCGATATCGCAGTACTATCGCGATGCGCAAGATGCCCTCCAGCGAGCGCAGCGTTAACTGCAAAAGCACTCCACGCGGTGTTGGTGGCAACAATTGCCATTTGATCATGCGGGCGGCTGTCAAATAACCCCTTTGCATAAAGACGGACTTCGTAATACTGGCTGACCTTGTTCAGGTCGGGCGGAGCGTACATTGCAGAGAACCCGCCATAGATACCGCGAGATGGCGAGGTTTCCATATCGAGCTGCCAGAGCTGCCTGTCCGCAGCGACGTAGTAGACGCTGTTCGCGTTGTTTCTCGGCTGACCCGGATATTGCAAATTCGTGTAGCTGCTGTTGTTCAAGCCGAGGCCGGCCCGCAACCATGTCTCAGGCGCGCCGGGAGCCGCTTTGTTCTTGTAACCAGACTCGTCAAGCAGAAGGATACCGGCGTTAGTCGTACTCCAGTTTAGACCTGTAGGATTTTCGGC
This sequence comes from Bradyrhizobium neotropicale, assembly GCF_001641695.1. Classification (GTDB taxonomy): domain Bacteria; phylum Pseudomonadota; class Alphaproteobacteria; order Rhizobiales; family Xanthobacteraceae; genus Bradyrhizobium; species Bradyrhizobium neotropicale. Next base: position 78,767 of record NZ_LSEF01000026.1, read on the forward strand.
TATCTGCGCCGCTTGACCGTCGGGGTTCAGCGAGCGCTGGATTGAAAACTTGTTATAGATGCGATCATCAAAATTGTACTTCACATTGAGAGCCGGCGTGGGCGCCGGATTGTTGCTCATTCCTGCCTGGTATAGGATGTTCGATGAGGGTCCAAAAACATTGACTCCGGCATTGCCGCCAACCACTGTGCCGGCGAACTCATTTTGATTTCTGAGATAACCCAGCTTGAGTTCGACCCTCCTGTCGAAAAACGTCTGATAGTAGGCAATCGTATTGATGCCCACCCGATCTGGCCCACCCGGCTTCCATGTCCAGTATTGCTGCTCGGCTCCCACAATAATCTGACCATCGGGAATTCCAAACCGGCTCAGATCGTAGGTCACGATCAAGAAATTCGCGGTGTTAAACGTCGGGTTTTGTCCCATATAACGCTGATCAGCGATGGTGCTTCTAGCCGCATTGGGCAGTTGATTGTCTATGAAAGTGTTTTGGGTCCAGCCAACATAGCCTATTCCCACCTCTGCTAATGCAGATCTCACGCCGCCGCTATCCTGATCGATAGTGTCGGCAGGACCAGGAATGTTGAGCCACATTCCCCTTTCACGAAGAGCCTCGAACTTGGCGAATGGGTCGGCGGGTTTTCGAGTTTGGTAGTTGGTCACCTCGTTTGTGCTGGAGCATTGCGGAGACGAGCGATTAACAGCTTGCGCCGACGCACAGCCGCCGACGACGCTCGCTGCTCGTCTAAGCTCTCGGACGCGGACTTTCGCCCCGCCAGCCGGCTTCTTTCGAACCCTGCTCTCGGAAAGCTCATCGGGAGTATCGATCCTTTGAGACACGCTGGTGCCTTGTGCCGGCGCCGAATTGACGCCAAGGCTCGCGGCAAGAGAAAGTGCGATGGCAAGCGATCGATCCTGCTTGGCTGTTCCGATGCTCCAAAGCGTCGCCGCTGCCGAATGTATCCGCATCGATGCCGCGACCACGCAACCGTACATGGTGAACCCCGCTTCCCTTTTCTCAGCTTTACTGGACCAGGCCCTCCAGCAAATCGGTCCGGAGCGTCTGATTGTCAGGAGGTCACGCCGGCGACGCTCAAGGCACCAGCCCCGTCTATCCGACCCATACTCGTTCACGGTTTTCGCGCTCTATCGGCTACTGGAGCCGGGACATGCGCATGAGCGCATATGTCGATCGCTCGATAAGTACTTCCGCGCGAGAGACATGGACGGCGACCCGAACGTGTTCGCCGTTCATGAACGGGAGCGACCCATCTCAGTCGTCGGCCTAAAGATTTCGCTCATTCTGATCATCCGATTCAAGAGACCGCATGTTCGACAGGACAGGAGCGATTGACGCCCAGATTTGTACCGCTTGCGAACGAACGCAGCGCCCGAGCGGCTCGCTATTCATGGGCCCACGACTGTCATGTGCCGCCTCGTTCATCAATTGCCGAGGTTGGTAGTTGACGAGGTCCGCGGGGCTGAGTCTCGCTGCGTGCGGCTGAGGTCGTTGGCGCCCGCCAGGCGTTCGCAGCGGGCAGCACGCGACGGATTGAGCTTGCTTTGCCTGCCAAGTTCAGCTGGTGCGATGTGCGAGGGCTCTTACCCCGAAGTACGTGGCGGGATGAATGGACAGGACATGGGCTTTGCGACGGATACGCGGCCGCACAAAGCGGGCGGTCGAGATTGCCGCCGCCATCGCTTACCCAAGAAGGCGGGAGCGAAGTGGCTGCCGAGACGCGTCGTGTTCCATAGAATTGCGCTTCCGGAAAAGCACTCTCAATCTCCGAAGCTGGATCAAGCCGCTCCGAATTCGCGATTCGCGACAGGGTATCATTGGCCGATCTGCCGTCGTGACGCGGATTGGTACAGATCCGGACCTGCCGGAAGAAAGGACATCGACAGCGGTCCAGCGCACGGAGCGGACGGCTCGTTGGGCGCCGAGCCAGATCAGTTGGACAAGCGAAGGGAGTAAATGCAGCCGCAGCGCAAAGCTGCTAGGCGTCCGCCGCAGGCAGTTGCTTGGTGACTTTTGTCCGCGTGACACTGGGCCGACCGTCGATACTGACCGGGACCTCTCCCTCGATCGCTGCCCGGCGCACGACCCGGTGCTGGCCATTGTAATCATTGACTGCAAAGTGTTGCGTGGCGCGGTTGTCCCACATCGCTACGTCGCCCTCTTTCCAGCTCCAGCGCACCGTGTTCTCGGGAGCGGTGATGTGGGACTGAAATAGATCGAATAGTTTTTGGCCATCATATTTCGGGATCCCAACGAACCGCTTCACCACGTCACCAAGAACCAGTGTACGTTCGCCAGTCTCTGGGTGAACGCGTACAACCGGGTGCTCGGTCTCATAGATCGTTCGAGTGAAGACTTCATCGAAATGCTTCTTGTCTTCCTGGCTGGCGCGGGCCATTACGGCATAGTCGAAGGCGTTGGTGTGAACGGCCCAGAGCTCGTCGGCAAGCCTGCGCAGCGGCGGCGGCATATCGAGATAAGCGGCTGCCGTGTTCGACCAGATCGTATCGCCCCCGAATGAGGGCATCACGACGCCCCGCAGCACCGCGATCTTGGGATAGGCGTCAAGGAAGGTTCCATCGCTGTGCCACAGATCGGCCCGGCTCGCGGCGCGGGTGGAGTCAAGTTCGATGATCGACGTTGTTCCTTTGATGGCACCGAGCGTCGGATGCGGGACAAGCTTTCCGAAACGATGAGCGAATCGCTCATGTTCGACGTCGTCGAGATGCCCCTGGTCGCGAAAGAAAATGACCTTGTGTGAGATCAGTAAGGTGTTGATCGCAGCGATCGTCTGGTCCGGCAAAGCCCCCGAAAGCTTGATGTTCCTGATTTCGGCGCCGATGCGCCCTGCGCGCTTGACGATATCGGCAGGTGGAATAACAGCATCGATCGCGACCGCTCTATTCACGCTGGCATTCTCCGAGCTTGCCGTTTGTTGGCGAGAATCACCGGTTGCCTGAGACGCGACCTGACGCGGCATCCGTCAAGATAAGCGGTGCTTGATCCATCGATTGACACGCTCTTCAGCCCAGGTCCGCCAAATGGTCTGGGACCGTGACACCGGCCTGCCCTCTCGATCAATTGCCAAGATTGGTAGTTGACCGGACTCACACTCGCATATGGCGACGGTGGTTCGTTCTGGTCAAAACCGAGACATGTACCTCGAGATTGGTTTTGAAGGCATGTCGCCGACCAATCGAGCTAACTAGGCGCCATGGTCGACGCCGAAGCCGCAGGAGGTACCAAGGGGTCTTCACCTTCGTTGAAGGCGCGACGCTCAATGACAGCGTTTGTCACCAGCCGGGACCGATTTTTGATCCGTTTGCCAAGCTGTCGGATCCGTGCGCCGTTGCAACCTGGCTCCTGCACGCGAGCAGTTCAGCTTTCTTGGCCTCTTTATGGAGATCGCAGCGATCAAGGCAATCCCTACGGTCCGAATGTCGCCAACTGATCGGCCGACCGGCTCGAGCCGCCCACCACGAAAATCTGCTCAATTTCAGCAGGCGAGCCTATCCGAGGGCTTGAATCACACGTCGCGTCAACTTGTACGATCTCGAACAATACTACGGCGGTTTCTGGCTAGGTCATCGCCACCCATGAGTTGGGGAATCTCAATGTCTCTGCCCGTTCAGCCTCCCACGACACAAGCCCACCAAGGTGAGGTGGCCTCGCTCCAACACTTGACGCGGACACAGCCTATCCAGCAGACCACCCATCTGAGGCCCAGCACATTTGGATTGGCCGCTGTGTCGGATACCCGACAAGACCTTCTCCCTCACCTATCGAACACGATCACCGCCTGACTGCGAACGAGAGTCGTCAGTTCGAGTGATCTCGCCATGTGATGACAGTTTGAGGTCGTGCAAAAGGACGCACCAGTTCGAATTGACTACATCGCGACAAGTTTCGATCGACCATCGTTGGGCTCGTCCCATCCGTCCCGGGGCCATAGGCGGCACGGAGCTAGGATATGCGAGGACGACACGGCAATTGCGGGTCAATCACTCGCGAGCCTCGAAATTCAGCCCCTGATTTTTCGGAGAGTAAACGAATGCAGACGTTTCCATTCGGCACGGTTCTGATAGCTAACAGGGGTGAGATCGCCGTACGCATCATCAAGACGTTGCGCAACCTGGGGCTTCGCTCTGCAATTGTCTACCATGAAGCCGATGCCCGGACGCCGGCTGTCTACATGGCTGATACCGCGATCGCTATTGGCGGCCATCCGCCAATGTCCGCCTACCTCGATTCCGAGCAAATCATTGCCGCCGCTCGCAGCGCAAACGCTGGCGCACTGCATCCAGGCTACGGATTTCTATCAGAGAGCGCGGAGTTTGCCCGGGCCGTTGAATTGGCTGGCATAACATTCGTTGGGCCCACATCCGAAAACATCGAACTCATGGGCGACAAGATCCAGGCTCGCAATTTCGTTCAGGGGAGCGGATTTCAGGTCGTGCCCTCGGCCATCGAGGACGACGATGCATCGACATTCGCGTCAAGGGCGCGGGCCCTTGGGCTGCCTTTGCTCATCAAGCCTTCAGCGGGCGGCGGAGGCAAAGGTATGCGGATTGTACAGGATGTCCGCGCTCTGGATGACGCGATTGCTCAAGCGCGTCGCGAGGCGCGGCGGTATTTCAGGGATGGCAGGCTCTACGCCGAGCGATATGTCGAAAGGCCACACCACATTGAAGTTCAGGTGCTGGGTGACGGCTTCGGAAATGTCGTCCACCTGTTCGAGCGCGAGTGCTCGGTCCAGCGCCGGTTCCAAAAGATCATCGAGGAGACTCCCGCGCCGGCCCTGCCACAAGAGATGAGGAAGCGGCTCTGCGACACCGCCGTCAGTATTGCCCGTAGCATCAAGTATCGAGGCGCCGGTACTGTGGAATTCATCCTTTCGGGAAGCGAGTTCTACTTCCTTGAAATGAATACGCGGCTGCAAGTCGAGCATCCTGTGACCGAGGTGGTCACCGGAATAGATCTTGTTGCGGCACAACTCCATGTCGCCGCGGGACACGAACTTTCATTTTCGCAGTCGGATATCGTCTTGAGAGGTCACGCGATTGAGGCCAGACTGTATGCCGAAGCTCCCGAAGTTGGATTCGCACCGACGACGGGCAAGATACTAATGCTTGAGTACCCAGAAAGCGCAGATGTGCGAATTGACAGCGGTATCGTTCAAGGTCAAGAGATCACGGCGGCATTCGACCCTCTCCTGGCCAAGATCATCGCACACTCTTCAACGCGTTCCGAGGCTACCCTCAAATTGGAACGGGCAATTCGAGAGCTGGTCCTTCTCGGCTGCGAGACAAACGCGAGCTTTCTTGCACATCTGCTGACGGATAGCACGTTTCAGAGCGGAGATATGCATACTGGATATCTCGATGACAACCCAGGCCTCGCCCTTGGATCTACGAGCGACATGTCTCCCTTCCTGGCGGCTGCCGCGCTCCTGACCAGACCGGTTCGCGATTCGGCGGACGCCGTGCCCGCCCTCCACGCAGCTCTTGGCAAGTGGAGAAACTGACGTGAAGCACCTTTTCGAGCTCAATGGCTACAACTGGGAAGTATGGCTTTCACCTTGCCAACAGGGCTATCGGCTTCACTTGCCGGGAGGCACGATTAAGCAGGTCGCGTTCTCGCATCAAAGCGACGGCAGCGGCTTGCTTGTGATTGAGGGCGACGCCATTCCCGTCAAATTCGCGATCGATGGTGACACGATCCATCTGCACATCCGTGGCAGGACGCACAGTTTGCGATACCTCGATCCATTGCGGGCACTCGCTTGCGATGACGCAGCTGCCGAGCATCTCGTGGCCCGCGCACCGATGCCCGGGCTTGTGGTTGCGACTAAGGTTTCGCAAGATGACGTCGTTGCTGCAGGTACGGCGCTCATGCTGATCGAGAGTATGAAGCTGGAGATTGTCATTTACGCTCCGAGGCATGGCAGGGTCGACCAGATTCATTTTAGAGAAGGCGAGAGTTTCGAGCGAGACGCCACGCTGATCACGCTATCCGAGACAGGTCGCTGACATGCAACGGATTGTTTCACGGCTCGACATCAACTCGCAGGCGTTTCGCCTGAACGCACTTCATAACGGACGGCTTGCCGCAGAATTGAAGGAACGCCAGCATTCAACCCGTTTCGACCGCCCCGAGCGAGATCTTGAGCGGCTGCGGCGACAAAACAAGCTGTTCGTTCGCGAACGGCTCGAGGCTTTGCTCGATCCAGAGACTCCGTTCCTCGAGCTGTCGACCTTGGCCGGCAACAAAGCCTATAACGGCGAGGTCCCTGGCGCGGCACAGGTCGTCGGCATCGGCCTGGTAGCAGGTCGGGAGGTCATCATTCATGCAGATGACGCCAGCGTGAAGGGCGGCGCATGGTACCCGCTGTCCGTGAAGAAGCTCGTGCGTGCTTTGGATATCGCGATAGAGAATCGTCTGCCCGTGGTCCATCTGTGCGACTGCGCAGGCGGCTTTCTGCCCTTGCAGGCGGAGTTCTTTGCCGACCGCTATTGCGCGGGTCGGATTTTACGCAACCAATCGATCCTCTCCAGGATGGGGGTTCCTCAGGTCGCGGTGGTGATGGGTCACTGCTCCGCGGGGGCGGCCTACGTTCCGGCCCTTAGCGACTACAACATCATCGTGCAGGGCACCGGAGCGGTCTTCCTTGGGGGTCCCCCGGTTGTAAAGGCCGCCACTGGAGAGGACGTGTCAGCCGAGGAGCTTGGCGGCGCTCACATGCATACGAGCATCTCGGGAACGGGTGACTATTTCGCGACCTCCGAGATGCATGCGATTGCCATCGCACGGGACATTGTCGCCCGCACGACGCGCCCCACGAAAGCGCCGGTTGATCAAACCGCCCCGGAACCACCAGCCTATGATGCAACCGAAATTTATGGAATCATCCCAAGCGATTCTCGCGTTCAGTTCGATATGCGGGAGATCCTTGCTCGTCTGGTCGACGGCAGCCGATTCCACGAATACCAGCCAAGCTATGGCCAATCGCTCGTATGCGGTTTCGCGCGCCTTCATGGATATCAAATCGGCGTACTTGCCAACAATGGCGTGCTTCTAAACGAAAGCGCGCTTAAGGGCGCGCACTTCATTCAATTGTGCGACAAGAACCGAACGCCCCTGCTCTTCCTGCAGAACATCACCGGGTTCATGGTTGGTCGCGAATACGAACGGCGCGGCATCACCAAAGATGGAGCCAAGCTGATCATGGCGCTGTCAGGCGCGTCGGTGCCTAAGTTCACGGTGATCTGCAACAGCTCCCATGGAGCAGGAACATACGCCATGGCCGGACGTGCCTTCGATCCGCGCTTTGTATTTGCGTGGCCACAATCTCAGATATCCGCCATTGGGGCGGAGCAAGCGGCTGGCGTCCTCACTCATGTCAAGGCACGGCAACTGGCTCGTGAAGGTGGACGTCTGTCCGACGAACAACTAGCGGCCATTCGAGAGCCGATATTGGAAGAATATCGCGAGCGGTCGAGCGCTTACTACGCGACTTCCGAGATTTGGGATGACGGCATTCTAGATCCCGTAGACACCAGAAACGCGCTGTCAATCGCCTTGAGCGCATCGCTCAATGCTTCAATCGAAGCGCCACACTATGGCGTTTTCAGGATGTAGCGGCGGATGAGGCTGTCGGCTCGGACCACAGACCCCTCCGCATCGATAACAACGTTACGACAACCGGCTCTTACGCGTTCCATGCGCCGGTACAATCGCCACGTAAGGAGTTGAGGCCCGGCTCGATGTGCCGGTCAACGAAAGCGGGATGACTCATGGATCTTTGCACACTCATTGAGCGCAATGCCGCCTTCGCTCCCAACAAGCCGGCAATCCGCTTCGAGGGCGACAGCTTGAGCTACGCCGACTTTGATCGACGTATCAAACAGACGGCACAAGCCCTTATGACTGCGCTCGGAGTCCATAAAGGCGATCGTGTCGCCGTCCTCAGCCTCAACCGCCCTGATTATCTCGTTCTTCTGTATTCTTGCGCACGGATCGGGGCGATATTGGTTCCGGTGAATTGGCGTCTGGCGCTCGCCGAGCAGAGCTTCATCCTATCCGACGTTAGTGCCAAGGTGCTTGTGCTCGAGCGGGCCTTTGGCGGCCTTCTGCCAATGATCGCGGAAACACTGCCCAAGATCGCGACAGTTGGCTTGGACTTTGCGCCTCCCGGCGGGCGGATGTGGGAATCCCTATTGGACGAGGGGTCGCGCGACAGCTGCGACTCTCCCTCGGACCTGACGGACCCGCTCCTGATCGTCTACACATCAGGTACGACAGGACGGCCAAAGGGTGCGGTGTTGAGCCAGCAGGCCTTACTGTGGAACGGTGTGATGAGCCAGCATATGCACGCCCTCACGTCGGACGACCACGTGCTGACGGTATTGCCGCTTTTCCACGTCGGCGGGCTCAACATCCAGACGACCCCGGCATTACATGTCGGCGCGACAGTTTCGATCCATCCACGCTTTACCCCAGATGCGGCGCTCGACGCGTTCAACCACGGTCGGCCGACATTGACGGTGCTCGTGCCTGCGATCATTCAGGCCATGACCGATAGCGTCAGGTGGCCAACGGCCGATCTATCGTCGCTCCGGGCCGTGTCTGTGGGTTCCACGATCGTGCCGCAGCATCTGATTGCTCGCTTGATCAGACGCGGCATCCCCGTACTGCAGGTCTATGGCTCCACCGAAACGAGCCCCATTGCAATCTACACGAGGCTGGGCGGCGAGCTGTCCCGAGAGGGCTCGACCGGCCTACCGGGACTATGCTGTGAGGCGATTGTCATGGATGATAGCGGCAACGAGTTACCCGCAGGCACACCGGGAGAGATCGGCGTGCGCAGGCCCAACGTTTTGCAGGAGTATTGGGGCAACCAGCAAGCAACGCGTGAGGCACTGCGCGCCGGCTGGTATCGCACTGGTGACATCGCAAGTCGAGATACTGACGGCTATTTTTGGATAAAGGACCGGAAGAAGCGCCTGATCATTTCTGGTGGCGAGAACATCTATCCGGCGGAAGTCGAGCGCGTACTTCTAGACCACCCCGATGTCGCAGAGTGTGCGGTCATTGGTCGACCCCATCCGCAATGGGATGAAGTGCCGATCGCCTACGTGGTCATGTAGGCGGGAACTCGGACTGACGCAAAGACTTTGGTGGCGCACGTGCAATCCCATCTGGCTCGGTTCAAGGTGCCACGCGAGATCATTTTCACGAAAGAACTGCCGCGAACAGCATTGGGCAAGATCCAGCATAGCGTACTTAGTGAACTCGATTCTCGATCCAGCGAGGACGGCGACGCTGATTGAGGATCCAATCTGACGTTTCGTAGCCCATGCTGTGTGCCGATATTGCCTCTCCCCGAGCGCGGCACGCCAAATGGTGCCGGCGGATCAAAACGAACGGCGCGCGGCGACGACGACTACGATTTGCCGAGGTTGACCGACCGAAGGGATTCGCAAGGCGACGATGCCGGTCTACCCGCAAATGCCAGCGCGTCCACTAGACCCAGAGACGCCTTGCACTCGTTTCCTGGAAGGACCGCAAGGTGATCCCACCAGCGATCTAGGCGATCTACCGGACGAGAACGTCGGTGCGGCGCAAGCCGCTCAGACTCGGCGTTTGGCTGCCGAGCGGGGGAGCGCGGCACAAGCTCAATTAAAAGTTGTCTTAAGTGGACACTAACTCTATATTTGTGCAGATTCGGCCCAGTACCGCGTCACACGAAGCTAAATTTCGAAGAGGCCCCCACGGAACCACATTTCTCGCCGAGTCTTTGACATTAAGTGATTGCTGCTGACGTCGCCGGGTCCAGCTGGGCCATTAGCCGGAACTACAAACGGCGGAGGCGACGGCGAGAGCCCTACCGGTACGCAAGTCACGCTCCGCCGCGCGAGTGCGCCGCCTCGTGCGAGTCGGCCCGATCTGTGCTATTGTGTCTAATATGGCATCGAAGAAATCACCCCCGAAATCCCCCCCCAAGAAAGGCAAAGCATCAGGCTTTGTGATCGGCAGTGCACGCTTCAGGAAGATCAGTTCCGTGGAGGGCATCATCTATTCGCCGAGGATGAAAGGCAGCAGCGCAATCGTCGAGAGCAAGGCGCGCACCCCAGAAGAGCGCCGGAAAGCGATCATCAAGGCTTACCGCAAGGCGTAATCCGGCATGTACGATGCTGTGGCCGACGACTACTGCTATCTTGGCACGACCGTCCTGAAGAACAAACTCGATCTCACAGACGCAGATGAGCTCGAAGCCTTCGAAGCGGAAGTAAGCGACGCTAGAGCCGACGAGGAACTCCCGGCCGGCAATCTCGATTTCGCGCACTTCAAGTCCATCCATGAACACCTGTTCCAGGACGTCTACGATTGGGCCGGGAAGATTCGGACCGTTCGCATGTCAAAGGGCGGAAGTATGTTCTGCTTTCCGGAAAACGTCGAGAACCAAGCAAGTAAGCTGTTCGTAGAGCTGAAGAAAGACAAGTTTCTGATCGGACTGGAGCCAGAGACATTTGCCAAGAAGGCAGCCCACTTCCTCTCCGAACTCAACGTTATTCATGCCTTCCGCGAAGGCAATGGCCGCACTCAGCTGTCGTTCTTCCTCCTTCTGGCGGATCACGCTGGGTATGCGATCAATCTTGAGGACCTTGATCCCGATGCTTTCCTCAATGCGATGATTGCCAGCTTTGACGGCGACGAAGAGCCTCTCGCTGCGATCATCAGCGGTCTGGTCCGGCACTAGACTGACCGTTGAGCGCGACCTCCTAAATTTTCCGCTCTATTTCCTTGAAATAGCGAGCTCAGCCGAACTTGAATAGCACTCCGTAACCGCCGCGGGGGTAGCTCCACTCGATGTCGCCATTCTCCTCGCAGATGATCCGGCAAGTGCCACATTCCATGCAGCCGTCGATGGTCACCTCGACCTGCCCCTGGTCATTGAGCTCGTAGCAGCGCGCCGGGCAGGCCTTCAGCAGGGACAAGAGCTGCGGCGAGGGCGTGCCGTGCGGCCGCACTTTGATGTGCGCACGGCCCGTATCCACACGGTAACGATTATAGAACAGCTTGTCCTGGACGCGTACGGGTGGCTCGTTCGACATAGTCCAATCTCCGTCAGTTACCGTTGCTCAATTCAACGCCACGCCCGCACAAAACGGAAAGCGTCGCTGAACAGCCCCCTGCGCGAGCGCGCCGTTACGAACGACTTGAGTGCCAGCTTTTCCTTTTCGACCTTCGGCGTGCCGTCGATGCGCAAAAAGCCCTGCATCGCCTTCGAGAAGAGCTGCGGATAGGTCAAAAAGAAGTTTTGTGACTGCGTATGCATCAGCGCAGGCATATCCTTGTACTTTTTCAGATCCTTCATCACGAAGGACTCATTGAGCATCCTCCTGTACAGGGCGAGATTTTCGGCTGTCATCGGCCTTTTCTGAGACCTGAGCTTTAGGATCGCTTCCGCTGCGATACGACCGGAAGTCATTGCGAGGTTTGATCCCTCGCGATGAATAGCGTTGTTGAACTGCGCGGCGTCGCCGACCACGACCCAGCCCTTGCCGTAGAGTTGCGGGATTGCCTTATAGCCCCCCTCTGGAATGAGATGTGCAGAATATTCTTTCACCTCCGAACCTTCTATCAGCGGCGCGACTGAGGTGTGCCGCTTGAACCGCTCGAGCAGCCCGTAAGGTGTCTCGGCAGCCGACTCAAAATCGGCGATGAGACATCCGATCCCGAGCGAGATACATTCCTTGTTCGTATAAACAAACGCCATACCGGTCATGCCGCGCGTTATGGTGCCTGCGGCTTCAATCACGGCGCCTTCATCACCTTTGAGATTGAAGCGTGCCTCGATAGTCTCGCGCGGCAGGAAATGCATTTCTTTCACCGCGAGCGCGACGTGCGCGGGATTCGGCCGCTCACGCAGGCCGGCGCGCGCACCGAGCAGGCCGTTGACGCCCTCCGCCAGGACGACGACGTCGGCATGGATCTCGCCGTCGCGGCGATCGGTCCGAACGCCGACCACGCCGCCGGAGGTATCCCGAACAAGCTCGGTCACAGTGGTTTCGCACAATACCGTGGCGCCGGCTTCGCGAACTTTCTGAGAAAACCATTTATCGAACTGGGCTCGAATGATCGTATAGCGGTTTGGTCTCTCTTCATTGAAGTCATCTGAGCGGTAGTGCAGGCCGGTGTGCGAGTGATCGTCCATCATCCAGAAGCGCTGCTCGACCAGGTTCCGCTCGAGCGGGGCGTCTTCGCGGAAGTCGGGAATCAATTTCTCCAGCATGTCAGCGTAAAGGATCGCACCTTGTACGTTCTTGGAGCCAGAATACTCGCCGCGCTCGAGCTGCAACACCTTCATGCCATTCTTGGCCATCGTGAGCGCCGCCGCGTTTCCAGCCATGCCCGCCCCAACAACGATGGCGTCGAACTTTTCATCGATCATGACGATGCTCCTGCAGCTTTCGATCGGCCACGCGATTCGCTCATCAGCCGCGCGCGAAACGCCGCGGTGAGCGGCGGCAACAGGCGGATGGCGTCGTCAACGATGCCCATATGGGCGAAGTCAAAAATCGGCGCATTCTTGTCGGTGTTGATGGCGACGATGAGATCGGCGCCTTCGACGCCGACCCGATGCTGGATAGCCCCCGAAATGCCCGCTGCAATATAAAGCTTGGGCCGAATGGTCTTGCCCGTCTGCCCGATCTGGCGGTCGGCGGTGGCCCACCCCTTTTGCACCAGCGGCCGCGAACAGCCATACTCGGCCTTCAGAACGGTCGCGAGCTGCCGAACCAGCTGAAAATTTTCCGGCGATCCAATGCCCAGGCCGCCGGCAACGACTATGTCAGCATAAGGAAGGTTGGATTTCGCGGAGTCCCGATCGGGCAGAAAGGAGAGAACTTTTGTGACGATATCGTCTTCGCGGAGGTCCAGTGCATGGGTGATGACCCGACCGACGGGACGCGCGGTGCGTTCGGGCATCGGCATCACGCGGGGACGGACCGTCGCCATCTGCGGCCGGTAGTTCAGCGTGTAGATGGTGCAAAGGAGCGAACCGCCGAACGTCGGTCGTGTCGCGGCAAGGGAGCCATCGGCGTCAACGTCGAGTCCCGTGCAATCGGCGGTGAGCCCGGTGAGCAGAGTGGTCGCGACCGAGCCCGCAAGATCGCGGCCGAGGGTGGTTGCGCCTAAGAGCAGTATCTCCGGCTTATGTGTGTTGACGAGTTCGGTCAGCGCCTTGGTGTAGGACTCATTGCGATAGTCAGCCAAGATGTTGTTCGCGACCAGGTACACGAGGTCGGCGCTGTAGCCGAACGACATGGCCACGGCCTGCTGTGTTGCGACGCCTTCCGGCCCGATGACAACAGCGGCAAGATCGACCTTGAGCTTGTCCGCGAGCCTGCGGCCGGCGCCCATCAATTCCCAGGAGACGGGGTGCACGACCCCGCGCTCCTGCTCAATAAAGACCCAGACGTGCTTGTAGGCCCTGAAACGCTCGGGCAACTCTTTCTTCGTCGCGGCACGGCCTGCTGCGGCGGCCGGAGCGGGAGTTCTGGATTTACTGCTCATGGTACTTCTTCCTCTCTAAGGCCCGCGCAAGTGCCGTGAGCTCCAGCTTCGTCCACCTTCTGAAGAGCGCCTCGAGGAATGCTTCGGGCGGCCGCTCGCCACGTTCGGCCTGCGCGCAAGCGGCGCCGACCGCACGGGCGGACTCGAGTTGGGCCCGCTCGGCCCCTCGCGGAACCGGCCAAGGTTTACCGGTTGCGGTTAAGTGCTGGCCGACGTTTACAGGCCTATCACCGGCGGCCAGGTAGCAATTGGTCACTCGCATGGCGCAACTAGCCCCGAAGATGCGCGCCTTGGGCAAATACACATCGGCCGCAAGTGGACCCATGGTCCACGAGGTCGCCTTGCCGCGGGCCTGCCCGGAGCGCCACAAGGATGGACCGCCCGCAGGGGACGACAGTCGTATGCGCTCCTGGCGCAGTATAGGATCGGTCACGGGCAGCATTCCTGCCCGAGGGGAGTGAGGCAGCTGTTGCTGCAAACAGCGGTGCGCATGCGCTTCTCCAAGCTTAGCTGCGCATAGCAGACAGCAAGTGTCGTACCAAGTTTACATGTCTGGCAAATCCTGCGCGGCTATAGGATCTTGCGTAAGCCGCTCATCGCTCGCCTGCAATTGGGTAGCGGCGCCGACAAGCGGCAGACGTCGGAAACACGACAAGGCCACGGCGATCGCTGAAACCAACGTCGTCGAGAACGCGACATGCCCATCTCCCGCCGCAACTTCGATTGACTGATCGATGCCTTCACGCGCACGCATTAAAGATCCGGTGAGCTAAGTTGGCCTGGAATTGAGGATGGCGTTCCAAGCGCAGGCAAGTCAGCCCGTTCACTTCAAGGCGTCGAGCTGAACGAGAGCTTGAGCTTCTTTCGGCCGTCGACTCACGGCGTCCTTCAGAACCTTGAACACGCGCTGGTCAATTGGAGAGGAGGTGACGAAATCAGCATAAGCCCGCTCCAGCACTTCCTTGCACCGTTTCGCTACAGCTTCATCCGGCGCGCCAGTAAAATCCTCGGCTTCGAGATATTGTCCCATGCGTCTTAGAATGTGGAGCCGTGCAACATTGACCACTTTCGGGTCGTAGTCGACCTCCAATATCGCAAAGATTTCCTCGGCCGCCGCGGCCTTGTCCAATCGCGCGAGGATGCCATCAACCATTTGCTGTCTCCGTCATCACCTTTGTACCGAAGCGCCGTCCTGGAAGCAGCTGGGCGGCGGGCGGTCGCGGACGTCGTGCCAGATCTTTATCACGGTCTCTCGCGTGACCGCCCCCTTGCACTCGACAGCATGCTTGCGGACCCGGGCAAGGACCGCCCTCGCTTGATCGTCGGTCGCCGATAGTTGCAGTTCGGAGAGCAGCGCCGTGATGGCGGCGAGACCTGAATGTTTGCCGATCACGAAACGATTGGAACGACCAAGCAGCCGTGGGTCGAGTGCCTGATAGGTGCGCTGGTCCTTCAGGAGACCATCGACATGTATGCCCGATTCATGGGTAAAAACATGCTCACCGACGATCGCTTTATTGAGTGGAATCGCGCGAACGGCGGCCGCCGCGACCACGGCCGCGACGTTCTCAAGCTCCGACAGTACGACGCCCGTGTCGCGGCCATAAAGCTGCTTGAGCGCGACAGCGACCTCTTCCAGCGGCGCGTTGCCGGCGCGCTCGCCAAGGCCGATCACGGTGACGGACGCATGTGTCGCGCCCGCTTTTATGGCGGCGAGCGTGTTGGCCGTCGCAAGACCGAGATCGTCATGGCCGTGGAATTCGAGCTCGAGATCGGTGGTGGCGCGTAGCGCCGAGACCATGGCAAAGGCCGTATCTGGGTCGAGTACGCTGAGCGTGTCCGCGACACGAAAGCGGCGTGCGCCTGCGCCGCTTGCCGCAGCCAGCAATTCGATCAGGAAATTGACGTCGGCCCGCGAGGAGTCTTCCGCGCCGACTGAGACATCAAGCCCCTTCTCACGCGCATAGCCGACGACCCGCCTCACCTGCTCCAACGCAGCCGGGCGGCCGCCCCCCAGCTTGGCCGCAATTTGGATGTCGGAGGATGGAATTGACAAATTGACCATTGACACACCGGCGCTGAGCGCTGACTCGACGTCAAAAGTCCGCATCCGGCACCAAGCGATGATCGTCGCCGGCAGACCGGCTTCGACGATAGCCCGGACCGCGCCGATCTCTTCTTGGCCCATGGCCGGCGTACCGGCCTCGATCTCGTTAATTCCGGCCCGCGCCAGCGCCCGGGCGATGGATTCTTTTTCTGCAGCCGTAAAGGCGACACCAGGCGCCTGCTCGCCATCGCGCAACGTCGTGTCGTTCAGGACGATCGGTCGCGGCGGCGCTTTATCGGACTGCATCGCAGCATCGAAGCTCATCTCAGGTCAATACTCCACTTTCTCTGACGGCGAGCAACCGGCATGCCAGATCACGATAGAGTTTAGACGCTCGAACATACGGAGCCGTTCGGAGGGACTTTGTCGCGAAACGAACAACGTCGGCAGCGCACCAGCTCAGATCTGCGTCGCTTGCGGGCGACATTGATGATCATGTCGAACCTGGATCCTCGTGGTCGGGCCGGTCCTCCGTGGTTCCTGCTCATTTCATGCTACCTCGATACGAAGACTCCTGATCGGACGGCGGCTCTAGCCGACGGGTCCGACCCACCACAGTTTTCGCGCGGCCCCCCTTCAGAACCGATTTCTTCTTGAAATTGCGAAACTTCGGGATCTAGGGATGGGCTCCGCTAGCCTCCTCGATGCACGTCGAGCCGCCCTGGGCTGGCGAGACCAGAACGGAACGGACCCGACGCCATGAACCAACAAGCGCCGAGTCCGCTCCGTGCATCACGCGACGACTTAAGTGATGCAGTCAGGACTATGGCAAGCACCGTGCCATACTGGGCGCTGTAAGGTCGCTAGGTTCTGCATTGCGGTGCCTTTCGCTTGTTGTGATTCGCACGCCAAGATACGTCAGGTGAATTGTCACCAATGTTACAAGCCCCGCATTGATGAGATCGCATCGACTGATCTGAACGGCTCGGACCAAGCGCGCGCCGTCCCCCTCTTGACCGAGCAACTGGAGATGCCCGCCTGCGAATGCGCAACTAGTACCTCTGCACAGTGATTATGACTCTTTGGAAGTGTCGGGATAGGCGCGGCCCATTTTGGTGCGCGCCTTGTCTGTAGTGAACATCCATTTGATGCGGGAGCGTGCGGCATTCCTCTGCCGTTCCCAGGCGGCGAGTTCGCGGCGCAGTCGCTTGGGGTTGTCGATCCTGCGGTCGAGGCACTGTCCCCGCAAGACGCCGATCTCGATCTCGACCATGTTGAGCCAGCTTGCGTGCTTGGGGGTGTAGTGGAACTCAAGTCGTCGCAAAATCCGTCTGGCTTCGGCAGGCGGGAACGCCTGATAGAGGGCGCCGGCAGAATGGGTTGATAGATTGTCCTGGACGACCCGGACGGTCTCGGCGTCGGGATAATGGATATCGACGAGTTCGCGCATGCATTGGGCGTAGTCTTCTGCCGCACGCCGCTCGGTGACTTTGACCTTGCGCCAGGGACGATGCACATCGAGCAGGACGAAGAGGTTGACGGTGCCATTGCGACGATACTCGTAATCGTAACGTTCGAGCCGGCCGGGCTCGGCGGGGATTGGCTGACGCGCCTCGCCGATGAGCTGCACCGGGCTTTCATCGAAGCACACCACCGGGTGATCGGGGTCGGGCGCCTCGGCGTAGAGATCGAGCACGTCTTCCATGCGAGCGACGTATTCGCCGTCGACCAGCGGAATGCACCACATGTCCTTGCGCCAGGGCTTGAGGTCATTTTCGGCCAGACGCCGGCGAACCGTCTCGTGGGACAGGCTCTTGTGCTCGGTGAGCTTGACCATCGCGCCTGCCAGCAGCTTGAGCGTCCAGCGGGCACGGCCCGCCGGCGGACCGGCACAGGCGGTCGCCACCAGCAGAGCCTCTTCCTTGCCCGTGAGTTTGCGCTCAGCGCCGGGACGGGGCTCTTCGCTCAGCGCTCGCTCCAGATTGCCTTCCACGAAGCGTCGCTTGGTCCGGTACACGGTCGAGCCGCTCACGCCAACGCTCCTGGCGATCTCCTCGTCGCTGGCCCCGGCATCGGCAGCCAACAAGATCTGTGCTCGCTTGAGCCTGCGGGACGCATGCTTGCCGCCGCCGAGCAGCGTCTTGAGTTGGTGCGCTCGACTTGGCTCAGTTCGACCCGATATCGTAAATTCATGCCTGCCTCCTTCGAGGCTCGCACGAACAACTGAATCGGATGGCCGGCGTGAGTCCTTCGGCAAAAACCTTCACGCCCAAACAGGGGCAGTACCTTGCCTTCATCCACCTCTATACGCGGCTACACCGCAGACCGCCGGCGGAAACCGACATGCAAGAATATTTTCGCGTCAGCCCGCCCTCGGTTCACCAAATGGTGCTGACGCTGGAACGAGCTGGCCTCATCAGAAGGCAGCCAGCGACGCCTCGCAGCATCGAGGTGCTCGTTGATCCCAAAAGCCTGCCGGAACTAATCTGACTGCCGCACAACGCAACCCGTCAAAATCACTGTGCAGAGCTACTAGCTGGCGGCACTCTCGCCCATGCCTACGCTCGCAGCTGTTGGTCGAAAGGACGCTGACCAATTCTGGCGTCTTCACCTTGTAAGGTATGAGAAGGTCCTAGTTGTCGCTGCTGGTGTGTATCCTCGCCAAAGGATTCCGCTCAAGTCGGCAGTCGCAACATCGGCGTGAGCGGCGGCGAGGAGCCGTGTTGTATCTCGCCAATGATTTTGAAGCCGTGGCGTCTGTAAAGCGTTATGTTTTGCGGATTTGAACTCTCGAGATAGGCGGCGACGCCTTCTTCATCACATCTTCGAAGCGCGTGCTGCATGAGCTGCGAGCCAAGACCTTGTCCGGCCCAGTTCGGGTCGGCGGCGATGAGGGGCAGATACCAATGCGGCTCTGGCGGATGATGTTCAGCCATTCCGTTGCGAAGACAGGCCATATCCTCCGCAATCTCCGGACGCAGAGACCGCTCCATGAGCGCGTCTAGCGCCGGCTCATCTTGCTGCACGCCGGGGGGCAGCCATAGGGCTGCGGCCCGGAGGCCTGCTGCGATGTAGGCCGTACCATTCTCGAATGCTCGACCGCCGCATGCGACGACGAACTCCGGCATACTACTGAGATATTGGTTCGAGTCCGGCCAGCTCCAGCGTGCCAATGGATCGGCTGCAAAGCCGAGCACGATCGTCCAGACGGTGTTTACTCGCATCTCCACGTGCGCAGATTTGATCTCGCACTCCGCTATCATAGTGTCGTTCCCATTTTTTCGGTCCAACGATCCGATCTAAAACCCAGAGCACAGCACGGGAGCCGCCGCATCAGGGACATCCGGCGGCTGCAGAAACGAGGCTCGCAGCGCGAGCAACCACTTGATCGGATGGACCATCTCAGAAGGCTGCCCTGGACCGCGTCCCCACGAGATGGGTTCATGATCGAGTAACGCCGTCGTGATGTCGCGTTCACGTGGAGGCCAATGATCAGTGGGCCGCCTCGATCGCCAACTGTCGCCCTATGTCAATGACTGGCGGCTTTGACATGCTCCTCGACGTCGCGCATAAATTCCCGGCGGCGCTCGGCCATGCGGCTTTCGCCACTCTCTTCGCCGAAACAAAGATCGAAATCATTGCATTGCGTGCACACCGGTGTCGTGCACATCACCAGGCCATCGTCCTCGCACAAGGTGCGATAGATGAAGCGCTTCCATCGCATATTTTTCGTATTTCGTGCAGCCAATGGTGCGAAATGGCGTGTCAAAAGACGCGACAATTCAGCCCGCTGGCGCAACCCGAGATCCTCCCACAGATGGTTCGCCTCCATTGCGCGGCGCGCAATCATGGCAGCGAGCCAGCGGCTGACCTCGCCTTCAGTCGATCGCTGCGCGAGCAAGAGGTCGCGCACCATGATGATCTCGTCCTCGTAAGTTAAGCCCGGCTTAGTCGTCCGAGCGACCGGCCAAACGGGCCCAGATGGGAAGTATTTGGCGCGAAGCTGATCGAGCTCCTGCTCAACCAGCCCGACCTTCTCGGAAAGAGGCCCACCATCCATCGCGGCGATGGAAAGGACGGAGGCGAGCACATGACGATCAAAATCGCGATCGTCGGTTAGGTCGGCATCCGTGGGATCGCAGCCGACCAGAAGACGGTAGAATTCTATTCCGACGTCCCGACCTTCCGTAGAAGAGCTAGCCAGCGAGGGTGACGCTTCGTCCAACGAACTCGATCGCGCTGCGGTCACCTGCGACTCCGCTCGATTTTCCTGCATCTCATGCGACTGTGATTGCCCATCTTTGGGGTGTCCGCGACCACCTATTGAGCGGCGAGCTCGGCGGCGGTTTTGCCCACCTGGTCCTCATCGATCGGCTTCATGATGCCGTGCTCCATCAGCATGTCTTCAAGTTCGTCCATGCTGATAGGGGTCGGAATGATACCCTTGCCGCCATTGTTGTGGATTCTCGTCGCGAGGTTGCGATAGTGATCTGCCTGCTTGGAGTCGGGGGCGTATTCCAGCACCGTCATTCGGCGCAGCTCCGCGTGCTGCACGATGTTGTCGCGCGGCACAAAGTAGATCAGCTGGGTTCCGAGCTTCTTGGCAAGCGCTTCCGCCAGCTCCAGCTCCTTGTCTGTTTGCCGCTCGTTGCAGATCAGCCCGCCGAGGCGAACGCCGCCGGAACTGGCGTACTTCAGAATGCCCTTGGAGATGTTGTTGGCGGCATACATCGCCATCATCTCGCCGGACATCACGATGTAGATCTCCTGGGCCTTGTTCTCGCGGATCGGCATTGCAAACCCGCCGCAGACGACATCGCCGAGCACGTCGTAGGACACGTAGTTGATGTCCTCATAAGCCCCGTTCTCTTCCAGAAAGTTGATCGAGGTGATGACGCCGCGGCCGGCGCAGCCGACCCCCGGCTCCGGCCCGCCGGACTCCACGCAGAGGATGTCCTTGTAGCCGACCTTCATGACGTCCTCGATCTCAAGGTCCTCGACGCTGCCGGCGTTCGCCGCCAGGCTCAAGATCGTGTCCTGTGCCTTTGCATGCAGGATCAGTCGGGTCGAGTCCGCCTTGGGGTCGCACCCGACGATCAGGATCTTATGACCCATCTCGGCAAGCCCCGCCAGCGTGTTCTGTGACGTCGTCGATTTGCCGATACCACCCTTGCCGTAAAACGCAATTTGTCTCAGTGAAGACATTCTTGTTCTCCATCCAGCCCACTGCCGATGATTTCGCCCGTACTTCAGCGATGTTGAAGCTCTTTAAGCGGCGCGTGGACGGCTTTCGGGAAGACCGATCTCGCCGCCACTGACGAGGGCACGTCCTTGAGTCCTGCTCGCAGTAGCGAGTAGCAAGCGGCGTGCCATTCTCCGAGTGGGCGCTACGCGCGTCATCATGACAGTACGACGGAGATGAAAGCTCGTCGAAACGCACAGATGAATTGCTTGTGTCAGATGTACGACAGGGGAACGTGAGGCGGTCTTGTTGCCACTGCAAGCAGCGCAGATCGCAAATCGCCTGGTCAATCGGAGCGAGTTCAGACTCAATTCATATCGGGCGGCACAACTAGCCCTGTCGACAAATATCGATCCGACATGCGGCGTCGCCGAGCCCAACAGCTCGATTTCGAGCAGCCAAGACCGTCGTACGGATTTGTTATGGCCAGAATGCGCGCTCGGGATCGGCGCTCAAGAAGTCGGCGGCGGCCTTTAGGCACTTGTGCGTGGAGTAGAGTTCCCAAAGGCTGTTATCGTGATTCTTACGAAACAGCTGCCAGCTTGCGCTCCTGCAATCGTGGCGCAGGAGCGCGATATCGATGAGACCACCTTCCATGTCGATATGGCGTGAGCAGCATGGACTTTCGATCAAGTAACCACCCGGAACGCCAGTCACTCTCGGTGACACATAACGGTAGTACTCACGCGTGTCCAACGTTCGTTCGATACGTCTACGATCAAGATGATTAGGATGTGCCGGCCGTACGGGCTCATGAACCGCCTCAGTCATCAGCTCCACCTTCCTGGATCGGTGCAATTTCTTCTTCGAGACAACCGATGACAAGTTGCTTGCCGAACTTGACGAGATAGATTGGCAAATTCGCTTCGGCGTGCTGCGCAATCCGGACGACCTCGCCGACGTCGCCGACGCTGACCAGAACGCCTTCCGGCGGTGCTTCCGGCAATGAGCCGTCATTGACCAGCCCAACCTTTGCCTTGACTTGCTGGCCAGACTGATACTTCGGTCGCCTGCGTTCGATCATCGACAAATAGCTCCGGGCAAAGGCCGTTCCTCGGCGTCCTCATTCGCCAAGACCAGATCGAGCTCCTTCCGCCTCATCCCGACCCGGTGCCCGGTCCTGACAAATTCGACGCCGTAGACGTAGAATTTCTGCAGGAACGTGCCGATCGAGATCACGTAGCCGATCTCTCCCTTCTTCGCCAGGATGTCGCCGACCTGCTTGCCAGCGTAGGTGCCGTCGTTACGGATCGTATACTTGGCCCGGACTTTCTCGCCGCAATTGAAGAAGGGCGCCGACGTCAACTCGACGACGTCATCATCAGCCATATTGCTCATGTTCAACTCTCTCGGCCTCGGTTTGCGCTCGCAGCCCACGTGGAACAGGGTTCAGGCGGCGACGTCTCGCTCACTGTCCCGTCGCGCACTGAAACGCGTGTCGGTCGTCGGCGGCACGGGTTGAGCGAGCATTTCCTTGCACTTGTGGAATAGGCCAAGCAGCCATTTCAGCGAGCTCTCTCTCCACATCTGGTCCTCGACCGGCTGCATGGCCGGCAGATTCAGCTTTGATGCTGCCGCGTTCAACGGCGCGGGCGTCCTATCGACCGCAGTATTGGCTGGTCTCACTTG
This sequence comes from Bradyrhizobium neotropicale, assembly GCF_001641695.1. Lineage (GTDB taxonomy): Bacteria > Pseudomonadota > Alphaproteobacteria > Rhizobiales > Xanthobacteraceae > Bradyrhizobium > Bradyrhizobium neotropicale. Next base: position 101,282 of record NZ_LSEF01000026.1, read on the forward strand.
TTCCGTGCATGGGAAAGGCCCGCCCCTCATAGCCTATTGCCCTCAAGAGGCGTAGCGCGGTCGCGCCATGTCAAGCACGCAAGTGTTGTCGACCGGGCAGACCGCCACGCACTGCGGCTCGTCGAAATAGCCGATGCATTCGGTGCATTTTTTTGGATCGACCACGAAAATCCCGCCTTTCTCCGAGATTGCGACATTGGGACACTCCTGTTCGCAAGCAGAACAGCCCGTGCACTGCGAGGCGACGATCTTGAACGGCATTGTTTTGCTCCCCGCCTCACGCCGCTGAAATAATGGAGGCGTGCGCGGTCGCGGCCTCGCCACGCTCCACATGCTTAATCTCGCCGGTTTTAACCCTGTCGAGATAGCGCTTGAACCAGGCGATCGCCGACTTTTCGATAAACGCATGGGCGTATTCATCGACTGGCTCAATGCCAGCCTTGATCAACTCGGCTTTGGGGCAACCGCCGATCCTCGCGACGAAGACCGCGTGGCAATCGTTGATTGCGCGGATAATGGTTGGGAGCCGATCTTCCTCGGCATAGCCGCCGCCGCAATAGAGCTGGACGGGGCGATGGTCCACGATCTTTGCGCCTGTGGCGGATAGTTCGTAGATCTGGAACTCCTTGGCGTGGCCAAAATGTTCGTTGATCAGTGCCGAGCCTTTGGTCGCGACCGCTACCAGCACCTTTACGGCGTCGGCGCAATCCGCGAGCTCCGCAAGCTGCCGACGTGTGGCCGCAACTTTGGCATGGCGCACATTTTCGACCCTGGCCTGATAGGCCTTTCTGGCCTCCACATCGTATTTGTGCCCAAGCGCCGCGATCCGTTCGGTGGTGAACTCGGCTCTGCGGTCATCACCCAGGAGGCCGACTGCGTCGGCACGACATTGGCGGCAGTGCCGCATCATTTTCATCTCCCCTTCGCAACTATCCTGCAGCGTCTTCAGTTCCCATGCCGTCGGACCACGCTGCCCGTTCAGGCCAAACACCGTGCCATGCTCTGGCGAAGAGATCAGCGGCATTATGTTGTGCAGGAACGCTCCGCGCGCTTTCACTTCCTTGTTGACCTCGACCAGATGCCTGTCGTTGATCCCCGGGATCATGACCGAGTTGATTTTGCAGAGGATGTCGCGCGCTGCGAGGACGCCAAGCCCCTGGAGCTGCCGCTCGATCAGGATCTTTGCGGCATCAATGCCGACATGACGCTTGTGCTTGTAGAATATCCAGGGGTAGATCCTAGCGCCGACATGCGGATCGATCGCGTTGATGGTGATTGTGACGTGATTGACGTTGCATTTCGCGATCGCATCCACGTGATCCAACAAAGCGAGTCCGTTGGTCGACAGACAGAGCTTGATGTCGGGTGCGACCTTGTTGACGAGCTCGAATGTCTTGAAGGTTTTTGCCGGATTGGCAAGTGGATCACCCGGGCCCGCGATCCCAAGCACCGTCAGCTGTGGAATTGTGGAAGCCACAGCCAGCACCTTGTCCGCCGCCTGCTCAGGCGACAGCTTCTCGCTGACGACTCCCGGGCGCGACTCATTGGCACAATCATATTTTCGGTTGCAATAGTTACACTGGATATTGCAGACCGGCGCCACCGCGACATGCATTCGGGCATAGTGATGGTGTGCTTCCTCGCTGTAGCACGGATGATTCTTGACCTTCTCCCAGATCTCGGACGTCAGATCAGCCGAGACTGCGTGCGGTGTACAGCCCGCCATTCCGCCAGCGCCGGTCCCGCTGCAACTCATGCGCTCCGTGAAGGCCTGTCTGGCTTTACCCATGGTGGCGCTGCCATCCGATGCCTTGCGTTCCGCTGACACGTCCATATACCCGGTCTCCATAGAGGGTCGAACCGGCTCCGTGATTCATTTCCTGGAGCCGTTCTGTAGAACCATTAGCAACTCACGTGCCATGGTGGCATCGCGCGACCTAGCTGCTTGGTTCAATGGTTTAAGGGGAAGCGTGTAGGGACACGGAATTTGGAGACCGTGCTGAGGGATGTCGTAAGGCTGACACGCCGTACTGTTTCCGACAGTGTCGATCGACCCTGCTGCAAAAATCGCTACTCGCCTCCCTTATACCATTCGGAGAAGCTGGGACCCCGGGCGCAGCGATAATGTGGTTTGACATAGGCTGAACGAACTGAAGTCGGTCCGCGGCAAGCTAATCGCCACTCCACAGCTTTCCCTATCCGGTACAATCGTTTGACACGGTGGCTAGGGTGGTGGAGACAGGGGGCGGAAGCAGATCGAATTGTTGCGACTTCTTTTCGGCGTGATATTTCCGGACTTCCACGTGGCTAATAGGCTGATAACGCTCCCGGCTGCATGGACCCACGGAGCGCGAGATGGCAGTACATCGTCTCTCGATCGAGCGCGAGCGGGATCAGCTTCTTCAGAGGGCCGACAGGGCTATCTCGGAAAGCAAACGGCTCGTGGATTCACTACACCAATCGATAAGCCAGGCGCAGGAGCTGGAGCAGCGCCTGAACTACGACCATTGCCTCCGCATTGGGAACCACCGCCGAAACAGGTGAGATGGCACGGTCTCTTTGGATTTGAACGTCCCTGTTGGCGCAAGGGAGCAAAGAAGGCTAAGCCGCGCACAGGAGCTCGATAGCACGCGAAAGCGGGATGGCGAGCGGCGCGATGCCCTGCGCGACCAGGAAGCGCAACTCATTTTTCGAGAGCGCAGCCGGATCCACCACAGCGTAGTGGGTCTCTGCCGAACGCTTCAGCACTTGTCGGGCATAGGTACGCAGGAGCTGGTCGTTGAACCGGCAACCGACGAACAGAAAGCTACGATCCGTACGGCGCGCCTTCACCTCATCCGGAATTGGCGTCTGGATGTCGATCTCAGTCAATGCCTCAACGTAGTCCGCATCCGAGATCAGGAAATTCCTTGCCGGCACGACGCTGCCATGCGGTTTGTAGAGAATGGTGGTCCAGCGCCCGGCGATCTGACCATCGACCTCCTGGCCCGCCGCATCGTAGAAGCGATACCAGCGTTCCTCGCCGATTCCGGCGCGAGTGATACCCTGGATCTCGCCCCAGTCCTCGCGCAGGCCGAAGGCCGCTCGCATCGCTCCATCGTACCAGCTATCGACCACTAATGGTAGCGCCAGCGTGGCCAGATATTGGTGCAATGCTGTCGGCGCGGCTGCCGCCGCGAATGCTTCTGCCATCAGCGCGCTCACGGTGGCACGATGCCTTGTGTTTTCGATGTACTGAGCCGAGGCCCAGGCGTTTCCCCTGGCCCGGCGCGGCAGCGCGACCTTGCTGGCGAAGAACGCAGCGAGCGTCTCTGGAGCCATCGGCGCTGTCGAGATGGAGAGCTCGGCCAAGCCAGGCCCGAGATATGGAACGACGCGGCCCTTCCGCAGGTGCTGTGCGACTTCTCGGAGGGTGGCCTCGGCGTCCGCCGAGCTGGCGAAGTCGATGCAAGGGGCCAGCGCGTTCATCAGTCCTCTTTGTCCCCGCCCCGCTTCTTGGCGTTAATCGTAATCGGCAGGCTGGTGTCGCCGGCCATCTGAGGCAGGTCAAGAACCCATCCATTGGCTAGTCTGATCCAGCCACCCCACAAGGCCTCATTCTCCGATTCCACGATTGGCTCTTCGAGATCCTTCTTTGGCACGTAGATTGAAAAGCCTGTTTCCGGCGATCGGCGAAGCATGACTTTCATGGGCTCGGCTCCATGGGAAGAGAGGTGCCGCTCGCACACTCCTGCTTCGCGGTTGACGTTGCCCGAAAGCTCGCAAGGACATCGGCCATTACCTGAACGACGTGTTCAATCTCGCTGCTTGTCGTTTCGCGCGACAGCGAGAAGCGTATCGCTCCGTTCAGTGAGTCTGGCGGCACCTTCATCGCGCGCAGCACATACGACGGTTCCATCGAACCGGACGTGCAGGCCGAGCCAACGGATGCGGCAATGCCGGCGCGGCTTAGATGATGGATGATCGCCTCGCCTTCGAGATGCTCGAACGCGATGCCAGTTGTGTTCGGTAAGCGGCTGTTGACGTCGCCGAGCACCATGCAATGACCGAGATTCAGAAGGCCCTGCTCAAGGCGGTCGCGCAATGCGCCAATCCGCGCCTGTTCCTGTTCGAGCGTTGCCGCGGCAAGCTCCGCCGCCTTTCCCAAGCCGATGATCCCCGGGACGTTTTCGGTACCGGCACGGCGCCGCCGCTCCTGTGGGCCGCCCGTGATGAGCGGACTGAACCTGGTGCCCTTGCGCACGTAAAGTGCGCCAATCCCTTTCGGCCCATGGAGCTTATGGGCGGAGAGCGAGAGCATATCGATCTCCGTCCTCTTGAGATCGATTGGGATCCGTCCCACGCACTGTACGGCGTCGGTATGGAACAGGGCGCCGACCGAGCGCGCCATTTTAGCCAGATATTCTACCGGAAAGATTGTTCCCGTCTCGTTGTTTGCCCACATGATAGAAGCAACCGCGGTCCGGGGCGACAGAGCCCGGCGGTATGCCTCGACGTCGATCCGGCCGCAGCTATCGACGGGAACAAGATGGCATGTCGTGCCGCGACGGGTGAGTTCGTTGGTGAGCGATAGCACGGCCGGATGCTCCACCGCCGTTGCGACCACCTCGTCACGCCCTTCCTGGACCGCAAGCGCGGACAGAATGGCTGTGTTGTCGGACTCTGTACCGCCCGAGGTAAACACAATCTCGCTGTCAAATTCCGCACCGATCAGGGCCCGCACACATTTTCTCGCCTCCCTGACGCTTCCCGCGACATCGCTTCCGAACACATGCCCTGATGAGGCATTGCCAAACCGCTCCGAGAAGAACGGTAGCATCGCCGCGATGACCAGCGGGTCAGTGCGCGTGGTCGCGTTATTGTCGAGATAAATTGGCCGCACGAAGCGCCTCACTCAATGCCGCACTTTCGCAGCTCCTGCAGAGGGGATCAGGCGGACGAACCCGCCTAGCCGCTCGATCAAGCGCGCCTGGATACCCTCCAACGTCGCGCTCGCGAGCTTGCAGAGCACACAGGCACCAGTGAGCTTTACGATGATCTTGTCACCGTCAATCTCGATCAGCTCGCAGTCTCCGCCATCGCGCTTGAGGTTTGGCCGCAGTTCGTCGAGCACAGCGCGGACGATCAGCTCACGATCTGCAGAGGATTCGGCTGACGCAAATTTCTTGTCGTGGACCCCGACCTGCATGTTGCGATGACCTTTCCGCCAGGCGCTCTGGCCCGGAAAATCAGCTGAAGGATTTGCCGCAGGAACAGTGCGAGTTCGCGTTCGGATTGTCGAACGTGAAACCAGACCCCTCGAGCGTCACTGCGAAATCGATTGTGGTGCCGGCAAGATGCTCCCGGCTGGCATTGTCCACGAACACCTTGATGCCATCGCGCTCGACGATGCTATCGTCGGGTTCAGCCGCCTCTGCGAGGCCCATCGTGTACTTGAATCCGGAACAGCCGCCGGCTTCGACCATGATTCGCAGGCCGCGCGAAGGGACGCCCTTTGCGGCGATCGCACTCTTCACCGCGTTCACCGCATTCTCAGTCAAATTGATCATTCTACCTCCAACTGCTTTGGACGATTTGCTGTCGTACTCATTGGCAAGTCGTCGCGACAGGTCGTTCTTGGCAAGTCCCATGCCATCGATTGCGCAATAAAAAGCGCTCGCATTTGCCGACGTCATTGTTTGGTTGTCGACGCGTGTCGGGTGTGCGACACGACGTATTTGCGGGCACACGGACCAGTGGCGCCCGAGGTGCGGCGAGACACGCCCTGCAACCGCGCCGACCTGCCGCTAGCTTGCGCGCCCAGTAGGTTTGACGGCAGGCAACTTGCATAAAGTGGTACGCGCAAATCCCGCGGACCGAAATTTCCGCTCGGCACTCGAAGAGGAGGACTCATGACATCGATCGACAACACTGCTCTGGGCCGTCTTGAGAAGGAAGGCAGGCTTGTGAATGCGGTGCTGAAGGGCTGGACCAAAAAAGAGGGCCGTTTTGGCTTTCGCGGCGACATCGCATTAAGGTTCCAGCCCCAACTCGCCGACGAGAAGAGGCCGCCAGATTATTCGATTGAACAAGTGCTGACGATCGCGGAACGGGGAGATCCGACGATTCCGATATTGGCCGGCTATCTGCACTCCTTTACCTATCTTGCCGATGTCGCACAGGTGCTTGATGGTACGCTGAGCCCGGATGGAAGATATTTCATATTCTGCAACAACATCGACTTGCTCGCGAAATACCGCACCAAAATTGGTGACATCACGTTCTGCGTGCTGCCATGCGAGGAGTCGACGGTATGGAAGGAGATGATGGACCTGGCCGGTGTCGACAAGAACGACATCAAGACCTTCGATACGGCGGGCAAGCTCGACTACCTCATCGACGCGGCCAAAGACATTGAGGTGTCCTGCACTGAGCTTTCTTATAAAGAGGGCCTGTCAAAGATGGGGCCGGTCAAAAACCGGAACGAGAATCGTCCGGTTTAGCGTTTTGGCTCAGACCCTCTTTGCCTCGTCATCTTCAACAAGCTCAACTCCCGTTACGCAGATGTCGCCATCGAGCACTGAGAGCGCAATCGGCGTCAAGCGCTGCCTCTTGCAGGGGCCGTCCACCGCAAGTCCTGTACCGAGCTCGAACGTCGAGCCGTGCTTGCCGCACATCAGGCGCGAACCCATTGGGATCCAGGAACTGGTTGCGCTCCCACTCCAGCTTCACGTGATCATGCGGGCAAACCCTGCGATAGCCGATCACGTCCTTACCCGAGCGCACGATCACGATCGGCCTGGCCCGGGCGCACCGTCGTCACCGATAATCATGAGCTGAAAGCCGATCGCTCGCCGGTTCGGAACATCGCCGGAGTTGCAGATCGCGCACGCGATGTTCCGCTCCATGTCGTCCTCACTAAGGGACCAGGTCTCTCGGCCAGGCAATTGCAAGAGTCGCGCAAGATCTCGCGGCCGCCCGGGTCAAACCACCTCTCAGGGGCCAGGTGCGATGCAAGGTGCTACGCCACGCATGCGGGTTCGCCAGGGGGCTTTTTCACCCGCTTGCACGACGCCTCGCTGGCGCGGAAGCACGGATATGGCACGAGATTTGATCCTCGCCCTGAAGCATACGCTTGCATGGAGATTGACATGAACACGTCGCCGCAACTCGTCCATCGCTCCGCAAACGAACTCAAATCTCTGCTCGATCATACCGCACCGACTGTGTATTCGATGGCGCGCCCGATCACGGTGTGCGAGGTCAATTGCACCCACGTGGCTGTCAGCTTCAAATTCGAAGAGCCGGTTCTCGACGCGACCTCCGGCGATCTGGAGGCTTCGCAATTCGCAGCCAATCCCATGCCCACCGCCCGCGCCGTCGCACCGTGCGCCGCACGTGCCGCCAGGGCGGATGGGATCATGGTTGGGGATCCCTCTGCTGGTCGCGGCAAGGACAAGGTCAAGGTCAACTCGGTTGAAGCGTCTTGCACGCAACAAACGTCGAGGAAGATGGCCTCGAATGTCTCCCCCGAGGGGAACTGGCGGGGATGGCCTGACCACCTCTAAGCCAGAAGCTGAGCCATCGATGCCAACTTTTGTGAAGCTCACGCAGGACGGTCGCAAGCTCGAAGTGACAGGGCTCGCTATTACACTTGGCGGCGAACTCGAAAGCGACAGCCTGATCGAGGTGAAGGATCATCCTTATCGCCGCGCGATCTGGGCAGTCGTGCCCGATGCCAGCCACATGGCCGGGCGCGTCCCGTTGACGCGCGAGGAAGCTGGGATTGTAATCGAGGCCCTCAAGAGCGCGCAGACCGCTCTGCTCGCAAGTGCGGTCGCCATTCATGAGCGATTTCGGGTCGCTGCAATGATGAAAGCACGTGACCAGGGGATCGAATAGGACCTACTCACATTTTTGGCTTATGGGGATATCGCCGCCGTTAGGCCCCAGCTTCGAAAGCGAGCGACCTCGCAAGTGAGCGGCTCAGGCGACGACAGCGTGAACTTGACAATTGGTGGGACAGACGCGGGCGCACGCGCCGCAGCCGATACAAGCGCCGACATCGGTCATGACCATAATCTTCTTCTCGATCTCGTCATCATCGTCATCGAGGTCAATCATCTCGCCGTCCTCATTGAGACCTTTCAACGTCATGACGTCGCGGCCGCAGACCTTGTAGCAGCGGCCGCAGCCGATGCACCTCTCCGGGTCGATCGAGATCAGGTATTCCGGGCTCCACTCGCGGCCGTCGCGGGTTACTGATGCCATAATCGTTGATCGCCTATGCTCTTTCCAGTTTGTTGAGCTCTTGACGCTTGCGTTCGAGAACGGCGAAGGCGTCGTAGGCCTTCTGAGCGACTTCCAGGATCGAGGTCCAGTTGGCGGGCAGATCTTCGGAGAGATCGTGGAGATCCATCTTAGCCTGGGTCGCTTTGGTCGATAGTTTTTTGACCTCGGCTTTCAGTGATTCAAGATCGCGCATGATCGCCTCAGTAGTTCGCAACTTCCGGAAACCTGCGGATCATCTCGACCGCGCTGTTGACGTGCCCGTCGCCCTCGGCGGCGAGCTTTGCAAGATTGTCAAAGCCAAAGCGATGTACATCACGTAGCCGCTTGCTCACGACGACAAGCCGCCCTGCGATCAGGACCAGCCGACCGAAGCCTTCGTGGTGCATCTTCAGCATCGGGGACACCCCTACTCCGGTTTCTCTTTCGATCGAAAGCGCAACGGCATCGAAGAAGAGCTCAAGCCGCCAGATCGTATCCGGATCTGGATCGCCGACGATTGGGAGGATGCGCCGCTTCTCCTTGTCGAGCAGGTAGGGCTCGAGGAGGTCGATATCCCTCTTGCCTTCCCACGCGCCGTGGGTGTCCTGCGCCCGCCAAATCTTGACGAGCTCCCGGACGAAGGGCGCGTCCACCACCTGATCGCGAGGAGTGGGCTCAGCCGGTTTGTTCATGACAGGTCCCATCAGTCCTCGAACTCCAGATTGCGTTCCCCACCCTTGGCGAGCACCTTGCGCAGCCAAGGCGGCGGAGAGCCCTTCAGGACGCCTTCGAGCTTGACACAGAGATCGTCGATCGCCTCCGGCTCGGCTACCTTCATTGGATGGATTTTCTGAGCAACCACCCGCGCGGCCCCCGAGCCGCCGATCGCGGCGACATAAAGAATGGCGCAGTCCTTGATCGCCTCGATCTTCGGCGTGAGCTTATCCTCAATGCCGTCTTCCTTGAGATCTCCGTCAAACTGGATTGCCTCGACAAAGCGATGGCCGTCCGGTTGGACGTCATAGATGGCGATGTTTCTGGCCCAGCCGAAATGGGCATCGACGCGCTTCAAATCCTGAGTGGCGAATGCGACCTTCATCGACTTGGGTCCCTCCTCTGGCATCAGTGCAGCTGCGGCGGAACGACCTGGAAGCCGGGATCGCAGGTCCGCCAAGTGTCCGGCGTCGGCTGGCGATTGTCCTCGCGATCGGCGATAATGAGGTTCGCCAGATCGAAGATCAGCTCCCGCGTGCCGCGATAGCCGACGGTCTTCAGATGCCCGGCGCCGACCCGGTCGAATATCGGAAAGCCGGCGCGGTAGAACGGGATCTTCAGCCGCGAGGCTGCCTGGCGCCCGTGCGCGTGGGTAATCAGGAGATCGCAGTTGCGCACCCTGGCGCGTTCTTCCAGGTCCTCGAGATCGCCGATCAGCACCTCCTCGGACTTGACGCGCTCGAGCACCGGCGAGGCGGCTGTGGTCACTGCTGCCGCGATCTGGGCGCCCATCTCGTGCAGCATGCTGGAAACATCAAACAGCAGGTCGGGCTCGGCGCCGATCGCGAGCTTGCGGCCTCCGATGTGAAAATGAGCATCCAGCATCGCGTCTGCGAGCTGTCCGCGCTGACGACGGTATTTGAGCGGGACGGGCCGCCCGCTGATCTCGCTCAGGAAGGCGATGAATTCGTCATTGGGGATGAGGCCGCAGAGCCGCTCGAACAGGCGGACTGGCGTCCCGGTTCTGGCATGCATGGCGGCCGCTGCCCGGCGCATCTGTGCACCGATTGCGACCGTCCAGGCCGCGCGCCCCATGCTCGCGATTTCCTCGACGCCGATTCCTCCGATCGTGGTGGGCGTGAACTTGTCCGGTATGTGGCCATCCAGCGAGCCGCCGATATCAGGAAGGAAGGATGGATCCAGTCCGAAGTCCTCAAAAGTCGTGCGCAACTCGTCGATGTCGCCGGGCGTCAGATGACAGCCCGGCAGCACATTCACGCGCGAGAGGTCGCGCGGCGCCGCCGCGTCAACGGGGTCGACGAGGACCTCTACCATTCGCGCCACCGTCTTGCCCCAGCCATCCTGAAACGCATCCTTGAAATCTGGAGTCGCGACGTAGACCAGCGGACATTTTTCGAGCTGCAGGTGCTTCTGCCGGACCTGTCGGATGAACGCCTCGACGTCGTCGCCCTTTGTCTCGGTGACGCCTGTTGAATTGATGCCGATGATCTCGGGCTTGGTCCGGCTATAGATGTTCAGGACTGCCTGCTCGACGTTGTCGTAACCGCCGAGCACCGTAGCGACTTCGCTCATCGCAGTCGTCTGCAGCGGTACAGCTTCCTTGAAGTGCCGCACCAATAGCGTCAGCGCAAAGGACGTACATCCTTGCGGGCCGTGCAACAGGGGCATAGCGCCGCGCACGCCGAGATAGGCAAAAGCGCCGCCGACCGGTTGACTCATTTTGAGCGGATTGACCGAGCAGGCTTTCTTCGACATTGTGACGGTCGCCATGCCGCGCTGCCCTACTCCGCCGCCTGCAGGCGAGGCGCAGCATGCACAGCCGGTCTGTCACGCATCCTCCCCTCGCAAGCGCTGTGGCTTACGGATTCCCATGGCGCCGGTCTGCGGAGTTGGTCCCAGATCGGATTGTACAACGCCTTGTCGATCTCCTCCATGAGCTTCACCATGCCGGCATACCCCAAATAGGCGTAAGACCGTTCTTGGTTGATGTCGAGCCACGGCATGGCGGCCTTCAGCGCAACGAACTGCGACTTTCCGCCGGACAGCATGATGTCGGCCTTCGCGTCCTTCAGCATCTCGTACATTTGGCGCGCGCTCATCTCTTCGATCATGTGAGCGTCCTGGCCCATCAGCTCTTTGATGCGTTCTTTGTCTTCCCTCGTCGACTTCTTCACGGACGTTCCGACAATCTCGAGGCCCGCTTCCTGCAGCGCGGCCACGACCGACCAGGACTTTACGCCGCCCGTGACCAGCAGCGCCTTTTTCCCGGCAAACCGCGGCTTGAAACCGTCGATCGCGGCCCAGGCCTTTGCCTCCTCTCGGGAGATGACGGCCTCGGTCCGGGTCATCAGCTCGGTTGGCGCGCCGCGTGCAATCAGCATGCGCGCAATATTGCGTAGCGAGTCGCTGGAATCCTGAATGCCGTAGAACGAGCCTTCGAAGAAGGGGATACCGTAGCGCTCCTTCATCTTGCGCGCGACGTTGATCAACGCTTTGGAGCAAACGACCATCGCGGCTTTTGCGCGGTGCGAGCAGGCTATGTCGCGATATCTGGCATCGCCAGAGATGCAGGACAGAATGCGGATGCCGAGCTGGTCGAGCAACGGCTTGACCTGCCAGAGCTCGCCGGACAGATTGAACTCACCGACGAGATTGATGTCGTACGGTGTCGTGATGTCGGGTTCCTGCGTGCCGATAACGTGCTCGAACAGCGCCTCGCCGGCAAGCTTGCTGCCGAGGTTCTTTGAGCCAACGAAACCCGGCGAATTGACGGGAATGACGGGCTTTCCGAACCGCCTCGCAGCTGCCTTGCAGACTGCATTGATATCGTCGCCGATCATGGCGGGCACACACGTCTGGTAGACGAAGATGGCCGGCGGATCGTACTTCTCGACGACCTCCCGGATCGCTTTATAGAGCCGCTTTTCGCCACCGAACACGATGTTCATCTCATCCATGTCCGTCGTAAAGCTCCTGCGCCAGAGGTCGGGGCCGGAGGAGACGGAGCTGCGGTTGTCCCAGGAATTGCCTTCGCAGGCGATCGGGCCGTGGACAAGGTGGGCGACATCGGTCACCGGCTGCAGCGCTATCTTTGCGCCATCGAAGGCGCAGCCGCCGGCGGCGCCGCCCGGCTGCAGCTGCTTGGTGCAGCCCTTCCTGCGCTCGGCTTCCGATTTATTGACGTTCCTCGCGCAGCCCGGCTCGCTGAGGGCATCCTGGATCTTGGTCGATAGCGAACTCATCAATGTCCCCTTGCATGGGCCGATGGCTTCCCGGTCCAGGCGCAGACGATAGTCTGCGCCCGCGCCGGAAGCTGCGACAACGGGCGATAAGGCCAAGATGCGTGGCCGCATCAGCGAACGATATCGAAGCTGTAGTCCGTCTTGCCCGCGATGTTCGTGTGCTTGTCGATTTCGTCGAAGATCTTGTCGAGGATCTTCACCAGCACGTTGATACCGCCCTGATATCCCCAGACGGGGTATCGGTGATGGTGATGTCGATCGAATATCGGAAAGCCGATCCGGATCAGCGGCGTGCCTGTGTCGCGCTCCAGATATTTCCCATAGGTATTTCCGATCAGGAAGTCGACCGGCTCGGTGAACAAGAGCGAGCGCATGTGCCAGAGGTCCTTGCCAGGATAGACATGGCAATTCTGCCCGAAGGGCGAGCTGGCAAACAGCGTCCGCATTTTCTCTTCCCAGGCCTTGCCGCCATTCGTCGAGAGCACATGGGTCGGCTCGGCACCGAGCTCGAGCAAGAAGGCTGCAAGTCCGTAGCACAGGTCGGGATCGCCGTAGATTGCAAACTTCTTGCCGTGGATGTGGCTGCTGGAATCCGCGATGGCGTCGACCAGCCGCCCACGCTCCTGCTCCAAGGCCTTCGGTATTGGCTTGCCCGTGATACGCGACAAGGCCATCAGGAAATCGTCGGTGGCGCCGACGCCGAGGGGATAGTTGAATGCGAGAATCTTGTGGCCATGATCCTCAACAAACGGCAGCGTTTTCTCCGTGCAATACTGCTGCATAGAGATGGTTGCCTTGGCGTGAACCGCATTCGCCGCGTCGTGCAAGCTGGTGCCACCGCCATACATGCGGAACTCGCCATCGGTCGGCGTGTCGAACACGTCGCTGTTATCGCCGAGAATCGTGTACTCGATCTCCATCAGTTCCAGAATTCGCTTGATCTCGCGAAGGTTGCCGACGGTGTAGCCATCGAAGCCGCCGATGACGTTGATCTTACCATTTTGCTTGCGCTCTAGCTTGGGCGCGCTGCCGGCCTTGCCGTCCCAGAAGTGCTCCAATATGCCTTTGAGTGCATGATCGTAACCGTTGACGTGACTGCCGACAAAAGCTGGCGTATGGGCGAACGGAACGTCGAACTCCGCCGGCACTGAGCCCTTTTCCTTTGCGGTCTTGATGAAGGCGTTGAGATCGTCGCCGATCACCTCGGCCATGCAGGTGGTGGAGACCGCGATCATTTTGGGTTTGTACATGTTGTAAGAGTTGGCAAGCCCGTCGATCATGTTGTTCAGGCCGCCGAACACGGCTGCATCTTCCGTCATCGAGGAGGAGACGCAGGAGCTGGGTTCCTTGAAATGCCGGGACAAATGGCTGCGATAATAGGCCACGCAGCCCTGCGAACCATGCACGAAGGGCAGCGTTCCCTCAAAGCCGGCGGAAACAAACACGGCTCCGAGAGGCTGGCAGGCCTTCGCCGGGTTCACAGTCAAGGCTTCGCGAGCAAAGTTTTTCTCTCGGTATTCAGGTGTCTTGGACCACTCCCGGATGCGCTCGACTTCTGCGGGATCATGCGGGCATTCAAATAGCGCCCTCTTATTGGCCAGCATCTGCTGGTATTCCTGGCCTTTGAACAGCTCAAGATGATCGAGCACGTGTTCGGCGTTCTGCGTCATTGTGGCACTCTTTATCGGCTTCCTGTTTCATCGCCTGTCGCACCAGCTCGCACCGCTTGGGGCGAGCCGTGTCGTTTGCTCATTCCGCCGCCATCAGGGTCGGCTGAGGGGAGTTCGTCCAAGGCGCCTTGGTCATTTTCCAGACCGGCGAATTGATCGCCATGTCCATGTCGCGGGCGAAAATCGCAAATCCGTCATAGCCGTGATACGGGCCCGAATAGTCCCATGAATGCATCTGCCGGAACGGCACGCCCATCTTCTGGAAGACGTATTTCTCCTTGATTCCGGAACCGACAAGATCCGGCTGGATCTTTTCGACAAAGCGCTCGAATTCGTAGCCGGTCACGTCGTCATAGATCAGCGTTCCGTCCTTAACGTAGCGCTGGGCGGTGCGCTGGTAGTCGTCATTGTGACCGAACTCGTAGCCTGTGCCGACGACCTCCATGCCGAGATCTTCATAGGCACCGATCACGTGGCGCGGCCGCAGCCCCCCGACGAAGAGCATCACCGTCTTGCCTTCCAGGCGCGGGCGGTACTTGGCGATCACCGCATCCATCAGCGGCTGATACTTGGCGATGACGCGCTCGGCGCCTTCCTTGATCTTGTCGTCGAAGTACGTTGCGATCTTGCGCAGCGACTCGGCGATCTTCGACGGACCAAAGAAGTTGTATTCGCACCAGGGAATGCCGAACTTCTCCTCCATGTGGCGAGATATGTAGTTCATCGACCGATAACAGTGCAGAATGTTCAGCTTCGCCTTCGGCGTCGCCTCGAGCTCGGCAAGACTTCCGTCACCAGACCACTGCGCAATCACTCGCAGCCCCATTTCTTCCAGGAGAATGCGCGAGGACCAGGCGTCGCCCCCAATGTTGTAGTCGCCGATGATCGCGACATCGTAGGGCGTTGACTCGAAGGACGGGGCCTTATCCGGCGCGATCTTGTCGAATATCCAGTCGCGCACGGCGTCGTTGGCGATGTGGTGACCCAGCGACTGCGACACGCCACGGAATCCCTCGCAGCGCACCGGCACGATGGTCTTACCGTTATATTCCTTGGATTTGGATCTCGACACGGCTTCAATGTCGTCGCCGATCAGACCGATCGGGCATTCCGACTGGATGGTGAGGCCGTGGTTGAGCGGAAACAGCTCGTGGATCTCGTCGATAATCTTGACGAGCTTCTTGTCACCGCCGAAGACGATGTCCTTTTCCTGGAAATCGGAGGTGAACTGCATGGTCACGAAAGTATCGATGCCGGTGGTGCCGACATAGTAGTTGCGCCGAGACCCCCAGGAATACTGGCCACAGCCGACCGGACCATGGCTGAGGTGGACCATGTCCTTGATCGGCCCCCACACCACACCCTTGGAGCCGGCATAGGCGCAGCCACGGATGGTCATCACGCCGGGGATCGATTTGAGATTCGACTTGACGCCACAATCGGATTTTCCGGCCTCATGGACGTTGAGGTGCTTGGCGCGCCGCTTGGCGGTCTTCTCCGGATAGACTTTCAAAACTTCCTGGATGAGCTGTTTATTCCGCGCCTTGATCTCTGCGGCGCTCTGGCTGGTGGCTTGGGTCATACGAAGTTCCTTCGTGTCATCCTCTGCGCTATACAAACCGATACTCGCTCAAGACCCCGAATTTGGCGTCCGTCTCAGGCCGACTGGACTGCCAGCTCGGCGGCGGTTTTGCCCACCTGGTCCTCGTCGACCGCCTTCATGATGCCGTGCTCCATCAGCATGTCCTCAAGTTCGTCCATGCTGATCGGGGTCGGAATGATGCCCTTGCCGCCATTGTTGTGGATTCTCGCCGCGAGATTGCGATAGTGATCCGCCTGCTTGGAGTCGGGGGCATATTCCAGCACCGTCATGCGGCGCAGCTCCGCGTGCTGCACAATATTGTCGCGCGGCACAAAGTAGATCAGCTGGGTTCCGAGCTTCTTGGCAAGTGCTTCCGCCAGCTCCAACTCCTTGTCCGTTTGCCGCTCGTTGCAAATCAGCCCGCCGAGGCGCACGCCGCCGGAACTGGCATACTTCAGAATGCCCTTCGAGATGTTGTTGGCGGCATACATCGCCATCATCTCCCCGGACATCACGATGTAGATCTCTTGTGCCTTGTTCTCCCGGATCGGCATTGCAAACCCGCCGCAGACGACGTCGCCGAGCACGTCGTAGGACACGTAGTCGATGTCCTCATAGGCCCCATTCTCTTCCAGGAAGTTGATCGAGGTGATGACGCCCCGGCCTGCGCACCCCACCCCTGGCTCCGGCCCGCCGGACTCGACGCAGCGGATATCCTTGTAGCCGACCTTCATGACGTCTTCGATCTCGAGGTCCTCAACGCTGCCGGCGTTCGCTGCCAGGCTCAAGATCGTGTCCTGCGCCTTGGCGTGCAGGATCAGTCGGGTCGAGTCCGCCTTGGGATCGCAGCCGACGATCAGGATCTTGTGATCCATCTCCGCAAGCGCTGCGAGCGTGTTCTGAGATGTCGTCGATTTGCCGATACCACCCTTGCCGTAAAACGCAATTTGTCTCAGTGAAGACATTCTATTCTCCCTCCGGCCGATCGACGATCGCCGTCCTGCTCTCTCATGTCCCATCGCCACTTGCCCGGCTCGCATCCTCTCCTGATACGTGGGCTCGACTTGCCAAGTGTTGTGCAACGAGTGTGCCAGCCCAGGCCCGACAGAAAAAACCGCGCAAGTAGAGATAGATACGGGCGCAGATGGAGATTGTCGCAAATGCGACGCGCGGCCAGCATCCGAGTTTGACTTCGAAGTCTCGTGTCAGAAATGAAACAGTGAGTGAGAAGTGATATCGGCCATGCTCCGGCGAGGCTGGATCGATCACGATGTAACGCTCACTCCACGGGCGTCCATCAACTCGTTTCGGTTTCTTGCAAAGCAACTTGCCCCGAGTGGAGAAGCTGGCGATCAGTCCTACTGACAAGCGACTCTAGGGCACATCCGATGCCGGCGCTCCGCCTTAGCGCAATCGTCTCTTTTTCTGCGGATGCATCCCGTGGCGTATCGCGAAAGAGACCTATTGGCTTTTTTCAGCACAAGTCGTGGATTTTCGCGACCGGCCTTTCGTAGATCACACGTGCTGTCCGCCATTGATTGGCACTTCCGCACCCGTGATGTAGCTCGCCGCGTTCGAGCAAAGGAAGAGGATAACCTTTGCAACCTCGTCCGGCGTGCCGACACGGTGCAGGGGTATGACCGGCGCCAGTTGAGCCTCGGTTTCTGGCGACAGAATATCGGTCTTGATTTCGCCGGGCGCGATCGCGTTGACGCGAATGCCGAACGGCGCGTAGTCGTGCGCCATCTCGCGCGTTAAGCAGGCAAGCGCGGCCTTGGAGGTCGCATAGGCGGTCCCGGCGAACGGATGCACGCGAGAACCGACAATTGAGGTGACATTGACGATAGAGCCTGACGCCACCTTCAATTCGTCAAACAAACCCTGTGCCAGCAAGATCGGCGCGAGTAGATTGACGTGGAATACCTGCATCCAAGTGTCGACCGGCGTGCTCAGCGAATTCATCCGGCTGCCGTTTGCCGTCTTTGGTGAAATGCCGGCGTTGTTGATCAAGGCATGAAGCGGCTCACCGTCCAGGCGCGCCTTGATCTCGGCGATCAGGCGCGGCAATGCGCGGTGGTCGCTCAGCTCAACCTGGATATGGTTGTCGGTCCCGGAATGCCATGGGCATCGACCGCCATCGAAGGGCTGGCGTGAGCAGGAAATGATCCGCCAACCCGCCTCCGAAAACAGTTTCCCCGTGGCGTGACCGATACCGCGCGAGGCGCCGGTCAAGACAACCGTTTTTACCTCACCATATCGTTGCGCAGGCGACCTGTCGCCGTGAGCCGGACAAAGCGCGAGGGCCGATTGAGAGATCGGACCAGCAATACTGTCGCGATACGGTCGATCGAGAGGCAAGCTAGCTCCTAAACATTATTGATGTGGCGCGACATCCACAGCGGCGCTCTGAGCAAGAACTGGGCCATGAGCAGCGGATCAGAACCTCCGGTCCGACATCGGCCTCGCGGCACCATGGTGGGCTTAAACGAGAGCCACGCTTGCTTTAGCCAAACGCTATCGTCTTCTAGCTGAAAGGAAGCTAGCTTCTAGATCATGAAGGCACGCCGACGGCGCTATTGCGTACGAGACGCGGCTCGCGGAACGAGGCGCGAGCGGACGGATCGCGTCCAATCCGTGGTCGCAATTCGACAAGGTCCGTGAAGACGTCGGCTTGACGACGCAACTCATCCGCGATCATCGGCGGCTGACTAGCAAGCGTGGAGATTACGGTGACAAGGACGCCCCGTCGCTGCACGGCCTCGAGAAGTGACCGGAAGTTGCCGTCGCCGGAGAACAGAACCATCTCGTCGATGTGTTGAGCGAGATCCATCGCATCGACGGTGAGCTCAATGTCCATGTTGGCTTTAACCTTGCGGCGTCCGCCGACATCGACAAATTCCTTACCTGGCTTGGTGACGACGGTGTAACCGTTGTAGTCGAGCCAGTCGACGAGCGGACGGACCGGCGGGTGCCCCTGATCCTCAATGATCGCCGTATAATAGAACGCACGCAGCAATGAGCCGCGGTCTTTGAATTCGTTGAGCAAGTGCCTGTAGTCGATATCGAATCCGACCGACTTGGCTGCGGCATAGAGATTTGGCCCATCGATAAAGAGTGCGATCTTGCGTTTGGAATAGGACATGCTCTGTTCACCTGCCGCGAAAGTTCCGCGAGTAATTCGATTGTAAGACAAAGCGGCTCCGACCGACCCAACCGTTAGCCGCGAACCAGATCAGCTGCTTGCGAAGGAGCAAGACAACATCATATCTGCTTCTAAGTTCCTCGACTTGAGATAATGCCCCTCTCGGACGGCGTGCCGGGAAGCTCCCAACGCCTTTGAGAGAGCCATTCCGCTGCGTAACCGGATACGTTCTGAGGGAGATCGCCCGCGCCAGCCGAGGTACCCGACGCACCTTGCCAGGTCTTAAAAAGCGCGCCGGGTCCCCCTCTGCACCACCAGTACATCCGTGATGATGCCGAGTTGAATGAAACGAGTAGCGTGGCAAAACTTAGGCCAACAAACCCACTCTGCAAGCGGCAGCGAATATCTTTCTCGGAATCTCGCAAACCTATTGAACCTGACGTTGCGTCACATTGTACTTTGCCAAACTGCCCTTTCGTGGTGACGAAAAGTCGTCGTCCATGACGGCGACGCAAGCCGTTTGAGGACACGCTGACGCTGAACCAAACCGAGATCTCCACACTCGCTTC
The DNA here is from genome assembly GCF_001641695.1 of Bradyrhizobium neotropicale. Taxonomy (GTDB): domain Bacteria; phylum Pseudomonadota; class Alphaproteobacteria; order Rhizobiales; family Xanthobacteraceae; genus Bradyrhizobium; species Bradyrhizobium neotropicale. The sequence goes on from NZ_LSEF01000026.1 coordinate 120,472, forward strand.
TTCGGCGGCAGCCTTCTTCATCGTCCATCGTACTCAGCCCAACAGTCCGCGGTTTCATAAACTCGAACGGACGACATTCGAGGTAACCCGTCGTTCAGTCTCTCCCAGATCCACTCCGCAATCCTTTCTGCCGTCGGGTTCTCCAAACCCTGAACTTCGTTCAGATAGCGGTGATCAAGTGTCGTCATGATTCCAACAATGGATTCGTCGATGGCGGAAAAGTCGGCGACGATTCCATTGACCGGATCCACGGGCCCCTCAAGATAAACTTCGACTCTATAGGAATGTCCGTGCACGCGGCTACACCCATGCGTCGACGGCACATTCGGGAGCCGGTGAGCGGCTCTAAACTTGAACGCTTGTGATATCTTCATGGCAGGCCCCATGTTGGATCGCATCAATAGGATTGAGCTGAACCAATCAGCTGTTTGGCGCGGATCTGAACAAGACGCCAATTACGACGGACTGCGTGAACGGTTGAGCACGTCGTATATCGGGTCGTCCGGAACCTTGCTCCGATCGGCGTTCGCGAACCGAACTTGAGTTCTTCGCTTTCGCGCGGCGTTGACTGCTCTTCGATCCAGTCGAAGACCACAATTCGCTTGGACACCCGCCACTCGTCGCCGCGCTTCTCGAAACGGTCACAATATCGCCCTGCGATCAGAAGCTGCTCGACAACGTCATCTGGCATCGGAAGTCGCTGAAAGGCCATGAAATAAGTCTCTGCAGCCGCGTGATCCGAATCGAGAAATTCAATCAGGCTGTTGCCGACCATGTGGAAGCTGCGGCCGTTCGTTCTGAAAATCTCGCGTGCCCACTCAAAGAAGCCTTGTACCGGCCGGCATAGATACCATGCTGATCCGTTGCATCCCGCCAGTAGGTGCTCCGCAGGGTAGCCTCGTCGGCCCGGTCGATGCCCCCGCAATAGCGGTAGATGCAATCGCGAATCGCTTCTCTATCGAGGAGTTCGGACAAATCCCGAGGTTGCATCCACCAATTACCTTAAGCTGATCAGAGGCCGTCGCCTCGAGCCGCGAGCGGCGCCTCAAATGGCCTTTTGGCTACAGCAATCGGCGTGCCAAAAGCCGGTTTGTGCGACTTGGAGCGCAGAAGGCAAAGGCCACATTTCGTGTTGGAGTGACAATCCATTCAATCCTCGCGTCGTGCTTCGGACATGGATGTCGCAAAATGGACACGGCGGAATGCCACGCGATTGCGTCGTGCTGCGCGCTTGCGCTTACGCCGGGACCGATGCGATGCGCCGCTCCCCTACTCCGGCTCATGCCGTCGTCTGTGGCGGTATGAAAGGATGTCAGGATGTAACGTTTGGGACGCTCCGGCTAGACTGGAGGACTGACTTGGCTCGGATCCAACACTGTAGCTATTGATGGAATTTCATTTCGGCTCGGACCGTCAGAAGTCGAGTGTCGGTTCGAGGCGTCCGACAAATCAGTCCTGCAGCTAACCAGAAGGAGATTGCGCTGCTTATACGATTCTTGTCGATTCCCGCCGCCGTCCTGGCCGGATGCTTCGGCCTTCAGGCACGCGCCGAGCCACTTCTGGTCTCTCAATCCGGCGGCAGAGCCTACCGCTCCGTACAGGAGGCCATAGACGCCTTACCAGCGCTGGGCGGCGATATCCTGATAGCGCCGGGCATCTATCGTGAGAAGATCAAGGTGTTCAAACCCGGCGTTCATCTGCGGGGCACTGGAAAGAGGCCGAACGATACAATTTTACTCTATGGCGACGGTGCCATCAAAGTGGGAGGAACCTCGCATTCCGCGACCTTGGAATCGTCTGGAGACGACTTTCGGCTCGACAATCTGAGCATCCAAAACGATTACTCGCAAAATCCCGACAATCCGCCGTCGCAGGCCGTGGCATTGTCGCTTGTCGGAGACAGGAACGTTATCACTCGCGTCCGCCTGCTGGGCGCACAGGACACGCTGTTTGCAGGTAGCAAGTCGAAGGGCAAAATGTCGCGGCAATACTTCTCGGACTGCTACATCGAGGGACACGTGGACTTCGTATTCGGCAATGCCAGGGCCTATTTTGATCACTGTGAGTTGCACGGCATTGCTAATCACGCCGTCGTCTACACTGCTCAAAGCAAGGACGCGCCGGATCAGGACAGTGCCTATGTCTTCGATCATTGCATCCTGACGGCTGATCCTCGTGCACACGAAATTGTGCTCGGTCGCCCCTGGCGCCCTTACGCAACGGTGATTTTCCTCTTCACCAAGATGGATGCGCCGGTGATCGCAGAAGGCTGGAGCGAGTGGGATCGCGACAAGACCGAGAGACTGAAGACAGCCTTTTATGCCGAATACAAATCGACGGGTATCGGGGCCACTCCCGGACGACGCGAGCCTTACTCCCATCAGCTGACAGACAGCGAAGCCGGAGGATGGTCGCTAAGGGCATTTTTCGGCAACGACACCGCCTGGCTTCCAGCCGGCAATCAAGATATGAAATAGGAGCAGCCATGGCGTCTTGGACCGCTTGCCGCCGCTTTGGTCTCACGACGACCGGTCCAAGGAAAGATGTCAGCGAAATGCCTTGGCGCATCCGACCCACGAGCCTGAGGCCGGCGCGCCAGCTGCCCCCTGCAAAGGCGGCCAAATGCCGGAAGCCGCCACATCGGCATTCTCCACCTGCCAGGTTGCGCGATCGGAAAATCGCACGTCGTCAAGCAGGAGCTTCAGAGCGTGCCCCTGGTCCAGTCCGCGCATGACCAATATCGAGATATGGCGGCTAGGGCCGTTGTTGCCGGCTTTGATGGCCACATTATCATCGCCGGTGCGGATAGAGCTGTGGGTGATGGTCACATCCTCGCTTGCGCCCGGATCGATCCCATCGGTGTTGCGGGCGTCGGCCGGGGCATCGATGGTGACGCCCCAGAACGTCGCACCTTCGACCCGGTTCATCGCCACGTGGAAGTTCGCCGCATTGCGCAAGGTGATGCGGTGGAAGGCAATGTCTTGTGCATGATCGATCTGTATGAGGCGCGGGACGTTCTGATTGCCGCCCTCGCTTTGCGCGCGCCGCGCCAGCTGCCACCAAGTCTCTTTGGTGCCAGTCATGACCGCACCGCCCTGGCCATCGATGGAGCCCTCCCCCATGACGCCGCCGCCGCGCGTCTTCGAAAAGCTGATGAACGGGCGACAGCCGTCTCCTCTGCGATCGATGCGACCGCAGCTTCTTGGGCCCTTGTCATAGAGGGTCGGGTCGGCGATCGCAAAAAGTGTCGCGCCGCGCTCGATCCAGAGCGTTACGCCGGATTTCATCTCAAGAGGGCCTGCGAGAAAGGCCCCGCCTGACAAATAGACAGCTGCGCCGGCGCGACAGTGGGCAATGGCCTCTTGTAGCCTGGCCGTCTCGTTCGTGCTGGAGGGCACCAGGCGGGCGCAGACGTCTGTGGGCGCAACGGGTTGGACGACGTGGCGGCGATCTTGCGCCTGGGCGACGGCGTAAAGAGCCAGCACGATAACGGCGGACAGCAATGGCGGGTAGCGGAGGGCATTTCTCATCGATAGCGCCATATGTCTTGCTCACCTCGCTTGGAGTGGCTGATCAATCGTGAAGCGGAGCGCCGCAGCTCGTCTGATCCGGAGGCACAGCGCCAGGTGCTCGAACTAGCTCGGAGACGACCTATTCGACGGTCACCGATTTCGCCAGATTGCGCGGCTGGTCGACATCCGTGCCGATCATCATCGCAGCATGATAGGCCAAAAGCTGGACCGGGATGGCATAGACCATCGGTGCAAACGTGGCAGCCATATCCGGGAGCACGATGGTGGCGAGCGTGTGTGCTATTGCTTCCGAGGCACCCTTCGCATCCGTCATGAGGATGATGTTGCCGCCACGTGCTGCGACTTCCTGCATGTTCGAGACAGTCTTATGGAATACCTGATCATACGGCGCAATCGCCACCACCGGCATGTTCTCGCCAATGAGGGCAATCGGTCCGTGCTTAAGCTCGCCGGCGGCGTAGCCTTCCGCGTGGATGTAGGAGATTTCCTTCAGTTTCAGCGCGCCTTCGAGCGCCAGCGGGAACGAAGTGCCGCGGCCAAGGTAGAGCACGTCGCGCGATTTGGCGATCTCGCGTGCGACCTTTTCGATCTGGGGCTCGCTCCCAAGCGCGGCGGCAATCAGCCTTGGGATCTCCAACAATTCCCGCACGAGCCGGATCTCATCTGACTCGGACAGCTCGCCGCGAGCCTTTCCCGCCGCCACGGCGAGCGCTGCCAGCACCATGAGCTGGCCTGTAAATGCTTTGGTCGAGGCGACTCCGATCTCCGGACCGGCGAACGTCTGCAGCACGGTCTCGCTCTCGCGCGCAATGCTCGAGGTCGGCACGTTGACGACCGAGAGCGTGTGCACCTGTTGTGTTTTGGCATAGCGCAGCGCCGCGAGCGTATCGGCCGTCTCGCCCGATTGTGAGATGAAGATTGCGAGATCGCCCTTTCGCAGAAGCGGCTCGCGATAGCGGAACTCTGAGGCGACGTCGAGTTCGACCGACATACGGGCGAGCTGCTCGAACCAATATTTGGCAATAGAGCCGGCATAGCTTGCGGTGCCGCAAGCCGTGATCGAGATCCGCTGAATGTCCGAAAAGTGAAAGGGCAGTTCTTGCGACAGCTTAATGCGCTCGGCCGTCACGTCGACATAGCGCGCTAGCGTGCGGCCCATCACCTCCGGCTGCTCATGAATTTCCTTGGCCATGAAGTGGCGGTAGTTCGCCTTGTCTACCGGGAACGGCGATATGTCGGATTTCAGCACCTCGCGGCGGGCAAGCCTATCTTGCGCGTCATAAATCACGCTCTCGTTCCGCGTCAGCACGGCCCAGTCGCCTTCTTCAAGATAGCAGATGTCTTCGGTGAGCTGCGCGAGCGCCATGGCGTCCGAGCCCAGATACATCTCGCCGCGGCCATATCCGATCGCGAGCGGCGAGCCCTTGCGGGCGCCGATCATGAGATCATCATGGCCCTTGAACAAGAAGACGAGCGCAAAGGTGCCCTGTAGCCTCGGCAAGGATGCCTTCACCGCCTCTTGCGGCGAATAACCCCGTTTCAGATAGAATTCGACAAGCTGCGCAACCGCCTCGGTATCGGTTTCGGAGACGAATCTGGCGCCTTCGGCTTCGAGCTCGGCACGCAGCTCGCGGAAGTTTTCGATGATGCCGTTATGGACCACGGCAACATTCGCGGTTATTTGGGGATGCGCGTTGCTTTCCGTCGGTCTGCCATGTGTAGCCCACCTGGTGTGGCCGATCCCGGTGTGTCCGCCCACCGGCCCCTCTCGCAAACAGTGCTCGAGATTGTTCAGCTTGCCTACGGAACGCCGGCAGGTAAGGGCTCCGTGCTCCAGCGTCGCAATACCTGCAGAATCATAGCCGCGATATGCGAGCCGTCTGAGTGAATCGATCAAACGATCCACAACCGGTTCGCGGCCCACAATACCAATAATGCCACACACGACGGTAACGAACTCCAGCTCGAATCATCTTCAAAAACGGCAAGCGTCACTCACGAAATTCACGCGTCAGGACCAGCTGTCAGTCCTGCAGAACGGCAATAAGGTACGACCGCCCGCCGCTGTCAGCCCCAACAGCTTTGAGCAATCGTGCGCAAGCTACTTCCTCAAGAGTTCTGCGGTCATCAGCTGCCCCACCCGCAGCGCAGCTCTGGCAAATGAGATCGAGTACCAGCAGGACGCAGCCACCAAGGACGTGAAAGCTCTCACATGGGCCGAATAGTCGAGCGCTCCGCCACTCTCGGATCCTGTCATAAGTCGCCACGGCATAAACAGGCGCCTCGTCTGCTCGTGAAGATAACAATCGTAATCGCAGTAAGGCTGCCCGCGTAGACATATCGCGTACGTAGCCTCCTTCGAGGGGGCGGTGACACTCCGCGCAGAGGGAGACTCCGTACGGCATCCTACGATTCACTAATATGCACTTCATGATTGCCGGCCAGTTCTGCACCAGATCGATTCCTGATGCTCTGCTCCGATTCTCGGTCGCAGGGCAAAGCTGCGCATCACAGACGCTCTTGCCTCGCACTGGTCTTCTCCGCATCTAGCTGTGCCGCAGATAAGCCCCTTGAGTCGGCTGAGAGCTGGCGCGAGGATCTTGCCACCGCATCAGAATGGCTCGAGCGCGTAAGAAGGACCTCTCTCGCACTCAAGGAGGCCGGTCCCCTCATCTCCGTCAATCGGTTTGACGACGTGCGGAGATGCGAGCCCTTGGCCCGGCTGAAAAGCTCCTGGCGTTTGCGTCGGCTCGTTACGAGGAGGACGCAGGTTCAGTTGCTCGGAGGGCGCGAGCCTCGCACCAAAGAGCCATGCAAGGTTCGCCGACCACCAGATTTCCGGACGGATTGCGGTGTGGGATCGGGGCCATCCAGCTTGCCAATACGGGAAGAATGCTAGGCGAAGTCGCCATATGCCTCGTTCGACAGTCCGCACACAGGCCAGAATTGCGCGAAACGGAGGCGCCAGAATTGTCAATCATTGAAACGAGCTCAACTAGTCAGACCGATGGCTCTATATTGGTCAGCCTCCACAATCAGTAAAATCAATTGTTTTGATACGATCCATCCATCCTAGATATGTATTCTTGCAGTCGGCTTCGCCCACAGCCACCGGGCGAGGCTTTCAGCCTCCCCGCGCACCCACAAATTGGCGAATCGGGTCGCGCATCCGGTGCCAAGCTCGTCCGGCCTCACCTCTCATCGCTCTCCCGCTCATAAGCGGCGTTGACGTCCTCACACAGCTCGTTAAGGTATCGTTTCCAGCCGGCCGGCCCCGCGCGTCCGATGGTGGCATCGATCGCTGACAAATCGATTGCACGGAGAATGCGCCTGAATACATCATGATCGGATATAGCGCGACGATCTGGGTGGGAAGAGTGCGACAATCAATGGGTCTTCCGCATATTTGGTGCAGGTCTCCTCTTTGCGCTTCATAGTGGCGCACGCCGCGCTCTTTCAACCCTTGTCGAACAGATCGAAGACCTTGAGCTCAAGATTGAAAGCTCCGAGAAGGTGATCCTCGCAACCGCGCGCGATAACGAGGTTTGTCGCCGTCTTATGAAAGTGGCCGGCATCGGTCCATTCGCTGCCACCGCCCTGGCGGCGGCCGTCGATCATCCACAACAGTTCGCTTCGGCCAGGCATTTTGCGGCCTGGCTTGGGTTGGTACCGAAGCAGCACTCGACGGGGGGAAGGAGCGTTTGGGCGGCATCAGTAAGCGGGGCGACGGATATATTCGCAAATTGTTGATACATGGCGCCAGAGCAGCCGTTCATCGCGTCCGTATCCATCAGGTGACAAATACCTGGATAACAGAGTTGTTGGACAGGCGTCCCTTCAACGTGGTGACGGTGGCCCTTGCTCACAAAACTGCCCGGATCGCTTGGGCGATCATGGCTAATGGTGAAGAATACCGCTCTCCAGTGTGAGTCGAGCATGGTTCCGTTTGCGAGGGCAATAGCAGAGTGATGGCAACCGGTCGGACCGGGGTCGGCTAAGCCCGTTGGACCTATCGAGCATCGAGCTCGCCAACGTAATTGGGCGCCGATCCGCGGATCTCATCAAGGCTCGTGGCAATGCCATAAAGCCGGATAGATAGCTGCAAACGATCGTTAGCCGTAACAAAGCAAATGTTCTTGCAAAGCGGGGACCGTCCATAGATAGGTCCAGAGCCGACCGGTCCGGGTCTTGCCCTTGGCCAGGACCGGCACCGTGGTGTCGTCAGCGTGGATGCGCTCAGCAGCGAAGACATGGTTCCGGATCGCCTCGACCAGCGGCATCAGGGTTGCCGCGGCCGCGCCCACCCAGTCGGCGAGCGTCGAGACATCGAGGTCGATGCCTTCGTGGCTGGTAGACATCGCTCTGACGATTGAGCGGCAGGTGCAGGCCGTATTTGGCGAACAGGATGTGAGCGAGGAGCGTGGCTCCCGCACGTCCACGCGCGATCGGGTGTGAGGAGGGGGCCGGCGGTTGCGTGATCGCTTCGCAGGCCCTGCAGACGAACTTCTCGCGCACATGCTGGATCACTTTCCACTGCCGTGGAATGAGCTCCAGCGTCTCAGTCACGTCCAGATCGGCGAGCTGCAACTCGAGCTGATCCAACAACGCTCCGCGCTCCGAGGATTGCCCGAACTGCTCGTGCCGCAGCTTCTTGATCGTGAGCTTGAGCTTCTCGATCAGCAATGTCCGCGCCTGGGCCTCCGCTTCCGCGGCTAACCGGGCCGCACGCTCGGCACGCAGCATTGCCTTCAGCGTCGTTATATCGCGTCTCAACCACTTCGATCCGCCCGACTTGGGCGCTGACCTTATCACTGTCCATAAGGACAGTTCTCAATACCGCGCCTCACCTGACAAGGCGGCCTTCACCGGCTTTCAATTACCCACAATTTCTGGCCCGACCGCGGCGCCCAACGCGATGTCGGTCAGGCGAGATAGGCCGCGCCACATGACGGTGTTGCCGGGTGGGGGGTCGTTGGCGCGGGCGAGATAGCCACCGAGCCTGGCAATCTTGTTCAGATAATGCGAGAGCGTTTTTCTTCGAGCTCGGGGCCTGTCGTTCACAAGGCGGTCGAGCACAGTAATTGCGGTCGCAGTCAATGCGAGAGTCGGCTGTGCGTTGGGGGCTGAACGATTGAGCATCGTCATCCAGAAGACGCGCCAGCTCAGAATGCAAAAGACGGAGATCAAGTTGGCGAGGCGCTGGGCGGTCCTGAGCTTCGATTCCTCCGCCTTGCAACCCGATTTGAGGATCTTGTGGAACACCTCGATCTTCCATCTCAAAGCATACCATTCGAGCTTCTCGATGGCGTCCCCGCGAGAGCAAACAGGCAGATCGGTAATCAATTTCCACTCGATCTTCTTTCGGTTCTTCGGCGTGCCGCGCTCTTCGGCATGGATTACCGTCAAGGTTAGCGTGGGATAGCGCCTTTGCTTACCGATCGGCGGCTGGACGCGAAGCTTGCGATACCTGATCTCGAGAACGGCTTGATCCGGATTGCCGTTGTTGTCTCTGAGATCGATGCGATGCACGCCTTTGACCGCGACTTCTTCCATTTCGTCAGCGATCGTGTGATCGCCGTCTCCAGCCAAGCGATCGACGCAGGTCCTGATCAGGAAATGCGTTCCGGCTTCGCGAGCGGCGCAGAAAAGCTCGTAGATATCGCTCTCGCGATCGCCGATGTGGACGCATCGTCCCGCGTCACCGAGACGCTCGGTGGATTGTTGGACATTCTCCAACCACCGGATGCTTTCCTTCTTCTCAATGGGAACACGCGTTGGATTGATCTTCTTCTTTAGCGCCGCGGTTCCTTTGAATTTCTTCCGGGTCCAGAATTTGACGGCCGCCAGCCCGAGCGGCAGCCCCTCGATCGTCACCGCAAGGCTCGAGTGCATCAGGATGCCGCAAACCGTGTGCGATCTTAGACGCCCGCCTTGTCGCGCCCGCTGTTTATGCTCTTGGTTATCCCGATCGCTTCCGTGTTCTCTCTTTGATAGGTGAACTCCGTCGTGTCATGGAGTACAAGAATGGGACCATCGGCGGCGACCGTGCGGTCACGCGTCGATCGAAAGTGACCACCCAGGATTTCCGCCTCGCTAACTCGGTCATTTGAGAAAAGCGATAGGCCGCCTTGGTGTTAGCCCAATCCTGGCAGACCAACGGGATGCTTTGGCCCATGGCGCCACCGATCTGCGCTACCAGTTTGCGGAGCCGCTTGTTCAGGCGCTCGTCTGCAAGGCTACAGCCTGCGAGCTCCCGATCAAACCATGCGTCTGCTTCTCCGTCCATTGGCACCGCCCCCGCGAATCGGTGCCAGACAAGGAATCACGGTCGATTCCTGCGATGAAACAGCTTATGCGCTCCCCTCAGCCTACTCGGCCAAATGTGGGTAATTGAAAGCTTCACCGGACGCATACGGCGCAAGGAGGCGGTCGAGAACATTATTCCGGCCCGCGAGCCGATCAAGCAACCGCTGGTGCTGAGTGCGGAGGAAGTCGCCCGTTTCCTGGAGGCTGTACCGGCCCTGCGCGACCGCGTTACGCTGGTGACGGCCTATGCTGCCGGGTTACGGGTCGGCGAGGTCAGCCGCCTGAAGCCCAGCGCCATCGACAGCAAGCGCATGCTGATCCTGATCACCGCTAGCAAGGGCGGCAAGGATCGTTACGTGATGCTGTCGCCGCGGCTGCTCAGCATCCTGCGATCCTACTGGTGTCTGACCAAACCGCGCCACTGGCTGTTTCCGGGGCGCAATCCAGACGATCCGGTGAGCGTCGCCACGCTGCAAGAGGCTTGCCGCAAAGCTCGTCAACATGCCGCCCTCGATAAGCAGGTGACTGCGCATGTTCTGCGGCACAGCTTTGCTACACGCCTTTACGGGCGCGGTACCGACATCCAGCTCACCCAAGTCCTTCTTGGCCATGCGCCACTGCCATCGACGGAGCGCTACACGCAAGTCGCAACCAATCTGATCGCACGGGCCAGAAGCCCGCTCGGCGATCTCGACGCGCGATTGAGATCTCGGCCGAGCGCAGCATCAAGCCGATAGGCCTGGGAAAGAAGAATTACTTGTTCGCCGGCAGTGAAGGCGCCGAGACATGGGCGATAGTGCCGGGTTTTTGACATTCGAAGCCGTGATAACCTATCCGTTCCACCCGCTGGCTGGCCAGGATGGTCCTGGTGACCGGCGACCATGAGCACGACGGTGTTCATTATTGCCTGATTCGGAAACCGCATGGCGGCTCCTTCCAGGTGCCAGGCTGGATGTTCGATCCGTCGGCATGTTCGACAGAGATTGTAACGAGTCCCCGCCTTCCCGTCAGCCAACTCCTTCAATTGCGTAATCTGGTTGATCATCTCGTACCCTGTCGTCCGGAGGAAGAAAGCCCCGGAGGATAAGGCAGTGTCGTACGCAAATGGATCTGTTCCTTCCCCTAACCCAGCCCAGCGACATGATTGGCACCAAACACCAGAAGGCGTCGGCCCTTCTGCGAGCATTGCTGATGGAAGCAGCGACGAAGCCGGCTAACGAGCCTACAGCCAACGGCAAAAAGGGAGCAGGCAATGAATAAGATTACCCCCGCGCACCTGGTACGCGCCGCTTTCGTGTATATCCGCCAATCCACAGCGTATCAGGTCGTCAACAATCTCGAGAGCCAACGACGCCGGTATGGCTTGGTCGAGCGTGCGCGGCAGCGCGCCTCTCTCCCAGATCGTCGCGCTACACACGGCCTCGTGCTCCGTCAAAATCCAGATGATCTGCTCTTCCGAAACGCAGCTGCGCTTCATCCTCTCTGTCCTCGTCTTTTGCCAGAGCGAACTTCAACCTGGATTAAGCCCGCGGAGCAAGGTCAGCATGCATCGTCCTCATTCGGCGAGGACGGTTGGCTTTTGGAGATGCAACGTTGTCGCCCTTCGGGCCTCGGTGAGTTAAAGTGATAGCGGCGTTTGGAATTTCCATTCGGCGCGAACCGCGCCTTCCCACAAGGCCAAGAAGTCTTACGAGAAGGACCCACGAGAACCATCTGTATTTCCCAAGGGCTAAACTCTATTGGTCTAGTCAACGCGCGCCCTTTCACGAGTTGATGAAAGCAAGGGGCGATAATGCTGAAATCGCTCTACGATTCTGCAAAGGGGCACTTTGTGTGTCGATGCGCTCACGATGGATATCGACCCTTGGTGAGGCGAAAGGATTTCGCTTTTTGGATAAGGACAGACGATGGCAGTCGCAATGCAGAAGTTGCCGCATCATTTCGTGGATCACTGCGGGCCGATATGGAAAATGTCTAGCCTTTTCCGAATGATCATCAAATGTCACCGTCCAAAATCCGGTCCAATAAGGAAGAGTGCCCCCAATCGCCAGCACAGGCCACTCTTCGCTTATAAAACTTAATCCCGTTTGGCTCCTTAACTTACTCACAAACCTAATTACCTTCGCTTTGATCTCATTTCCAGTCTCTTCTTCTCTCTCGATGTCGTGGGACGCTGGCGATCCAGTCACTGTTGACGATACCGCCTCGCTGGCGAACGCCATCGCCAACCGCTGGGAATTATACGAAGGCCATCTTGGGCAAGATGTTGACCTCACGTACTTCTATATGAGTCAGGCGGATGCACGTATGTGTGTCCAGACTGGCAGCCTCACTGGCACCACGAAGGTGAGATCGACTACGCATCCGGCTGAGGCGCCGGGGTGGTGCATTGATAATGGGTATACCTGGTTCGTTGCCATCCGCAGCGACGCGCCCGACGAGAGTAACATCGACGTTGTCTCTTGGGGGCGCGCGATACGGGAGGAGGACGACGAGGACGACGAGGACAACAACGAGGACGACGAGGACAACAACGAGGACGACGAGGACGACGAGGACAACAACGAGGACAACAACGATGACAACAACGAGGACAACAGCGAGGACAACAGCGAGGACAACAGCGAGGACAACAGCGAGGACAACAGCGAGGACAACAGCGAGGACGACAACGACAACGACGATGACGACGAGTGATCAAGTCGCTGTCTGGCCTGGCATTAGGTGGTGTTGCGTTTGGTCGGTTTATTGTCTTTTGAACTTTGTTCACCTTACGAGTGTAGCTCGCTACACCTATCACCCGTCATGGCGGCGGGTTTGCTGTATTATGAATTGATAAAAATGAAATAAGTCAAGCAACTATTGGTACGACTGTTGCTCCGTCGTTGTAACCCTTTTCTTTTAATCCCCTCCTTCGCACTATTGCACGCTATCAATATTTCCGACTCTCGATTAAGCGAGTTAGCGCATTTGATCTTATTAGGTCATATACGGTGTATTTGGCACGGGCTTGCGAAGCACAAGTTGGGTTTAATACCAATCCGCCCAGGTGCTGACTCTAGGGGGCTTTCCAAATCAGCGGGTCGATGATTCAACATGGCAACGGGAGTTGCCATGGGCCAGCCGATTGCGGTTCGGACGGATTTGACAGCGGTTGAGGTGCGCCGGTTGGCGCGGCGGCGAAGGACAGCGATCAGGTTCGGCGGCTTCTGGCGGTTCTTCCGCATATTTGGTGCAAGACACGGAAGGTGCGAATTAGGCCATAAGGTCAGATTCGCAGTCGACGCCCGTGATTTGCCCTTGTTCCGTGCCTACCGTTCGCTGGTCTCCCCCGAGCTCACCAGTCTCCACAGCTCCTGTGGCACGCTGGATCTGGGGCCAGTACCATGCAGCGAATTGTCGCGTCTTGTTAGCATGCGTGCCGCATTCGCGTGGCCGGACATCGAGAGAGCCTGCAATCGGTTGGCGTATCTCGAAAGCGCGTCTCCGCGCTTGGAAAACGAGCCGCTCGACCTTGCGAACCAGCCAAGACGTTGTGGCAGGTCAGTTGCGAACGAAAAACGTAGAACACTAGTGATAAGTCACCGCCCTGAAACCAAAGCACCCCCAACAGCACATTAAGAGCAAGCGCGCGTCTCAACCATGAAGATCAATTCGAAGGTGTGTTTGCTACAGGCAGCCAACATATCAAACTTGCCAAAGTACCGACGGGTCCAAAAGTCATGCCCCTTTTGCTCCGAAAGAAGTCGGTTCGAGAATAACCAGACATTTCTCAGTGTTGCCGGTAGAAATGTCGTTACATTCCAAATCGCAGTACTTTGCCAGGACTTCGCAATGGTTGCACTCGCGGGAGTATGGCGGATGTAGTCGGCGCGAAGAGCAGGCATGCGTACGACCCCAATCCCGAGGAGGCTCACACCATGCAGATTTCTGTTTTCAGTTGTTACGTTAGGGTGGGTGAGTTGCGCGGCTGCAGCGCCAAGCCGATTTGAAAGTGGCGCTGCGCAGTGAGCATCGCTGCGAGAGAGAGATCTCGTCGATCAGCACTCGTCGCTCATCGAAGCCGACTAACGACCCGATCCAGCGGTTTCGCACGAACGTCGCCGATGTGCCCGCACTTGCCCGCGCGCTGTCTTGGATCTCACGACGCTTGCCGCCGTGGTACCGTCAAGAGAGGTGCACTCTCTAACTAAGCTCGATGTCGCAAAATCGGGCGGCATTTCGCGGCCGCCATCTGCGGTCGTTGCATGAGCGCCTCCCAGCGGCGCTTCGACTGAGCTTCAAACTCCCCCTGCTGCTACCATAGATCAAGGGGACGCATTCATTGAACGTAACCGGTATGAGCTCCCACGTCCGCGGTGATCAGCGTGTGCGTGGGTAGCGGATAGGCATCCAGTACTGGCGCAAGGCCTCGACGGCCGCCGGGATCTCGGCGTAGGCGTTACGGCCGCCTTGCGGTGATCCGAGCGGCGGACGGCTCTGATCGTCGCGACCATGCAGCAGGATGGGCAGCAGCAGGCCGTGATTGACGTTGCCGGCGTCCAGCAACGGCGCCCACGCCGACGGTCTGAGCTGCATCGCGGCATAGAAGCCCTGACACCACGGACGCGGATCGATATCGCCATTGACTTCGCGCCGGTGCATCGGCTCGAACCGATCGGGCGCGGTCGAGAGGGTGTTGCTGATCTCGTTATGGCGCAGCGCGACAGCGGAGATCGCAGCGAACTCCGGGGTGCCGCCGTGGTTGAAAGCATCGGCGTCGATGGCGAGCAGCGGGCAGATCCAGCCGAGCGGGCTCATCGACACCGGTCCGGCTACGATCGCGGCGGCATAGCCGTCGAGCATGGGAATGCTGGTGGCGGCAGGATGCCGATCGACGCGAGCCTGGAGCCATCGCTCGAGCTCCGCAAGCGGCATCGCGGCTGACGCCATCGACGATGCTGCTTTATGGCGACGCGCGTTCATGCAGCAGCCTGTGCGGTGCGATGGCGCGCCGCCTTCCAGTTCCAGGCGAGCAGCTCGCGCAGCTGATGGCTTCTGGTTCGCCCGGACACGATGCGCTCCAGCACATCGGTCAGGTAGGCC
>NZ_LSEF01000027.1:0-3641 GCF_001641695.1 Bradyrhizobium neotropicale
CTAGCACTACTTTGGCAGAAGCTATTTGCGCCAGTGTTTTTCAAGGATTTGTTTTCGGCAGTATGGGCACCGCTGAGACGGCGGCCGAAGGATGAGATCGACGATGGCGTGACGTACGGCGGGCATGGTTGGCTGAGGCGGAGGTCCGTTGATTCTTTTTTTTCCGCCCCGCGTGTGCGAGGCGACGATGCTGCAGGAAGGCGTAGGCAATCATTGTCATCAGGGCGTGGCGATGAAGACCCTGCCATGATCGCCCCTCGAAGTGATCAAGTCCGAGCTCCTCCTTCAACTGCTGATGCGCCTGCTCACAAATCCATCTTGCCTTGATGGTGGCAGCTAGTGTGCGCAGATCCGTCGCCGCGGGGAGATTGGCAAGATAGTATTTCTTCTCCCCTGAGGCACGTTGCTCGCCAATGAGCCAAGCTTCGTCGCCCGGGAGATGCTGCTGACCCTTATCCCAAATCCGCTGAGGAGGGCCGTCGGCGGTGCGGACACGGAGAGCAGCAAATCGGGCTTTCAGCCGACCTTTCGTCCCGCTGCGCCAGCTCACGGCTTTCCATTTGGCGCTGGCCAGCATTTGTTCTGCCGCAATCGATAAGACATCGGGCACGTGGTGCTTTCGTGGTTTCCCGCGGACCTTGGTAATCGGCCAAACGAGCTTCACATCGACCGGATACACCTTCAGGTGCCGAGGGATGCCGACAGCCCAGGCCAGCCCGCGCTCTGTTAGCCCTTGTCGAAATGGTGCGCTAAGTCCGTATCCTGCATCCGCCAGCACACATCCAAAGCGCACGTTGGCTGCCGTCGCGCGGTCAATCTCGGCCAAGGCAATTTCCGGCTTGGACCGTGGCGTTCGGTGTTCGACTGGCACGCGAGCGCGCTTCAAACGAGACACGTCGCTTGTCCAACTGTCAGGCAGAAAGAGACGTAACGCGACCATCACTGGCACTTCGCCGCGCGCGAGCGTCAAAGACACCAGCGTTTGGCAATTTGCCGTTTTGCCGAGAGCCGATGCGTATTGAGCCGCAACACCAACCGAGCGTTCGCCCTTCTTCGGCAGTGAGGTGTCATCAATAACGAGCACCGCATCCCTGCCGCCGACAAGTCGGTCCGCCTGGTTGAGCAGCTCCGTCTCCAGCGGCGTCGCGTCCCAGACACCGTCCGCAATGAAATGGTGCAGCTGATCGTAGTTGCCCGAGGCAAGGCGCTCCGCCATCGGCTGAACGCTCTTGCGATCGCCAGGACCAATCAGTCCCGCAACATACAGAGGACACATCCGCTGCCGAGTCTTATGGCCCAGCCGGTCCAAGAACGGCATCAGCCAGCGTTCAAGTTCGTCTTCCCATCCCGCCATGGTCAGCCCTCCAAGAGCCGACCACCCATGAATCATTGAAAAATTGATTCGGGAATCCTATAAAGCACAGCAAAACCGACAATCTGCCAAAGTAGTGCTAGGGTTCAGACTCAATTGATCCAATAGGCGACGATGGCGGCGAGGTGGACGGCTGCCAGGAAGTTTCTGGCAAGTTTATCGTAGCGAGTTGCGACACGCCTGAAATCCTTGAGGCGGCAGAAACAGCGCTCGATGACGTTGCGCCCCTTATAGGCGCGTTTGCTGAAGCTGTGGAGGGTGACCCTGTTGGATTTGTTTGGAATGACAGGCTTGGCACCACGATCGACGATTTCGGCGCGAAAGCCGTCGCCGTCGTATCCTTTGTCGCCAATGAGGGCAGACATGGGTGGGGCGAGTTCCAAAAGGGCCGGCGCTGCGGCAATGTCTGCGTCCTGGCCTGGAGTGAGATGAAATGCGCAAGGTCTGCAATCAGGGTCACTCAGCGCGTGGATTTTCGTGGTCCGCCCACCGCGCGAGTGGCCGATCGCCTGTTCGTTCTCCCCCCTTTTCCGCCGCTCGCCGAGCGATGCGCTTTGATCGAGGTAGAGTCGATGGACAAAGTCACGCCGTCCTTGCCGCAGCGGGCGAGCGCTTCAAAGATCGCCTGCCAATGTCCGCGCTTGGCGTGCGCCGTGATAAGGCGGCGCTTTCCAGTGGGTGCAAGCCCCACCCGGCAAACGCTCCAGCCGGAAGCAACCGGAGCAGCTATGGAGGTGACGAAGTGGCTGAAGCCTTCGGATAGCGTGTCACGATATACGGTGACCGCGCGAGTGTGCAGGCCGTAACGCGAGTGAACGCCGAGCAAGCCTCGAAAAGGACGATGCACAGGCCGACCTGACGGCCATATCAGGGAAGGCTGACACGACTGGGGCGAAGTGAGCGAAACAATACCTCCAGTCGCTGTGCCGGGGTAGTGGCGACGGCATGTACACAAGGAAAGCGTACGCAACACGGGAGGCCCCACGACGTGGTCAGGGATGACCAACCGGACGCCCGCGAGGGATAGGCCGGGCGCCGTGGGGATGCGGAGGGGTTCGTAGTACCGGTGAAACCGGGTAACGCCGGGGGAGGGAAGGGACCTCAGTTCAAGACGAACGCAAAGACGTGGTGAGGGACCTGGGGATTGGGCAACCTATCAACTCCGAAGAGTGTTCAGAAACTGCAGACGGCGTTGCACGCGAAAGCGAAGGCAGAAGCCGGCTACCGCTTCTACGCCCTGTACGACAAGATCAGCCGGGAAGACATCTTGGCCCATGCCTATGCTCAATGCCGCTCCAACAAGGGCGCACCGGGTGTGGACGGCCAGGACTTCGCGGACATCGATGGGTACGGGGTGCAGCGGTGGCTTGGCGAACTGGCGCTTGCGCTCAGGCAGGAGACGTATCGACCGGACCCTATCAGAAGAGTGTACATACCGAAGGCCAATGGCAAACTCAGACCATTGGGCATCTCAACCTT
Organism: Bradyrhizobium neotropicale; assembly: GCF_001641695.1. GTDB lineage: Bacteria > Pseudomonadota > Alphaproteobacteria > Rhizobiales > Xanthobacteraceae > Bradyrhizobium > Bradyrhizobium neotropicale. Next base: position 2,852 of record NZ_LSEF01000027.1, read on the forward strand.
GCGCGATCGGGTCTGCATGACGGCAGCGATGCTGGTGCTGGAACCGATCTTTGAGGCCGATCTTCCACCGGAGCAGTATGCCTACCGTCCCGGGCGTAATGCCCAACAGGCGGTGGTCGAGGTGGAAGCGCTGCTGTTCCGTGGTCACCCGGAAGTCGTCGACGCCGACCTCGCGGACTACTTCGGGAGCATTCCGCATACCGACCTTCTCAAGTCGGTGGCGCGCCGGATCATGGATCGGCGCGTGCTGCATCTGATCAAGATGTGGCTGGAGTGTCCCGTGGAGGAAACCGACGATCGAGGACGAAAGACACGGACGACCGAGGCCCGGGACAAGCGGCGCGGCATCCCGCAAGGCTCACCCATCTCACCACTGCTGGCTAACCTCTACATGCGCCGGTTTGTGCTGGGATGGAAGATGCTCGGGCTGGAGCGAAGCCTCGGCTCTCGTATCGTGACCTACGCCGACGATCTCGTAATCCTGTGCAGGCGGGGCAAAGCTGAAGAGGCCTTGCGACAACTGCGCAGGATCATGGGAAGGCTGAAGCTGATGGTCAACGAGGAGAAGACACGAATCTGCAAGGTACCGGAAGGAGAGTTCGACTTCCTGGGTTACACGTTCGGGCGGATGTACTCAGCGAAAACCGGCCAGGCGCGCCTGGGGTACCGGCCATCGCGCAAGAGCATCAAACGCGTGATCGAAAGCATTCACACGGTCACCGCCCGATCAGGAACTTGGCAAGAGACCACGGAGCTCGTAGGCCAGTTGAACCGCACGCTGCGCGGATGG
>NZ_LSEF01000027.1:3791-19616 GCF_001641695.1 Bradyrhizobium neotropicale
CCGGTTCGATGAGCGGGATGTGGAAACGGAGCCAAGGGTGAACCACTAAGGCACCGCCAGACGAAAGAGGCGGCAAACAGATATGTTCAGCCTACCGCCACCGCGCCACATCTCGACTCTACCCAGCGATTAAAGCGATTGTAGATCGTTGTGTAAGGACCATAGTCGGGTGGACAATCGCGCCAGCGTGCCCCGCACTGAAGCATGTGAATGATACCGCTGATAATGCGTCGATCGTCATCGCGCGCCGGGCCAGTCTGGTTCGTTGGCAGATGCGGCTCAATCTGAGCCCACTGCTTGTCGTTCAGCCAGAACAGCCCCTTGCGCATCGAAGTCCCCCGTACCGAATCAATTCGGTGCGAGGGAATCAGAGACCGCTATTTAGGTACAGACCCTAGCTTAGCCCCACTATCTGAGCTTGAGCGCTCCAGGCTCCATGGTTGGCTGATTCGCGCTAAACTGTCTGTCCTCATTTGTGCTAGCGTCGAAGGTCGGTCCCGACCGACCTGTTCACCCGGGCGACGAAAGTGCAACGAATTGGACGAAAGGACAGGACCCGGGGCTACCCACTGTGGCGCATCGAGCCTGGGATATCTGGTATTCGACCAATCGCAAGCGTTGAACTTGTTTTTGGGCGACGATCGCGCCCCAACTTCATCAGATGCCGCGCTCATCTGCCTCAAAAGGAGCACTTTGGACGCTCTTGTTTGGCATCAGCGATTGGCGTTGTGTAAAGCCTGACTGCGACAATTGGAGGGAAGAACTGGCCTCATCTGCCATCGAGAACCATGGCGCGCCACGGCCGATGAAGATGGGCACTATTGTTTCGACGCGCGGCGGTTGAAGGGTATGCGCCAATATTCGGGTTGAGCTGATCAAGCCCGTATGGCATAATATGCCATACGGGCCCGCTTTTCGATCACCTGAGAGGATGCCGATGCCCACCCGAAATGTCGTGCTGACGGAGCGCCAGGAAGAGCTCCTTGAGACCCTCGTCAAGTCCGGGCGTTATCAGAACGCCAGTGAAGTGCTGCGCGATGGATTGCGGCTCGTGGAGCAACGCGAGGCGGAGGACGCGGGCAAGCTGAAAGCCCTGCGGGCAGCGGCTCGCGCCGGTGTCGGCGCGTTGGATCGAGGAGACTTCAAAGAATTTGGGAATATCGAGGAGTTGCAAACCTTTTTGAATGACCTCTCGGAGAAGGTCATCTCCCGAACCGCCGAATAGAGCCCTCATGGCCGACCAGAGATGGCGCGTTCGTCTCGGCGCTGCCGCGGAGGTCGACTTTGCCAACATCCTCAAATGGACCACTGAGAATTTTGGCGCGCGACAATCTCGAGTCTATCGGGACACCCTTATTCAGGCGATTGGCGAACTTGCTGATGGTCCCAATGTAGCTGGCTCCAAGGCTCGCGACGAGATCATGCCAGGCCTTCGCACGCTCCACGTTGCGCGGCGTAGCCGTCGGGGGAGCCATTTCCTGATGTACCGGGTCGTGCCGAACAGCACGATCGAAATCGTGCGCATCCTCCACGACAGAATGGACCTTCGCCGGCACGTCTCATCTGCCCCCGACGAGAGCACCGAATAGAGCTGGCGCATCGCAGGAACGCCGGCGCGCCTCTGGATGCGCCAGCGTGCTCTGGCGTAGAATTGTAAGTGGCGCGCCCGACACGATTCGACCGTGTGGCGCTCTATCAGCTGAGCTACGGGTGCATCTATCTTAGCCTAAGCCGATCGACCTTCGAAGGTCAACGGATTCGGTATCTCAATCGACCCTCTCATCCCAAACGTCCAGTTCGTCCTACTAATGCAGGCTGCGCTACGCGTTGTGATGGCTATCAACAAGCCTCGCAATTAACAACGAGCGCTTGGCCCTTTCAGCGACTTTCGACCACGGTGGAGGATTTCTGGGCTAGGATCTCGCGGAGCCACGAAAGAAACACCGCTGTCGCAGGGGATGCCTCTCGCCCAGGATTTGGAATAGCGAGAAACCCGTTCGCGATGCGAAGCGTGCGCGGATGGGCGATGAGTTTGCCACTCGCAAGCTCTTCAGAAACCAGCCGGTGTTCCACAAGCGCTACACCCAACCCAGCCGCTGCCGCGCTGATGCAGAGGTGAGTATGTGGGAAGCTCAACTCCGACTCCGAAGCGACTTTGAGACCGACAGCAGATTGCCAGCGATCCCACATGTCGGGCGTCGCGTCGTGCGAAATGCGCGTCGAGATTTTGCGCCGCGCAACATGAGCTTTGAGCGGATAGCTGGGTGCAGAGACAAGGCCAAATACGACGTCGGCCAGAGGAAGAGCCCCCACTGTCTCGCCTGGGAATGAAAGCCGATCCCAACTCAGCCTGACGTCCACGCCATCATGTTGCACGCTCCTGCTGTGAGCATGCATCGTGAGCTGTATCCGCCAATTGGGATGTTGCCTGTAAAACTCCGAAAGGCGCGGGACGAGCCACCTCATGGCGAACGTTGCACTACAGGCTACATGAACGTTGGGTTCGCCGGCGAGGTTTCGCACGTTCTTATAGCCGCGCTCCAGGCGGTCGAGGACGTCCGTAACAGTGGTCAGAAGCGCCTCACCGTATCGATTGGGCCTAATGCCCGTCCCGACTTTTTCGAATAGGCGGAAGCCAAGATGCTCCTGCAGGAGTTGCAGCTGTTTGCTGATAGCTCCGTGCGTCCGACCGAGTTCCTCCGCTGCCCGGGTCATGGACCCGAGCCGGGCTGTCGCCTCGAAAGCTCGCAGGTACGATAGAGGCGGCAGGTCGCGTGACATGTGGATCTGATAGTTTTTCTCACGAATGACGTCAAGATTACTCGTTTTGCCGAAACGTCCGTGGAAGCTATGACGGTCCCAGATCGCAGCGAAGGCGGTGGTGACGGTGACTCAAAGCGATATTCAAAACATCAAGCGCAAGGCACTGATGACAGTGCTGGCGCACTCAGTTCTCAGTGAGATCGCTGAGCACTTGCGCGCGATTTCCTTGCCGGCCTACGAAAATCTGCGCGAGCCGGAAAACGGGCTTGTCATGTTGCGCGGTCGTATCGGCGGCGATGGGGCACCGTTCAATCTGGGCGAGGCGACAGTATCGCGCGCCGCCGTGCGGCTTGCGAGTGGCGAAATCGGCTTCGGCTATGCGCTCGGTCGCAACCTGGAGAAGGCAAAGCTGATCGCGCTGTGCGATGCGCTGCTGCAGTCGCAGGAGTTTGCTGCCACGCTTGAGGAAAAGGTCGCCGCACCGCTCCGCTTGAGGCTCCTTGGGCGCCGTCAGCGGCGGGCCGGCCAGGCGGCGGCCACAAAGGTTGATTTTTACACCATGGTACGCGGAGAGGCGACGTCATGAGCACAATCGCGGAAATGCCGTCAGGTCCTGGCGACAAAGTTCTGTCGGCGCAATCGACATTTCGCTCTGTGATGAATGCGATGGCGCGTCCAGCCTCGGTGCAGCGGATCGCGGCGCTGGCCGACGCACCCGCTCCGATGACGCCCGCCATGGCGGCCATTGCGCTTACGCTGTTCGATCACGACACGCCGCTCTGGCTCGATGCGCAGATAGCTGAAAGTCCCGATGTCCCGAGGTGGCTAAAGTTCCACACTGGCGCGCCCGTGGTCCATGATTGCGGCATGGCTGCTTTTGCGCTGATTGCGGATGGCGGGCGTCTGCCGGCACTGGAGAATTTTGCCTTCGGCAGCGTCGACTATCCGGATCGATCGACGACGGTGATCGTGCAGGCCGAGAGCCTCAATGCCGGGTGCGCCTACGAGCTCCGTGGTCCAGGCATCAAAGGCACAGCGACCCTCCAGGCGACGATCAAGCCGGCCGATCTGTTCGAGCAGTTGCGCATCAACGAGGTGCTCTTTCCCCGTGGCATCGACACGATCCTAGTGGCCGATGATGCCGTGGTTGCGATCCCGCGCACCACGCGGCTTATCACAAAAGGAAGCTAGACGAATGTATGTTGCAGCGAAAGGCGGCGAGCGCGCCATTGAGAACGCCCACCGCCTGCTGGCACATGAGCGGCGTGGCGACAAGAACGTTGCTGAGTTGAGGCTCGATCAGATTTCGGAGCAGCTTAGCCTCGCTGTTGATCGCGTCATGAGCGAGGGATCGCTCTTCGACCGCGAGCTTGCGGCGCTCGCGATCAAGCAGGCGCGCGGTGATTTGATCGAGGCGATCTTTCTGGTGCGCGCCTTCCGTACGACGCTGCCGCGCTTCGGTTCGGCGGAGCCAATCAATACCGGCGACATGCGTGTCCAGCGGCGCATTTCGGCGACCTTTAAGGATGTTCCGGGTGGCCAAATCCTTGGTCCGACGTTTGACTATACCCATCGATTGCTCGATCCCGCGCTCGAACAAGGCTTTATTCCTGAGGAGCCGGCCATTACTGAGGCGGCCGATCTGTCAACGCCGTGCATCACTGACATCCTCGGCAGTGACGGGCTGATCGAGCCTTCGCCGCAAGGAGCGGAGATCACGGGCGATCTCACGCGCGACCCGCTGCGTTTCCCGGCTGCGCACGACGTGCGCCTGCAGAATCTCGCACGGGGTGACGAGGGCTTTCTGCTGGCGATGGCCTATTCCAACGTGCGCGGCTATTTCCGGAGTCATCCCTTTGCCGGAGAGATCCGCTTCGGTGAGGTCGAGGTCGAATTCTTTGCGGAGGATGCCGGCCTCACTGTGCCACTGGGTTCGATCGAGCTCACCGAATGCCAAATGGTCAACAAGTTCAACGGCTCGGCCAAGGAAGCTCCGCGCTTCACCCGCGGCTATGGGCTTTCTTTCGGCCACAGTGAGCGCAAGACCATGTCGATGGCGCTGGTCGACCGCAGTTTGCGTGCCCGCGAACTCGGCGAGGACGTTGTCGCGCCTGCCCAGGACGAGGAGTTCATCATGTCACATTCGGACAACGTCCAGGCGGCCGGTTTCGTCGAACATTTGAAATTACCGCATTATGTCGACTTCCAGTCCGAGCTCGGTCTGGTGCGCAAGCTGCGACAGGAGTTCGCCGATGCGAACGAAGCCTTGTTGGTCGAGGAGGCCGCGGAATGAGCTCGCCCGCCTATAACTTCGCCTATCTCGACGAACAAACCAAACGGATGGTCCGCCGCGCACTGCTGAAGGCGATTGCGATCCCCGGCTACCAGGTGCCGTTCGCCAGCCGCGAGATGCCGATGCCATACGGCTGGGGCACCGGCGGCGTGCAAGTGACGGCCGCGATCATTGGACCTGCCGACGTGCTGAAGGTCATCGATCAGGGCTCCGACGACACCACCAATGCGGTCTCAATCCGAAAATTCTTCGTCAAGACCGCCGGTGTTGCCGCCACGACTGCAACGGAGGATGCAACCATCATCCAGACGCGTCATCGTATCCCGGAGAGGGCGCTTGGGGAGCACCAGGTGCTGGTCTACCAGGTGCCGATCCCGGAACCGCTTCGCTTCCTTGAGCCGCGCGAGACCGAGACGCGGCGTATGCACGCGCTCGCTGAATACGGGCTGATGCACGTCAAGCTCTACGAAGACATTGCCAAGTTCGGCCACATCGCCACCGCCTACGACTATCCCGTGAAGGTGAACGATCGCTACGTGATGGACCCGTCACCGACGCCAAAATTCGATAATCCCAAGATGGACAATTGCGCGGCGATACAATTGTTCGGCGCCGGGACGGAAAAGCGCATCTATGCGATCCCACCTTACACGAAAGTCGTGTCGCTCGACTTCGAGGATCATCCCTTCGTGCCTTATCGCTTCAACGCACCTTGTGAGCTCTGCGGTTCGGAAGACTCCTATCTCGATGAAATCGTCACCGACGATAAGGGCGGCCGCATGTTCGTGTGCTCCGACAGTGATTATTGCGAAGGCCGCCAAGCGGCTGGCCATACCGGCAGCCTGATCTCGGCCCCGTACAAGGAGAGGGCGGCACGTGGCTAATCAAAACCTACGCGAGAATGATGAGCCGCTGCTGATCGCCGACGATCTGAGCAAATCCTTCGGCAAGATCATCGCATGCCAGGATGTTTCCTTTAAACTCTATCCCGGCGAGATATTGGCTATTGTCGGCGAGTCCGGCTCCGGCAAGTCGACGCTGCTCCAGATTCTGTCGGGCCAGCAATCGTCAGGCCAGGGACGCGTGTCTTACCGGATGCGCGACGGCGTCACGCGCGATCTCTCGACACTTGGCGAAGCCGAACGCCGGTTTCTATTTCGCACGGATTGGGGCTATGTGCGTCAGGACCCGGCGCAGGGCCTGCGCATGGCGGTCTCGGCCGGCGCCAATGTCGGCGAGCGGCTGATGGCAGTGGGGTGGAACCACTATGGCCGCATCCGCGCCGCCGCGTCGAGTTGGCTTGAGCGCGTCGAAATTGACGTCGCGCGCATCGACGATACGCCGCGGACCTATTCCGGTGGCATGCGCCAGCGCCTTCAGATCGCGCGCAATCTGGTCACCCAGCCGAGGCTCGTGTTCATGGACGAGCCAACCGGTGGCCTTGACGTCTCGGTGCAGGCGCGTCTCCTTGATGTTCTGCGTAATCTCGTGAGAGAGCTGCATCTGGCAGTCGTCATCGTGACCCATGATCTAGCGGTCGCGCGGCTGTTGTCGGACCGTCTGTTGGTCATGAAAGGCGGGCAAGTGATCGAGACCGGCTTGACCGATCAAGTGCTGGACGATCCTGCGGAACACTACACCCAACTGCTTGTCTCCTCCATTCTCTCGCCATGAGCTTTCCAATGAGCGTTATGATCGACGTCACGAACGCGCAAAAGACGTTCACGATGCATTTGCAGAGCGGTATCGAGCTGCCGGTCGTGCGCGGCGTGAATTTCCAGGTCGATGCCGGCGAGTGCGTCGTGCTCTCCGGCCCTTCCGGCGCCGGAAAATCCTCGATCCTGAAGATGATCTTTGCCAATTACCGCTGCGGCGGTGGTCGCGTCGACATCCGGCATCAGGGCACATTGATCGACATCGCTACCGCTGAGCCGCGTCAGATCCTCAATGTCAGGCGCTCCACGATCGGCTATGTCAGCCAGTTCCTGCGCGCCGTACCGCGTGTTGCGACCATTGATGTCGTCGCAGAGCCGCTGATCGCGAATGGCGTGACGCGCGCTGAAGCCAATGATCGCGCAGGCAGGGCATTGCATCGGCTCAATATTGCCGAGCGCTTCTGGCAGCTTCCGCCTGCGACCTTCTCCGGCGGCGAGCAGCAGCGGGTCAACATCGCACGCGGCTTCATCTCGGATCTTCCGATCCTGCTGCTCGACGAACCGACTGCCTCGCTCGATGCCGCCAACCGAGCCGTCGTGGTGGGCCTGATCGCGGAGACGAAGCGCAAAGGAACAGCCATCGTTGCGATCGTTCACGACGACGAGGTCCGTCGACAGATTGCCGACCGTATCATCGATGTGACCGGCTTCACTGCCGCGGCCTGAAGGGCAAATAGGATGTGCAAGCGGCCGAGCGAGGCCTTGATTGCCAATGCCCGGATCGTGCTGGTAGACCAGGTTATTGAGCGAGGCTGGATCGCCATGGCTGGCGGCCACATCGCAGAGATCGGCGACGGTAGGGCGCCCGCAGGCGCGGAGGACGTCGGCGGCGACCTGGTCACGCCTGGGCTTATAGAGCTGCACACCGATCACCTCGAGGCGCACTTCGCGCCGCGTCCGAAGGTGCTCTGGGATCCGATGGCTGCCGTGATCTCCTACGATGGACAGCTTGCGATTTCTGGCATCACAACGGTGCTCGACGCGTTGCGCGCCTGGCGCGAGGACGATGTGGATGAAGTTGAGGGGCGCGCATCCATCCTGGCGGCGGCCATCTCATCCGCGCGTGATAGCAACCTTCTGCGCGCCGATCACTTCCTCCACCTCCGGTGCGAGCTTCCGATGCCGAGCCTCGTCGACGAGGCGACGGTGCTCGCTGGCCTCCCCGATGTGCGATTGATGTCGCTGATGGACCACACGCCGGGACAGCGCCAGTTCCGGGACGAAGGCAAGCTGCGCGATTACTACCGCCGCAAGGATGGCGGTAAGACAGACGCCGAGCTCGACCTGCTGTTCGAGAAGCGCTTGACCAACCAGAAGGCCCACGCCGCGACTAATATGCGCGAGATCGTCGCGCTGGCACGAGACCACCGGATTCCGCTCGCAAGCCACGACGACACGACCGAGCAAGATGTTGCCGATGCGGTCCGCGAGGGCGTTGTCCTGGCCGAATTCCCGACGACGCTGGAAGCTGCGCGTGGTCTGCACGCGGCCAACATCAATGTTTTAATGGGCGCCCCGAACGTGGTGCGCGGCGGTTCGCACTCCGGCAATATCGCCGCCGTCGATCTCGCGCGCGAGGGCCTGCTGGACATCCTGTCGTCGGACTACATCCCGTCCAGCCTGCTAATGGGAGCCCTGCGGCTGCCGCATCATGTCCCCTCCATTGATCTGCCTGCCGCGATCCGCACAGTGACAAAGACACCGGCGGAAGCGATCGGGCTCTCCGACCGCGGAGAGATCGCGGCAGGAAAACGTGCCGACCTTATCCGGGTTCATTCCGCGAGCAATGTTCCGATCGTGCGCAGTGTCTGGCGTGAAGGCCGGCGCGTCGCATGAGCGCGGCCAGAGCGCCGCAAACGGCGGTCGCCATTGATCTAGGGGCGACCGGTCTGTCCGAGTGGCCGGCGAGGACGTTTTACTATCGTCCGCGCAAACCGGCTTCCTCGGGGAGACGAGTATTGTCTTCGCTCACCGGCCAGTGACGCGAGGGGCTTCTGCCGCTGAAGCGAGAGTTTTGGTCTGCCCGGAGGAATTTCACAAGCCCGGGCGGCGCCTAGACACACCCACGTGTCTGCTAGTGCGAGGCGAAGTTACCGAGAGCGGGCTATGCTGAAATTAGAAGGCCTTACCACGACATTTGGCAAGACATGTGCTGTTCAGGATGTGAGCTTGTCTATTCCCGCCGGGCAGTTTGTCGGTGTTATCGGCCGTTCCGGCGCGGGTAAGTCCACTTTGCTTCGTACCATCAATCGCCTGGCTGAGCCGACTTCTGGCCGTGTCATCTGGCGCGATGCAGATATGACAGGGGTGTCGGGGAGCCAGTTGCGCGACTGGCGTCGGCGTTGCTCCATGGTTTTCCAGCAGTTCAACCTCGTCGGCCGGCTGGATGTGCTCAATAACGTGCTGATGGGCCGACTGACGCAGACGCCCTTTTGGCGCGCCGTCACCAAGACCTGGTCCAGCGAGGATCGCGCATTGGCGTTCGCTGCACTCGATCAATTCGATATATCCGGCCTGGCATCGCAGAGGGCCGACCAGCTGTCCGGCGGCCAGCAGCAGCGCGTGGCAATCTGCCGCGCCTTGATGCAGGACCCCGAAATCATCCTCGCTGATGAGCCAGTGGCTTCCCTGGACCCGCGCAATACGGGAATCGTCATGGACGCTTTGGCGCTGGTCAACCGACAATTTGGCCTCACTGTGTTGTGCAATCTGCATTCGCTCGACTTAGCGCGTGGATATTGCGATCGGCTGGTCGGCATGGCGAACGGACGGGTCGTGTTTGATGGCACTCCCGCGGCACTAACCGACGCTGCCGCGCGCGAACTTTACGGGATGGATGCTGATGAGGTCATCGGTCCCGATCGGGCCGCCAAGCAGCCAGTTGCTTGAGGCATCGAGGCAAACGATTTGATCGTGCAAGACAGTTCGAGGACGAGACAGCACACTCGAGAAGGATTGGCTAAATGGCTTTGCGGCACGACAACTTGCACGATTTCATCGTCAAGTGGAGCTCTTGCGCCGTTTTACGTCGTGCGCAAAATTCAATTCGTCCTCTCGAAAATTACAAAAGACTGATTATCCCGGCGCGGCCAAAAATAGCTTGTCTTGGACTCGCGCATCCGAAGATTGTCTGAGAGGATTTCCGCTGGCCGATCGAGAGCGGCCAGTCCCGCTCCTGCGACGTTCTCGCATGAGTAGAGCGCCCTCTGATGTGTCGCACCACGAGGATCCGTCGAAGAATGAGTGCTCCGTATTATGACGATGTTGTCGACACGTTATTTTTTGAGTTTCCGGCGGTGTTTTCAGCCTAATTGGAGCAACACAGCAACACGAGGATTTTATCACCTCGCAACCGTGTGAACCAAGACGTCATCCGACCTTCAACATTCCAGCATATTCGCTTTGGGTCGGATGCTGCGGCAGGCTCCGCCCCGATGCTGCCGCCGGACCAAGTGTTATGTCGCTTGAGTTTGGAGGAGGACCACTTATGGTGACCACGCGTGAAGTATCTGTCGATGATGCCCCAACGGTGACCCACATGGTCGCGGCCCTACTCGCCGAACTTGGGGCGGGCCAAGTACAATCCGGACCAGACACACAGCTGGTGGCCGAACTACTCGCCATGAAAGAGCGCGTCTATGGGTTTCTGGCCTTCACAGAGGAGCGGCCTGTCGGCGTCATCATGTTGTCGGAAACCGCAGCCCTTTTCGCGCGCGGAACCTTTGCCACCATCACCGAACTCTACGTGGTGCCGGACCAGCGATCATCTGGGGTCGCGATGCGTCTCATTGGGGCTGCTGTGGGCCTGGGGACGGAAAAGGGCTGGAGCCAACTCGAACTAGCGGCGCCGAGGCAGCCGATGTGGAGCCGCAACCCCGGCTTGGCATTATACTTCAAGGCTGGTTTTGCAGAGATTGGCCCACGCCTGAAGTTGCCGTTGCAATCCAACGCCAGCCCGCGTGCGCAAGGTAATCCAGTGGGGCGATCGCGGTTGGAATATCGGCAGCAACGCGCACCATCCCGCTCTAGCCTTCATCGTCATGGAGGACGAGACGGTAGGCTAGAGCAACCTACAACTTTCAGCCTCAAGTCGATCGACCAATCAAATTGACAATCGGCTCCTCAAGCACCAGACGAATCACAGCATAGGAACCGCCTGGGCTTTAAAGCCAAAACCGAGACGCTGGCGTTCATCTTTGAGGTGAATCGAACCGACGCCAATCTCACGAGCAAGGCCAGGTAATGAGACGCGCGGGGCGTCCCTGTGGCCATCGCGCCGATTCAAAAATCGCTCGACCTCGCGAGCGGCATCGACGCTCAACGTGTCCTGCGTCCGTGGCAGGTTAGGGGAGAGCGGTGACCGGTGTGCTGACTCAGGAGGAACATGGTTCAGCTGCGTTGGCCTTGATTGTAAGCAGTGTCTGTGGTTTGGCTTATCTCCACGGAAGCTCTGGTCTCCTGCCTCGCATCACGGTTCAGGCGCTTCCGCATTTCCTTGCTCGCTCTGAAAAGCGGAAAGTGCTTTTTGTCGACTTGTACGAACTGGCCCGTTCGCGGATTTCTACCAAGACGAGGCTGCCTCTGCTTGATGGAAAAGACTCCAAAACCACGAAGCTCAACCCGATCGCCACGCTCGAGCGCAGCTGTGACCTCAGCGAGAATTGCGCTCACGATGTTTTCGACATCTCGCTGATAGAGATGCGGATTTCTCCCGGCGATACGCCCCACGAGCTCAGATTTAATCATCGACAGCAGCGTCCATAGATTGCTTACGCGATCATTTCTCGAAATACCCCACGCATGTCAAGTGGTGCAACCGACGCGCACCACGCGTCCTAGTTCTCGCGCGAGCGCGACAGTGACGCCTGTTGCGCGACCTTGGTGCTACTTACTTTCGCTCGAATTGGCGCGTGGATATCGTGATCGGCATGTCAAACGGTCGCATCGTGATTGACGACAGGGTCACCGCGTTGAGTGATGCGCGCGGCGTGCGAAAATCCAAAATCTTACATACGCATTTGTGACGTTAGATTGGGCTTCGCAGCCACTTGCGCGCAGTTGCGACACGTGTTGTTCACGAATGTGACGTGCGTGATGTCTGCAATCGGGAAAAAGCTGCTTGCGAACAGGGCATCAGGCACGGTGGCGCTTGCGCGTCCGTTGGTTCATGTACAGGAGAAAAGCAAATGCGCTTCAGTGGCAGACGTCTGTCGATCGTGCTCTACTTGGTTTCGGCCGTGAGCACGATCGTCAGGGCGGATGAGCCCTCGCCGAAATTCGCCGAGGTGCTCGGCGCTCTGCAAGCTGGCAAGAATGTGAGGGTCCTACTGGATCTCAACCGCTGTGCCACCATTGATGGCAGCAAGCCCGGCCCTGCCGTGCAGGGCGGAGTGGCTATCGATGCCTTCAGGGTGACTGCTCAAAACGGTATCAGCTTCTCAGATGCGCACCAGACCGTGGACAGCTCCGGGCATGCGGTGACGGAATACATTCGCCACAACCTTAGCCGCGAAGGCAAGCTCACAGTGCGGGCCTCCAAGCTGACCGCCGGGGCGACTGAGCTCGTGAACCAGGGCGAATTCGTCTGCGAGCTGCCGGACGGCGCGAAGTTCGTCTGGTAATCGGAAAATGGACTGCGGCGGTTGCTGCGGCCATCCTCTATGCCGTTCTAGGGGAAAATGGCCGCCGCGCCCTCATCGAGGTTACATCGTCCGGTAATCTGCCGCGGCCAAGTTCCTGCCGTCCGCGTAGGAAGCTTGAGAAGCGTTCCGCTACCTCGTGAGGCGCCACTTTCTGCCGTCCGAGATTTTCGATGGAGCCGGGGAGAGTGCGCACATGAAGGCAGTTCGGACCAGGCCTCGACTGAAGAGCGTCAAGTGCTCGCGCAAAGTCTTCAATCCTCGCGATTGAGATGGTGTGGCGGTAGCCATTGGCCGCTGCAATCGAAGCCCAATCTACTTGGCTGGAAACAGTTCGCTGTCCTCCAGTGGAATCATGAACGCCATTGTCAAGGAGAATATGAAGGAAAATCTCGGGACCGCGCGCACCGATTGTAGCGAAGGTACCCATGCGCATCAGAGCCGCCCCGTCACCGTCAACGACGATGACAGGTTTTTGAGAATTCATGGCAACCCCTAATCCGACCGCGCTGGCGGATCCCATTGCGCCGACCATGTAGAGGTGCTGGTCTCGATCCTGCAGTGTGTAAAGTTCCCGCCCGGTTTTCCCTGTGGTGGCGATGATAGCTGTATCGTCAGCCACCGATCCCAATAAGTGCTCGAGGACTGATACCCGTGTTGGCCGTTCGCTGCTCTCGCACCAACGTTCAATAGCTCCGGCAGGCTTCGGAGCAAATTGTCTCTCCGACGCGCAGGTTTCTGCGAAATCGCCCTTTTTCGTAATCAGCGCGTAAGATAACCCGGATGCAATCGCCGGCGAAATGATCGCCCTAAAAGTTTCGGCCACATTCTCGTCACTGGGCAGAACGCTCATCGGAATCTCAAGAAGAGCGAGCATGGATGCCGTAATTCGTCCCATCAGTTCGTGCTGGGGCTCATCAGGCTCACCTGGCCGACCCCGCCAAGTGACAATCAAGAGCGTCGGGATCCGAAACGGAAAATTCAGAGAGGTTAGTGGATTAACCATATTCCCCAAGCCCGAATTCTGGGACATGACGACCGTCTTTTTTCCCGCGAGGTACGCACCTGCGGCTATGGCGACTGCCTCTCCCTCGCTTGTCGCAACGACATATGACAGGTCGCACCGGCTGCACGTCTCATTGACCAAGGGCGTTAGTAAAGAGCAGGGAACACCCGTGAAAAAGTCAAAGCCTGACAGCAGAGCGGCATCCACGAAATTTGCTGCGCTAAGCATGATGACCTCCAGCCGCGGACAGATCTGCGGCTTCGCAGACATAACTTACGTTCTGTCGCGCCGCCCCAATATGTGCGGGCAAGCCGCCGACGCTCTGGTCGATCGCGGCCATCGCCGCGTCGCAGAAGCGCATCGATCAGTGGCCCAAGTTCGGCGCGACGCCTGTCGCGGCCGTGTGCGTAGCCGGGCCCGACCGTGCCGTAGGCTCGCCCGCGCACCATCACCAATCCTGCCTGCCGCCTGCGCAGCCATTCGAAGGATAGGTCTCGTCGTCGCCCAAGCCTCGAGATCCTCGCCGCCGCACCAGGACAAAACGCCCAACCAAGCGTTAACGCGCCTGCGCGAACGTAGCGCTTTTTGGGCAAGTTGTTCCTTCAGTTGTCTCAGATGGCTGTAACTCCCGGTAGGCCCGAGCGCCCACCGAGTTTCTGTCGCGCCGGCGCATCTTTCACGGCTATCGGCCAGTTCGAACTGCGGCCGCGGGCGCATGTCGACAGCTGGAAAAACCACGTCCACTGGGAGATCAGTGACATGCTTCTGTCATGTGGATCAATTGTCAGCGTTGGTAGTTGACAGATCGCGGCCTATTCGCATCTCGCGATAGGTCGATGTTGAGCTTCACTACTCTGTCACATTAATACCTTTTTCGCGGTTCGGACGGTCTATCTGTCTGTGGTTCGCCGGCCTGCAAGCTATCAGTCCCAACGACTAGTGGTTCATCACAGTGATTTTGACGTTTTGATACCGAGCCATCCGAGGATAGGCAACTTTTCGGGTGGCAAGAGGATCTCGATGCTTCGAGCGACGCCGGGCTGGCGACGAATGAACCCGTTGCGTTCGAGGGTGAGGATCATCTGGTGGACTGACGGCGGGCTGACGCGGAAATGCCGCTGGATGTCGGCCTCGGCGGGCGGCTGTCCGAACATGTACGAGTAGGTATGGATGAAAGCGAGATAGTGTCCCTGCTTCTCGGTGAAGTGCGCGCCTGATTTTTGACTCATAGCTGGATTCGTCCCGGCCTCCGACAAGGAGGCGAAGCATGAATGTACGTTATCGGGTCGAATTGAGCCAAGCCGAGCGGGACGAACTGACGGCAATGCTCGGCGGCGGCACGCATTCCGCCCGCAAACTCAAACGGGCTCAGATTGTGCTGGCGGCCGATTCAGGCAGCTGCGACGCGGAGATTGCCCGAACCGTCCGGGTCAGCCTTTCCACCGTCGGCCGGACCAAACGCCGTTTCGTAGAAGGCAATCTGGAGCGGGCCTTGAGTGAGGAGCCGCGTCCGGGCGCGGAACGCAAGCTGACAGGCAAGGAAGAGGCCCTGCTGGTGGCGACGGCATGCGCCAAGCCGCCCGCCGGCCGCAAACGCTGGACGCTGACATTGCTGGCCGACGCGATGGTCAAGCTCACCGATCACGCCAGCCTGTCGGGCGAGACCGTGCGCCGCCGGCTGGCCGACAACGACCTCAAGCCGTGGCGCCGGGATATGTGGTGCATTCCTCATGTCGACGGCGAATACGTCGCCCGGATGGAGGATGTGCTCGATCTCTACGCCGAGGCGCCGGATCCCGAGCGGCCCCTGGTTTGCTTCGACGAGACCCCAGTCCAGCTGATCGGCGAGGTACGCCAGCCGATCCCTGCCCAACCGGGACAGCGCGAGCGCTACGATTACGAATATCGCCGCAACGGTACCGTCAATCTCTTCGTCACCTTCGATCCGCATCGCGGCTGGCGCAATGTCAAGGTTACAGACCACCGCGCCGCGGTCGACTACGCGCACTGCATGCGCGAACTCGTCGACGTCCACTATCCCAATGCCGCCTGCATCCGTGTGGTGCAGGACAATCTGTCGATTCATACGGCCGGCGCGCTATATCAGGCATTTGCGCCTGCCGAGGCCCGTCGCATCCTGCGCCGCCTCGAGTTCCACTACACCCCGAAACACGCCAGCTGGCTCAATATGGTCGAGTGCGAGATCAGCGTGCTGCAGCGCCAGTGTCTCGGCCGTCGCATCGACGATCCCAAAAGGCTTCGAAAAGAAATCGCAGCATGGCAACGGCAGCGAAACAAGGCGCGAGACCGCATCAAATGGATGTTCACAACCGACAAAGCCCGCGCCAAACTCGGTCGCGCCTATCCAGTTGCCGCCAAAGAGTCAAAACCACTGTGATGAACCACTAG
>NZ_LSEF01000028.1:0-17634 GCF_001641695.1 Bradyrhizobium neotropicale
GGCCGATTCTGTTGAAAAAGGCGGCAGTAGTCCCGATGTATTGGCACCAGAGCCGATGGGACCCAACGGCCGTTATGCGGGTTTGAGGGATTGCATCGGGATCAGCTTGGCCATCTTGCGAAGGTTCTGGGCGGTGGCTGCGAGGGTGAACTCATCACGAGCACCGTTTGGACCTCGTAAACGTAGACGGTCGAGCTTGAGAATGCGCTTGAGGTGCGCGAACAGCATCTCGATCTTTTTGCGGAGCCGACGCGAGGTGCCTCCTTCCCACGACCTTGCGATCTGGCGGGCCATGTCGCGAGCGCCCTCATAGATTGAGCGCGGCACCCTCCGTGAGGGCTGCTTGGGGCAACACCGGGACTTCAGTGCGCACCGATCGCAATCGCGCTTGCTGGCCATGTAAAGCATCGTGGCGCCATCGTTCACCAGCGCTCCGGTCGTGGTGAGTACTTTGCCGCCAGGACAGCGATACACGTCACCTGCGTGGTCATAGGTGAAGTCCTCGCGCGAGAATATCCCGTCTGTGCGGACCGACTTGTCGAACACTGTGACGTGTGGCTCGATGCCGTGCTCGTAGACCAACCATCCGAGCATCTCGGCCGAGCCATAGCCGCTGTCGCCGAGGAGCCGGCTCGGATAGAGATCGAACCGGTCGAGCGAGCGCTCAATCATGCGCTTGGCGGCCAACACCTCCGCCTGTCGGATTGCCGTGGTTGCCTCGACATCGACGATGATCGCGTTCTCGACGTCGACCAGGTAATTCGTCGAGTAGGCGAAGAAGGCTTGGCCGCCGTGCGCTCCCATCCAGCGCGCCGCTGGGTCGGAGGGCGACACGAACTTCGGCGTGACCTCGGTCGCTGCTCCGAAAGCGGCATCGTCGAGGACGGCCAGATATTCATCGATCGCTCGGCCGGCGGCCTCCGGTGGAAGGCCCTTGTCGCCTTCGATCCCCTTCTGCCGATTGGCATCGGCCTTGATCAAGCTCGCATCGACTGCAAATCCTTCACCACCGACAAGTCGCTCCTCGATGCAGCGGCGCAAGACGCTCTCGAACACTCGACGGAACAGATCGCTCTCCCGGAAGCGACCATGCCTGTTCTTGGAAAAAGTCGAGTGATCCGGCACCGAACCGTCCAGACCGAGCCGGCAGAACCACCGGTAGGCCAAATTGAGGTGGACCTCATCGCACAGGCGCCGCTCCGATCTGATGCCGCAGCAGTAACCGATCAGGAGCATCCGGATCATGAGCTCCGGATCGATCGAAGGCCGACCGATGCTACTGTAGAAAGGCGCCAGGCCCCGCCGGATCTCTTGAAGATCGACGAACCTGTCCATCGACCGTAGCAGGTGGTCGGCGGGAATATGCTTCTCGAGCGAGAACTCATAGAACAACGCAGCCTGTTCGACTTGCCGATGCCCCATCATGATCTTCAGTCCTGCCAACTAAGCAGACTGAATCACTGGTATCTCTGAGTCGCAACAACCGCATTTTTCAACAGAATCGGCCAGTTGCAGACGTTGGCTGCGGCCGACCGAAGGCGGCTTTCAGAGTTCGAATAGCGGGAAGGAGACGACTGTGACCCCGACGGTGAGACACCAGGGGCCACAGCGGAGCCTTCGGGCACAATGACGTTAGCGACTTAGCTGGCCGCGACTTTTCGCACCGGCGGGACCGTCCAGGTTCCATTAATGATGGAAGGAGACTTCTCGTTCGGCCAGTACATCCGTAGCATCAATACGAACTTGCCAGCCGGAGCCGGAAGCCAGTTGCTCTCCTTGTCGGGACCTGGCGAGTCCTTCTGGATGTAGAGATCGACGGAGCCGTCGGCGTTTGCCTTCAGGTTCTGACGCGGGCTGATCGAGTACCTATTGATCGGATTCTGCACGAAAAAATAGTCGGCATCGTACATCGTCAAGGACCAGAATCCGCCGACCGGCGGAAGCTGGCCCTTGGCAAAGCGCATCAAGTATTTGTTCTTGCCTTCGTAGTCCTGGCCATCGGCATCCTTTAATGAGGTCGGATACACAGCATCCTGGGTGCGGTTGGCACCGAGGCCGATTGCTGTGACCAGCGCCCGATTGAGGTAGTCGGTGCCGTAGATCCCGGTTTCGCTGTCGTAGGCCCACCCATTCTTGTTCCGGATCGACTTGCCAATCTTGAACTGGAGCATGATGCGGTCAAACGCGAACTGCGGTATGCGCTTGGCGAACGCTGGGTCGAACTTGCTGGTGTCGAATTCCTTGCCGGGTACGAGGCCGATCTTGGCGAACTTCGCCAGCTCTGGGGCATCTGCTGCCGCGGCAGGGTTTCGCTTCATGAGCTGCGCCAGCAGGGTAAAGTAGGCGACGGCATCCATCGCATTCACCTGCTCACGGACGGCCGTCTTCATGTCGACTGAGGGATCGACCTTGCCCGGCGGCGGGGTATATGGCTTGCCATACGAGCTGAGCGGAACAAGCTTGCACTGATCCTGTAGCGCGTGGACCGCTGCATAATCCTCGGGTGTCCCCGTGCAATAGATGCGTCCCAATATCCAGACGATGCTGGTGGGTGATCTGTACTCCTTCACGCCGGCTGGCAGCGTGCCTTTCCAACCCGGGCCGGTGATGACGTAAGTCTGCGCCTTGTCGCCAGTGGTCCTCTTGCCCGGCACCTGGAACACGTCGGTCCACCCGTCCAGCATCGGGAAAAGGAAGTAGCGATCCTTCATGTCGGGAAGGCTGATAACCCAAGGCTCGTCGCCGACATCAACAAATGCCGTTGTGTACAGTGTGTCGGCGTTTGGTGCAGTTACATCGCGAAAGCTGGCGTCCGGGTACTGACGCAATTTGATGAATTGCCCCATCGGGCCGCGCGTACCGATGGGAGAAGCGACGTTGGTAACAATGCGCCGGGTCATCTCCATCGTCACCAGCGGGTAGCCGTAGACGTAGGCATCGGTCGCCAGCCAGAAGTCGTCGCCGGCCTCCGCCGCCCTCAATAGCGGCCCTTCAAACTCGGCACGGGCCGAGCGGGCAAGAGCGAGGGTGGAGACGGCGGTCGCGAAAGCGGCGAGTGTCTGACGGCGGCTGACGGTCATGGATATTTTCTCCCTGAAAAGAAACCGTCCAGCAACCTGCTATCGCTATCTTAGATAGAACTTGACATGGATCAATACTATCCCGGTTTGGCCCTACCCCGCCGCCACCTTCGCCGGCGCGACGTTGATGGCGAGCTTGCCGTAGCGGTCGGTGAAGGCCTCAGTGTCGATCTCCTCAAGCTTGATCGCGCCGCTCATCACGCCCTGCTTCCAGGCGGCCTGCTCGGGGTCGCTCTGGAACTCCGGCATCACCTCGCGGGCGAACAGCTCCAGCGATTCGCAGATGTGCTCATGGCTGTTCTTGCCGGCCTGGTTGAGCAGGATGACCTGGTCGATATGGGAGCTCTGGAAACGCTTGAGCTTCTTGCGGATCGTCTCCGGCGAGCCGATCAGGCCGCCGCGCAGCGCCGCCTCCTGCGCCTCCGGATTGTCGCGCTTCCATTTGTTGTACTCGTCCCACATGTTGACGGTGCCGGGCGCGGGACGCTGGCGGTTCTGCGCGGCGCCGTAGAAGCGCAAGGCAAACTGGAAGAAAGTGGCGCCGTCGGCGCGGGCGCGTGCCTCCTCGTCCGTCTTGGCGCACATGAAGAACGACACCAGCGCCATGTTCGGGTTGATCTCGTAGTCGGCGAGCTTGTGCAGCCGCTTGGTCATGGCGTTGTAATAGGCGTGCACCCAGGCATGGGCGGCATCGGCGCTGACGAACTGGAAGCCGAGCGCGCCAAAGCCGTGACGTCCTGCCCGCTCGATGGTCGGCAGTTGCGAGCACGCCATCCACAGCGGCGGATGCGGCTTCTGCACCGGCTTCGGCACGACGTTGCGCAAGGGAATGTCGAAGTACTTGCCGTGATGCTCGCTGCCACCATCCCGAAACATCGGGAAGATCGCGCGCACGGCCTCCTCGAACACCTCCTTCTTAATCTCCATGTCGCGGCCGAACGGCTCGAGCTCGGTGATGGAGGCGCTCTCGCCCATGCCGAATTCGCAGCGGCCGTTCGAGAGCAGATCGAGCACCGCGACGCGCTCGGCGACGCGTGCGGGATGGTTAGTGGTGAGCTGGAGGATGCCGTGACCGAGCCTGATCTTCTGCGTGCGCTGGCTGGCAGCGGCGAGGAAGGATTCCGGCGACGGGGAGTGCGAGTATTCCTCGAGGAAATGATGCTCAACGACCCAGGCATGGTCGTAGCCGAGGCGGTCTGCGAGTTCCATCTGCGAGAGTGCGTTCTGATAGAGCCCGAGCTCGTCGCCCGCCACCCAGGGCCGCGGCAGTTGCAGCTCGTAGAAGATGCCGAACTTCATGACGCCGCTCTCCCAAGGATTGTTTTTGTTGCCGGCATTCTAAGGAACGGACGAGCGCTGTCCATGCCGGCCCAATTCCACCGCGCGGGAGGTCCGCACTGACCGATCCAGCCGGACAACTTCAAGTGAAGCGCGAGATGTCGCAAAGGCTTAGGTCGTTCGATCAGCCTTGATCCATGTCAAGGTCAACACCGCCAGGGATACCTATCATGGAACTCTACAAGGCAGCGGCCCGGATGCCGTCCAGAACTCACCACTGCAAGAGAGACCGAATATGTCGGCCCCTGGCGACGACACGACTGGGCGTTTGCGCCGTCGGCGCATGGAGATCTTTGCGTTCCTGTTCCTGACCGCGGTCGTGATGCCCGTCCTCGCAGTGGGGACGGTCGGCTCCTACGGGCTCGCGGTCTGGATCTACCAGATGTTCGCGGGTCCCCCCGGTCCGCCTCCTCCGCATTGAGTCCCCCGAAGCGAAAGACAGGCATATGGCCCACACCACACTCAACCGCCGCGCATTGATCACCGGCCGGGTGATCACTGCCGAGCGCATCGTGCCGCCGCCGGGCGGCGAGATCGCCAGCATCCTGGTGCAGGCGCGCCCCAACCACCTCGCCGAGCTCGAAGCCGCCATCACGGCGCTGCCCGGCTGCGAGATTCACGGCCGCGATGCGCGCGGCAAGCTCGTCGTCGTGACCGATGCGCCCGACGCGGGCAGCCTCGGCACGCTGCTGAACACCATCCAATCGCTGCCGCACGTCTATTCCGCAGCGCTCGTCTTTCACGCCATCGAAACGGCTTAAGGCCGGGAGAGCCATCATGACGTCACCCAAGCTCGACCGCCGCCAGATGCTGAAGCTGGAAGCCGCCGCGATCGCGGCGGCCGCCGCCGGCATGCCGGCACCGGCGCTCGCCGCCAATCTCGTCTCCGAGCGCGACGCATCCGAACTGAAATGGGACAAGGCCGCCTGCCGCTTCTGCGGTACCGGCTGCTCCGTGATGGTCGCGACCAAGGACAACCGCGTCGTCGCCACTCACGGCGACATCAAGGCCGAGGTCAATCGCGGCCTCAACTGCGTCAAGGGGTACTTCCTCTCCAAGATCATGTACGGCCATGACCGGCTGACGCAGCCGATGCTGCGCAAGACGAACGGCAAGTACGACAAGAACGGCGACTTCACGCCGGTGTCGTGGGACGAAGCCTTCGACATCATGACGGAGAAGTGGAAGGACGCGCTGAAGAAGCGCGGCCCGAGCGGCGTCGGCATGTTCGGCTCCGGCCAGTGGACGATCTGGGAAGGCTATGCCGCCTCGAAACTGTACAAGGCCGGCTTCCGCACCAACAATATCGATCCCAATGCGCGCCACTGCATGGCCTCGGCGGTTGCCGGCATGATGCGCACGTTCGGCATCGACGAGCCGGCCGGCTGCTACGACGACATCGAAGCCACCGATGCATTCGTGCTGTGGGGCTCCAACATGGCGGAGATGCACCCCATTCTTTGGACGCGCGTGGCCGACCGTCGGCTCTCCGCGCCGCATGTCCGCGTCGCCGTGCTCTCGACCTTCGAGCACCGCTCGTTCGACCTCGCCGACATCGGCATGGTGTTCGTGCCGCAGACCGATCTCTACATCCTCAACGCGATCGCCAACCACATCATCAAGACCGGCCGCGTCAACAAGGATTTCGTCACGGCGCATACCGTGTTCAGGCGCGGTCAGACCGACATCGGCTATGGCCTGCGGCCCGATCATCCCCTTCAGAAGAAGGCGACCGGCGCGGCGAAGGCCAACGACTCCACCGACATGAGCTACGACGAATACGTCAAGTTCGTCTCGGACTACACGCTGGAGAAGGCGGCAAAGATGTCCGGCGTGCCGCTCAATCGGCTGGAGCAGCTCGCCGAGCTCTATGCCGATCCCAAGACCAAGGTGGTCTCGTTCTGGACGATGGGCTTCAACCAGCACACCCGCGGCGTCTGGTGCAACAACCTCGTCTACAACATCCATCTGTTGACAGGAAAAATCTCCTCACCCGGCAACAGCCCGTTCTCGCTGACCGGGCAGCCATCGGCCTGCGGCACCGCGCGCGAGGTCGGCACCTTCTCGCACCGCCTGCCGGCCGACATGGTCGTGACCAACAAGGAGCATCGCGACAAGGCCGAGCACATCTGGAAGCTGCCCGAGGGCACCATTCCCGACAAGCCCGGCTATCACGCCGTGCTGCAGAGCCGGATGCTCCGCGACGGCTTGCTCAA
The DNA here is from genome assembly GCF_001641695.1 of Bradyrhizobium neotropicale. Lineage (GTDB taxonomy): Bacteria > Pseudomonadota > Alphaproteobacteria > Rhizobiales > Xanthobacteraceae > Bradyrhizobium > Bradyrhizobium neotropicale. Next base: position 6,635 of record NZ_LSEF01000028.1, read on the forward strand.
CGCCTACTGGGTGCAGGTCAACAACAATTTGCAGGCCGGTCCCAACGCCAATGAGGAAACCTATCCGGGTTTCCGCAACCCCGACAATTTCATCGTGGTCTCGGATGCCTATCCGTCGGTCACCGCACTCGCCGCCGACCTCATCCTGCCCACGGCGATGTGGGTGGAGAAGGAAGGCGCCTACGGCAATGCCGAGCGCCGCACACAGTTCTGGCACCAGCTCGTGACCGCGCCGGGCGAGGCGAAGTCCGATCTCTGGCAGCTGATGGAATTCTCCAAGCGCTTCAAGATCGAGGAGGTGTGGCCGGAGGAGCTGATCGCCAAGAAGCCGGAGTATCGCGGCAAGACGCTGTTCGACGTGCTGTACAAGAACGGGCAGATCGATAAATTCCCGACCTCGGAGATCGAGGAGGGCTACGCCAACGAGGAATCCAAGGCCTTCGGCTTCTACGTGCAGAAAGGCCTGTTCGAGGAATATGCCTCGTTTGGCCGCGGCCACGGCCACGACCTCGCGCCGTTCGAAAGCTATCATCGCGAGCGCGGCTTGCGCTGGCCCGTCGTCAACGGCCAGGAGACGAAGTGGCGCTTCCGCGAGGGCAGCGACCCCTACGTCAAGCAGGGCACCGACGTGCAATTCTATGGCTATCCCGACGGCAAGGCGCGCATCTTCGCGCTTCCTTTCGAGCCGGCGGCGGAATCGCCCGACAATGAATACCCCTACTGGCTCTCGACCGGCCGCGTGCTGGAGCACTGGCATTCCGGCACCATGACGCGCCGCGTGCCCGAGCTCTACAAGGCGTTTCCGGAGGCCGTCTGCTTCATGCATCCCGACGACGCACAGGACGCAAAGCTCCGGCGCGGCGACGAGGTGAAGGTGGTCTCGCGTCGCGGCTATATCCGCGCCCGCGTCGAGACGCGCGGCCGCGACCGGCCGCCGCGCGGGCTGGTGTTCGTGCCGTGGTTCGACGAGTCCAAGCTGATCAACAAGGTGACGCTGGACGCCACCGATCCGATCTCGTTGCAAACCGACTACAAGAAATGCGCCGTGCGCATCGAGCGGGTGTGACCATGCTGAAGCGAAGTGGAATTATCCTGCTGGCGTTCGCGATTGCCGCGGCCACGGGCTCGCTGACCGCACAGACGGTGAGCTCCGGGCTGCGCGGCCCGGCGCCGCTCAACGACGAAGGCCCGGCCCCGCCGATGCTGCCGAACCGCAACACCTCCGAAAAGGAGGCGCGCAACTATCCGGAGCAGCCGCCGGTGATCCCGCACACGATCGACGGCTACCAGATCGACCTCAACAGCAACAAATGCCTGTCCTGCCACGCACGCTCGCGCACGTCGGAATCGCAGGCGCCGATGGTCTCGATCACGCACTTCATGGATCGTGACGGTCAGTTCCTGGCCTCGATCTCGCCGCGGCGCTTCTTCTGCACGGAATGCCACGTGCCGCAGAACACCGCCACGCCGCCCGTCAGCAACGACTTCACCGACATCGACACGCTGCTGTCGCGCGCAAGCCCCGGTGGCCGCCGATGACGACGGCCGCTGACGAACCCAACGTAAAGCCGGAGACAAAGCGCAGCTTCTTGGCGCGGAGCTGGGATTTTGCGCTCGAGCTCTGGCAGGTGCTGATCCGGCCGAGCTCGGTGTTCGGGCTCGGCGTCCTCGTGCTCGCGGGCTTTGCCGCGGGCGTGATCTTCTGGGGCGGCTTCAACACCGCACTGGAACTGACCAACACCGAGAAGTTCTGCACCGGTTGTCATGAGATGAAGGACAACGTCTACGCCGAGCTGAAGTCGACGATCCACTTCACCAACCGCTCTGGCGTGCGTGCGACCTGCCCGGATTGTCATGTCCCGCACAACTGGACCGACAAGATCGCGCGCAAGATGCAGGCCTCCAAGGAGGTCTGGGGCAAGATCTTCGGCACGATCGACACCCGCGAGAAATTCCTCGACCATCGGCTCGAGCTTGCGGCGCATGAATGGGCGCGCTTCAAGGCCAACGATTCCCTGGAATGCCGCAACTGCCACAGCGCCGATTCCATGGACATCACCAAGCAGTCGCCGCGGGCTTCGGTGGCGCACCAGCGCTTCCTGTTCACGGGCGAGAAGACCTGCATCGACTGCCACAAGGGTATCGCCCACCACCTGCCCGACATGCGCGGCGTTCCCGGCTGGCAATAGGGCCGCCGGAAGCCGGATTTCCGCCGCTTGAACCGGCGGGGCGAATGGTTAGTTTTGGGGGACGGCGAATCGCTTCGATTTCGCCCTCCCTCAAGACAGATATGCCGAGTTTCACCCCGCATCAGGATGCCGCGCTCAAGGCCGTCGGCGATTGGCTCAAGGCCAAGCCAGGCCGAGGCGGCACGCCGCCGATCTTCCGCCTGTTCGGCTTTGCCGGCACCGGCAAAACCACGCTGGCGCGGCACATCGCCGACGGTGTCGACGGCGAGGTGAAGTTCGCCGCCTTCACCGGCAAGGCCGCCCTCGTCATGCGCAACAAGGGCTGTGACAACGCCTCCACCATCCATTCGCTGATCTACCGCGCCCGCGAATCCGGCGAGGAGCAGCCGAGCTTTGAGCTCTGGGACGATGCGCCGGCCTCCAAAGCCAAGCTGATCGTGATCGACGAATGCTCGATGGTCGACGCTGAACTGGGCCGCGACCTGATGTCGTTCGACTGTCCCCTGCTCGTGCTCGGCGACCCGGCGCAGCTCCCGCCGATCCAGGGCGGCGGCTTCTTCACCAACACCGAGCCCGACGCGATGCTGACCGAGGTGCACCGCCAGGCGCAGGACGATCCGATCGTGCGGATGTCGATGGATGTCCGCGAGGGCCGCGAGCTCGAGATCGGCCGCCATGGCGAGAGCGAGGTGGTGTCGCGCAAGGAGCTCGATCCCGACCGCGTCATGAGCGCCGACCAGATCCTGGTCGGCCGCAACAACACCCGCCGCGCCTACAACATGCGGGTGCGGCAGCGGCAGAACATCGAGGACCAGTTTCCGGTTGCCGGCGACAAGCTGGTGTGCCTGCGCAACAACCGCAAGAAGGGCCTGTTCAACGGCGGCCTGTGGCGAGTGAAGTCACGCAACACCTCGCGTTCCAAGTCGCGCATCCTCAGCATGCGGCTGTCGCCGGACGAGGATTTTGGGCACAAGGTGACGAAGGTCTCGGTGCGCGCCGACTGTTTCGAGGGCGGCATCGAGCAGATCGCCTGGGAACAGCGCAAGCCCTATGACGAGTTCGACTACGGCTACGTGCTGACCGTGCACAAGTCGCAGGGCTCGCAATGGGACGACGTCGTGCTGTTCGACGAGAGCTTCGCGTTTCAGGACTCCAGGGCGCGGTGGCTGTACACCGGGATCACGCGGGCGGCGAAGCGGCTGAGTGTGGTGGTGTGACGCTGCCGTAGGGTGGGCAAAGGCGCGAAGCGCCGTACCCACCGACCATCCATCCAATGCGCTAAAAGGTGGTGGGCACGCTTCCGCCTTCGCTCTTCGAGCTACGGCGGACAAGTCGCTTTGCCCACCCTACGACTGTAGTGCTTGCGGCAAGGTTGCAGCGCCAAACTCCGCATGCCGTCACTTCCCCGCGACAAAATAAAAATCCTCACGTCCCGGCGGCGAGCCGTACGTGAACGGCTGCTGCAGATGCTTGGTTGCGGTCCAGACGTCGTCGCGGACGATGTCGAACAGTTTCCTGATCTCGACGCGCGGCTCCCGGAGGTCCCGGGCGAGCGCGGTGGCGAACGGGCTGTCGGGCGTGCCATCGCCGTCCATCGCGGTCTCGCCGTGCTTGGCGGCGTAGACCACCATGAAGCCGGCGCCGGGCTCGATGTTGGAAAAGCCCTTGTCGACCAGCTTCAGCGACAACGTCCGCTTCATGGTCGGCGCGAACGGATTGTCGCGGCAGGCATCGAGAATGACGAGACGCAGCTTGCGCGCGCCGCCGACCGCGGCGATCACCTGCTCGAGCGCGACGGCTTCGGTCTCGGCATCCTTGTCGGCGGCAAGCCTGGTGTCGACCGGCACGAGATAGTTCACCCCGCCGATCTCGAAGCCGTGGCCGGCGTAGTAGACCACGGCCCAATCCGCCTTCTCCGCCTCCGCGGCGAACGCCCGCAGCGTCTCGAAGAACTTGTCGCGGGTCAGGTCGTTGGCAACCATCACGGTCTGGAAGCCGACGTCGCGCAGCGCGCCGGCGATCAGCTTGGAATCGCGCGGCGGGTTCGTCAGCGCATGGACGTTCTTGTAGGCGCCGTTGCCGATCACGAGCGCGACGCGGCGTGCGTTCGGCGCAGCGGGCTCCTGCGGAGTGAGCGCGGCGAGCCGCGCCTGTGCCGTGGTCCGGGCCCGCGCGACCTCCAGCTCGTCGAACGGCGCCAGCGCATAGGCCGCCGAGCGATAGTCGGCGCGCGCCTGGGCGAGATCGTGCCTGCGCTCGAACACCTGGCCGCGACCGGAATGGGCGCGAACACTGTTCGGATAGGCCTCGAGGACCGAGTTGTAGTCCTTCAGCGCGGCATCGAGGTCGCCCTTCATCAGGTAAACGTCACCGCGGTTGATGATGTAGAACTGGTTCTTCGGCTGCTTCTGGATCATGTTGTTGCAGTCGGCGAATGCCTCGTCGAACCTGCCCATCATGCCGTAGGTGATGCAGCGATTGCCGGCGATCTGCGTCGCGTTGGGATCGATCTTCTCGGCTTCAGCAAAGTCCGCCAGCGCGCCGTTGTAATCCTTGTTGAATGTGCGCACGCGGGCGCGATTGGTGTAGCCGAGCAGGAATTTCGGCGCGTACTTGATCGACAGATTGAAGTCGTCGAGCGCGCTTTGCAGCGCGCCATGGCGGAGATGGACAGTGCCGCGGTTGTTGTAGGGGGCGCCGAAGGTCGGCCGCTTCTGGATCGCAAGGTTGTAGTCGGCCATCGCGAGATCGTCCTTGCCCTTCCGCTCGTAGGCGATACCACGCAGGTTGACGATCCCGACATTTTCCGGATCCAGATCGATGGCGGATGACAGAGCCTCGATCGCCTTGTCGTAGTCACGCTTGTTGATCAGCGCGTTGCCGTGGACGCCCAGCGCGGTCGCCTTGTCCTTGCCGGTGACGCGATCTGCGTTGAGCAGGTTCTCGCAGGCCTGCGTCCGCGCCTGCGTCTCCGCCTGGCGGTCGCGGCAGGTGGCAAGATCGTCGCTCGCCTGCGGCTCCGCCGCGGCGATCGCGGCACCAAAGACCAGGATGACGAGGGTCAGGGAAACGACGCGCAGCATGTTTGTCAGTTGAGTTCCAGCCACCATCTTCTAAGTCGATCATCGATCGCGCGGGTTCATCAAGGCCCAACGGGCCGGCTCCAACAGCCCTCCTTGTCCTATCCGGTCAATTTCACAGACTCGTGTCCGCGACGGGGTAACAAACGCCGGGCCCGCCCGTATCTTCGGTGACCGAAAACGCCGCCGGGCCCGCTGTTCGCCCGGCGCCGGCCGCCCTAGACTGTAAGACCTTCCGCAAGAGGATACGCCATGCGCCGACCCGCTCTCCTGTCCCTGCTCGCCGCCACCACCGCGCTGACGCTGGCCTTCGCCGTGCCGTCCAGGGCCGCCGAGGACGCGGTCGTGATCCCTGCCCCCACCATGGACGCGCCACCCGCGAGCGGCATCCAGACCGCCGTGGTCGCCGGCGGCTGCTTCTGGGGCGTGCAGGGCGTATTCCAGCACACCGCAGGGGTCGTCAACGCCGTCTCCGGCTATGCCGGCGGCAGCAAGGCGACCGCCGACTACCAGACCGTCTCGACCGGCACGACCGGCCACGCGGAATCGGTCGAGATCAAGTACGACCCGAAGAAGATCTCCTACGGCAAGATTCTCCAGATCTACTTCTCGGTGGTGCACGACCCGACCCAGCTCAACCGCCAGGGCCCCGATGTCGGCACGCAATATCGCTCGGCGATCTTCACGACCTCCGGCGAGCAGAAGAAGGTCGCGGACGCCTATATCGCCCAGCTCAACGACGCCAAGGTCTTCAGGAAGCCGATCGTGACCAAGGTCGGCGCGCTGGAGGCGTTCTACCCGGCGGAAGCCTATCACCAGGACTATCTGACGCTGCACCCGACCCAGCCCTACATCGCCTATAACGATATCCCGAAGGTCGAGAACCTGAAAAAGCTGTTCGCGGATAACTATATCGAGAAGCCGACGCTGGTGAATTCCAGCAAGGCCACCAACTGATCGCCCGATCGCTTAACGAACAATCATCGCTTAACGAGTAACGGGAGAGCCATGCCCGACACCAAGACGAAAACCACGGAAGACAAAGTCACCAAGAGCGAGGAGCAGTGGCGGCGCGAATTGTCGCCGATGCAGTATGCCGTCCTACGAGAGAAGGCGACCGAGCGTCCCTTCTCCGGCGAGTATGAGCACGAGCATCGTCCCGGCACCTATGTCTGCGCCGGTTGCGGCAACGTGCTGTTCGAGTCCGATGCCAAGTTCGACTCCGGCTGCGGCTGGCCGAGCTTCACCCAGCCGGCCGTCGAGAGCCATATCGACGAGGAGACGGACGTGAGCCACGGCATGGTCCGCACCGAGGTGCTGTGCTCCAAGTGCGCCGGCCATCTCGGCCATGTCTTCACCGACGGGCCGGCGCCGACCGGCCTGCGCTACTGCATCAACTCCGCGGCGCTGAAGCTCAAGCCGCGGTAGGGCCTTCCGCGCCGGGTTCCGTGATGGAACCCAATGGCGGGAATGTGCTTTTCTCTCATGGCGGTGCAGCCGATCATCGCAGTTCGGCGGCTGTCAGGGAGGATGCCATGACGCTTGGGACCATCCTGATCATCCTGGTGCTTATCTATCTCGTCGGCGGCCTGTCGGGCCGGATCGGCGGTTATGGCTACGGCATGGGCCATTCCGGCATGGGGATCGGCGGCGTGGTCCTGGTGGTGCTGGTTGTGCTGCTGCTTCTTGGCAAGATATGAACCATATAAATATTTGATATTATTACGCTTATTTCTGTCGCGGAGCTGCCATGCGCGGATTCATCATCTCCGTTCGCAGGGGTCGCAATTTTGTCAAATCGGCTTATATTAGTGGCCGAGAATGACATGCACGGCGGGCTCGCCCAATTGTGGCCTTCGCCCTCCCAAACCCCACGCGCTTAAAGCCCCAGAGAAGATCACGAGGTCTTTGACCATGCGTCCAATGCGTCCGTTCAACTTCAACACCTCCGCCGAACTCTTCCCCGCCGCGATTNATTCGCAAGAAGAAGCGCGCGGGCTTCACCTATCGGCGGTTCGGCACCGCGGCCGAAGCGGTGCAGTTCGCGATGGAGCAGTTGCCGACGGATTCGCTGAACGGCGCCTATCTTCAGGTCGAGGAAGCGCGCTTCGACCAGAACGGCATCCGCTCGCTCTATGAGAGCGAGGCCTTCCCGCTGCCGCGCCGCCGCAAGCCGGCCGCGAACACCGACGCCGACGCGGCGTAAGTTTTTTCGCAAGCCTTTCGATGTGCGCTGAAAGCGCGATGGCCAAAGGCCGTCGCGCTTTTTGCGTTGTTCGCGTCAGATGCGCGGCTGCTTGTCGAGCCAGCGGCGCAGCAGGCGCACGTTGCGCATGTTGGCGCGGAACATGACGTCGAAGGCATCCCCCGCGAACGGGACCATGCCGACCACGCCGTCGACCGCGACATTGCCGAGCATACGCGCGGTGATGTACCAGGGCGCACCCAGCGCGCGGGCTTCGCGCACAAGCCACAGCGAGATCGCTGTCGTGATGATGTCGCCGACCACGGGGATCAGCCCGATCAGACCGTCGATGCCGTAACGAATGTTGGTGCCGGGCAGAATGAAGGCAACGTCGAGCAGCTTTGCGATCGCCTCGAGCCGCGCCAGCCGCTGCTCCCGTGTCAGATTGCCGAACGGGCTGCCGGCGAATGGATTGTCTTTGCCGAATTCGGAACGAAACTCGCGAAATCCCTGCTCGAGAGTCTCGGGCGGGATCTCGTGGCCCTCCTGGTCGATGATCGGCCCGCGCGCCTCGGCGCCCGAGAAGGTCGCGCGCGACGTCCGCCCCGAACGGGACCTGTGCCTTGCAAGAATCTCATCGTCGGGCATGGTCATCGTCTGAGGGAAACGCGCTCACGCGGCGAGGGTTGCGGCGGCGCGAACGAAGGTCGCATGCTCAGGTCGACGCGGCCGCCGGCTGCGTCTCCTCGACAAATCTGTGCACGAGCCAGGACGACACCACCGCCGGCACGAAGCCGACCATACCGTACAGGATGAACTGCACGACGCCCGAATCCGGTCCGCGCGAGCTGTAGGTCAGCGAGGCCAGGATGAAGGCGAACAAGCCAACCAGCAGCATGCGCAGCACCGGGCCGATCCGCCTGATGTGGATCAGGATGTCGTCCACCGCGCCGATCATCAGCGACGGCAGGAAGCCGAACAGATAGCTGTATTGCAGGGTCTTGAAGAACACCACGAACAGCTTGCCGACCTCGCTGAGACTGGTCTGCGCCCAGTAGCCGGACTGATAGGTCGTCGTCAGCAACAGCAGGAACCCGCCCAGGAACGGACCGACAAGCGCAAAGATCAGATAGCGTTTCATCAAATACCCCTCACTCTCCGCAGCTTTATACCAGCGGGGCGGCGAGCTTGGATAGCGCCGTCGGAAGGTGCGCCCGGTGCCTGCCGGCCCGCGACGCCGGGAAAGGGGGAACAACTGGCAAGCGGACGAGTTCTGACAGGACCTGAAATTCGCGCCTCCTGGCAGATTGGGATCCGCCGATGCCCCGGAAACTCCTCCTGACGATAATTGCGACGATGGCGCTGAGCATCCTGCCGGGCGCACCGGCGCGCGCGCAAGGTCATGCCGGCACGCCGCAGGAGCAGAACGCCTGCTCGCGCGACGCCTCGCGCTTGTGCCGCAAGGACCTTGGCAATGACAGTGCAGTGCAGAGCTGCCTGCAGGCCAACCGGGCCAGGCTGTCGAAGACGTGCCGCAAGGTCTTCGAGAGCCACGGCATGTGAGGATCAAGACCTTTCCGGAGAGCGGAGACTTCAGCCATGCTGCGCGACGAACAGCTCTCGATCCTGCGGGACATCAGCCATTCCGTCGCCTTTGCCGACGACAGACAGGGCAAGATCGGACAATTGATCGCCGATGGCTATGTGATGAAGGACGGCGATCTGTTCGAGCTCACCGCGAAAGGCGTCACCGCGGTTGAGGAACACGCCGCCGCTCTCTCGGAGAACGAAGTGGAGCAAACTTCCGCGCCATCCTACCGCCTCGTCTGACACCGCGAGAAGCTTTTTGCGTGACGGACGAGCAACAATTGCGAATTCCTTTTCGTCCGCCATTGCAGCCTCGTGACAATCGCGCATACTTCGCTCGGGCGGCGCAGCACTTTCGATTCGAACATCAGAAGTAATCGAGCGACCACATGCAGGGTTGAGTTCCCTGCGTGACGGCTGTGACGTGCGGCAGATCAAACCGCGTGCGGCGCCCCAAAAACAAGCAATCAACGCCTGAACTTGGGGACGCATCTGACATGACACGCTACCGATCGATCGCCACGCTCGTGGCCGTCGCCACCACTGCCATCACACTCCAGACCTTACCCAGCCTCGCCTTCTCGCCCGAAGCGCAACAGATGTGCTCGGGCGACGCCATGCGGCTGTGTTCCAGCGAGATACCGGACATCCCGCGGATCACCGCCTGCATGGTGCGGAACAAGGCGCATGTCAGCCCCGGCTGTCGCGCCGTGATGGACCGTGAGCACGCGGCCGCCGCGGCGGCGCGCAAGCGGGAAGCAGCCGCGCAATAGGCCGGATCGATTTCGATTGGACTCTGCTAGCGAGAACGGGCCTTCACCTCTCCCGTAGGAAAGGTGAAGGAGCGGCTTTCTACTCGCCCCACTGCGCGAACGCGTCGTTGAAGGCGCGCTCGCCCGGAGCCCCCTTCTCGATCGCGATGATGGCGCGGCGCTGGTTGGCGTAGACGAGCGGCACGTCGAACCAGGAGCGCTCCTTCAGGAGCTGGATGTTGCGCGCGCGGTCGGCGTCGACATTGGAGAGGCCGACCAGGAAGAAGCCGTCGGTGACCTTGACCGCCAGCCCCGCGAGCGGCGTGCCGCGCGCCTGCTCGTTCGACTTCATCAGGATGCCGGGCACGTTGGAGACGCTGCCGCCCGGGAAATCCGGCGGCAGGATGAAGGTCAGTTCCGCGGTGTGGCTCGCCGGCAGCGATGAATCGGTGTTGCGTCGGAACGACATCGTCATCTTGAACTTGCGGTCGGGAATCTCGATGTCGGCGCGCACGGCGACGTCGGCCTTCTGGTTGCCCGACGCCTTGATCGGCTCGAGCCGCCACACCACCGAGCCGACATATTGCTTGCCCTTAGGATCGGACGGATCCTCGTCATAGAGCACGACCTTCTGCGCCACCGGCGCGACCGGCTGGTCGCTGGCCGAGGGCTGGCCGACGCGATCCGGAATCTTCGGCTTGCTCTGCGGCTGGGCGGTATCCTTCGGCGCCTCCACGACCTGGGTGGGCGACGACTTGAACAGGCCGCTTGCGGTCTGGACCAGCGACTTGCCCCAGAGAATGCCGGCGCCGACCAGGATCAGCACGATGCCGACCGCGATCGCGCTCTTGAACGGGAACTTGGAGCCCGAACGGGCCCGCTTCTTGGCATCGCGGTCGAGGACGGGGATGTGCGGACGCCCCGACTGCGGCCGTGGCGTGTAGCGCTCGGCCTCCTCGATCGACTCGTCATAGGAATAGGGCGCGTCCTGCTCGCCGGCGCGGTTTTCCAGGTTCGGCTCGAGCCGGTCGAATTCCGGCGAGGGCGAGGGCACGTTGGCGTAGGTGCGGCGCGCGGCGCGGTTGGCCTGCGCGGCGGCGCCGCCGAGATCGTTGGCGTCCGCGGTGATGTCGCGGAAGCCGCGCACGCCCGGCGATTGCGGCAGCGGCGGCGGAGGCCCGATTTCCGGCGCGCGGCGCGCGGCGGG
>NZ_LSEF01000028.1:17664-116209 GCF_001641695.1 Bradyrhizobium neotropicale
GGGACGGTGGAGCGGGCTGGCGCGGCGCATCGAAACGCGGGGCGCGCGGCTGGCGCTGGGTGTCGCGGTCGCCCTGATCGTCGTCGCCGAATGATGGGCGCTCGTTGCGCGGCGGCGGCGGGGCCGGACGGGTGCGCGGCGGGCCGGCCGGTGAAGCCGCAGGCGGGGTTCCCTCGGCAGCGCGGGCACTGGCGCGGCGGAAGGCATCGCCGCTGCCGCCGCGCCCACTGCCACTGCCGCCGCCGGGGCGGGAGGCCTCACGGGCGCGTTGGGCGGCCTCGGATTCGACCTTGCGGACAGCCTCTTCCAGCGATAGCCGTTCGCGGGTGATCTCGGATTCGGAGAGCGGCGGCTGCACGCTGCGCAGCTGCGCGATCAGCGCCGTACGCGCGCGCTCATAGAGCGCGCGACGGCTTTCGCCGGGAGCGTTGGGATCCAAGGCGGCAATAGCGCGGGCGATCAGCGGATAGTAATCAGCCATTTCAACTCAACTATACGCGCGTCCCGGTAAGAGATCGTTAAGCCTCAAACGGATTTTGCACCAGGATAGTATCTTCGCGTTCGGGGCTCGTGGAAAGCAGCGCGACCGGGCACCCCACCAATTCCTCGATCCGGCGGACATATTTGATGGCCTGGGCCGGCAGATCCGCCCAGGACCGTGCATTGGCGGTCGGCTCCTTCCAGCCTTCGATGGTCTCGTAGATCGGCTCGACCCGGGCCTGGGCGCCCTCGCCCGCCGGGAAATGGTCGATCTCCTTGCCGTCGAGCCGGTAGCCTGTGCAGACCTCGATGGTGTCGAAGCCGTCCAGAATGTCGAGCTTGGTCAGCGCCAGCCCGTTGATGCCGCAGGTGCGGACCGCCTGGCGGACCAGCACGGCATCGAACCAGCCGCAGCGGCGCGGACGCCCGGTATTGGTACCAAACTCGCGACCGCGCTCGCCGATCCTACGGCCGGTCTCGTTATCCTGCTCGGTCGGGAACGGGCCCTGGCCGACGCGGGTGGTGTAGGCCTTGCACAGACCCAGCACGTAGCCGACCGCGCCGGGCCCGAGGCCGGCGCCGGTCGCGGCCTGCGCCGCCACCGTGTTGGACGAGGTCACGTAAGGATAGGTGCCGTGGTCGACGTCGAGCAGCGCGCCTTGCGCGCCCTCGAAAAGCATGCGCTTGCCCTCGCGCCGCTTGATGTCGAGCAGCCGCCACACCGTCTCGGCATAGGGCAGAAGCTGCGGCGCCAGTGCGCTGAGCTCGCGCAGAATCTCCTTGCCGTCGAACTCCGGCAGGTTGAGGCCGCGGCGCAGCGCGTTGTGATGCGCCAGCAGCCGGTCGATCTTGTGGGGGAGCGTGTCGAGGTCGGCGAGGTCCATCAGGCGGATGGCGCGGCGGCCGACCTTGTCCTCATAGGCCGGGCCGATGCCGCGGCGGGTGGTGCCGATCGCGGTGGCTACATTGGCGGATTCGCGATGCGCGTCGAGCTCGCGGTGCAGCGGCAGGATCAGGGTGACGTTCTCGGCAACGCGTAGATTGTCCGGAGAGACCGCAACACCCTGGGCACGGAGCTTGGTCACCTCGTCGAGGAAGGCCTGCGGGTCGAACACGACGCCATTGCCGATCACCGACAGCTTGTGTTCGCGCAGCACGCCCGAGGGCAGCAGCGCGAGCTTGTAGGTCTGGCCGTTGATGACCAGCGTATGGCCGGCGTTGTGGCCGCCCTGGAAGCGGACGACGATGTCGGCCTGCTCAGACAACCAATCGACGATCTTGCCTTTTCCTTCGTCGCCCCACTGGGCGCCGACGACGACAACATTGGCCATTCGCGGGTAATCCCTATGCAATCTGTCTTTAAGTGGCATGATCCTCGCGGAAAACCGGTGCCCACTTTTCCGGGATCATGCCTGCGCCCAGCCGAATCCACGGCCGGGGGCCGTTCGCACGCGAGGCAGCCAACCGGATAAAGGAAGCAGCCCCTCTAGGCAAGCAAGAAGGCGGCATTTCCGGGATCCTAAACACTATTTAAGCCTTTGATATCCCCGGAAAATCCAGGGGCCTTCCGGGCCGGTGTTCCGACCTCAACGAAAGCGCTAGACGCAGCATCTGCCACTGCATGGTCGCGATGCATCCGCCCCCCATTGCTGCAACCTCGATTTCCGTGTCTTTGGGCGAGGCTGGGCTATGAGCCGGCCCGGACAGCGCCGGGCTGGCGGCATCGGTACATCACGCGGGGCCATAACAATCACAATGTCCGCCACCGGCCAGACCACGCGCACTGACACGTCCGGTCACAACTGGATCGCCAACCAGCCTTATCTCCTGCTCAGCATCACCGCGTTGTGCTGGGCCGGCAATGCCATTGTCGGGCGCCTCGCCGCCGGCCACATCCCGCCGGTCACGCTCTCCTTCCTGCGCTGGTTCTTCGCCTTCCTCCTGGTGCTGCCGTTCGCCTGGAAACATCTGGTGCAGGACTGGCCCGCAATCCGAAGCAAGCTCGGGCTGATGATCGTGCTGTCAATCACCGGCATCGGCGCCTTCAACACGCTCCAATATTGGGCGCTGGTGCATACCCAGGCCCTCAATACGCTGCTGTTGCAATCGGCCGCACCGCTGGTCGTGGCGCTGTGGTCGCTGATCATCCTCGGCGTCCGCCTCACCGCGGCGCAGGCCTGCGGCGTGCTGCTCTCGATGTGCGGCGTGCTGACGATCCTGCTGCATGGCGATTTCACCACACTGTCGAACATCGAGTTCAACAAGGGCGACCTCATCTTCATCGTCGCGCTGATCATCTTCGCGCTCTATTCGGTGCTGACGCTGAAGCGGCCGCCGATCCACGGCCTGTCGTTCCTCGCCTTCACCTTCGGCGCCGGCGCCGCCTGCCTCATCCCGCTGGAGATCTGGGAGCTGTTCGCACGCCCGGTGATGAAGCTCGACGGGCCGAACCTGCTCACGCTGTTCTACGTCGCGGTGTTCCCATCGACGCTCGCCTATCTCTGCTTCAACCGCGGGGTGCGGCTGATCGGCGCCAACCGTGCCGCGCCGTTCTTCCATGTGGTGCCGGTGTTCGGCTCGATCATGGCGATGGCCTTCCTCGGCGAGCAGCCGCAGGCCTTCCACTTCATCGGCTTCGCGCTGGTGCTGTCGGGCGTGTTCGTGGCGTCGCGGAAGCAGGCCAGCTGAGCCGGGCTGCCGACGGCCCGATCGGCGTCGCAGCGCCGTCATCAATGAAATTATCTTCGATTTTGGCCCGCATAGCGCGGATTGATGCCGCAATGGGCACGCGTACCGGACGCTGATGCCAGGCATTGGCTGCGGGTCGAGAAGGCGCAGTTGCCCGGAAAGCCCCAATGGTGCCCCTGAAGGCAGTAGCGCGCCGCGTGGGCCGAATCGGATCCGATGACGCAGAGCGGGGCAAGGGCGAGCAAGATGACCAGGAAAAGACGATGCATGGGATCCTCCCGATTGCACTCGTAACGTTCATTTTCGCAAGCCGCCTGGACGGGGTTTTGATCAAGATCAAGTTTCACGGCCTTTGAGTTTCAAGTTCCGCGCGGCATCAATCCCGGCATCGTGCGTCAGTCCACCTTGAATTTGCCGTACGCCTCGCTGGTCGCGATGATCACGTGCTCGGCGCAGCCGTTGACGCGATGCGGATCAGCCTCCCGCTCGTAGGCCTCCGACGTCATCATATCGAGGAAGGCCGCGACGGACGGATAATAGACGAGAGCGACGAAATCCCAGCCGTTGCCCTGGTGTGGGCCGAGCGCGATGGCTTTGGCCTTGCCGGTCCAGAGCAGCGTGCCGCCGCGCGCCTTGATCATCGGCACCGTGATCGCGCTGTAGCGCAAATAGGCGTCCCAGCCGGACCCGTCGCCGTCGCGCGAGCGCGCGTTGAAGCGCATCAGGTTCAGCATCACCACTGGCGAATCCTGATCGAGCCTCTCCAGGCCATCGATGTTCAACATATTCACCGCCAACGATACCTCCTCAGCTCATGCGTGCATTGTAGCATTGCGGCCACGTGACTTGTGCCGCAACGAGAATCCGGCGCAAGCTCGCATCAAACGCCAATGACGATTGCTTCGCCTGCGCCACCGGCCTCGAATCCGGCCAGTTGGCTCAACAACCAGCCTTATCTGCTGCTCAGCCTGAGCTCGCTGTTCTGGGCCGGCAACATCGTGCTCGCGCGCCATGTCGGCGCGCATGTGCCGCCGCTGACGGTGACCACGATCCGCTGGTTCGGCGTGTTCCTGATCCTGCTGCCGTTCGCCTGGCCGCATCTGAAGCGTGACTGGCCGGCTCTGCGCAAGAGCCTGCGGCTGATGCTGTTCCTGTCGCTGGTCGGATTCGCCTTCAACAACGCGATCTCCTACTGGGCCATGCAATATACGGAGGCGCTGAACGCGCTGCTGATCCAGTCGGCCGGACCGCTGTTCGTGGCGCTGTGGTCGCTGGTGCTGTTCGGCGTGCGGCTGACCGGTGCACAGCTTGCCGGCATCGCGATATCGCTTGCGGGTGTGCTGATCATCATCCTGCGCGGCGACCTTGCGGCCCTCACTGGCATCAGCTTCAACCGCGGCGACATCATGTTCGCGTTGTCGCTGGTGGCCTTCGGGATCTACTCCGCCTTCATCCCGCGCCGGCCCAAGGTTCATCAGCTCTCCTTCCTGTCGTTCACCACCTGCTGCGGCGCGATGATGCTGTTGCCCGCGGCGGTCTGGGAGGCCTGGAGCGGCAACGTGCTGCAATTCGATACGCTGACGCTGTCGACACTCGCCTACATCCTGATCTTCCCCTCGACCCTCGCCTATCTCTTCTTCAACCGCGGCGTAGCGCTGATCGGCCCGAACCGCGCCGCGCCGTTCTTCCATCTGGTGCCGGTGTTCGGCTCGGCGATGGCCATCCTCCTGCTCGGCGAGAAGCTCCAGCCGTTTCATCTGATCGGCTATGCGCTGGTGCTTGCGGGCGTCGTGATCGCGTCACGGCCGGGCTCGGCGGTGAAGTAATTCCACGCCGCGGCGCGGGCGACATCTCGTCTCGAAAGCGGGCGACAAGACGCGCCTTCCTCTTTGCCTCCTGAGCAGCTAGGTTCCCGGCCAACGATAAAGAGGGAACGTCCAACATGCTTTCATTGCTGATCCGGGTCGTACGCATAGCCGGCGCGGCCGCGCTGTGGCTTGCCGCCGCATCCGCTGCTCAGGCCGACAATTATCCAAGCCGCAACATCACGCTGGTCTTGCCGTTCGCGGCCGGCAGCGGCACCGATACGACCACGCGGCTGATCTCGCAGCATTTGTCGCAGGCGCTCGGCGTCGGCATCGTCATCGAGAACAAGGCGGGCGCCAACGGCATGATCGCCGCGACCTATGTCGCGCGCGCCGCACCCGACGGCTACACGCTGCTGGTGACCACCAACACCACGCATTCGGCCAATCCCTTCCTGCTCAAGAGCCTGACCTACGATCCCGTCAAGGATTTCACCCCGATCGCGCGTACCGGCGACCTGCCTTTCATGCTGGTCGTTCACCCGGACGTGCCAGCCAAGACGGTTGGCGAGCTCGTCGCCTATGGCAAGGCCAATCCGGGCAAGCTGAGCTACGCCTCGGGCTCGTCCTCGGCGATCGTGTCGGGCGCGACCTTTGCGCACAATGCCGGACTCGACCTGTTGCACGTGCCCTACAAGAGCTCGCCGCCGGCGCTCAACGACGTCATGGGCGGCCGCGTCTCGATGATGTTCGTGGACATCCTGACCGGCCTGCCGCACGTCAACGGCAACGCGCTCAAGGCGCTCGCCGTCACCACCAAGGACCGCTCCCCGCTGGTGCCGAACCTGCCCTCGATGCAGGAGGCCGGCGTGCCGGACTTCGACATCTCCTCATGGCAGGGCTATTTCGGCCCCGCCGGCATGCCGAAGGAGATCGTGACGCGGCTCAACGCCGAGATCAGGAAGATCGTCGAGAAGCCGGAGATCAAGGCCCAGCTTGCGACGCTCGGCATGGACGCCTTCTCCGGCACGCCGGAAGAGCTCGGCACCTTCGTGGGCGAGCAGCTCGTGCTGTGGGAGAGGCTGATCAAGAACGCGGGGATCGAGAAGCAGTAAGCCAGTCTCGTGTCCCGGACGCGGCGCGGCATGGAATGACGCGACGCAGAGCCGGGACCCAGATTGCCATGAACACATGGGCCCCGGTTCAGCAGCGCATCACTTGCGTGCTGCGCTGCGCCCGGGGCACGAGATCGTAGGGTGGGCAAAGCGTAGCGTGCCCACCGACGCCTCGACGAACTCAAAAGAAAAGGTGGGCACGGCGCTCGTGCGCCTTTGCCCACCCTACGAATTCACGGCCGAGCCTTACGCCGCGCGGACCTTGGCGAGGAAGCCGTCGACCGCGCTGCGCAGCGCGCCCGACTGGTTGTCCAGCTCGCGGGCGTTGGTGAGCACGTCGCCTGCCGCGCTGCCCGTCGCCTCCGCAGCCGAAGTGACGCTGCCGATATGCGCGTTGATCTCGCTCGAGCCGGCCGCGACCGACTGGATGTTGCGCGCGATCTCGCGGGTTGCCTCGCCCTGCTGCTCGATCGATGCGGAAATGCCGGCGGTGATCTCGCTCATCTCGGCGATGGTCTGGGTGATGCCGGCGATGGCCGCGACCGCGTCGCTGGTCGACGTCTGCATCGCCGCGACCTGGGCGGAGATTTCCTCGGTCGCCTTGGCGGTCTGGTTGGCGAGCGCCTTGACCTCGGAGGCGACGACGGCAAAACCGCGGCCGGATTCGCCGGCGCGCGCCGCTTCGATGGTGGCGTTGAGCGCCAGCAGGTTGGTCTGCGCAGCGATCGAATGGATCAGCTTGACCACCTCGCCGATCTTCTCGGCGCCCGAAGAGAGCACCTGCACGGTGGTGTTGGTGCGCTCGGCATCGCTGACGGCGCGGCTCGCGACCTCGGTCGAGCGCGTCACCTGACGGGAGATTTCCGCAACCGAGCTCGACAGCTCCTCGGCGGCGGCCGCAACCGTGCCGACATTGCCGGACGCCTTTTGCGAGGCGGCGCCGACGGTCGCGGCGCGCGCGCTGGCGTCGCTCGCGGTCGCGGTCATCGACTGCGCCGTGGTCTGCATGCCGGCCGCGGCCGAGGAGACCGAGCGGACGATGCCGTTGACGCTGCGTTCGAAATCGTTGGCGATGCCTTCCATCGCGCTGCGGCGTTCCGCCGTGGCACGTTCCTTGGCCTCGGCCTCGGTCGTCTCGAGATCGCGAATGCGG
This sequence comes from Bradyrhizobium neotropicale, assembly GCF_001641695.1. GTDB lineage: Bacteria > Pseudomonadota > Alphaproteobacteria > Rhizobiales > Xanthobacteraceae > Bradyrhizobium > Bradyrhizobium neotropicale. The sequence goes on from NZ_LSEF01000028.1 coordinate 24,906, forward strand.
ACTGCATTGTCCTTGAATATCTGGACGGTCGCCGCCATCGCGCCGACTTCATCGCCGCGGCCGACGCCGGGGATGTCGCCCTCGAGCTTGCCGTCGGCAAGCTCCTTCATGCGGGTGCCGAGCAGCGCCAGCGGACGGCTGATGCTGCGGCCAAGCAGCCAGGCGACACTGCCGGCGACGATCACGATGCCGAGCATGGCGAGGCCGAGCAGCCAGTAGACCGGACCCATCTTCTCGTCGATGTCCTCGAGATAGGCGCCCGTGCCGAGATACATGTCGAAGCCGGGGATGGCGACGGAATAGCCGAGCTTGCGGATCGGCTTCTCCTGGCCGGGCTTCACATATTCATAGAAGAGCAGGATTTCGCCCTTGGCCTTGACGCCATCCATGATCTCACGGGAGAGCTTCCGCCCATTGGTCTCGACATCCATGCGGTTGGTGCCGATCTGCTTCGGATCGGGCGCGAGCTGCGTGATGCCGTCATAGGTGGTGCCGAACAGATAGCCCGAGCCCTTATCGTAGGTCATCGCGTTGCCGTAGCGGCGAAGGTCCGCGAGCGCGGCATCCTTGGTCATTTCACCGGCGTTGACGCGCTTCACCAGCGTGGCCGCGTAGTTGCGTGCCAGATCGACGATCGCCTTGGTCTGATCGATGCGCGCGTCCACCATCGCGCGCTTCATCAGATAGCCGGCGAGGACCCCGGAGATGCACAGGCCGAACAAGGTGACGCCGACAAGAATGCCGAGCTTGGGCGCGATCTTCAGATTGCTCAACTTCACGGGAAGGCTCCGAGGCAAAAGGGATACGGCACGCGAGTGAATCGATAGAAATTGAATCAACTTTTAGTGCGCGATCCATTAGCAACCTGTTACGACGCATCCGTAGAAGCCCGGACGCCGCGCCAAAACCCGCAAATAATCTCCGTCACCGGCAACCGACGATTGTACGCGGCCGCGCCGATTTCGCGTAAAAGACGCAAAGGCCCGCCACAGGTGCGGGTCACAACAAGAACCGACAAACCAAATCGGGAGCCAGGGAATGCCGAAATACAGGGTGGTGACGCCGAAGGGCGCGAGCTTCACGGTCGCCGGCAGCGACTATTCATACGAGCGCGAGGCGCTCGATTCGATCGACGCCGAGATCGTCGAGGCGCCGGCCAATGAGGCCGAGTTCATCGCCGCCGCGAGAACCGCTGACGCCATCTACGCCAAGGGCATCCCGATCACCAAGACCATCATCGACGCACTGGAGAACTGCAAGGTCATCACGCTCGGCTCGGTCGGCGTCGACAGCGTCGACGTCAAGGCCGCCACGGAACGCGGCATTCCCGTCACCAACATCCCCGACACCTTCATCGAAGAGGTCGCCGACCACGCCATGATGCTGCTGCTGGCCGGCTTCCGCCGCCTGGTCGAGCAGGACCGGATGGTGCGCACCGGCCGCTGGGCCGAGGGCCGGCCGGCGCTGCTCAAGATTCCGCGGCTGATGGGCCAGACGCTCGGCTTCATCTCCTTCGGCCGCGTGGCGCGTGCAGTTGCGAAACGCGCCGCTCCCTTCGGCCTGCGCATGATGGCCTACGATCCGTTCATCCAGGAAACGCTGATGTACGATCACGGCGTGTTGCCGGCGACGCTGAACGAGGTGCTGTCGCAATCCGACTTCGTGTCGATGCACGCGCCCGCCCGGCCCGAGGTGCATCACATGCTGACCGAGAAGCATTTTCGCCAGATGAAGAAGGGCTCGATCTTCATCAATACGGGGCGCGGCGCCACGGTCGACGAGGAGAGCCTGATCAAGGCGCTGCAAGAGGGGCGGATCGCGCACGCCGCCCTCGACGTGCTGGAGAAGGAACCGCCGTCGCATAACAATCCCCTGCTCGGTATGGAGAACGTGACCCTGACCGCTCATGTCGCCTCGGCCTCGGCACGGTTCGACGAAGCGCGCAAGCGCCGCGTGGGCTACGAATTGTCACTGGTGCTTCAGGGCATGTGGCCGGTAAGCTGTGTCAATCCGTCGGTGCTGCAGAAAACCGCGCTCCGCCGCTGGCAGCCCGTCAGCATGGATCGCGGACCGAACAGCTAGGCGGCCGGCGCAAAACGCGCCGAAAGACCGGAAGGCCCTTCACCGGCGATCAACGCCGGGAAGGGAGACAACAGGGAGGAACTGATGAGGAACGACCTCACGCGTCGTGACGCCTTGGCGCTGGGCCTGTCCGCTGCTGCACTCGCCGCAACCGGTGCCGCGGCGCAAACACCATCTCCAATCAAGGCGGCCGATGTTCCGGCGCCGAAACTGCCGATCGAGAAGGGCGCATCCTTGCGCATGCTGCGGCCGGTCCGCTTCGTCCAGCCGGACGAGGACGTGTTCCGCGCCAACGCCAAGCGCTTCACTGACGCGACCGGTGTCGAGGTGAAGGTCGACTTCGTCGGCTGGGAAGACATCGCCCAGCAGACCGCGGTGACAGCGAACTCCGGCGCCGGCCCGGACATCATCATTGGCTTCTCCGACGCGCCGCATATCTATGTCGACAAGCTGATTGAACTCACCGACGTCGCCGACTACCTCGGCAAGCGCTATGGCGGCTGGCTGCCGCTGGCGCAGAAGTACGGCATGAAGAGCAAGACCGAATCCTGGATCGGGCTGCCGTTCGGCGCCACCGCGGGTCCCCTGATCTACCGCAAGTCGATCCTGCAATCGGTCGGCTTCGACAAGGTTCCGGAAGATCACGCCGGCGTCGTCGACCTGTGCCGCAAGCTGCACAAGGCCGGCAAGCCGGCCGGCTTCGCGCTCGGCAATGCCAAAGGCGACGGCAACGGCTTCGCCAATTGGGCGCTCTGGTCGCACAATGCGTCGCTGCTCGACGAGGACGGCAATGTCGTCATCAACAGCAAGGAGACGATCGCCGCGCTGAACTGGGTCAAGGAGCTGTATCCGACCTTCATTGCCGGCACGCCGTCATGGAACGACGTCAGCAACAACCGCGCATATTCCTCGCAGGAGATCTCGCTGACGGCCAACGGCGTCTCGCTGTACTTCTCGCTGAAGAACGATCCTGCCACCCGCGCCATCGCGGAGGACAGCGAGCATCAACTGCTGCCGAAGGGCAATGCGAAGATCTCGCCGATGGCCGGCCTGACGCTGAATGCGATGGTGTTCAAGCACAGCCCGTATCCGAACGCCGCGAAGGCGTTCCTGCAATACATGCTTGAGAAGGACCAGTACGAGCCGTGGCTCAACGCCAACTCCGGCTATTGGGCCCAGCCGCTGGCTGCCTATGCCGAGGCCAAGGTGTGGGGCGAGGATCCCAAGGTCGCGATCTTCAAGAACACGATGAACAGCACCTATTACGACGGCTACAAGGGGCCGATCTCCTCGGCGACCGGGGCCGTCAGCGCCGATTACGTGCTGGTGCAGATGTGTGCTGCGGTCGCGACCGGTGCAGCGACGCCGGAGGAGGCCGCCGCCGAAGCGGAGCGCCGGTGCAAGCGATACTTCCGGCGGTGACAGCAGACGCCGTCATTGCGAGGAGCGAAGCGACGAAGCAATCCAGACCGCGACCGCGGAGATAGACCGGATTGCTTCGCTCGCAATGACGGTGTGGTGACAATCAAAATCAGGACAACAACCCGATGTCCGTGACCACGCTCTCTTCTCCCGCCCTGGCGCTGCGACAGCCGTCGTGGCTGGTGCGGCTGTTCGACTACAGGCCGTTCCTGATCGTGATGTGCCTCGCGCCCGCGCTCGGGCTGCTCGCCGTCTTCCTCACCTATCCGCTCGGCCTCGGCATCTGGCTCGCCTTCACCGACACCACGATCGGGCGGCGCGGCGTCTATGTCGGCCTTGAGAATTTCCAGTACCTGCTCACCGATCCCCTGTGGTGGGGCGCGGTGTTCTACAGCGTGTTCTATACGGCGGTTGCGACCTTCGGGAAGTTTGCGCTCGGCTTCTGGCTGGCGCTGCTGCTCAACAACCATTTTCCGTTCAAGAGCGTGCTCCGCGCCATCGTGCTGTTGCCCTGGATCGTCCCGACCGTGCTTTCGGCGCTGGCGTTCTGGTGGATCTACGATCCGCAGTTCTCGATCATCTCCTACCTTCTGGTCGACGTGCTGCATTGGCGCACGACCAACATCGACTTCCTTGGCTCGGCCTGGCCGGCGCGGTTCTCGCTGATCGCCGCCAACATCTGGCGCGGCATCCCCTTCGTCGCGATCTCGCTGCTCGCGGGGCTGCAGACCATCTCGCCTTCGCTCTACGAGGCCGCGATGCTCGATGGCGCCAGTTCCTGGCAGCGCTTCCGCTACATCACCTTCCCGATGATGATGCCGATCCTCGCCATCGTCATGACCTTCTCGATCATCTTCACCTTCACCGACTTCCAGCTTGTCTACGCCATCACCCGCGGTGGTCCCGTCAACTCGACGCACCTCTTGGCCACCCTCGCCTTCCAGCGCGGCATTGCCGGCGGCGAGCTCGGCGAGGGCGCGGCCATTGCCGTGTCGATGATCCCGTTCCTGGTGTTCGCGACGCTGTTCTCCTATTTCGGTCTCGCGCGCCGCAAATGGCAGCAAGGAGAGGGCAATGACTGAGACCGTCGCGCAGCCCACCGCCGTCGCCAACACCGCGCCCGACACCATGGCCTGGGATTCCGGGCTGCGGCGGCTGATGATGATCTACCTGCCGCTCGGCTGCTTCGTGCTGATCCTGCTATTTCCGTTCTACTGGATGGCGATCACCTCGTTCAAACCGAACGCGGAGCTGATGAACTACAAGGATCACAACCCGTTCTGGATCTCCTCGCCGACGCTCGCCCACATCAAGCATCTCTTGTTCGAGACCGCTTATCCGCGCTGGCTGAAGACGACGATGCTGGTCGCGATCGGCTCGACCACGCTGTCGCTGATCGCCAGCACGCTCGCTGCCTACGCCATCGAGCGGTTGCGCTTCCGCGGCGGCCCCTATGTCGGCCTCGGTATCTATCTTGCCTATCTCGTGCCGCCGTCGATCCTGTTCATTCCCCTCGCCACCGTCGTGGTTCAGTTCGGCCTGTTCGATAGTCCGATGGCTCTGATCCTGGTCTATCCGACCTTCCTGGTGCCGTTCTGCACCTGGCTCCTGATCGGCTATTTCAAGTCGATCCCCTACGAGCTCGAGGAATGTGCGCTGGTCGATGGCGCGACGCGGCTGCAGATCCTGCGGCGGATCACACTGCCGCTCGCCGTGCCCGGCCTGATCTCGGCCGGCATCTTCTCCTTCACGCTGTCCTGGAACGAGTTCATCTACGCGCTCGCCTTCATCCAGAGCGGCGCCAACAAGACCGTGCCGGTCGCGATCCTGACCGAGCTCGTCACCGGCGACGTCTATCAGTGGGGCGCGTTGATGGCGGGATCGCTGCTCGGCTCGCTGCCGGTTGCGATCTTCTACTCGCTGTTTGTGGATTACTACGTGTCCTCACTCACCGGCGCGGTAAAGGAGTAGCAAGCGGCTGCGGCGTTTGGTCCGCATTCACAAAACTGCAATACGCGATCCGCATAAGACGGCCTCCCCCAACAGGAGACGCACATGCGCGCGACCTTCCTCGCTTCCGTCGCAACCGTCCTTCTCACCGCGAGCGTCGCGCTCGCGCAGAATGAAGGCGAATTCCCCGCCAAGCTCGCCGGCCACGTCGTGATGCCGGCCGAGTCCTTCATCGACGCGCCGGCGGACGCGCCCGCCGATCTCAAGACCTCCGGAAAATACACCACGGGCAAGCGCGTCGACGCGCTCGGCACCGTGATGGGCAAGTCCGCCGAGCGGCCGACCGGCGTCTCGCTGCCGTTCAAGGGGCAGCCGCTGCAGGGCCATTCCGGCATCAAGTCGATGGGCGACGGCACCTTCTGGGTGATCACCGACAACGGCATGGGCGCGCGCGCCAACTCGCCGGATTCGATGCTGTACCTGAACCACTACAAGATGGATTGGGCCAGCGGCAAGATCGAGCGGCTGGAGACTATCTTCCTGCACGATCCCGACAGACGCGTGCCGTTCCGCATCGTGCATGAGGATACGCAGAAGCGCTATCTCACCGGCTCCGACTTCGACACCGAAGGCTTCCAGATCATCGGCGACGTCTTCTGGATCGGCGACGAGTTCGGCCCCTACATCCTGAAAGCCGACAAGACCGGCAAGATCCTCGCCGTGTTCGAGACGGTGGCCGACGGCAAGCCGGTGCGCTCCCCGGATCATTGGGCGGTGACGACGCCGGGCGCGCCGGGCGCGACCTACACCAACGTCAACCTGCGCAGATCCAAGGGGTATGAGGGCTTTGCCTCGTCGAAGGACGGCAAGTTCCTCTACGGCCTGCTCGAGGGCCCGCTGTGGGATGCCGACAAGAAGGACTGGGAAAAGGTCGACGGCAAGGAAGCCTCCCGCATCCTCGAATTCGACGTTGCCGCGGAGAAGTTCACCGGCCGCTACTGGCAGTATGTGTTCGAGCAGAACGGCAATGCCATCGGCGACTTCAACATGATCGATCCGACCAGCGGCCTCATCATCGAGCGCGACAACGGCGAAGGCACGCCCGACAAGGCCTGCCCGCAGGGCGTGCGCGGCGAGAACTGCTTCCCCGACGTCGCCAAGTTCAAGCGCATCTACAAGATCGAGCTGTCAGACGTCAATGTCGGCAAGCCCGTCCGCAAGATCGGCTATATCGACCTGTTGAAGATCCAGGACCCGGACAAGAAGGCGCGCAAGCCGCTCAATGACGGCGTCTACACCTTCCCGTTCTTCACCATCGAGAACGTCGACCGGGTCGACGAGAGCCACATCATCGTCGGCAACGACAACAACCTGCCGTTCTCGTCGAGCCGCGATCCCAACAAGGCCGATGACGACGAGTTCATGCTGCTCGAAGTCGCCGACTTCCTGAAGGCGAAGTAAACTATCGCCCTCTCAACACGGTCATCGCCCGGCTCGACCGGGCGATCCAGTACGCCGCGGCGGTCGTGATGAATCTCGCTGCCTCTGGAATACTGGATGCCCCGCTTTCGCGGGGCATGACAGCGGAGAGAACTACCGAATCGCAAACGAGATCGGCACGGTGAAGCTCATCGTGGCGTGAGTGATCTCCGAGGGAAATGCCGGGAACGGTTGGGCGCGGCGGACCATCGCCATCGTCTCGGCGTCGAGCGCCGCGTATCCGGATGACCCGGCAAGCCGGCTGCCGAGAACCTGGCCGCTGCGACCGAGCGTAAAGCTCAGCCTCGCGATGCCGTGTTCGCCGGTGGCTTTCGAGGCCGGCGGGTATTGTTTGAAGCGCTGCAAGTGCGCCGCCACCATCTGATTGTACGACGCGACCGTTGCCGCCGCTGCACCGGCGCTCACGGCCGAGGCAGCCGGCGCCTGCCGCTCCGCGCGCGGCGAGGCCGTGGTACGCGGCGCCGGTGTCGTATGGCTCAGCTTCTTCGCCTCGGGGCGAACCAGCTTCGGCTTGACGGGCTCTGGCTTCGTCGCGGCGACAACCTGGGCCGGCTCGGCTTGCACCGGTTTCAGCTTCTGCTCCGGCGGAGCCACGACTTCCGGCTTCTCCTGCGGCGGGGTCGGCGCGATGGTCTCCTCGACGGCCTGTGGCGTAGCCTGGTCCAGTGGCGAGGCATCCGCCTGCTCCATCACCGGCCCGGGCGCGAGATCGAGTGGCGTCGATTGCGGCGCCGAGGTCACCGGCGCCATGTCCACGAGGATCGCCGGCACGGTCACGCCCTCGTCCGGCACCTGCTTGAGCCAGCTCATCGCCAGCAGCGCGGCGGCGACGTGCAGTGCCACGATCACCACCGCCGACACGCTCCATCGCGCCGCCTCGCGGTCGCGAAGCGGCTCATGCAGGGCGAAGGCGTTCGCGCTCATCAATTGCCTCTGTCGAGGCCGACCAGGGCGACCTTGAGATAGCCGGCATTGCGCAAGATGTTCATCACCTCCATCAGGTCGCCGTAAGAGACGGCCTTGTCGGCGCGCAGATAGATGCGCTCGTCCTTGCGGCCCTTGGTTGCGGTATCGAGCGAAAGGCTGAGCGCATCGCGCGCAATCGTCTCCTCACCGACGGCGATCGCGAGATCCGCCTTTACAGTGACGAAGACCGGCTTGTCTGGTCGCGGTTGCGGCTCGGCGGCGGTTGCGGGCAGATCGACGCCGATGTCGACGGTGGCAAGGGGAGCCGCCACCATGAAGATGATCAGCAGCACCAGCATCACGTCGATGAACGGCGTGACGTTGATCTCATGGGTGACGTCGAGATCGCTCGCCTCGCCACGCGACCCGAGCGCAGAGAGCGAGCGTCCGCCGAGCTTCGCGGCCATGGCCTACTCCGCCGCCCGCGCCAGGCGGAAGTCGCGATGGTCGCGCTGGCGGCTGACGATCAGCATCAATTGCGCCGAGGCATCGCCGAGCAGCGCGCGATAATTGGCAATGCCGCGGACGAGATGATTGTAGATCACGACGGCGGGAATTGCGGCAACGAGGCCGAGCGCAGTGGCGAGTAGCGCCTCGGCGATTCCGGGCGCGACCACCGCAAGGCTCGTGGTGTGGCTCTCGGAGATGCCGATGAAGGAGTTCATGATGCCCCAGACCGTGCCGAACAGGCCGACGAATGGCGCCGTGGCGCCGATGGTCGCGAGCACACCGGTGCCGCGCGCGATCTGCCGGGACATCGCGGCCTCGACCCGCTCGAGCCGCAGCGCCACGCGCGCCTGGAGCCCGTCGTCGTGGACGCCGCCGGAGAGCTCGGCCTCCCTGGCGCAGGACTGAATGAGCTGAGCCACCGCATCATGCGCGTCGCCGGCCCGTTCTGCCGCCTCGGCCAACTTCATGTTGCCTTCGAGCGCGCGCGTTCGCTGCCGGGCAAGCGCGCTCTTGCGGCGCAGCTCGACGCTCTTGGCAAGCCATACCGTCCACGTCACAAGCGAAGCGCAGGCAAGGCCGATCATCACCGCCTTCACCACGATGTTCGCGCTGACGAACATGCCCCAGGGCGACAGGTTGCGCGGCAGCAGCGCCGCGTCGGTCGCGGCGAAGGCCGATGCCGGCGCAAGCGCCGGCAGCGCGATTGATACGATCATGTGCCGAAACCTGGAAGTGCTCTGCATCCTGATCTCCCGACAGAACGAAAGTCGTTACGCCATGGGCTGCGCCGCGATCCGGTCGGCAAGCTGCCGGAACCGCAGCAGTTGGTCCGCGCGCAGCGCCCTGGTCTCGTCGCGGCCGACAAAGACCTTGAACATGATGCCGCCGTCGGTGTTGACGAAGGCGATGAAGGCCGACGACTTGCCCATGAAGGGCCGCTCGACGAAGGCGACCGCAGTGCAGCGCTCGTGGCGAAGATGGCCGTGCAGGCCCTTCGGCTGCACCAGGTTGAAATAGCCGCGGCCGATTTCTCCGGCAGGGACCGCGCCGGTGAACTCGAAGATCGCATCTTCGGTGTGCACGATCAGCGTGACCTCGCCCCACTCCGCGATGTCCTGCATGGCGGCGGCGAAATGCTCGCCACCGCTCATACGCGCCATGGACGATGGCAGCGCCTCGATCACCGCGCGCGGCGAGACCTTGCGCTCGCGCGCGACGTCTTCGATCACCGCGCCGGGATTGTCGGCCATATACGCCTTGAGATCGGCGAGCTCCGTGCTCAGCACGTCCGGCTCCTTTCGTGCTCCGCCTCAGGCGGCCGCGGCCTTGCGCTCGCTCTGGATCACCTCAAAGCCCTCGAATTTGGGGTGGCCGAGATAGAGGCTCTCGCCGGTCCTGTTGTCGGCGCGCGCATGGGCGCGGCGGAATTCCTCCGAGCGCGTCCAGGCCTCGAACGCCGCCTTGTCGACCCAGGTGGTATGCGACGAATAGAGCGTGTGCTCCTCGGCCTCCGGGCCCTTCAGCAGATGAAACTCGACGAAACCCGGCATGCTGCCGAGATAGGATTCGCGCGTAGCCCAGACGGTTTCGAACGCAGTCTCCGCGCCCTTCTTCACCTGAAACCGGTTCATGGCGATGAACATGAAAGTCTCTCCTTATCATCAGAACAGAAATGCGCCGCAGCCGCGCTGGAGCATCAGCGCGGCCCGGCGGAGGTTGGTGGCGTGCAATGGCAGCGGCTAGGCTCCTCCAAGGTGGATCTTCAGGCCGGCCTTGTAGACCCTGCCGGGTCCCGGGCTCGACCACAGCACGTCGTTCTGCGTGGTGCCGTCGGTCGAGTTGCCGGGAATGGCGTAAGGCCGGTAGTACTGGTTCAACAAATTATCGATCGATGCCGTGAAGACGACGTCCTTGCTGGCATTCCAGGTCAGGTACAGATTGACCAGCTCGTACCCGGTCGAAGGCAGGTAGCCCGCGGGCACGTCGTTGTTGGGACCGAACGAGGCCCACTGCGCCGACAGGATCAGCGTGCGATCGAGCAGGCGGACACCACCGGTCGTAACGACCTTGCGCGGGGTGATGGTCGCGAGCCCGATATTGGTCGCGACGTTCTTGCCCTGGATGTAGTGGCCGGCAACACCGATGAACCAGCTGCCGGCATCGTACATCGTCTCCGCCTCGAAGCCCTGGATGCGGGCATTGGCGATGTTCTGGTACTGGTAGTACTGAGCGAACGAGCCAACCCCCGGGAACACGGTGAATCCGAACGGGACGAGGTCGATGTAGTCGCTGACGTCATTGCGGAACAGGTTGATCTTGCCGCGGAACGAGTCGGACGCGGTGAAGATGTTGTCGTATTTCAGGTTGATGCCGACTTCCTTGTTCTTGCCGACCTCGGGACGGAGGTTCGGATTCGGCAGGAAGCAGAACAGGCCCGTGGTACCGTTGGGACAGGGGAAGAGAGCCGGTCCGCCGCCGGTCGCGTGGGCACCGGAGATCACGGTTTCGGTGATCGAGGGGGCGCGATAGCCTTCGGCATAGCTGACATAGGGCTGGAAGCCGGCAACCGGCGTCACGCCGAGGGTGATCTTCGGCGAGAAGCGATCGCCGCCCGAATGCGTATTGCCGGAGTCCAGTTCATAGCGGTCGTAGCGAATCGCGCTCACAGCCTCGAACCATGTGCCGTAGTTCTGCTTCAACTGGAGGAAGCCTCCCGACACGGTGCGGATGCCGCTCGGCGTGGTGATATTGGAATTGCCGCGGCTGTCGGTCGTCTTCACGTCGTCCTGGAACGCATCGACACCCCAGGTGACGGCGTTGCGCCAGTCGCCGACGTTGAAACGCGTGGTATTGTTGGCATCGACGCCGACGGTATCCAGCACATAGCCGCGCTTGTCGCCAACACAGCCGGAGATGTTGTTGCCGACATTGCCGGTGCCGCAATAGCCGGCGCCGGCGGTCGAATAGTGATAGGTCTTGGTCTGGTCGTTATCGACGCGATTGCCGTAGAGCGACATATGCCAGTCGAACAGATTGTCGCTCGGCAGCGCGTAGTTCCAGGTGATGGTGCCGGTGTAGTTCTTGGCGTCGGATCCATAGACCGACGAGCCTTGATAAAGCGCGCGCTGCGCCGCAGTAGCTACCGGGCCACGGTTGAACTGGCCGATGTCGTACTGATAGTCCTGGAAGACGGCGCCGAACTTGACTTCGTGACCTACTGCGGGGCGCACCGTCAGCTTCATCAGCCCGCTCTCGACCTGGTTGCCCGTGTTGCCGATTTCGGTGCCGTTGCCGTCCTTGTAGTTTCCTTGCGTGCGATAGACAGCACCGCCGAAAATATCGACATCAGGCGTGGCGCGCACGCCGCCGAACACCGAGCCGAGGCCGCGACTGTTGTTGGAGCCGTAGGATCCCGAGAGATCGACACCCCAGCGCTCGCCGGGACGCAGCACGTCATCGATTTCCTTGGTGCGGAACGAGACGACGCCGCCGATCGCGCCGGAGCCGTAGATGTTGGCGGTCGGACCGCGCACGACGTCGACGCCGCCGATCAACTCGGGATCGAGGAAGAAGGAGCCGTTGGCGTTGTGGCCGGTGCGCTGATAGTTCTGCCGCGCGCCGTCGACCACCACGGCGACACGGCCGAAATCCTGCAAGCCGCGAATGTTGATGACGGTCGCGGGATCGTCGCCACGCTCCTGGAACGACACGCCGGGAACGTTATAGAAAATATCCGACAGCCGGTTCGGCTGGAGCCCCTGGATCTGGTCGAGCGTCACGACACTAACCGGTGCCAGCGCATCGACTGCGCGCTCCTCGGTCTTCGTTGCGGCGACCGTGATGGTGTCGAGCGTCTGCACGGGCGCAGAGCCGCCAGCTTGGGCGCGGGCATTCATGACGTCGGGCGCTGGCTGCTGCGCGACTTGCGGCTTGGCCTGCTTGCGCTTGGCTTGCTTCGGCCGCTCCGTCGACGCGCGCTGCGCCTGCGGCTCGGCGGTCTGCGCACGACCGCTCTCCGTCAACAATGCCGCGATTGAAACCACCGACGCGCCCAAAATCAGGGCGCGCGAATACCTAGCCCCGTCAGCCATACCAGCCCCAGCCTGCATTTCATGTGTTGGTTGGCTGGCGTGCGCCGCACGAGGCGAGCGACTGGCTGGCTATTTTTTTCTAAGACTCGGGCACGCTGCCCGCGCTCGTGATTGGTTACGTGGCAACACTCTGACGGTCAATGACATCAGGTTGCAATTTATATCGATTGTAAATCGCTGCCGTTGGAATGCGCGTCGCGCCGCTTATACAAGCAGGCAGCATCTGAATTTTGAAAACGCAGCACATCAACAATGTCCGCAACATCGGGAGACAACATCGGCGGTGCGGCAGGGCCGGCAGAAAGCCCTTCTGCAACAACGAGAACCCTGACCATGCGAGGAGGCCGGATCGACAGCCGGGAGCTCTTTGCCGCGGAGCGCGAGATCATCATCGCGCATGGCGAGGACAGCTATCGCCTCCGCCTGACCTCGCAGAACAAGCTGATCCTGACGAAGTGACCTCGAATGACATTTTGTCGCACCATCATCCAACTCCTTTTGACCGGCACGGTCGCACTCACCTCGGCCGCGCACGCCGCCGGCATCACAGTGCATGACGCGCGCAATCGCGACGTCGCGGTCACAGACTTCGCACGCACGGTCTCGATCGGCGGTGCCATCACCGAGATCCTGTACGCGCTCGGGCTCGAGAACCGGCTCGTCGGCGTCGACACCACGAGCCTCTATCCGGCGGCGGCGCTGCACGACAAACCCAATGTCGGCTACATGCGCCAGATTTCGGCCGAGGGCGTGCTGGGCCTCAATCCGACGCTGATCCTGGCAATCCAGGGCTCGGGTCCGCGCGAGACCATGGACGTCCTGGAGACGGCAAAGGGGCCGCTGGTGCTGGTGCCCGAAACCTTCTCCGAGGAAGGGCTGATCGAGAAGATCAGGCTGGTCGGTCACGCCATGGGCGTCGATGCCCGCGCCGCGTGCCTGAGCGATGCGGTCGGCGCCGACCTCGCACAGCTACGCGCGCTGCGCGCCAGGGTGACGAAGCCGGTGCGGGTGATGTTCGTGATGTCGCTTCAGAACGGGCGGGCGATGGTTGCCGGCCACAAGACCGCAGCCAACGAGATCATCCAGCTCGCCGGCGCCGCCAACGCGGTCGACGATTACGACGGCTACAAGATCATCAGTGACGAGGCGATCGTTTCGGCGAAGCCCGACGTCGTGCTCTCGATCGAGCGCGGCAAGGAAACACTCCAAGCCGAAGCAGTGTACACGCATCCCGGCTTCGCCCTGACACCGGTCGCAGCCAACAAGAGCTTTATCGCGATGGATGGGCTTTATCTGCTCGGCTTCGGGCCACGGACCGCGGCGGCGGCACGCGATCTGGCGGTCAAGCTTTATCCGGGACTGGCCGCGGAGGGCGGCACGTTCACGTCGGCCCTCCCCGCGGCGAATTGCCGGCAATGAGCGTGGCGATCGGGACCGAAGCGCGCAGCCGGCAACGATCGAGCACGGGACGGCGGTCCGCGTCGGCTGCGATTTCCGTGTTGCTCGCAGCACTCGCGGCTGCGACGATCATTGCGGTGACCGTCGGTGCCGCCGGCATTCCCCTCGCCCGGTTGCCAGCGGCGCTCGGCCTTTTCAGCGACGGTGTGGCCGATGCCGTGACGGCCCGCGATCAGCTCGTGCTGTGGTCGATCCGCATTCCCCGGATCGTGGCGACCGCGATGGTCGGCGGCCTGCTCGCTGCAGCCGGGGCGATCATGCAGGGACTGTTCCGAAACCCGCTCGCCGATCCCGCGCTCGTCGGCGTCTCCAGCGGCGGTGCGCTCGCCGCGGCCGCCGCGATCGTCTTCACCGATTCGCGCTTCGGCGAGGCGCTCCGCGTTCTCCAGGCCGAGCTGTTGCCGCTCGCGGCGTTCGCGGGCTCGCTGCTGACGACCGCGATCCTCTATGGCATCTCTAGCCGCGCCGGGCGGACCTCGATCGCGATCTTCCTTCTCGCGGGCGTCGCCGTCACCGCCATCACCAATGCGGGCATCGGACTTCTGGTGTTCATCGCAGATGACCGCCAGCTTCGCGACATCACCTTCTGGCTGCTGGGCTCGATGAGCGGCGCGACCTGGGCCAAGGCCGCGGTGCTCGCGCCCGTGCTCGCACTTGGCCTCGTTGCCTGCGCCTTCATCGCGCGCGGCCTCGATCTGCTGGTGCTCGGCGAGGCCGACGCGTTTCACGGCGGGGTCGACGTCGAGCGATTGAAACGGATTTCGATCGTCATGGTCTCCGCGATGACCGGCGTTGCGGTCTCGATCAGCGGTGTCATCGGCTTCGTCGGCATCGTCGTGCCGCATCTGCTCCGCCTCGTCATCGGGCCGGCGCACCGTCTGCTGCTGCCGGCCTCCATGCTGCTCGGCGCGATCCTGATGGTCGGCGCCGATACGCTGGCGCGCACCATCGTGGCACCCGCGGAGATGCCGATCGGTATCCTGACCGCAGCGGTCGGCGCGCCGGTCTTCTTGGGGATTCTGCTGCGGCAGCGTGGGCTCGCCTCGCTATGAGCGCCGTGATCGAGGCGCGCACCCTGATCAAGCGCGCCGGGCGTGCGACGCTGCTCGATGGGGTCGACCTGAACATCACGGCCGGCGAGATGGTCGCCATCATCGGCCCGAACGGCGCGGGCAAATCAACTCTGCTGCGGCTCTTGTCCGGCGACCTCCGTCCGAGCGGGGGCAAGGTACGCCTGAAGCAGCGCGACATCCGCACGCTTACGCCGCGCGAGCTCGCAGGTCACCGCGCGATGCTCTCCCAGCATGTCAACGTCACCTTCCCCTTCACGGTCGAAGAAATCGTGCTGATGGGCGCCGGCGATCGCAGCCCGCGTGAAGCAGGTGGGCTGGTGGACGCCGCCCTGGACGACGTTGGCCTGACGCATTTCCGCACGCGGCAATTGCCGACCTTGTCCGGCGGCGAGCAGCAGCGCGCGCATTTCGCCCGCGTGCTGGTACAGCTCGCCTGCGGCGAGGTCGCGCACGGACCCGGACTGTTGCTGCTGGACGAGCCGACGTCGAGCCTCGACCTGCGCCACCAGATCGACCTCGTCGAGGCGGCGCGGCGCCGCGCGGCGGGCGGCACTGCGGTTATCGCGATCCTGCACGACCTTAACCTCGCGATCCGCTTTGCCGAGCGGCTGATCGTGCTGAACGGAGGCCGGCTCGCTGCCGACGGCCCGCGCGCCGATGTCGTCACGCGCGAGACCATCCGCGACATCTTCGAGATCGACGCCGTCGTCCATACGGGCGACGACGGCGTGCCTTACGTGTTGCCGCAGTCGATGCGCGCGCCGTCGCCGCGATGAAGGATCACTCCCTCGCCCCGCTTGCGGGGAGAGGGTTGGGATGAGGGGGAGTCTCCGCGGGGACGGTGAGAGTTGAGTTCGCGGAAAGTCCCCCTCAGCCCGGAATTCAAGCAACGCTTGAATTCCGACCTCTCCCCGCAAGCGGGGCGAGGTAAGACGGCACAGCACTTCGGCTCTAGCCCGCCGGCACGATCACCATGCCCTTGTCCTTGGGCCAGCGGATACGCCAGGCGAAATTGATGTCCCGGGCCTCGCCGGGCTTGGCATCGAACGACCATTCCTGCACGCCGCGCCGGTCGCGGATGTTGCTTGCGGTCGGGGGCGTGTTCGACGGCAGCATCTCGACGACGATGTCCTCGTTCTCGCTGACCGGCAGCTGATCCTCGATCGCGACTTTGATCGGGAAGTCGTGGCCGTTGCGAACGGTCGTCTTGAACGCGCGCTCGTCGGTCTTCGAGGTCGTGACCAGGAGGCCGGCCGAGCCTTCGTTGCGCTTGAGCACGGCGCGCTCGATCTTGACCTTGTCGTCGGCGCCGAAGCCGAGCCGCACGGTCTCGTCCTTGGCCGAGGCCGTGATCTTGCCGCGACCGACGAAGACGCCGTCGCGATAGATCGCGACCTTGCCGGGCAACAGCGTCGCATCATCCGTCTGCTTGAAGCTGGCTTCGAGGAACGCGGTGGGATCCGCGACCGGCGCGGCGCGCACCGCGAGATCGGCCGGCACGGTCATCGAGGCGATGCGCAGGCTCTTGGCGCCCTCGGCGGCGCCGAGGCTGACGCGGCCGGGAATCTTGAAGGTGGCCTGGAAGTCGCCGATCTCGGCGACGGCCTGCTGCTCGTCGGCGCGCTCGCGCTGCTCGGGCGCCTCGGCGATCTTGGCCATCGTCGGTGGTTGCGCCTGGCGCGTCATCGGCGCGGGCCGCGCCAGGTCCGAGGCAGTACCCAGCGCCAGCGGCCTTGGCACTTGCGGATATTGGGCGATCAGCGAATTCAGCTCCGGCGCACTGCCGCCGCGGCCGATGCGGACCGTGGAGACGCCGAGCGTGACGTTGGACCAGTCCTCGCCGGTCGATTGCGTCACCTCGGCGCGGCGGACCAGTTCGAGCTGCGGCTTGCGGTCCTTCGCGCCGGTATCGAGCCGGGCGTCATAGAGCGGCATCCAGCGCGCATTGCGCACCGCATAGGTCACCCTCAACGTCGCCTTCGTCGCAGCCGCGGCGGCGACGTCGATCCGGACCTCCAGCTTGCTCGGCGGCTTGGCGGAGCGCTCCGCTTCCAGCTGCGCGATCTGGCGATCGATCTCGCGCTGCTTTCGCGCGGCGTCGCGGATCGTGGTGTCGGCGGTCGCGATCTCCTCGGCGACCGCGGCAAAGGCCGCGCGCCATTCGGTGATCGGGCGAGCCTCACCCTTGTCGCCGAGACCGGCAGGCGAGGCTTCGGCAAAGTGCTGGGCGAACTTGCGCCGGGCAGCGGCCGCATCGATCGTGCCCTGCAGATCGGCGCGCTGGTCCTTGAGACCCTCGATGCGCTTGTCGAGCTCGGGCAGGTTGACGGGAGGTGCCGCGCGCGGCGGCCGCGCGTCGATCGTGCCGATGGTGAGTTTTGCGCCCGCCTCGCCCTCGACCCGCAACGAGGACGGATCGAGCGAGAGCGGAAAATCCATGGCGACCAGCGTGCTGTCGCCGGAAGACAGGTCGAGCGAGATGACGCGGGTGACGCTCGCGCCATCGGGATAGACGGTGACGGTATCGATCGCCGATGTGGCGTCCACGTCGGCGGCCCAGGCCGGCAACGCGGCCGCCGTGGTCACCAGAACCAGGCTCGTCGTCGCCAGACACAATGCAATCGTTCGCATGAAATTCCTCCTGCCATCACGCGCCGCCAGCCGGACGCGCGACAAATGCCACGCCATCGCTGTAAGACGCGGCAGGGAAGGAACCGGTTCGATTGGGGCTTCCGTGGGGCGGAGCTGCGGCAGGGCCGTGGCCGCGGAACGCGTCAGCGCGGCGTGGTATCCGCTCCTTTAACCCTGATGAGCCGGCCCCTGGCCGAAGATGCGGCGGAGCAGGTCAGTCACGTTCTTGGCGCCGGCCTTTCGCAGGATGCTGGCGCGATAGCCCTCGACCGTGCGCGCACTCAGATGCATCCGCCGGGCGATCTCCTTGTTGGTCAGGCCGTCGGCGAGATGCCCGAGCACGTCGCCTTCGCGCTCGGTCAGGGGCTCGCAACCGGTCAGCCAGCGCTGCCGGTTCGAAGCCCGCGGGACAAACTCATCGATTGCAGCATCGATGCGCTCGACGATGTCGTGCGTGCGGAACGGTTTCTCGATGAAATCGAACGCGCCGCTCTTGATCGCGTCGACCGCCATCGCGATGCTGCCGTTCGCCGACGTCACCAGCACCGGCGCCATGCAATTCTCTTCACGCAGGCGCTTGAGCACGTCGAGGCCGGAGCGATCGGGCGGCATCTCCAGGAGCACGCAGGCCGGCATCCGCGCCTTCGCTTCCGACAGCAGCGACGCGCCGTCGGCAAAGCAGATCACGTCATAGGCGTTCTGCTGCAGCGCCATCGAAAGTTGTTCGCGCGAGGCTGCATCGGTGTCGATGACGAATACCTCACCCTTGGAAAGCATGTTTCCCGGCATAATCCCGATCCAGCAATGTCTTGGTCAAATGAGACGGCCGCCGGCCCCATCGCCTTGCGCCGTCATGAGCACGGCATTCACGCCTGTGCTTCGGTCCACCTTATGTATGTTCCGCCCGGTTCCCGGATTTGACGGATCGGGACAGAAACTTTACATTTCGGGACATCTGCGGGAATGGCTGGCAGGAACGGTTCGCATGACCGACCTCATTCGCAGCGCAAGCCTGACCTATTACCCGGAGGTCGCCCGGTCGGTCGGGCTCGACCCCAAGCAGATGATGCGCAAGGTCCGCCTTCCGCTGGCCTGCCTCGACACGCCCGATATCCCGATTGCGGTCTCAGGCCTGCGTCGCCTGCTCGAACTATCGGCAGAAGCTTCCGGGGCCGAAGATTTCGGCTTGCGTCTCGCCGAACGCGGCGGCCTGACCAATTTCGGCTCGGTCGGCCTCATCGTGCGCGAGCAGGCCACGATTGGCGATGCGATCGACGCGTTCTCGCGCTTCATCCACGTGCATCACGAGGGCATGAAGCTCGACGTCACGCGCAACAAGACGACCGTGACCATCACGCTGCGTTTGCGCGGCCGGCAGCCGAGCGCGCCGCGCCAATCCATCGACATGGCGCTGGGCAGCATCCACCGCATCATCCAGTCGCTGCTCGGCCATGACTGGCGGCCGCTGGAAGTGCATCTGCACTATCCGCCGCCGCGCGACCGCAAGCGCTATCGCGAATTCTTCGGCTGCTCCGTGACCTTCAACGCCGGTGACGACGCGATCCTGCTGTCGGCCCACGACATGGACCGTCGAATCCCGAGCGCGCATCCGCTTATCGCGAGCTATCTGCGCAAGCGGATCGAGGCGATCGAGACGCGGCCCGCAAGCTGGGAGCAGAAGGTTGACGAGGTCGTGCGCGCCCTGCTCGCGACCGGCGACTGCACGGTCGAGCGCGTGGCGGAGCACCTTGCCTGCACCCGCCGCACCATCCACCGGCGCCTGGCCGAAGCCGGCACCAGCTTCTCGGCCATCCTCGATGCACGCCGCGCCGAGCTCGTGACCCAGTTGATCGAGGATCCCGCCCGGCCGCTGGCGGCGATCGCCACGCAGCTCGGCTTTTCCGCACAAAGCGCCATGGCGCGCTGGTTCCGCGCCCGCTTCGGCTGCACCATCACCGAATGGCGCAGGGGCGTGCGGCCGCATGCATCAACGGCGACCGCCGCTTAAGTCAGCGCGCCGGCGCGACCGCGCGCGCAGTGGCGAGCGCACGCCATCGCATCCCGAGGAGCAGCGGACCGAAGGCAATGGCAAAGCCGAGGAAGGCGGCAATCCAGCCGCAAGCGGCAACATGCAGCAGCACGTCGCCATGCGCCGGCCACACCACCGCGGCGACCCGCGCCACCGCCGCGGTGATGATCGCGGCATAGATCGCCTGCGTCGCCACTGAGGCCGTCAGCGCCTGCCCGGTATGGCCGAGGCTCGCGCGTGTCATCACCGCCAGCGTCATGACGCCGGCCGCACCCGCCATCCAGGCGTGGATGCCGGCACTCGCCGGCAGGGCGCCGAAGGCGGCCGCGGCATGCAGGAGGAAGCCGAGCGGGACGAAGACGTAGCCGACATGCAGGATCAGGAGCAGCCGCTCACGCGAGGTGCGGTCGCCGGCCCAGCGCGCAAGGCGGACCAGATGCAGCGTGCCGACAGCGGCCATCGCAACACCGGTGACGACGCTTAGCGGCGCCACGATCCACGCGATGAGCGCCAGCGCGCTGCAACCGATCACCGCACCGTCGAAGCGGCCGAACGGCACCGGCAGGCGGCCCGGATTGACCTTGACCAGCCAGTTGCGGGTGAAGCTCGGGATGATGCGGCCGCCGATCAGCGCGATCAGCAGCACGACGACGCTGATGCCGACACGGATGCTGATATCGGCCGCACCCTCGATATGCGCTTCAAGATGAAAGGCGACGTTGCCGGAGAGCAGCACCAGCACGAGCATCACCACGGGCAAATTGCGCCAATTGCCGCCGGCGATGATCTCGCGCGCCGCCGCGGCGACGACCAGCGCCAGGAATGCGGCATCGACGAGGAGTGCAAAGGCCCAGCCGAGCTCGGCCGACAGGGTCACAGCCACGCGTCCGGCGAGCCAGACCGCCACCAGCGCGCCCAGGGACGGCCCCTGGATCGGCAGCCGTCCGGTCCAGTTCGGGATCGCCGTGAACAGGAACCCGGTGATCACCGCCGGCAGGAAGCCATAGAGCATTTCGTGGACATGCCAGTCGCGCGGGGCAAAGGCCGAGGTCAGCGACACTTCGCCATAGAACATCGGCAGCCAGACCAGGATCGACAGCGCGGCCTGGATTGCAGCCAACAGGAAAAAGGGGCGGAAACTGTGGGCAAACAGCGGCCAGCCTTGCGGATTGCGGGATCGGGCGCCAGCCATGGGGCAACTCCAGAAACATCGGACGGTTGTCAGGAAAAATAACGCCGCCCGGCCCGCCCGTTTTGCGCTATCGCAAACTGTCCGACGATTAGAGGTGCCATCACACTCCGCGAGCGCCGCGCATGGAGGCAGCATGGCCAAGGTCGATACGTCGCTGGTTGCACATTTGCCGCTGTTTGCGGGCTTCAAGACCGAGGATCTCGAGGAGATCCTTCGCGAGGCCCGCTCGGCGCGCTATCCGAAGAACAGCGCCATCTTCGAGCAGGGCGCGGATGCGCACGGATTCTTCCTCTTGCTGCACGGCCACGTCCGCGCGGCCAAGACCACGCCGACCGGCGAGCAGATCGTCGTGCGCTATGTCGCGCCAGGCGAGACGTTCGGCCTCGCGATGGCGCTTGGCCTTACGCAATATCCGGCGACCGCGACCGCCGTCGACGACAGCGTGGTCCTGATCTGGCCGACCGCCGCCTGGCCGCGGCTGGTGGAGCGGTTTCCATCGCTTGCCAGCGGCACGCTGCAAACCGTCGGGGCGCGCCTCCAGGAAAGCCATACGCGTATCCTGGAAATGTCGACCCAGCAGGTCGAGCAGCGCGTTGCGCATGCACTGCTGCGGCTGGCGAAACAATCCGGCAAGAAGCTCGACCATGGCATCGAGATCGATTTCCCGATCAGCCGCCAGGACATCGCCCAGATGACCGGCACCACGCTGCACACCGTCAGCCGCATTCTCAGCGGCTGGGAACAGCAGGGCCTTGTCGAGAGCGGCCGTCAGCGCATCATCCTGCGCGACCCGCACAGGATCGTCACCCTTGCGGAGCGGAACCCGGACAGCGGGCCGGCGTGAGCGCAGCGCTGCGGGGCCTCCGCCGCCTCGGAGGATAGGGATGAGGGCGCTTCCGCTTACGGCGAAAGCCCTCCCTCACCCGGGAATCCGCGCGCACCCGCGCGCATTCCAATCCCGCCTCACGCCGGTACGCACTCGCACAGCGCAGCCAGGAACTTGTCGCGGTCGATGCCATGCTCGCGGCAGGCGTCATCCACCGTGTGGAAAGTTGCGATCGGACAACCGACACAGGCCATCCTGAAGGCAAGAAACACCCGGATCGTGTGCGGCGCACTCCGCATGATGTCATCGACCAGATCGTCGGATCGGAAGGGCATGGACAACTCCGTTCCGTAACGACGATAGCGAAGTGGCTCGCGATATCTTTGTTGAAGCGCAAGCTGGGGCGAAGTCCCAACTCGTCATTCCGGGGCGCGCCTTTTGGCGCGAACCCGGAATCCATTTCTCCACGTCATCTGTTGCCCGATGGATTCCGGGCTCTCGCTTCGCTCGACCCGGAATGACGAGGAGATGAGCTACACCGCCCGGCTGTGCAACTGCTTCGCCGCATCGAGATGCGCGTCGAACGCGGCGGCGACGCTGCGGACCAGGAAGCGCGCGTCGCTGGCGACGGCGAGCCGATCACCGTCGAGGCTGACGACGCCGTCGGAGACCAGCTCCTTGAGCCGCGGCGCCGACTTCAGCATCGCTTCGGGCGCCGTGCCGTGGCGCGCGCAGATCGCGCCGAGATCGGCGCTGAACTCGCACATGATGCGCTCGATGATGTCGGCGCGCAGCCGGTCGTCGTCGGTGAGACCATAGCCCCTTGCAGTCGCGAAGCGGCCGGCGACGACGCTTTGCGAATAGGCGCCGATTTGCACCTCGTTCTGAACATAGCCTTGCGGCAGATGTCCGATCGCGCTCGCGCCGAAGCCGAGCAGGAGCTCGCTGCTGTCGGTGGTATAGCCCTGGAAATTGCGTCGCAGCGTGCCCTCCCTGAAGGCCACGGCCATGGAATCGTCTGCCTTGGCGAAATGGTCGAGCCCGATCTGAACGTAGCCGGCCTCCTTCAACGCGTTGGCGATCGCGCAGGCCTGGTCGTGACGCGCGGGCCCATCAGGCAAGGCGCTCTCCTTGATCATGCGCTGGTGCTTCTTGAAATCGGGCACATGCGCATAGCCGAACACCGAGAAGCGCTCCGGTGCGAGCGTCAGCGCGCGCCGCACGGTATCGAGGCAGGAAGCGATGGTCTGGTGTGGCAGGCCATAGATGAGATCGAAATTGATCCCCTTGATGCCGGCGCGCCTGAGCATGTCGACGACGGAGGCGGTCTGCTCAAAGCTCTGCACGCGATTGATCGCACGCTGCACCACGGGATCGAAACTCTGCACCCCGAGGCTGGCGCGGTTGACGCCGGAGAGCCGCAGCGCCTCCACCATGTCGGCGGTCAGCGTCCGCGGGTCGATCTCGACCGCGATCTCGGCCGACGGCAGCACGAAGAACGCCCTGCGCATCGTCGCCATCAACTCGGCGAAGGCTTCCGGCTTCATGATCGTCGGCGTGCCGCCGCCGAAATGGATGTGCTCGATCTTGATGCGGCGACCGACGGTCGCGGCGACAAGCTCGATCTCGCTGCGGAGCGTGCGCTGATAGGCCGCGATGAGTCCGTCGCGACGCACGATCTGGGTATGGCAACCGCAGTACCAGCACATCTCGCGGCAGAACGGCACGTGCAGATAGAGCGAGGCGCTAGCGTTAGTCGGAATTTCGGCCAGCCATGCCGCGTAGGTGTCGGGGCCGATGGCGCGCGAAAAATGCGGCGCGGTCGGATAGCTCGTGTAGCGCGGCAGACGTTCCTCGCCGTAGCTTGCCGCGAGATCGGTTCTCATGTCTTACCCATTCGTAAATGCCGGCTGCGGACGGTCGCGGCAAGTCCCGGAATGGGTTCAGCTAACCCGGAATTGCCGAAGCGACCTTGCGCTCGCTCAAAGTCGGAGCGCCAGATTCCGGCCATTGTGACGTTCAACACATATCCTTCCGGAGATGACGCCATGGCGCCGTTTGCGTACGACCTCGTTCTCTGGCTGCTCGGCGTTCGCGGTCATATCCCGCGCTTCGACGATTTCCGACCCGTCCCGGCGGCACCCACAACCGGCGCCGCCCATTTGATGCGTGTGCTGGCCGTCATGGCCTCGATCTTCGCAGCGCTGTCGCTTGCGGTCTGGGGGACGGTCTGGCTGGCGATCCAGCTGCTCTAGTCCACGATTTCAGACATTCACGACCAAGCGCAACTGAACATGCGAACGATTTGCTGCTGGCGCGACTGATGTCGCGCGCGGCATGTCATCGTATCATTCGCGTCGCCGACACCGCTCGGTAAACCTCTTAAGTATCTTCACGGAGGCGAATTCGGAAAAAGGTTGTTGCAGCGCAAATCATCTTGCCGTGATCAGCGCACACTGCATCCCGTCATCAAAACCTTTTCAGATGAAGGATGCTTCCGATGTTCACCCGCAGAGCCGCATTGATCAGCGCCGCCGCGACCGCCCTCATGCTGGCGACTCCCGCTCTTGCCGCCGACGATCTCAAGCTGCCGCGGCAGAAGATCGAACTGGTCGCACCGCCGTTCGTGCACGCGCACGAGCAGGCGATCAAGCAGAGCCCGAAGATCATGGAGTTCACGCTCACGATCCAGGAGAAGAAGGTCGTCATCGACGAGAAGGGCACCACCTTCCAGGCAATGACCTTCAACGGCTCGATGCCGGGTCCCCTGATGGTCGTGCATGAGGGCGACTATGTCGAGGTGACGCTGGTCAATCCCGCGACCAACACCATGCCGCACAACATCGACTTCCACTCCGCGACCGGTGCACTCGGTGGCGCCGCGCTCACGCTCGTCAACCCCGGCGAGCAGGTCGTGCTGCGCTGGAAGGCGACCAAGACCGGCGTGTTCGTCTATCACTGCGCTCCGGGCGGCCCGATGATCCCCTGGCATGTCGTCTCCGGCATGAACGGCGCCGTGATGGTGCTGCCGCGCGACGGCCTGAACGACGGCAAGGGCCACGCGCTGAAATACGACAAGGTTTACTACATCGGCGAGCAGGACATGTACGTGCCGCGTGACGAGAAGGGCAACTTCAAGTCCTACGACTCGCCCGGCGAGGCCTACACCGACACCGAAGAGGTGATGAAGAAGCTGATTCCGAGCCACGTCGTGTTCAACGGCAAGGTCGGCGCGCTCACCGGCAAGAATGCGCTGACCGCGAATGTCGGCGAGAACGTGCTGATCGTGCACTCGCAGGCCAATCGCGACAGCCGTCCGCATCTGATCGGCGGCCATGGCGACTATGTCTGGGAGACCGGAAAGTTCTCCAACGCGCCGGAGACCGGGCTCGAGACCTGGTTCATCCGCGGCGGCTCGGCCGGCGCTGCGATGTACAAGTTCCTGCAGCCCGGAATCTACGCCTATGTCACGCATAATCTGATCGAGGCGGCCGATCTCGGTGCCACCGCCCACTTCAAGGTCGAGGGCAAGTGGAACGACGACCTGATGACGCAGGTGAAGGCGCCTGCGGAGGTCCCGCCTTCCGGCACCAACTAGACGCGACAAGGGGCCGGCGATCACCGGCCCCTTCTTCTTTCGGGGAATGATCATGCTGCTCGCATTCAAGCTGAAGTTGGCACTGGCCTGCGTTGCCGGGCTCGCAGGGCCGATCGCGGTTGCGCCACTGGTCTCGGACATGACGATCCAAGGCACGGCGAGGGAGCCCGCGACCGTCGAGATCGCGCGGGGCCACCTCTCCTATCGCGCCGCCGGCGACTTCACGCGCGGCGGCCAGCAGGCGGAAGCGCCGCTGCGCAACGTGCGCTTTGCAAAGCCGCTCACAATCATGCAGCAGCAGGTGTCATCGGCTGACTACCAGCTCTGCGTATACGACGGCGCGTGCCGCGCGCTCGACCGCGGCGTCGTGCTCGCGCCCGATCGTCCCGCGGTGCAGGTGAGCTGGCACGATGCGCAAGCCTATGCCATCTGGCTGTCGCGCAGGACCGGCCAGACGTGGCGGCTGCCGAGCGACGAAGAGTGGGCCTATGCGGCCGGCAGCAGGTTCAAGGACGACGGCCTGCCGGTGGATGCGAACGACCCGTCAAAACGCTGGATCAGCCGCTACGAGCGCGAGTCCGATCGCGACCTCTCCGACACCACGGCCTATCCGTTCGGCAAGTTTGGCCTGAACGAGCACGGCGTCGAAGATCTCGCCGGCAATGTCTGGGAGTGGACCTCGACCTGCTTCGTGCGCTCGCGAGTCGACGAGAGCAGCAAGCCCGCGCCGCAGACCGTGAATTGCGGTGTGCGCGTCGTCGAGGGCGCCCACCGCGCCTACGTCACCGACTTCATCCGCGACGCCCGCGCCGGCGGCTGCGCGCAAGGCGTGCCGCCCGCCAATCTCGGCTTCCGCCTGGTGCGCGAGGAGACGTCGTGGGTCGCGAGCGTGTCGGCGCGGCTCGGCAAGGTGTGGACGGCGAGGTCGTAGATGTCGATGCGTTGATATGTGAATTGGAGGAGACCGCGCCACACACGCCGTCATTGCGCGCAGCGAAGCAATCCAGACCGTCTCCGCGGCAAGACCCTGGATTGCTTCGCTGCGCTCGCAATGACGATATGGATGCGGACGTGCCGCCCGCATGGGCGCCGTAGGGTGGGCAAAGCGATGCGTGCCCACCACTACCGCCGCAATCGCAGAGAGATGGTGGGCACGGCGCTTCGCGCCTTTGCCCACCCTACAGCTCCGCGAGATCAATCAAATCGCCCGCG
The DNA here is from genome assembly GCF_001641695.1 of Bradyrhizobium neotropicale. Lineage (GTDB taxonomy): Bacteria > Pseudomonadota > Alphaproteobacteria > Rhizobiales > Xanthobacteraceae > Bradyrhizobium > Bradyrhizobium neotropicale. The sequence continues at coordinate 51,386 of NZ_LSEF01000028.1, forward strand.
CGAACATTCGAAAGCCGGGTGCGCCGATCAAGGCCTCGAAGGCGGGATCACGCTTCTCTTCCGCAAAGACAAATCCCGCTTTGCTGTAGCAGCGCTCGGCGGCGTCATTGCCGATCAAGAACGAAATGGTTGCCCGCGCAAAGCCGGCCGCCTTGCCGGTGTCCAGTGCACGCGCGATCAGCGCCTGCAACAGGCCGCGGCCGCGATGAGCGGGATCGGTCGCGACATGCTCGATCATCCAGTCACCCTCGCCGCCTTGCACCCAGCAGCCCCGAACATAAGCGCCGCGCTGCCGGATCGCTTCCAGCTCCGACGCGGCGAGCCCGGTCGTTCCTGCGACCTCCTCGACTGCGCGCCAGGCCGCAGGTCCCGTGCCGGCTGCAAGCAGCGCGCAGAGTGCGGCAGCAGGCTTGCCGTCGACTTCGGCGATGATGAATTGCGATACGTGCCACATCGACACCGCGCGTGCGACCGCGATTCGCGCCATGAAATCCAGGCACTGCACCTCGGGCCAGCCGAGAGCGACATCGAACCAGCCGCGCGGCCGGTAGCCGCGCTGCGCTGACAAGATGGTTCTAGCGACGAAATCGGCATCGTCGGGACGCGCAGACCGTATCGTCATGCGCGCGCCCATTCGCGAAACCTTACGTGTTCTTCAGCGCGACGCGGAATTCGGCCTCGGTCTTGGCCTTGACCTCGTCGAGCGAAACGCCGTCGGCGAGCTCGATCAGGGCCATGCCACCGTCGCCGTGCTTGTCGATGGTGAAGACGGCGAGATCGGTCACGACCATGTCGACCACGCGCTCGCCGGTCAGCGGCAGGTTGCACGTCTTCAGCAGCTTCGGGCCGTCCTTGGCGGAATGCTCCATCACCACGACGACGCGCTTGACGCCGGCGACGAGGTCCATCGCGCCGCCCATGCCCTTGACCATCTTGCCCGGGATCATCCAGTTGGCGAGGTCGCCGTTCTGGGCGACCTGCATGGCGCCGAGGATGGACAGATCCATGTGCCCGCCGCGGATCATGCCGAAGGAATCCGCGCTGGAGAAATAGGCGGTCGACGGCAACTCGCTCACGGTCTGCTTGCCGGCGTTGATGAGGTCGGCATCTTCCTCGCCCTCATAGGGGAACGGTCCCATGCCGAGCATGCCGTTCTCGCTCTGCAGGCTGACGTCCATGCCGTCCGGGATGTAGTTCGAGACCAGCGTCGGGATGCCGATGCCGAGATTGACGTAGTAGCCGTCGCGCAGTTCCTTCGCGGCGCGCGCGGCCATCTTTTCACGGGTCCAGGCCATGTGACTCTCCTGATCTCTTAAGCTGCCGGGCGCGGGCGGGTGTTGCGGAATTCGATGCGCTTCTTGGCCGCGCCGACCTCGACGATGCGCTTCACGAAAATGCCGGGCGTGTGGATGTGGTCGGGATTGAGTTCGCCGGCCGGAACCAGATGCTCGACCTCGGCCACCGTGATCTTCGCGGCAGTCGCCATCATCGGGTTAAAGTTGCGCGCGGTCTTGCGGTAAATGAGGTTGCCGGCGGTGTCGCCCTTCCAGGCGTGCACGATGGCGAGGTCGGCGAACAGGCCGCGCTCCATCAGATACTTCTCGCCGTCGAACTCCTTCACTTCCTTGCCTTCGGCGATCAGCGTGCCGACGCCGGTCTTGGTGTAGAAGGCCGGAATGCCCGCGCCGCCGGCGCGAATGCGCTCGGCGAGCGTGCCCTGCGGGTTGAATTCGAGTTCCAGCTCGCCGGCGAGGAATTGCTGGGCGAACAGCTTGTTCTCGCCGACATAGGACGAGATCATCTTCTTGATCTGCCGGGTTTCCAGGAGGCGGCTAAGGCCGATGCCGTCGACGCCGGCATTGTTGGAGACCACCGTGAGGCCCTTGACGCCGGAGTCGCGGATCGCGTCCGACAGCTCCTCGGCGATGCCGCAGAGGCCGAAGCCGCCAGACATGACCATCATGCCGTCCTTCAGAATGCCGTCGAGAGCCGACTTGGCGTCGGGATAAACCTTGTTCATGCAGGAAACCTTCGGCTTGGAGGCGTCGCGCGCCCTTCATTCGCGGCGATTATTAGGCGAAATGGTCCGAGGCCGTCAATGATACGGGGTTCTCCGCCCCGCCGACCGATGATAGAAGCTGCCCACGCCGTGGGCATAACCGCCCCGCGGCCTTGAAAGCGACAAGAAAACCCATCAAGTTGCGGGGGTTGGGTATGGGCGCGCAGGTTTTCCGGCCCGCCCTACTGGCTCCAACGACCAACCCGATCAGGACACGCCATTGACCATGGCCCAAGGAATGAAGCGCCTCGGGACGCCGATCGCGGCGCTGCTCGGCGTGGTGCTGATCGCCCTGATCGCGACCTCATGGCTCATCAACCGCGACGCGCTGCGCCAGGCGGTGGAGGCGCAGATCCGCGACGTCACCGGGCTCGAGCTCAATGTCGCAGGCGCGATCGACATCTCGCTTCTGCCGGCCAGCTACATCTCCTTCCACGATGTCGGCCTCAAGGGCGGCGGCACCAGCGATCCGGCGCTGCATGTTGACGTACTCACCGCGAATCTGCGGCTGCTGCCGCTACTGCTGCAACGGTTCGAGATCGCCGACCTGATGCTGCTGCGGCCGCATATCCATGTCAGCCTCAAGCCGGACGGCGAGAGCAACTGGACGCCCTTCATCCAGACCATCGCGCGCACGATGAAGCCCGGCGCCGACAACCAGGTCTCGTTCTCCGAGATCAGGATCCAGGACGGCGTGCTCAATTACGAGGATGTCGCCACCCACGCGACCGAGAAGCTCGAGGACATCGACCTGTCGCTGGCCTGGCCCTCGATCTCGCGGTCCTTTGCCGCGACCGGGCAGTTCGACTGGCGCGGCGAGCGCGTCGACGGCTCGATCAGCTTCGCCGATTTCGTTGCCGCTCTCTCGGGCGACCGCTCGGGGCTGAAGGCGCGGATCGCCAGCGCGCCGCTCAAGCTCGCCTTCGACGGCAGCGTCGCCAACCGCACCAGCCCGATGATGGAGGGCACCCTCACGATCGACAGCCCGTCCTTGCGCAACGCGCTGCGCTGGGCCGGTCAGCCGCAGCCCGGCAGCGGCGGCTTCGGCCGCTTCGCCCTGAAGGCGCGGGCCAATGTGGTGGGCGCCTCGATCGCGCTCACCAACGTCAATGTCGAGCTTGACGGCAACGTTGCCGAAGGCGTGATGACCTACGCCAATAACGGCCGACAGACGCTGTCGGCGACACTGGCCGCCGACGCGCTCGACTTCACGCCCTACATCTCGACCTTCCGCCTGCTGGCCAGCGGCGCGCGCGACTGGAACAGGCAGCTGTTCGATCTCAACGGCCTGTCGACCACCGACCTCGACATGCGCCTGTCGGCGGCGCGGCTGACGGTCGGGCCGTCGAAGCTCGGCCGCACCGCGATCGGCGCGAACCTGCGCAACGGCACGCTGGCGCTCTCGGTCGGCGAGGCGCAGGTCTATGGCGGCATTGCCAAGGGCTCGTTCGGCATCGCGCGCTCGGACACCGTCGCCGACGTCAAGGCGCAATTGCAGTTCACCGATGTCGACCTCCAGGCCTGCACCTCGGAGCTGTTCGGCATCAACAAGCTGTCCGGCCGCGGCAACATCAACGTGTCGCTCGTCGCCTCCGGCTCGAGCCCGTTCGGCCTCGCCCAATCGCTCGACGGCACCGCCAGCGTGATCGGGCATGACGGCGCGATTTCGGGCTTCAACGCCGAGCAGCTCTTGAAACGGCTGGAGCGGCGGCCGCTGTCCGGCGGCGGCAATTTCCGCAACGGCTCGACGCCGTACGACAATCTCACCATTTCGGTGAAGTTCGCCGACGGGATCGCCACCGCCGAGGACATCCGCGTCGAAGGACCTTCGGCCAAGATCACGCTGACCGGCACCGCGTCGGTCCCGACGCGCGAATACGACATGAAGGGCGTGGCGAGCCTCAACACCAGCTCGGGCTTCGAGCTGCCCTTCGTGGTGCAGGGCCCCTGGGACGACCCACTGATCTTCCCCGACCCGGAGAGCCTGATCCGCCGCTCGCCGGCCTCGGCGCCCCTGCTCGACATGCTGAAGGATCGCAAGACCGGCGATGCCGTGCGCTCCGCGATCGAACGCATCACCGGCAGCGGCAAGCGCCCCGCGCCGGACGTGTCGCCGACGGTGGAGAACGCCAAAGAGAGCGCGAAGTCGAACTAGTCCTGAGCCGATCGGGTGCGCGGTCCTGGTGTCCGATCGATCGCGGAGGACGACCGATCGAAGGGCTTCAATGCCAGACCTCGGACCCGCTAAGGCGACAGTTTGGCGTCTTTGATTGCCGGCTTGAGCCGTAACGGACTTCAGCAGCGTCAGAGGCGAAATTGATCCGCAATCATTTTGATGTTGTCGCTCGGATCGAGGTCGGGCACGTCGCGAATTGATCAGGGCGAATTAATGCGGCGTTTGGATCGATGCGCGACTGACGCATCTCAACAGGCCTCACACCAGACCTAGGTCGGACAAGAAGCCGCTAGATCGGCCCACGGCCATGCGCTAGTGTTTTAGCCAACCGGTTAAAATGCCGGTCGTTTGAGGGAGAAAAACGTGAGATCCAAGGTTATTGGCGCATTATCACTCGCGGTTGCTGCGGTCGGGCTGTTTGCGGCCACTGCACCCGCATTTGCGCAGCAGAAGACGATCACGGTCTGGTGGGGCAAGGGCTTCTATCGGTCCGAAGACGACGCGCTGATCGCGGCCATCAAGAAGTTTGAAGAGAAGACCGGCATCAAGGTCGAATTGTCGCAGTATGCGATTCAGGACATGATTCCGAAGACGGTGGCCGCGCTCGATGCCGGCACCGTGCCGGATATCGCCTATTCCGACTCCTATGACGTGCAGGCGCAGGGCAAGTGGGCCTACGAAGGCAAGCTCGAGGATCTGTCTGACGTCATGGAGCCGATCAAGGATCGGTTCGCACCGAACACACTGGAAGCGTCGATCCTCTACAACGACGTCGCCAAGAAGAAGGCCTATTACGGCTTTCCGCTGAAGCAGCAGAGCATGCACGTCCAGATCTGGAACGACATGCTGGAGAAGGCCGGCTTCAAGCAGAGCGACATCCCGACCGACTGGAACGGCTACTGGACGTTCTGGTGCGACAAGGTGCAGCCGGCGATCCGCAAGGCGACCGGCCAGCGCATCTATGCAGTCGGTCAGCCGATGGGCGTGGAATCGACCGACGCCTTCCAATCGTTCTACACCTTCATGGACGCCTACCACGTCAAGCTGGTCGACGACGACGGCAAGCTCCTGGTCGACGATCCCAAGGTGCGCGACGGCCTGATCAAGGCGATGAAGGACTACACCGACACCTACATCAAGGGTTGCACGCCGCCCTCGTCCACGACCTGGAAGGATCCGGACAACAACGTTGCCTTCCACAACAAGACGATCGTGATGACGCACAACTTCACGATCTCGATCGCAGCAAAGTGGTACGAGGACTCCCAGAACCAGGCGCTCACGCCCGAGCAGCGCGAAGCCGGCAAGAAGGCCTACGAGCAGGACATCATCACCGCGTCCTTCCCGAAGGCGCCGGATGGTTCGACGATCAAGTACCGCTCCGACGTCAAAACCGGCCTGATCTTCACCGCGGCCAAGAACAAGGCCGAGGCCAAGCAGTTCCTCAGCTTCCTGCTTCAGGAAGAGAATGTCCGCCCCTACATCGAAGGCGCGCTCGGCCGCTGGTTCCCGGTGACGAAGGAAAGCCAGGCCAGCCCGTTCTGGCAGGCTGACCGGCACCGCAAGGCGGTCTACAACCAGTTCATGGGCGGCACCGCGCCGTTCGACTTCACCAAGAACTGGAAGTTCACGATCCTGAACAACGAGAACGTGTGGGCCAAGGCGATGAACCGGGTGGTGAGCGAGAAGGTCCCGGTCGACAAGGCCGTCGACGAACTGATCGTCCGCATCAAGCAAGTCGCGGGCTAAATCATCCTCACCTCTCCCCGCGCCGCGGGGAGAGGTGATAAACCATCACCGGCCGCATCACGCGGTCGGCAGTCCGTTCAAAGAGTCCTGAAGAATGGCGATTACGCTCTCTGGCGATCAGGCCATGCCCTCCCCGCCCTTGTCGTCGCGGCTAACGCCGGCGCAGGTCTGGGGCATCGTGCTGCTCGCGCCCTACCTGCTCGTTTTCCTTGCCTTCGTCGTCTATCCCGTCGGTTACGGGCTGTGGCTGGCGCGCGCTCCCGAAAACTATGTCGCGCTCTACAACGATCCGATTTTCGCACGCGCCGCGGTCAACACGCTGATCTTCCTGGTCATCGGCATCAACATCAAGATGCTGATCGCGCTGTTCCTGTCCGGCTTCTTCGCCCAGCAGCGCACCTGGATCAAATGGCTCTCGGTGATCTTCATCCTGCCCTGGGCGGTGCCGTCGATCCCGACCATCCTGTCGGTCCGCTTCATGCTCAATCCCGAATGGGGCATGGTCAATCACCTCATATTCACCTTAACCGGCGATGACGGCCCCAACTGGCTGAACGATCCGACCGTGGCGCTGACCATGGCGATCGCCGTGCACATCTGGAAGTCGCTGCCGTTCTGGACGCTGATCCTGATCACCGGCCGTCTTGCGATCTCGCATGACCTGTTCGAGGCCGCCGAGGTTGATGGCGCGAGCTGGTGGCAGAAATTCCGCTACATCACCTGGCCATCGATGCAGACGCTCTACGTCACCTGCACGCTGCTCTCGATGATCTGGACGCTGGGGGACTTCAACAGCGTCTACCTGCTCACCGGCGGCGGGCCGGCCGACCTCACCCATGTGCTGGCAACGCTCGGCATCCGCTATCTCCGGCTCGACCAGCTCTCGCTCGCGATGGCCTCCATCGTCTGCGCGATGCCGTTCGTTCTGCCGCTCGTGTACTTCATGATGAAACGGTTGTCGCGATGAAGCTCCCTACCCTACGCGAAGTCGCGACCGAAGCGCGGTTGCTGCTGATCGGTATTCCCGTCTTCCTCTGGACGATGATCCCGATCTACCACATGTTCCTGTTCGCGATCTCTCCGAAGGAGGACGCGTTCTCGGGCAAGCTGTGGCCCGATCATCCGACGCTGCACAACTTCTCAATCGTGTTCAATCAGCAGCACTACTTCCTGCGCGACTTCTATGTGCAGTTCTGGAACTCGACGCTGATCGCCGCAGCCGTCGGCGTGATGACACTGTTCATCGCCACCGCAGCGGCGTTCTCGATCTCGCGGCTGCGCGTGCCCGGCGGGCGCATCGTGATGAATCTGGCGCTCTTCACCTACTTCATCCCCGCGGCGTTCCTCGCCGTGCCGATGTACCGCACCATGGCCAATTACGGCCTGCTCAACAATCACTGGTCACTAATCCTGGCCATGGTGACGATCGCCTCGCCCTACGCGATCTGGGTGCTGAAGCAGGCCTCCGACAAGCTGCCGGTCGAGCTCGATGAAGCAGCCGTGATGGACGGCGCCACCACGCTCCAGATCTTCCGCCTGGTCTATCTGCCGCTGATGATGCCCTCGCTGGTGGCGATCGGCACCTATGCGGTGCTGCTCGCCTGGAACGAATATCTCTACGCGTTCCTGCTGCTGTCGAACGACCGCGAGATCACGCTCCCCGTCGCGCTCGGCAACTTCCTCGCCGCCGACGACTCGCCCTGGGAGCTGTTGATGACCACCGGCTTCATCTACGCGCTGCCGCCGGCCGCGATCTACTACGCCTTCCGCCGCTACATGGTGGGCGGGCTCACCGCGGGCGCGGTGAAGTCGTAATCAACGTCATTCCGGGCGCGCCCCTTGGCGCGAGCCCGGAATCCATTCCGCCACGTACCCCGCTGAACAATGGATTCCGGGTTCGCGCTACGCGCGCCCCGGAATGACGGCTTAGAGCGGCGCGGCGCTCTCGCCCCGCGAGCTCGACAGTTTCGAGGCGAGCGAGGCGATGACGATGACGACCGCGATCAGCGCGATCACCAGCGTACAGATCGCGTTGATCTCGGGCTTTACCCCGAGCCGCACCTCCGAATAGATCCGGATCGGCAGCGTTGCCGAGCCGGGGCCAGTGGTGAAGCTCGCGATCACGAGATCGTCGAGGGACAATGTGAAGGCGAGCATCCAGCCCGCGACGATTGCGGGCGCGATCAGCGGCAGGGTGACGGCCACGAACGCGCGCACCGGATCGCAGCCGAGATCCATCGCGGCCTCCTCCAGCGAGCGGTCGAGCGAACCAAGGCGGGACTGCACCACCACCGCGACGAAGCACATCGTCAGCGTGGTGTGCGCGATCGTCACCGTCCAGAAGCCGCGCTCGGCGTTCAGCGCCACGAACAGCAGCAAGAGCGACAGCCCGGTGATCACCTCCGGCATCACCAGCGGCGCATAGAGCATGCCGGAGAACAGCGTGCGGCCGCGAAAGCGCTCGCCACGCGACAGCGCTACCGCAGCAAGCGTTCCGAGCAGCGCGGCAATCGTCGCGGAACAGACCGCGACCCGCAGGCTCATCCAGGCCGCCTCGATCATCGCGCGATCATTGAAGAACTCGCGGTACCAGCGCAGCGACCAGCCGCCCCACACCGTCACCAGTCGCGAATCGTTGAAGGAATAGATGACGAGGATCAGGATCGGCAAATAAAGGAAGGCCAGCCCCAGCGCGAGCGAGGCGATGTTGAAGCGGGACAGGCGGGAGGACTTGCGCATCTCACCGCTTCTCCAACTGCCGCCGCTGCAGTCGCTCGTATAACAGCAACGGTGCCAGCAGCACGATCAGGAGCACGATGGCCGCAGCGGACGCAACCGGCCAGTCCTTGTTGGTGAAGAATTCGAGCCACAGCGTCTGGCCGATCATCAGCGAATTGGAGCCGGCCAGGAGATCCGGGATCACGAACTCGCCGACGATCGGGATGAAGCACAACAGCACGCCGGCGCCGACGCCGGGCAGCGACAGCGGAAAGGTGACGAGCCAGAACACCTGTAGCGGCGGCGCGCCGAGATCGGCGGCGGCCTCCTCCAGCGCCGGCTCCATCTTGGCGAGCGTGGCATAGAGCGGCAGGATCATGAACGGCAAATAGGAATAGACGATGCCCAGATACATTGCGCTGTCGGTGGAAAGCCACACCACGGGCTGATTGACCAGATGCAGCGCCAGCAGGATCTGGTTGAGCAGGCCATCATGCTGCAAAATGTTGATCCAAGCGTAGATGCGGATCAGGAACGAGGTCCAGAACGGCACGATGACCAGCACCATTGCCACGGCCTGCCAGCGTTTCGGCAGCCGCGCCATGCCGTAGGCGATGGGGTAGCCGATCAGGAGCAGGAGCGCAGTCGCGGTGGCGGCAACGGTGAGGCTGCGCACATAGGCGAACACATAGAGCTCGTCGGAGACGAGCAGCTTGAAATTGTCGATCGACAGCGCGGCGAACGCGGCCTTGAGCGCGGTCCAGCCCGCCGCGAGGTCGAACACGGGCAAGTAAGGCGGCTGCGCGATCGCCGTCTGCGACAGGCTGATCTTCAGCACGAAGCCGAACGGCACCAGGAAGAACAGCGCCATCCAGAGATAGGGCGCGATGGCTGCAAACCGCGCCGGCCGGGCGAAGATGCGGCGCGCGCTCATCGGTCCAGCACCATGCAGTCGTCGGGCGAGAACCACGCGACGACCTGCTGGTTCAGGCTGTAGGCGTCGACGTCGAGGCGCGCGGAGTTGGTCACCGAGGACTGCACCATGCCGCCGGTGCCGAGCTTGACCTTGTAGGTGGTGGACCCGCCGAGATAGCAGATATCCGCGATCACGCCGTCGAGCTGGTTGATCGCCGATCCCTCACCCACCGGGGCGCGGCGCGACAGCTTGACCTTTTCGGGGCGGACCGCGACCGACAACTTTGTGGCGCCGACCGGCTCGCGCGGCTCGGCCGCCACCAGCGTGCCCGCTCCATCGGTGGCAATGACAAGGCGATGACCGTCGCGCAGCTTGAATTCACCGTCGAACAGGTTGATGTCGCCGACGAACTCCGCGATCCAGCGCGAGCGCGGCGCCTCGTAGAGCTCGCGCGGGGTCGCGACCTGATCGAGCCGGCCGGCATTCATCACGCCGATCCGGCTGGCCATCGTCATCGCCTCCTCCTGGTCATGGGTGACGATGATGAAGGTCATGCCGAGCCTGCGCTGCAGATCCATCAATTCGGCTTGCGTGCTCTCGCGCAGCTTCTTGTCGAGCGCGGCGAGCGGCTCGTCGAGCAGGAGAAGCTGCGGCCGGCGCGCCAGCGCGCGTGCCAGCGCCACGCGCTGACGCTGGCCGCCGGAGAGCTGGTCGGGCTTGCGCTTCTCCAGCCCCTCGAGCTTCACCAGCGCCACCATCTCCGCGACGCGGGTGGCGATGTCGGCGCGCGCCATGCCGGCGCGCTTCAGGCCGAAGGCGATGTTGTCGCGCACGGAGAGATGCGGAAACAGCGCGTAGCTCTGGAACATCATGTTGATCGGGCGCTCATGCGGCAGCGCCTGCGCGATGTCCTTGTCCCCGAGCAGGATGCGTCCCTCGTCCGGCGCCTCGAAGCCTGCGAGCATGCGCAGCAGCGTGGTCTTGCCGCAACCGCTCGGGCCAAGCAGCGCAAAGAATTCGCCGGCCTTGATGTCGAGCGACACGCCGTCCACGGCCCGGAACGTTCCGAACGTCTTGGCAACGCCCTCGATGCGCAGCAGCGGCTGGCCGGCCGCCGGGTGCGCCTCTCCGCCGGCGGCATGCGCCACGACTTCCGTTCCAGGCAAATCTTCAGACATGTTCCCTGCCAGCCCCGATGCCGCCGCACGCTAGCGGCGGATCGGCCTTTGCTCAACCGGTTCGGGCGGATCGTTCACACTCGCCATGAACGCCGCGAGCACGTCGCGATCCGCCGCGGGCATGGTCAGGCCGAGCTTGGAGCGGCGCCACAGGATGTCGTCGGGGAAGCGTGCCCATTCGTGGCTCATCAGATAGCGCACCTCTGCACCCGTCAACTCGGGACCGAAGGCCGGACCAAGCTCGTCGCGGCTCTTGGCCTCGCCGAGCACCGCCGGCAATCGCGTGCCATAGGCCGCGACCAGCCGCTGCGCCTCTGGCTCTTCGAGAAACCGCCAGCGGTCGCGCGCGATGTCGACCTCGGTATCGAAGCGATGCCAGGCAAATTCTCCGCCCGGCAGCGCCGCGCCGGCCGTCCAGGGCGGCGACATCGGATAGAACGGCGTCAGCTTCGTCACCGCCCGCTCCGCGCGCAGGCGCGAAGTGGTGACGTCGCCGCCGAACATCGTGAGCAGCGGCGCCTTGCGGCGGCGGGCGTGGAACAGCATCGTCCCGTCCCGCCCCCGTGCGGATGTCAGCGTCAGGTTGACGCCGGAGATCGTTCGCACCACGTCGGTCGGAACGACGCGCTCGCGGAAATAGCGGCTGGCGGCCTCGCAGAGATAGGTGACGTCGGCGCCTTGCATCGCCACGATCGCCGGATCGCCCGTGAAGGCATGCGTGACCGTGCCGATCAGCGTGAACGCACGTTCGAAGGGACTTGCGAAGATCAGCCGCCCGTCGCTGTTCTGGAAGACATAGACATTGTCGGACTCGAACAGCCGCGGCACGACGATCTGGCTCATCTGCATCGCCGCCATCGGCGGCGCCGGCTGCCGCAGCACGGTCTCCGCGACCATCGAAGTCCAGCCGCCGCTCGCATTGGCGAGCGCACGGGTGGTGATCACTCGGCGATGGCCACGATCGATCACCGCGAGCCGCCAGAAATCCCCTCTATCCGCGCGCACGCAACGCACCCCGGTGCGGATCGCAGCGCCGCGCTCGGCCGCATCCAGCGCCGTGAGTACCACCAGCCGGGAATCGTCGACGACGCAGTCCGAATAGTCGAAGGCGGTGCCGAACGGACGCCTGAGCGCGTTGCCGACGGGATGGTGGGTGATGTCGAGGGTTGTCGATGGCGGCAGGCCGCTGCGATCGGCAAGGCGGTCATAGAGGAACAAGCCGGCGCGCAGCAGCCATGGCGGGCGCCCGTCGGAATGCGCGGGAATCACGAAGCGCATCGGGCGGACCAGATGCGGCGCGATGGACAGCCAGGTCCGGCGCTCCGCCAGCGCCCGGCGCACGCGCCGGAAGCCGCGCCGTTCCAGCACCGACAGGTCGCCATGGATCAGCCGTGGGCTCGCCGATGACGCGGCCCCGCCCAAATCGCCCTGCTCGAACAGGATGACACGCAGGCCGCGGCCGGCAGCATCGCGCGCGATGCTGACACCGTTCAGGCCGCCGCCGATGATCGCGAGATCGTAATCCGCCATGAAACCGTCGAGAGGAAGCGAGGAAGCGTCCGCTCACCACTAGCCGGTCTTGAGCGCAAGCTCCATTGTCTCGGCGCGGCCGATCAGGCGGGCATACTGCTCGATCGGCTTGGGCCTGCCGAGCAGATAGCCCTGCACACCGTCGCATCCCTCCCGAGCGAGGAAAGCGAGCTGCTCGATTGTTTCGACACCTTCGGCGATGATCGACATTTCGAGGCCGTGGCCGAGTTCGATCACGGCGCGGACGATCGCCGCCGATTGCGGGTTGCGGCCGAGATTCATGACGAACGTGCGGTCGATCTTGATCTTGTCGAACGGGAACGCCTGGAGATAGCTCAGCGAGGAATAGCCGCTGCCGAAATCGTCCATGGAGATGCGCACGCCGAGCGCCTTCAGCCTGCGCAGCAGTGCGAGGCCCCGGTCAAAATCCTCGATCAGCACGCCCTCGGTGATTTCGAGCTCCAGCCGGCCGGGCGCGAGGCCCGTCTCGAGCAGAATGGAATGGACGAGCCCGACCACGTCGCCGTGCATGAACTGCGCCGGCGACAGGTTGACGGCGACCTGGAGCGGCTTCGGCCATGACGCCGCCTCGCGGCAGACCTCGCGCAGAATCCATTCGCCCATCTCGACGATCAGGCCGCTTTCCTCCGCGATCGGGATGAATTCGGCCGGCGAGACCTGGCCCCGCACCGGATGCTGCCATCGCGCCAGTGCCTCGAAGCCGATGATTTCGGTCTCGGCGACGCTGTGGCCCGCGATCCCCTGCGGCTGGAACGCGAGCGACAGCTCGCCGTTCTTGATCGCCTTCGACAGGTCCTGGTGCAGCACGCGGCGGTCGCGGATCTGCTGGTCCATCTCGGGCTGGTAGAGGCTGATCGAGCCGCGCGATTTCTGCTTGGCGCGGAACAGCGCCGCACCGGCATTGGCGAGCAGCGAGGCGGCGTCCGCACCATTGTGCGGGAAGATCGACATGCCGGTGGTGACACCGGCGCGGACTGCTCGACCGTCGATCTGGAATTCCTGGGCAAGGGCATGGCCGAGCTGCTGCGCCAGCGCGAGGCCGGCGTCCGGCTGCTTGCCGTCAATGATCAGGCCGAACTCGTCGCCGGACAGGCGCGCCACCACGCCGCCGCGGGCGGCGTCCTGAAGCCGCTGGGCCACCTCGATCAGGAGCTTGTCGCCGAGGGCATGGCCGAAGACATCGTTGACCTCTTTCAGCCCGTCGAGGTCGACGCAGAGCACGGCGAACTCCTCGCCGGTGCCCTCGCAGGCCTCGATCATCTGGGTCAGTGCCTGAAGGAAGGCGGCGCGGTTCGGCAGGTCCGTGAGCCCGTCGTGATAGGCCATATGCGCCATCCGCGACTCGGTCTGGCGGCGGTCGGTGACGTCTTCGTGGGTCTTGATCAGATATTGCGGCTCGCCGGAATCGTTGAGCACGGTGGCGCGGCGGGTGAGGAACAGCCGCAGGCCATCCTTGGTGGAGATCGGGTGCTCCTCGGTGATCATCCCCCGCTTCTTGATCGCGGCCTCGTCGCGCGCGATGATCAGCTTCGCCTCTTTGGCGTTGAAGATGTCGGAGGCGGTCAGGCCGGTGGCCTCCTCGCGCCTGCGGTTGAGGATCGTCTCGGCACTGCGATTGGCGAGCAGGTAGCGGCCATCCTTGACCTGCTCCACGATCAGCGCCACCGGGATGTTGTCGACCACGAGCTCGAGGAATTTCTTGGTGCTCTCCAGTTCCTGCGACAGGGAGCGCCGGTCGGTGATGTCCTCGAACACCAGCAGCAGGAATTCCGGCTGGTTGCTCTCGTTGCGGACCACAATGCGAATCGAGGCAACCATGCGCTGCGTCCCGCCGCGCTCGACCTCGAACTGATTGCGGAACTGGCCGTCGGTTGCCTCCAGCGCGGCCCGGTCGGTCGCCTCGATGATCGCCGCCGAGGCGGGTGCGAACAGCTCCCGCGCGTTCTTGCCCACGACGTAGTCCCGCGAGAAGCCCCAGAACCGCTCATAGGCGCTATTGGCGAAAATGTAGCGGCCGTCCTCGATGTTCTTCGCGGCGACGCAGGCCGGCACGTTGTCCAGCACCGTCTCCAGGAACTGCTTGGTGGACGCGAGCTGCCGCGACAGCCTGCGCTGCTCGCTGACATCGAGATGCGTGGCCACCGAGCCGCCGTTCGGCAGCACGTAATACTTCACGAGGATGGCGCGCCCGTCCGGCAGCTCGGTGATCAGGCCGTTGTGGCTTGCCGCCTTCTCGTAGAACTCGTCGTCGGAGACACCGAGGACCCCGCGATCGCGCCGCAGCTTGAGGAGGTCGTAGCCGGTCATGTCGGCCCAGAGGTCCGACCGCGACAGGCCGTAGATCTCGGTATAGCGGTCGTTGCAGAAGATGATGCGCCGCTGCGCATCCGTCATCACCACGCCCTGGTTGAGATTGTTCATGGCGGAGGAGACGAAGGCATTGCGCCGCAACTGCGCCCGCTTGGCCCGGCGCAGCGCGGAATGGATCCACAGAACGATCGCGGCCAAGAAGGCGCTGACGGCAACGCCCGCGATGAGAGCCTCCCAGATCACGCCGGGATCGAGCCTGCCGACATGGCCGGACGATGCGAATTGGTCGGACAGCGCGACGGCGCGCGCAGGGGCAGCCGTGCAGGCCAGACACACGACGGCCTGCACAGAAATCAGAATCGTGCTGCCCGCATGCCAGTTCCTGTCAGCCATCAGCCACCCGCGATTTCGACTGCGGATTGTCTGGCTTCACGGGTTTGGATCGGGTAAACGCCTGTACGCGCGACAGAAAAATGTGACGTGAACTACGGCAATTGCCCTGACATGATAAATGCTCCCTTAACGGAAGGCGGCCTCGAGGCACGTTTTCCAGGCAAACAGGCCCCTCCGCCACTCTCGGCGCTCCCACCAGAAATGCCGCACAACCATGGATAGGGTCGACTGCGTCGTCGTCGGAGCCGGCGTCGTCGGGCTTGCGATCGCCCGGCGCCTCGCCCAGGCCGGGCGCGAGGTGATCGTGCTGGAGGAGGCGGAGGCCATCGGCACCGTCACGTCCGCGCGCAACAGCGAGGTGATCCATGCGGGCATCTACTACCGCGCCGGCAGCTGGATGGCGCGCATGTGCGTCAGCGGCAAGCATGCGCTCTACCGCTACTGCGCCGAGCGCGGCATTCCGCACAAGAATTGCGGCAAGCTGATCGTTGCGACGACGCCGAGGGAGACCGAGAAGCTGCAATCGATCAAGGCGCATGCCGAAGCCAATGGCGTGCTCGACATGCAGTTGCTCTCCGGCGAGGCCGCCCGCGCGCTGGAGCCGGCACTCGCCTGCGACGCCGCGCTGCTCTCGCCTTCCACGGGCATCATCGACAGCCACGCCTACATGCTTTCACTGCGCGGCGAGGCCGAGGCGGCCGGCGCGGCCTTTGCGTTTCACACGCCACTGATCCGGGCCAAGGCCGCGGGCGGCGTGATCGAGATCGATGCCGGCGGCGAGGCGCCGATGACGCTGCAATGCGCCCTGCTCGTCAACGCCGCCGGGCTCGCGGCCACCACGGTCGCGCGCCACATCGACGGCATGCCGCTGGAGCAGATTCCGCCGGCCTATCTCGCCAAAGGCAATTACTTCAGCTGCAGCGCCAAGGCGCCGTTCTCGCACCTGATCTATCCGGTGCCCGAGCCCGGCGGGCTCGGCGTGCATTTGACGCTGGACATGGCAGGCCAGGCGCGGTTCGGTCCGGACGTCGAGTGGATCGAGACGATCGACTATGCAGTCGACCCGGCGCGCGCCGAGCGCTTCTATCCGGCCATTCGCAAATATTGGCCGACGCTGCCTGATGGCGCGTTGATGCCGAGCTATTCAGGCATCCGCCCGAAGATCGTGCCGCCGGCTGTTGCCACGCAGGATTTCCTGATGCAGGGCCCGCGCGATCATGGCGTCGAGGGACTGATCAATCTGTTCGGCATCGAATCGCCGGGATTGACGTCATCGCTCGCGATCGCAGATCACGTCGCCGATCTCGCAGGACTCTAGATCCCGCGCAATGATGATTGCGTGGCGCCCTTGCCGCAGGGACGAGCACAACAACTCCTGCCCCTGCGTGAAAGGGTACGATCAACTTTACGATGTGTACGGGGTTACTAGTGGAGCGTGTCGTCCGAGCCGTGCTTCAAACGCTCGATCTGGTCCTTGACCATCAGCTTCCGGCGCTTCAACTCAACAATTTGCAGGTCGTCTGTTGAAAGGTGCACGAGTGCTTCGTGCAATTCGTTTTCGAGAAGTTTGTGCTTCCGCTCCAATTCAACCAGATGTGCCTGAATTGTCATTCGAAACCTCCTCGGTAGGGTTGAACCTTAGGATTCGATCCGGACGGAGAAGTGTACATCAGCGATTCGTTCTGTCGACGATTATCCGTCGTCGCAGCGTCATTTTTGAAAATTCATATGTAATGAAGCGTGAGTACGGAACCGCGCGGGAAAGACTCATGATATCAATGTGCTCGCGCGGCGCTGGAGCGCTCCACCGAAATATCTTGCGGGAGAACGGTGAGCGGCGTCCGGAGATCGCTTGCGATCACGCCACGCAAGGACGATAATTTCCACAGGACGTCCACAGCCTTGTCCTGGAGCTCATCGGGTTTTTCGGCCACCGTAGATCATGACCAATGAAGACGAGCGCGAACTCGAAGCCGAGCTCGCCCGGTTGCAGCAGGAACACCGAGATCTCGACGCAGCGATCGATGCACTGCATCAATCGCCCGCCCCCGATCTATTGCGTTTGCAGCGTTTGAAGAAACGCAAGCTGTTGTTGCGCGACCGGATCGCGTTCATCGAAGACCAGATCACGCCCGACATCATCGCCTGATCGCGAACGCCTCTGGCAGCCCGGACTTACCGCGCCGGGAGTGTCGGCCATGTCCGCGAACACTTGTCTCCGAACACGTCTCCGAACACTTGGTGCGCTTCGCGGGATTCCGCTTGACTCACTTGGAACAAAAAGAGAACATTCGAAAGCCCACCGCCCCCAGGAAAACGCCCATGTCAGCAGCCCTCTTCGATAACAGCCATTATGAACAAGCCTGCGATCAGGCGATCGCGATGTGCGACGGCAACCTGCGCAGCACCATCAAGGCGCTGATCATGGCCAACGAATATCTGGAGGCGGAGCTCGAGGAATTGCAGGCGGCGATTTCGGCCGGCTGCATTCCGGAGACCTCGCGCGGCCAGATGCGGAGCAAGAGCAGCGCCGCCTGATCGCCAAAGCGCGATGGCATCGCGCTTTAGGTTGTTGT
The DNA here is from genome assembly GCF_001641695.1 of Bradyrhizobium neotropicale. Lineage (GTDB taxonomy): Bacteria > Pseudomonadota > Alphaproteobacteria > Rhizobiales > Xanthobacteraceae > Bradyrhizobium > Bradyrhizobium neotropicale. The sequence goes on from NZ_LSEF01000028.1 coordinate 69,012, forward strand.
TTGAGCATGATCTCCGCGCGAATGCGTTTCCGCGTTTGTCGCAAGAGAAAACCGCTTCACGTTTTCCGGATCATGCTCTACCCGGAGCAACGCCATGTCGGATGTGACCTACTACGTTGCAATGCCCTTCCTGATCGATGCCGACGGATCGCCGGTCGCAGGCGCCGCGGAGGAATGCCAGACTTCGGCGGCCGCCCTGCGGCGCGCCGCGATTCTGGCGCGCGGTACCGGGCACATCGGCGCGGTCGCGTTCAGCCGCAGCGGCGATCCCATGACCGGCGAGTTCGACGACGCCAAGCTGCTGCGCAAATTCGGCAACGTGCCGGAAGACCTCGGCGCGCTCTGACTCTATTGCTCGACCATGATCTCCGCGCAAACGCGTTCCGCGTTTGTCGCGCGGGAAAACCGCTCCACACTTTGCGCTAACGCGGCCCGTCGGGTCCGGATCATGCTCTAGCTACTCGCGTAGCCTGATCGCCGGCTCGTGCCGCCGCTGCGCCTTGCGCACGTACATTGCCGCATCGGCCTCCTCCAGCGCGCGGCCTGCGTCGGAATGCGACCCAAGCAGCGCGACGCCGGCGGAGGCACCCGCGTTCACGCGCTGGCCATGGAAGACGAAAGAGAGCTCGTCGATCGCCTGCTCGAAGGCCGCAGCCTTCGCTTTGGCGTCGGTCTCGCTGAGATTCCACAGCAGTAGCGCAAACTCGTCGCCGCCGAGCCGGCCCACCACGTCGGACGCGCGCACCTGCCGCGTCAGCGTGCCGGCGATCGCCTTGAGGACCTCGTCACCGGCGGCATGCCCGAAGGAGTCGTTGATCGGCTTCAGCCGGTCGACATCGAGCACGATCACCGCACCGCTGGCGCGGTAGCGCTTCATGTAGGCAATGGCGCGCTGCAGCTCGCGCTCGAACCCGCGCCGGTTGGGAATGTCGAGCAGGAAATCGGTGTCGGCCGCCGCCTCGAGTTCCGCCACCCGCTGCAAGGCCTCCTTGAGCTTGGCCCGCAGGCTGCGGATGGTCGCTTTGCCGCCATCGGCGGCCGGCGCGCGGCGCCGCGACGGCGCGGCCGGCCGCTTGGGCGCGGTTCTGGTCGGGCTGACGCTGGTCTTTCGGCCCTTCCCGGCCTTCGCAGCGGTCGCCCTTTTTGGTTTCTTCATGGGCATCCTGCTCAATGAAGGCTTGCGGGGATTCACCAAGACAGGATAGTGCATTCCCTTCTCCTTGCCACCGCCTTGCGAGCCGCCGGCCGGAACCGTTAATCTGGCCTATGTTTCTGTTTTCCCGAGCACAATTAACGTCATGACCGCGCCGATCGCCATCATCATGGGAAGCCAGTCGGACTGGGACACCATGCGCCATGCCGCCGATACGCTGGAAGCGCTCGGCGTGGCCTGCGAAAGCCGCATCGTCTCGGCGCATCGCACGCCGGATCGGCTGTTTGCCTTCGCCAAGGGCGCCAAGGCGGCGGGCTTCAAGGTCATCATCGCCGGCGCCGGCGGCGCGGCCCATCTGCCCGGCATGGCGGCGGCACTGACCGAACTGCCGGTGTTCGGCGTCCCCGTCGAATCCAAGACGCTCAAGGGCGTCGATTCGCTCTACTCGATCGTCCAGATGCCGGCGGGCATCCCGGTCGGCACCCTGGCCATCGGCAAGGCAGGCGCGATCAACGCTGCGCTGCTCGCAGCCGCCGTACTGGCCTTGTCCGATCCGGCGCTGTCGACCCGCCTTGCCGCCTGGCGCAAGGCGCAGACCGACGCGGTTGCCGAGCGCCCGGAGGACAAGGCGTGACTGACACCAATCGGGTGAAGCTGAAGCCCGGCGACACCATCGGCATCCTCGGCGGCGGACAGCTCGGCCGGATGCTGGCCATGTCGGCGGCGCGGCTCGGCCTGCGCTGCCAGATCTTCTCGCCCGATCCGGATTCGCCGGCCTTCGACGTCGTGCTGAACGCGACCTGCGCCGAATATGCCGATGTCGAGGCACTCGAGCTGTTCGCTAACGATGTCGACGTCATCACCTACGAGTTCGAGAACGTGCCGGCCGCGGCCGCGATGGTGCTGAACGCGCGCCGCCCGGTGCTGCCGAACCGCAAGATCCTCGAGACCACGCAGGACCGGCTCGCCGAGAAGGATTTCGTGACGCGGCTCGGGATCGGCACCGCCGCCTATGCCGACGTCACCTCGGTCGCGTCATTGCGCGAGGCCATCGTCAGGATCGGGCTGCCGGCGGTGCTGAAGACCCGCCGCTTCGGCTATGACGGCAAGGGCCAAGCCATCATCCGCAACGGCGACGACATCGCCAAGGTGTGGACCAGCCTCGGCACCAAGCAGGCGATCCTGGAAGCCTTCGTGCCGTTCGAGCGCGAGATCTCCGTGATCGCCGCGCGCTCGGCCGCGGGCCAGGTCGAATGCTTCGACGTCACCGAGAACGAGCACCGCGATCACATCTTGAAGATATCCCGCGCGCCGGCGCGGATTCCGGATTCGCTCGCGGACGAGGCGCGCAGCGTCGCGAGCAGGATCGCCACCGCACTCGACTATGTCGGCGTTCTCGCAGTCGAGATGTTCGTGCTCGCCAACGGCACCGGACCGAAGGTGCTGGTCAACGAGATCGCCCCGCGCGTGCACAATTCCGGTCACTGGACGCTCGACGGCGCGTCGGTGTCCCAGTTCGAGCAGCACATCCGCGCCATCGCCGGCTGGCCGCTCGGCAAGCCAGTGCGCCATGGCGAAGTCGTCACCATGACCAACCTTATCGGCGACGAGATCAACAGCTACGACAACTGGCTGACCGTTCCCGGCGCCACCGTGCACATCTACGGCAAGGGCACGCCGCGTCCCGGACGGAAGATGGGCCACGTCACCGAGGTCCGGCCGGCACGAGGCAAGTGACGGGACCGCGGCGATTGCCGCGATCCCGCGCGTCGGTCACGCCGTCTTCACGCCTGCGACGACGCCAGAGGGCTCCTCGCTGAGCCAGCGATAGATCACACCGCCCAGCGCGCCGCCGATCAAGGGCGCGACCCAGAACAGCCAGAGCTGCGCCAGCGCCCAGCCGCCGACGAACAGCGCGGGGCCCGTGCTGCGCGCAGGGTTCACCGACGTGTTGGTGACGGGAATACTGACGAGATGGATCATCACCAGCGCAAGCCCGATCGCCAGCGGCGCGAAGCCCGCGGGAGCGCGGCCATGGGTGGACCCCATGATGATGAACAGGAACATCATGGTCATCACCACCTCGGTGATGAAGCCCACCACCATGCCGTATTGGCCGGGCGAATGCGCACCGTAGCCGTTGGAGGCGAAGCCCTTGCTGACGTCGAAGCCGGGCGCGCCGTTTGCGATCACATAGAGAAGAGCGGCAGCCACGATCGCGCCCACGACCTGCGCAATCACGTAAGGAAGGATCTGGCCGGCCGGAAAGCGCCCGCCGGCAGCAAGGCCGACCGTGACGGCCGGGTTGAGGTGGCAGCCGGAGATATGGCCGATAGCGTAGGCCATCGTGACCACGCTCAGCCCGAATGCCAGGGAGACGCCGACTAGGCCGATTCCGACCTGCGGAAAGCCGGCTGCGATCACTGCACTCCCGCAACCAGCGAATGTGAGCCAGAAGGTGCCGATAGCTTCGGCGGCGTATTTCTTCGTATCCATGTGGGGTCTCCCCTGATTTCCAAGATTTCCGGAGCAAAGCTCCGGCTGCGGCCCCGTCTTTGGCGCCAAATCACCCAAATCGCGGCCGCACAGGGGCACTTTCGCCTCATTTAATGGCTGAACTTGGCCCGAAATGCCGCTTGGCAGGTGGACATCTCAGCTTTTGTCTGATACATCGCGCGCTCAAGGTTAAGGGCCGAGCGTTTTGCCTCCCCCTTTGACTTACCAGAATTCAAATCCGATCTACTGAAGAGGATGCCGCGTGCAGGTTCTCGTTCGCGATAACAATGTTGATCAAGCCCTCAAGGCGCTGAAGAAGAAGATGCAGCGCGAGGGCATTTTCCGCGAGATGAAGCTCCGCGGTCACTACGAAAAGCCCTCCGAGAAGAAGGCCCGCGAAAAGGCCGAAGCCGTGCGCCGCGCGCGCAAGCTCGCCCGCAAGAAGCTGCAGCGTGAAGGCCTGCTGCCGATGAAGCCGAAGCCGGTGTTCGGCGCCGGTCCCGGTGGTGAGCGTGGCGGCCGTGGTGGCCCGGGCGCAGGTCCGCGCGGACCGCGCTGATTTTGCCGAACTTGCAAGACTGAGTTTTCAATGACGCGGGCCCCTGGCCCGCGTTATTATTTTTGCAAGCGGTGCCTTTCTGGGATGGGGCACTACAGATGCGGCACCAGCGCGAGCGAACCGTAGATGGCTTCCCCTTTCCCCGCGCGCATCCTGGCGCGGACACGCCACGTCTGTCAGCGGCCACTCGTGGCGGTCATGGTAGGAATCGCGCTCTCCGGCTGCTCCTTCGACCTGGGATCGCTGATGCCGGAGAAGGACAAGCCGCAGGAGACGCCCAAGGCGGCGCCCGCCGACAGCGCCGTCAGCGCCGGCAATGTCAGCGAGGCGCAGGCCCACACCACGAAAGCGCAGGCGCTGGCGAAAGCCGGAGAAACCTCCACCGCGCTGGACGAGTTCAACCGCGCGGTCGCGCTCGATCCCTATAATGCGCAGGCGCTCTATGGCCGCGCCCTGATCTACCAGGGCAACAACCAGCACGACTTCGCCATTGCCGATTTCGGCGCGGCGAGCGGGCTCAACCCGCAAAAGGCCGAGCCGCTGCTTGGCCGCGCCGTCAGCTATCTCGCGCTTGGCAAGGTCAGGGAGGCGGCAGCGGATCTCGACGAGGCGTCCGAGGCCGATCCGCACAACGCCCAGGTCTGGACGACACGGGGGCAGGCTTATGAGCGGCTGGGCGACAAGGCCAAGGCGTCCTACACCAAGGCGGTCGCGCTCCGTCCACGCGACGACGCCGCACGCAGCGGCCTTGCCCGCGTCGGCGGCTGAAAGGCCGGGCGCGGCGCGGGCGCCTTAATCCGGGGTAGCGCCCTTCGGCAGGACGGCGTGGAACATCGACTTCATGCCGGACAGCATGTCCTCGGCGACGTTGGTCTTGGGCCGCGGCATGGCAGACCCGCCCGCGTCGGCACGCAAATCGAGCGGCGGCGCGATCACCGGGACGGGGATATCGGCCGGCGGGGTCATCCTGTTGGGATCGTCGTTGCCGACCGAGGCAGTGTAAGGCGGATTGGCCGATTGGCCATTGCCATAGGACTCGGCAGGCGGCGTCGACACCGTGATCGGCGGCGGCAGCGGGCGCACGGCCGACGGCGCCGCAGTCACGACTCGCGGCGCCTCCTGACCGCGGGCAGCTTCCTGCGCGTGGGCTGCCTCCTGAGCCACAGGCTCAGACGACTTGGTCTCGGGCGACTTGTATTCAGGTGACTTGTACTCAGGTGACTTGCGCAGCCGCTCGATCGCGGCGCGCGCGAGATCGTTGGCGTCCGGGGTTGCAGCCGTCGGGGCTGAATTGGCCTCGACCACCGGGGCGGCGGCAGCGGGAGCGGCGGCGGCGGGGGTGGACTTGGCGACGGCCTTCTCGCGCGCCGAAGTGCGGCCGCGGGCGCCTGTGGGGGCGGCCTCGGCCGGCGCCACATCCGCAGCCTTGGTCTCTGCACCCTTGGTCTCGGCCGGCTGGTCGGCAGGTTTGTCGGCGGGCTTCTCGGCCGCCGGCTTGTCCGTCACGGATTTCTCGGAAACGCCCTTGGCCTTGACGCCCGGCGCCGGGAGATTGGCGACGTTGGCGGGCTTGCCGTCCTTGCCGGCGGGCTGGGCGGGCGCGACGGCGGCCGCGGGAGCGTCGGGCGCCGGCTTGGCGTTGATGTAATGATTAACGATGTACGCCCCGATGATCGTGGCGAGCACCGAGGGGAAAATATCCATCGATATCTTAGCGAAGTATTTCAGCATTCCGGCCACTCCCCGCGCGATCTGATGCGGGAACTTTTGGGCATAGTAAGGGATCAACTGCGACGGATCGATGGCAATCGATGAACGGGGATCTACGGTTTCAGTTCGATCTCAAGGAACACGATCTCGGTTGAGGTTTCGTTAAGCACGTCATGCGCGACACCCGCCTTGCGGAAGTAGGACTTTCCCGCCGCGAGCTGCGCCTTGGAGCGCTCCCCATCGGGCGCCACGATGGTCATTTCCCCGGCGACGACGGGAACGATCACGTAGTCCATCCCATGGACGTGAGGCCCGGTGGCGCTGCCCGGCGCCAGTCTCCACTCGGTCACCCGGACCTCCTCATTGTCGATCTGGACGTCGGACTGGGCGGCGAGCATCAGCATTTTCTCCTAGGGCACGAAAACCATGAACACGTAGACGGCAAATACCACCAGATGGACCAGTCCGAACAGGACGTTGGTCCTGCCGGTTCCGAAGGTCAGCATGCTCAGCAGGAATGTGAGGAAGAGCAGCGCCGTGTTCTGCGGGTTCAGTCCGAGCACGAGCGGCTGGTCGAACGCATAGGTGGCAATTCCGACCGCCGGAATGGTCAGCCCGATGGTTGCAAGCGAGGAACCGAGCGCCAGGTTGATGCTCTTCTGGAGGTCGTTCTTGCGCGCCGCCGCAATCGCGGAGACGCCTTCCGGCATCAGGATCAGGAGCGCGACCAGCAGGCCCGCGAATGCGGGCGGAGCGCCGATCATGGCGGCAACGGCATCGACGACCAGCGAGAATTTCTTGGCGAGGAGAACCACGGCTGAGAGCGAGACCAGCAGCAACGCGATGCTGACCGCCAGCATCTTGCCGGACAGATGGCTCGTGCCGCCCGCCTCGTCGTCTCCGGTTTGATTGATGAAATAGTCGCGGTGCAGGACGGTCTGGGTATAGAGAAACACGCCGTAGAGCACGATCGTCACGAGGTCGACGAAGCCGAGCTGAAGCGTCGAATACATCGGGCCCGGCGTGGTCAGCGTGTAGTTGGGGATGATCAGCGTGATGGTCGCGAGCGCAATCAGGCCGCTGAGATAGACGTTGGCGCCGGAGACCTGAAAGCCCTGCTCGCGATAGCGCAGGCCGCCGATCAGGATACAGAGGCCGACCAGGCCGTTGCAGACGATCATCACGACCGCGAAGACTGTGTCGCGCGCGAGCTCCGGCGCCGGCTTGTCCCCCAGCATGATCGTCGTGATCAGCGCGACCTCGATGATGGTGACCGAGAGCGTGAGCAGCAGCGTGCCGAACGGCTCGCCGATCTGCTCCGCGATCACCTCGGAGTGATGAACAGCCGCGAACACGGTGCCGAACAGGATCACCAGGAGCACGACCGCAAACACGACCCCGCCGGCCGATAGCGTGAAGCCGTAGCCGGTCGCGGTGACGATCAGGAATAGCAGCACCGCCAGAGCTGGAAATAACCATGACGACCGCGGCATCGGTCCGTGAGCGCTCATGCAGACAAATCCTCAAATCGAGCCGGGGACGATTATGCGCGAGAAGATCGCGTGCGTCAGCCCTTAGCTGCCATTGATGAATTGTCGCGCGATCTCCATGGCTCCGAAGGCATCGAGATCGTTGTGTCCGCCGCCGTCAAGTCGCACGAACCGTTTGGGCTCGCGGGCGAGTGCGAACAGGCGCGTCCCCAGCGCGATCGGGATGGTCGGATCGTCTGTGCCATGCATGATCAGAAGCGGCGCAGTGACGCGGGCGATGCGCTCGTCCGAGCGAAACTGGTCGCGCATCAGCAAGCGGACCGGGATGAAGCGGTAGTGCGAGGCGGCCGTGTCGGTCATCGACGTGTAGGGCGCCTCCAGGATCAATTTGCCGATCGTGTGCTCGGAGGCGATGGCAACCGCCACACCGGTGCCGAGCGAGAAGCCCCAGGCGACGATCCGCTCGGCGGCATAGCGCGCGGCTGTGAAGGCGTAAGCCGCGGCGGCATCGCGCAGCAGGCCCTGTTCGCTCGGCGCGCCGCTCGAACCGGCATAGCCGCGATAGGATAGAGCGACGAGACCAGTGCCGTCGGCGGTCATCGCCTTGAAGCGACCGACAAGGCCGGCGAGAAAATCGCCATTGCCGTGAAAATAGAGGATCACCGGACGATCGGGCTTTGCCGGCACGTGCCAGACGATCACCGTCTCACCATCCGACGTGGTCAGCAGGTGCTCCTCCGCCGAAAACCCCGCAGCGGCCGGCGCCGTTCGTTTGGTGGTCGGGATCGGAAACAGCATGTCGCGCTGCATCACATAGAGCAGGACGAGGCCTGCGAAATAGCCGCCCACGACGAGGATGGCGATCCACTTGATGATGGTCATACAGGCGACACGCGGCTGAGGCCCAATCTTTCGGCAGGGTATTGCGGACGACGTGTGGTCGTCCGCAACGGACCCGCCGCAGGCCTCAAGGCTTGCGCCGACTTCGCAGCAATTTCAGGACATCCGGCCGGGTACTCACCGGAATATCGCGGCAGCCGCATGCGGCCACGCGCTGTTCTCGCGTGGCCTTCGCGTGGTCTTGGGCGGCACGCGATGGGACCGGTGCCATTCCTTGTTGATGGCCACGGTCCGCTTTCCTGTTGCGCTACATCGCCTTGACGATGTTCTCGGTGACCTTCTTGGCGTCGCCGAGCAACATCATGGTGTTGTCGCGATAGAACAGCGGATTGTCGATGCCGGCATAGCCCGACGCCAGCGAGCGCTTGATGAACATCACGGTGCCGGCCTTCCAGACCTGGAGCACCGGCATGCCGTAGATCGGCGAGGTCTTGTCCTCTTCGGCGGCGGGGTTGGTGACGTCGTTGGCGCCGATCACGAAGGCGATGTCGGCCTGCGCGAATTCGGAGTTGATGTCCTCGAGCTCGAACACTTCGTCATAGGGCACGTTGGCTTCGGCCAGGAGCACGTTCATGTGGCCGGGCATGCGGCCCGCGACCGGGTGAATTGCGTACTTCACCTCGACGCCTTCCTTCTTCAGCATGTCGGCCATTTCACGCAGCGCGTGCTGGGCCTGCGCCACCGCCATGCCGTAGCCGGGCACGATGATGACCTTGGAGGCGTTCTTCATGATGAAGGCCGCATCGTCGGCCGAACCGAGCTTGGCCGGCTTCTGCTCGCCTGTCGCACCGCCGGCCGCCGCGGTCTCGCCGCCGAAGCCGCCGAGGATGACGGAGATGAAGGACCGGTTCATCGCGTGGCACATGATGTAGGACAGGATCGCGCCCGACGAGCCCACCAGCGCGCCGGTGATGATCAGCGCGGAGTTGCCGAGCGTGAAGCCGATGCCGGCAGCCGCCCAGCCCGAATAGGAGTTCAGCATCGAGATCACAACCGGCATGTCGGCGCCGCCGATCGGAATGATCATGAGCACGCCGAGCGCCAGCGCGAGGATGACGTTGAGCCAGAAGAACACGGCGCTGCCGGTGACGACGAGGCCGACGATGCAGGCGACCAGCGCGACCGCGAGCGCGATGTTGATCACGTGCCGCGCTGGCAGGATGATCGGGGCGCCGCTCATCCGGGCCGACAGCTTCAGGAACGCGATCACCGAACCGGTGAAGGTCAGGGCGCCGATGGCGACGCCGAGCGACATTTCGACCAGGCTCTGGGTGTGGATGTTGCCGGGCGTGCCGATGTCAAAGGCCTCAGGCGCATAGAACGCGCCGGCAGCAACCAGCACCGCGGCCATGCCGACCAGCGAGTGGAAGGCGGCGACCAGCTCCGGCATCGAGGTCATCGGCACGCGGCGTGCGATCACCGCGCCGATCGCTGCACCAATGGCGATGCCGACGATGACGAGCAGCCAGGCAAGGCCGTCCGCCGGCGGATGGTTGGCGAGCGTCGTGGCGACCGCGATCGCCATGCCGATCATGCCGAGCAGATTACCCCGGCGCGACGTCGCCGGGCTCGACAGTCCCCTCAGCGACAGGATGAACAGCACCCCCGCCACGAGATACAAGAATGCAGAGAGGTTAGCGCTCATCTCAGGTCCCCATCTATCCCTTCAGCCCGAGGCGGCCGCTTACTTGGCCTTCTTCTTGTACATCGCCAGCATGCGCTGGGTGACAAGAAAGCCCCCGAAAATATTGATGCAGGCAAACACCAGCGCGACGAAGCCGAAGGCGCGAGCCCAGCCCGAGCCGCTCGATACGTTTGCGACGCCGCCCGCGAGAAGCGCGCCGACGACGATCACCGAGGAGATCGCGTTGGTGACCGACATCAGCGGCGTATGCAGCGCGGGGGTCACCGACCACACCACGAAGTAGCCGACGAAAACGGCGAGGACGAAAATCGATAGCCGGAAGATGAAGGGGTCGACGACCTGTGCAGCGTGCTCCATGGCTTCTCTCCTTAGGCTTTCGGCTGGAAGTTCGGGTGGATGACGGCACCGTCCTTGGTGAGCGCAGTCGCCTTGACGAGCTCGTCGTCCCAGTTCACGGCCAGCTTCTTCTCTTTCTTGTCGACCATGGTCTCGATGAAGGAGAACAGGTTGCGCGCGTAGAGGCTGGACGCCGAGGCAGCGACCCGGCCGGCGACATTGGTGTAGCCGACGATCTTGATGCCATCGAGGTCTACGACCTCGCCGGCCTTGGCGCCCTCGACGTTGCCGCCGCGCTCGACCGCGAGATCGACCAGCACCGAACCCGGCTTCATCGACTTGACCATCTCGCCGGAGATGAGCTTCGGCGCCGGCCGGCCCGGGATCAGCGCCGTCGTGATCACGATGTCCTGCTTCTTGATGTGCTCGGCGGTGAGCGCGGCCTGCTTGGCCTGGTACTCTTTCGACATTTCCTTGGCGTAGCCGCCGGCGGTCTGCGCGTTCTTGAACTCCTCGTCCTCGACTGCGAGGAACTTTGCGCCGAGCGATTCGACCTGCTCCTTGGTCGCGGGCCGCACGTCGGTGGCGGTGACGACGGCGCCGAGGCGGCGCGCGGTCGCGATCGCCTGCAGGCCGGCGACGCCGACGCCCATCACGAACACCTTGGCGGCGGGAACGGTGCCGGCAGCCGTCATCATCATCGGGAAGGCGCGGCCGAAGGCTTCGGCGCCCTCGATCACGGCGCGGTAGCCGGCGAGGTTCGCCTGCGAGGACAGCACGTCCATCACCTGGGCGCGCGTGATGCGCGGCATCAATTCCATCGCGAAGGCGGAGATGCCGGCATCGGCCATCGCCTTGAGCGCCGCATCGTTGCCATAGGGGTCCATGATGGCGATGACGAGCGCGCCGCGCTTGTACTGCGCGAGCTCGGACGCCTCGGGACGCTTGACCTTGATGATGATGTCGGCGTCCTTCAGCGCATCGGCGCTGACGGTGGCGCCCACCGCGGTGAATTCGGAATCCGGCAGGCCCGATTTGAGGCCGGCGCCCGGCTCGACGGCAATCTCGGCGCCCAGCGCCTTGAACTTCTTCACCGTATCAGGCGAAGCGGCAACCCGCGACTCTGACGGATCGATTTCCTTGGCAACGGCGATCTTCATAGGCCCTCCGGCGGCGCGGGACAGCGCGCGCACAAAAAAGTAGCGTTACTCCCGCAACGTTCGATACCGGTTTTGGAACCGGCTTGAATGCAAATATTGTGGGCAGCTGCCGCCGTTGGCGTAGGCAGCCGCCATAGGCGGATCAGGTGAGGAAGATCGCCATCAAAATGACGATGAGCGCGACCGAGGCCGTGCCGTATTTCACGAGCTTGATGAAGCCCTCATAGGTCTGCTCGTGCGCAACGTAGTCGTTGCCGTCGGCGGTGGTGTACGCCACTTCGCTATGGTCAGCCATTGATGATGTCCCCAGTCGAAAGTCGAAATTCTTTGCTGGCAATACCGCAATAAGCCGGACAGGGCAACGGCACGGACGCGCGGTTTTCCGGCAAATGGGCTCATTTGGAATCCCGATTATCGCGGATCCAGCGGGTCGGACAGCATTCGCTGAACGGCGGTTCAACGAATGCTTTGCCCCGGCCCTGCTCTAAATTCAGGCACCTTCGCCGCTCAGCCCATGGCCTCCAGCTCGTCGATCATGCCCGCAATGACCGAGAGCCCGCCGTCCCAGAACTTCGGGTCCTTGGCGTCAAGCCCGAACGGGCGCAGCAGCTCGGAATAGTGCTTGGTGCCGCCAGCGGCGAGCATGTCGAGGTAGCGCTCGGCAAAGCCCTCGGCGGCGTCCTCGTAGACGGCATAGAGCGAGTTCACGAGGCAATCGCCGAAGGCATAGGCGTAGACGTAGAACGGCGAATGGATGAAGTGCGGGATGTACATCCAGTAGTTCTCGTAGCCCGCCTTGATCTCGATCGCCGGCCCGAGGCTCTCGCCTTGCACCGACAGCCAGATCTCGCCGAGCCGCGTCGCGGTAAGCTCGCCGTTCTTGCGCTCGGTGTGCACGGCACGCTCGAAGGAATAGAACGCGATCTGCCGTACTACGGTATTGATCATGTCCTCGACCTTGCCGGCGAGCAGCGCCTGGCGCTGCTTCGGGCTCTTGGTCTGCGCCAAGAGCCGCTTGAAGGTCAGCATCTCGCCGAACACGCTCGCAGTCTCCGCCAGCGTCAGCGGCGTCGGCGCCATCAGCGCGCCGTTCCTGGCCGCCAGCACCTGGTGCACGCCATGGCCGAGTTCATGGGCGAGCGTCATGACGTCGCGCGGCTTACCCTGGTAGTTCATCAGCACGTAAGGATGCGCAGACGGCGTGGTCGGATGCGAGAAGGCGCCGGGCGCCTTGCCCGGGCGCACCGGTGCATCGATCCAGCGGTCGGTGAAGAAGCGCTCGGCGATCTCGGCCATATCAGGCGAGAAGCCGCGATAGGCCGTCAGCACCATGTTCCGGGCGTCGGGCCAGCCGATGGTGTCGGTCGCGGCAAAGGGCAGCGGCGCGTTGCGGTCCCAATAGGCCAGCCGCTTCTTCCTGAACCAGCGCGCCTTCAGCGCGTAGTAGCGATGCGACAGCTTTGGATAGGCCGCGCGCACCGAGGCGACCAGCGCATCCACCACCTCGCGCTCGACCCGGTTGTTCAGATGCCGGGAATCCGCGACGTCCTGGAAGCCGCGCCAGCGGTCGGAGATGTCCTTGTCCTTGGCGAGCGTGTTGGTGATCAGCGCAAAGGTGCGCTCGTTTGCTTTGAAGGTCTTTGCCAGCGCCTCCGCGGCGGTCTTGCGCTTGGCGCCGTCGCGGTCCTGCAGCAGATTCAGCGTCGGCTCGATCGCGAGCTCCTTGGAGCCGACCTTGAAACGCAGGCCCGAAATGGTCTGGTCGAACAGCCTGTTCCAGGCGGAGTAACCGGTCTGCGCCTTCTCCAGAAAGAGCTGCTCCAGCTTGTCCTCAAGCTGATACGGTTTCTCCTTGCGCAAATCCTCGATCCAGGGACGATAATGCGCGAGCTCCACCGTCTGCATCGCGGAGGTCAAAAGATCGTCATCGATCCGGTTGAGCTCGAGCGCGAAAAACAACAGATGGGTGGACGCCGCTGTCAGGCGCTCGGACACATCGCCGTAAAACTTTGAAATCTCGGGATCAACGCTGTCGCCGGCGTGAACGAGGCCGGCATAGGAGCCGAGGCGGCCGGCGAGATCGTCAATTGCCTCATAGCGTCGCACGGCCTCGGCGAGCCATTTTCCGCCATCTTCGTTTGCTGTGCCTGTAGCGAGCTTGCCCTTGTAGTCCGTCTCAAACGCGACGCAATCGGCATCCATCTTTTCGAGATCACGCGCCACGTCCGGCGCATCGATCCCGGAATAGAGATCGGCGAGGTTCCATTCCGGAAGCTTTCCGGTTTTGCTTGCAGACTTGCCGGAGGGTTTGGCTTTGGCGGCGGCTTTTTTGGTGTTCGGCTTGCGGAGAGCGGGCATGCTACGAGTGGGCTTGGAGCGCGAAGTCATTGTGCTGGAAACCTGTGTTCAACGATCGCAAAGAGCGGGGTCATCAAGGTTTAAGAGTGCGTTAATCGGCTTCGGCCAGAGTGACCCGATTCGAGACAGATAGTTGTAGCGTGCGGGGAACACCATGGCTGCCAGTATTTTGATCGCCGATGACGACGCCGTGGCACGCCGTCTGGTCGAGAACATGGTGCAGAAATGCGGCTATGAAACGATCGTCGTGGATTCCGGCGACGCCGCGATTGCCACCCTCACCGCGCCCGACGCACCGGCCATCGACGCCGTCATCCTCGATCTCGTGATGCCCGGCCTCGACGGCATGGGCGCGCTGGCGAAAATCCGCGAGGCGGGCCTCAGCGTACCCGTGATCGTGCAGACCGCCCATGGCGGCATCGACAATGTGATCTCGGCGATGCGCGCAGGCGCCGCCGATTTCGTGGTCAAGCCGGTCGGCGTGGAGCGGCTGCAAGTCTCCCTGCGCAACGCGCTCAATACCTCGGCGCTCAAGGGCGAATTGCAGCGCATCCGCCACAGCCGCGAAGGACGTCTGACCTTCTCCGACATCATCACGCGCGCCGATGCGATGGCGGGCGTGATGCGCGCCGCGCAGAAGGCGGCCAACTCCTCCATTCCCGTGCTGATCGAAGGCGAGTCCGGCGTCGGCAAGGAGATGTTCGCGCGCGCCATCCATGGCAGCGGCGAACGCAAGGCAAAGCCTTTCGTCGCGGTCAATTGCGGCGCTATTCCCGACAATCTCGTCGAGTCGATCCTGTTCGGTCACGAGAAGGGCGCCTTCACCGGCGCAACCGAGCGGCACATGGGCAAGTTCGTCGAGGCCCATGGCGGCACGCTGTTTCTGGACGAGGTCAGCGAGCTGCCGTTGACCGCGCAGGTCAAGCTCTTGCGCGCGCTGCAGGAAGGCGCAGTGGAGGCGGTCGGTGGTCGCAAGCCCGTCAAGGTCGATGTCCGCATCGTCTCCGCGACCAACCGCAGGCTCCTGGAGCGGGTGAAGCAGGGTCATTTTCGCGAAGACCTGTTCTATCGCCTGCACGTGCTGCCGCTGACGATCCCGTCGCTGCGCGCACGGCGCGAGGATATCCCGCATCTGCTCCGGCATTTCCTGGCGCGGTTTGCCGCCGAGGAAAACCGCCCGATCAACGGCATCAGCGGCGAGGCGATGGCGCATCTGGCGCAGCTCGACTGGCCCGGCAACATCCGCCAGCTCGAGAACGCGGTTTATCGCGCGGTGGTGATGAGCGAGGGCGACCAGCTCGGCCTCGGCGATTTCCCCCTGCTCAATTCGCATCCCCATCCCGCAAACGACATTCCAACCGCGCCGCTGATGCTCGAGCCGATCGCGGCGCCCTCGCTGGTTTCGGGTAATGAAATACCGATCGCGCCCCTGCCGGCGACGGGAAGCCTGACCATGCTGACCGCAACCGGCGACGTGCGGCCGCTGGAAGACATGGAGAACGAAATCATCCGCTTCGCGATCTCGCATTATCGCGGACAGATGTCGGAAGTTGCTCGCCGCCTCAAAATCGGCCGTTCCACGCTCTACCGCAAACTCGACGAAGCCGGCGTTCAAGGGCACGGCGGGAAAAGCGGCGAGGAGACGCACTGAGCAGCGCCTGCGAATGGCGGTTTGCCTGACGCCCCAATTTGGCCGCAAGCCCTTCGGTTTACGGAGTTTTCGACCGCGGCGCGAACCGTGACTTGGAAGTGACAGACAAAGGGAAAAGCGCTTGGCAGAAGCGCACAATCCGTTGCCAAGAGGCTTCCTTGAAGTCAGTTTGTCGTGAGTTGTCCCGGGTGGCGCTGGCTGCAAAAACGGGGCCTGTATATCGTCTGCGTAAGAATCGTTGCGTGCAGGCGTGCAACTTTCGAGAAGCCGGCACGATTAGCCGAAGCTCATAAGACGATAACGAAGCTGTTCCATGAGGGACAGTTCACCCAAGGGGTGCGACACAATGCTTGACTGCTTGAACCACCGTCGAGGCTTTGACCGCGTGCTGATGACGGTCACGGCGACCTTCCTCACGGTGTCGGCCACTTCGGCGCTGGCGCAGGACCAGGCGCGCAGCAGCGCCGCCGAGCTCGCGATCGAAGCCGCGATCCCGCGCCCGGAGCCCGCAAACGTCCCGCCCCCGACCGCCGCCGACATCAAGCTCGATACCACGGTAACCGTTCAGGACCCCGCCAAGGAAGCTGCGAAGACAGAGGCCGCCGCGCCCGCACCCGAGAAGGTCGAGGCCAAGCCCGCCGACGTCGCCACCACGCCCGCGGCTGACGCGCCGAAGAACGAGACTGCCAAGACGGAGCCCGTCAAATCTGAACCAGCCAAGGCGGACACTGCGACCGCAACGCCGATCGCTCCCGCCGCACCTGCGGCCGCGGCAGCGACCCCGGCCGAACCGCCCAAGGACGTCGCCAAGGAGCCGGCCCCAGAGCCCGTGAAGGCCGCGAGCAACGTTCCTGCCGCGGACCAGCCGGTCGCCGACAAGCTCAAGGACATGATCGGCGCCAAGTCCTCGCGCTATTTCGATCGCAAGAATGAACGTGCCGCCGTCGAGAAGTTTTACGGCGCGCGCGAGTTCGCGCCGGTCTGGACCCAGGCAGGCGCCCTCACCGCTGCGGGCAAGGGCGTGATCTCGCGGCTGAAGGATGCGGCCTCCGACGGCCTCAATCCCGCCGATTACCCGGTGCCGGATTTCACTGCGGCCACGACGCCCGATGCGCTCGCCGAGGCCGAGCTGAAGCTCACCGCCAGCATGCTCGACTATGCGCGCCAGGCGCAGAGCGGCCGGATGCACTGGTCGCAGGTCAGCGCCGACATCCTCTATCCCGAGCACCCGACCGATCCGAACGAGGTGCTGACCAAGATCACTACCTCGGCCGACGCCTCCGCGGCGCTCGACAGCTACAACCCGCCGCAGAAGCTCTACAAGGAGCTGAAGGCGAAGCTCGCGCAGCTGCGCGGCCAGGGCGACGGCCCGGTGATCGAGATCACTGACGGGCCTGCGCTGAAATACACCCCGGCCCGCGGCAAGAAGCAGGCTGAGGTCGTGGTGGAAGATCCGCGCGTGCCGCAGCTCCGTGCCAAGCTCGGCATCACCGAGAACGCCAACGACACCCGCTACGACGCAACCGTCGCGGAAGCCGTGCGCAAATTCCAGGACGGCGCCGATCTCAAGGCCACCGGCATCCTCGACGACAGGACGGTCAGGGCGCTGAACAGCCCGAAGCGCGACAGGCAGATCGACACGGTGCTGGTGAACATGGAGCGCTGGCGCTGGCTGCCGCGCGACCTCGGCGCCCCTTCGCTCGGCGACGCCTATGTCATCCTCAACATCCCCGACTACACGCTGAAGGTGATGCAGCGCGGCCAGCAGGTCTGGACCACCCGCGTCGTCACCGGCAAGCCCGGCACGCATGCGACCCCGCTGCTCAGCGAGACGATGAAGTACATCACGGTCAACCCGACCTGGAACGTGCCGCCGTCGATCGTCTACAACGAATATTTGCCGGCGCTTCAGCAGGATCCGACCGTGCTTCAGCGCATGGGCCTGCGCCTCGAACAGAACCGCGACGGCTCCGTACACATCTCGCAGCCGCCGGGTGAAGCCAACGCGCTCGGCCGCGTCCGCTTCAACTTCCCGAACAAGTTCCTGGTCTATCAGCACGACACGCCGGACAAGTACCTGTTCGCCAAGGAAGAGCGCGCCTACAGCCATGGCTGCATGCGGGTCCAGAATCCGGATCAATACGCCTCGGTGCTGCTCAACATCACGATGCCGAACGAGCATTACACGCCGGAGCGAATCCGCAGCATGTACGGCTCGAGCGAGGTCGACCTGAAATTCCCGACGCCGGTCCCGGTCAACATCACCTACCAGACCGCGTTCGTGGACGACGCCGGCAAGCTGCAAATCCGCAAGGACGTGTATGGCCGCGATGCGACCATGATCAACATCCTGAAGAACAACCGCGGCAAGGATCTCGAGAACGTCGTCGCTCATGCCCAGCCGAGCTACTCGCGCCCGGCAACGACGCTGCCGTCCGGTGTGGCAGTGGCCAACAGCGGCTTCTCCTCGTCCGGCCCCTCTTTCTTCGAGCGGCTGTTCGGCGCGCCGACCCCGCCGCCGGCTCCGGTCGGCCGCAGGCCGCAGCGGGTGTTTACCCGCTGAGCCATTCTCAGCCATCATTTCTTGAAATTCTTCAATGAAATCAGCGATCTCGACCCGTGGTCGGGATCGCTTAACGTTAACCATTCTCTCGCCCGAGGCCGGGCAGCGGGCGTTTTTTCGCCACAGTCAACCGTTTAGGTTTGTATTGTGACTTGGTTTGGGGGCGGGAAGGTACACCTCGAATTAACCTTCTCGCTTTAAGAAAGCGTTCATCCTCTTTCGCGCGCTAGCGGGGTTGGCGGGAGAGTCCATTTTGAACGCTCGTCGACTGGGTGGGCTCATACGTGCTGGCTGGTTTCGCACGCAAAATTTCTGCGGTGTCGTTGTCCCATGCGGGGTTGAAGGCCGGATCCAGGATCGGCCTCGCCGCGCTGGTGCTGCTTGCCGCCGCCGGCTCGGTGCATGACGCCGCGGCACTGAACGAAACCCACACGCTCTCCTTCCACCACACCCATTCCGGCGAAGATCTCACCGTCACCTTCAAGCGCGACGGACGCTATGACGAAGCGGCGCTGAAGCAGCTCAACCACTTCCTGCGCGACTGGCGTACCCAGGACGAGACGGTCATGGACCGTCACCTCTTCGACATCCTCTGGGAAGTCTATCGCGACGTCGACGCCAAGCAGCCGATCCAGATCATCTCCTCCTACCGCTCCCCCGCCACCAACGCCATGCTCCGCCGCCGCTCCTCGGGCGTCGCGCG
Source organism: Bradyrhizobium neotropicale (assembly GCF_001641695.1). GTDB lineage: Bacteria > Pseudomonadota > Alphaproteobacteria > Rhizobiales > Xanthobacteraceae > Bradyrhizobium > Bradyrhizobium neotropicale. The sequence goes on from NZ_LSEF01000028.1 coordinate 87,736, forward strand.
CTTCAGCCAGCACATGCTGGGACATGCGATGGATTTCTACATTCCGGGCGTGCCGCTGGAGCAGATCCGCTTCGCCGGCCTGCGCCTGCAGCGCGGCGGCGTCGGCTTCTATCCGACCTCCGGCTCGCCCTTCGTGCATCTCGACACCGGCAGCATCCGGCACTGGCCGCGCATGACGCATGATCAGCTCGCGCGCGTCTTCCCCGACGGCCGCACGGTCCACGTTCCGACCGACGGCGTGCCGCTGAAGGGTTATGAGCTCGCCAAGGCCGACATTGAGCGGCGCGGCAGCGGCGATGACGCCGCGAGCAAGCCGAACTTCTTTGCCGCCCTGTTCAGGAGCAAGTCCGCTCCGAGCAGCAGCGAGGAGGATGACGAGGGCGCGCCCGTTGCGAGCGGGAAGCCGGCGGCCCCGACCGCGGTCGCCGCCGCGGCGAAGCCGGCCGATCCGGTGCCGACGCCTCGCGCCAAGCCGCAGGTGCCCGCAGCGCTCCAGCTCGCCTCGGCCGATGTGCAGGCCGTTGCGCCGCCGAAGCCGAAGCCTGCACCGGTCGCCGACAAACCGGCTGACGCCAAGCCAGCTGACAAGCCCGAAACACCGGCCGACATCATCAATGCCCGCGGCTTCTGGGATATTCCGGCGACGCCGCAACAGGCGACCCCGGCCCAGGTCGCCGCGCTGAAGGCGCGCCAGGCGCTCGCCGCCGCGACCGACCCGCAGCCGACCGCGAGCGTCTCCTCAGCCGCCTATCAGGCACTGGCCTATGCGCCGGCCGCCGCCTCCCCGGTCGACCGCGCCAACGTCGTTGCCGCCTCGGCGCCTATCCCGCGCACGAGCCGCCCGGCCTCCCGCAACCTCGCGCAGGCGACGGAAATCAACACGGTCGTGGCCAAGGGCGCCCAGGGCGCGGTCGCGACCTCGAGCCGCCTCTCCGCGGCCAAGGGCGAGAGCCTCTGGCTCAAGATCGTGATGCTGTCGCCGAGCGCCAGCCGCGCAATGTCGGTGACGCTGATGGGCGAGATCGACATGGCCGCGATGCGCGCCTACTTCATCAAGCCGCAGGCCGTGATCGCGATGGGCTTCACCGATGATCCGATGCTGGGAATGTCCTGCGACAGTTTTTCGGGTAGCGCCACCGCGAAGCTCGATATGACGTCCTTCGTCATGCGCACCGCCACGCTGCGCTGAGGCGCAACTGCTATCGCGCTTTTCTGCCCCGCCGATCCAGATGATACGTCAGCGCCAGCGACAAGCAGATCGATAAAGGTTGCTTCGGCAGCGCGCCCGAGACGGGCAACAACAACGCCCGGGTCTGCCGATATTCGAACTGCTCCGCAAACCGTTCACGAAACGTGTCGACCAGCGTCGTCTTGCAGTTGAACAGGATGGCGGCGAGCTCTGAGTCTTTCACGCGCCCGAGCCGGATCGTGCTGCCGCTGCCCGTCTCCTCGGTGAGATAGGCCGGCTCGCCCCATTTCAGCGCCTCGGTCAACCGGCCGACCTCTTCATGCGCCGCGGCGGTCGCAAAGATCAGCGCGCGCACCTGGAGCAGCCGCTTGCTGATCGGCGCCGGAAAGGCGTCGAAGGCACGGCCCACCTCGCGCGGCAGCGGCGGCGCAGTCACGATATCTCTCCCCGGCCCAAAACTCAGGCGTCGTCCTGGCGCAAGCCAGGACCTAACCGCGGAATCTATCAATGAAGCGCGATGTCAGTCTCGCGGGACGACAGAATAAGCGTAGGCAATCCACCATCCTGGCTTTCGCCAGGACGACAGCCAGCCCTCAGAGCATCCCCAGCGCCTGCATGTAGGTTTCGAGGATCGTCTCGGCCTCGGCGCGCTCGTTGGGATCCTGCTTGCGCAGGCGCACGATGGTGCGCAGCGCCTTCACGTCGTAGCCGTTGCCCTTGCTCTCGGCATAGACGTCGCGGATGTCGTCGGAGATCGCCTTCTTCTCTTCCTCCAGCCGCTCGATGCGCTCGATGATGGATTTGAGCTGGTCCTTGGCAAATTTCGTCGCGGGTTCGTCGTCGCGGACGGCGGCGGAGGTGGCCATCTTGTACTCCCAATGGAACTGGCAAAACGAGGTGACGCCGGCATGGTCACCGCGCGTGCTGCTTGACCCTTAGGGTTGGCGGCCCTCGCGTTCAAGGCAACAACGCAATCGTCCACAGCGCGCCCACATCTTCCTGCACAAGGACCAAGAAAGCCGTTGTGCTGCGCGCGACTCAGGCCGCACGCGTCGACGCCGAAGCCTGGACGGTCTTAATGACCGGGATGGACCTTCTTCATCGCTTCGAGTTGCTCTGGCGTGGCCGTACCCTGATATTTCGTCTTCCAGGTCTCGTAGGGCATGCCGTAGACGGCTTCGCGGCTCTCATCCTTGCTTAAGGCGACCCCTTGCGCGTCGGCCGCATCCTTGAGCCAGTTGGACAGGCAATTGCGGCAGAAGCCCGCGAGGTTCATCAGATCGATGTTCTGGACGTCGGTCCGCGTCCGCAAATGCTCGACCAGGCGCCGGAACGCTGCCGCCTCGAGCTCTGTTCTGGTTTTGTCGTCGATTGCCATAGCTGGATCCCTTACCCTGCCCCGGTTGGCTCTCACCCCGGTGATTGGCTCACCCTTACGGGATCAGGTGGGGTCCTGTCACAGATTTTGCCATATCGCGGCGCAAACGGGCCATTGGGGCGGTCCGGCAGTTCCGGTCCCTCTACGCGAAATCGTCAACCATCTGATATAGCTTCCGCGACAATGATCGCCGAATCTCCCCGCTCACCCCTTCGCCTGCTTGCCCGGTTGGTCCCGGTGCTGGTGGTCGCCCTGCTGTGCCTCTGGAATGGCCCGGCATCGGCCGACTTCCGCCTCTGCAACAACACCTCGAGCCGGGTCGGCATCGCGCTGGGCTACAAGGACGCCGACGGCTGGACCACCGAGGGCTGGTGGAACATCTCGTCCCGCTCCTGCGAGACGCTGCTCAGGGGCACGCTGGTTGCCCGCTACTACTACATCTACGCGATCGACTACGACCGCGGCGGCGAGTGGTCCGGGCAGGCCTTCATGTGCTCGCGCGACAAGGAATTCACCATCCGCGGCACCGAGGACTGCCTGGCGCGCGGCTACGACCGGACCGGCTTCTTCGAGGTCGACACCGGCGAGCAGCGGGCCTGGACCGTGCAGCTCACCGACGCCAACGAGCAGCCCCCGCAGCAGCGGGTACCCGGCCTGCCGGGCCCGGTTGGCCCGGGCGGCGTTCCGGGTTTGCCCAATAGCCCGCCGGGTGCTACGCCCCCGCCCTCGCCTGGCCTCCCGCCAGGCGCCCCTCTCCCGCCTGGGAATAAGCCATGAGGCGTCTTCGCCGTATCAAGATTCTCGCGACCCTGGGACCCGCCTCTTCAGACCTCGCGATGATCCGCCGCCTGTTCGAGGCCGGCGCCGACCTTTTCCGGATCAATATGAGCCACACCCCGCATGACAAGATGCGGGAGCTGGTGGCGACCATCCGCAACGTCGAGAGCAGCTACGGCCGGCCGATCGGCATTCTGGTCGACCTCCAGGGGCCGAAGCTCAGGCTCGGCGCCTTCGCCGAGGGCTCGGTCCAGCTCCAGAACGGCCAGACCTTCACCCTCGATTCCGACAAGGCACCGGGCGATTCCACGCGCGTCCATCTCCCGCATCCGGAGATTCTCGCCGCCTTGCGGCCGGGCCATGCGCTCCTGCTCGATGACGGCAAGGTGCGGCTGATCGCGGAGGAAACCTCGAAAGAGCATGCAGTGACGCGTGTCGTGGTCGGCGGCAAGATGTCGGACCGCAAGGGCGTCAGCCTGCCGGATACGGACCTGGCGGTCTCGGCGATGACCCAGAAGGACCGCGCCGACCTCGAGGCGGCGCTGACGACCGGCGTCGACTGGATCGCGCTGTCCTTCGTGCAGCGCGCCGACGACGTGATCGAAGCCAAGAAGATGATCCGCGGCCGCGCCGCCGTGATGGCCAAGATCGAGAAGCCGCAGGCGATCGATCGCCTCGCCGACATCATCGAGGCCTCCGACGCGCTGATGGTGGCGCGCGGCGACCTCGGCGTCGAGCTGCCGCTGGAGCGCGTGCCGAGCCTGCAGAAGCAGATGACGCGCATGGCGCGCCGCGCCGGCAAGCCGGTGGTGATCGCCACGCAGATGTTGGAATCGATGATCCAGGCACCGGTGCCGACCCGCGCCGAGGTCTCGGACGTCGCCACCGCCGTCTATGAAGGCGCCGACGCCATCATGCTGTCGGCGGAATCGGCCGCCGGAAAATTCCCGGTCGAGGCGGTCTCGACCATGAACCGCATCGGCGAGGAGGTCGAACGCGACCCGACCTATCATTCCATGGTCGCGGCACAGCGGCCCTCACCTGAATCCACCGCGGGCGATGCCATCGCGGATGCCGCGCGGCAGATCGCCGAAACGCTCGACCTGCCGGCCCTGATCTGCTGGACCAGCTCAGGTTCGACCGCCGTCCGCGTCGCGCGCGAACGGCCGAAGCCGCCGATCGTGGCGATTACGCCGAACATCACGGCCGGCCGCCGGCTCGCGGTGGTCTGGGGCGTGCACTGTGTGGTCGCCGAGGATGCGCGCGACCAGGACGACATGGTGAGCCGCGCCGGCCAGATCGCGTTTCGGGATGGGTTCGTCCGCGCCGGCCAGCGCGTGATCATCGTCGCCGGCGTGCCGCTCGGCATTCCCGGCACCACCAACATGGTGCGCATCGCCTCCGTCGGCCCCGAGGGCGACGCGAATATGTGAGGCTCCCGTCTTCCGGGGCGCTCGCGCATTCGCGGGCGAACCCGGAATCCGGGGATTGGGGCGCGTCCGACGATGCTGGCCTGATCGCGCCGCAAGAAATATCGAAAACAACCCCATGCAAAGTAGCCGGTGACGGCCCGGCATGATGCCTTGCGAATCTCACGAGGGCGGCATGGCGCCACCATCGGCGTGCGGCGGTCTTTCGAAAACTCACTCTCGGACAGCAGCTTAAACGCGATGGGGTCCCATGCCGCTTCGATCGGGCGCCGGCCTTAAGCCCCTACCAGCGCCTTTGCGGTCGGTAGCAGCGTCTGCTGCACCACGAGGCCACGGGCGCGGGCGTCCATGACGCCGACGGCGCGCAGCGCGAGCAGCGTCACGGTCTGCACGGCATCGCGCATCTTTGCGGGATCTTCGAGATTGTCGGGGGCGAGCGGCCCGACCAGCGCCTCATGCAGCGCGCCGAGCAGCGCGGTCGCGGCAAGCGCGGTGTCCTGGGCCGGCAGGTGGCCGGCGCGCACCGCGGCCTCGATCCGGGCGGCGATCTCGCCCGCGATCTCGCGCCGGCTGGCAAGTCTGGAGGCGCTGACATCGACGTCGACCGGCTCGGCCAGGATGCCCCAGGCCAGTCGGCGCTGGGACAGGGTGTGGACGGCGACCGTGGTGACGGCGGCCGCCAGCGCCGAGGACGGGCCCGGCGCGGCATCGGCCGCCCGGCGGATCGCCGCGAGCTCGTCGCGGGAGACCTCGGCGATCAATTCGGAGATCAGGTCGGCCTTGGAGGGGAAGTAGCGATAGACGGTTCCGGCCGCGACATTGGCCCGAACCGCGACTGGCGCGATCTGCACCGCCGCCATCCCGCCTTCCGCCGCCGCCTCGCGCGCCGCCGCGAGAATGGCGCTGCGCCGGGCCGCAAGGCGCTTAACCACTTGATGCGTCCGCCGATAAACCATGGCGCGCTTCCTGTCCCACCCACGCCGACCGCATGCCCTGCGCCCGAACGCTTCGTCACCAATTTCGCTGCAAATCGCCCCCAAGAACTGAACAACTATTCAGAGCGAATGACAAGAAGCAAATGCGCGGAGCCGCAATCCACGCAACGCGGTTTGGACGTTCCGCTGGACCATCTCTTGGACGTCTAAAACTGCAGCGAATCTCTTGGCGAATGGCTGACTACAATTCTTACCGCCATCTTAAAGCGGGCCCGCGATTGTACGGCATCAATTTCGGTGCAGCATGATCGATACGGACGCCCGAACCGCCTGGCAGCTCTTCCACGTGAACTGGCTTCCCATCGCAGCCATGGGCAGCCTGCTGGCGCTCGGCCTCGCCTTCACGGGGCTTCGGCTCGAGCCGATCGCCTACGGCGTGACGCTGGCGATCGCAGCTGTACTGCTCGCCGTTACCTATCTTCATCAGATGACCAAAGGCGAGCGCGCCGATCCAAAGCTGGTGTTCTCGCTCGGCACGATCGGTCAGGTCATTCTCACCTGCGCCATCGTGGGCCCGCTGAGCTTTGTCGCGGGCAACATGGGCTGGCCGCTGCAGGACCACGCGCTGCTTGCGATCGATCGCGCGCTTGGCATGGATCCCGAACCGATCGCCCGCTATGTCAACGACCATCCGTGGCTCGCCGACGTCCTGTCGCGCGGCTACGGACTGATCAAATGGCCGCTGCTCGCCATCCCCATCGTGCTGGCGCTGACGGCGCGCTATGTGCGCCTACAACTGTTCATGCTCGCGATGAGCCTCGCGCTCGCGATCACCATCGCGATCTCGGCCGTCGTCCCGGCGATCGGCACCTATTACGGACTGCAATTGCCGGCGGCCCACTTCCCCGACATCAACACCGCGATCTATGCCGGGCAGCTGCGCGACATCCTCGCCTTGCGCGACGGAAGCCTGCACGAGCTCAAACTGTTCAAGCTCTCCGGCATCGTCTCGTTCCCGAGCTTTCACGCCGCCTCAGCCGTGCTCTACATGTGGGCGCTGTGGCCGGTGCGCCGCATCGGCGGCATCGCCGCCGCGCTCAACCTCTTGATGATCGCCGCGACGCCGGTGATCGGCGCGCACTACATGATCGATGTCATCGGGGGCATTGCACTCGCCGCGGCGTCGATTTGGGCCGCAAAATGCTATCTCTCATGGATGAGCCGCGCGTCGGACGACGTTGCGAAGGACGCGTCACCCGCCTGGCAGCCAGGCCTCGGCTAGAGCTACCGTAGGGTCGGCAAAGGCGCGTAGCGCCGTGCCCACCAGCATTCTCGCAGTTCAAGATTTTCAATGGTGGGCACGCTTCGCTTTGCTCACCATACCAGCACGAAATCACCGCCCAAAAGAAAAGAGCCCCGTCCAGGACGGGGCTCTTTTGATTCCAGTTCGTCTGGCCTTACTTGAGGCTGGACGAGATCGAGCCGAACTTGGCGTTCAGCGTGGTGCCGAGGCTATTGACGACGGTGATGATTGCCAGCGCGATGCCGGCAGCGATCAGACCGTACTCAATAGCGGTGGCGCCGGATTCATCCTTCGCGAAACGCGCAACGAGGTTCTTCATAGACTGCTCCAAAGAGTACACGAGGCTACAACTGGTCTGGTCTCTTGGCTTCCCAGCGCCGCCTGACCATGGAACCGACTGTAAATGCAAAGAATTGCGCCGCAGTTAACTCGACCGCGTAAAGACGGGGCGGTTTGCGTGTATTCGCCGATGGTAAATCGAAATTGAAAACGATCGGTTAAATAGTAGGGATTTGAAACCGCGCTGCGTGCGCCGATTTACCCGAAGTTATGACCGCCATGGTCCAATGCCGCCCGGCCAACCGGAAAGAACAGGCAGGACGTCAAGGCGGCATGTCCCTCTCCTTCACCAACAGCATTGCGGTCCACGGCCGCGCGCGAGCGCTGGTGCCGCTGTGCGTCGGCGCCGGCGCCTATCTCTTCTTCCTTTATGTCGGCGACACGCTGCTGCAGGACTCCGACTCGTTCTGGCAGATCAAGATCGGGCAGTGGATCCTCGATCATCAGGCGATGCCCTATACCGATTTCTATTCCTTCACACGGCCAGGTGAGCCCTGGATCTCGACGTCGTGGCTGTCGCAGGTGATGTTCGCACTGTCCTACGCGCAGTGGGAGTGGGCCGGTCCGGTGATCCTCACTGCGCTTGCGGTGGCGCTGTCGGCGGCGATCTTCGTCTATCTGCTCGACGCACATCTCGAGATTCCACGCTCCGTGCTGTTCGCGATGCTCGCGGTCGTGCTGTCGCTGCATCACATTCTGGCGCGCCCGCACATCCTGGCGCTGCCCGTCATGATCGCGTGGGTCGGCATGCTGATGGCGGCGGCCGATCGCAGGGGCACACCGTCCTGGTACTGGCTGCCACTGATGTCGCTGTGGTCGAACCTGCATGGCGGCTTCGTGCTGGGCCTCGCGCTGATCGGCCCGACCGCGCTCGTGGCGATCTGGGGCATTGAGTCCGGCAAGCAGGTCCGGCTGCTGCTGCGCTGGTTCCTGTTCGGTGTCGCCGCGATGGGAGCTGCTTGCGTCACGCCCTATGGCTGGCGAACGCTGCTTGGCGCGACGAACATCCTCAATCTCGGCGAACTGCTCTCGGTCATCTCGGAATGGATGCCGGCGAATTTCGCCTCCTTCACCGCGTTCGAGGGCGCGCTGTTCGGCCTGATCGCGATCGGCCTTTTCCGTGGCCTCACGCTTTCCCCACCGCGCATTCTCCTGATCCTGCTGCTGACCTGGATGGGACTGACCCATGTCAGGAGCATCGAGGCCTTTGCCTTCCTGGTGCCGCTGGTGCTGGCCAAGCCGCTCGGCGAACAATCACCGTGGCCCGAGCTGGACGCGACGGGCGGCGAGAGCTGGCCAGCCCGCTATGTCACGGCACTCGGCGCGCTGATGATCGTCGGTGCCGCCTGGACCTCGACATCGATCTACTTGTCGCATCATCGCTTCAGCTTCACGATGGAGCAGACGCCGGTTGCCGCCATCGACCTGCTCGAACAGCGCAAGGCACAGCGCATCTTCAACGCCTACCAGTTCGGCGGCTATTTGATCTCGCGCGACATTCCGGTGTTCGTCGACGGCCGCGCCGAGCTCTATGGCGAGAAGTTCGTGATGGACTTCTTCAAGGCGGTGGAGGTCAAGAAGCTCGACAACCTGACGCGGCTGCTCGACGAATACAAGATCGACGCCACGCTGCTGGTTGCTGATGCCCCGGCGGCGCAGGTGCTGGATCACATCAAGGGCTGGAAGCGGCTCTACGCGGACAAAATTGCCGTGATCCATGTACGGGACGAATCGGAAGGCGCGGCCGCGCCGCCGTCGAAGTGAGGGCGTAGCTTTGGGCCGGCCCGCGCAAAAGTGAGATGTCCGCTTCCAGGCGTGAAGCAAACTCGACTTGGACACCGGCGGTGTCGCGGTTTGACCCATTTCCGACATCGCCCGTGTTAGGATGCCTGGGCCGTCTCGTTCGTGGTGAGGCTGCTGCTGCGGCGCTGAGCTATCATGTGGGCTCGCGCATTGCTGATGGGCTCTATCCAGGCCAGGTTCGCGGTTCACCGCACATGTTTCTGGAACTGCCGTTCGCAGTTGCCGTGCCAAAAGGTATGCGAGCTGAACTGCTCGCGCGCCTGAACGCTGGAATTGCTTCGATACGCGCAGACGGTACATGGCATCAGATCAACGAGCACTGGCGAACGGAATAGCATTCATCTGAATGCCGGCTCGTGGCCCATCAGCGAAGTGGCCGTGCGCTTTGTCGAGTCCGGACACGGGGGTATAGCGGATTGGATTTGCGCACGGTGAGTTCTTCGCGTTTTGACCCCAACCCGACATGCGTTGATCTAAATCAAAAGCGGGCAGCGACCTTGAATAATAATAACAGTCGGCTGGTCTCTTGCACTCCGTGACAGGCAAAGGGAGCGCGCAATGTTGTTCTTTCAGGAGGGCTTCACCTATCGAAATTTTTTGCTGGACGCTCTCACGATATTCTTCCTCATCGTGTGGTTCTGGCTGCTTATTACTGTCGCTTCCGATCTATTCCGACGCCACGACATCTCCGGCTGGGTCAAGGCAATGTGGGTGATAGGATGGATCGTATTTCCATACATCGTCGTGCTTGCGTACTTGATCTTTCAGGGAAGAGGCATGGCGGAGCGTAACGTGCAACAAGTTCGGCAGGCACGCGACGAACTCAGGAGCGCAGTTGGGTTCAGCGTCGCAGATGAAATCGACAAGCTCAGTCGGCTGAAACAGGCAGGGTCGATCAGCGATGCCGAATTTACACGACTGCGCGCTCGGCTTGTTCAGTGAGCGCGCTTCCTCCCGCTGATATCCTTGCTGTGCCGCGCGCGCAGAGGTTCGAGGTTCCCTGACGGCAGTGCAAAATGCACTTTGTGCGATACTGGCCTTCGGCGGACGGCGGCTTCGCGCCCTTCAATTTTGGTTTGCACTGCTCAATCCGATTTTTCAGGGCTTGGCCGTTTCGTTTGCTGTTCGGGCAACCATCGCTCCAGCCGTCATCAAGCAAGCGAGGAGTGCACTCATGAAGAAAAATTACCTCGACATCACCAAGCGCATTTCCGGCGATTTGCGAAAACTGCGCCAAGATATCCCCGACACGATGAAGGCCTTCTCGGCGCTCGCGCAGGCAGCTGGCCGCGACGGTGCCCTGGACAAGAAGACCAAAGAACTGATCGCGCTTGCGATCGCGATTGCGACGCGCTGCGACGGCTGTATCGGCTTTCACATGGAAGCGCTGGTCAGGCTCGGTACCACCCGTCAGGAGGTGGAGGAAACCCTCGGCATGACCATCTATATGGGCGGCGGGCCGTCGCTGATGTACGCGGCGGACGCCATCTCGGCCTTCGAAGAATTTCAAGTGCAGTTGGGCGCTGCTGCCTGACCAGTAGACGCGAATCCATCCCGGCAGTGGGCGCCTACTTCGGCGCTATGGCGCGTGAATTCTCGGGTAAATGGCAGAAGACCAACGCTCATTCCACATTGATCATCAATTCCCGGTCTGCAACTCACCGAAGCGCTCCCAGCTCCTGCCGTTGAAGCGCATGAACTGCATCTGGTCGACGGGGACGTGATCGGTTGGGCTGGTGTTGACCTTGATGCCCGGCAGCAGCATCGGCAGCTCGAGGTCGTGGATCGCGTAGGCCTGCTTGAGGATGTTCTCGGTCGACAGATCATCGCCGCAGGCTTTCAGCACCGCCTCCAGCGCCATCGCGCTGTTGTAGGAGTTGACGTAATTGGTGTCGTGCTGGTCGGCCTCCGGCACGTACTTTGTCATGAACTCGCGCCAGCCCTTGACGCCCGGATCGTCCTTCCAGGCAGGATCGTCGGGGTCCTTCACGTAGGCGGTGGAGAGAATGCCGGTGCCGGCTTCCAGGCCCGCGGGCTCCATCACGGTCGAGACCCATACCGCGACGTTGGACAGGAACGTCATCGGCCGCCAGCCGATCTCGAAGGATTTGCGGATCGCCTGCGCCGCGAATTTCGGCGTCGCCGCGATCACGAACACCTCCGCGCCTGACGCCTTCAGCTTCACGATCTGGGAATCGATGGTCGGGTCCTGGATCTCGTAGGTCGCGCTGGTGACGACGGTGTCGTATTTGTCGCCGAGCACGTCCTTGAGGCCGGCGAGATAGTCGCGGCCATAGTCGTCGTTCTGCGAGATCACCGCGAATTTCGCGCTGGGATTCATCGCCAGCGCATAGCGCGCATAGAGCCGCGCCTCGTAGCGGAACGGCGCCTGCACGCCCATCGTCGCCTGCGGATATTGCGCGATGTCGGCGAATTTCGAGGCGCCGGAGCCGATGAAGAGCTGCGGCACATTCTTGCTTTGGAGATATTTCGCGATCGCCGTGTTGTGGGCGGTGCCGATCGAGGAGAAGATCAGCGCGACCTCGTCGCTTTCCACCAGCTTGCGCGTCTGCTCGACCGATTTCGGCGGCGCATAGCTGTCGTCGAGCGAGATCAGATTGACCTTGCGGCCGTTGATGCCGCCCTTCTCGTTCAGCATCCTGAAATAGCCGACCTCGCCCTTGCCGAGCGCACCGAACGCCGAGACCGGTCCGCTATAGGGCATGGTCTGGCCGATCCTGATCTCGGTTGCGGTGACGCCGCGCATCTCGGCGGCGATGGAAGCGGCAGGCAATGTTACAAATGCAACGGCGCCAAGCACGCCCAATGCCATCGCAAAGCGCATCGGCTTCCCCTCCCCTTTTGTGGTGCGATCGCGCCGCACCTTTACTTGAAGGGAGCATGCCATGACATCGGCATGGACTCCAATCATTATAAGCGACGGCTATCGTAGCGCGCACGACGTGGGAATGGTGGGCACGGCGCGTGCGCGCCTTCGCCCACCCTACGGCCGACGGTCGAACAGGAATACGCCTCATGCTGCTTCGCAATCTCTTCGCCGCGCTTCTCGTCACGATCTCGCTCAGCGCGGCCCACGCCGCGCCGCGATGGCTGAACCTGCCGCCGACGCCGACATTGCCGAAGGCGGCGCAGAGCGGCCTCGCGCCCGTCAACGGGGTGAAGATCTGGTACGCCATGTTCGGCCGCGGCGAGCCGGTCATCCTGCTGCATGGCGGTCTTGCCAACGCCAATTACTGGGGCCACCAGGTCCGCGCGCTGCAAGGCCGCTATCAGGTCATCGTCATGGACAGTCGCGGGCATGGGCGCAGCAGCCGCAATCAGGAGCCGTACGGCTACGATCTGATGGCCTCGGACGTCGTCGGCCTGCTCGACCACCTGAAGATCAAGAAGGCCGCGATCGTCGGCTGGAGCGACGGCGCCATCATCGGCCTCGACATCGCGATGAAGCATCCGGAGCGGGTGAGCAGGCTGTTCGCCTTCGCGGCGAACTCCGATCCGTCAGGCGTTGCGGACATCGCCTCGAGCGACGTCTTCAACGCCTACATCGCCAGGGCGGGCGAAGAGTACAAGCGCCTCTCGCCGACGCCGACGGAGTACAAGAGCTTCGTCGCGGAGATTACGAAAATGTGGGAGAGCCAACCGAAATGGACGGCCACGGACCTCGCGGCGATCAAGGTCCCGACCTGGATCGTCGACGGCGACCACGACGAGGCGATCAAGCGCGAGAACACCGAGTTCATGGCGGCGAACATTCCGGGCGCCGGCCTGTTGATCCAGCCGGAGGTCAGCCACTTCTCGTTCCTGCAGGATCCCGAGCAGTTTAGTGATGATGTGTTGCGATTTCTGGGGCGCCGAGATGCAGCGCCGAAGTGAGATATCGTAGGGTGGGCAAAGCGATAGCGTGCCCACCACTTTCGTAGTGACTGCTGCGAGATGTGGTGGGCACGGCGCTACGCGCCTTTGCCCACCCTACGAGGCTACAAGGCCGATTCGAAGCGGATGTTGAACGACATTTGTCGACGCCGACACGGTTACGTGGGGCGCTTCGGCGAAGCTACGCCTCTTGGCAGGTCGGCGAGGCGCGCCCTGAGGCGTGGCACCGCGAAGTCGAGAAAGACGCGCAATTTGGCCGACATGAAACGATTGGGCGAATACACGAAGCTGACGGGCTTCGGCGGCGGCTGAAAATCCTGGAGCAGCGGAACCAACTCTCTCGACTTGATCAATTCGGCGGCGAGATAGGAGAACACCACGGTGATCCCTATGCCCGCGCGCGCGGCATCACAGGCCGACTCCAGATTGCTCGCAACGAAGCGGGAACGCACGGGTATCTCGTAGTCGGTCTGCTCCCGTTTGAATCGCCACGCGGTTGGCGACTGCATCGGAGGATAGCTGATGCAGTCGTGCGCACAGAGATCGTCGGGCGTTTTCGGCGTGCCCCGGGATTTCAGATAGGCCGGGCTGGCGCAAGCGACGCGGTGAATTTCTCCGACGCGCACGGCGATCAGGCTGCTGTCGGCGAGATCGCCGACGCGAAGCGCAACGTCGATGTGCTCGTCCAGAAGATCGAGTGTGCGATCCTGTAGATTGAGCTGAACGTCGACCTCCGGGAACGCCACCAGGAACTCCGCCAGGATTGGTTGCAGACACAAGCGGCCGAGCGCGACAAGGGTCGAAACGCTCAGCTCCCCGCGCGGCGTCGCGTACTCGCCGGACGCAGCGCGCTCGGCTTCGGCGACATCGGCGAGAATCCGCTTGGCCGCAACCGCGTATGAGAGCCCTGCCTCGGTCGGGACAAGCGCGCGGGTCGAGCGGTTGAACAGCTTGGTGCGCAGGTCCGCTTCCAGCTCGGAAATTTTTCGGCTCACCGTCGCCAGCGGGATTTTCTGGCGGCGCGCCGCAGCCGACAGGCTGCCGGTCTCCGCGACTGCCAACACGATCGACATGCTTTCGAAACGGCCCATGGCATTTTTCCATTTTTGGAAGGATGCATCTCTATCTTGCCAGATACCCATCAAATTCGGAAGGGCATATCCATCACGGCGAGGCCGCGAACCCGGCCAACCAACGGAGATGGAAATGACCCAGACTGCAGGCACTGCCCTCATTACCGGCGCATCAACCGGCATCGGCGCGATCTACGCCGATCGGCTGGCCAGGCGCGGCCATGATCTCATTCTTGTTGCCCGCAACAAGCAGCGGCTCGCGTCGNGCCGCCTCTCCAACGAGACGGGCCGGAAGGTGGAGACGGTCGAAGCCGATCTCACCTCCCCGGCGGACCTCCGGCGCGTCGAGGAGATCCTCAAGACCGACGCCGGCATCTCGGTGCTGGTCAACAATGCAGGCGTCGGCGCATCGGCCCCGCTGGTGGCCTCCGATGCCGACACGATGGAAGACATGATCAACCTGAACGTCACCGCGCTGACGCGGCTGACCTATGCCGCAGTCCCCGGATTTGTCGCCCGCGGCAACGGCACGATCATCAACATTGCGTCGATTGTCGCGATCGCACCGGAGGTGCTGAATGGCGTCTACGGCGGCTCGAAAGCTTTCGTGCTCGCATTCAGTCAATCGCTCGTTCACGAGCTCGCCGACAAGGGCGTCCGCGTGCAGGCCGTGCTGCCTGGCGCAACCGCCACCGAGTTCTGGGATGTCGCCGGCACGCCGGTGCATCAGCTTCCGGCGCAAATCGTGATGTCGGCCGACGATCTGGTCGATGCGGCGCTCGCGGGTCTCGACCTCGGCGAGATCGTGACCATCCCCTCGCTGCCGGACAAGGCCGAATGGGACCGTCATGAGACCGCTCGCCTCGCCATGACGAACAAGCTCTCGAGCGCCATTCCGGCCCCCCGTTACAACCTCGCTCGCGCGTGAATGCGTGAGACCGATCGAACCGCATGTCCAACTGAAACCATGACCACGAAAAGGAAATGACCATGTCACGCATCATCACTCAGGCCCCCGAACCGTTCCTCTTACCTGGTACCGGCGTGCGGTGGCACGATCACGCCGAACGCCTGCTCACTTACGCAGAGCCGGTCAGCCGGGTCGGCCTCTATGTATCGCTCGCGATCATCTACGCCTGGTTCGGCGGAATGAAGTTCACCGACTACGAAGCCCAGGGGCTGGTGCCGCTGGTAGAGAACAGCCCGTTGCTGAGCTGGTTCTACGCCGCGTTTTCGGTCCGCGGCTTCGCCACCTTTCTCGGCTTCCTGGAACTGAGCATCGGACTGCTGATCGCCCTCAGATTGGCAAGCCCGGTCTTCTCCGTCGCCGGCGGTTTTCTCTCGGCCGGGCTCTTCGTCACGACCTTGAGCTTCATGTTCTCGACGCCGGGCGTCGTGGTGCCGGAGCTCGGGGTGCCCGCAATCACGGTCGCGCCGGGCCAGTTCCTCCTCAAGGATGCCGGCCTGTTCGCCGCCTCCTTCTGGGTCTTCGTCGATTCGCTGAAGGCAGCCATTCGCAAGTGAGCCGGCTTTTCCGGAGCGGTGCACTTCGAGGAGGCGATTCCCGACATCCCCGGCAAGTCGCTGGTCAGCGTGATCGTCGATTACGCGCCGGGTGGGGCATCGCCTTCACATCTCCACGCCAAGTCGCCTTCATCTTCACTTCATCAAGGAGCACGAAATGAGCAAGCGCCTCGACTACAACCAGATCGCGCCGGCAGGCGTCAAAGCGCTGGGCGGCGTCTACGGCTACGTCATGCAGAGCAAGCTTCCCGCAGTGCTTGTCGACCTGGTTTATCTGCGCGTGTCGCAGATCAACAACTGCGCCTACTGCCTCGACATGCACACCCGCGACCTGCTCAAGAAGGGTGTGAAGATCGAGAAGCTCGCACTGGTGCAAGCGTGGGCTGAGGCTGGAAATCTCTTCGACGCACGCGAACGCGCTGCGCTCGCATGGTCAGAAACGGTGACGCGCGTCGCAGAGACCAACGTGCCGGATCAAGCCTATCAGGCCGCCCGCGCCGTGTTCGACGAGCGCGAGCTCGTCGACCTCACGATCGCGATCGGCTTGATGAACGCCTACAATCGCATGGCCATCAGCTTCCGGAACACGCCGCAAGCGGCGATCGAGAACGGGCAAGCGGCCTGACGCGGCCGCAAATTTCCCGGCGGCATTGAGAGCCCACCCTACGAAGCTGCGGCTCTCGGGCGGAAGGATGCGGCAAAGTGAGATGTCGTAGGGTGGGCAAGCGACAGCGTGCCCACCAGTTCTATCGCGGTTGCAGAAAGATGGTGGGCACGGCGCTTGCGCGCCTTTGCCCATCCTACGAGAGCGGTGCCGCGTCGTTAGAGTGGAGCTGCATCCGCATCGTCATTGCGAGCGCAGCGAAGCAATCCCTTCGCGGTGCCAGTCTGGATTGCTTCGCTGCGCTCGCAATGACGGAGGCAACAAAAAACGCGGCGTTTCCGCCGCGTTTTTCATTTCAATCTGCCGCTTGCCGTTATGCCTGCGGCTGCGGCTCCAGGCCGGGATCCGGATCGGGCCGCGGGCGCGACTTGCCGGCCGGCGGCACGGCGGAAGCGCGCGGCGTGGTCGGCTCGAGCACGGACTCGCGGTTCGGCTTCTTGCCCTTGAGCAGGTCGACGATCTCGTCGCCGGTCAGCGTTTCGAACTCGAGCAGGCCCTTGGCGAGCGCCTCGAGGTCGGCATGCTTCTCGGTGAGGATGCGGGTCGCTTCCTTGTAGCCTTCCTCGACCAAGCGCTTGATCTCGGAGTCGATCTTCTGGACGGTCGCCTCAGAAGCGTTCTGCGTCCGCGACACCGACATCCCCAGGAAGACCTCGTCCTGGTTCTCGCCGTAGGAGACCGTGCCGAGCTCTTCCGACAGGCCCCAGCGCGTCACCATCATGCGGGCAAGGCGCGTGGCCTGCTCGATGTCGGAGGCGGCACCCGAGGTCACCTTCTCGCGGCCGAAGATCAGCTCTTCGGCGACACGGCCGCCCATCATGATGGCGAGGCGCGAGGTCATCTGCTCCAGCGACATCGACAGCTTGTCGCGCTCGGGCAGCTGCATGACCATGCCCAGGGCACGGCCGCGCGGAATGATGGTCGCCTTGTGGATCGGATCGGTCGCCGGCACGTTCAGGCCGACGATGGCGTGGCCGCCCTCGTGATAGGCCGTAAGAAGCTTCTCTTCCTCGGTCATGACGAGCGACTTGCGCTCGGCACCCATCATCACCTTGTCCTTGGCCTCCTCGAACTCAGCCTGCGTCACCATCCGCTTGTTGCGGCGGGCGGCGGTCAGCGCGGCCTCGTTGACGAGGTTCATCAGGTCGGCGCCGGAGAAGCCCGGCGTGCCGCGCGCGATGGTCTTGAGGTTGATATCCGGCGCCAGCGGCACCTTGCGGACGTGAACCTTGAGGATCTGCTCGCGGCCGACGACGTCCGGATTGGGCACCACGACCTGGCGGTCGAAGCGGCCCGGACGCAGCAGCGCGGGATCGAGCACGTCGGGACGGTTGGTCGCGGCGATCAGGATCACGCCCTCATTGGCCTCGAAGCCGTCCATCTCGACCAGCAGCTGGTTCAGCGTCTGCTCGCGCTCGTCATTGCCGCCGCCGAGACCGGCGCCGCGGTGACGACCGACCGCGTCGATTTCGTCGATGAAGATGATGCAGGGCGCGTTCTTCTTGGCCTGCTCGAACATGTCACGGACGCGCGAAGCACCGACGCCGACGAACATCTCGACGAAGTCGGAGCCTGAAATGGTGAAGAACGGCACGTTGGCTTCGCCCGCGACCGCGCGCGCGATCAGCGTCTTGCCGGTGCCGGGAGGGCCGACCAGCAGAACGCCGCGCGGGATGCGGCCGCCGAGCCGCTGGAATTTGCCGGGATCGCGCAGGAATTCGACGATCTCCTGGAGGTCCTGCTTGGCCTCGTCGACGCCGGCGACGTCCTCGAAGGTGACGCGGCCATGCGCCTCGGTCAGCATCTTGGCGCGCGACTTGCCGAAGCCCATCGCCTTGCCGGCGCCGCCCTGCATCTGCCGCGACAGGAAGATCCAGACGCCGATCAGCGCGATGAAGGGCAGCCAGGAGACCAGCAGGGAGACGAACCACGGCACGTTGTCGCCCGGCGGCTTCGCGGTGATCTGGACCTTGCTGTCATAGAGGCGCTTGACCAGCGTCGGATCGTTCGGCGCATAGGTCTGGAAGCTCGAGCCGTTGGTGAAGGTGCCATGAATCTCCGGCCCCTGGATCACGACGTCGCGCACATTGCCCTTGTCGACCTCAGTCAGGAGCTGCGAGAAGGCGATGTCCTGGGAGGCCGCCCGCTGGCCCGGATTCTGGAAGAGCGTGAACAACGCCAACAGCAGCAAAACAATGATGACCCAGAGGGCGAAATTGCGCAGATTGGCGTTCATCGATCTTCCTTCGTGGTCGCGCGGATCGCGGCCCTGATCCTTCAGGAGCTACTTGGGCAATACGAGGAAATCCCCAAGGAATCCTCTCGGTTAGACGCATACAATTTAGGTGCCGCCCCGGTCGCTGCCAAGGGAACGAGATGGGACTATTTATCCCATCTTAGCCCGATTCCTGCTGAAATAATGGCACCGGATCGGGGGTTTTTCCTGCCTGGTTAAGGTTGCTCTGATGATAGTGCCTCGATCAGCCGGTGTCATGATCCGCCCCTCGATCCGTTCCTCGCGCGTCGAGCGGGCGCCGGCGCGATATGGATGCGTCCCCCGGCGAGGCTGATAAGGGCTCCCGCAAGCGTCTGCTTCAGGAGCGGCCGGCCCTTTGCGGGCGTACGGGCGTCGCCGGCAATGGCTTGATCAAGCATCGCCATGAGCGCTTCAACCTTGCCGAGTTCCGCCGGCCCCTCGTGCCCGAGCGCGTTGATGGCCCGCAGCAGGAGCCGCAGCCGGACCTCCTCGGGCAGGGATGCGAAGGCCGACGCCTCGAAGCTTCGCGCGGGCAGGCCATGCGACGCATCGCCGCGATCCCTGAGCCTGAGGAAGCGTTCGGCGCCGTCGGTCAGCACCTCCACCGCCGCGTTGGCCCGGGCCAGCCGCGCTGCGAGCCGCGCAAGACCCCGGGCATCGCCGCCTTCGGCCGCGAGCTGCGGCAGCAGAGCGCGCAACCGCGGACGCGTGAACGCGGTGTCACGGTTGCTCGGGTCATCGGCAAAACCGATCTTCGCCCGCTTCAGCGTGGCGACGAGCTGCGACTTCGGAATGTCGAGCAGCGGTCGCGCCAACATGATTCCCTCGCGCTCGGAGATGCGCGCCATCGCCGACAGCCCGGCGATTCCGCTCCCGCGGAGCAGACGCATCAGAAGCGTCTCGGCCTGATCATCGCGGGTGTGCGCGGTCAGCACATGGGTCGCGCCGGCCGCACGAGCGGCACGCGCAAGCAGGCGGTAGCGGGCTTGCCGCGCCGCGGCGGGCAGTCCGGTCTTCGGCTTCGGCCCCGTCCAGCGCATGGTCCGGTGCGTCAACTCGAGCACTGTCGCGAGCCGCTTGACGTCGCGCGCCTCGCGCGCCGCTTCCGGTCGCAGACCATGATCGACGGTGACGGCGACGAGGCGCGGGCCATGCGCGAGGCTGCGTTGCCAGCGCGCTGCAAGCCACATCAGCGCGACCGAATCCGGCCCGCCCGAGACCGCGAGCACCAGTGCGGGCGCGTTCTTCAGGTCGGCGAAGAGCAGCTTCGCCGCACGGGCCGAGATCGGCGAATTGTCGTCGTCTGACATGACGCTGCCCAGCAATCGCCAGCGGATGGAAGACTGTCTAGCGCAGCACCATCCACCTTGTCAGGATCAAACGCTGCGCACTGGCGCGGTTCTGTTGTTCGAGCATGATCTCCGCGCAAACGCGTTCCGCGTTTGTCGCGAGGGAAAACCGCCTCAGACTTTTCCGGATCATGCTCTAGCACTTCACGCGCTTCTGCTCGCGATCGACGGCGGCTTTGACGCCGGCGGAGGCGCGCGGATATTTGCGGCCGACCTCGCCGAAGGCGGCGCAGGCGGCCTCCTTCTCCTTCAGCGCCGCAAGCGACTGGCCGAGCCGCAGCAGCGCATCCGGGGCCTTGCCGGACCTATCGTATTTGGTGGTGACGGCGAGGAAGGCTTCCGCCGCGTCGCGATATTGCTGGCGCTGGAAATAGCTCTCGCCGAGCCAGTACTGGGCGTCACCGAGCAGCGGATCGCTCGGATATTTCTGCGCGAAGTTCTTCATGGTCTGCTCGGCGAGCGCATAATCCTTGCGCTGCATGTAGCCGATGCCGAGGTCGAACTCGTCGCGCGGCGATTGCGAGGGCGGCTGGGTGGTAAGACCGCCGCCGGCCGGTGCTGGATAGCCCTGCTGCGCCGGCGCCGGTGCCTGCTGCTGCGGGTAGCGGCTGCCGGTGTTGGCGAGGTCCAGCGGCTCGCCGGCGCCGCGGCCGCCGGGCGGGCCGACCGGAGCCGTCGCCATCGGCTGCTGGCCGCCGCCGAGCGCGCGCGGCGCACCCGGGGCATTCGGGCTCTGGTTCGGGTCAAACGCATCGCCGCGGCGGCGGGACCCCGGCGCCCCAGGCGGCGGCGCTTCCTGAACGATCGGAGCCGGCGCCCCTCCCTGCGGCTCGTAGGCCGGCTGGGTGGGCTGGACTGCCTGCTGCTGGCGATAGGTCGGCGCGGACTGGGCGGGCGGCATGGCCGCCACGTTGGGCTGGGCCGGCACCTGTCCGGGCGCGCCTTGCGCACCGCCCTCGAGCTGCCGGATCCGCTCTTCGAGCTGGCGGTTGCGATATTGCAGTTCTTCGTTCTGGCCGGTGAGCTGGCGTAGCTGATTCTCCAGCCGCTCGATCCGCATCTCGGCGTCGGCATCCTCCTGCGCGAGGACGGGCGAGCACAGAGAGAGCAGCGTGGCGATCGCCACGGTGCCGGAAATGACCTGGAATTTAGATGACATTTTGCCCTGACGACGAAAGCGACGTGGCGCGCGGCGGAACTCTCGCCGCGCCACACATTGAGAGAGGGAGTACGCCAAAACTGTGACTGCTACCAAGGGGTTTCTATGCCGGCCCCGTCAAACGAAACCGGCGCCCGAGGGGGGGCGCCGGCATAGTCCAAGTCTGAAGCTGAACAGCGCCTGACTGGCCGTCAGGAACTCGCGTTCAGCACGGTGACGGCGCGACGGTTCTGCGACCAGCAGGAGATGTCGTTACAGACAGCCACCGGACGCTCCTTGCCGTAGGAGATGGTGCGCATGCGGTTCGGATCGATGCCGCGCGAGGCCAGGAACGAGCGCACCGACTGGGCGCGGCGGGCGCCGAGGGCGATGTTGTATTCGCGGGTGCCGCGCTCGTCGGCATGACCTTCGATGGTGAAGGTGTAGCGCGGATAGGTCTGGAGCCACTGCGCCTGCTTCTCCAGGGTCACGATCGCCTGCGGGGTCAGATCTGTCTGGTCGCTTTCGAAGAACACGCGGTCGCCCACGTTCACGACGAAATCCTGCTGGCTGCCAGGCGTCGCCGCACTGGCCATCGCATCGGCACCCAGGTTCTTGTTGGCGCAGGCGCCCATCGACAGCGCGACCGCAAGCACCGCAGCCAGCTTCAATCCCTGGAGGATACGCATAGGATGTTTCATTCCGGAGCCTCCACGCTCACGTTAGTCCACTGCTGTCCGGTCTACAGGGGGTTGGTTAAGCGAACGTTCCGTCAACCTTGATGGGACGTTGCCACAGCCGTTCGAATGCCCCCAATCGGCGAAAAGCAACCGCGATGGTTAATGGGTTGTAAATGTGGCGCGATGGTGAAGGCAAGCCGTCTCAGCCGGCAGAAGCGCTGGTTTTGCCGGGACTTTGGCCCTTAGGCAACAGGTAGGAGCCCGGAGTTGCGCCTCAACGGGCGGAACCGATCAGGGTCGCTGCTGCGTCGGGGTTCCGCGAGGTGGCCAGCACCGGCCGCGGCGCGGCCTGGCGCGCGCTGGAACGCTCGAACAGCATGCGCCGCTCGAAGGCGCTGGACCGCATGATGGGAAAGCGCGTCAGAATCCTTTCCCGCGTCCTCGGGAAATCGGATGCCATCAAGACCGCCTTCTTCGTGGGCCAGCCCGGAAACCCACGAGGCTCGGTCAGGGTCTCCGACAGGAACACGCGGCGATAGAAGGCCTGGTGATCGACGCGCACCATCGAAAGCCCGACGTCGGCGTTGAAATGTTCGCATGCCACGAAGGGCAGCCGCACGGTCAGATAGGGTAGTTCCGGGAAGCGCTGCTGCATTTCGGGTTCGGCAACGAACCGGCACGGATCGACAAACACCTCGCCGCGATCGAGGCGAGGATGGAGGGCATCGCCGAACACCTCGGTGGTGTAGGACATCCGCCATTCGGACGTCAGAACGTGAATCCGGACGGCACTGCAGAGTTCGTCGTCAACATAGACCCCGAAATTCCAGACATTGGGCGCATCGTCGAAGCGGTCTGTCACGCGCTGCGATTCCGCCGGCGGGATCAGCCCGGCATGCAGATAGGCCCGGTAGCGCATCAAGTAGAGGCTGTCTCTGTCCTCCGGCGTCTCGATGAGCCGGTAGTCGATGCGGTCAAACAGTGCGGCTCCACGCGGAAGGAGCGCCGTATGCGGTTCGGCCCCGGACTTCATCTCTTACCCCTACAACTCCAGCAACTTCCGCGAGTGTAGGAAGATTAATAGTTCCTTAACAAAATTGCAAAGCCTTCGAAGTGTTAAGGTTAAGCTTTGCGACCCGCAAAAACACGGGTGCGCGCGAGAGTTGAACGCAATTCAGAGCTGTCGAGGGACGATCAGGCGATGGATCGCGACGACACCAGCGTGATCTGGTCGTCGGGCATGCGGCGGCCATGGGAGGCGTTGAGCAACTGGCGGACCCGCACCGCCGGGATCGGTCGGCTGAACAGATAGCCCTGCCCTTCGCTCACCGTACCATCAGCGCTGATCAGCGCGAGTTGCTCGTTGGTCTCGATGCCCTCGACCACGACCGACATGCCGAGATCGGCGGACAGTCGCGCCACGCCGCGCAGCAGCGTCAGCGGCCGGTCCGTGTCGATGCCCTCGAGGAACGAGCGGTCGATCTTCACCTTCTGCATCGGGAAATTGTGCAGATAGCTGAGGCTGGAATAGCCGGTGCCGAAATCGTCGAGCGAGATGCGCACGCCGAGCGCATGCAGCTGCGACAGGATGTCGTGGGTCAGCTGCGTGTTGCGCAACAGCGAGGATTCGGTGATTTCGATCTCCAGACGATGGGCGGGCAGGCCCGAGACCTCGAGCGCGTACCGGATTTCGCTCAGCACGTCGCGCTGGTGGAATTGCTGCGGCGAGAAGTTGACCGCCACGCTGACACCGTCGGGCCACTTCATGCATTCCATGCAGGCCCTGCGCAGGATCCAGCGGCCGAGATCGACGATCAATCCCATGTCCTCGGCGACGGGAATGATGTCGACCGGCGAGACCGTGCCGCGCACCGGGTGATTCCAGCGCAAGAGCGCTTCGCAGGTGGTGATCTTGCCGGACTTCAGATTGACCAGCGGCTGGTAGAACAGCTCGAACTCCTCGTTGGCGAGCGCCTTGCGCAGGTCGAGCTCGAGGATGCGGCGGGCCTCGACGGTCGCCGCCATCTCGTCGCGGAAGAAGCAGTAGGTGCCCCGGCCGTCGGCCTTGGCGCGATAGAGCGCCATGTCGGCGTTCTTCAGCAGCGTATCGGCACTGATGCCCTCCGGCGAGGTCAGCGCGATGCCGACGCTGGCGCCGATCTCGACCAGGTGATTGTCGATGCGGTAACGCTCGCTCAGCCGCTCGACGATGCGGCGGGCAAGCGCCGCGGCATCCTCGGGCGAGTGGATGTTCTGCTGGAACACGACGAACTCGTCGCCGCCGAAGCGGGCGACGAAGTCCTCCGGCCGCAGCATCTCGCGCAGACGGTTGGCGACCGCGCACAGCAGCTGGTCGCCGCAGGGATGGCCGAGCGTGTCGTTGACTTGCTTGAACTGGTCGAGATCGACGAAGAGCAGCGCGGAGAGGCGCTCGGCATTCTGGGAAATCGCCAGGAGCCGCTCGATCTCGTCGCGGAAGCTGACCCGGTTGGGCAGCGCCGTGAGCTCGTCATAGCGGGCGAGATGGCTGATCCTTGCCTCCGCGTTCTTGCGCTCGGTGATGTCCTCGAGCAGCACGACCGTGCCGCCGTCCGCCATCGGCTGCAGCGTCCATGACAGCGTCCGTCCGCGCGCGAGATCGGGATCGTTGGTCACGATCTCCTTCATCCGCGCATCTGCGATCTCGCTGAGGATCAGCTTGCCGCTCTCCGCCGAGATTGAGGCGGAGTTGACGCACGCCGCGATGATGTCGGCTGCGCCGGCGCCACTCTGCGCGAGGTCGCCGGACAGATCGACCATCTCGCCGAACCTGTGATTCATGACCGCGAGCTGCCCGTCGGCGCGGAACATGCACAGACCGTGCGGCATGTTGTTCAGTGCCGTGTCGAATTGGCTGGCGAGCGCCGCCTCGCGCTCGCGCGCCACGACCGCTCGCACGAAGATCCTGTGCAGATTGGCCGATAGCTGCACGACCGCCAGAAGAAAGGCAGCGGATATCACCGACATCGCGATGTAGTAGGGCGTGCCGCGCAGCCCCAAGGCGACCACGGTTGGGCCGAATATCAGCAGGGCCTGCAGTCGAAATATCGTTTGCCGTCCATAGGCCCTGCCCGCGCCACCCGCCACGATCCCGGTGGTCACGGAAACACAGATCATGTGGGCGACGGCGTCGTCGCTGCTCAACAGGGTGGTGGAACACCACAGGCCGATTGCAGCAGCCTGGATCAGCGCTCCGACCTGATAGCGCCTCTGCCAGTGCGCGGCCTGTTCGGCGGTAACGTCGGATTTTCGGGCCTGGTACCGATGTAGATCGAACGCCCGGACAGCTCCCGCCAAGATGAGGAGAGGGACGAATCCCCAGATCAACGTCTGTCCCGTCTTCAGAGCGGTCAAGGTTGCAGCGAAGGCGGAGAAGACGATGCCGGTGAGCACCGTACCAGGAGCCTCGTACAACGAATCGATCAGCGCTGCCGAGATCGTCGGCGAGGGCTGTCGCTTGTCCGGCTCTCCGCTCTGACTAGCAAGCTGCATCTGGTCTGTACGCGCGTCCTGTCTGACACGCAGTTTTACAGACCTGGAGTGAAGTCTTTCTGAGGGAACATCGTTAAAGTCGAGTGTTTCTGAACGTCAGACGATCGAAATACATCAATTAAATCAAAGGACTGGGAAAATTTTACCGGGCACAATCTAAAGGAAAGATTGATGCGGGCAAACATCGCGCAAAGTTTTTCGAAAAAGGCGCGCGTTCAGGCTCGCGCGCCAAGATCGTGCCAGGACCGGACCAGGACCGGGCCGCTAGCCCGACGTCGAGGAGAGCAGCGGCGACCATGCCGGGTCGGACGCGAAGCCCGGCGTCGGCACCTTCTGCTCGTTGCGGCCGGAGATGTCGACGGTGAACAGCGACGGCCCGCCGCTGCCGCCGGGATCGCGGAAGAACATCACGACGCGACCGTTCGGCGCGAAGGTCGGCCCCTCATTGTGGTAGCCGGAGGTGAGGATGCGCTCACCCGAACCATCAGGCTTCATGATGCCGATCGCGAACTGGCCGCCGCCCTGCTTGGTGAACGCGATGTAATCGCCGCGCGGCGACCACACCGGCGTCGAATAGCTGCCGTTGATGTCGTCCTTCGAGAAGGAGATGCGCTGCGCCGGACCGCCGCCTGCGGCCATCACGTAGATCTGCGGCTTGCCGCCGCGATCGGACTCGAAGCAGATGCGCGTGCCGTCGGGCGAATAGGACGGCGAGGTGTCGATCGCGGGCGTGTCGGTGAGCCGCGTGGTCGAGCGCGAGCGCAGATCCATCGCGAACAGGTTGGAGTTGCCGCCCTGCTGCAGGCTCATGATGACGCGCTGGCCGTCCGGCGAGAAGCGCGGCGCGAAGGTCATGCCGGGGAAGTTGCCGACGATTTCGCGCTGGCCGGTCTCGATGTTGTAGAGATAGACCTTCGGATCGCCCTGGCCGAACTCCATGTAGGTGATTTCCTGCGAGTTCGGCGAGAAGCGCGGCGTCAGCACGAGATCCGAGCCGCGCGTCAGATAGCGCACATTGGCGCCATCCTGGTCCATGATCGCGAGCCGCTTGACGCGCCGTTCCTTGGCGCCGGTCTCGTCGACGAACACCACGCGGCTGTCGAAATAGCCCTTGTCGCCGGTGAGACGCTCGTAGATCTGGTCGGAGATGATGTGAGCGATGCGGCGCCAATATTCCGGCGAGGTGAAATATTGCTGGCCGGTGAGCTGCTGGCCCGAGGCCACGTCCCACAGGCGGAATTCGGCCTTGAGCCGGCCGTCCGGCTGACGCGTCATGCGGCCGGTGACGAGTGCCTGCGCGTTGATCGTCTTCCAGTTCTGGAACTGGGGCGCGACATCGATATTGGAGATGCGCTCGATGAAGGCGGCCTGATCGATCGGATTGAACAGCCCCGAGCGCTTGAGATTGTTGGTGATGACCTGGGTGACGCCATTGCCGACCTCGCCATCGGACGGCGAGCCCGCCACGAAGTTGGTGATCGCGATCGGCATCGGCGCGACGTTGCCTTCGGTGATCTGCAGCTTGGTCTGCGCCGATAGCTGCGAAGGAAGCAGCAGCCCCGCGGCGGCACCGGCGCCTCCGATGAGAAGCTGACGGCGATCGATCGGCAAAGGCGATAAGGGAAAAGACTTCACGGACATTGCGGGCTCTCAAACATTAGCTGCGGAACATCGTCTTGGGATCGAAATCGATGTCCATGTATTTCCACTGATCGTAGGTTTCCTGGCGCAACATGGTGTAGGGCTGGCCCTGCAACACGGCGCGAACGGCGGCGTCAGCCGCGGCCTGATAGCGCGGCGAGGAGCCGGTCGAGACCACCTGCGGCGGTTGCGTCAGTCGTCGATCCGGTCCGAGATGGATGCGCACGGTCACGAACATCTCTTCGGGATGCTCGATGCCGGGCTGCACGTTCCACAGGCTGGCGAGCCGCGCGCGCATCGCGTCGAGCTCGGACTGCGACAGCGTCGCGGCCGTGCCGCGCGTCGTCCCGAGCGAAGCCGAGGCGTTCAGCGATGCACCGGTGATCGCCTGCCGGGTCGGATCGCGCTTGTCGAGCAGGGCCGCGATCTTGGTCTGGTCGAAGGTGCGCTCCTGCTTCGGCTTCGGAGGTTGCGGCTGAGCCTGCGCCTGCGCAGGCTTGGTCTCCTGCTTCGGTGTCGGCTTCTTCGCTTCCTGCTTCTTGATGGCTTCGGCGATCGGATCTTCCTTGGCCGGGTCGGGCTTCTTCTCGGCCGGCTTCTGCTCTTCCTTCGGCTTGTTCTCGGCGACCGGCTTCGGCGGATCCGGCTTCTTCTCGACCGGCTTCTCCACCGGCTTCGGCGGCGGCTCGGGCGCGGACGAGGTGATGATCTCTTTCTTCTCGGTCACCTTGCCTATGGCTTCCTCGACAGGCTTGGCCTCGGCGACCTTCTCGACCATCGGCTTCGGCTGGTTCTTGTCGCCGGTCTTGATGCCCTGCGTGATCTTGGACAGCTGATCGGCGGAGATGATGTCGACCGGCAGCGATTCCGGCGGCGGCGCTTCCATCGAGCGCGACGAAAAGGTGACCATCCCCCACCCAAGCACGAGGACATGGAGGGCAATCGACGCAACGAGTGTCTTGTCGACCTTCACCTTCACGATCTTACGACCCCTGGTCCACTTCCGTGACGAGCGCCAGCTTCTTGAAGCCCGCGCCGGACAACAGCCCCATCACCTTGGCCACCGTTCCGTAATCCGCCTTCTTGTCGGCCCGCATGTAGATGCGCTCCTCCAGGCCTCCGCGCGCATCCGTGATCGCCTTCAATTTCGGCACCAGCTCGTTGATGTCGATCTCGGCGTCGTTGATGAACACCTTGCCCTTGATGTCGACCGAGAGCTGGATCGGCTTCTGGTCGTTCGTCTCGAGGCTCTTGGCCTGGGTCTGCGGCAGGTCGAGCGGCACGCCGACGGTGAGCAGCGGCGCCGACACCATGAAGATGATGAGCAGCACCAGCATCACGTCGACCATCGGCGTGACGTTGATTTCGGCCATGACCGGCTTGCGCCGGCTGCGGCGGCCGCCGCCTCCGGACGAACTTGCGACGTTCATGCCCATGATCTAGAGCCCACGATCGTCATTATACCGTCCATTAGCCCCGCTCGTCGATCTGACGCGACAGGATGGCCGAAAATTCATCCGCAAAGCCCTCGAGCCGCTGGGCCTGCCGGTTCACCTCGGAGGTGAACTT
>NZ_LSEF01000028.1:116219-218261 GCF_001641695.1 Bradyrhizobium neotropicale
GCAGGAATGGCGGCGATAAGGCCGATTGCGGTCGCAAACAGCGCTTCCGCGATGCCCGGCGCCACCACCGCCAGCGAGGTATTCTTCGACGCCGCGATCGACTGGAAGCTCGACATGATGCCCCAGACCGTGCCGAACAGGCCGACGAAGGGGCCGGCGGAGCCGACGGTCGCCAGCACCAGCAACCGGCGTTCCAGCCGCTCGACCTCGCGGGCGATCGAGACGTTCATCACCTTGTCGATGCGCATCTGCAGGCCCGCGACCGACCGCGCATGGCTCTCGAACGAGCGCTTCCACTCGCGCATCGCCGCGACGAAGCAGGCCGCCATCGAATGCGTCGGCTTGGCCGACAGCGTGCGATAGAGCTCCTCGATCGACTCGCCGGACCAGAATGCCTGCTCGAAGCGGTCCATCGAGCGGCGGGTGCGCGCGTAGAGGAAGATCTTGTCGATGGCGATCGCCCAGACCCATACCGAGCAGGACAGAAGGCCCAGCATGACCCCTTTCACGATCCAGTGAGCCTGCCAGAACAGCGCGATCAGCGACACGTCGGCGGAGGCAGCAACCGGAAGGGCTGACTGAGCCACGTCGGCCGGATTCATAAGCAGTATCCTCTCAAGGCGATCGTTCCATATCCTCCGGGAGCAATATGGCTGCCGGTTACCCAAAGCCGCACGGGTCGCGCGCAGCTCACAAGCCTGCACAAAGCCTTGTCTTTTTGGATTGCAGCGGCCCGTCCAAAGCCGGCCGTCTGCTTTCCCTGCCAAGATGTCAAAACTATGGGCCTCGACTAAGCCTTTGGGCGCGACTTGCCAGCTTTTACCAGACCCCGACGATAGTTAATGCGGGGTTACCAGAGACGAATTTGGCGGCCGAAAAGGGAGACGGCACAGGCGGTTGGGCGCCTGCTGGCACGGACAAGGTGGGGCGCGGTGGCTGACGTATCGGGGCTGCCTGCCCCGACCCGGATCGGTTCCCTCCTGCTTGCGGGGAGGCCAGGGAAGGAGGCCACAGGGGGATTCTCACCGTCGTTGAGGCCACTTCACGATTGGCTCCCCCTCTCCTGGGAGCGCAGCATGCGCTACAACCCCACCGTTCCACTTCGGATTTCACAGCGGGCACGAGCTGATAGGCTGCGCTGGCGGACAACAATATGTGCCGGCATCACCGGCCCAGCCCAAGGAGCTTCCCGTGCCGAAACCACAGACAGGCCTGCGGTGGATCGTCGCCGCGATCGTATCGGTCAGCCTCGCAACGTTCAGCCCCGCGCGCGCGGCGTCGGTCGCGCCGGTCGCCGCGGAAAACGGCATGGTGGTGTCCGCGCAGCATCTGGCGACCCAGGTGGGCGTCGATGTGCTGAAGCGCGGCGGCAATGCGGTCGATGCCGCAGTGGCCGTCGGTTATGCCCTGGCCGTCGTCTATCCGGCAGCCGGCAATCTCGGTGGCGGCGGCTTCATGACGATCCAGCTCGCCGACGGCCGCAAGACCTTCCTCGACTTCCGCGAGACGGCGCCCAAGGGCGCGACTGCGAACATGTATCTCGACAAGGACGGCAACGTCATCAAGGGCATCTCGACCAAGGGGCACCTGGCCGTAGGCGTTCCAGGATCCGTCTCGGGCATGGAATATGCGCGCGAAAAGTACGGCACCATGAAGCGCGCCGACTTGCTCGCCCCCGCGATCCAGCTCGCCGAGCAGGGCTTTGCGCTGGACCAGGGCGACATCGACCTATTGCGTACCGCCACCGCGGATTTTCAGGACGATCCCGCATCGGCCGCCATCTTCCTCAACAACGGTCAGCCGTTCCAGGTGGGTGAGAAGCTGGTGCAGTCGGAACTCGCCAAGACGTTGCGCGAGATCAGCAGCAAAGGCACCGACGGCTTCTACAAGGGCTGGGTCGGCAGCGCCATCGTGGCATCGAGCCAGGCCGGCAAGGGCCTGCTCACGCAGGACGACCTCGACGGCTACAAGACGCGTGAGCTTGCACCCGTCGAATGCGACTATCGCGGCTACCACGTGATTTCCGCGCCGCCGCCGAGCTCGGGCGGCGTCATCATCTGCGAGATCCTGAATATCCTGGAGGGCTATCCGCTGAAGGAGCTGGGCTACCACTCCGCGCAGGCCGTGCACGTGCAGATCGAAGCCATGCGTCACGCCTACGTGGACCGCAACAGCTACCTCGGCGATCCGGACTTCGTGAAGAACCCGCTCGACCGCCTCCTCGACAAGAATTACGCGACCAAGATCCGCGCCGTGATCGATCCGAACAAGGCCGGCGTCTCCAAGGACATCAGGCCGGGCGTCGCGCCGCACGAGGGCAGCAACACCACGCACTATTCGATCGCGGACAAGGACGGCAACGCGGTCTCGGTGACGTACACGCTGAACGACTGGTTCGGCGCCAAGGTGACGGCGGCCAAGACCGGCGTGCTGCTGAACGACGAAATGGACGACTTCACCGCCAAGATCGGGGTGCCGAACCTGTATGGCCTGGTGCAGGGCGAGGCGAATGCCATCGCTCCGGGCAAGCGGCCGCTGTCCTCGATGAGCCCGAGCATCGTCACCAAGGACGGCAAGACGGTCATGGTGGTGGGCACGCCCGGCGGCAGCCGCATCATCACGGCTGTCCTGCAGACCATGATCAACGCGATCGATTACGACATGAACGCGCAGGAAGCCGTCGATATGCCGCGCATCCACCAGCAATGGCTGCCGGACCTGACCAATCTCGAGACCTATGCGCTGTCACCGGATACGCAAAAGATTCTGGAAGGCATGGGCCACAAGTTCGGGCCGCCGCAACCGGCCAACCATCTCGCGGTCATCATCGTCGGCGCGCCGTCACTGAACGGCAAGCAAGTCGGCAACAACCGCTACTACGGTGCGAACGACCCACGCCGCAACTCGGGATTGGCTGCCGGGTACTGAGAACCTCGTAGCGTGGGTTAGTCAGACGGGCCCGGCCGCAACAAGAGCGGTGGGTTACGCTTTGCTAACCCACCCGACGGGACTGCCCTTCGACGGACAGTGGCGCGCTGAAAACGTCGCTATGCAGTTTGTGCCACGCGCGAGGGTTATTTCACCGGTCGATCAGCAACACACTCTATTGTCTTTACCTGGAAGCCGCTGACGATGCGGGTGCGGGCAGTTCGAAAATACCACCAATAGGAGATGCTGACGAACCGCCTGACGACCTCGTACGGGAGATCCGCATGGAACAGATTCTGATCAACCTCGTCTCAGGCGCGCTTGGTGGAATTGGCGCCGGCAAGTCTTCGCCGACATTTGATCTCGGAATGGCCGGAAATGTCATTTCGGGTCTGGTCGGTGGCGGAGTGCTCGGCCAGGTCGTTACGTTGCTGCTTCCGTCCATCATGGCTGCAGTACAATCCGGAAACCTGAGTATTGGCGGCATTGTGTCACAAGTCGTCGCTGGTGGCGCCGGCGGGGCGATCCTCACCGCGATCATCGGAGCCATCAAGAACAAGGCTGCCGCCTGATCGACGAGGCAAAGGGACAAGGCCTCACGGCTTCTTCCTCGACGTTCGCGCGTGGAGCTCGAACGATGCTGGAATAATGGAGGTTGAGCCTACGGGCTCGCGGTCGCGAGCGTTTCGCCGCCGCGAAATCGCATCGCGCGGAAAAACCAAAGCCCCCTTTCAGCTCATCGCCTATTCGAAGCGCAGCGCCACAATTGGATCAAGCCTTGCTGCCCGATGGGCCGGATAGAGGCCGAAAGAAATTCCGATGAAGCCCGCAAATCCGCAAGCCAGCACGATCGCCCAGGGACTGATCAGGATAGGCCAACCAGCTTTCCACGCGATTGCGACTGCCGCGACAGCTCCCGACACCGCACCCACAAGCCCTCCCATCAGCGACAAGATCAGGGCCTCGATCAGGAATTGCCATCGGATGTCGCGGCGGCTCGCCCCAACCGCCATGCGCAAACCGATTTCGCGGGTACGTTCGGTCACCGAAACCAGCATGATATTCATGATGCTAATTCCGCCAACGACCAGCGAAACCGCTGCCACCGCGATTAACAGAGTGCCGAGGAGACGCACGGCGGCGCCTCGTGCAAACAGAATATCCGCTGGATTCTCGATCTTGAAATCGCTGGGGGCGTCGGCGCGAATGCGGTGCCGCTGGCGAAGCAGCGTCTCGATCTGCCGTTCGATCTCCGGCATCGCAGTTGCGTCAGATACCTTGATCGATATGAAATCCAATGCTTCGCGCGTTGTGCCGCGCACGGCGCCCAGCACCCGGCTTTTCGCGGCTGACAGCGGGATGAACACGACATCGTCCTGGCTGCGGCCTGCCGCGCCTGCCCCCTTTTTGCCCAGCACGCCAATCACGGTAAAGGGAACGTTGCCAATCCGAAGCGTCTCTCCCGGTCCCGTGCGCCCATTGAAAAGCTCCTCGACGATCACCGATCCGACGATGGCAACCTTGGCTCCGGATACGATCTCGTCGCTCGTAAAGGACCGGCCATCGGCGACTTGCCATTCGCGGGCCACCAGATAGTCGGCATTGATTCCGGCCACGACCGTCACCCAGTTCTTGTTGGCGGCGACCAGCGGAATCGAACGCGACAACAGCGGAGCCGCGACCCGCACGTCCACCAGTTCGCGGCGGATTGAAGCAGCATCCTCTTCCGTCAGCGTGGGCTGCGTTCCCGATTCAAGCCTTGCTCCGCCGGAATTTCTGGCGCCGGGCATGACGAGCAGGAGGTTGGCTCCCAGCGTGCGGATCTTCTCCGAAACTTCCGCTTGTGCGCCGGCTCCCACCGACACCATGCAGACCACGGCCCCCACGCCAACGACGATCCCAAGCACGGTCAGGGCGCTTCGCAGTTTGTTGACGCGAAGCGCCCGCGTGGCGATTCGCAAGCTTTCCAGACCTCTCATGGGGAAGAACCCAGGACTGCGGTATTCAAAGGCGAATTCCTGGCTGCTACTTGGGCGTCCTTGATGATTCGCCCATCGTGCAGCGTGATCTGTCGCCGCGCGCGGTCGGCGACGTCGGTCGCGTGGGTCACCACGATGATCGTGCGACCATCGTGGTGAAGAGTCTCGAACAGCGACAGAATCTCATCGCTGGTAGCACTATCCAGCGAACCGGTCGGTTCGTCAGCCAGGATGAGAGCAGGATCGTTGACCGTCGCACGGGCAATGACGACCCGTTGCTGCTCTCCTCCCGAGAGTTGATTTGGCCAATGATGCCCGCGGTCGGCCAGGCCTACGCGCTCAAGCGCTTCTTTGGCTGCGCGACGTCGTCGAGAGGGAGGAACGCCGGCGTAAACAAGCGGAAGTTCGACATTTTCCAGCGCAGTTGCCCGCGGCAGAAGGGCCGGCACCTGGAATACGAAGCCGATGTCGTGCCTCCTGATGGTCGCGCGTCCATCCTCGCTCAGCTTTGCAACCTCTCGGCCGTTGAGCGCATATTCGCCGGAATCCGGCCGATCCAAGAGCCCCAAAAGGTTCATCAGCGTCGACTTTCCGGAACCCGAGCGGCCGCGAATTGCAACAAAATCGCCATGCTCGATCGCGAGCGACACGTCCGATACTGCGCGAACGATCGTCCCTCCACAGGAATAGTGCCTTGAAAGCCCGGCGGTTCGGACCAGCGGCGGCATCGTTGAATCCAATCTCAAAATCCGAGACGCAGGCCGAAATTGCCCCCTTGCTTCTGGGTGTTCGCAATCCCGATGATCACTTGCTGGCCCTCCGCAAGCGGGCCCTCCAGCAGTTCTGCACTGTTGTCGTCGCTCACGCCGAGTCTCACTGGGACCGGCGTTGGTCGCCCATCGTCGCCGACCAGCCAGACCGTCGCGGAGGCCTTGGAGGCGCCCTGGTCGGCATTCTCTTGACCAGACGTGGGGTTGGCATCGCTTGGCCGGAAACGCAGCGCCTGGCTCGGAATCTTGATGATCCCGCCAGTATCACTCACCACAATGCGAAGCTGGGCCGTCATTCCCGGCAGCAACAGGAGATCCGGATTTGATGCGGACACGATCGTCGTATAGGTGACGACGTTCTGCACGACCTCGGGAGACTTGCGGATCTGTAGAACCCGTCCACTGAAGGTTCGATCGGGATAAGCATCCACTGTGAACTGCGCGGTCTGCCCCGCCCTCAACTGGCCGACATCCGCCTCGTCGATCTTGCCATGGACCTCCATCTCGCGCAGATCGTTCGCGATCTTGAACAATGTTTTGGCTTCGAGGCTGACAGCGACCGTTTGTCCGGGATTGACGTCCCGCTTGATGATGATCCCATCGATCGGCGCGCGGAGCACGGTACGATCAAGATCAAGCTTCGCCTGATCGAGTGCCGCCTGCCTCTGCTCGACAACAGCCTGTGCATTCTCGAGATTGGCCTCGGCCATGTGCACTTCCGCTTTCGCGATCGCAATAGCCTCGGCCTTCATCTGGATCTGCTCCAGGGAGCCACGCAGGTCCGCGGCGCCCGCGTCGCGCAGAGCCCGTGCCTGGCTCAAGTCTCGTTCGGTTCCGCTTCCAGTGCGGGCCAATGCGAGCTTTCGCTGGAATTCCCTTTCGACTTCGTCTTGCCTCGCCCCATTTGCGGCCGATTGATCCTCCGCCAGCTTTTCGCCAGTCCGTGCATTCGCCACCGCCACCTTCGCTCGTTCCAGCGCGGCGTCTTGCACCTGGGCGGTAGCTCTCGCCACTCTCAGCGCGGCTCTCGCTTCATTGACCCGGGCAGCAAAGATCTCCGGGTCGATTTGCGCAATCGGCTGCCCGGCCGTTACGCTATCGTTGAAATTGACGAACACCTCCGCAATTCGCCCTGACAATTGCGAGCTGACATCGACGCTTGCGACTGCCTCGAC
Organism: Bradyrhizobium neotropicale; assembly: GCF_001641695.1. GTDB lineage: Bacteria > Pseudomonadota > Alphaproteobacteria > Rhizobiales > Xanthobacteraceae > Bradyrhizobium > Bradyrhizobium neotropicale. Next base: position 123,072 of record NZ_LSEF01000028.1, read on the forward strand.
GGTGCCGCTGGCCCTCACCAAAGTCGAGATGTTGCCCCGTTCGACCGGGGCGGTGAGGAAGGTCTCGGAAGAGCTTCCCCGGCTGTATGTGTAGCCAAGACCCGCGGCCACCGTGCTCAGCAGAATGGCCGTCGCGACGAAACGCATGGGGTTGTCACCCCCTCTCGCCCCCACCTTGCGCGGAGCATCAACTACGCTTCGCGTGGCGTAACGCCTGGAAAACGTAACCGAGCCCCGCGCTCTTCAGGGCTACGGCGCTTGATGTTGGAAGCAAGCGACATCGTACTGGGAGTTGGCGTGTGCATTGCTGGTTGAGTTTCCCGGGTTTGTTGGGGTTCCAGCGTAGTTCTTTTGTACGCCCACAACGTCCAAAGCGAACGGGGACATACTGCTGAGGCCGCCCGCGCCCAGCTGACCCGGAGGACCACCGGCTGTACCGCCTGAGAGGGTACCGCACGATGCGCCGCCCGAAGCACCGGACGGCTGCGTACCAGGTTGGCCCTTCGTCACACCGAGACCGGCAGCCGAGCCATGGGGATTGTCGGCGAAGACCACGCTCGCGGAGGGAAGCAGTAGGCAGGCACCAATTACAAGAGAGGCTAACACGTGTTTCATCTCTGCACTCCCTTTCAAGGCTATGTTGCGCATTGGACATAGTTGTTTGGAAATGCTGCGTGGAGCGTATTGGCCAACGCTCTAACGCGCCAATCGCGGTCGAGGCGGTAGGGCCCGACCCCGATCACTGCGAAACACCAGAAGGTACAGAATATTCCTGGACTCTGCGCTTTTCTGTCCCTCCTTTCAGCAATCCTTCGTGCGCCACGCGCGGCGAAAAGCTGCCACGATGCCCCTCGCCAAAACTGACTTGTCTGTCAGAAACTATCAGTCCTTCGGGAATCAACCAGGACATCCGCGAAAGGAATCGGGGCATTTCACGTCAACGCCGCCTGCTTGAAATACCGACAGGCGGCGTTGGTCCAGCCCCGGGAGGGTGAAGCAAAATCCCGGCAAGGCGTACAACCCCGGTCCGCAGTCTTTATTTCCCCGCTGGCTCAGTTTTTCAGATTCAGATCGTGACACTCGAGTCAAATACGGACGATGCCCTTTACCGCATGACGAGGAGATGCATGGCGTTCGCGATCAAGGCTGAAATTCGCGACCCGCGGGCGCGAACCTTCGCATTCCCGGCGCAGAAGACGATGTATGACGGCAAGCACATCAAGGCGGGCGATGCGATCTTCCTGTTCGCAAGCGAGAAAGAGGGCGGTCAAGGTCTCATCGCGCGCGGCGTGGTGACATCCGCCGAGGCGGTCGCGAAGAAGCGCGGCATCGCCCGGCAGACACCGCGTGTCAGCATCACCGTCCGTCGCACCGCGCTGGCGAAGCGGCCGCTGGGGCGGAGCGGCCTCAAACCGTTCGCCGACTGGAAGGACGGCCGTCCCGAGACCGAGCTCAACTTCAAATTCTATCGCCAGGCGACCAACAAGATCGTCGGCCTCTCCGAGGACGCGGCGGCGTTCCTCTGTACATTCTTCTAGCCGCACGGCCGATACCGGCTGCGCCGGTCAGCCAGGCTGCCTCTGTCCGGCGGATACGGAGGAACCTGCACGCGTCCCGAAAATTGTTCCGGAAGATCACTTTCGGCGAGGTTTTGCCATGAGCATCAACCCCAAGACGACCGCCGCCATCGGCGATCACCCGCTCCATCCGATGATCATCCCGTTTCCCGTCGCGTTCCTGGTCGGCGCCCCCATTGCCGATCTGGCCTTCATTGGAACCGGCGATGGTTTCTGGGCCCGCGCCGCAATGTGGCTGATCGGCGCCGGCATCGTCATGGCGCTTGTCGCCGCCATAGCCGGCTTTACGGATTTCCTGAGCGAGGCCCGCATTCGCAGCCTGAACGACGCCTGGTACCACATGGTCGGCAACCTTGCGGCGGTCGTGCTGGCGCTGGTCAATTTCTACCTTCGCTATGCGCAAGGCGCCGAGGCCGCGATCAAGCCCTGGGGCGTGGTGTTGTCCCTGATCGTCGTCGGCATCCTCCTCTTCACCGGCTGGAAGGGCTGGGAGATGGTGTACCGTCACCACGTTGCAGTGATGGACGCGCCGGGCCAGACGAGCTCGGAGCCGGTCACGCCGCCCCACGGCGGCGAGAGCCATCGGCACGCCGCCTGAACGGAACGGGTCAGACATAGACGCCTGGCGTCGCCGACGGCGCCCGGCCGTGCTCCCTGCCCTACCACTTCTCCTTCGACGTCCGCACGTCGAGCTCGAATGACCAGGCGCGCTGAGGCTGCCGGTAGAGAAAGGCGAAACCGTCGACGATGCCCTCGATGCTGATCAGGCTGTCCTCGCGGCTTGCCAGATCCGGAAAGCGCGTCATGATCTTGTCGCCGGCGATCGCGCCGTCGACCACGACATGGCCGACGTGGATGCCGTCGGGCGCGTACTCCTTGGCCATCGCCTGCGCCAGCGTGCGCAGGCCCGCCTTCGCTGAATTGAACGCGCCGAAGCCGGAGCGGCCGCGCAGCGAAGCGCTGGCGCCGGTAAACAGTAGCGTGCCGGTTTTCTTCGGCGTCATGCGGCGCATCGCCTCACGGCCGAACAGGAAGCCGCCGAAGCAGACCACGCGCCAGGCCTTCTCGAAATAGTCGGCTTCCAGCTCGATGATCCTGCCGGCCGTGTTGTTGCCGGCGTTGTAGATGGCGAGATCGAGGTCTTCGCCCGCGGCATCGAACAGAGCGACGATGTCGCTTTCCTTGGTCGCGTCCGCGACAAAGGGCACGGCCGCACCACCCGCCTGCTCGATATCGCGCGCGACGGCCTGCAATGCGGACAACGTCCGCCCTGCGACGATCACCTTCAGTCCATCAGCCGCGAAACGCTTGCAGAGCTGAGCTCCTAAGCCGCGGTCCGGGCCGACGCCGATCACGATTGCCGTCTTCATTGCACCCTCCGAGGATTGGATACCGGAGCCTCAATCACCGTCCGCGCTCAGCACATTGCCGAATTGCTCCCAGGAGCTTCCGGTCCAGCGCTGCAATTTCAACTGCGTATAGGCCATACTGTTGCCCGGGCCGGTGTTGATTGTCACTCCCGGCACGAGCGTGGGCAATGACAATCCGCGGATGCCCCTCGCCTGCTTGAGGACGTTCTCGCGCGAGAGATCATCGCCGCACTGCTTCAGGACCTGCTCAAGGATCTGTCCCTGCTGGGTCCCATGGAGATAGTTGGCATCGCCGATGTCGGCGCCCTGAACATTCGACACCTCCCCTTGCCCTGAAAACGACTCGCGCGTCCGGCGCAGCGGTCAACCTGTCGCCGCCATATCTGCGGTCCCGGCAAGCGCGAGCTCGCGAAGCTTGTGCTTGAGGATTTTTCCGGTCGAGGCTGCCGGCAGCGCATCGAGCACGATCAGCTCGGTCGGCCGCTTGTAGGCTGTGAGCTGGCTCGCCGCGTAGGATTTCAGCGCTTCGGCGTCGACGCGCGCACCCGGCAACAGCTGGACGTAGGCGACAACCTCCTCGTTTCCATCCACGGGGCGGCCGACCACCGCCGATTGCACGACGTCGTGGTGCGTGTTGAGCACCGCCTCGATCTCCGCCGGATAGACATTGAAGCCGGAGCGGATGATCATCTCCTTGGTGCGTCCGACGATGTAGAGCTGCTCACGCTCGTTCATCCGGCCGAGATCGCCGGTGTTGAACCAGCCGTCGCGATCGATGGCGGCCGCCGTCAAATCAGGCGCGCGGTAATAGCCGAGCATGATGTTGGCACCGCGCACATGCAGCTCGCCGACCTCGCCGATGCCGACCTGCCGCCCGTCGCGATCGACGATCCTGTGATCGATGCCCGGCAGGAAGGGGCCCACCGTCTCGTCGGCCGCCGGATTTTCCTCGCGCACGCCGGCAAGGCCCGGCGAGCACTCGGTGATGCCATACCCGTTGAGGAGGGAGACGCCGAACTCCTCTTCCATCCGGCGCTTCAGCTCGAGATCGAGCGGCGCGCCGGCGACGCACATCAGACGGAGGTTTCCGCGGCTGAGCTGCGCGATGCCGTTGACGGCCTTGTATTCGAGCAGGCGCTGGTACGTTGCGGGCACGCCGTACAGCGTGGTGATGCCTTCCTCCGCCAGAGCACGGGCAAGCGCCGCGGGATCGGCCTTCGAGACGACATGCAGCGCGGCACCGTGCATCAGCGTCGAGATCAGGAGGATCGAATAGCCGACGATGTGCGACATCGGCAGTACGCCGTAAATGCGATCGCCCGGCGCGGTCCGGCGCAGATTGCCCGAGACCTTTGCCGCGACCAGCAGATTGCGATGGCTGAGCATCACGCCTTTCGGCGCGCCCGTGGTGCCGGAGGTGTACATCAGCGCGGCCACCTGCCGTTCGCTGAGCGCTTCGACCGGCTCGACCTTCGCCGCCTCATGCAGCGCGCCGACGCCGATGCCGCCGAACGGGCCCACGGCGCGCAAGCTTGCGCTGGTGCGGCTCGCATGATCGGCGGCATCCTTCGACAAGGCGGCATTGAACAGCGCGCGGCGTGCGCCGCTGTGGGTCGCGATGAGATCGAGCTCGCGCGCCGAGAGGCGCGGATTGACGGGGATGGCCCAGGCATCGAGGGTACTTGCCGCGAACAGCATGGCCCCGAGCGCGACGCTGTTCTCGCTCACGACCATGACGCGATCGCCGGGCCTGATCGCGAGATCGGCGAGATCTTTCGCGGCCGCATCCACGGCATCGGAGAAGTGCCGGTAGGTCCAGACGCGGCCGGCCTCGACGAAGGCAGGCAGATCGGGCGAGGTCTCGGCGAAGGGAGCATAGACCTCGTGAACTCTGCGCGGCAGTCGCGCGATGAGATCGGCCATATCGACGTCGTTGCTGGTCATGCGGTCCTCCCTGGTGGACAGGCGCAGGCCCGTGACCGGGCTCTCTTGCGCGCGAGCAATGAAGCGGAGCGGATCAGGCCGAAGCGGCGGACGCGACGCGCGGCGTAACCTGCGACAATTGGGCGAGGATCTCCTCCTCGACGTCCCGGAGCTGATCCTTGCCGAAGAACATCTCGTCGCCGACGAAGAAGGTCGGCGAGCCGAACGCGCCGCGAGCAACCGCATCCTGCGTCAGCTCCATCAGACGGTTCTTGACCGCGAGCTCCTGCGACTTTGCCGCGATGAGATCGAAATCGATCCCGGAGGCGGTCAGCGCCGCGCGCATCACCGCGGGATCGTCCATCTTCTTCGGCTCTTCCCACATGTGGTGGTAGACGGCGCGAAAATACGGCGCGAACAGCCCGAGCTCCTGGGCCGCGACGGCGCCGCGCATCAGTTGCAGCGTGTTGACCGGGAAGAACGGGTTGGAACGGAATCCCGTGATGCCGTGCCGGCGCAGGAAGCGCGCCGTCTCGACCTCCATGTATTCGCGCTTGTTCCTGATGCCCTTCAGGGAATCGGCGGGCGACGAATTGCCGGTCAGCTTGAAGATGCCGCCGAGCAGCACCGGCACATAGTCGAACGTCACGCCGGTGCGCTTCTCGATGTCTGGGATGACGCGGTCGGAGAGATAGGCGTTGGGGCTGCCGAAATCGAACAGGAACTGCACCCGCAGCGGTCGCGCGCTCGACATGGTCACATCCTCCCGCCGATTTGGCTTGTTGAGCCCTGAGAGCTCATCTTGCGGCGACCATATAGTTCTAAAATAGAACTGTCAAACCGAAGCAAAAATAAGCTTACGTCAGCACAGATCGTGATGGTTGAGGACTTTCATTCCATTTTGGAATTTTATATTGTCGGTGCGAAGAACGCATTGGAAATTCAGCTGTTTCGAGGATCGGACGGATGCGGTGGGATTCGCTTGAGCAGGAACAGTGCTCGGTTGCCAGGACGGTGGCCGTGATCGGCGATCGCTGGAGTCTGTTGATCCTGCGCGACTGCTTCCTGCGCGTGCGCCGGTTCGAGGAGTTTCAGTCACGGCTCGGCGTCACCAGGCACATCCTCGCCGACCGCCTGAAGAAGCTCGTCAGTTTCGGCGTACTCAGGCGCGCGCCCTATCAGGTGAACCCGACGCGGCACGAGTACATCCTCACCCAGAAGGGACTCGATCTCTATCCGGTGGTGATGGCGATCGTGCATTGGGGCGACACCCACATGGTGGATGAGCGCGGCCGCCCCCTGCTCCACGAGCACAAGAACTGCGGCAAGATGTTCGACCCGGTCATGGTCTGCTCCGAATGCGGCGAGCCGATCATTGCGAAGGAGGTCCATGTGCATGCGGGCCCCGGCGCGGCGACAGGCACGGCCGAGGAGATCGCAGCCCGCGAGGCCGCGCGCGCGAGATAGCGCGGCTTGCCACGGCGCCCTCGATGTTGAACAACAGGCGACCATAGACCTCCCGCCAAACGGCAAGGCGGTCGCGCTCGGGCAGCATCGCGGTGTCGAGCGAGAGGTGCTTGAGCTGGGACATTCGCAAACGGGCATTCATTGGAGAGCAGAAGTCTCGCTGTCGCGAGTGGCCACAGAGGAGTTCAGCTCGTCAAGATTGTGCGCCATTTTGTTGCGCCTGACGGTCAATGTTCGTTCCATCGCCCGCCTTGGCGTCAGCGCGATCTGCGCGCGGGAGCTGTGCGCGCAACTCCGCCGGGCCTGCTTGCGCAGGCTGAACGCGTGGAGCCAACCGCCGAGTGCAATGAGCACCGGCAGGACGTAGAGCGCGAAGTCGCGAAGCAGGATCATGAATCGAGGCTCGCTTTCGCAAACGAGATCGCGCGATCGAGTGCGAGCCCAGCGAACTGGTAGACGAAAAGGCTGAGAAAGAGCCTCCAGGACTCGCCGACCTGCCACGGATAGAGCTGGACTTCGTTCGGCCATCCATTGAGGAACGCGATCGCCATCGGCAACCAGCCCCCGAACCGCCAGAACAGCGCCGAGGCGCGCTCGAGCAGCGCGATGCGCTCACTGATCTGCTTGCGTTCGGCGTCGGTCATGGTGGTACCCGGCGGCAACGCGGAATGCGTTGTCAGGACTTGGTCGGTCCCCGCACGGATCGGGTTCTATGGCGCCCAGCTGTCCTGCCCGTTCCCGTAGACCACTCCGCAGAACGAGCGGCCGCCGGCGCAGAGGCGAAAATGGCAGGCGGGATCGGTCGAGCAGCTGCCATAGACGAAGCTGATGTAGCCCAGCACCGCGAACGCGGTTACGCCGAGCAGCAGGCGGGTATAGAGGTCCATGACGCGCGTGACCCAGACGTGAAGCTGCGCGGACCCGGCGAGACGGCGCGCGCAAGTCTTAGTGTCGGATCGTCGGCGGTTGGTTCTGCTCCCCCGCAAAAACCAAACCGCCCGCCTACGGGATGCGCAGGCGGGCGGCTCGGGGCCATCAGGACTTTGGGGGCATGCGCCTGAAGGCTTTGAGAGGCTCGGCGTTCAGGATCAGCCCTGCGGCGGCTGGTCGCTCGGCGGCGGCGTCGGACGGGTCTTGTGCTGCGCCATGAACTGGTCGAACTCTTCCTTGTCCTTGGCGTGACGCAGACGGGTCAGGAAGTCCTTGAACTCGCGCTGCTCTTCCTCGAGCCGCTGCAGGGTCTCGGCGCGGTACTCGTCGAAGGCGCGGTTGCCGGATGACGGCGGGCCGAAACCGAAGCCGAAGCCGCGGCGCTCCATGCGATCGCGCATGCGATCCATCTTGTACTGCATCCGCTCCATCTTGTTCTGCCAGCGATCCTGGTGACTCCAGCACGACATTCTTCTGCTCCCGAGTGTGAAAAAGAGAAGGGCAAGGCCGATCGGCCACCAGATGATGAAGCCGAGGATGGTCACGGCAATCCAGCCGGGATGCCAGGGCGTGTCGAGCATGTGGGGGCGTTCGTACGGTTGTTCCGAAGGGCCGCGCCATCGATTGACATCAGCGGTGTAGGCCATTTCCCATCTCCATCACGGCATCAAAGCCGTTGTGAATGTAAATAACATTTACATAGCTAGACCATCCCGCATTTTTGTCAAGCCGGCCGCCTGACAGGCGCGCCGATTTATTTGCGCAACTTTATTTCGGCTTGCCCCAAGGACCACCTGGAGTACCGCCGGGAGGCACGCCAGAACCGGAGGAAGCCTCCGGTGGCACGGGCGGCGGCTCGGCACCTTTCGCAGCGGGACGGCGGTCGGTCGGGAATCCGAGACCGCGCAGATAGATCAGCACCTCGGCTTCGAGCAGTTCGTCGGGCGACATCGGCAGCTTGCGACGCGCGCCATCGCCGCGCGAGAACAGCGAGGCCACGCCATGCGACATCGACCAGATGTGCAGCGCCATCATCATCGCCGGCGGGCGCGGCGTGCCGGGCGGCGTCAGCGCCGCGAGGCGCTCGGCGGCGGCACGGATGACGCCGAACGCGCGTTCGCCCGCAGCCATCAACGCCGGATTGGCATCGGTGGGCAGACCGGATTCAAACATCGCGGCATAGAAGGCGGGCTCTTCGCGGGCAAAGGCGAGATAGGCCTTTCCGACGCGCTCGAACGCGGTGATCGTGTCGGGCCGTCCGTCGTCCCAGGACGCGGTCAGGCGCGCCTCGAACTGCTCGAAGCCGCGCTGCGCGATCGAGGACAACAGCTCGTCGCGGTCGCGAAAATGCCGATACGGGGCGGCCGCGCTGACCCCGGCCATGCGCGCGGCATCGGCGAACGTGAAGCCGGCCGCGCCCTTCTCGGCGATCAGCCCGAGCGCCGCCTGCAACAAGGCTTCCTTCAGATTGCCGTGGTGATAGCCGCGCTCAGCGCGGCCCTGCTCCTTGCGCCAGCTCATGTGAACGGCTTTTACATGAGCCGCGCGCGAAGGTCACTAGCGGGAACGGGGTGTGATTAACCCGTACTTCCACGGTCACGGCAGTCATTCCGGGGCGGCCCGGAGGGCCGAACCGGAATCTCGCGCCACGACTTCTGGATTCCGGGTTCAGCGCTGCGCGCTGCCCCGGAATGACGTGTGGGTGTCCGGGGATCGACTAACCGCCCGGGATCGGCAGGACCGGCATGATCTCGACGCGCTCGCCAGGGAAGATCGCGAAGTGCGGGTGGTTTTCGAACATCTTCGCCGCGGCTTCATGGGAGGCGGCGCGGACCACGGTGAAGGCGCCCATCTCATTGGCGATGTCGGCAACGCCCTTCCCGTCGACCCTCTTGGTCTTGCCGAGCGGGCCGCCCATCGCCTGGATCGCGCCCTGGTGCCTCTCGGCCCAGGCTTTCCAGGCCGCCATACCTTCCTGCTCTTTCGCCTTGCGCTCGGCCTCGGACATCGCATTCCATGCGGCCCATTTCGGGCTCGTCTTGCTGCCGAGGAAAACGGCGAGATAGGTGTCGGTGCTCATCGTTGCTTCTCCCTTGGTGATGATTGATCGAACGCGACTGCTGCTACTTCTTCAGGTCGTCAAAGCCGGCGGCGGCTTCCTGCACTTCGGGCGGGAAATCGCTCATCTCCTGCACCTGGCGGATCTCGATGACCTCGTTCGGCGAGGCCGGGCACTTTTTGGCCCAGGCGATCGCTTCCTCGCGCGAGGCAACCTCGATCATCCAGTAACCGCCGAGAACTTCCTTGGCCTCAGTGAAGGGGCCGTCGGTCACGATCGGCTCGCCGGTGCCAAACGACACGCGCGCGCCCTTCGACGGCGGATGCAGGCCGTCGAGCGTGATCAGAACGCCCGCGTCCTTCAACGCCTCGTTGTAGCGCATCATCGCGGCGACGCGTTCCGGATCGAGCTGCACGTCCGGCGGTGCGGTCTCGTAGCCGAGGGGGATCATCAGCATCATGAATCGCATGAGGGCTCTCTTTTTGTCGTGAACACGCGAATGTCTTCCGTGTCATTCCGGGATGCGCCGTGAGGCGCAGGCCCGGAATCCATCATCCGCAGTCATCGCGGCCCGATGGATTCCGGGCTCGATGCTTCCCATCGCCCCGGAATGACGGTGAGGCTATTTCTTCGCCGCGTGGGCGCGGGTGCGGTCATCCTGCTCGCGCAGCTCGGGCGTGAAGGCTTCGCCAAAATCCTCGACCGAGAACACCTGGCGGATCTCGATCTCGGAACCGGGCTCGAACGGCGCGCGCTTCATCCACGCGATCGCCTCGTCGAGCGAAGAGGTCTTGATCATCCAGAAGCCGGCGATCAGGTCCCGCGACAGATTGAACGGGCCGCGGGTGACGCTGGCGTCGGCGGGCGAATATCGGATACGAGCGCCCTTCACCGTCGGATGCAGGCCCTCGCCGGCCTCGATCACGCCGGCCTTGGCCATCTCCTCGTTGAATTTGCCCATGGCGGCCAGCATCTCTGTGGTCGGCATCTTGCCGGCCTCGGTGTCCTGATTTGCCTTGACGATCACCATGAAACGCATCGACCTGCTCCGTGACGTTCTTTGGGGGCGGACCGGCTTGACCCGCGCTCCCCTGTAAGACGAACGCCGTTGTACAGAACCGACACGGGAACGAGAATTATTTCGGAGGTCATGGCGCGCCATCAGCGCGGCTGCGGGAGGAACCGACCATCCTGGCGAGCCGCGCCGAAATAAACGTCGATGCGGTGGACCTTGTCACTGGCGAAGGCGAAGAACTCAGTGTTGCGAAAGCTCCTGCCATCTGTTGCCAGACAGTGATAGGTCACGAAGGCCTCATCCCCGGCGACGAAGATGCGCTCGATGTCGTGGCGGGCGATCCAGCCGGTATCGCGCCAGCAACGTTCGAAATAGGCCTCCTTGTCGAGGTCGTCGTCGAAGGGGCTGGTGAAGCGGAAGTCATCGGCCAGCGCGTCGCTGACCAGTTGCCGGTCATTGGCAAGATAGGCGGCGAACAGGTTTCGAATCAGGCGCTCGCGGTCGTCAGGCATGGTCACATCTCCCCGTTGGCTTCAATGGAAGACGAAGCAAGCACCGTCGTGCCGACACGGCGCGGTTCCAAGGGCACGTTGTCATGCCCGGCCGCCATTCCTCCATCGGCGCCGCACCGGGATCGATCGGTGAGACCTTTCTCGGCCGCTCGAAAGCGAAGTAAAAGGGGCCAGGCGCTCGCGCGCGACCAACCTTTCGGACACAGGACAGATCAAGAGATGCCGCAGGCCCCGCAAAAAGTCGCCCTCGTCACCGGAGCCGCACGCGGCATCGGGCTTGCGGCCGCCAAGAAGTTCCTCGCCGAGGGCTGGCGCGTGGCGCTGCTCGACATCGAGGGCGAATTGCTCGGCCGCGCGGTGGCCGAGATCGGTCAGGGCGAAACCACACTGGCGCTGACTTGCGACGTCTCCGACGCGATTGCGGTCGGTGCGGCAATGAAGACCATCGAGCAGCGCCTTGGCCGTCTCGATGCGCTCGTCAACAATGCCGGGATCGCGGTGTTCGCGCCGCTGATGGAGACGTCTGATGCCGACTGGAGCCGTGTGCTCGAGGTCAACCTCACCGGGCCCTTCCTTTGCACCAAGGCGGCGGTGCCCATGATGCGCGAGGCGAGCGGCGGCGCCATCGTCAACATCACCTCCATCTCGGCCGTGCGCGCCTCGACGCTGCGCTCGGCCTACGGCACCAGCAAGGCCGGGCTCGCGCATTTGACGAAGCAGCTCGCGGTCGAGCTCGCCTCCCTCAACATCCGCGTCAACGCGGTGGCGCCGGGGCCGGTCGAGACCGCGATGGCCAAGCAGGTGCACACGCCGGAGATCCGCGCCGACTACCACGACGCCATCCCGCTCAACCGCTACGGCCTGGAGGAGGAACTTGCGGAAGCGATCTTCTTCCTGTGCTCGGACCGCGCAAGCTACATCACCGGCCAAATTTTGGCCGTTGATGGCGGCTTCGATGCGGCTGGCATCGGTCTGCCGACGCTGCGCGGCCAGCGCCGCAACGGATGAGAATTGTAGGGTGGGTTAGCGCAGCGTAACCCACCACGTCCGGCGCCGCGGCTATGAAAGTGGTGGGTTAGGCCTAGCGGACTGCGCTTTGTGCAGCCGCAGGGCTAACCCACCCTCCGAATCGAGCTCTGGGAGAGCAGCATGCGACGCGTCGTCTTTGTCAAAGCCTTGATGTGGTCGCTCGCCCTGCTCGCGGCCGCGCCCGCCTCGGCCGAAATCCGCATCATGCAGAGTCCGGGCGGACAGGTTGGACCGTTCCTCGACCTGTTCGAGAAGGTGCGCGAGAGCGGCGACCGCGTGGTGATCGACGGCCCCTGCCTGTCGGCCTGCACGCTGGTGCTGAGCATCGTGCCGGGCGAGCGCATCTGCGTTACGAAGCGCGCGGTGCTCGGCTTTCATGCCGCGCGTTCGGTAGACCGGAGCGGGCGTTTCTATGCCGAGCCGGAAGCGTCGGAAGCCGTGCTGCAGGCCTATCCAGGCCCGGTGCGCAACTGGATCAGCCGCCATGGTGGACTGAGCTCGCGACTGCTGCTGTTGAAAGGGCGCGAACTCGCCGCAATCTATCCGCGCTGTCGATAGCGTTTTTCGCAATCAGCTATCCGCGCCGCGGAAGATGATTAGTCGGAACCGACGCACACAATTTGCGCGCATCACGCCGGACAAATGCGCTACAAGTGTGAACCGCGTCACACTAACGCCAACTTGGCTTGGCATACATGACGCCGCACGACACGGATGTCCGCGGAGATATTCATGACCAGCATCAGCACCGACGGACATCCCGATGCGCAAGACCAGTCATCGCACTTACGAAAATGGAATGAGCAGGCCGTCACTGCTGCGTTGCTGATCACGAGCGCCGTCGCAACCCTTGGCTGGCTCTACGCGCTCGCAGAGGGAGCCTTGGCCGTCGTGAACTGGCTGCTCTCCTAGAAGAGAGTCTGAATCATCGGAGCCAGCTTCATGCTGGCGCAGATGAGCATCCCCCACAGGGCAAAGTTGATTTGTAGCGCCGCTGCCATCGGTCGCTCCCCTCTCAAGTGACGTCCACCCCAGTTTTTAAATCTTATGAGACAAGGCTATCGATTCTGACGCGAAGTTCACAGCCTAATATTGCGCCAATTGTTGTGCGATGCAGTCCGCTTCATTCCGCGAAAGCTCACGCGCGCTCCTGCACAATGAGGCGAAAGCAAGAGTCATATTCGGCCGTGCCGGCGACGTCGTTTCCCTTAGGTCTGATTTAACAATCGCGATGCGAAGGCTGCCACGCGGATGTTGCGTGGTGCGTACCGCACAACAGGTCCGGCATGACTCGATACATCGTCATCTTGCTCAGTTTTTGCGCCGCGCTCACTGGGTGCGCAAATGCACCGGCCTCGGAGCGTCGCCCGATCGCATGGGACGGACTCGGTCGGGACCCGAACCGCACGGCTGTCACAAAGCATCGCAATGCGGATCGTGCTCCGGCGGAGAACGACACCAACCCGAATCAGGAACGTGAGAGAGTGCTGGGCACGCTGCGCCCGTATTCCGAGGCGTGGTGGGCGGTGCACGACGAGATCGAGGCCGAGAACGACAGGCAGCTCGGATCGAAGCTCGTGATCTGTCCGCGCTGTGTTCCACCGGCGCCGCAAGAGGATGTCACCGGATCGATCCGCTGAAGCAGCGCGCGGTCCCGGCGGCGGTGAGGACTGCTTCTGCGCCCTCTCGCGCCAACAGCGCGAGAGGGCATTGGTGTCATCGCGCCATCGACGCGATCGAATCTGCGCTCACATCCCTTCGGCGGGGCAGTTTACCATCCAGGGGATGCCGAAGCGATCGACGCACATGCCAAAGCCCTTGGCCCAGAACGTCTTGCTGAAGGGCATGGTGACGGTGCCGCCGTCGGCGAGCGCATTGAACTTGCGCTCGGCTTCCGCGGGATCGGTCAGCGTGAGCGAGATCGAAAAGCCCTGCGGCTTCTGCACATGCTCGGGCGGCGCGTCGGAGGCCATCAACACGCTGCCGTCGGGCAGCGACATCCGCGCGTGCATGATGGTCTTCTCGCGGCCGGGTGTGGCGGGCATGTCCGCCGGCGCCTCGGAGGCGCGCAGCATCGCCTCGATCTTTCCACCCAGCGCCTTGGCGTAAAAGTTGAAAGCCGCTTCGCAGGTGTCCTGATAGAACAGATAGGGATTGAGCATCGTTTCTCTCCTCTTGGTTTCCTTGGGCAGTGAGCGTCACTTCTCGGTGAGCTTCTTCAGGCTGGCGAGGCCGGCCTCGAAATCCTTGCCGATCATGCTGTCCACGTTGACGAAGACCTGCATGATCTTCGACATGAACGGGGCCGGACCGTACATCGCCCATGTGACCAGTGTGGCATCACCTTGCGGCACAAAGGTGAACTCCGCGGTGTTGTGACCTTCGAACGGCCGCTCGAAATCGAGCTTGATGCGGACCTTCGACGGCACGTCCGCCTCGAGGATCTCCATGTGGCCGGCGCCGACATTGTTGTTGCCGTCCCAGGCATAGGTCGCGCCCTTGCCCTGCGCGGTTCCGCCAAAAGTGCGCTTCATCGCGGGATCGCGGCCCTCATAGGGCGACCAGCCGGTCCAGCGGTGGAAATCTGCAACCAGCGGATAGATCGCCTCGGCCGGCGCCTTCACGGCGAGACGGCGCTCGACGCGGAACGTGTCGGGCTTAGTGAGCGCGAGGGCGAGGACGGCGGCGAGACCGACCGCGATCACGACGGCGAAAATGGCAACAGCTTTCAGCATGAATGGCTCCGTGGGTTATGGGCTAAGGACGAACGGGGAAGGATGGGATCGACAGCGTGGAACAGAACTTTTTCGGCAGGCTACCCGCCCCCGCGTCAAAGGCAGAGCGTGGATGGCCGGGACAAGCCCGGCCATGACGGTGTGGAGGCGAGCCTGCCCTAATTCGCCTTCGCGCCTTGCCTGGAACTTCCGTTCCCCTTCGGCCGGCTGTCCCTGATCAGGCGATCGAGATGCATGCGGATGTGGGCGGCTTCCGCCGAGGTGTTGGCGAGCGCGATGGCGCGGTCGAAGGCGACGCGGGCCTCGTCGTTGCGGCCGAGCTGCATCAGGAAGGCGCCGCGCACGCCGTAGAAATGGAAATAATTGGCAAGCTTGGGTGCCAGCGGCTCGATCAGGTCGAGCGCAGCTTGCGCCCCGCGCACCTTCGAGACAGCAACCGCGCGGTTGAGCGTCACCACCGGTGAAGGCTGCACCAGCTCGAGCGCGCCATAGAGCAGGTCGATCTGCGTCCAGTCGGTCTCCTCCGGCGTCGAAGCGCGCGCATGCAGCGCCGCGATCGCCGCCTGGATCTGATAGGGGCCGCTGCGATGGTGACGCATCGCCTTGTCGATCAGCGCCAGGCCCTCGGCGATCATGGTGCCGTTCCACAACGAGCGATCCTGATCTTCCAACAGGATCAGCGAACCGTCCTTGGCAAAGCGCGCGGCGCTGCGCGCATGCTGCAACAAGATGAGTGCCGTAAGTCCCATGATCTCCGGCTCGCTCTGGAACAGCCGCAATAGCAGCCGCGCCAGCCGGATCGCCTCCTCGCAGAGCGGCTTCCTGATCTCGGCGGTATCGCCGCTCGCCGAATAGCCCTCGTTGAAGATCAGGTAGATCATCGCCGCGACGCCGGCGAGGCGCTCCGAACGCTCGACCGCACCGGGCGCTTCGAAGGGCGCGCCGGCCTCGGCGATCTTGGCCTTGGCACGGGTGATGCGCTGCTCCATCGCCGCTTCCGAGACCAGGAAGGCGCGCGCGATCTGCTTGACGGTGAGGCCGGAGACGATGCGCAAGGCGAGCGCGATCTGCTGCGTCGCCGGCAGTTGCGGATGGCAGCAGATGAACATCAGCCGCAGGATGTCGTCGCGATAATGCGAACCGTCGAGCCGCTCGGCAAGCTCACCTTCGGCGTCGCCGAGATCGGAGATCGCCTGATCGTCCTCGGGCAGCGGCTCCTGCTTGCGAGTGCGGCGCACCTCGTCGATCGCGACGTTGCGGCCGACCATGATCAGCCAGGCGGCGGGGTCGCGCGGCGGCCCGTTCTGCGGCCAGGTCTTCAACGCGCGCAGGCAGGCGTTCTGGAACGCCTCCTCCGCCATATCGAGATCGCGGAAATAGCGGAGCAGCGCACCCACCGCCTGCGGTCGCGCCGAGGTCAGCGCGGTCTCGATCCAGGCGGCATCGGTGTCGCTCACGTCAAATTCCCTCCGGGTCTGAACACGCCGACCGGACGCACCTCATACGCGCCGCCGGGATTGGCGGCCCCGAGCTCGCGCGCGACGTCGAGCGCGTCGTCGAGATTCTTGCAGTCGACGATGTAGAAGCCGAGCAACTGCTCCTTGGTTTCGGCATAGGGGCCGTCGAGCACCAGCGGCGGATCCTCTTTGCGCAGCGTCGCGGCCGCAGTGGTCGGCAACAGCCGCGCCACCGGCCCGAGCCGGCCTTGTTTGGTGAGCTTCTCCTGCACCACGGCGAGCTTTTTCATCACGGCATCGTCCTGGTCCTTGCTCCAGGAGCCGACGAAATCCTCATCGTGATAGCAAAGGATGGCATAGAGCATGGGTGGCACTTTCCTCGTCTCGTTTTGAAGACGAGCCAATATGCCCTGCCCCGACAGCGATGCGGAAATAATTTGCAAGAAAAGTCCGTCCGTTCGTGCCAAGGAGGGCCTTCAAAAGCGGAACCCGATGAGGCACCTGGAATGACCAAAGGCACACTGGCCGTCCTGATCAACAGCACCCAGCAGAACTGGCTGCCGGCGCGCTGGAAGACCCGGTTCGAGGCGGTCTGTGGCGGCCGCCGCGTGGTACTGCTGCCCGACGCCGGGCTCGATCCGGCCGAGGTGCACTATGCCGCGGTGTGGAAGCCGGCACCGGGCGAGCTCGCCGCATTTGTGAACCTGCGTGCGATCTTCAATCTGGGTGCCGGCGTCGATGCGCTGATGGCCGACCGCAGCTTGCCCGACGTACCGCTGGTCCGCGTCGCCGTGCCCGACCTGACCAATCGCATGACCGAATATGTCGTGCTGCACGTGCTGATGCACCATCGCCAGGAGCTTTACTTGCGGCAGTCGCAGCGTGAGAAGAGCTGGGAGCCGAAATATCAGTGGCCGGCGAGCGCGGTCACGGTCGGCGTCATGGGGCTCGGCACGTTAGGTGCGGATGCGGCCGGGGTGCTGAGGCGGCTCGGCTTTCGCGTCGCAGGCTGGAGCCGCAGCCCGCGCGCGGTCGAGGGCGTCGAATGCTTTCACGGCACCGCGCAGATCGATGCGTTCCTGAATGCGACCGACATTTTGGTGTGCCTCCTGCCGCTGACGCCGGACACTCAAGGCATCCTCAATCGCGACGTCTTTACAAAGCTCAACCGGAAGAGCCCGCTCGGCGCGCCGGTGCTGATCAACGCCGGCCGCGGCGGCCTGCAGAACGAGGCCGACATTCTCTCCTGCCTCGACGACGGCACCCTTGGCGCCGTCTCGCTCGACGTGTTCGTGCAGGAGCCGCTGCCGCAGGACAGCCGCCTCTGGACCCATCCGAAGGTGGTGCTGACTCCGCACAACGCGGCCGACACCGACGCCGAGGCGATCTCGGCCTATGTCGCCGAGCAGATCGCCCGGTTCGAGGCCGGCAGCGCGCTGGAGAATGTGGTGGATCGGGCCAGGGGGTATTAGGCGCTCGCTTGCGCCACACACTCACTGTCGTCCCGGCGACGGCCTAACGTTTGGCTCCCACCATCACATCGATCGCGCCCGACACGATCGCTTCCAGCTCCTTGCGCGGCACGCGGGCACGGGAGCGGATGGCGATGGTGTGCACGGTCGCGGAGGCGAGCTGCGCCAGCACGGCGGGATCGGCCGTCTCCGGTAACTCGCCCTTCTCTTTCGCCCTGCGGAAGCAATTGGCAAAGGCCTTGTCGAGCTCGGTGAGCCCATCGAGCACCATGGCGCGAATCTCGGGATCGCCGACGGCTTCGGAAGCCGCGGTCACCACCGTGAAGCAGCCGCGCGGACCGGTGTCGCCGGAGAGATAGATGTTCAGCGCCGAGGCGAAGATGCGCTCCAGCCGCTGGCGCAGTGGCATCTCCTCGCGAAAGATCGCGACCATCGATGCGCGCGCCTCCTCGCGGTAGCGCTGATAGCTCTTGATGTAGAGCTCGCGCTTGTCGCCGAAGGCACCGTAGAGGCTCGGCCGGTTCATGCCAGTCGCTTCGCTGAGATCGTCGAGCGAGGTCGCCGCAAAACCCTGCTTGCGGAACAGATCGAGCGCCTTGCCGAGCGCGACATCGGGCTCGTAGGCGCGCGGGCGGCCGCGGCGTTTCGGTTGCTCGGGGGCCGCGGGCGGCCCTTTCGATTTTTGTACCATTTCGCAAGATAATCCTTGACCTGTTTCATATTATGCAAGACAGTACAAAAATCAATCTGGCCAGATTGAGCGAAACTCGAGGAGTTGCCCAAGGAGGCTACAGATGGACCTTTATTTCTCACCGCTCGCCTGCTCGATGGCGACCCGCGTCGCGCTGTATGAAGCCGGCGCCGAGGCGAATTATCTCGAAGTCGATCCGCCGACCAAGAAAGTGTTGAACGACGGCTCCGACTTCCGCGCCGTCAATCCAATCGGCCTCGTACCGACGCTGCGCACCGACGAGGGCGTGGTGCTGACCGAGAACGCGGCGATCCTGCAATATGTCGCCGACCGTTTTCCGCAATCCGGCATCGGCACGCCACCGGGCATCGATCGCACGCGGCTGCATCAATGGCTCTGCTTCATCGGCACCGAGCTGCACAAGGGTCTGTTCGTGCCCGTGCTCGACCGCAAGGCGCCGCAGGAGGCCAAGGCCTACGTGCTGGAGAAGAACCTGTCGCGGCTCGACTATCTCGACAACTACCTGCAGGACCGCGAGTTCCTGCTCGACCATTTCAGCGTCGCCGACGCCTATCTCGTCACGGTCATCAACTGGACCATGGCGACGCCGCCGATCGAGCTCGCGAAATGGCCGAACGTGAAGGCCTATTACGAGCGCCTACGTCAGCGCCCCTCGATCGCGAAGGCGATCGCGGAGGAGTTCGAGCTGTACAAGGCCGAGCAGGCGCGGCGGAAGGCGGCGGCGTAGCGAACAGTCGAGGCATCGTCGTCCCGGCCTCCGGGCCGGGACGGCAGCATCATCTGCCCTGCGCAAAATGCGGTTGGCGGCGAAGGAAAGCGATGCTGATCTCAATGCTTCGCAAGGGATCGGCCGAAATATCCTGCTCGACGAACATATGCTGCACGCCGCTCTCAAACGCAGCGTCGAGTATCCCAGCGAAATCAATCGTGCCACGCCCCAGCTCGGTGGTCGATCCATCCGTCGCCATGTCCTTGAGATGAAGCAGGCGAAATCGCGATGGATGTGCCCTCAGAACAAGCGCGGAGTCGAGATTGCCCCTGGTTGCCCAGTAGACGTCGAGCTCGAACTTGACGAAGCGCTCGTCCGTGCGGCTGAGCAGAACGTCGTACGGCAAGATGCCGCCAGCGAGGTCTGCGAACTCGAAATCATGATTGTGGTAGGCGAGCGTCAGCCCGGCACGCGCCGCCAGTTCACCGATCCTGTTCAACTCGTCGCAAATCCGCTTCCAGTCATCGATCGTCTGTCGCTCCGGCGGATCAAGCCATGGACAGACGACGAACCGGCTGCCAAGCGAATGGGCGAGGTCGAACGATGATCCGGTCTTGTCCCGCAGATTGCCATATTCGAGATGCAACGACGGTGCGCTGAGACCGAGGCTGCGCAAAAGCTCGCCGGTGCGCCTTACGTCAGGGCCGAGAATGCCGGCGAACTCCACCTCGCTATAGCCGAAGAGAGCAACGTTGCGCAGGGTGCCCTCAAAGTCGTTCTTTAGGAGGTCGCGGACCGTATAGAGTTGGAGACCGATCCTGCGTCCCTCGCCGGCGGATGCCGAAGCCGCTCCCATTGCCGCTCCGGCGGCCAAACCTTGAAGGACATCGCGCCTGCTAGGTGGCGCGCCTCGATTGATCGAGCCCTTTGGACTACCGGGGCCGAGGCGCACGGCTATCTCGGCGCCTCGAGGACGATACCGTAGCGGCGATAGATCCGATCGATCGTGCCGTCGTTCCGCAGCCGTTCCAGCGCTGCGTCGATGGCTTCGCTGAACGCATCATCCGGGCGAACCATGCCGACGGCGACATTCCAGTTGAGATCGGCCACGCTCTCGTCGCGATCCAGGATCCGGAGTGCCTTGTCCGGATGCGTCAGATTGAAATAGCTCGCCGCGGTGGGCGTCACCGCAGCGGCATCGATCTCATGGTTTGACACGGCATCGAGGCTGTCGCTCTCGAAGCCGAAGGTCGATGTGGGCACGTGCCGTTGACCGATGATCATGGCGGCAACAGATCCGACCTGCACCCCCACCTTGGTAGACCCGTTGAGGCTCTTGAACGAGGTGAGCGTGCTTGATGACGGCACTGCGAGCGCGACGCCCGTGCGATAGTACGGTTTCGAGATCCTCAAGCGGGTCTCACCCTGCGCTTCACGGTCGGCGATGACATCCAGAAGAATGTCACAGCCGGCGCTCCGCATCTGGTACTGCGTGATGATCCAGTCGAGCCTCAGCGAGACACCGAGCTCGCCTGCCAGCACCTGTCCCAACTCGACCTGGAAGCCGGGCGGATCGCCGGCCTTGCGCGCGAAGGGAAGCGAGTTGGGATGCGCGCAGAGCCCCATCGCGCCGCTCGAGCGGATCGCGTCCAGGGTTCGCGCCTGCGCCGGTCCTGATAGCCCGATGGCGGCGCCGACGATGACCGGGACAATTGCCTTCATTCCGCGTCCTCATTTGGATGGATCGGGTCTTTCGCGATTCAGCCCTCGCGCGGCTTGAGTTGCCGGATGTATGTGATGATCTGGTCGATCTGCGCGTCGCTGAAGGTCTCGCCGAATGCGGGCATCGCGCCTGACTTGCCGCTCTTGATGCGGCTGCGAAGATAAGCGTCGTCGCGTGTCGTATTCATGAGCTGCGGCCCCTTGCCGGCCGCGCGCCCCCCATCGGAATGACACCAGCCACAGGTCGTTGCAAACAACTGCCCGACGTCGAATGTCTCCTGGTCCGGTGCAGGAGTGGCAGACTGCGCATGGACCGGCACGCCACATGCCAGGGAGACAGCCAGTGCGGCCGCCGGCAATAACGTCATGGTCCCCAAATTCGATTTCACTGGGTACCGCTCCGTTTTCGCAAAGTCCATCAACCACTGAAATGCGCGGGGAGCGGGAGTGTTCCCGCTCCCCGACAGGTCATCCGTACGACCTATTTCAAGCTGTAGACGATGAGCGCGCCATCGTCGCGCGGCATGCTTTTGTAAACACCGCCGAAGGTCGGCGCGTAGTCGTCCGACGCCATGCCGCCAAAGCCCGCGGTCACCGCGATATACTGCTTGCCGCCGGCAGAGTAGCTGACGATTCCGCCCTGATGGCCGGTGCCGTTGTTGTGATTCCACAGCTCGGTCCCCGATTCGGCATCGTAGGCATGAATGATGCCGCGGGAGTCAGGCACGAACACGAGATTACCCGCGGTCGACAGCACGCTCGCGAGCGGTGGTTCGGGGAAGCGGACTTCCCACTTCTTGGCCCCGGTCACCGGATCGCGCGCGTCGAGATGACCATAAATCTCCCCACCCGGCGGAGGCGCAATCTTGAAATCGGCCCCGATATTGAGCTGTGCTTGCGGGGCGGTCACCGGCGTCGTCTTCATGACCTCGAGGGTCATGCACCATTCCTGGCCGAGCTTGTAGTAGAGGCCCGTCTTCGGGTTGTAGGAGCCGGCGTTGAAGCTGACGCCGCCGGAGATGTGCGGACACAGCGGCTCGTCTACCTTTCCTGCTTTAAAGTCACGCCGGCCAACCAATTCGCCGGTCTTGGGGTCGATGTTCTTCACAAAATTGCTGTTCTCGGTGATCCGCCAGACGTTCTTCAAACCGAGATTGCGGTCATAGACGAAGATGTAGCCGCTCTTGTTCGGATGAACCACGAGCTTCTGGCCGTCGCGCTCGAGCATCACGAACTCGCCGACGGCGCTGTCGAAGTCCCAGGCGTCGTGCGGCAGCTCCTGATGGTAGAATTTCAGCTTGCCGCTATCGATATCGAGACCGATCACCGAACTCGTATAGAGATTGTCGCCGGGACGCGCACCTTGCGTCTTGTAATCAGTGCCCGACCAATCGTAGAGCGGTGCCGGGTTCGCGGTACCCCACAGGATGGTGTTGGTCTCGGAGTCGTAGGTGCCCGGCATCCAGCCGCCACCACCGCCGGTGCGCCAGGAATCGCTGCCCCAAGTCTTCATGGCCTCGTCGGTGCCTGCGACCGTCAAGAACTCCCACTTCTTCTTGCCGGTGGCGGCATCGACGGCGAAGATCGGGCCACGGCCCGGCCATTCACCACCTTGCGCGCCGATGATCACGCTCCCCTTCGCGTAAAGCGGAGCGCCGGTGAAGCCGACAGTGAGCTTCTGCGAGTCGATCAGCTTGGTGTCCCAAAGGACCTTTCCCGTCTTCGCATCCAGCCCGATGAGACGGCCATCCATCGTACCGACAAAGACCTTGCCTTCACCGAGAGCTACGCCGCGGTTGTAAGGAGAGTGGGTCTGTCGGCTGATCAGCGCTTCATCCAGCTCCGGAAAGAACGACCAGATGACCTCGCCCGTCGCGCCATTCAGCGCAAAGACCCGGCTGTAAGAACCCGAGTAATACAGCACGCCATCGGCCACGAGCGGCATTGACTGCAGGCCGCGCGTCGATCGTCCGGGAATGTGCATCCAGGCTACGCCCAGATTGCCGACGTTGTTCGCGTTGATCTGCGCGAGCGGGCTGTAGTGATAGGATTTGTATGAACCGTGATAGGTGAGCCAATCGTTCTGACCGGCAGCCTCGATCCGGGCCGTATCCACGGCTTGAGCCAACGCCGCCGACGCCGCAAGCGTTGCACCGACAAGAACAGGTAAACCCGAGTTAAGCCACTGCTTCCTCATAGGCACTTCCTCCCGCTTTTGTGCTTGATGATTGCGTCTTATAGGCGCCGCCGCGAGGGACGTTTGCAGTTCAATACGTGTCGATTGTTCTCCATCGGACATGAGCTGCCAACAGATGTCCCTCTCTTTCGGCGCATGTCGCCAAAGGAGCTACGTTCACTGGAGTGATTGCTGTTGCACTTCTGCTCGGCGTCAAAGAGTACGCCGGATCACAGGGAGTGCAAAGACGGAATGCGCGCATGGCGTGAATTTGACGCGAGGGCGAATTTGAAAACGGCAGCAACACTGACCGTTTCGTCTCAATCGACAAATTTCGGACCGAAGCGAGTTACCCGCAAAGCACTGTCGGCGGGACCGGGCTGCGTGACGCAGGGGATACAGCCGAGCCCGTCACCCCGCGCGGCCATAGATCGCAACCGCATTGTCTGAGGACACCAATCCGCTCTCGACGTCGCTGTTGACGGCCGCGCGATCGCGCTCGCGGGGATCGCCGATGCCGGCACCGCCGGGCGTCATCACCACGAGCCGGTCGTTAGACGGCACGATCTGAAAACCCTTGCCGCGCATCTTCTGTCCCGACTTCAGGCCGACATAGCCGGCTTCGCCATCGCGTCCAGCGTCACGGCCGCGCGGCGGATGATCGATGCGGTCGAAGGCCGCCAGGATCTCGAACGGCGCATCGACGCCGCTGCCGACTTCGATGATCTGGCCGAGCCCGCCGCGCGTGCGCCCTGCCCCGCCGGAATCCGGACGCAGCTCCTTGCGCCAGAAGATCAGCGGCGTCTGCGTCTCCGCGATCTCGACCGGCGTGCCGCGCACGCCGCTGGGATAGGCGGTCGCCGACAGCCCGTCCTTGCCGAAGCGCGCGCCGGTGCCGCCATTGCTGGTCACTGCCATCGAGAATCCGTAATTGCCGCCGGCACCAGAGCGTGTCTGTCCGCGCACGTTGAGATTCCACAGGCACGAGGTGCCCTCGGCCGGCACGCGCTCGGGAATGATCTGGCGCAGGCAGCCGAACACCACGTCGGGCAGCATCTGGCCGATCACGTGGCGCGAGGCCACCGGCGCGGGCTTGGGCGCATTCAGGATCGCGCCCGCAGGCGCCGATACCGTGAGCGGTGACAACGAGCCGGCATTGTTCGGGATCTGCGAGGCGACGACGCAGCCGAGGCCGAACACGGTATAGGCGGTGGTGTAGGACAAGGGCACGTTGATGCCGAACTTCGAAGCGGCCGAGGTGCCGTCGAAATCGACGTGAATGCCCATATCCGAGATCGTCAGCGTCGCGGCCAGCGTGACCGGCGCATCATAGCCGTCGACGACCATGCTGTTGCGCCAGCTTCCCTTCGGCAACTTCGCGATCTCCGCAAGCACGGCCTCGCGCGAGCGGTCGCAGATGTAGTCGCCAAGCTCGTCGAGCGTGTCGATGCTGAACTCGGTCATCATCTCGACGAGGCGCTCGCAACCGACGTCGTTGCAGCCGGCGAGCGAATAGGTGTCGCCCTCGGTGTCGATCGGCAGCCGCGTGTTGGTGCGGATCATCGCCATCAGCGTTTCGTTGACGACGCCGCCGTCGATCAGCTTCAGCATGGGGATGTAGAGCCCCTCCATGAACACGTCGGTGGCATCAGGCCCGAAGCCGATGCCGCCGATGTCCATGAGATGGCTGGTGCAGGAGAACAGCGCGACGACCTTGCCGTCCTTGAAGCAGGGCGTGGTGACGACGAAGTCGTTGAGATGGCCGGTGCCCATCCAGGGATCGTTGGTGATGTAGGCGTCGCCCTTCTTCATCGACTGAATTGGAAAGTGCGCGATGAAATGCTTGACCGATTCCGCCATTGAGTTGACGTGGCCGGGCGTACCCGTCACCGCCTGCGCCAGCATCCGCCCCTTGAGGTCGAACACGCCGGCCGAAAGGTCGCCGCATTCGCGCACGATCGGGCTGAAGGCGGTGCGGAGCAGCACCTGCGCCTGCTCCTCGACCACGGCGATCAGCCGGTGCCACATGATCTGGAGATCGATCAGGCTCGCGCCGCTTGCGTTGCTCATGATCATGCCGCCTTTCGTTCCATGACGATGCTGCCGGCACCATCGATATGGGCGTCGAAACTGGTGGAGACGAACGTTGACGTTTCGTCTTCCGCGATCACGGCCGGTCCCGCGATGGTCGTGCCCGGCGCCATGTCCTCGCGGCGATAGAGCGGAATCTCGATGACCTCGCCTGCCCGGCCGTCGAAGAACTTCCGGCTGCCGGAGGCCTTGCCGGCCGGCTTGCGCGCGACGGCCGCGACCGTGGGCGGATTGCGCGGCTCGGTGGTCGCCAGCACCGACCAGCTCAAGACCTCGATGGCGGCACCCGGGATCGGCCGCTCGAACATCGCGGCATAATCGGCCTCGAACTTCTGGCGCAGGCCGGCGAGATCGGCCGTCGTCAGCCGCCGGTTCGGCAACTCGACCGCGATCTCGTGGCCCTGGCCGACATAGCGCATGAACGCGGAACGGCGTTCGTGCACGGGCGCACCGGCCGCACCGGGCTCGACCAGCGCGCGCGCCTCGATCGCCATCTCCTGGAGCAGGTCCGACACCGCCTCGGTGTCGAAATCGTCGAGCCGGACGTGTCGGCTGCGTACGAGCTCATAAGCGATGGGGGCTGCAAGGAATCCGACCGCCGAGCCGACGCCGGCATTCGACGGCACGATCACGCGGGAGACGCCGATCTTCTCGGCGACACGTGCCGCATGCAGCGGCGCGGCGCCGCCGAACGCGATCAGCGTGTGCTGGCCGACCACGGCGCCGCGCTCGACCGCGTGCACGCGCGCCGCGCTCGCCATGTTCTCACAGACGACCTCGTGTACGGCGTAGGCCGCAGTTTCCGCCGACAGACCGAGCGGCTCGCCGACGTCGCGCAGCAAGGCCTCTTTCGAAAGCTCGGGGCTGAGCTTGATCGTGCCGGCGGCAAAGGCGTCGGGGTCAATCATGCCGAGCGCGACGTCCGCATCGGTCACGGCGGGGCGCTGTCCGCCCCGGCCATAACAGGCCGGTCCCGGTTCGGACGAAGCGCTCTCGGGGCCGACGGTGACCCGCTTCATCGCATCGACATGGGCGATCGAGCCGCCGCCGGCGCCGATCTCGACCATCTCGATTACGGGGATGCGCACCGGGAGCCCTGAGCCTTTCAGGAAGCGCGCGGCGCGATCGACCTCGAACACGCGCGAGGTCTCCGGCTGAAACTTCTCGATCAGGCAGATCTTTGCGGTGGTGCCGCCCATGTCGAAGGAGAGCACCTTGCTCTCCCCTGACCGAGCGGCGATCTGCGCCGCGAAGATCGCGCCACCGGCAGGTCCGGACTCGACGAGACGCACCGGAAAGCGCCGCGCCGTCTCGATCGAGGTGACGCCGCCGCCGGAGGTGACGAGATAGATGGCGCCGCGGAACTGCTCGACCTGCAAGGCATCGGCCATGCGGGCGAGATAGCCGTCGATCAGCGGCTGCACATAGGCATTGGCGACCGCCGTCGAGGTGCGTTCATATTCGCGGATCTCGGGACAGACCGCCGAGGACAGCGCCACGGAGACGCCGGGCATCTCCTCGGCGAGTATCGCGGCCGCGCGACGCTCGTGCTCGGGATTGGCGTAAGAGTGCAGGAAAGCAATCGCGACGCTCTCGACCTTCAGCGCGCGCAGCTTCGGCACGAGCGCACGCACCGCCGCTTCATCGAGCGCGAGGCGGACGGCACCATGCGCATCGATGCGTTCGGGCACGGTGAAGCGCAGGGAACGCGGCGCCAGCGGCTTCGGCTTGTCTATCGAGAGGTCATATTGGTCGTAGCGGCTCTCGGTGCCGATATCGAGCACGTCGCGAAAGCCGTCGGTCGCGATCAGCGCCGTCTTCGCGCCACGCCGCTCGATGATGGCGTTGGTGGCAAGCGTCGTGCCATGAATGAAGACGTCGATGTCGCTGATATGTGCGCGCGCGTCAGTGAGGATGAGACGCATCCCGTCCAGCACCGCCTGCTCGGGCCGCTGCGGCGTCGTCAGCACCTTGCGCGTCTTGCGCGTCTCGCCTACGTCCAGCACGATGTCGGTGAACGTGCCTCCGATATCGACGGCAAGCCGCACCTCGGCTCCTTCAAGCATTCCAGAACTCTCCGTGCTGATCGTCAAACTGGGATCGAAACCGCAGCAATTTTCATACCAGCGACCGCGCCGGTGGTGAAGCCACCGGACAGCTTTGCGTGGCACCTATGCGGCAGGAGCGCGCGTCTAAAGCAGGAATGCCAGCGCCGCTTCGCAGCGCTCCTCGACCTTGAGCGCGAGCAGATCGTCGGCGCGGGTGCGGCCGAGATTGACCGCGGCGATCGGGATCTGGCGGCGCGCGGCCGTCTGAACGAAGCGGAAGCCGGAATAGACCATCAGCGAGGAGCCGACGACCAGCATGGCGTCGGCCTGCTCCAGGTGCTCTTGCGCCGTTGCGACGACGTCGCGCGGGACATTCTCGCCGAAGAACACGACGTCGGGCTTGAGGATGCCGCCGCAGGATTCGCAGGCCGGCACGTTGAAGGAGGCAAAATCCGCGTGCTCCAGGTTGGCGTCACCGTCCGGCGCATCCGTGGCATCAAGCGTCAGCCATACCGCATTGGCGCTACCGAGGGCATCCTGAAACTCATAGCGCGGGGTCTTCCGGCCGCAGCCCATGCAGCGGACCAGATCGAGCCGGCCGTGCAGATCGATCACCTGGCGATGGCCGGCCGATTGATGCAGCCGGTCAACGTTCTGCGTCAGCAGCATCTCGCACCGCCCATTTGCTTCGAGCCGGGCCAGCGCATGATGCGCATCGTTCGGGCGGGCCTGGCCGAACCGCCGCCATCCGATCAGGCTGCGCGCCCAGTAGCGCTGGCGCGTGCGCTCCTCGGTCATGAAGGCCTGAAAGTTGACCGGCTGGGTCCGCTTCCAGTTGCCGTGGCTGTCGCGATAGTCGGGGATGCCCGAATTCGTGCTGCAGCCGGCCCCGGTCAGCACGAACAGACGTTCGTGCCGATCAACGAATTCCTCGAGCGGATGTCTTGCCATGGGCGCAGATGTAATCTGCGCCGCGCTCTTTTTCCAGGTGCGGGCCTGCGCTCAAAACTCCCCGCCGACACCGACATAGGCGGTGTGCTCGGTGCCGCCGCCATTGCCGTAGCCGCCGACGATGGTGAGCGGCATCGCCGTGTTGAGACGATGGGCAAAGCCGAAGCCGAAGCCACCCTCGCCGTGGAAGGCCGAACCGCGCACCTGCCATGTGGTCTTGCCCGGCGCCGAGGGCATCGGCGCGCTTGCGGCCGCGACCGATGCGGCGATGCCGCGCCGCGCCTCGGTGAGGTTGTTGCCGATCTGCGCCTGGAGCGAGCTGATCTGGGACTGGAAATTCGAGGTGACACCGTTGAGCTGGCCGACATTGACGGCGTCGGTCGGATTGACGCCGGCAGCCACATTGGTCAGCCGCCGTTCGTTGCCGGCGCTGCCGAACGAGACGGTGTTGGCGGCATTGGCGACCGAGCCGGCACCGATCGCAACCGCGTTCGCGGCCGTGGCCGTCGCATTGACGCCGAGCGCAACGGAATTGATCCCGGTGACGCTGGCATTGCTGCCCACAGCCGTTGCGCCGGTGACGTTCGCCGCGCTGGCCTGGCCGACGGCGGTGGCAGAGGCGGCAAGAGCGTTACTGCCCTGGCCGATCGCCGTCGCCGTCACGGCGTCCGCGACGCTGCCCTGGCCGAGCGCGGTCGCATTGTCCCCCGTGGCTTTGCTGTTCTGGCCGATCGAAGTCGCGTTGGGACCGGCCGCAAGGCTGTTCTGGCCATAGCTGCTGGCCGCAGCGCCGTGCGCCTGGCTGTTCTGGCCGTTTGCCGTGGCGTTGAGACCGTCGGCCTGGCTGTTCGCGCCGGTGGCGGTGGCAAAATCGCCGGTGGCATGGGCATTCGTGCCCGTTGCCGTTGCACTTTGGCCGGTCGCAGCGCTGGAGTTACCGACGGCGGTGGCACCGTCGCCAGCGGCGCCCGCATTGAAGCCGAATGCACTCGCACCGCCACCGTTTGCATGGGCCTGGGAGCCGACGGCGGTTGCAAACTCGCCGGTCGTGTTTGCGAAGCTGCC
This sequence comes from Bradyrhizobium neotropicale, assembly GCF_001641695.1. Lineage (GTDB taxonomy): Bacteria > Pseudomonadota > Alphaproteobacteria > Rhizobiales > Xanthobacteraceae > Bradyrhizobium > Bradyrhizobium neotropicale. The sequence goes on from NZ_LSEF01000028.1 coordinate 152,092, forward strand.
GATCGCGGTCGCGGCACCGGATGGCGCGTTCACGATGCCGCCGCCCGCGGCGTAGTCGGCAGCCCAAACCGGCCCGGCGCCGATAGCGGCGCCGATCACAGCGGCGCAAAGGGCCAGCGGAACGCGTGCAAGGCCGGAAGATGCGAACCGGTTGGACGTTCCGCGCGAGAGCAAAGAGACCATGACGTAACGCCCCATTTTCTTGTTCGCCTGTTCGGCGACACATGAAGCAAAGGACCGTTGTCGCGCATCAACCGTTCGGTTGAAGAATGCAGCTATCGGCCTTTATGCCACCTCTGGGCGAATTGTTTTCAGGACGGTGTTGCAATGTCGCATCGCCGCGAGCCGCGCCGATGCAATGATCACTGCGGTTGCGGCGCCTCGAATCCGGCGATCAGCTTCACGAGCTCGCTCTGCCGCGTGGTGCCGGTCTTGCGGAAGACGTTGTGAAGATGCGTCTTCACGGTTGCCTGCGTCAGCCCGAGCGTCTCCGCCAGCGCCTTCACCCCGCTCACCTTCATGACGGCATCGAGCACGCGGATTTCGCTGGCCGTGAGCTTGTAGAGCCTTGCGAGCGCCTCCAGCGGCGGCGGGCTTGCCGGCGAGGTCTTGCGGACGAAGACCGCGGCAACGGCCGAATGCAGCGCGCCCGTGCGCTGGCGGTCGCCCGAGGTCAGCGGCAGCACACTGGCAAACCAGCGGCCCGGGAGCGCGGCCGAGAGCGGGATCGGGCCGGCACCGTCGACCGTCGCATTGCCGGTCTCGGCGACAACGAGCGCGTCGCGCAACGCGCGCTGCGCGGCCGGCGCGGCCGCGGTCAGCACGCCCATCCGCTCGGTCAGCAGCGCACCTTCGTCCAGCATGGCGCGTCCCGGCACGTTGGCGAAAACCAGGCGCCCGCCCGGACCGACCAGGAAGACGCCGGCCGTCACGTTGTCGAGCGTCTGGATCAGGGCTGACTGCGCAGCCTTGCTCTGGTCGAACAGCCGCCCGATCGACACCGCGCGTTGGAAATGCGGAACGATGAGACCGAGCCGGCGGCGGTGGTCGGCATCGGCAAGGCCATCCTTCTCATGCAGCCGAACGCTGACGACCGAGGAGATGGTCGCCCCTTTCTCCAGATTGGCCGCGAGCGCATCGACCATGCCCTGTGGCTTCATCCACTCCGCATAGAAGCGCGTGTCCGCCATCTCTTCGAACGGAACGAGCTCGGTCGATCCGTAGACGACGCCGGCCTCGAAGAAAGTCGCCGCCGGGTAGCAGGGATTCAAGGGAAGATATTTCTCGCTATAGAGCTTCGTGTAGGTCGGCTCTTCGTTGAAGAGGTGCAGCGCCGAAGTTTGCTCGGCAGCCGCGTCGTGCCAGAACAGCACGCCGGAGGAGCCGCCGACGAACAGGCAGGCCTGCTCCAGGGCCCGCGGCCAAAGCGTGGGATCGAGCGCGGCGTCGTAGACGAGGCCGATCAGCTCTGACAGCAAAGCGGCTTCAGACGTCACGGCCGGCTCTTGATCATAGCGAACATCATGCGGGGCATTTGCGGATCAAGACTACCACAACGTTTGCGACGACTGCAAAACGTCACGTGCGCGAATACTCAAAGCGCATGCGCATCATCCTCCGTCCACCGCGTCGGCTATTTCGCAGGCGCGCTCGGCTTCGGCGGCGGCGCTTGTTTCTGCGAGACGACTGCCTTGCCCGGAGGAGCCTCGGGCGCGGCAGGCGCCACCGGTGCGGATTGACCGACCGACAATGACACGCCGAACGCGCGCCACTGTCCTTCGACCGGCGCGAACAGCAGCTCGAAATTGACCTGCGAGGGCACCGACGGAAAGAACCCCGCCATGTGCAGTAGCCCGTTCGGCTCGATCTGCGGCAACAGCGACAATTGCGGATCGATCACCGCGACACCGGAGAGATCAAGCTTGTCGCCGCGCTGCTTGGCGAAGATCTCCGCGAGCCTTGCTGCGGTATTCACCTGGAAACCGGGCGCGCCGAGATCGCGCAGCACGGTGTAGTTGCCGGTCTTGTTGGCATGGTCGAGCGCGAGCAGCGTCGAGCGGATCAGCATCAGCACGCCGTTGCGGTCGATATTGGCGGGCTTAGGCGCCTGATGCGGCTGCGGCGGCGTCTGCTGCGCGGAGCTCGTCACCGCCGCCCCCAGGATCAAAAGCCCAAGGCCGGCACTCAACCAACGCAGCGTCATGGCGAATGCGTTCCGTCTACCACTGGATCGACACGGCGCCGCGACCACCCGCGACATTGCGCTCGAGCCCGATGCCGCCGCCGGCATTGGCGATGATCGCGTAACTCTTGCCGTCGTAGAGCAATGCGGTGGCGCCGACCGCAAAGGCGTTGGCGCCCTCGAAATTGCCGTAGCCGGCCGAGAGCGCGAACTTGCGGCCCGCTTGCAGCGCCGGCATCGAGCCGGCGGCAAGGGCAACCGCGGTGCCGCTGCGCGCCTCGAGCCGGTTGTCCATCACCTGCGACTGCAACGAGGTCACCTGCGATTGCAGTGAGGTGAACTGCGACTGCAATGAGGTGAGGCTCGCCGGGTTGAAGCTCGACGTCGCGAGATTGCCGGCCGCATCCGTGGTGACGAAGGACACCGGTCCACTCTGGGCCGCAAGGCTCGCAGTCGACGCGACACCGGCCAGGCGATACGTGTTGCTTGCCGTGCCGATCGCGACCTGGTTGGCGGCCGTCGCCGTCGCGCCGGATCCGATGGCGGTAGAGTTCGCGAAGCTGGCGGTGGCGCCAGTGCCGATCGCGGTCGCGCTGTTCGAAGCGGCGCTGGCTCCGCTCCCGATCGCCGTCGAGGACACCCCCGCCGCGACGCTGCTGAGGCCGATCGCGATCGACTTGTCCCCGATGGATTGTGCGCCCAGACCAGCGCTTCCGTCGCCGCCACCTCCGATCGCGACACTGTAACTCCCGGACGCGAAAGCAGCATTGTGGATACCGACCCCAGTAAATTCGCCGCCCCCCAACGCAGTGCTTCCGGCGCCCGTTGCGATGCTGTTGGCGCCGCTTATGACGCTGTAGTCGCCAGTCGCGTAGCTGCCAACGCCGCTCGCCGTGCTGCCCGTGCCGATTGCACGCGCGCCGACGCCGACCGCCGTGCTGATATCCCCGCTCGCCGTGGTATTGTTACCGACCGCCAAGCTGGACTCACCGCTCGCGGTGCTGATGTAGCCGCAAGCTAACGCATAATTACCGGTTGCGGAGCCGAGGGCGGTCCCCGTCCCCGCCTCGCCGCAGACCCATCCCGCTGCCTCGCTCCTCGCAGCAAGCGCCAAGACGAAGACGGCGAGCGCGGCCGCGCCACCAATGGATTTGATCAAACGAAGCCTTGTTTCGGCGATCATACGAGGCATTTGCGCTCTCAGTTCCAGAACTCCGACCGACTTTGATCGGGTCGCTGGGACTGTGGGCCAGGGCAGCATGCCGGACATCAACCGTTCGGTTGAACTCGGCGGAGAACCGGACGGCGGCATCTTACTTTTTGCAGACTGTTGCTGAATGGCATCGGAATGCATCGCGACAGGGCGATTGAGGGAGCCGTTGTCGGCGGCAGCGACGCGCTCTACGGGATGGCGGAGAAATTCCAGGAGACCTCAACATTCGATCGGCGCCGGAAACATCGGTCACAATGCCCAAAGAAACGGCAGGAATCCATCAATCGACAACGATCTCGCCACTTTGAACTTCGAAATCAATCTGCAATATTCGCGCAGATTGTTTGCCGCGGTATGCTTCGCGACCGCAGCCAGGCGCAAATGCCGAGAATACCGGGAATGCATGCTCGATACGGTTTGAGTTGGCCGTGACGTCTGAAGCCTCAATGCTCTCAGAGCTGATCGGCGATATCTACGACGCCGCACTCGATCCGACCTTGTGGCTGCGGGCGCTGGAGCACTCCTGCATCGTCGGCGGCTCTTCGGCCGTGCTGTATTGGCACGATGTCGCCAGCGAAAGTTCGGCCGCGTTGCATTTGTTCAACGACGACCCGCACTACACGCAGCTCTATTTCGAGAAGTACATGCCGATGAATCCGGTATTCCCGGCGGCAACCTTCATCGAATCCGGTTTGATCTATACGCCGACCGACATCGTTCCCGAAGCCGAGCTCCGCGATACGCGCTTCCACAAAGAATGGGTCGAACCGCAGGGGATCACCGACGTCGTCTGCGTCAACCTGGAAAAGGCTACGACGAGTTCCTCGGTGCTCAACATCCGCAGGGATGGGACGCACGGGATCGTCGATGACGCGGTGAGACAGCGGGACGCTGATCGTGCCGCATTTTCAGCGCGCGGTCGCGATCGGCCAGTTGTTCGATCAGCGCAAGACGGCGCAGGCGGTCCTCACCGAAACTCTCGACAATGTCGAGGCCGCCATCTTCCTGCTGGGGCCGAACGGCCGGCGACCGGTTGACCTTCAGCGGAATATTGTCGGCGCACGCATTAGCTCGCCCAGTTCTCGCGGAATTCGGGAAACAGCGTCAGGCCGCCGCAGGCATAGATGGTCTGCCCGGTGATGTAGCTGGACTCGTCCGAGGCGAGGAAGGCGAAGACGGCGGCGATCTCTTCCGGCGTCCCCACCCGCCCGAGCGGGATGTGGCTGGTGACGACGCCGCGCTTTTCGGGATCGCCGGTCCAGGCAGCGTTGATCGGCGTGTCGATTGCGCCGGGCCCGACCGCGTTGACGCGAATGCCGCGGCCCGCGAATTCGAGCGCCAGCGTGCGCGTGAGGTTGGCCATGCCGCCCTTGCTGATCGAATAGGCGAGATAGCCGGGCTTCGGGATGATCTGGTGGACGCTCGAGCAGTTGATGATGGTGCCGCCTCCGCCGCGCGCGACGAAATGGGCGAGCGCCTTCTGCGCGCAGAGCACGGCGCCGTTCAGATTGACGTCGATGATGCGGCGATAGGTTTCGACGTCGAGCGCCTCGCTTGGCGACTCCATCTGGAAGCCGGCATTGTTGACGAGACAGTCGAGGCGCTTCCAGCGTGCCAAGATCGTCTCGAACATCGCGGCGATGTCCTGATCATTGCCGACATTGGCCTTGACGACGACATGATCGAGCTTGCCATGGCCGCGGTCGCTCGAGGCCGTCCGCGCGAGCGCCAGCGTCTCCTCCGCCCTCCCGGCATGATCGTAATAGTTGATGGCGACGGTCGCGCCTTCCTGGGCGAGCCGGATGGCGACCGCGCGCCCGATGCCCTGAGAGGCGCCGGTCACCAGCGCATATTGACCGACGAGGCGGGAGGGAAGTTGGGATGAGCGATCGGTATGTGGCATGAGTTTTCTCCGGTACGTCTCGTCATCGACGGAACAGGAATTTTGTTCCATCGCCGCGGCGCATCCCTGGGATTCATTCCGTGCGCGCGAGCGGCCCGGTCAGGATCTGATAGAGGATGATGGCGCCGAAGGTCGCAGTGCCGATCCCGCCCATCGTGAACGCACCGAATTTGAGCGTGAGATCGCCGGCGCCTGCCGTCAGCGCCACGGCGACGGTAATCAAATTGGCGGGATTTGCGAAGTCGACCTTGTTCTCGACCCAGATCCGGCCCGCCATCGCGGCGATCAATCCGAACAGCACGATCGAGAGCCCCCCGATCACGGGTCCGGGGATCGAGAGGATGAGCGCGCCGAACTTCGGCGAGAAGCCGAGCAGGATCGACACCGTGGCGGCAAAGGCAAACAAGAGCGTCGAATAGACCTTCGTCGCCGCCATGACGCCGATGTTCTCGGCATAGGTGGTGACGCCGGTGCCGCCGCCGCAGGCTGACACCATCGTGGCGAGGCTGTCGCCAAGGAGCGCGCGGCCGAGATAGTCGTCGAGGCTGCGCCCCGTCATCGCACCGATGGCCTTGATGTGACCGAGGTTCTCGGCGACGAGGATGATCGCGACCGGCGCGATCAGGAAGATCGCATCGGCATGAAAGCTCGGCGCCGTGAAATTCGGTAATCCAATCCACGGCGCGGCCGAGAGCTGGGTGAAGTCGATCGGCTTGCCGAGACCAAGGCCATTTGCGCAGAGCCAGTACAACAGATATCCGCCGATCGCGCCCAGGATGATCGGCAGACGCCGCCAAAGCCCCGGCGCCGCCACCGCGATCACGCCGATGATCAGCACGGTCACAATCCCGATCCAGGTATCGAACGCGCTGGCGCTCACCGCCTTGGTGGCAACGGGCGCGAGGTTGAGTCCGATCGCGGCGACCACGGCGCCGGTCACGACCGGCGGCATCAGCCGCTCGATCCAGCCGACCCCGGACCACATCACAATCAGTGCGATTACGCCATAGAGCACGCCGGCCCCGATAATGCCGCCGAGCGCGACGGACAGGTTCGGGTTCGGCCCGTGCCCGGAATAGCCGGTGGCGGCGATGACGACGGCGATGAAGGCGAAGCTGGAGCCGAGATAGCTCGGCACGCGTCCGGCGACCACAGCGAAGAAGATCAGCGTGCCGATCCCGGAGAACAGGAGCGCAACATTGGGATCGAACCCCATCAGCAGCGGCGCGATGATCGTTCCGCCCGACATCGCGACGCCGTGCTGGAGGCCGGAGACGATCGTCTGGCCCCATGGCAGACGCTCCTCCGGCATGATCACGCCGGAGGTCTTCAGTTTCCAGCGCGGAAAATAGCTTCGCGCTTGCTCTTCGGAGCCCATTGCAGTCGACATGTTCCCCCCAGGTGCGTCTCAAGTGCAGTGCAGCGATCAATCTTCGTGCGAACCGACAAAAATGTGATTGTCGCTTCTGGGGTGACCATCACAAGATGTCGATCATGCACGATCGACGCGTTGCGGGGCACACAATATGACACAAGTTGCGATCCAGCCAGCCGTCCATCGCCGTCACCAGCCCTGGTACAAGGTCCTCTATGTCCAGGTCCTGATCGCGATCGTGCTCGGGGTGCTGATCGGCTACTTCTACCCCGATCTCGGCAAGGCACTGAAGCCGCTTGGTGACGGCTTCATCGCGCTGATCAAGATGATGATCGCGCCGGTGATCTTCTGCACCGTCGTGCACGGCATCTCCTCGATGGGTGACCTCAAGCGCGTCGGCCGGGTCGGGCTGAAGGCGCTGATCTATTTCGAGACCGTCTCCACCGTTGCGCTCGCGGTCGGCCTGCTCGTCGGCGAGGTGCTCCAACCCGGGCACGGCTTCAACATCGATCCGGCCACGATCGATCCGAAATCGGTGGCGACCTACGTCACCAAGGCGAAGGAAGAGGGCATCGTCGCCCATCTGATGGCGATCATCCCCGACAGCTATTTTGGCGCGGTCGCGCGCGGCGACCTGTTGCAGGTGCTCCTGATCTCGATCCTCTCCGGCTTCGCCATCGCTTTCCTCGGCAAGGCCGGCGAGCCGATTGCGGAGGCGGTCGACAAGGCCGCAAAGATGTTCTTCGGCATCATCCGCATCATCGTGCGCGTGGCGCCGATCGGCGCCTTCGGCGCGATGGCGTTCACCGTCGGCGCCTACGGCCTCGGCTCGCTGCTCAACCTCGCCGCCCTGATCGGCACGTTCTATCTCACCAGCATGCTGTTCGTGCTGATCGTGCTCGGCGCGATCGCAAGGCTCGCCGGCTTTTCGATCCTGCGCTTCATCGCCTACATCAAGGACGAGCTTCTGATCGTGCTCGGCACTTCCTCCTCGGAGACGGTGCTGCCGCAGATGATCCAGAAGATGGAGCATCTCGGCGCATCGCGCTCGGTGGTCGGCCTCGTCATCCCGACCGGCTACAGCTTCAACCTCGACGGCACCAACATCTACATGACACTGGCGACGCTGTTCCTGGCGCAGGCGACCAACACCCATCTGACCATCTGGCAGGAGCTCGGCATCCTCGGCATCGCCATGATCACCTCGAAAGGCGCCTCGGGCGTGACCGGCGCCGGATTCATCACGCTCGCCGCCACGCTCTCGATCGTGCCTGATATCCCGATCCAGTCGATCGCGATCCTGGTCGGCATCGACAAGTTCATGAGCGAGTGCCGCGCGCTGACCAATCTGATCGGCAACGGCGTCGCCTGCGTCGTCATCAGCATCTCCGAAGGCGAGCTCGACCGCGATGCGCTGCACGAGACCATGGCCCACCCGCTGGAGATGGGCGAGGCGCTGGAGCCGGGCGGCAGCGCGTGAGGCGCAAGCTGCGCAAACACGAACACACGCGCCGGGGTTTCCACCGCGGTAGTTTCCCGGAGTAGCAAATTGGTGAGATGCGCGTCACAACTGACGCGTTGTGATCACCTAATCATACTAAATTTTTCCGCCCGACCGCTGAGGGCAGGGTGTCGGGCTTTTGAGGAATGTTGCGGAGAGCGCTGCCGCGCCGCGTGGCGCACGCAGTCTTGGTGAGTGCCGCCCTTGCGGTCTCGTCAACCCTTCAGCGCGGTCACCACGACCTCGATGAGAGCGCCGCCGCCGAGATCGGCGACGCCGACGGTTGCGCGCGTCGGCAGATCGTCGCCGAAGAACTCGGTCCAGGCCGTGTCCATCTCCCTCTTCCTGGAGAGATCGGTGACGAAGATCGAGGCGCTGACGACGCGCGAGGTGTCGGTGCCGGCCTCTTTCAGATAGCCCGCGATCTTGCCGAGGATGTTGCGGGTCTGCTCGCCCATCGAGACGGAGGTGTCGTCGGCGATGGTGCCGCCGACGAAGACGAAGCCGTTGGCTTCGACCGCGCGGTGCATGATGGGCGTGCGGATGCTGCGGGTGATGCTCATGATGTCCTCTTGCTAGAGCGTGGAAGGATGGAAGCGGTCGATGCCGAGATCGCTGACGCGGGTCCGGGTGCCCCCATTGACGATCAACTCCGCCATCACGGCGCCGGCGCCGGGGCCGAGCTGGAAGCCGTGCAGCGAGAAGCCGAACTGGTGATAGAGACCTTTGTGGCGACTGCTAGCCCCGAACACGGGAAGGTCGTCCTTCATCTTCGCCTCGATGCCGGCCCAGGCGCGCACGATTGTCGCGCTGCGCATCACCGGAAACAGCTCGAATACGGTGCGGGCGCTGACGGCGAGCCTCTTCCAGTCCAGCACGGTCTCATTACGGTCCTGGTAGGGCGTTGCCAGATGTCCGCCTCCGATCAGCACGGTGCCGTTCTTGAACTGCTTGAAGGAGAGTTTGCGGCCGCGCAGGATCACGACGGGATCGATGAAGTGCGGCACGCGCGAGGTGATCATCAGCATTGGTGCCACGGTCTCGACCGGAACGGGCTCGCCGAGCGCGGCCGCGATCTTCCCTGCCCAGGCGCCGGCGGCATTGACCAGCACCGGCGCGGCAAAGCTCTCGCTGGCGACATCGACGTGCCAGAGGCCATCACTCTGCCGGATGTTGGTGGCGGCGACGCCTTCGCGCACGGTCGCGCCAAGCTGCTCCGCCTTGCGCCGGAACGCCGTCGTCGTCTGCGCCGGATTGGCGGCGCCGTCGCGGCGCGACACGACGCCGCCGGGACAGGTGTCGGCCACGGCAGGCACCAGCCGCCGCAGCTCGGCCGCGTCGATCAGCTCTTCATGGGTGAAGCCGAGCGCATTCAGTTCGGCGACGCGCGCGCGGCAGACCGCGAGCTCGTCCTCGTTCTCCGCGACCAGAACCTGGCCGTGGCTCTCAAAGCTGCAATCATCGTCGACGAGCTCGGTGATCTTCTCCCATATCACCATCGAGCGGATCGACAGCGGGATCTCGGGAATGTTCCGCGCGAGCTGGCGCACGCCGCCGGCATTGACGCCCGAGGCGTGCCGGCCGGCATAGTCCTTCTCGATCAGCACCGGCTTCAGGCCGGCGAGGCACAGATGCAGCGCGGTCGAGCATCCGTGGATGCCGCCGCCGACGACGATTGCATCCACTGTTTTCGTCATCCGCGCACAACTGCCTTGACGTCGTCCTCGCTCTTCGGAACGGCGGCGAGCTCGGCGAGCGTGATCGGCTTGACCGGCGCGCGCAGCCGGTAATAGCCGATCTCCTGCGGGCTCTTAGCCCGCGCCTGCGCCATCAGCTCGGTGACGGTGAGGCCGCAGAGCCGGCCCTGGCACGGCCCCATGCCGGTGCGGCGGTAGGCCTTGAGCTGATTGGGCCCGGTCGCACCGATTGCAACCGCGTCGAGAATGTCCTTCGCCGTCACCTCTTCGCAGCGGCAGACGATGGTATCGCCCGAGGGAATGCGGAACTGCGGCGACGGGCGGAACAGCGTGTCGAGGAAGGCGCGGCCGCGCTCGGCCTTGGCGAGCTCGGCACGCAGCGTCGCCAACGGCGGAAGCTTCGCGGCGGCCACAGGGGCCAGCGCCTCCACGGCAGCGCGCGCCGCGATGCGGCCGCGCACCACGGCCGCGGTCGCACCGCCGATGCCGGCGCCATCGCCGGCGATCGCGATGCCTTCGATCGACGAATTGCCGCTCGCGTCGAGCACCGGCGACCAGCAGAGTTGCAGCTCGTTCCAGCGATGCTCGACGCCGGCCGCCATCGCGAGATTGACGTTGGGCACGACGCCCTGGTGCAGCAGCAAGAGGTCCGCAGGAATGGTCTCGCGCTTGCCGCCGGCGACATAGCTCACGCTTGCAAGCTGGCCGTCGCCGACCGCCGCAAGCTCGGCGACGCCGGAGACGACCTGCACCTTGGCCCGCACCTCGCGCATCAGGGCGAGGCCCTTGGCGAAATAGGGCGAGGTCAGGAAGGCGAAGGCGTGCGGCAGCGCGGCGAAATAATTGCCGCGCTCCGTGGTGTCGAGGATCCGGTCGATGCGGCCGCCAAGGCGCAAAATCTGCGCGGCGAGCAGCCAGAGCAGCGGCCCCTGCCCCGCGATCACCGTGCGGCCGTCCGGAACCAGCGCCGACGATTTCAACATCGTCTGCGCCGCGCCTGCGGTCATCACGCCCGGCAGCGTCCAGCCGGGAATCGGGAACGGCCGCTCCAGCGCGCCGGTCGCGAGGATCACGCGCCTCGCCTTGACGAAAGAGGACCCGCCGCCGATGGAGACGCCGATCTCGAGATTGCGATCGAGGCTCCAGACCGTGGCGCGCTGAACAACTTCCGTATTGCCCGCGCGCAGCGCCTGCACGAGATCGGCACCCACCCAATAGTCGGTGCCGAGCTGCTCGCGCGCGGTCACCGGTGTTGACGCGATGGCGCGGAACACCTGGCCGCCAGGGCCGATATTCTCGTCGAGCAGCAGTGTCGACAGGCCGGCCTCGGCAGATGTCGCAGCGGCGGCGAGACCGGCGGGCCCGGCTCCGATCACCACGAAATCATAGTTTTCGCGGGAAGGTGTCGTGGTCATTTTCCGATCTCCCGCTTGCCCTTCTGGATCTCGATCTGCATGCCCTCGGCGACCGGCACCAGGCAGCCCTGCCGGTTGCCGACGCCGTCGATGGTGACGAGGCAGTCGAAGCACACCCCCATCATGCAGTAGGGCAGCCGCGGCGCTCCGCTCACCGCGGTCGAGCGGCGCACGTCGCGCCCCGACGCCAGCAGCGCAGCGGAAACGGTGTCGCCCTGCCGCGCCGCGACGGCAACGCCGTCGACGAAGATCTGCACGGGCGGTCGCTTGTCCTGTTCGGATCGTTTGAACATGGGATGCCTCTTGGAATCTCTAGTAGCCACCGTTGTTGGCCGCGCCCGCTCCGCCGAAGCGGCTGGCCGAGAACGCGCCGACCAGCTCCGGCTCGAGCGCGCCCTGTGCAACCATGCGCGCGATCTCGAAGGCGTGGTTGGATGCGAGCGTCACGCCGGAATGGCAGCAGGCGACGAAGGCGCCGGGATGGGTCTCCGACTGGTCGTAGATCGGAAAGCCGTCCCGCGGCATGACGCGGATGCCGGCCCAGCTCCTGACCACGTTGAGCCGCGCCAGATGCGGGAACGTGCGCTGCGCGCGATCGGCCATCACCGCGCTGATCGAGTGCTTCAGCGCGCGATCGTCGAGCTCGTCCTCCTTGCTGTCGCCGATCATCACCGTGCCCTCGTCGGTCTGGCGGATCGTGGTCAGCGGATGCGGCAGGAACGGCACGGTGCGCTCGGTCACGACGATCTGACCGCGGGTCGGGCCCATCGGCGCGTAGAGACCGACCATCGGCGCGAGCGTCTGGTTGGCATTGCCGGCCGCAAGCACGACCTTGGCGGCGCGAAGCTCGCCCTTCGGTGTCGCCAGCCGAAATTCGCCGCCGCTCTTCGTGATCGCCGAGACCGGACGCTCCGGAAAATAGTCGATGCCGAACGCCTTGAAGCCGGTATGGAAAGCGCGGAACGTGCGCAGCGAATTGACGTGACCATCGAGCGGACAATAGCTGCCGCCGGAAACCTCAGGACCGATCAGCGGCAAGGCCTTCTTCACCTCGGACGCCGGCATCATCTCCATCTTGTAGTCGGCCGCGCCGACCTGGTTATGCATGCGCTTGACCAGCTCGGTACGCTGGCCGAACTCGTCCTCGCCGAGGGTGAGATGGAAGCCGCCATTCTGCTGAAGAGAGACGTCGAGGCCGGTCTGTTGCTTCAGCTCCGCAGCGAGGCGCCCCCAGGCTCCAGACGCCCGCACGGTCCAAACCGTATAAGCCGGCATGCCGAGCCCTTTGCTCTGCACCCAGACCAGCGCAAAGTTGGCGCGCGAAGCGCGCTTGGTGATGTCGCCCTCGTCGAGCACGGCGACGGTCTTGCCGAGCCGGCCGAGGCCCCAGGCGATGGCGGAGCCGAGCAATCCGCCGCCGACGACGGCGACGTCGTAGTCAGACTTTCGTTTTGACGCGTTTTCTTCACGCGAACCGGCGTCCACTTCGCTTGAAAACGCTTTAGACATGGGTTCTCCTATCGTCCCGTATCGCCCTTGCCGGCGAGCACGCGGTCGAGCCCGTAGAAGCGGTCGAGCAGAATGAGGGCGGTCATGGTGATTGCGATCACGCAGGCCGAGACTGACGTCACCAGAGGATCGATGTTGTCCTGGATATAGAGGAACATGCGCACCGGCAACGTCTCGGTGCCAGGCGCGGCGAGAAAGACGGTCATAGTGAGATCGTCGAAGGACTGGATGAAGGCGAGCGCCCAGCCGCTGATGACGCCGGGCAGGATCAGCGGCAGCGTCACGCGGCGGAACAGCGTCCAGCCATTGGCGCCGAGCGAGACCGCCGCCATCTCGACCGAGAGGTCCATGCCGGTCGCGGCCGCGAGCGTCAGCCGTAGCGCGAACGGAAACACGATGATGACATGCGCGATGATCAGCGCCGCAAGGCTGCCGCTGAGCCCGACCGAGGTGAAGAACCGCAGGAATGCGATGCCGAGCACGACATGCGGAATCATCAGCGGCGACAGGAACAGCGCCGCAAGCGCATCACGGCCGCGAAACCTGTAGCGCGCGATCGCGAGCGCCGCCGGCACCGCGAACAACAGCGCCACGAACGAGGACAGCGCACCGAGCCCAAGGCTGACCCAGAAGGCGTGGACGAATTCGGGATAATTCGCAATCGTCCTGAACCAGCGCAGCGAGAAGCCGTTGGTCGGCAGCGACAGATGGCCCTCGGGCGTGAAGGCGACGAGGCAGACCACCAGGATCGGTGCCACCATAACGGTGACGAAGATGGTGTGGAAGATCAGCGCGAGCGGGCCATTCCGTCTCATCGGAACACCTCGGCGTAGCGCCGCTCGATCAGCGCATTGCTGCCGACGACAATCAGCACCAGCGCGACCAGCAGGAGTGTGGCGACGGCCGCGCCGAGCGGCCAGTTCAGCGTGTTGAGGAACTCGTCATAGGCGAGCGTCGCCGCGACCTTGAGCCGGCGGCCGCCGATGATCGCGGGCGTGGCAAAGGCGCTGGCCGACAGCGAGAACACGATGATCGCGCCCGACAGCACCCCGGCATGATCTGCGGCATGACGATGCGGCGGACGATGGTCACGGGGCCGGCGCCGAGCGACATCGCGGCGTTCTCGATCTGCGGGTCGAGCCTTTGGAGAGCCGCCCACACCGACAGCACCATGAACGGCATCATCACATGGGCGAGCGCGACGACCATGCCGGTCTCGGTGAACATGAAGGGAATGGGTGCGCGGATCACCCCGAGCGACATCAGGAGCTTGTTGACGAGCCCATTGTTGCCGCCGAACAGCAGCGCCCAGCCGAGCGTGCGCGCCACCACCGAAATCAGCAGCGGTCCGAGGATGACGAGGAGGAAGAAGCTCTTCCAGCGCCCGCTCATGCGGTTAAGGATGTAGGCTTCGGGCGCGCCCAACACTGCGGTGAGCAGCGTAGTCAGGATCGCGATGCGGAACGTCCGCCAGAACATCTCGGCGTAATAGGGGTCGGTCGCGATCTCATGCCAGTTCTTCAGGATGAAGACCGGCTCGATGCCCTTGTACTGGCCCCAATCGTGGAACGACAGCAGCACGGTCATCGCGAGCGGGATCAGCAATACGCCGACGAACAGCATCAAGGCGGGGGCCGTCATCGCCCAGGGCGCGCGAGCGCCGCGCTCCTTTGCGGCGGCCTGCGGCGCCGTGTCGGCGACCGCGCTCATGCGGCCGCTCCAGCGCGCACACTCATGTCTTCCGGACGCCACACGAGACGAACCGCCTCTCCTTCGGACGGCTGCGCCTGACCGTCGTTCTGGCGGATCACGATCGCGGGGCCGCATTCGCTGTCGCACTGGAACAGCCAGTGATTACCCTGGAAGATGCGGGTAACGATCTTCGCGGAGAGACCGACATCGCCGAAGCCGATCCGTTCAGGACGAACGCTGACGGTCACCGGGCCGCTTAGCCCGGCTGGTGCCGGTACGCTCCAGGAGCCTGCGGTCAGCCGCGCGGGCGCGCTGGTCCGATCGATCGTCGCAGCAAAGTCGTTGGTCTTGCCGAGAAACTGCGAGACGAAGGCCGAGGCCGGCCGCTCATAGGTCTCCTGCGGCGTGCCGATCTGCTCGATGCGCCCCTGGCTCATCACCACGATGCGGTCGGACAGCGACATCGCCTCGTTCTGGTCATGGGTGACCAGGATCGTGGTGGTGCCGATCGTGCGCTGGATCTGGCGCAGTTCGATCTGCATCTCCTCGCGCAGCTTGGCATCGAGATTCGACAGCGGCTCGTCGAGCAGCAGCACGCTCGGCTTGATCACCAGCGCGCGGGCCAGCGCCACGCGCTGCTGCTGTCCACCGGACATGCGGCGCGGATGGCGGTCTTCATAGCCGGCAAGGCCGACCATCGCGAGCGCGGTACGGACGCGCTCGGCCCGCTCGCTGCGCGGCACGTTCCGCATCTCCAGACCAAAGGCGACGTTCTCCGCCGCGGTCATGTGCGGAAACAGTGCGTAGCTCTGGAACACGATGCCGAGCCCGCGCTTGGCCGGATGGATCGCGGTCAGATCCTTGCCCTCCAGGCGGATCGCGCCGCGGGTGGGATCGAGGAAGCCCGCGATCATCTGCAGGGTCGTGGTCTTGCCGCAGCCGGAGGGGCCAAGGAAGGAGATGAACTCTCCCTTGCCGACCGCGAGACTGAAGCCGTCGACGACAGTCATCGCGCCGAACTGCTTGGCGACCCGATCGAGCTCGAGATAGGCCATGGCTTTCTCCGGTGGAGGTGATCAGGTCAGCGCTCGACCTCGCGATTCCAGCGCTTGGTCCATTCCTCGCGCTTCGCGTTGATGACGGTCCAGTCCGGATTGTAGAGCTTTGCCGCGCGCTCGCCGATCGGCGCCATCTTGCCGAGTTCCGGCGGCACTTTGAGCGATTTCAGCACCGGGCCGTAGCCGTAATCCTTCAGCATCACGAGCTGGACCTTCGGATCCAGCAGCATCTTGACGAAGCTCACCGCAAGCGGCGAGGCGTTGGGCTTGGTGATCGGACACGCTGTCGTCAGCAGAGTTGCCGCGCCCTCCTTCGGGTAGACGAAATCGACGGGGAAGCCGGTGTTGGCAAAGCTCTGCACGCGGCCCGTGCCCCACACCGCGATGACGGCCTGGCCGGACTGGAACAGCTCGGTCATCTTGCCAGGCGACGGCTCATAGGCGAGCACGTTCGGATTGATGTCGGTCTTGAAGATCTTGAAGCCGGACTCGACATTGGACTCGCCGCCGCCGTTCATCTTCGACAGCATCACCAGCGCTTCGAGACCATAGGTGTTGTTGATCGGCGGGATGACGAGCTGCCTGGCGTATTTCGGGTCCTTCAGATCGTTCCAGGAGGTCGGCGGCGCCCAGCCTTTCTCGGCGAAGGCCTTGGTGTTGTACATCAGTCCGGTGGCGACGATGCCGATCGCCACGGCGCGATCGTCCTTGAAGCGCGCGGTGTCGTAGAGATCGGCCGGCAGGCCGTCGAGCTTGCCGCAGAAGCCGAGCTGGATCGCCTGATACATCGGACCATCGTCGACGATGGCGACGTCGATCTGCTGGTTGCCCTTCTGCGCCTGGAGCTTGGCCAGCGTGTCGGTGGAGTTGCCGGCGACGTATTCGACCTTGACGCCGTTCTCCTTCTCGAAATTGGGGATCACCTCGTCGCGGATCGTCTTCTCGAACGAGCCGCCATAGCCGGCGACATAAAGCGTCTTTTGCTGGGCCGAGGCGTCCGACGGGGCCGCGGCGAGCGCCGCGATGCTGACCGCTGTGAGAAGGCTGAGAGTCTTCATAAGGACCAATCTCCAATTCCGGGATGAGGGACGTGTCGACGATCAGACGGCCAAAGCACAGTCCGCGTTCCCCTTGGCGCAAATCCCGGTTCCAGCAGGGCTCCGGCCCCCGCTCACCAGGTTTTGGCGGCAATCGGGGGCTTTTGGCTCCGATCTGCCGGAAAAACGGGCTGTCTACAGCACTGATGAAAAAGATCGCAGAGCTATCCTTCCATCGTCCAATGAATAATGGCACCCTCTGCATGCCGAAATGTTATGAATGGAAGATGGGATGGCGCGGATCAATTCGCGGCAGGTGGAAGCCTTCCGCGCGATGATGCTGACCGGCAGCGTCACCGAGGCGGCCAAGCTGATGACGGTGACGCAGCCGGCGGTCAGCCGATTGCTGCGTGACTTCCAGGCGCTGCTGAAGATGGAGTTGTTCGAGCGGCGCGGCACCGGCCTCGTGCCGACTGCGGCAGCGACAGCGCTCTACACGGAGGTCGAGCGCTCCTTCGTCGGCCTCGAACGCATCACCGCGGCTGCCGAGGAGATCCGCGGCCGCCGCACCGGCTCGCTCCGGATCGCCGCGCTGCCGGCGCTGTCGAACGGCTATCTGCCGCGGCTCGCTGGGCATTTCCTGAAAGAGCGGCCCAACCTCAACCTCGCCTTCTTCGGCGTGATCTCGCCGATCGTGGTCGACTGGGTGCTGAACAACCAGTGCGACATCGGCTTTGCGGAGGTGCCGATCGCCCATTCCGGCCTGCCGAGCCTGCGGCTGCCGGCGCTGGCGCGCGTCGCCGTGCTGCCGACCGGACATCACCTCGCCGAAAAAGAGATGCTGGAGCCGCGCGATTTCGAGGGCGAGACATTCGTGTCGCTGTCGGCGGGATCGGCCAGCCGGCATCTGATCGACCAGATATTCCACCGCCATGATGTTCACCGCGTGCTGCGGGTCGAGACCACGCTTTCGGAGATCATGTGCGGCATGGTGTCGTCGGGACTTGGGGTGGCGATCTGCGATCCCTTCACGGCGCAGGAATTCTCCACCCGCGGCATCGTCGTGCGCCCCTTCCTGCCGCGCATCGACTTCGAGTTCTCCGCCGTCTTTCCCGCGCAGCGCAGTCCCTCGCCGGTGGCGCTGGATTTCGTCGAGACCGTGCGCAAGTCACTTGCCGTGCTCGACGAACAACCCACGCATGAAGCCGCGCCGGGTTGACGGGCCCGCTTGCGCGGACTGTTATGATGTCCTCTTTCGGCAGGTAGCACATGGCACGCATCACCATCATCGAGACCGGCCACGTCCCAAACAAGTATCGCGAACGTCATGGCTCGTTTCCGGACATGTTCGCGCGCATGGTCCGCACCGCGGATCCCTCGGCCGCCTTCGACATCGTCAGCATCCCCGATGGCGAGGCTCTCCCCGATCCGCGCCAGCTGGACGCGATCCTGATCACCGGCGCGGCAGCCGGCGTTTATGACGGGCTCGACTGGATCGCGCCGCTCGAGGAATTCGTACGCACCGCCCACGCTAACAGAACGCCGATGGTCGGGGTCTGCTTCGGCCATCAGCTGATCGCACAGGCGTTCGGCGGCACGGTGCGCAAATCGGACAAGGGCTGGGGCATCGGCCGACACGTCTATCAGGTGACGCCGGACAACGGCGTCGTCGACGGCGAAGCGCTCGCGATCGCCTGCTCGCATCAGGACCAGGTGATCGAAGCCCCCAGCGACGCTCGCACGATCATGTCATCCGACTTCGCGCCGCATGCCGGCCTGCTCTACGCCAACGGCACGACGCTATCGGTGCAGCCGCATCCCGAATTCGACGTGGCGTTCGCCCGAGTCTGCTGCAAGTTGCGCGAAGGCAACGCACCGGATGCTGTCGTGGCTGCGGCCAGAGCTTCGCTCGCCGAGCCGCTGGACAGCGCAAAGCTCGGCGGCGCGATCACAAGATTTCTGACGCGGCGGTAAAACGCCTTGGTCTCCGAGGCGCCTCTAGTTATTGGGCAACCGTGAGAGGCTCGTCAGTAGTTGCGCTTCGTGCTCATGCCGGTGGTTTGACCAGGAGCAGCACTGGACGCACCGGAATGGCTCTTCTTGGAACCCATGGCGTGGTGCATCTTATGTTCCGCGTGGACTTTCTTAGGCGCCTTGGTTTGCATCTCCTGGCCCGGTGCGTTGCTCGAGGTACCTTGCGCAAACACGACCGGCGCGGTCCCTATGAGGGCGAGAGCAGAAACTGCAACAATCATTGTCCTCATTTTTCATCCTCCTCAGATAAGCATTCTGAGGAACGAATTGAAAACTGAGCCGTTCCAAAAGGCTGCTCATTATTCTTCTGATCGCAGCGCAAAATGCGACAAGTGACCCTTCCTTCTCCCGTTGTGGGAGAGGGCGTAGCTGCGCCTAGCTCAAAACGGATCGCTTCCCAGCCCCGGCACATCCTGAGGCCGCGGTCCCGGCGCCGGCCAGTGGAAGCGGCGATCCTTCTCCGCGATCGCGATGTCGTTGATCGAGGCTTCGCGGCGCTTCATCAGGCCGTGCTCGTCGAACTCCCATTGCTCGTTGCCGTAGGAGCGATACCATTGGCCGCTCGCGTCGTGCCATTCGTACTGGAAGCGCACGGCGATGCGGTTGCCGTCGAAGGCCCAGAGGTCCTTGATCAGGCGATAGTCGAGCTCCTTTTCCCATTTGCGGGTGAGGAACGCGACGATGGCTTCACGGCCCTGAAAGACCTCGGAGCGATTGCGCCAGCGGCTGTCCTCGGTATAGGCGAGCGCGACCCGCGCGGGATCGCGCGAATTCCAGGCGTCTTCGGCCATGCGGGCTTTTTGCGCAGCAGTCTCACGGGTAAAGGGCGGAAGCGGCGGGCGCGACATGACGGCCTCATCGGTTTGATCGGGAAGCGCAAATCTATCGCCGCAACAGCCGGAGTCGAGAGGCCATCGCCTATCGCCCGATCACGAAATCACATCGGCCTTCATCAGCGCGCGGATCGATTTCGGGATCGGCTGGGCCCGGCCGCCGCTGATGAAGGCGACGCGCACCTCCGCCTTGACCAGCACGTCCTCGCCGCGCCGCACCTCCTGCGCCAGCATGATGGAAGCGCCCTTCACCGCGATCGGCCAGGTCACGACGTCGAGCACGTCGTCCATCCGCGCCGGTTTCAGGAAATCCAGATGCATCGAGCGCACCACGAAGGCAAAGCCGGCGTCTTCCGTCGCGGGCTGTTCGAACAGCGCCTGCTGCTCGGCGCCCATCAGCCGCAGATGATTGGTGCGCCCGCGCTCCATGAAGCGCAGATAATTGGCGTGATAGACGATGCCGGAAAAATCCGTGTCCTCGTAATAGACGCGGACCTGCATGTGATGGCGGCCGTCGCGGATCTCGCCGTCGAGATGAGCTGTCACGTCGCGAGCCTCTTCGCTTGTCGCTACCGGCCCGTTTTGCGCAAAAACGGCCGGCCGCGCAAGCGCGACTAGGACAGAAGCGACGCTGTCCGCCCCAGCGTCACCTCGACGATTTCCGGCGGCACACCGACGCGGACCGGCATGATGCTGCAACCGAGGCCGCCGGAGACGATGACGTCGCATTTCAGCCGAAAGTGGCCGTAGGCGAGCCGCAGGCCATGCTGCGGCGGAACTGCCGGCGACCACCCGAGCAGGCGAACCTGGCCGCCATGGGTGTGGCCGGACAGTTGCAGCGCGACGCGCGCAGGCACGCGCGGCGCGATGTTGGGCTCATGCGCGAGCAGGATCACCGGCGCGTCGTCGGTGACCTTTGCGAGCGTCGCGGAGAGGTCGTCGGCGCCGAAGCGCACCATGCTCCGGAAGCGTCGCGCAGGAAGGTAAGCGAGCTGATCGCCAAGGCCGGCGAGCCAGAACGGTCTGCCGTCCTTGGTGAGGCGCACCACATCGTTCTCGTAGACGGGAATGCCGGCCGCTTCCAGCGCACGATGCGCGACCGTCGGCCCGCGCCCTGCCCGCTGCACGGTGTTGTCCTCCCAATAGTCATGATTGCCCATGACGGCGTGGACGCCGAGCGGCGCCTTGAGGCGCGCCAAACCCGCGGCCCATTCGCTCGACGGAATGATGCGTGTGACGTGGTGAAGACCGGCGACATAATCGCCGAGCAGCACGATGAGATCGGCGTTCAGCCCGTTGGCGCGGTCGACGATGGCCTCGATCCGCTCCAGCGACATCCAGGGATCGCAGGCGTGAATGTCGGCGATCGCGGCGATCTTCAGCGGAAAATCCGCCGGCCATTGCCGCGGGGCCGGATGATAGCGGGTGACGCGAAGCCGCATCACCGGCTCGACGCCGACGCCATAGGCAGCGGTCGAGACGCCGAGGGCGGACAGACCGCCAATGGAACGGATGAGATGTCGCCGAGAGATCATGAAACCCCGATCGTGATGCCCCTCCTTGATGCGGTCCGATTGGAGCGGAATTGGGATGCGCTCGTGCAGACCGTCTGCATCCTCGTGCAGACCGTCTGCACAGATTACCAGCGCTCCTGCCCGACCAAGGCATCCAGCCGCGACTTCAACTCGTCGGATGCGCGGTAGTACCAGACGCCGCCGAGCAGATCGCGAAAGCGTGTGTTGACGCAGGCCTCGCGCTCGATGCGGTCGATCGTGGCGAGGCTGATCACGTCCTCGAGCGGACCGGCGGCGAGCAGCGACAGCAGCACGGGATTGGACTCGATCCTCAGGATCTCGAGAATGAGGTCGATCATCCGGTCGGGATCGTCCTCGCGCAGGTCGCGCTCGAAATCCATCATCGCGAACAGATTGTCGTCCTGGTCACGCTCGGATTTGGAATATTGCTCGACCCAGGCGCGGGCTAATTCCGCAAGCGTCATGCCGGCGCAGTCGAGCGGCTCGCGCGGCGTGCGCTGCGCGATGTGATCGGCCCGCCACGCTTGCTCGTCGGCGATTTTTGCGACACGCGACATCACGGGATCATCTTGCGCGAAATGCACGCCGCCGAGCAGCCAGCGCAGGCGCGCATTGCGCTCCGCCTCCTGCTCGATGCGCGCGATCACCTCAGCGCCATGTGCGTAGAACAGCGCCAGCAGGAACTTGTCGTTGAGCTGCATCACCGTCTGCTTGTCGGCTTCCGTCTTGAGAACCTCCAGCACGAGATCGAGCGCGCCTTGGGGCCTGCGATGCGGCAGATGATCGAAGTAGAGTTTGATGGCCCAGATACTGCCGACCTGGTCGCGCCGGCTGACGCGCTGCAGCGCGCACCACATCGACGCCAGCTCGCCGAGCGGCATCGGATCGAGAAACGCCTCGGTCTCGTCGGGCGTGCGCAGTTGCGGCACGGCCGCGATGGCCTCCAGCAATGTCGCGTTGTCCGTCAGCCCCATTCCTTCCCACTCCCTTGCCAATGTGCGCGAGCGGCGACCCCGATCGCCGCGCGTCCGCATTAGTGACAGGTGGGAACCGGTGGGTTCACCGACTGTGGCAGTCAGTCGTCCTCGGCCTGGTCGCTGCCGAACAGGCCAAACTGTGCCGGATCGCGGTTGGGCTCAGTGAGGCCGAGATGGCGGAACGCATGCGAGGTCAGCAGGCGACCGCGCGGGGTGCGCTGCAGATAGCCGCACTGGATCAGATAGGGCTCGATGATGTCCTCGATCGCGTCGCGCGGCTCGGACAGCGCCGCCGCCATCGTCTCGACGCCGACCGGACCGCCGCTATAGTTCAGCGCGATGGTCGTGAGGTAGCGGCGATCCATGGCGTCCAGGCCTGCAGCGTCAACCTCGAGCGCGCTGAGCGCATGGTCGGCGATGTTGCGGTCGATCTCGTCGGCATTCGCCGCCGAGGCGAAATCGCGCACGCGGCGCAAGAGGCGGCCGGCGATGCGCGGCGTGCCGCGGGCGCGGCGCGCGATCTCGTTGGCGCCGTCCGCGCTCATGCCGACATTGAGCACGCGCGCGCCGCGGGTGACGATGCTTTCCAATTCCTCGACCGTATAGAAATTGAGCCGCACCGGAATGCCGAAGCGGTCGCGCAAGGGATTTGTCAGAAGGCCGGCGCGCGTGGTGGCGCCGACGAGCGTGAACTTCGAGAGCTCGATCTTGACCGAGCGCGCCGCGGGGCCCTCGCCAATGATCAGGTCGAGCTGAAAGTCCTCCATCGCGGGATAGAGCACTTCTTCCACTGCGGGACTCAACCGATGAATTTCATCGATGAAGAGCACGTCGCGCTCTTCGAGATTGGTCAGCAGCGCCGCGAGATCGCCGGCCTTGGCGATCACGGGGCCTGATGTCGCGCGAAAGCCGACGCCGAGCTCCTTGGCCACGATCTGCGCCAGCGTGGTCTTGCCGAGACCAGGGGGACCGACGAACAGCACATGGTCCAGCGCCTCGCCGCGCTTGCGCGCGGCCTCGATGAAGATCGAGAGATTCTTGCGCGCCTGCTGCTGGCCGACGAAGTCGGACAGCGACTGCGGGCGCAGTGCGGTGTCGCCGACATCGTCACTGCGGCGTTCGGGCGAGACCATGCGGGACGCCTTGGGGTCGCTCACTTCGCGAGCTCCTTCAGGCCGAGGCGAATGAGCTGCGCCGTCTCGGCACCTTCACCGGCGCTGCGCGAGGCCGACGCGATGGCGGCCGCCGCCTGCGGCTGGCCGTAGCCGAGATTGACCAGCGCGGAGATCGCGTCAGCAACCGGGCGCGGGGCGCGCTGGTCGTCGACGGCGCCGGCGAGATGCACGACGTGCGGATCGACATTGGCAAAGGCCGGCGCCTTGTCCTTCAATTCGGTGACGATGCGCTCGGCGACCTTGGGGCCGACGCCCGGCGTGCGCGACACCGCGGCCTTGTCGCGCAGCGCAATGGCGTTGGCGAGATCGGAAGGCTGCAGCGTGCCGAGCACCGCGAGCGCGACCTTGGCGCCGACGCCCTGCACGGTCTGGAGCAGGCGGAACCATTCGCGCTCCTGGTCGGTGCGGAAGCCGAACAGTTTGATCTGGTCCTCGCGGACATAGGTCTCGATCGACAGCACGGCGGCCTCGCCCGGTGACGGCAAATGCTGCAGCGTGCGCGTCGAGCAGTGCACCTGATAGCCGACACCGCCGACGTCGAGGATGACGAAATCCTCGCCGTAGGAATCGATCAGACCCTTGAGCTTGCCGATCATAGCCCCACTACCTTCAGCCTTAGCGCCGTGCTCTGGCGGTGATGGGCGTGGGTGATGGCGATGGCGAGCGCGTCGGCGGCGTCCGCGGATGGTGGCTCGGCTTTCGGCAGCAATATCTTCAGCATCATCGCGATCTGGTGCTTGTCGGCGTGACCGGCGCCGACCACCGTCTTCTTGACCTGGTTCGGCGCGTATTCGGCGACCGTGATGCCGAACATCGCGGGCGCCAGCATCGCGACGCCGCGGGCCTGGCCGAGTTTCAGCGTCGCAACGCCGTCCTTGTTCACAAAAGTCTGCTCGACGGCGGCTTCCATCGGCTTGTGATCGGACAGGACCGCCNCCTCATGGATCGCGAGCAGCCGGCTCGACAGCGGCAAGTCGTCCGGCGGTTCCACCGAGCCACAGGCGACGTAGATGAGACGATTGCCCTCGGCCTCGATCACGCCCCAGCCGGTGCGGCGGAGGCCAGGGTCGATGCCGATGATACGGACGGGCTGGCGAATCGGGAGCGCGGTCATCGGCCAGTGATAGCGGCTGGCTGCTGCGGGGGAAACAGAAACAGAACGGAAGTAACAGGGGAAGTGGGGTCTCGTGGTTGAGTGCCCAGCGCTGCCCACCATGGCGTCATACCCCGCGAAGGCGGGGTATCCAGTACGCCGCGGCTTCTCCGTATCTCGCTGGCGTCTCTGGAATACTGGGCGCCCGGTCAAGCCGAGCGACGACAGGGAGAATGAGGCTCAGCCGCCCATCTTCGCCATCAGCGCGTCCGACACCTCGAAATTGGCGTAGACGTTCTGGACGTCGTCATGCTCGTTGAGCAGGTCCATCAGCTTGAGCAGTTTCTCGCCGGTCTCATCATCGACCGAGACCGTGTTCTGCGGCTTCCAGATCAGCGCGGCCTTGCGCGGCTCGCCGAACTTGGCTTCCAGCGCCTTGGCGACGTCGCGGTAGCTCTCGGTCGAGGCGTAGATCTCGTGGCCGCTCTCGCTCGAGATCACGTCGTCGGCGCCGGCCTCGATCGCGGCGTCGAGCACCGCGTCGTCGGAGGCAACGCTGCGGTCATATTCGATGATGCCGGTGCGGTCGAACATGAAGGAGACCGAGCCGGTTTCGCCGAGATTGCCGCCCGACTTGGTGAAGAAGGAGCGGATGTCGGAGGCCGCGCGGTTGCGGTTGTCGGTCAGCGCCTCGACGATGACGGCGACGCCACCGGGGCCATAACCCTCGTAGCGGATCTCGTCATAGTTCTCGCCGTCGCTGCCGAGTGCCTTCTTGATGGCGCGCTCGATATTGTCCTTCGGCATGTTCTCCTGGCGCGCGGCGATCACGGCGGCGCGCAGGCGCGGGTTCATGTTGGGGTCGGGCGTGCCCAGCTTGGCCGCGACGGTGATTTCCCGCGCCAGCTTGCCGAAGAGCTTCGACTTCTGGGCATCCTGCCGCCCCTTGCGGTGCATGATGTTCTTGAATTGGGAATGTCCGGCCATGCTGGTCTCTTCGAGTGGTCTCTTGGGTCGTCCGCCAATCAGGGGGAAAGCGCGGCCTTATAGGCCGCCAACCCACCGGAATGAAAGGGTTCTCTCAGATTTAAGGTAACATCGTAAGGGCACATGCCTTACGGTGAGGCATTGTTAACCCTGACTTCATTTCGGCTTGCGAAAATAGCGTCCGCTCGTCCACCGACAAGAGTGACCTGATGGCGTTCGCATTATTTCGCAAGCGTGAGCCGGACATGTCCGCGCCTGTGGCAGCCCCGCAGGCCGAGGCGTTAGCTGCGCGTTCCGAGCCGCCCCAAGAAACGTCCCAGGCCGCCGAGGGCGATTCGGCCCGCGAAATCCTGGAGCTGCTGGAACTCGAGCTCGGCGCCATGATTCGCCAGCTCGAACGTGCCGCCAATTCGGTCGCCGGCGGTGCGGAGGCTACCGCCGCGACGCTTGCCACCATCCGCGCGCGCACCGATGCGCTGACCGGACGCACCAACGCCGCCCAGTCGACCGCATCCACCTTCGCCGAGGCCGCCGACAAGTTCACCCAATCCGCGCAGGGAATCGGCGCGCAGGTCCGCGCCGCCGGAAAGCTCGCCGACGAGGCCAGCGCGGCCGCACAGGAGGCCCGCGCCAATGTCGACCGCCTGCGCGAGTCCTCGGCCGCGATCGGCAATGTCGTCAACCTGATCGCGCAGATCGCGAGGCAGACGACGCTGCTCGCGCTCAACTCGACGATCGAGGCTGCACGCGCCGGCGCGGCGGGGAAAGGGTTCGCGGTCGTCGCCACCGAGGTCAAGGCGCTGGCGGTGCAGACCCAGGGTGCGACGGAAGAAATCACGAAGAAGATCGACGCGCTGCAGAAGGACGCCGCGAGTTCGGCCGATGCGGTGCACCGCATCTCGCAGGCAATCGAGGCGATCCGCCCGGTATTCGAGACCGTCGACGGCGCGGTCGCGGAGCAGAACGCGACCACCAGCGAGGTCTCCGGCAACGCCGCCAGCGCGTCGCAATTCATCGTCTCGGTCGGCGAGAGCGCGGCCGAGATCGACGCCGCGACCAAGGCCGCCGAGACCCATGGCGAGAACGTCGCCAGCGCCGGCAAGGCCGTCACCACGTTCGCACAGAAGCTGAAGTCGCGCTGCGCGGTCCTGCTCAGCCAGAGTGAGCATGACGATCGCCGCAAGACCGAGCGCCTTCCCTGCCATCTCAAGCTCGAAAACGCCCGCGGCGTGATGCCGGTGTACGAGATCGCGATGGACGCGGTGCTGATCGGCGGCGCGGACGCGGCAACGCTCGCGCTGCACGCGGTGATCGAGGGCACGCTCGAAGGCGTCGGCGCCTGCCGCCTGCGCGTGATTGAGCAATCCAAGGCCGGCGCCCGCGCGCAATTCATCGGTCTCAATGCGGAGCTAGCCGAGAAGATCGAAGACCGGATGTGGTCGATCCACGAGGAGAACACCGAGTTCGTCACCCGTGCCATGGAAGCGGGTAGCGCGCTGACGAAGATCTTCGAGCAGGCGGTCGCGCGCGGTGACGTCAAGATCGATGACCTCTTCGACACAGATTATGCGGAGATTGCCGGCACCAATCCGCAACAATACCGCACGAAATATCTGGACTGGGCCGACCGGGCACTGCCGCCGTTCCAGGAAGCCTTTCTGGCGAAGGAGCCGCGCATGGCGTTCTGCGCCATGGTCGACCGCAACGGCTTCCTGCCGGTGCACAACAGGATCTATTCGCAACCGCAGCGACCGGGCGATGTCGCCTGGAACACAGCCAACAGTCGCAACCGGCGCATCTTCAACGATCCGGCCGGGCTCTCTGCCGCGCGCAACCTGCGCTCGTATCTTATTCAGAGCTATGCGCGCGACATGGGGAACGGGAATACGGTGATGATGCGCGAGATCGATGTCCCAATCCGCGTGCAGGGCCGGCACTGGGGCGGATTCAGGACGGCCTACAAACTCTAGAGCACGATCCGTAGAAGCGCGGTCTTCCGAAAGATCATGCTTCAACAAAAAATCAGGGAGCGATGACAATTCGCGCCCTTGGTGCACCCTCAGGCAAGACGCCGACGCGCGAATCACCTTTTAAACTTGGAATGGGAATGCCGCGCGGGCCGGCGAACGGCTCTGACTGGAGAACTCGCGAACATGTCCGTTGCACAACTTGCAGTACTGGACACCGGCTCCAACCGGACGCTGGCCGAACGTCTGATTGACCAGCTCGCCGACCGCATCGGCGGTCTCGGCGTGGAACTCGCCGATATCGCCGGCAACGTCCAGGAGGTTGCAAGCCGCGTTTCGAGCCAGTCGGAACGGTTTCACCATCTGCAGAAGACGGCCGAGACGATGGTCTCGGCCAATCACGACATCGCCAATGCGTCACAGGCGGTGCAATCGACCACATCCGCAGCCGTCGGCGAGATCTCCCAGTCGCGTCATGCGGTCGAGACCGCGGTCAGCCACATCTCGGAACTCGTTGCGGCGGTGGGGCGGATCGAGGCACGGCTCAGCGCAGTCGGCTCGGCACTGGCACAGGTCGCGAAAGTCTCCGGTTCGATCGAGGCGATCGCAAAGCAGACCAACCTGCTGGCGCTCAACGCCACCATCGAAGCGGCACGCGCGGGCAACGCCGGCCGCGGCTTCGCGGTCGTCGCAAGCGAAGTGAAGAACCTTGCGGAGGCGACCCGCCAAGCCACGCATCAGATCTCCGACACCGTGCGCGATCTCGACGGCCAGATCGAAGGCCTGATCGGCGAGAGCAGCGACGCCTCGCAGCGCGCGAAGACCGCCGGCGAAGGCGCCCAGCAGATCTCCGGCATCATCACTCGCGTGCAGCAGGGCTTTGCGTCGGTCGAAGCGGAGATCGGCAGCGTCACGCGCGCCGCGACCTCCAATCTCGGCCATTGCGATACGGTCATCAGCGAGCTCAACGAACTCGCCAAGGGCGTCGACCTCTCCTCCCGCGACCTCAAATACGCCGACGAGCGGGTGGCCAAGCTGCTCGACGTCTCCGAAGGCCTGATCGCGCTGATCGCCGACAGCGGCGTGGAGACGTCTGACGCGCCGCTGATCCGCGCCGTCGTCGACACCGCGAAGCGGATCTCGGCCGAGTTCGAGGCCGCGATCGACCGCGGCGAGATCACGCTCGACCAGCTCATGGACGAGACCTATCGGGAGATCCCGGGCACCGATCCCAAGCAGTATCTCACCAAATACGTCGACTTCACCGACCGCGTGCTGCCCGCGATCCAGGACCCGATCCAGAAATCCGATCCCCGCATCGTGTTCTGCGTCGCCTGGGCCAAGGGCGGCTATCTGCCGACCCACAATCCGAACTACCGCCTGCCGCAGGGCAAGGACCCGGTCTGGAACAACGCCAATTGCCGCAACCGGCGCCTGTTCACCGATCGCGCGGTGAAGAAGGTCGCGGCCAACACCAAGCCGTTCCTGCTCCAGACCTACCGCCGCGACATGGGCGGCGGACAATTCGTGCTGATGAAGGACCTGTCCTCGCCGATCGTGGTCCGCGGCAGGCACTGGGGCGCTTTCCGGATGGGCTTCCGGCAGGGCTGACGGCCGGCCGGACGCCGATCACGCGACGCCCGCGCTCGCGGGCCTTTCGCAATCGCACGAATTTCCGCATCGCACAGCTTGCGAATTCGAAGATCGTTTTGCGATGATCGTGCCCGCATGTGAAGAAAATGCGTCACAAAATGACGCTTATCATATAAAATAGTCCAAAACTGAAGCGATCGTCCAGCACGATTGCGTGAAACGCATTGTTTGCTGCGTCGCGCGCGCAAATCTGCATTGCGAAAATTTTGTCGCCTCGCGCGCTGCTTCAGTGCGATATGGGCGGGCGATTTCGCAAATGTCCGCTGCCCGCGGCCATTGAGTAAGGGGATGCATATGGCAACGACGCTGACAATCAACGGCGAGAAGAAAACCTTCGACGCCCCGCCCGAAATGCCCCTGCTCTGGGTGCTGCGCGACATCCTCGGAATGACCGGCACGAAATTCGGCTGCGGCATCGCGCAATGCGGCGCCTGCACGGTGCATGTCGACGGCAAGGCCGTGCGCTCCTGCGTGCTGCCGGTGAGCGCGGTCGAGAACCGCACTGTGACCACCGTCGAAGCCGTCGGCAGCACGCCGGCCGGCGCGAAGGTGCAGAAGGCCTGGCTCGATCTCGAAGTGATCCAGTGCGGCTACTGCCAGTCCGGCCAGATCATGTCGGCCGCGGCGCTGCTGACAGCAACGCCAAATCCGGATGACTCCGACATCGACGCGGCGATGGCCGGCAACATCTGCCGCTGCGGCACCTATGTGCGGATCCGCGAGGCGATCAAGCAGGCCGCCTCCGGCCGTCAGTCGTGAGGTCCGCCATGATTGCAGACAAGACTCTTCAAGGCGTCTCGCGCCGCGCGCTGCTGACCGGTGGCGTTGCGACCGGCTTTCTTTTGGCCTTCCACCTGCCGCTGCGCGCCGCCGTCAACGAGCCGGTGCAGCCGAGCGACGCGACCGACGGCAAATTCGCGCCTAACGCCTTCATCCGCATCGACGAGATCGGCCACACCGTCCTGATCATGCCGCAGGTCGAGATGGGCCAGGGCACCTACACCTCGATCTCGGCGGTGCTGGCCGAAGAGCTCGACGCCGACTGGGCCAAG
Organism: Bradyrhizobium neotropicale; assembly: GCF_001641695.1. Classification (GTDB taxonomy): domain Bacteria; phylum Pseudomonadota; class Alphaproteobacteria; order Rhizobiales; family Xanthobacteraceae; genus Bradyrhizobium; species Bradyrhizobium neotropicale. The sequence continues at coordinate 181,980 of NZ_LSEF01000028.1, forward strand.
GTCGAGGTCCAGCACGCGCCGCCGAACGACAAGCTCTACGGCAATCCCACCTTCGGCCTCCAGGTCACCGGCAATTCCAACTCGATCCGTGCCTGGTGGACGCCGCTGCGCAAGGCCGGCGCGACCGCGCGCGCGATGCTGGTGCAGGCCGCAGCGAACCAATGGGGCGTCGAGCCCGCGAGCTGCACGGCGTCGAAGGGCGAAGTCACCCATGCGGGAAGCGGCCGCACGCTCGCCTACGGCGCGCTGGTGCAGGCCGCACAGGGCCAGACGCCGCCGAAGGATGTTGCGCTGAAGGACCCCAAAAACTTCGTCTATATCGGCCAGTCGCTGAAGCGGCTGGATACGCCGGACAAGGTCAACGGCAAGGCCGTCTACGGCATCGACGCGATCCTGCCCGGCATGAAGATCGCGACGGTGGCGACCTGCCCCGTGTTCGGCGGCAAGGTCGGCAAGGTCGACGACAGCGCGGCGGTGAAGATTCCCGGCGTGCGCAAGGTCGTGGCGCTCGACGACACCGTCGCTGTCATCGGCGATCACATGTGGGCGGCGAAGAAGGGCCTCGAAGCGCTCAAGATCGAGTGGAATGAAGGTCCGCACGCGAAGCTCACCACGAAGGACATCTGGCAGGATCTGCGCGCCGCCGGCGCGAAGGACGGCGCGGTCGCAAAATCCACCGGCGACATCGCAAAAGGCCTTTCGAGCGGCGACAGGTTCGAGGCTGCCTACGAGCTGCCGTTCCTGGCGCATGCGTCGATGGAGCCGATCAACGCCACCGTGCATGTGAAGCCGGACTCCTGCGAGATCTGGACCGGCACGCAGATCATGACGCGCGTGCAGTCCGAGGCGGCGAAGGCCGCCGGCCTGCCCGTCGACAAGGTAATCGTCAACAACCACCTGCTCGGCGGCGGCTTTGGCCGCAAGCTCGAGCCGGACATGGTGATCACCGCGGTGAAGATCGCCAAGCAGGTCGATTATCCCGTCAAGGTGATATGGACCCGCGAGGAGGACATCCAGCACGACGTCTATCGTCCGGTCTATCGCGACCAGATCAGCGCCTCGCTGGTCGACGGCAAGGTCGCGGCCTGGAAGTACAAGGTCGCCGGCTCGGCGGTGCTGGCGCGCTGGCTGCCGCCGGCGTTCCAGAAGGGCATCGACATCGACGCCGTCGACGCCGCGGTCGATGCGCCTTACGACTTCGCCAACTTCCACGTCGAATATGTCCGTGCCGAGCCGCCGGCGGTGCCGACTGGCTTCTGGCGCGGCGTCGGCCCGAACAACAACGTGTTCGCGGTCGAATGCGCGATGGACGAGCTCGCGGGCAAGGCCGGCAAGGATCCCGTTGAATTCCGCCGCTCCATGCTGACGAAGAACCCGCGCATGCTCGCGGTGCTCAACCTCGCAGCCGAGAAAGCCGGCTGGGGCCAGCCGCTGCCGGCGCGCGTCGGCCGCGGCGTCTGCGTGCAACCGTCGTTCGAGAGCTTCATCGCAACCGTGGTCGAAGCGGAGATCGACGATATCGGCGAGATCACGCTCCGCCGCGTCACCTCCGTTGTCGACACCGGCATCGCGGTCAACCCGGATACGGTGAAAGCGCAGATCGAGGGCGGCCTGATCTTCGGTCTCACCGCCGCGCTCTATGGCGAGATCACCATCGACAAGGGCCGCGTGCAGCAGTCGAACTTCCACGACTACCGCATGATGCGCATCAACGAGACGCCGAAGATCGAGGTGATCGTGGTGAAGAGCGGCGAGGCGCCAGGCGGCATCGGCGAGGCCGGCGTCAACGCCGGACCGCCGGCGCTGCGCAACGCGATTCTTGCCGCCACCGGCGTGGCGCTGCGGCGCCTGCCGATCGATCGGAAAGCTTTGGCTGTGGGGAAGAAAGCATGAGTGGGGCGATGCGCATCTTCGCAAGCCTGGTCGTGATCGCCGTCGTCGCGATGGCGGTTGGCGTCTGGTACATCCGCGGGCCGCACCCGCTCGACTTCGCCGGCGGCGCCAAGGTGGCGCTGGCGGACTACCGCGCCGGCAAGCCGACCGGCGTGCCGGCCTCGCTGGAGAAGGCGAGCCTGATCGAACGCGGCGAATATCTTGCGAAAGCGGCCGACTGCATGGTCTGCCACACCAAGCCGGGCGAGAAGGAATATTCCGGCGGGCTCGGCTTCAAGCTTCCGTTCGGCACGCTCTATTCGACCAACATCACGCCGGACAAGGAAACCGGCATCGGCAATTACAGCGACCAGGATTTCCTCAACGCGGTCCAGCGCGGCACGCGCCATGACGGCGCGCAGCTCTACCCGGCGATGCCGTACACGTCCTACACCTACATGACGGACGACGACGTGCTGGCGGTGAAGGCGTATCTCTTCAGCCTGCCGCCGGTGCGCGCGAAGGCGCCGGACAACACGCTGTCATTCCCGTTCAACCAGCGCTGGGCAATGATGTTCTGGTCGGTCGTGTTCAATCCGGACACGCGCTTCACGCCGGACACCTCGAAGAGCCCGGAGTGGAACAGAGGCGCGTATCTGGCGGAAGCGCTGGCGCATTGCGGCGAGTGCCACACCCCGCGCAATCTTGGCTTTGCGCTGGACAACCGCAAGAAGTTCGCCGGTGCCGTCACCGCCGGCTGGCGCGCCTTCAACATCTCCTCCGACAAAGCCACCGGTCTCGGCAATTGGCGTGATGAGGATCTCATCGCCTATCTGTCGGTCGGCCATGCGCCGGGCCACGGCTCGGCCTCGGGTCCGATGGGCGAAGCGGTCGATCGCAGCTTCAGCCAGTTCGCTCCCGAAGACATCCGCGCCATCGTCGCCTACCTGCGCAGCGTGCCGCCGCAGCCCTCGCCTGACCTCCCCGCAGGCACGGCGCCGGTCGCGCCCGCCTCGCACAGGGACGGCGTCACGGCGGATGCGCGCGGCAAGAAGGTCTTCGCCAGCGCCTGCGTCAGCTGCCATGGCTGGAGCGGCGAAAGCCCGGTGTCGCCGATGGCAACGCTGACCGGCACCTGGGCCGTCAACGACCCGGCCGCCATCAACGTCGCACAGATCGTGCTCTCAGGCACCAAGCGCCACACGCCGGACGGTGCGCTGTCGATGCCCGCATTCGGCAACGCCTATACCGACGACGAGATTGCGGCGGTGGCCAATTACGTGACGGCGCGGTTCGGCACCAAGGGCTCGACGCTGACGGCGAGGGATGTTGCGGAGTTGAGAGAGCAGACGGCGGAGTAAGCGCGCCGCCAATGCCGCTGCACCTTCTCCCCTTGTAAGGGGAGAGGGTGCATTGAACGTGCGGTGCCGCCAATTAGCTCAACCAGAACCGCGGCGTCGCGGGCTCCAACCGGCCGCCCGCGCGCACCGGCGCAATCCGCAGCGCGAGCCCCGTCGCATCATCCGTCTCCACCGCGACACCGCTGAGCGTCGCGGCGCCCGCGGCCGGCTCGAAACGGCCTGACGGAATGCCCGACGTGAACCTGCGCAGCGGTTCTTCCTTCTGCATGCCGATGATGGAGTCGTAGTCGCCGGTCATGCCGGCGTCGGTCATGTAGGCGGTGCCGCCGCTGAGGATCTGGTGATCGGCGGTCGGCACATGCGTATGCGTGCCCACGACGAGGCTGGCGCGGCCGTCGCAGAAGAAGCCTATGCCTTGCTTCTCGCTGGTCGCCTCGCAATGGAAATCGACGACGATGGCGTCGGCGGCCTGGCCGAGCGGACAGGCGCCTAGCTCGCGCTCTAGCGCGGCGAAGGGGTCGTCGAACGGGGTCATGAAGACGCGGCCGAGCGCGTTGACGACGAGCGCGTGCTTGCCGTTCTTGGTCTCCACCAGCGCCGCGCCGCGGCCGGGCGTGCCGCGCGGATAGTTCGCCGGCCGCACCAGGCGCTCCGCGCGCTCGATGAACACCAGAGCTTCGCGCTGGTCCCAGGAATGGTTGCCGAGCGTCACCGCGTCGGCGCCGGCATCGAGGAGCTCCTGGTAGATCGCCTCGGTGATGCCGAAACCGCCGGCGGAGTTCTCGCCGTTGACAACGACGAAATCGAGCGACCAATCCTTGACCATGCCGGGCAGATATTCGGCAATCGCCGCACGCCCGGCTCGGCCGACGACATCACCCACGAAGAGAATGCGCAACTTCAGAACTCCGGAAATCGAACACGTCCGATTCCGTTAGCACATAATCCAGCGCGACGTCGTGCGATAGTGCCGGAACCGCCTCGATCTCCTGCGCCGCGAAAGCAAGGCCGATACCGACGACGTGCTTGGTCTTGCGCAAATGCGCGAAGGTGAAGTCGTAATGCCCCGCGCCGTAACCGATGCGATGGCCGAGACGGTCGAAGGCCGCAAGCGGCGTCAGCATGATGTCCGGGATGACCTCGGCCGCGGCCGGCGACGGCTCGGGAATGCCGAGCGGACCCAGCATCAGGCGGTCGTTCGGATGCCAGATGCGGAAGATCAGCGACTGGCCGCGCGCGGTAACGCAAGGAAGCGCGAGCCGCGCGCCTTCGCCAGCGAGCTTCACCATCAGCGGCGCCGGGTCGATCTCGCTGCGGATCGGCGAATAGCCGGAGATGATGCTTCCGGGGAGCAGCTCGAACGGCAGGCCGCGCTTGGCGAGTTTTGCTGCGGCTGTGCTGCGCTTCTTCTCGCTGAGCGCGTCGCGCTTGGCGAGAGCCTTGGCACGCAGTTCGGATTTGGAGTAGGTCATCTGCGTTTTCCCCGAAGGCAGAGCCCCCGCTCCGCCATCATCGCCCGTGCATGCAGGCGATCCAATTTCCAGAGACGCCAGTGCAAGAACCTCGACGCCGCGGCGTCCTTGATACCCGCTCTCGCGGACATGACACCGAGACTTGGATTGAACCGCGAGCGTGTCGGGGACGCAAATTTCGACAGGCACAGACCAGAAGGTAGAAGCGCGAAGCCGCGGACGCCGTTGAAGCACTCGATCCCGGAGTTCCCTACGAAAGTAGGTGGGCACCATATGTCCGGGCCCACGGGCCCGGCCAGGGACAGTTCCCTAAAGGATCGATAAGGCCCCGGGGATATTATGGCTCCTGACGTGCGCCGCAGCCTCGCTTTTGCAATCTAACAACGAAGCCGACGAATCGCCAGCCCGGGGGCATCGAGCCCCCAACTAACCGATCGCGATCCCGCCGCCGACGGTCCGGTTCAGGACCTGGGTCGACTTCTCGATGCGCTCGGCCGCGGCGTTCAGCGCGTTGACGACTGCGGTCTGGGTCATCCGGGCGCGCTCGACGGCGGCATTGCGGAAATCCCGCAGCTCGTTCAATTCCTGCTCCATGGTGCGGATGCGGTTGCCTGCATCGACCAGCTCGTCGCAGGCGGTCAGCGCCGCCATCACGGTGAGACGCGCATCGCCGATCTCGCCGAACTTTCCGCGCAGCGACTGGATTCGCGTCTCCAGGCTTTCTGCGAGCTTTAGCAGCCGCACCTCCTGGCCCTCCTCGCAGGCCATGCGGTATTGCCGGCCGTTGATGGTGACGTTGATGTGGCTCATCCGTCCTCTCCGGTATCGAGCACCGAGCGTATCGTGACGATCGCGGAATCCAGCTTCTCCGATATCTCGCGATTGGTGCGCTCGAGCTTGCGTGCCTTCACCAGCGCACCGTCGAGTTCATCAGCCAATCGCGAGCGATCGGCGCCGAGCGCCTGGATTCGCGTCGCGAGTTCGTTCTCGTCGCGATCGGCATCGCGCCGCCGTTCGACTGCGCTTTCGAGCGCATCGAGCGCTGCCATGAGCCTGCGGGTCGCGATCTCGATCTCGACGGCAGACGATTCCGTCATGGCGGAACTGTTGGAAACGCGATCGTTCATGCAGTCAGCGGCGGAACCTTGTGGCCTTTGTCCCCGGGGCCTGCCGTCCGGCAAAAGACTCGGTTCGGCAAGCGGTTACAAGCGGAAATTTACGTGGCAGGGAAGCGATGCGCAACGCCGGCGGGAAACTATGCACCGATAAGCAACTTTTGCGGCCAAACCGGCGTTTGATTGCCTTGGACTCCCGGAACCGAGATGCTATCCCCACCCTCGACCCATAGGCCGCCAGGCTCTTCCCCCGCGGTCCCACGCCACTGCCAAGCGCTTCATTTCAGACGGATTTTCAACATGACGCAGGTCGACCACACCCGTATGGCCAACGCGATCCGCGGCCTCTCGATGGATGCTGTCGAGAAGGCGAAATCGGGCCATCCCGGCCTGCCGATGGGCGCCGCCGACATCGCCACGGTGCTGTTCACACAGTTCCTGAAGTTCGACGCCGCCGCGCCGAACTGGCCCGACCGCGACCGCTTCGTGCTCTCGGCCGGCCACGGCTCGATGCTGCTCTATTCGCTGCTCTTCCTCACCGGCAATGCCGACATGACGCTGGACCAGCTCAGGTACTTCCGCCAGCTCGGCTCGCTGACCCCGGGGCACCCCGAAAACTTCCACACCAAGGGCATCGAGACCACGACCGGTCCGCTCGGCCAGGGCATCTCGACTGCCGTCGGCATGGCGCTGGCCGAGAAGATGCTGGCTGCCGAGTTCGGCAAGAAGATCGTCGACCACCACACGTTCGTGCTCGCCTCCGACGGAGACCTGATGGAAGGCGTGTCGCAGGAAGCGATCGCGATGGCCGGGCACTGGAAGCTCAACAAGCTGATCGTGCTCTACGATGACAACGGCATCTCGATCGACGGCCCGACCTCGATCTCCGATTCCGTCGACCAGGTGAAGCGCTTCAAGTCCGCAGGCTGGGCTGCCGAGAAGATCGACGGCCAGGACCAGGCTGCGATCGCCGCCGCGATCACGCGCGCGAAGAAGTCGAACAAGCCGACGCTGATCGCCTGCCGCACCACCATCGGCTACGGCGCGCCGCACAAGGCCGGCACCGCGAAGGCGCATGGCGAGGCGCTCGGCGCCGACGAACTCAAGGCCGCCAAGGAAAATCTCGGCATCTCGCTCGAGCCGTTCTCAGTGCCGGACGACGTGCTGAAGGCGTGGCGCGAAGCCGGCAGCCGCGGCGCGGCTGCGCGCCAGGAATGGGAAGGACGGCTCGCTGAGCTCGGCAGCCGCAAGCGCGCCGAGTTCGAGCGCCGCCTGCGCCACGAACGTCCCGCTTCGCTCGCGAAGGCGCTGCGCGCGCACAAGAAGGAGCTCCTGGAGAAGCCGCTGACGGCTGCGACCCGCAAGTCCTCGGAAGCGGCGATCGAGGTGATCGCGGCCGCGATGCCGATGGAGTTTCTCGCAGGCTCGGCTGACCTCACCGGCTCCAACAACAACAAGGCGAAGTCGGCAACCGCGTTCTCGGCCAAGACGCCGAAGGGCCGCTTCATCCATTACGGCATCCGCGAGCACGGCATGGCCGCGGCCTTGAACGGCATCTTCCTGCACGGCGGCTTCGCGCCGAACGGGGCGACCTTCCTGGTGTTCACCGATTATGCGCGTCCCGCGATGCGCCTTGCCGCCTTGATGGGCGCCGGCGTCGTCTACGTGATGACGCACGACTCCATCGGCCTCGGCGAGGACGGCCCGACCCACCAGCCGGTCGAGCATCTGGCGGCGCTGCGCGCCATTCCCAACATGCGCGTGTTCCGCCCCTGCGACTCGATCGAGGTCGCCGAGTGCTGGGAGCTGGCGCTCAACCGCATCGACGGCCCGACGGTGCTGGCGCTGACGCGCCAGAACCTGCCGCAGCTCCGCACCACCGCGCCGAACGAGAACCCCTGCCAGCAGGGCGCCTACGAGCTGGTCGCGGCCCAGGGCGAAGCCAAGGCGACGCTGTTCGCCTCCGGCTCGGAGGTCGAGATCGCGGTCGCGGCCCAGAAGCAGCTCGCCGAACGCGGCATCCCGTCGCGGGTGGTCTCGGTGCCCTCGCTCGAGCTGTTGTTAGCGCAACCAGAGGCCAAGCGCGCCGCCATCATCGGCAACGCGCCGGTCAAGATCGCGATCGAGGCCGCGGTGCGCTGGGGCTGGGACGCCGTGATCGGCCAGGACGGCGAATTCGTCGGCATGCATTCGTTCGGCGCGAGCGCGCCGGCGAAGGACCTTTTCAAGCACTTCGGCATTACTGCCGAGGCTGCGGTTAACGCTGTGCTGAAGCGCGTAACCTGAGAGTTGAGCTTGCCCTGAAAAAGGACTACGTAACTCCTCATATGATCACGCACCGCCCGGCCGAACCGGGCGTCCGCCCTAAAAAACCCTCGCCGGCGCGTTACGCGCGTCGCGCGGGATGACAGACGTCATTGAACACGCGTCATTGAACGGTCATAAGGAGACGAAACATGGCAGTCCGCGTCGGAATCAACGGTTTTGGCCGCATCGGCCGCAACGTCCTGCGCGCTATCGCCGAGTCCGGCCGCAAGGATATCGAGGTCGTCGGCATCAACGATCTCGGCCCGGTCGAGACCAATGCTCATTTGCTCCGCTTCGACTCCGTTCACGGCCGCTTCCCCGGCACTGTCACCGTCGATGGTGACTCGATCAGCCTCGGTGGCAACAAGATCAAGGTGACCGCCGAGCGCGATCCCTCGAAGCTGCCCTGGAAGGATCTCGGCGTCGACATCGCGCTGGAATGCACCGGCATCTTCACCGCGAAGGACAAGGCCTCCGCGCATCTCGTCGCCGGCGCCAAGCGCGTCTTGGTCTCCGCGCCCGCCGACGGCGCCGACGCCACCATCGTCTTCGGCGTCAACCACGACACGCTGACCAAGGATCATTTGGTCGTCTCCAACGGCTCCTGCACCACCAACTGTCTCGCGCCGGTCGCCAAGGTGCTGAACGACCTCGTCGGCATCGAGACCGGCTTCATGACCACGATCCACGCCTATACCGGCGATCAGCCGACGCTGGACACGCTGCACAAGGACCTCTACCGCGGCCGCGCCGCGGCGATGTCGATGATCCCGACCTCGACCGGTGCTGCGAAGGCGATCGGCCTCGTGCTGCCCGAACTGAAGGGCAAGCTCGATGGCGTCGCGATCCGCGTGCCGACCCCGAACGTCTCGGTCGTCGACCTCAAGATCGTCGCCAAGCGCGCCACCGACGCCAAGGAAGTCAACGCGGCGATGAAGCGCGCCTCCGAGCAGCAGCTCAAGGGCATTCTCGGCTACACCACGGCGCCGAACGTCTCGATCGACTTCAACCACGACCCGCACTCCTCGACCTTCCACGAGGACCAGACCAAGGTGCAGAACGGCACGCTGGTGCGCGTGATGTCCTGGTACGACAACGAGTGGGGCTTCTCGAACCGCATGGCGGACACCGCCGTCGCGATGGCAAAGGTGATCTAAGGGGAGCGCAGTGCTTCCTGCCTGGATCGGAATTCCTGGCGTCATTCTGCTGTTCGCATTGATCGCGTACGGGATGCGCCAGGGAGGCAAGGTAACGACCAGGCAGGAAGGCAATCCACCCGAGCGCGATGCGCCGTAAGTCGCCAGCTAATAACGTCGCCAGCTAACGAGTATCAGGACATGGCCAGTTTTCGCACCCTCGACGACGTCGACGTGAAGGGCAAGCGCGTGCTGCTGCGCGTCGATCTCAACGTGCCCATGGAGAACGGGCGCGTCACTGACGCAACCCGGCTCGAGCGCGTCGCGCCGACCATCACCGAAATCTCGGACAAGGGCGGCAAGGTCATCCTGCTCGCGCATTTCGGCCGGCCGAAGGGACGCGATCCCAAGGAGTCGCTCAAGCAAGTCACCGAAGCGCTGTCGAAGGTCGTGAAGAAGCCCGTCGCCTTTGCCGATGACTGCATCGGCGAGCCCGCGGCCACGGCTGTGGCGGCCCTCAATGACGGCGATATCCTCTGTCTGGAGAATACCCGCTTCCACAAGGAAGAGGAAAAGAACGATCCCGCCTTCGTCGCGGAATTGGCCAAGCTCGGCGACATCTGGGTCAACGACGCCTTCTCGGCCGCGCACCGCGCCCATGCCTCGACCGAAGGCCTCGGCCACAAGCTGCCCGCCTATGCCGGCCGCACCATGCAGGCCGAGCTCGATGCGCTGGAGAAGGCGCTGGAAGCGCCGACCAAGCCGGTCATTGCGATCATCGGCGGCGCAAAAGTCTCGACCAAGATCGATCTGCTCGAAAATCTCGTCAACAAGGTCGACGCGCTCGTGATCGGCGGCGGCATGGCCAACACTTTCCTGCACGCGCAGGGCGTCGCGGTCGGCAAGTCGCTGGCAGAGAAGGATCTCGCCGCCACCGCGGTGCGCATCATGGAGAAGGCCGAGGCCGCGAATTGCGCCATCATCCTGCCGGTGGATGCCACCGTCGCCTATCATTTCGCCGCCAACGCTCCCTCGCATGCATATGGTCTCGATGCGATCCCCGCCGACGGCATGATCCTCGACGTCGGCCCGCAATCGATCGCCCGCATCCATGCCGCCATCGACGATGCCGCGACGCTGGTCTGGAACGGCCCGCTCGGCGCCTTCGAGCTGCAGCCGTTCGACCGGGGCACGGTCGCGGCCGCCAAGCACGCAGCCGAGCGCACCAAGGCCAAGAAGCTGATCTCGATCGCGGGCGGCGGCGACACCGTCGCGGCGCTGAACCAGGCCGGCGTCGGCGGCGATTTCACCTATGTCTCGACCGCCGGTGGCGCATTTCTTGAATGGATGGAAGGCAAGCCCCTGCCCGGCGTCGAGGTTCTGCGCGTCAAGTAATCGGTCGGCAAATAGCTAGCGGCCCCGCAGGCCCAAACGGGAGAAAAAGACAGATGGCTCGGATCACGTTACGTCAATTGCTCGACCATGCAGCGGAGAACGATTACGGCGTACCGGCCTTCAACATCAACAACATGGAGCAGGCGCTGGCGATCATGGACGCGGCCAATCAGGTCGACGCCCCCGTCATCATCCAGGCCTCGCGCGGAGCGCGCTCCTACGCCAACGACGTCATGCTCAAGCACATGATGGACGCCGTGACCGAGATTTATCCGCACATCCCCGTCTGCGTGCATCTCGACCACGGCAACGAGCCCGCAACCTGCATGACCGCGATCCAGGCCGGCTTCACCTCGGTGATGATGGACGGCTCGCTGAAGGCCGACGGCAAGACCCCCGGTGACTGGGGCTACAATGTCGACGTCACCAAGACCGTGACCGACATGGCCCATCTCGGCGGCATCTCGGTCGAGGGCGAGCTCGGCGTGCTCGGCTCGCTCGAGACCGGCATGGGCGACAAGGAAGATGGCCACGGCGCCGAAGGCAAGCTAAGCCACGACCAGCTCCTGACCAATCCGGACGAGGCCGTGAAGTTCGTCAAGGAGACCAAGGTCGACGCGCTCGCGATCGCGATGGGTACCTCGCACGGCGCCTACAAGTTCACCCGCAAGCCGGACGGCGACATCCTCGCCATGAACGTGATCGAGGAGATCCACCGCAAGCTGCCGAACACGCATCTCGTCATGCACGGCTCCTCGTCGGTGCCGCAGGACCTCCAGGACATCATCAACGCCTATGGCGGCAAGATGAAGCCGACCTGGGGCGTGCCGGTCGCCGAGATCCAGCGCGGCATCAAGAACGGCGTGCGCAAGATCAACATCGACACCGACAACCGCATGGCGATGACCGGCCAGATCCGCAAAGTCCTCAAGGACCATCCGGAAGAGTTCGATCCGCGCAAGTACCTGAAGCCCGCCATGGAGGCGATGACCAAGCTGTGCAAGCAGCGGCTCCAGGAGTTCAACACCGCCGGCCAGGCCTCCAAGATCAAGAAGGTCCTGACCACCGCCGAAATGGCCAAGCGCTACGCCAAGGGCGAGCTCGACCCCCGCGTCGCGTAGCGATCGCGCGGTGGCGCAAGCCAGCGAACCGATCCGCTTCCGGGGCGCCGCGCAGCGGCGAGCCCGGAATCCATAATCACAGCCTGGGGTTATGGATTCCGGGCCTGCGCCTTTCGGCGCATCCCGGAATGACTACCTTTTTGCAGGCGCGACACTCCCTCCCCCTTTACCCTGCGACGAACGTTAACTCGGCAATTGCCCGAGAACGGTCTATTTTTGCAGGCAAGGGCAGCATCGTTTTGGGAGGACCTCTCGATGAATCTGACTGAGCTCAACAGGATCGCGACCGCCATGGTCGCCTCCGGCAAGGGTATCCTCGCCGCCGACGAATCCTCCGGCACCATCAAGAAGCGGTTTGACGCGATCGGCGTGGAATCGACCGAAGCCAACCGCCGCGACTATCGCGAGATGCTGTTCCGGTCGAAGGAGGCCATGAGCCAGTACATCTCGGGCGTCATCCTGTTCGACGAGACGATCTGGCAGGACGCCAAGGACGGCACGCCGCTGATCAGGCTGATCGAGGAGAGTGGCGCCATTCCCGGCATCAAGGTCGACGAGGGCACGCAGGCCTTGCCGATGTGCCCGGGCGAGCTCGTCACCGTCGGGCTCGACAAGCTCGCCGAGCGCTTGAAGAAATACTATGAGCGCGGCGCGCGCTTCGCCAAATGGCGCGCGGTGATCGACATCGGCAGCGGCATCCCCTCGATGACGGCAATCAGCGTCAACGCCCATGCGCTGGCGCGCTATGCCGCGCTGTGCCAGGCCGCGCAGATCGTGCCGATCGTCGAGCCGGAGGTGCTGATGGACGGCGATCACGACATCGACCGCTGCCTTGAGGTGACCCAGCGCGTGCTCAACAAGACCTTCCAGGAATTGCGCGTGCAGCGCGTCGCGCTCGAGGGCATGGTGCTGAAGCCCAACATGGCGGTCGCCGGCAAGAAGTCCGCAAAGCAGGCCTCCGTCGAGGAAGTCGCGGAGAAGACGGTGCGGATGCTGAAGGCCTGCGTGCCGGCGGCGGTGCCCGGCATCGCCTTCCTCTCCGGCGGCCAGTCGGATGAAGAGGCAACCGCGCATCTCAACGCCATGCACAAGCTCGGCCCGCTGCCCTGGGGCCTGACCTTCTCCTACGGCCGCGCATTGCAGGCCGCGCCGCAGAAGGCCTGGTCCGGCAAGGCGGAGAATGTCGCTGCCGGGCAGCGCGCCTTCAGCCATCGCGCGCGGATGAACGGCCTCGCCGCCAAGGGCGAATGGACCAACAGCCTGGAAAAGAAGGCGGCCTAGCCTTGTCGAACAAATCGCCTCCGCCGCGCCCGGCGCCGCGCCTATATCTTGCGACGCCGCTCGTCGATGATCCCGCTTCGCTGCTCGCCGAGTTGCCCGGCCTGCTCGCATCCGCCGACGTCGCAGCCGTTCTGCTGCGGCTGAAGGAGACCGACCAGCGCACCATGATCTCGCGCATCAAGGCCTTGGCGGCGCTCGTGCAGAACACGGACGCTGCGCTGCTGGTCGACGGCCATCCCGAGCTGGTCGCGCGCGGCGGCGCGGACGGCGCACACCTCTCCGGCATCGCCGCGCTGGAGGAAGCGATGCCCTCGCTCAAGCCCGATCGCATCGCCGGCGTCGGCGCTCTGGCGACACGGCACGATTCCATGAGCGCGGGCGAGATGGGCGCGGACTACGTGCTGTTCGGCGAGCCGGACGCGCAGGGCCAGCGGCCCTCGGCCGAGGCGATCGCCGAGCGGCTGGACTGGTGGGCGGAGCTGTTCGAGCCGCCTTGCGTCGGCTTTGCCACGTCGCTTGCGGAAGCTCATGAGTTTGCCGCCAGCGGCGCCGATTTCGTGCTGGTCGGCGACCTCATCTGGGCCGACCCGCGCGGGCCCAAAGCCGCGCTGGCCGACGCCGACGCTGCGATCAAGAAGGGCCATGCGGCGTACCCCGTACGCCAGGGGCACGGCTAGCGGCAAACCATGAAGCTCTCTCGCATCACCTTCCTGGTCACGCTGGTGCTGACCGCGCCTGCGGCCGCGCAGCTCCAGATCACCCCGCCGGCGGCGACCCCGAGTCCGCCGTCCGCAAAATCAAGCGAAAAACCCAAAGAAGCGCCAAAGACGAAGCCGCACACGATCACCAAGAAGAAGGACCCTGCGCCGGCGCCGAAACCTTCCGCCTCGCCGAGCCCGGCGCCCGCCGCCACTGTGATCCCCGCGCCGCCGGCCGACAATCCCAATGTCGACCTGGTGTTCGGCGCCTATCAGCGCGGCCAGTACAAAACTGCCTTCGACCTCGCCACCGCGCGTGCACAAGCCGGCGATCCCAAGGCGATGACCATGCTGGGCGAGCTCTATTCCAACGCGATGGGTATCAAGCGCGACTACGCCAAGGCCGCGGATTGGTATAAGCGCGCTTCGGATGCCGGCGACCGCGAGGCGATGTTCGCGCTGGCGATGCTGCGCATCGCCGGCCGCGGCGGCCCCGTCGACAAGGGCGAGGCGGTCAAGCTGATGGCGTCCTCCGCCAAGCTCGGCGAGCCGAAGGCCGCCTACAATCTCGCCCTGCTTTATCTGGACGGGCAGACCCTGCCGCAGGACGTCAGGCGCTCCGCCGAGTTGCTCCGCCAGGCGGCCGACGCCGGCCTGCCCGAGGCGCAATACGCGCTCGCGACCTTCTACAAGGAAGGCACCGGGGTGCCCAAGGATCCCGACAAGGCGGTGCGGCTCTTGCAGGCGGCCTCGCTCGCCGACAATGTCGATGCCGAGGTCGAATACGCCATCGCCATGTTCAACGGCACCGGCACGCCGAAGAACCAGCCGGCCGCTGTCGCGTTACTCCGCAAGGCGGCGCGCCAAAACAGCGCCATCGCGCAGAACCGGCTGGCCTGGGTGCTGATCAACGGCATGGGCGTGGCCGTAGACAAGGTCGAGGGGTTCAAATGGCACATCGTCGCCAAGACCGCCGGCAAGGGCGATCCGGAGCTCGACAAGCAACTGGCCGACCTGCCCGCCGACGACCGGGCCAAGGCAGAGGCTGCCGCGAAGAAGTGGCTGGGGACCAAATGACTTGACGCAAAGGCCCTCGCAGGGCACCCAATCCCCTCAAATGGGCGCGGTTCCGCGCCACCTCCCCCGATCAAGACCAGAGCTCATGCTGTATTCCGCAACTATCAATGTCATGGTCAAGGCGGCGCGCCGCGCCGGCCGCAGCCTCAAGCGCGATCTCGGCGAGATCGAGCATCTCCAGGTCTCGCTGAAGGGGCCGGCGAATTTCGTCTCGCTCGCCGACAAGCGCGCCGAAGAAATCCTCTACCAGGACCTCGCCAAGGCGCGGCCCGGCTATGGCTTCATCGGCGAGGAAGGCGGACAGCGCGAGGGCACCGACAAGAGCCACACCTGGATCGTCGATCCCCTGGACGGCACCACCAACTTCCTGCACGGCATCCCGCAATTCGCGATCTCGATCGGGCTCGCGCGCGAGGGCACGGTGATCGCGGGCGTGATCTACAATCCCGCCAATGACGAGCTCTATATCGCCGAGCGCGGCAAGGGCGCCTTCCTCAATGATCAGCGCCTGCGGGTGGCCGGCCGCCGCCAGCTCAACGAATGCGTGGTGGCCTGCGGCCTGCCCCATATCGGCCGCGGCGATCATGAGGAATTCCGCCGCGAGATGACCGCGATCCAGGACCGTGTTGCAGGGCTCCGTCGTTTCGGCGCCGCCTCGCTCGACCTCGCTTTCGTCGCCGCCGGCCGCCTCGATGGCTACTGGGAGCGCAACCTGCAACCCTGGGACATCGCCGCCGGCCAGATCATGGTGAAGGAAGCAGGCGGCACCGTCAGCGACATCGATACGCCAGGCGATGCGCTGGTCACGGGCGACGTCGTCTGCGGCAACGAGTTCGTGCACGGCGAGCTGGTGAAGATCCTGCGGAAGTAGAAGGCGCGCTGCAAAGACGATGTGCTGACTGCGCTCAGATGACGGGCGCGGCACGTTTCAACGTCGTCACAGGCCAGTCGGTCCTCCGTTGACGGACAGCGTCGCGCGCGGCAATGAATTCGTGCACGTAGATCTGTTGACGATCTTGAAGCCGAGATAGCAGCGAATGATGCGCACGGCCGCTGTTGTCGCCGCAGCAGTTTGGTCCACGATGGCGCTTGCGCTTTTCCTCTGGCGCATCGAACCCCTGCTGCCCGCGCGCGGCGGAACCTCCTGCTTTGCCGCGAACTACAGCCCTGCCCGCCCCATCGACCTGTCCTCGCCCCGCGGCGACCAGCGCAGCACCGGCGAGGTAAGCGCGGCGCGGCTGCAGATTCATTTCCCGCCCGACGAACATCCCTTCCGC
This sequence comes from Bradyrhizobium neotropicale, assembly GCF_001641695.1. GTDB lineage: Bacteria > Pseudomonadota > Alphaproteobacteria > Rhizobiales > Xanthobacteraceae > Bradyrhizobium > Bradyrhizobium neotropicale. Next base: position 198,092 of record NZ_LSEF01000028.1, read on the forward strand.
AGCGGCTCTCCGGGCCTCGACTACGATTGGCGCTATGTGCTGAGGCTCGAGACCAGGCTCGCCAACGGTGAGCTGCTGACCAGCAAAGCAATCTGCAATCGGAACGACACTTTTCGGCGACCGCATCATGCCGGCGCTGTTCTGCGACCTCGACTGCGACGGCGGCACCATCACCCTCTGGCGCAAGATCGGACGAGACGGGCTGTCGGCGCGATTCGAGGCCGGCGAGCGCTTGAGGACCGGCGGCAGCTGCGGTCAGGGCCTGCCGCTCTATATCGGAGCGGACCAGGAGGCGCGGAGCCTGCCGGTAGAGGCCTTGCCGCAGCAAACATGTGCCGAGTGAGCGCCATTCTCCCTCCGCATCGTCATTCCGGGACGCGCCTCTTGGCGCGGGCCCGGAATCCATTCTTCCGCATCGACGGTGGCACCATGGATTCCGGGTTCGCGCTTCGCGCGCCCCGGAATGACGGAGTGAGTTACGTCGACCTCACCGGCGCCGGCGGCCCGTACGCCTCGGCTTCCGCCTTCGCCACCTTCTCCCGATCCCCCGCCAGCACGCGCTGCACGGAGACGAAGAACACCGGCACCATCAGAAGCGCGAGGATGACGACCGCGATCATGCCGCCCATCACCACGGTGCCGAGCGATTGCTGGCTGGCGCCGCCGGCGCCGTGCGCGATCGCCATCGGCAGCACGCCGCAGATGAAGGCAAGGCCCGTCATCAGGATCGGGCGGAAGCGCAGGCGACAGGCCTCGATGGTGGCGTCCAGCAGCGGCTTGCCCTCTTTCCGCAGGTCCTTGGCGAACTCGATGATCAGGATCGCGTCCTTGGCGGCAAGACCGATGATGGTGATGAGGCCAACCGTGAAATAGACGTCGTTGGGCAGGCCGCGCAGCATCGCCGCGATCACCGCGCCGGTGACGCCGAGCGGCACGGTGAGCAGCACCGCGAGCGGAATGGTCCAGCTCTCGTAGAGCGCGGCGAGACACAGGAACACCACGAACACCGACAGCCCGAGCAGGAACGGCGCCTGCGAACCCGAAAGCTTCTCCTGCAGTGACTGTCCGGTCCATTCATAGCCGAAGCCGCGCGGCAACCGGCCCGCAAGCTTCTCCATCTCGGCGATCGCATCGCCCGAGGTGAAGCCGGGCTTGGCTTCGCCCGAGATGCGCACCGCCGGATAGTAGTTGAAGCCGGCGATCTGCGTCGGTCCGCGCGCCCATTCGATCGTCGCGAAGGACGAGAATGGCACGAGCTGGCCGCGGCTGTTCTTGACGTTGTAGTTGAGGATGTCCTCGGTCTTCATGCGATCGCGGCTATCCGCCTGCACCACGACGCGCTGCATGCGGCCGCGGTTCGGGAAGTCGTTGATGTAGTTCGAGCCGAGATTGGTCGAGATCGTGTTGTTGATGTCCTCGAACGTGACGCCGAAGGCGCCGGCCTTCTCGCGGTCGATCACGAGATTGACCACGCCCGCTTCGGGCAGGCCCTCGATATAGACCTTCTGCAGCACGGGGCTGGCATTGGCCTCCGTGATCAGCTGGTCCGCGGCGCGCATCAGGGCCGTATAACCTTTCTGGCCGCGGTCCTGCAGGCGGAACGAGAAGCCTGAGGAGTTGCCGAGATTGTCGATCGGCGGCGGCTGCAGCGCTGAGATTTTTGCATCGCGGATCGAGGACAGGTCGCGGTTGATGTCGGCGACGATCGCCGCGGCGGAATCCTTCGGCCCGCGCTCCGACCAGTCTTTCAGCGTAATGAAGGCCTGCGCGGTGTTCATGCCCTGGCCGGAGAAGCTGAAGCCGGTGAGGAAGGTGACATCCTTCACGCCCGGTCGTTCGGCGAGATATTTCTCGACCTTCTCGATCACGGCCTCGGTGCGGGGATAGGACGAATCCGACGGCGTCTGCACGTCTGTGGTGACGAAGCCCTGGTCGTCGACCGGCAGGAAGCCACCGGGCAGGTTGATGAAGGCCCAGGACAGGCCAACCAGGAGCGCCGCATAGACCAGCATCAGGCGGCCGGTGCGCTTGATCGAGAAGGCGACAGTGCGGGAATAGCCCTCCTTGCCGCCTTCGAGCATGCGGTTGAACCAGCCGAACACGCCCCTCCTGGCGTGGCCGTGGCCGGCCGCGACGGGCTTGAGCAGCGTCGCGCACAGCGCCGGCGTCAGCGACAGCGCAAGGAAGGCGGAGAAGCCGATCGCGGCGACCATGGTGACGGAGAACTGGCGGTAGATGATGCCGACCGAGCCGGGGAAGAACGCCATCGGCACGAACACCGCCATCAAGACCAGCGTGATGCCGATGATGGCGCCGGTGATCTGCGACATCGCCTTGCGTGTCGCCTCCTTTGGCGGCAGGCCTTCCTCCGCCATGATGCGCTCGACGTTCTCGACCACGACGATGGCGTCGTCGACGAGGATGCCGACCGCGAGCACCATGCCGAACATCGAGAGCATGTTGATGGAGTAGCCGGCGAGCAGCAGCGTGGTACAGGCGCCCAGCAGCGCCACCGGCACCACGATGGTCGGAATGATAGTGTAGCGGATGTTCTGCAAAAACAGGAACATCACCACGAACACCAGCACCACCGCTTCGACCAGCGTCGACAGCACCTTCTTGATCGAGGCCTCGACAACAGGGGTGATGTTGTAGGGGATCTCGTAGGAGATGTTGGCCGGGAAGAAGCGCGACAGCTCCTTCATCTTCTCTTCGACCGCGCTCGCGGTCGCGAGCGCGTTGCCGGTCGGCGACAACAGCACCGAAAGGCCCGCGGTCGGCTTGCCGTTGAGCCGCGTGTTGAACTGATAGCTGAGGCCGCCGACCTCGATGCGTGCGACATCGCGCAGCCGCACGGTCGAACCATCAGGGTTGGCGCGCAGGATGATGGCGCCGAATTCGTCCGGCGAGGACAGCTGGCCCTTGACCAGCACCAGCGAGGAGGTGCGCTGGTTCGCGGTCGACGGCTCGGCGCCGATGCTGCCCGAGGCGACCTGCGCATTCTGCGCCGCGATCGCCTTGTTGACGTCGTCGGCGGTCAGTCCATAGCCGACGAGCTTGGCCGGATCGACCCAGACGCGAAGCGAGCGCTCGGTCGAATAGAGCGTGGCGCGGCCGACGCCGGGGATGCGGCGGATCTCGCCGAGCACGTTGCGGATCATGAAGTCGCCGAGGCCGACCTCATCCAGGCTGCCGTCGGTCGAGTTCAGCGTGATGATCTGCAGCACCGCGCTCGATGCTTCCTCGATCAGAATGCCCTGCTGGATCACCGCGCGCGGCAGGCGCGCCTCGACGCGCTTGATGCGGTTCTGCACCTCAACCGAGGCCGCGCTCGTATCGGTCCCCGGCACGAAATTGGCGATGATCTCGACCTGGCCGAGCGAGTCGCTGGTCGATTCGAAATTGAGGATGCCGGAGGCGCCGTTGAGTTCCTCCTCGATCAGCCGCGTGACGCTGTTGTAGAGGTTTTCCGGCGAGGCGCCGGGATAGCTGGTCGAGATCGAGATCGAGGGCGGCGCGATGATCGGATATTGCGCGATCGGCAATAGCGGGATCGCGATCGCGCCGATCAAGCAGATGAAAAGCGCGACGACCCAGGCGAAGATCGGCCGGTCGATGAAGAAGCTCGGCATTTGCCGCTTTACCCTCGTTGTTTCATTAGTCCCTCATGGTTAGGAGCGCGGAACGCGCGTCTCGAACCATGAAGGCCCGGCTCTCTTCCGGGGGGCCATCCCTCGAGACGCCCGCTTCCAGCGGGCTCCTCGGGATGAGGACCAAAGACCCTGGCGACGCTTTCGCGTTATCGCGTGACCTGCTGAGCATGCCGGTTGTCCGCGGTCGCATCCGCTTCGGACCAGGATTGCGGCTTGACCTTGTCGCCGGCCGCGAACTTCTGGAAGCCTTCGACCACGACCCTGTCGCCGGCCTTCAGGCCATCGGTGACGAACCAGACGCCGTCCTGAACCGAGCCGGTGCGCACCGGTTGCACCGCGATGCGGTTGTCATCCTTGACGACGAACACCTCGCTGCCGCCGCCGCCATTGCGCTGGATCGCCTGCTGCGGCACCGCGATCGCATCGGAATCGAGACCCTGGTCGATGCGCACGCGGACATACATGCCTGGCAGCAGCTCGTGCTTTGGATTGTGGAACTCGCCGCGCAAGGTCACCTGGCCGGTATGGGCGTCGACCTTGGCGTCGGAGAACAAGAGCTTGCCGTCGAGCGAATAGATGGTGTTGTCGTCGAGCACGAGGCGCACCTTGGCGGCATCGGCGGCGATGCGTTCGAGGTCGCCGCTCTCGAAGGCGCGGCGGAGCTGGTTGAGCTCGGTCACCGACTGGGTGAAGTCGGCATAGATCGGATCCAGCTGCTGGATGGTCGCGAGATTGGTTTCGTTCTGGACCGCGAGCGCGCCCTCGCTGACCAGTGCCGCGCCGACCACGCCGTCGATCGGCGCGCGCACGGTGGCGTAGTCGAGATTGAGCTTTGCGCGCGCGAGCTCGGCCTTGCGTCCCTCGACCTCGGCGTGGGCCTGACGTTCGGCTGCGATCGACTTCTCGTTCTCGGCTTCGGGCGCCGCGCGCTGGCTGGTGAGCGTGGCGATGCGGCGCGCCTGCTGCTGCGCCTGCATCAGCGCGGCCTCGGCCTTGGCGAGCGCCGCCTCGTTGGCCATCACCTCGACCTCGAAGGGGCGCGGATCGATACGGTAGAGCGGATCACCCGCCTTCACCTCGCTGCCCTGGCGGAACAGGCGCTCGACCACGATGCCGGAGACCCGGGGACGCACCTCGGCGACGCGCGTCGGCGCGATACGGCCGGGGAGCTCGCGCACCACGGCACGCGCCTGCGGCTTGACGACGACGATGCTCACATCAGGATCGACGGGTGGGGCGGCGGAGACGGCCGAACTGGATTGATCGCAGCCCGCAAGCAGCGACGCAAAGGCCGCGAGCATCATTGCAACGCATGCCGATCGCGCTCGAAGTCCTGACATGGAGAGAAGTGCCCCGATTGTTGAAACCAAAATCACGCTCCGCACGAGCCTGTTCCGGGCAACTCCGTGCGGTTGATGCCGTCAAAATAGAATGGACCTGCTGCGACGCAACGCATTGCGCGGGCGGCTCAATGTCACACGACCTTATCGTGCTGAGTTCAGGCCGCTTTTCTGGATTCACCGGATTGTGAGTCAGGTTCCATCACCGCGTGCTGCGACAGAACATCGCAATCATTCGGCGCCCTTCATCCGATAGCGGCTGACGCCCCATTCGGTTCCGTCGGCATAACCGAACAGGCCTGCAATCGCGAGGAGGAACCAGCGCCAGCGCCGCATCCACAAGTAAGTCTCGTCGCCATAGACTTTGCGCAAGGTCACCTCGACGGCCTCACGACGCGCATCGAAATTGGCGAGCCAGTCATTGGCGGTGCGCTGATAATGCGTTCCGCTCCAGCACCACTCCTTCTCGATCGCGAAGATATCGTCGTACTGCCGGATCAGATGATGGCTCGGCATGATCCCGTCAGTGAAGAGCTGCGCGATCCAGTCCTCGCGTTTGGTCCGATCGAGCAGATGGGAGCCGGAGCGATGGGTGACGATGTGCATGAAGAAGCGCCCCTCGGGCGTCAGCCACGAACGCAGGCGCGTCATCAGCTTGCGCCAGTTCATCATGTGCTCGAACATCTCGACCGAAACGATGCGGTCGAACTGGCCTTCGGGCGCGAACACGTTCATGTCGGCGGTGACGACGCGCAGGTTGGGCAAGCCGCGCAGCCGTGCCTCCTCCTCGACATAGGCGCGCTGCGACAGCGAGTTCGACACCGCCGTGACCCTGGCATGCGGGAACTGCCGCGCCATCCAGAGTGACAGCGAGCCCCAGCCGCAGCCGAGTTCGAGGATCGCCTGCCCGTCGGCAAGACCGGCATGCTCGACGGTCTGGCGCAGTGCCTCCTCCTCCGCCTCCTGTAAGGTGGTCGCGTCGGTCTTGTAGAAGCAGGAGGAATATTTGCGGTTGGGGCCGAGCACCTCTGCGAAGAACGCCGAAGGCGTCTGATAGTGCTCGACGTCGGCATGCTCGGCGATCGGCCGCAGCATCATCCGCCCTGCGAAGGCGGCATCGTCGGCCGCGTCGTGCCAGGCGAGGCGGGTGGCCGTGCGCGAGCACAGGCGCTGGATCGCGGCGCGGATCACGAGGTCCGGCAAGGGCACGCGTTCGGCAGTCCCGATGATCGTGGAAGCGACGCTCATGCGGCCGGTCCCTCTCCGGGGCGTAGGGGAAAGAACATGCTGGTTCGGGCGTTGCGGACCCATTCCGGGGCAAGGGCGGCATGGCGGGGTTCGGCGCTGCCCGCGCCGATCAGGCCGACGGCCAGGGTCCAGATGGTGTCGACCCAGCCGGAATTGCCGGTGCACTGCTGCAAAGCCGAGGCAAATGCCATCAGGACCGCGAGCGAGAGCGCGATGACGGCCAATCCCCCAGGACACGTCGCCATGCAAAAAAATCCGACCCAAGCCTGTGGAATGCCGAAGTTTTGCAGAATACGCCGCTATCAAAGCGCGATTTCAGCTTTGGGTTCCGCGGCCCCTTCGCGAATTCGGCGCATCGGGCGCTTTTTTTGGGCCTGCGGTGTGCCATAGTGCGGATGCACGCAAGCTTACGTAACGGATGATACCGGACATGCCGTCAGGCACTTCGCCTCGCTCCTCCATGGACATCGAATACACAAAACTGTCCTCGCCCAGCGTCTTCCTGGTGCGGATGCTGGTCTTCCTTGTGCTCTGCACACTGGTCGGCGTGGTGCTCTACAAGCAAATCATCCTGGCCTTCTTCGCCAATCCCGGCCTCAACGCCCTGATCGGGGCGGTGCTGTTCATCGGCATCGTGCTGGCCTTCCGTCAGGTGATCCGGCTCTATCCCGAGGTCTCCTGGGTCAACAATTTCCGCGTCGCCGATCCCGGCCTGGCGCCGTCCCGGCACCCGAGACTGCTGGCGCCGATGGCGGCGATCCTCGGCGGCGAGCGCTCCGGGCGGATGAGCATCAGCCAGACGACCATGCGGCACCTGCTCGATTCGATCGCGACCCGCCTGGATGAAGCCCGCGACATCTCCCGCTACATGACCGGCCTGCTCGTCTTCCTCGGCCTGCTCGGCACCTTCTGGGGCCTGATCGAGACGGTCGGCTCGGTCGGCAAGGTGATCGACGGGCTCAAGGTCGGAGGCGATGCCGGCGCGCTATTCGACACGCTGAAGGAGGGCCTCGCCGCCCCGCTCGGCGGCATGGGCATCTCGTTCTCGAGCTCGCTGTTTGGCCTTGCGGGCTCGCTGATCCTCGGCTTTCTCGACCTGCAATCGAGCCAGGCCCAGAACCGGTTCTACACCGACCTCGAAGACTGGCTCGCCACCACGGTGCGCGAATACGGTCGCGGCGAGGTTGCGGTCGCCGCCGGCGGCGGCGTCGCCAGCGGCGAGCTTCAGGCCGCGGTCGAGCGGCTACGCTCGGTGCTCGAGGAAGGCAGCGCCAGCCGCGGCACCACGGCCGCGATGGCAAGCCTTGCCGAAGCCATCCAGGCGCTGGTCTCGCACATGCGCACCGAACAGCAGATGATCCGCGAATGGGCCGACGGCCAGGGCGAGCAGAACCGCGAGATCCGGCGCCTTTTGGAGCGCATCGCCCGCCAGCCGGAGAAGAGTTAGCAACACGATCGTGCCCCGGACGCGACGCAGCGCGAAGCGGTGCGTCGCAGAGCCGGGGCCCAGCGTACTTGAAACATGGGTCCCGGCGGAGCAGCGTTGCACGGTGCACCGCGTCCGGGACACGAGAGAAGCGGAGAATTCAATGGCTCTAGCCCGCGCCCGCCGCAGCGACGGCCCCTTCAACTACTGGCCTGGATTCGTCGACGCGCTGTCGACGCTGGTGCTGTCGATCGTATTCCTGCTGTCGGTGTTCCTGGTCGTGCAATTCTTCCTGTCGCAGGAGGTCACCGGCAAGGACAAGGCGCTGGAGCAGCTCAACGCCAAGATCGCGCAGCTCAACGAGCTGCTGTCGCTGGAAAAGCTCGGCAAGCTCAGCCTCGACGACCAGGTCTCGCAACTGAAGGCGGGCCTCGCCTCGGCCGAGACCGAGCGTGACCGGATGAAGGGCCTCTATGAAGGGCTCACCAATGCCGGCAACGACGCGCAAGGCAAGACCACCGAGCTCAACAAGGCGCTGGACTCGGAGAAGGCGGTCTCGGCGCGGGCGCTCGCTCAGATCGAGGTGCTGAACCAGCAGATCAGCGCGCTGCGGCGGCAACTGGCGGCGCTGGAAGAGGCGCTCGACGCCTCGGAGAAGCGCGACAAGGAATCGCAGAACCGGATCGCCGATCTCGGCGCGCGCCTGAACGTGGCATTGGCGCAGCGCGTGCAGGAATTGTCGCGCTACCGCTCCGAATTCTTCGGCCGCCTGCGCACCATTCTCGGCAACCGCCCCGACATCCGCGTCGTCGGCGACCGCTTCGTGTTCCAGTCGGAAGTGTTCTTCGACACCGGACAGGCGACCCTGCTGCCCGAGGGCCGCGCCGAACTCGATACGGTGGCGAACGCGCTGATCGAGCTCGACAAGAAGATCCCGAGCGAGATCGCCTGGGTGCTGCGCGTCGACGGCCACACCGACGTGCGGCCGGTCAGCGGCCCGAACTTCAAGTCGAACTGGGACCTGTCCGCGGCCCGCGCGATCTCGGTGGTGCAATATCTGATCTCGCTCGGCGTACCGGCCCAGCGCCTGGTCGCCGCCGGCTTCGGTGAATTCCAGCCGCTCGACCCCGGCAACACCGAAGACGCCTTCAAGCGCAACCGCCGCATCGAGCTGAAGCTGACGGAGCGGTAGTGAGCGCCCTCCACCTCCGCCCCTATCGCCCCGAGGACGAGGCGGCCGCGATCGACCTCTGGCATCGCACCTGGCAGCAGGCCTATCCGCAGATCGACTTCGCGGCACGGCTGGAATGGTGGCGCGAACGCTGGCGCAAGGACCTGGTGCCGAAGGCCTCGATCGTCGTCGCCGAGCAGGACAACGCGCTGATCGGCTTCGTCACGATCGACGGCGAAGGCTATCTCGACCAGCTCGTGGTCGATCCCCAGCACTGGGGCTCGGATGCGGCGCGGCTGCTGGTTGACGAGGCCAAGCGCCTGTCTCCGGCGGGCGTCACGCTGCTGGTCAACAAGGACAACGCCCGCGCCATCCGCTTCTACGAGCGCAACGGCTTTGCGCGTGCGGGCGACGACGTGAACCCGACCTCCGGACGGCCGGTGTTGAAGATGGAATGGAAGCCGTAGGCGCGAACGCCAGCCTCCCACTCAGCCGTCATTTGCGAGCGCAGCGAAGCAATCCAGAATCCCGCCGCGGAGACAGTCTGGATTGCTTGGCTGCGCTCGCAATGACCGGAGTTTGAAGCACTTACGCCCCACGGCCGGTGACCGCCGGGCTACTTTGCATGGGGTTGTTTTCGCGATTTGAGTTGGGCTGCGGCCGGAACGCCTCACGCCCCCTCGAACTGCAACCTCGCCAGCCGTGCATAGAGCCCGTTCGCGGCGACCAGCTCCGCATGCGTGCCCTGCTCGACGATCTTGCCCTGGGCCATGACCAGGATGCGGTCGCAGGACAAGACGGTCGCGAGGCGATGCGCGATCACCAGCGTGGTGCGGTGGCTCATCAGCTCCTCGAGCGCAGTCTGCACCAGCGTCTCGCTTTCGGCATCGAGCGCGGAGGTCGCCTCATCGAGCAGCAAGAGTGGTGCATCGCGCAGGATCGCGCGCGCGATCGCGATGCGCTGGCGCTGGCCGCCGGATAGAGTCACGCCGCGTTCGCCAAGCGAAGTCTCGAAGCCTTCGGGCAGGCGGCGGATGAATTCGGCCGCGTGCGCGAGCTCGGCTGCGCGCTCGACCTCGGCATCGGTCGCATCCGGCCGGCCGAAGCGGATGTTCTCGCGCGCGCTGGCGGCGAACACATTGGACTCCTGCGGCACCAGCGCGATGTGGGCGCGGAAGTCGCGCGGATCGGCCGTCTTGACCGGCACGCCATCGAGCGAGATCGCGCCGCTGCGCGGATCGTAGAAGCGCAGCAAGAGATGAAAGATCGTGCTCTTGCCGGCGCCGGACGGGCCGACGATAGCGACCTTCTCGCCGGGGCGGACCGCGAAGGACACGGCGTCGAGGACGTTGACGTCGGGCCGCACCGGATAAGCAAAGCTGACCTGATCGAAGCCGACCTCGCCGCGTGCCGGCGTCGGCAGCGCGCGCGGCGAGGCGGGCGCGGTGATCTCCGGCTGCACATGCAGGATCTCGAACAGGCGCTCGGCGGCGCCCGAGGCGGCCGAGACCTCGCCCCAGACCTCGCTGAGCTGGCCGAGGCCGGCGGCCGCGAACGCGGCATAGAGCACAAACTGGCCGAGCCGGCCCGGCGAGATGGCGCCGGTCAGCACGTCATGCGAGCCGATCCAGAGGATCGCGACCACGCTGGCGAACACGATGAAGATGATGATGGCGGTGAGTACGGCCCGCGCCTGGGTCGAGGTGCGCGCCGCCTCATAGGCCTGCTCGACCTCCCCGCCGAAGCGCTTCTCGGCGAGCCCCTCGCTGGTATAGGCCTGCACGGTGCGGATGGCTCCAACCAATTCGCCGGCATAGGCCGAAGCGTCGGCGAGCGTATCCTGCGCGTTGCGCGACAGCCGCCGCACCCAGCGCCCGAAGGCGACCAGCGGCAGCACGATCAGGGGAATGGCGAGCAGCACGAAGCCGGACAGGCGCGGACTGGTGATCACCATCATCGCCGCGGCGCCGAGGAACATCATCAGATTGCGCAGCGCGATCGAGACGGAAGCGCCGACCGCGGATTTGATCTGGGTGGTGTCGGCAGTGAGACGCGACACCAGCTCGCCGCTGCGCGCGGAGTCGAAGAAGGCGGGCGAGAGCGAGAGCAGATGGGCAAACACGTCGCGCCGGAGGTCGGCGACGATGCGCTCGCCAATCGTCATGACGAGGTAGTAGCGCGAGGCGCTGGCGAGCGCGAGCACGGCGACGACCGCGATCATCACCGCAAAGTAGTTGTTGATCAGCGCGATGCCTTCCGGCGTGAGGCCGAAATCGATCATCCGCCGCACCGCGACCGGCACCAGCAGCGTGGTCAGCGCCGCAACCGTCAGTGCGACGAAAGCGAGCGCCGCGCGCCCGCGATAGCGGGCAACATAGGGTGCGAGCGCGAGCAATGGGCGCAGCCGGGCACGGCCCTTCGCCGGTTGCTCGATCAGCTCGGCCTCGATCGACGGGGTCTCGGCAGCCACGGCTTTGCCCTCATCACGGTACCGATCGTCAAGCCGTTCCACAGCGCTCATGACATCCGACCCAATAGACAACTCCGCTCCACATAGGCCGGTGCAGGAGGAGTGGCAAATCCGGGATGTCCCTTAAGTGAGAGCCCGTTCTGCTGGTCCGGCAGTGACTTGTTTTAGGGGCCCCTGTGGGGTATAGACCCGGCCAAATCCGTCATCGATAGTCACTCAAGTGAGAGGCGCCGGGCGCCGGCGAATTGCCATGAAAGCCGAAATTCATCCGAATTATCATACGATTACGGTCGTGATGACCGACGGGACCCAGTACCAGACCCGTTCGACCTGGGGCAAGGAAGGCGACAAGCTCCACCTCGACATCGACCCGAAGTCGCACCCGGCCTGGACCGGTGGCTCCGCGCAGATCATGGATCGCGGCGGCCGCGTCTCGCGCTTCCAGAAGAAGTTTTCGGGCTTTCTCAAAAAGGATTGATTCCGGCCCCATCGGCCGCGAACGAAAAACGCCCCTGGGAGACCAGGGGCGTTTTTGTTTTTTGGGGGCGCCCCTCGAAAAGGGCCCAAGATCTGTAGGGTGGGTAAAGCGAAGCGTGCCCACCGCTTCTCGTCGCGATCCCGAAAGACAAACGGTGGGCACGGCGCTAGCCGCCTTTGCCCACCCTACAACACCTGAGCGGTTACCGTTCGAACGCGGCCTTCAGCGCGTTGAGGTGCGGCACCAGCGGGTTGCCGATCGCGGTGCGATCGGTCGGCGGCGTGTGGATGGTGGTGTCGAGACGGCGCACGCGCGCCTGGAGGCTCATCGAGCGATGGATCAGGTCCTGCAACTGCCCCGGCAGCTTCTCGATGGTGTCGGCGGGACCGGGATCGGCGGCGGTGAGCTTGACCTTGGTCTTCTCGCGGTTGGCCTGGACCAGCGTCATCTCGCCTTCCTTGACCGCGCGATGCAGCAGCAGCCATGAGGCGAGCTGCATCAGGCGCGTCGTAAGGCGCATGCTCTCGGTCGCGTAGGTGAGGCTGACGGCACGATCGAGCGCCTTGGCCTCGGTGCGGCCGGCGCCGTCGAGATAGGCCGCGGTCTCTTCGACGAGGTCCATGCCCTCGCGAAACAGGGCGCCGAACGCCGCAGAATTGGTGAACCGCTCGCTGAGTTGAACGAGAGCGCCGTCGGCTTGCAAACGTTCCATGGTTAACGCCCCTTACGCAACTGTTACCGCCCGGCTTTGGCGCCGGCTTATGATGAACAAATCATTGCGCGGGTAGGACGCGGAGTCCAGCGACAAGCGCGGATATGGTTTCCGCGGGTCATTCCTCGGAATGCAACCGCGGCTAGACGCAAGGGAAGGCTTTTGTTTTGACGCGTTTCTTGACGCGAACCGGTGCCCACTTCGCTCGAAAACGCTTTGAACGCAAAAAAAGAGCCGCCGGAGACCGGCGGCTTTGAAAGTTGATAACAGGGAGGCGTCAAACAGAGTGGACAGGAGCCACTCGGTGTCCAAACGAGGACGGTTCCAGTCATAAACCCGAAAGCTTAATCGACCGTAAACGAGCGATTATTTTGAGGGTTCATTAGCTATGTCGGTCATTGGCCGAGGCATTGCGGAGCACTGGGCCCGTCATGCCCGGGCTTGTCCCGGGCATCCACGTTCTTGCTAGCGACGAGTGAGATAAAAGGACGTGGATGGCCGGGACGAGCCCGGCCATGAAGTTGCGGACGCGCTGTGTGTTTCTCTATCCGCCGTCATTCCGGGGCGCGGCGAAGTCGCGAGCCCGGAATCCATAGCCACGCGCAGAGGGAATGGCCCGGCTCTATCGGCTTGCCCGTTTCAAAGGCCTGTGGTTATGGATTCCGGGCTCGGCGCTGACGCGCCGCCCCGGAATGACGCCGGGGAGGTTCGGCGCCACGCGGCGCAAACGCGCGCACTGCTACGACTTGAAAAAACTGTTCGCCGCATCGCGCGAGGCGCGCTTCCTGGTGGCGGCTTCTTCCAGTCTTGCGATCTCCGCCGTCAGAAGCGCGACGCGCTCGGTCAATTCCTCCACCGACAACAGTGAGAGATCCTGTCCGATCTCGTGACTGATCTTCTTGCGAGGCTTGTCGTCGTCTTCCATCGGCATCGACGTTCCTCCTGCTTCGCGCGGCCAAACGCGGCTGAGACGGTTGCCAGCATGGACCGCGCTGGCTAATCAATGGCGCTCGATCCATCTCGCACGCTTGCAAGGACAAATCATGGAAAAGCTGCCCGCGCAAATGACCGTGGTCGCCATCTCCAAGCCCGGCGGACCGGAGGTGCTGGTGCCGGAACAGCGCACCGTTCCGCAGCCCGGCCCCGACGAGATCCTCATCAAGGTGCAGGCCGCGGGCGTCAACCGCCCCGACGTGGCGCAGCGCTCCGGCTCCTACCCGCCCCCGCCCGGCGCCAGCGACCTGCCGGGCCTCGAGGTCGCGGGTGAAGTGGTGGCTGTCGGCAGCAACGCCAAGCGGCACAAGATCGGCGACAAGGTCATGTCGCTCGTCGCCGGCGGCGGCTATGCGCAGTACTGCATCGCCCAGGACGGCCAAGCCATGACGGTGCCGCCGGCGCTGTCGATCAAGGAAGCCGGCGCGCTTCCGGAAACGTTGATGACGGTCTGGCACAACGTGTTCGAGCGCGGCGGCCTCAAGGCCGGCGAGACGCTGCTGATCCATGGCGGCTCCTCCGGCATCGGCACCATGGCGATCCAGCTCGCGAAGGCCTTCGGCGCCAAGGTCATCGTCACCGTCGGCTCGCAGGACAAGATCGACGCCTGCCTCAAGCTGGGGGCGGACCGCGCCATCAACTACAAGACCGAGGACTTTGTCGCCGTGGTCAAGGCGGAGACCAACAACGCCGGTGCCAACCTGATCCTCGACATGGTCGCCGGCGACTATGTCGACCGCAACTATGACGCCGCCGCGGTCGACGGCCGCATCGTGCAGATCGCGACGCTCAACGGCCCCAAGGTCAACGTCAACATCGCCAAGGTGATGGTCAAGCGCCTCACGCATACCGGCTCGACGCTGCGCCCCCGTAGTAATGCGGACAAGGCGGCGATGGTGGCCGCGATCGAGGCGAAAGTGATGCCGCTTCTGCAGGAGGGTCGCGTCAAGCCGCTGATGGACAGCACTTTCCCGCTGGAAAAGGCCGCGGACGCGCACCGGCGGATGGAGACCAGCGCACATATTGGCAAAATTGTGTTGGAGGTCTAGGTCAGAGGCCCACAGGAGACGGCGGAAACCCTTTGATTTTCCTCGCTTTCGTGGCATCTATCGCGGAGCGCCGAACCATCTCGTTCCGTTCGGACAAACGCCTTGCACTGAAGAGTTTGCGTCGAACGCGGAGAACTGGCCTTGCGTCTGATCAGGTGCCTCGCGCCCATAGCGCTGGGCCTCATGATTCTTGTCGGCGCGTGCCCGGCGCGCGCGCTTGACGCCGTCAGCGTCCGCGGCGACGCGCCCGCGATCGACCTCACCGGCGTTCTCGAGCATCAGCGCAGCGACACCGACCGCATCCAGGTTTCCACCGCGCCCGGCACCGACGGCATCGTCCGCCGCATCGAGGTGCGCGCCCGCGAAGGCGGCCAGAATTGGGTGGTGTTCGCGCTCGCCAACAACACCGACGACCAGCTCGACCGCCTGATCGTCGCTCCGCATTATCGCATCGTGTCATCCGGCCTGCTGTGGCCCGACCTCGGCCTGTCGCGCATCGCGACCATCACGCCGTCGGTCGGCGACCGGCCTGAGCGTCAGGAAAGCGCGACCGCGGATGTGTTCCGCATCACGCTCGACCCCGGCGCCGTCGTCACCTTCGTTGCCGAACTGCGCACCGACAAGCTGCCGCAGCTCTATCTGTGGGAGCCGGAGGCCTACAAGGACAAGGTCAATTCCTTCACGCTCTACCAGGGCATCGTGATCGGCATCTCCGGCCTGCTTGCGCTGGTGCTGACCATCCTGTTCGTGGTGAAGGGCAGCATCATGTTCCCGGCGGCCGCGGCGCTGGCCTGGGCGGTGCTGGTCTATATCGGCGTCGATTTCGGCTTCTGGGGCAAGGTGCTCGACATGTCCAACAACGCCGAGCGCATCTGGCGCGCGGCGGGCGAGGCGATCCTCGCGGCGACGCTGCTGGTGTTCCTGTTCGCCTATCTCAACTTAAGCCGCTGGCATGTGCGCTATTCGCACATCACGGTGCTCTGGCTCCTCTTCCTCGGGGCCCTGGTTGCTCTGGCGCTGTTCGATCCGGCCGTTGCCTCCGGCATCGCGCGCATGTCGCTGGTGTTGATCGCCTTCGCTGGCTTTGCGCTGATCGTCTATCTCTCCACCCACGGCTTCGACCGTGCGGTGCTGCTGATCCCGACCTGGTTCCTGCTGCTGGTCTGGGTGGTTGCAGCCGGCATGACGGTCGCGGGCTCCGTCACCAACGACATCGTCGGCCCGGCGCTGCTTGGCGGCCTCGTGCTGATCGTGATGCTGATCGGATTCACGGTGATGCAGCACGCCTTTGCCGGCGGCGCCACCACCACAGGTGTCGTCTCCGACATCGAGCGGCGGGCGCTCGCGCTCGCCGGCTCCGGCGACCTGATCTGGGACTGGGACGTCTCCGCCGACAAGGTTTTCACCAGCCCCGAGACCGAAGCCCTGCTCGGCCTGAAGCGCGGTGCGCTCGAAGGGCCGGCCGCGTCCTGGCTCGAAGTGCTGCATCCGCTCGACCAGGATCGCTTCCGCGCCGCGCTCGACAGCGTGCTCGACCAGCGCCGCGGCCGCCTGGTGCAGGATTTCCGCCTGCGCACCCCGGACGGCCATTTCATGTGGTTCGCGCTGAAGGCGCGCCCGGTGGTCGGCTCGGACGGCGAGGTCTCGCGCGTGGTCGGCACGCTCACCGACGTCACCGAGCTGCGCAACGCCGAGGAGCGCCTGCTGCACGATTCCGTGCATGACAACCTGACCGGCCTGCCCAATCGCAAGCTGTTCATGGACCGGCTCAACGCGGTCGCCAATTTCGCCAAGACCATGCCGACGCTGCGGCCGACGCTGATGGTGATCGACCTCGACCGCTTCAAGCAGGTCAACGATTCCGTCGGCATCGCGGTCGGCGACTCCATCCTCCTGACGCTCGCCCGCCGCCTCACCCGCATCCTGAAGCCGCAGGATACGCTGGCGCGGCTTGCCGGCGACCAGTTCGGCCTGATCCTGCTGTCGGAGCAGGACCCCGCCCGCATCACCGCCTTTGCCGAGACCATCCGCAAGACCATCCGCGCGCCGATCGCCTTCAACGACCGCGAGATCTTCCTGACCGCCTCGATTGGCCTGGCGCTCTCTGATCCTCAGACGCAGCTCACCGACGAGATCATCAAGGACGCCGAGCTCGCGATGTATCACTCCAAGCGCATCGGCGGCGACCGCATCGACGTCTACAAGCCGGCGATGCGCGCCCGCAAGACCGATCGCCTGACGCTGGAAAGCGAGCTGCGCCGCGCCATCGAGCGCCAGGAGATCACGATCCTCTACCAGCCGATCGTGCGGCTGGAGGACCGTTCGATCGCCGGCTTCGAGGCGCTGTCGCGCTGGGATCATCCCAAGCTCGGGCGCATGTCACCGTCGGAATTCATCAGCATCGCAGAAGAGACCGGCCTGATCGTCGATCTCGGCATGTTCGTGCTCGACCAGACCGCAAAGCAGCTTTCGGTGTGGCAGCGCGCGATGCGCTCGCGCGAGCCGATCTTCGCCTCCGTCAACGTCTCCTCGCGGCAGCTGCTCCGCCACGATCTCATCCACGACATCCGCACCGTGCTGTCGCGCTCCTCGGTCGCGCGCGGCACGCTCAAGCTCGAATTGACGGAATCGCTGGTGATGGAGAATCCGGAGCACGCGGCGCAGATGCTGACGCGGATCCGCGAGCTCGGCACCGGGCTCTCGCTCGACGATTTCGGCACCGGCCACTCCTCGCTCGCCTATCTGCAGCGCTTCCCGTTCGATACCATCAAGATCGACCAGTCCTTCGTCCGCACCACCAGCCGCGGCACGCGCCCGGTGATCCTGAAGTCGATCATCGCGCTCGCGCATGATCTCGGCATGGACGTGGTGGCGGAAGGCGCCGAGACCGATTCCGACGCAGTCGAGCTCTACCAGATGGGCTGCGAATACGCGCAGGGCTTTGCCTTCGGCGAGCCGATGGACGCGGACGCCGCGATGCGGCTGCTCACCGAAGTGCGGCTGGAAGCGGCGAGCTGACCTTCCTTCCCCTCTCCCCTTGCAAGGTGAGAAGGGAAGGCAGCGACATGCGCTGCTCGCCTTAGCCCTACCGCCGCCGCTGGCTCGGCTGCTTCCTGAACCGCACGCTCTGGCCGTCCGGCATCCGCGTCGCCACGAAGCCCGCGGCAAGGCAGGCTTCGCGCTGCGGCATCTGGATGTCGGGGCTGCGCAGGCTGTCCCACCACGAGGCGCGGTGCGCCGCGCGCGGCAGTGCGGCGCCGATGATCTCCTCGATCTGTTCAAAGCTCAACACGAACTCGGTCTGCTTCTGCCGCATCAGGTAATCGCGTAGCGCGTCGTAGTCGTTCACCGCCGTCCTCATCTCGCTGGTCCAAAGGCCTGCCTTGCCTAAAAGCGTGCGCCCTGGAAACCAATTCTTAACCGATTGCACTACCCTGGTCCCGACTTAAACACTACGCAATCATTCGGGCGCATCCGTTGGTGTCGGGAGCAAGCGATGCTGTCTGGATGGCGCGAAGTCATGGCCCGCCGGCCATGGCGGATTTCGGCGAAGCTGCTGATCGTCTCGTCGGTCGTGACGGTGATCGGCTTTTCCGCCATTTGCGTCAACGTCATGCTGGACATGCGTCGCGGCGAGGAGGCGCTCGCGCGCCAGACGCTGGAAAACCTGGCCACGACCATCGAGGCCGACATCAGCCGCAACATCGACGTCTACGACCTGTCGCTCAAGGCGGTCGCCAGCAACATGCTGCTGCCCGAGATCGGCACCGTCTCGAAACCGATCCGCCAGCTCATCCTGTTCGACCATGCCACCACGGCGAGGCACTTCGGCGCCATCCAGGTGTTCGACGCCGAGGGCAGGCTCACCATCGACGCCTCCACGCTCGATCCCGTCCCGGAGAACCGCAGCGACGAGGACTATTTCAGGGTCCATCGCGACAATCCCGGCGCCGGCCTGTTCATCAGCCGCCCGACGCTGTTCCGTGGCGCCTATTCGATCGTGCTGAGCAGGCGCATCAGCGACACCGATGGCGGCTTCATGGGCGTCGTCGCCGGCTCGATCCGCTTCAGCTATTTCCATGAATTGTTCGAGCGGCTGAGCCTCGAGCCCGAGGACACCATCACCGTGCTCAGGCGCGACCGCACCATCATGATGCGGCGGCCGTTCGACCTCGACGTGATCGGCACGAACCTCTCCGAGCGTCAGCGCTGGAAGGCCAACAATCTGAGGATCGGCAGCTCGTTCGCAGGACAAGGACCGATCGACGAAACGCCGCGCCTTTACGTCCGCAGCAATGGGGCCAGTCCGCTGTTCGTGGTGGCGGGAAAGCCGCTCGACGTCGTTTTCGCGCTCTGGCGGACGGAGGCCCTGCGCATCGGCGCCGTGGTGCTGGTGCTCGCACTGTTCGTGCTGGGCTCGACCATCGTGCTCGCCCGCGAGATCGGCCGGCGCGCCGAGGCCGAGCGCAAGCTCGAGGAGATGGCAACGACGGATGCGCTCACCGGCCTACGCAACCGCCGCAAGTTCGATTCCGTCATCGACGTGGAATGGCGCCGCGCCATGCGCCAGCAGACGTCCGTTGCGCTTCTGATGATCGATGCCGATCACTTCAAGGCCTATAACGACACGTTCGGCCACCAGGCCGGCGACCAGGTGCTGGTCGGCATCGCAATCTGCATTTCCGATTCGGTACGCCGCGCCGGCGATTGCGCCGCGCGTTACGGCGGCGAGGAATTCGCCGTGCTGCTGCCAAACACCTCGGCCACCGATGCGTTCAAGATCGCCGAGACGATCCGCTGCAAGGTGCAGGGCTGGTCCGACGACCAGACGACGTCGACGGTCTCCTGCGGCATCGCGAGCCTCGTTCCCACCGCCGGCCTGGACTGGTCGATCCTGGTGAACGCAGCCGACAAGGCGCTCTACGCCGCCAAAGCCGGCGGCCGCAACCAGTCCGTGGTCGCGAGCCTGCCGAAGCTGTCGCTGGTGGCGTGAGGCGCAGTCCTCGCCGCCAGTGTGGTTTCACGCACCACACCAGGAGGGATGGCGAAATAATGCGTGAGCAAGCAGCCCGCGCTACTGCTCCAGATACTTCTTCATCTCCGCCATCAATCCGTCGCGAAGCTCCGGGCGCTTCAGGCCGTAGGCGATGTTGGCGCGCAGGAAGCCGGCCTTGGAGCCGCAATCATGGCGTTCGCCTTCGAACTCGACGCCGTAGAACTTCTGCGACTTGGCGAGGCCGATCATGGCGTCGGTGAGCTGGATCTCGCCGCCCGCGCCGCGCTCCTGCGTTTCCAGGATCTTGAAGATCTCCGGCTGGAGGATGTAACGGCCGGTGATCGACAGATTGGAGGGCGCGGTGCCCTTCGGCGGCTTCTCGACCATGCCGTCGACCTCGAACATCTTGCCGTTGCGCTTGCCGACGCCGCAGATGCCGTATTGATGGGTCAGATGGTCAGGCACCGCCTCGACCGCGAGCAGGTTGGATTTGTCGCCGAGGGTGGCCGCCGTCTCGATCATCTGCTTCAGGCAGCCCGGCGTGTTGAGCACGAGCTCGTCGGGCAGCACGACCGCGAACGGCTCGTTGCCGACGATGTCGCGCGCGCACCAGACGGCGTGGCCGAGGCCGAGC
>NZ_LSEF01000028.1:218271-296919 GCF_001641695.1 Bradyrhizobium neotropicale
GCGGGTGAAGCTGACGGCGCCCGCCTCCGGCTGGTTCTGCGCCAAGATCTCCTGCTCGGCCTTCTTGCCGCGCGCGGTGAGCGTGGTGTCGAGCTCGAACATGCGGTCGAAATGGTCTTCGATGACGCTCTTGTTGCGGCCGGTCACGAAGATGAAATGCTCGATGCCCGCTTCCTTCGCTTCGTCATAGACGTACTGGATCAGCGGCTTGTCGACGATGGTCAGCATCTCCTTCGGCATCGCCTTGGTGGCGGGCAGGACACGGGTGCCGAGGCCGGCGACCGGGAATACAGCTTTACGGATTTTCATGGGCTCGATCGAATACCTTGAGAGATGCGTGAACGAAGCAATGAGTGCTTGCTAGACGGTTTGCAGCCGCTAACAAAGGCGGATGTAGGGCCCTTGCCCGGCGGATTTGATGACAAGGCCGCCTACAAAAGTTCACCTTTGTTAAGATATTGGCAACCGCAACGGGGCCTCCTGAAGGCGGATTTTTGGCCGGACGGGCAGGACATGAGGCAATCAGTGGCAGGGATGGCGAAATT
This sequence comes from Bradyrhizobium neotropicale, assembly GCF_001641695.1. Lineage (GTDB taxonomy): Bacteria > Pseudomonadota > Alphaproteobacteria > Rhizobiales > Xanthobacteraceae > Bradyrhizobium > Bradyrhizobium neotropicale. Next base: position 218,817 of record NZ_LSEF01000028.1, read on the forward strand.
CGCGAGGCCTTTGACCGGCGCAACAATGCTTGCGGTCATGCTATCGTTCCCGCTGCCCGCAAATGCGCAGGCACAGAGCGGCCTGTCCAATTTGTTTGGCGGCATTTTTTCCGGATCGAACCCGGCGCCTTCGCAGGCCCAGCCCGGCGGCGCCCAACCCTGGAGCGGCGAGGACGGTGCCTCCGGTCATCCGCTGATGACGGCATCCGCAATCCGCGAGGCGGCGGGAAACTTCAACAATTGCGTTGCCGGGATGTGGCCTGATGCCGCACGGCGCGGCATCACCCAGGAGAATTTTCAGCGCTTCACGGCGGACCTGTCGCCCGACCTGCGCATCATGGATCTCCTGGACTCGCAGCCGGAGTTCACCAAATCGATCTGGGACTATCTCGACATCCTCGTGAACGACAACCGGCTCGCCAAGGGACGCGAGGTGCTCGCCAAATACAAGGCCCAGTTCGACGCGACCGAAAAGGCCTATGGCGTCGATCGCTACATCGTCGCGGCGATCTGGGGCATCGAGTCCAACTATTCGACCCAGATGGGCGACCGCAGCGTGCTGCAATCGACCGCGACGCTCGCCTGCATCGGCCGCCGCCAGGCCTATTTCAGGGACGAATTCCTCTCCGCGCTGGAGATCCTCAACCGCGGCGATCTGAGGCCTGAGCAGATGCGCGGCTCCTGGGCCGGCGCGTTCGGCCCGACGCAGTTCATGCCGACCGCGTTCAAGCGCTACGCCGTCGATGCCGACGGCGATGGGAGGCGCGACGTGGTCGACAATCCCGCCGACCTGATCGCCTCCACCGCCAACAATCTGAAGAAGGATGGCTGGCAGGCCGGTCAGACCTGGGGCTTTGAGGTTGTGGTGCCCAAGGGCTTCAACTACATGCTGGCCGATCGCGCCAAGGCGATGACGATCGCGCAATGGGAGAAGCTGGGGATCACCCGCCCGGCCGGGCAACCGTTCCCGCATCCGGCCGAGAAGGCCTACCTGCTGGCGCCCGCCGGCGCCGAGGGGCCGGGTTTCCTGATGCTGCAGAACTACCGGGTCATCATGAAATATAATCCGGCCGAGGCCTATGCGCTGGCGATCGGTCATTTCGCCGACCGCCTGCGCGGCGGCCAGCCCTTCACCCAGCCCTGGCCCCGGCAGGAACGGGAACTGTCCCGCGCGGAGCGGCTGGAGCTGCAGCAGTTGCTCGCCCAGCGCGGCTTCTACAAGGGCACCCCGGACGGCCAGTTCGGCGGCCAGACCCGGGAGGCCCTGCGCAATTTCCAGGCCTCGATCGGGGCCCCGGCGGACGGATTTGCCTCCTCCGACATGCTGGAACGGCTGCGCGGACGCTGAAACCGGGGCGAAAGTAACCCCGAACGGGAATTTTGGCTGTTGCCCTTGACGGGAACGGCCGATCCCGGGTGTATGACCCAAAGAATCTGCGAGAGAATCTGCCCGTTTGCGGCCCGATTCCGTTATTATGTTGAGCCTATTCCAACAGCCGTTGCGCGTGCCCGAGATCGCATGTCGAAGCCCAAGTCCCCGTTTAAGGCGTCCCTGTTCAAGGCGCTGACCGAGACCGGCCCGTTGATCGCGCTGGGGACGGCGCTTGCGATTCTGGTCTCGGTCGCAGGACCCGCCTCGGCACAGTTCTTCAACTTCCCCGGCTTCGGCGGGCCTCCGCAGCGATCGGCGCCGCCGCCGCGCCATGGCGGCGGCTGGTTCGGCGGCGACTTCTTCGCGCCATTCCAGCAGCCTCAGCAGCAGCAGCAGGCCCCGCGCCAGGATTTTTCGCGCGCCCCGGCGCCGGCGAAGCGCGAAACGACCGCCGAGAAGAACGTGCTGGTGATCGGCGACGCCATGGCTGACTGGCTCGCCTATGGCCTGGAGGATGCCTACACCGAACAGCCCGATATGGGCGTGATCCGCAAGCACAAGACAACGTCCGGTCTGATCAAGTACCAGCCGCGCGGTGAGCCCTCCGACTGGGCGGCTGCAGCGAGGGGAATCCTCGAGACCGAAAAGCCCGACGTCATCGTCGTCATGCTCGGCCTCAACGACCGCGTCGCGATCCGCGAGCCGGCGCCCGACAAATCGGACAAGGCAACGGACAAAACGGACAAGAAGAACGACAAGGGCGCGCGCGCCAAGCCGCAGGCAAAGCCGGGCGACGCCAAACCCGGTAGCGCCGACACGACCGCCAAACCGGACGACAAGTCGGCCGATACCGACCTGCCGCAGGACGACGTCGACAGCGCCGACGCGCCGCAGACCCCATCCGCCGAGAAGACCGCGCGCTCGCCGAACGGCCTCTATGAATTCCGCGACGACCGCTGGGTCGAACTCTACAGCAAGAAGATCGAGGAGCTCGCCGCCGTCCTCAAAGCCAAGGGCGTGCCGGTGCTGTGGGTCGGCCTGCCCGCGATCCGAGGGCCCAAGGGCACGGCGGACATGCTGTTCCTGGATTCGCTCTACCGCGAAGGCGCCGGCAAGGCCGGCATCACCTACGTCGACGTCTGGGACGGCTTTGTCGACGAAGCCGGCCGCTTCCTGCAGAAGGGCCCCGACTTCGAAGGCCAGATCCGTCAGCTCCGCACCTATGACGGCGTCTATTTCACCAAGGCCGGCGCCCGCAAGCTCGCGCACTATGTCGAGCGCGAGATCACGCGCCTGCTCGCGGGCCGCTCCGGCCCGATCGCATTGCCGAGCGAGCCGGCAACGCCCGACACCAGTGCCGAGCCCGGCAAGCCCGCGCCGCGACCGCTGGCCGGCCCGATCGTGCCGCTGGTTGCGGCCGCGATCTCGACCGATCAATTGCTGGGCGGACCGGGCTCGCGTCCCGCCGCCGTCGATGCGCTCGCTGCCAAAACGCTGGTGAAGGGAGAGCCCCTGAGCGCGCCCGCGGGCCGTGCGGACGATTATGCCTGGCCGCGCCGCGAGGTCGGCCGCGAGCAGGCCAAGGGCGACACCCCGATGGCGACGACGACGCCGGATGGCAGCGGCAGTGCCACTCCCGGCTCGGCGAGCAGTGGCGCTGCCGCAGCGATCGCGCCGCCGAAGCCCGCGCCGAAGAAGCCTCCGGTGCAACAACAGCAGCCGGCGCAGGCCACGCCCTCATTCCGCGATTTCTTCGGCTTCGGCTCGCCGCCGCAGCAGCCGCGTCAATTCACGCCGGGGCCGCGCAATCCGAATCCCAATCCGGCGATCCCGCGTCCGCCGGGCAACGTTGGGCGCTCGGCGGAAATGTTCCGATAGTTACGCGCCCATCGCGCAATGGGGTTCGCCGCTGACGCGGCGCCCCGCTATGACGTGATCGGCTACCAGCCGTAATGGCGCCAGCGCGGCGGACGGCGCGCGGGACGCGACATCAGCAGGGCGAGCGCGAAGCCGATGCCGCCGGCGACCAGCAATGCGCCGAACGGATTGTCCCGCACCTTCTTGGCGATCGCCTGCGTGCCGTCGCGGAACGTGTCTTCGCCCGCGTCATAAGCATCCTTGGCGTAGCCGGCCGCGGTCGCGCCTGCATCGCGCGCTGCGTCCTTGGCCTGGCCGTAAAGATCCTGCACCGTGCCGGCAGCTTCGCGCACGCGGCCTGATGCCTGCGTCGTCGCGTCGCCCACCATCTCTCCGACGGCGCCTTCCGCGCGTCCAGCGAATTCCTTGGCCGATCCGACAATCCGGTCGTTGTCCATGATGGTCCTCCTCGGGGGTCAGCCCAAGTAACCGACCAGGCGCGGCGCAGTTCCTTTGGTCTTATAGAATGAGCCCGCCATCGACCACGATGGTCTGGCCGATGATGTAGGACGACAACGGCGAGGCCAGAAACAAGGCGGCGCCCGCCATGTCGGCCGGCGTGCCCAATCGCCGCAGCGGAATGCGCGCCAGCGCGCCCTCGAGCCGCTTGGGATTGTCGGTTGTTACCTTCGTCATCTTGGTGTCGACGAGGCCCGGCGCGATGCCGTTGACGCGGATGCCGTCCTCGGCCCAGGCCTCGCCGAGCGTCCGCGTCAATCCGACCGCGCCGGTCTTGGACGCATTGTAGGCGGGATTGCCCATGGTGGAATGATAGGCGGCAGTCGAGGAGATGATGATCAGCGAACCCTTGGCATCCCGCAGCATGGAATGAAATCGCGTGGCGCAAGCCATCAGGCTCATCAGGTTGACCTCGACGACTTTGCGAAAGCCCGCCATCTCGAATTCGCCGCGGCGATAGAGCACTCCGCCTTGCGCCAGCACGAGCACGTCGAGCCGATCGAAGGGCGGCTTGAACGTTTCAATCGCGCCGGCGCTGCTGACGTCGAGCTGGGCGTAAGCGAGACCCGTGAGATCAGACCCTTCCTCCGCCGAATATTCCTTGGCGTGAGCACGCGTGCCGCAAACCGCAACATGCGCGCCCCTGGCGCGAAAGGCTTGCGCGATGCCGTTGCCGATGCCGCTGGAACCGCCGACGACCAGCACCTGCCTGCCTGTGAAATCGAGCTCATTCGCCATCGCGGCCTCCCCTGTTTTTGCTTGTTTGACCTGTCTGCGGATCGATGCAAGCCTTGTCAATCTCATAACAAGAAGCAAGCGCGCCCGAGGAAACAACATGTCCGAGTTCAAGCAGCTCAGCCGGTCCGTGAAGGGCCTGACCGTACTCGTCACCGGTGCCGCGAGCGGCATGGGGCGCGCGACGGCGCGCGTGTTCGCGGCCGAAGGCGCGCATGTCGCCGTCACCGATTTCGATGAGCAAGGCGCACAGGCTGTCGCGAAGGAGATCGCTGCGAACGGCGGCTCGACGAAGGCCTGGAAGCTCGATGTCGCCGATGCCGGCGAGATCAAGCGCGTGGTCGATGACGTCGCGGCGCATTTCGGCGGGCTCGACATCGTCGTCAACAATGCCGGCATCTCCGTGCGTGTCGCGATCGACGACGAAGGTTACGAAGACGCATGGGCCAAGGGCATCGCCGTGATGCTGACGGCGCATCCGCGCATCATCCGCGCGGCGCTTCCGCACCTGCGCAAATCGAAAAGCCCGCGCATCGTCAACATCGCCTCCACCGAGGCGCTCGGCGCGACCGCGCTGCACAGCCCCTATTCGGCAGCGAAGGGCGGCGTGGCGAGCCTCACCCGTTCGCTCGCCGTGGAGCTCGGCCGCGAGGGCATCACCGTCAACTGCATCTGCCCGGGGCCGATCCGCACCGCGATCACCGACCGTATTTCGGAGGAGCACAAGACCATCTACGCCAAGCGCCGCACCGCACTCGGCCGCTACGGCGATCCGGAAGAGGTCGCGCATATGACGCTCAGCCTGTGCCTGCCGGCCGCATCCTTTTTGACCGGCGCAGTGATCCCCGTCGACGGCGGCCTGATGGCGCGCAACGCCTAAAGCGCGACGAGATCGCGTTTTAGGTTATGGTTTGAGCATGATCACCGCGCAAACGCGTTCCGCGTTTGTCGCGAGGGAGAACCGCTTCGCACTTCTCCGGATCATGCTTACGAGCCATGCGCGCCAGGCGTTGACATCGCCGGGTGCGGGAGTAGCTTTTTTCGATAGCAGAGTGGGACCAACCGCTCGCACTCGCGGGAGAAACGCCATGACGATCGCCATCCGGCAGCTTCAGAAGCATTTTGTCGGCGAGGTTTCGGGCCTCGACCTGCGAAAGCCGCTCACGCCGGACGAGGCGCGCGAGGTCGAGGCCGCGATGGACAAATACGCCGTGCTCGTCTTCCACGACCAGGGCATCACCGACGAGCAGCAGATGGCGTTCGCGCTGAATTTCGGCCAGCGCGAGGACGCGCGCGGCGGCACGGTGACCAAGGAGAAAGACTACCGTCTCCAATCGGGCCTCAACGACGTCTCCAATCTCGGCAAGGATGGCAAGCCGCTGGCAAAGGACAGCCGCACGCATCTGTTCAATCTCGGCAACTGCCTGTGGCATTCCGACAGCTCGTTCCGGCCGATCCCTGCGAAATTCTCGCTGCTGTCGGCGCGCGTGGTCAACCCGAAGGGCGGCAACACCGAATTCGCCGACATGCGCGCGGCCTATGACGCGCTCGACGACGAGACCAAGGCGGAGATCGACGATCTCGCCTGCGAGCACTCGCTGATGTATTCGCGCGGTTCGCTCGGCTTCACCGAATATACGGACGAGGAAAAGGAGATGTTCAAGCCGGTACTGCAACGCCTGGTGCGCACCCATCCCGTCCATCGCCGCAAGTCGCTCTATCTGTCATCACACGCGGGCAAGGTGGCGGGCATGAGCGTGCCCGAAGGCCGGCTCCTGTTGCGCGATCTCAACGAGCACGCAACACAGGCGGAGTTCGTCTACGTCCACAAATGGAAGCTGCATGACCTCGTGATGTGGGATAACCGCCAGACCATGCATCGCGTCCGCCGCTACGACCAGTCTCAGCCCCGCGACATGCGCCGCGCCACTGTTGCCGGCACCGAGCCGACAGTGCAGCAGCGGGCGGCGGAGTAGGATTCAGCCACCGTCATCGTCGGGGCGAAGGCGGGACGGCATCACTTCCCGGGCTGGGGGCGGCTCGTTTCCGGCGACGGAGGGTAAGTCGGAGCGAAGAGGCAATCCTGCATCCACCGCTGATCGGTTGCATTCAGTGAAATATCCGGATCGTATTTCCAAAGGTCCCCTGCATCCCATGCCGGCAAGTTATCGGACGCTGCCGGGTTTGTATTCCAGCGACCATCCAGTTTGTTCCAGACGTCGCCGTCGGGTAAGGGGCACTGCTCGCTCGTCGAGGCATGGCCGGTTGAACAAGTTGCTACGACTGTTGGCTTGCCATCTTTCAAGACGCTGACAGCTCGATGTTCGGTCATGTAACCGCTTGCCCATTCGACGACCGAGCTGCAAATTCTTTCATTTTGCTGGCGCAACGCTTCGCCCCAGCACTCGTAATTCCAACTTCCATAAGGTGGGGGCTGAAGAACGCAGCTCGTCTTGTAGCCGGCGAACGCACCACCGCTATCTTTCAGGCGGAGTTTTCGCTGTTGCTCCATGTTGAGGATTGGGTCGCCGCTTTGCAGAAATATCATTCGATCATAGGTTGCTGTAAACAGAATTTCGCGGTCATCGGTCGTGTCGCGTTTCGCTTGTCCGAATCTGTCAGGGCCGTATTCGCGCACCTCCAGCCATCGCCGCTGGCTGCGGATCAGCGCATCGTGAAACTCCGGATCTGTCGTCTCGCGCAGGAGTTTGAAATACGCGGCGCTCATCGCCTCGTCGGCCTTTTTCAGTTTGGGAGTCGCGCAGAATAGCTTTTCGCCCGGTGATGAAGCCTTGATGCAATCAAGTGCGTACAGAGGAGACGGGTGAACGAGAGCCAGAGCGCATAAGGAGGCCAGAAAGGGGAATTTCATTTGCGGTCACCCAGTGAGCTGCGCGCGACCCGATAGCAGCAAATCGACGCTAAGCCTACCGCTCGGCGGCTCATGACGCCGCCCAAACTCAGATTGGCGCAGTCTTGGGGTTGGATAGAACCGATTTTGGCCATCGCGGCGAGCGCAAGCACGCGCGCAGGGGTCCTGGCTTCGCCAGGACGACGGCCAAACGTGCAGCTACGCGTGCCCCGCCTCGTTCGAGAGCATGCCGGGATCGATGCCGATCTTGCGCAGGGCGCGGGCGTATTTGTCGTCGACGTCGTCGCCGAAGATCAGATCCGTATCCGCATCGCAATGCAGCCAGCCGTTGCTCTGGATCTCGGTCTCGAGCTGGCCCGGCGCCCAGCCAGCATAGCCGAGCGCGAGTATGGCGTGCTTCGGCCCGGAGCCGTTGGCGATCGCTCGCAATATGTCCACGGTCGCGGTGAGGCAGACGCCGTCGTCGATCCTGAGCGTCGCGTTCTCGATGAAGAAGTCGCTGGAATGCAGCACGAAGCCGCGGCCGGTGTCGACCGGGCCGCCGCGCAGCACTTTCATGCTTTCGGCGTTCTCCGGCAGCTTGATCTGCTCGCCCTTCTTGATGATGCCGAGCTGGACCAGGAGCTCGGGAAAATCGATGCTACCGGCAGGATGATTGACGATGATGCCCATCGCGCCTTCCGCCGAATGAGCGCAGAGATAGATCACCGAGCGCTCAAAGCGGGGATCGCCCATCACCGGCATTGCGATCAGGAGACGGCCGTCGAGATACCCGGCCGAATTATGCGGCGCAGAGCCCACATTCTGGGTGCTCTCGCCAGTCCTTTTGCCTTCAGGAGCCATGGGGAAGCACTCCGGTTTCAATTCCTATCCTGATGTCGGGCCCGGCGGCTGTCAAATCAAGGCTTGAGGAAGCCCGATTCAGCCACATTCATCACAAGCAATTCAATGGTTTGCCCAGGGATGCCCCTGTAAAGACGTGCTATGCTGACAAGAGTTCCCATGCGTGCGGCGATTGGCGTCGCAACCACCCTGCTTGCGTCGTCGCTGGCGTTTGCAGCCCATGCCGACGACGCCTCGCCCTGGCAGCGCGACGGACATTCCGCGGTGCGATTGCTCGCGGGATCCCGCAGCGGCGCGGTCCTGCTCGGCGGCATCGCCTTTCAGATCCAGCCCGGCTGGAAAACCTACTGGCGTATGCCCGGCGATTCCGGTGTTCCGCCGCGGTTCGACTTCTCGAAGTCGGACAATGTCGAGACGGTGACGGTCATGTGGCCGGCGCCGCAGAAATTCGACGACGGTGCCGGCGGCCATTCGATCGGCTATCACGACCAGATCGTGCTGCCCCTGCGCATCGTCGCCAAGGCGCCTGACAAGCCGGTAACGCTGCGCGCAGAGATCAACTATGCCGTGTGCGAAAAGCTCTGCATTCCCGTCGAGGCCAGCGCCGAGCTCGGCTTCAACAATGTCGCCTCGACCGAGGACGCCAATCTGCGTGCGGCGCTGGACACCGTGCCCAAGCCCGCCAATATCGGCGATCCCAATCCGCTGACCATCCGCGACGTCAAGCGCGACGGGGCCACCAAGGTGATCGTCGACGTGGTCGCGCCGGCGGACGCGCGCAACGTCAATTTGTTCGTGGAAGGACCGACGCTCGACTGGGCGCTGCCGATTCCGGCCCCGGTCGAACACAGCCCGCCGGGGGTGAAACGCTTTGCCTTCGAGCTCGACGGACTGCCGCCAGGCGCCAAGCCCGATGGCGCGGCGTTGAAGTTCACGCTGGTCGGGCCGGACAAGTCGTACGAGTTCAACACGAAACTGGACTAGGAGAGTCGTTCTGGCGAAAGCCAGGACGACCTTGGGGCACCCAACCGAATCTTAACGAATGGTTGCTAGGTCGAAGGCTGCCGCAGCTTGCGGAACGCCCAGGGATCCCTTCGACGTGGCCGTGATGGACGCACAATCCGCAACGACCGGACCGGCCGGCCTGATCGCGCGGCTGCGCGGCAAACTCTCGGGCGGGTCGAGCGAAGCGTCGCTGACGCGGCGGCTTGCCGGCACCATCTTCATGATCCGCGTGATCAGCGCTGGCCTTGCCTATTTCTCGCAGGTGCTGCTCGCGCGCTGGATGGGCACGTCGGACTACGGCATCTATGTCTATGTCTGGACCTGGGTGCTGCTGCTCGGCAGCATGATGGATTTCGGCATCTCGGCGTCGGCGCAAAAGATCATTCCGGAATATCGTACCGGCGGCGAGCATGCGCTGCTGCGCGGCTTCCTCTCCGGCAGCCGCTGGCTGACCTTCGCCGTTTCCACGCTGGTGTCGCTTGGCCTCGCCGGCATCGTCAAACTGCTCTCGCCCTGGATCGATCCGGCCGAGGAGCTGCCGCTCTATATCGGCTGCATGACGCTGCCGGCCTTCGTCGTCGCCAACACTCAGGACGGCATCGCGCGCTCGCATGATTGGATGCAGCTCGGCCTGATGCCGCAGTTCATCATCCGCCAGGCGCTCATCATCGGCATCACGGCCGGCGCCTTCCTGCTCGGCTACCATCTCGGCGCCGTTGCGGCGATGATCGCGAGCGCCGGCGCGGTGTGGATCGCGATGACCGGCCAGATGGTGATGCTGAATCGCAAGCTCGCCGACCACATCGAGCCCGGTCCCAAGGCCTATGACATCAGCGGCTGGCTCGCGGTCTCGCTGCCGATCCTGCTGGTCGAGAGCTTCTACCTGCTGCTCTCCTACACCGACGTTCTGGTGCTGCAGCAGTTCCGCCCCTCCGACGAAGTCGGCGTCTACTTCGCCGTGGTGAAGACGCTGGCGCTGGTCTCCTTCATCCACTACGCGATGTCGGCGACGACAGCGCATCGCTTCGCCGAGTACAACGCCCTCGGCGACAAGGCGCGCCTGTCGGCTTACGTGACCCACGCCATCAACTGGACGTTCTGGCCGTCGCTGGCGGCGACCGTCGTGCTGCTCGCGCTCGGCAAGCCGCTGCTCTGGCTGTTCGGACCGCAATTCGTGGTCGGCTACGACATCATGTTCGTTGCCGCGATCGGGCTCGTGGTGCGCGCCGCGATCGGCCCGGTCGAACGTCTGCTCAACATGCTCGGCCAGCAGAGAATCTGCGCCCTGGCCTATGCCCTCGCCTTCGCGATGAACGTCGTGCTCTGCATCGCCCTGGTGCCGCGCTTCGGGGGCCACGGCGCTGCGGCCGCGACCTCGATCTCGCTGACCTTCGAGACTGTCCTGCTGTTCTGGATCGTCAGGCAGCGGCTGGGGCTGCACGTGCTGGCGTTCGGGAAATAGACCTTACAGCTTGCCTTCCCCTGTGGGGAACGCCATTTCGCGAGACGCCCGCGAGCAGGACAAAATGGCTGCCCCATCTTGGGCCCGTAGTATGATCTTTCTTATTTGATCCGAGCGGTTGCGCCTCAGGGAAAGTTTATTCTACGTCGTATTGCCCAAATGACGAGATAAACCTAAGATTCTCCCAGCATGATCGATCCATTGTACGTCGCCTCGGGATTCGGCGTCGGCCTGCTTGTCGGGATGACCGGCGTGGGTGGCGGCTCGCTGATGACGCCGCTCCTGATCCTGCTGTTCGGCGTCCACCCGTCGACTGCGGTCGGAACTGATCTGCTCTATGCCGCAGCCACCAAGACGGGCGGCAGCGTCGTGCACGGCTGGTCGAAGAGCGTGCATTGGCCGGCAGTGCTGCGGCTCGCCTGCGGCAGCATTCCGGCGAGTGCGCTGACGCTCCTCGTGCTGTGGAAGCTCGATCTCAAGAGCGATGCCGAGCGCAATCTCGTCAATCTGGTGCTGTGCTTTGCGCTGATGCTGACGGCGGCCTCGCTGATCTTCCGCAAGTCGATCATGGAACGCTATCGCCGCCGCCTGGAGAAGCTCGATGACCGCACCACGGCGATTGCGACCGTCGTCACCGGTGTCGTGCTTGGCGTGCTGGTGTCGATTTCCTCGGTCGGCGCCGGCGCGGTCGGCGTGACCGTGCTGCTGCTGCTCTATCCGCGCCTGCCGATGGCGACCATCGTCGGCTCCGACATCGCGCATGCGGTGCCGCTGACGCTGGTGGCCGGCACCGGTCACTGGATGCTCGGCTCGGTCGACTGGCACCTGATGGGCGTGCTGCTGATGGGCTCGCTGCCCGGCATCATCGTCGGCAGCTACAGCGCGACCCGCATGCCGGAGACGGTGCTGCGCCTCGCGCTCGCCTGCGTCCTCATCGTGGTCTCCGGCAAGATCATGTTCACCGAGCTGAACCTGCCATCCGCCATCGTGACGGCTCTGGCCTGGAGCCATTGAGCCGAAAAACGCTGCGCTCTCTATCAATCATCGCCCTGCTTCGTAGGGTGGGCAAAGCGAAGCGTGCCCACCACTTCTCACTCGGAGAAAGAGGGTAGGCACGGCGCTGACGCGCCTTTGCCCACCCTACGGCCTGGAGCCATCAAACGAAAAACGGCGGGAACATAGCGCTCCCGCCGCTTGCGTCATGCGAATCCGAAGCCCTATTCCGCGGTCCAGCCGCCGTCGATCGAGAGGTTGGTGCCGGTGATCTGCGCGGCATCGTCGCTGCACAGGAACAGCGCCAGCGCCGCGACCTGCTCGGAGGTGACGAATTCCTTGGTCGGCTGCGCGTCGAGCAGCACGTCGTTGATGACCTGCTCGCGCGTCAGGTTACGCGCCTTCATGGTATCCGGGATCTGCTTCTCCACCAGCGGCGTCCAGACATAGCCCGGGCTGATGCAGTTGCAGGTGATCTTGTGAGTCGCGACCTCCAGCGCCACCGTCTTGGTCAGGCCGGCGATGCCGTGCTTGGCCGACACGTAAGCCGACTTGAAGGGCGAGGCAACCAGCGAGTGCGCCGACGCGGTATTGATGATGCGGCCCCAGCTTCGCTTCTTCATGCCGGGAACCGCGGCGCGGATGGCATGGAACGCCGAGGACAGGTTGATCGCGATGATCTGGTCCCACTTCTCGATCGGGAATTCCTCGATCGGCGAGACGAACTGGATGCCGGCATTGTTGACGAGGACGTCGACCGAGCCGAAGGTCTTCTCGCCGAGCGCGATCATGTCGGCGATTTCGGCCGGCTTGGTCATGTCGGCGGGCGAATAGATCGCCTTCACCTTGAAGTCGGACTCGATCTTCGAGCGTTCCTTCTCGATATCCTCGGGCGAGCCGAAGCCGTTGATGACGACGTTGGCACCAGCCTGCGCGAAGGCACGCGCATAAGCGAGCCCGATGCCGCTGGTCGATCCGGTGACGACGGCGTTCTTGCCTGACAGACTACCCATTTTATTCGCTCCTTTTTGCCGGGGGCACGGAGACGTCCCCCGTGAGATCGTAGGTCACCATGGTCTCGCCGGACTGCGGCCGCTCGAGCCAATCCTTGTGGCGCATCGACAGGTGCACGTCGCGCACGCCGGCTTCCCAGTGCTCGACCATGGCGACATGCGAGAAGTCGTAATCCTTGGACGAGGATTCGTAATTCTTGCTGCGATAGATCAGGTGCACGACGGTCACGGTGCTTTCGCGCGCCGCCTTGGCGAGGAATTCGACGGACGGATCGTTCTTCAGGTAATCCGGCAGCTTGCCGATCAGGTCGCGCACGGCCCGGCGGGCGTTGTGGATCTGCTTGTTCTTGTCGGTGTTCATCCGCGTCCGGCTGGAAAAGCGAATATCCTTCTCGCGCTCGGTGGCCTCGAGCAGCGAGACCGGCAAGTCCCCGCGCGCGCTGAACAGGTCGACCTGGAAGATCAGCATGTCGCGCTGGAATTCGGCATCGAGCACGTAATCGAGCGGCGTGTTCGAGGCGATGCCGCCGTCCCAATAATGCTCGCCCTCGATGATGACGGATGGAAAGCCCGGCGGCAACGCGCCGGAGGCCATGATGTGCTCGGGGCCGATCTTCTTGCCGAGCTTCTTGAACTCGTAATTGTCGAAATATTTGAAGTTGCCCGAGGTGACGCCGACCGCGCCGACCGACAGGCGTGTCTTCAGGTCGTTGATGCGGTCGAAATCGACCAGCCGCTCCAGTGTCTTCTTCAAGGGCGCGGTGTCGTAATAGCTTTCCGCCTCGGGATGGCCCGGTGGCCACAGCGGCGCGGGCGGAACGCGCGGGACGAAGAAGCCGGGCACGCCGAAGGTCGCGATCAGCGCGGCGCTGGTGGAGTTGAACAGCTCGCGGCTGTGATCGCTCTTGCCGATCGGTTTCCACGGCACCGGCGCGGAGACCATCTCCCAGAATTCCTTCAGCCGCTTGATGCGGGTCTGTCCCTCATTGCCGGCGATGATGGCGGCATTGACCGCGCCGATGGAGATGCCGGCGACCCATTCCGGCTCGAAGCCGAAATGGCACAGCGCCTGATAGGCACCGGCCTGATAGGAGCCGAGCGCGCCGCCGCCCTGCAGGACCAGGACGCGTTGCGCATTCGCGGGGACAGTTGCGACTTCCGGGCTATGATCTGTCATGCGGGAACAATAGCAAAAGGCAAGCCACCGTGGCGACAGTCTGCCACGGCGTCAATGCATCCCGGGATCAAGTCTGGCTTATCGGGGGTCCGTCGAGGCCAGGATCATGGTCCAGAACACCTTGTATTTGGTGCCCGGAGCATAGCTCGCTGCTATGCCCAATTTTGTGACACCGCTCTTGAGCATATTGGCCCGGTGCGGAGGCGAGTCGCGCCAGCCGGAAAACGCTTCTGCCAGCGTATGATAGCCGGCCGAGATGTTCTCGACCGCGACGGTGGCCGGATAGCCTCCGGCATTGAGACGCTTGCCCAGGGGGGCGCGGACGTCGTGGTCCATCTTGTTCGCCGCCGCCATGGCGCTGGACTGGGATTCGGCGAGCATGGTCAGATCGGGGTCGATGATGACGGTGCCGAGCCCGTTGTTCTGGCGGTATTGCGAGATCATCACCGCGGCGGCCTGTGCATCGAGCTTCGCGCCCGGGACCGCCATGTCGGCATACATCGAGGGCTGCTGGACCGGCGCTTCGTTGCCCGCACAGCCGGCCAACAGCAAAAGGATGAGAATTGCGGCCGCGGCGCGCATGAGTAAGGCCCCCAATGAAGGGGCCGTTGTTGCATACCAACCGTGGCTGAAAGGTGAATTTTGAGGAAAATTTGCCCAGTGTGACGGCCTCAGCCGCCCGCAAATATCCGGTAGCGGCGGGGCTCGAGGCCGATCCTGTCGCCGGCGCGCAGTTCCTTGTCGCGCGGGGCGTCGATCTCGATGGTCTCGCCGCCGAACAGCGCCACCTCGGCCCGCTGCACCGGGCCGAAATTCCGCACATGCTGCACGGCGCCCTCGAAGGCCCCGCTGCCGGCCGGGCCGACCTGCATGTCGTGTCGCCTCACGAACAGTCGTGACGCGCCAGACGCCAACCCGTCCACCGCAAGCCCGAGCGGCCGGCTGCCGAGCCGGACCACGCCGTCGGCGACATGGACCGGCAGCTCGATGGACTCGCCGATGAAGCCATGGACGAACGCGGTCGCCGGGCTTTCGTAGACCTCGTTGGGCGAGCCGATCTGCTCGATCCGGCCCTTGTCCATCACCACGACACGGTTGGCGACCTCAAGCGCCTCCTCCTGGTCGTGGGTGACGAAGATCGAGGTGACGTTGATCTCGTGATGCAGCGAGCGCAGCCATTTGCGCAATTCTTTACGCACCTTGGCATCGAGCGCGCCGAAGGGCTCGTCGAGCAGCAGGATGCGCGGCTCGATCGCCAGCGCGCGCGCCAGCGCAATGCGCTGTCGCTGGCCACCCGAGAGCTGGCTCGGATAGCGGTCGGCGAGCCAGTCGAGTTGCACCAGATCGAGCAGATCCTTGACGCGCGCACGAATGGTCGCCTCGTCCCTGCGAACCGCCCGCGGCTGCACGCGCAGGCCGAAGGCGACGTTCTCGAACACCGTCATATGGCGGAACAACGCGTAGTGCTGGAACACGAAGCCGACGTGACGCTCGCGCGCCCCTTGTGCCAACGCGTCCTCGCCGTTGAAGGACACTTCGCCGCTGTCAGGCCAGTCGAGGCCGGCGATGATCCGAAGGAGCGTCGTCTTGCCGGAGCCGGACGGGCCGAGCAGCGCCAGCAATTCGCCATTGTCGACCTTGAGGTCGACGCCATCGAGCGCCGCGAAGCTGCCGAACTTCTTGACGAGATTCCTGACTTCAATGGTCACGGGATGCGTGTCCTTCGCCCAGATGACGTTCGAGAACGGTTTTTGCGATCAGCGTGATCAGCGCCAGCATCGCGAGCAGCGAGGCGATCGCGAAGGCGGCGACGAACTGGTACTCGTTGTAGAGGATCTCGACCAGCAGCGGCATGGTGTTGGTCTCGCCGCGGATGTGGCCGGAGACGACCGACACCGCGCCGAACTCGCCCATCGCGCGCGCATTGCAGAGCAGGACGCCGTAGAGCACGCCCCATTTGATATTGGGCAGCGTGACGCGGAAGAAGGTCTGCAGGCCCGAGGCGCCGAGCGAGATCGCGGCCTCCTCCTCCTGCGTGCCCTGCTCGTGCATCAGCGGGATCAGCGCGCGCGCCACGAACGGAAAGGTCACGAATGTGGTCGCCAGCGCAATCCCGGGCACCGCAAACAGGATCTGGATGTCGTGCTCCCGCAGCCAGCCGCCAAAATAGCCCTGCGCGCCGAACAGCAGCACGAAGACGAGGCCCGAGATCACCGGGCTCACCGAGAACGGCAGATCAATCAGCGTGATCAGGAAGGTCTTGCCCCTGAAGTCGAACTTGGCGATCGCCCAGGCCGCGACCAGGCCGAACACGAGATTGAGCCCGACCGATATCAATGCGACCAGCAGCGTCAGCCTGATCGCGGCCAGCGCCTCCGGCTCGGAGAGCGCGGCGAGATAGGCCAGAATGCCCTTCGAGAACGCCTGCGCGAACACCACCACCAGCGGCAGCACGACGAAGACGGTGAGGAACAGCACAGCCAGCGTGATGATGGCAATCCGTACCGCCCGCGGCTCGGTGCGGAGGTTGTCGCGCGCGGCAGCCGCGTGCGCGCGCGCCTTCGCTTGCGACGGCGAGAGCGAGACGGTATCTGCGATCTGCAGGGTCATCGCATCCACCTCAACGCGCCGGAATCCGGTTTTGCGCCCAGCGCTGCAACCGGTTCACCGCGAAGATCGTGACGAATGACACGACGAGCATGATGACCGCGATCGCGGTCGCATCGGCATAGCGGAATTCGGAGAGCCGGATCACGATCAGCAGCGGCGCGATCTCGGAGACATTGGGCAGATTGCCGGCAATGAAGATCACCGAGCCGTATTCGCCGACGGCGCGCGCGAAGGCGAGCGCCAGTCCGGTCAGCAGCGCGGGTGCAAGCGAAGGCAGGATCACGCGAATGATTGTCTGCCAGCGGCTTGCCCCCAAACTGCCCGCGGCTTCCTCGATCTCGGGATCGAGATCCTGGAGCACCGGCTGCACGGTGCGGACCACGAAGGGAATGCCGATGAAGATCATGGCGACGAAGATGCCGACCGGCGTGAACGCCACCTTGATGCCGAGCGCCGCCAGCGGCGCGCCAAGCCAGCCCTTCTCGGCGAACAGCGAGGTCAGCGCGACGCCGGCAACCGCCGTCGGCAGCGCGAACGGCACGTCGACAATGGCATCGAACAGCCGCCGGCCGGGGAAGCGGTAGCGCACCAGCGCCCAGACGATAATGCTGCCCATCACCAGATTGACGCAGGCCGCCGCGAAGGCGAGCCCGAACGAGACCCGCAGCGCGTTCAAAGTGCGGCGGCTGGAGAGAATGTTCCAGAACTGCTCGGGGCTGATCTCGAAGGATTTCAGGAACAGGCCGGCGAGCGGAATCAGGATGATGATCGACAGCCAGGACAGCGTCAGTCCCATCGTGAGACCGAAGCCCGGCAGTGTCCGGCGTCGTGCTGCGATAGCGCTCACCAGTCCCCCTGTGACAGCCCTCTCTACGGCAACGCCCGATCAGTTCTTGTAGATCTGATCAAAGACGCCGCCATCGGCGAAATGTTCCCGTTGCGCCTTGGTCCAGCCACCGAACAAATCATCGATCGTGAACAGCTCGACCTTGGCAAAGGCGTTTTCGTACTTTTTGGCGATCTCCGGATCGCGCGGGCGGTAGAAATTGCGCGCGGCGATCTCCTGACCTTCCTTGGTGTACCAGTATTGCAGATAGGCATCGGCGGCGTTGCGGGTGCCCTTCTTGTCGGCAACCTTGTCGACGATCGCGACCGGCGGCTCGGCGAGGATCGATTGCGGCGGCGCCACGATCTCGAACTTCTCGGCGCCGAACTCCTTGAGGGCGAGGTAAGCCTCGTTCTCCCAGGCGAGCAAGACGTCGCCGACGCCGCGCTCGACGAAGGTCACGGTCGCGCCGCGCGCACCGGTATCGAGCACCGGCACCTGCTGATAGAGTTTTCCGATGAAATCCTTGGCCTTGTCGGCCGAGCCGTATTTCTTCTGCGCAAAACCCCAGGCCGCCAGATAATTCCAGCGCGCGCCGCCCGAGGTCTTCGGGTTCGGCGTGATCACGGCAACGCCGGGCTTGATAAGGTCGTCCCAGTCCTTGATGCCCTTGGGATTGCCCTTGCGCACCAGGAAGACGATGGTCGAAGTGTAGGGTGACGAATTCTGCGGCAGCCGCTTCTGCCAATCGGCGGCGGTGAGGCCCTTGCCGGCGATCGCGTCGATGTCATAGGCGAGCGCAAGCGTCACGACATCGGCTTGCAATCCGTCGATCACCGCACGCGCCTGCGATCCGCTGCCGCCATGCGACTGCTTGATCTCGACGCTCTTGCCGGTTTCCTTCTGATAGACGCGCGAAAACGCCTTGTTGAACTCGACATAGAGCTCGCGTGTCGGATCGTACGACACGTTCAACAAATTGATGTCAGCGGCGAGAGCCGAGCTTGCCCAGAGGAGTCCTGCAGCGAGCGGAACGATACGACGCATCATATCCATCTCCATTCACTTCGACGACGACAGTGTCGGCGAAGGCGTGCAGACATAACTCGGGGCGAAACGCGCTTAAGTCAACGGAACCGGATTTCCTTGTTCGCAGCGTGGCAACCTGACTGTGCTACGAAATCTTCATCGTGTGAATGCCGCATTCTGTCTTGGCCCGGCCCCGCCACCGGCCGGCGCGAGAATCCTCGCCTTCGGCCGCCCGGCTGGTGCAGGGCATGCAGCCAACGGACAGGAATCCTGACGCGACCAAAGGGTGCCGCGGCAATTTGGCGCGGACGAAGATCGCCTCCAGCTCCTCGCGCGAGACATTGGCGAAGGGATTGAACTTCAACCGCGCGCCGTCGTCCTCGACGACCGGAATATCGGCGCGCGCATTGCCCTGGAAGCGCTTGCGGCCATTGATCCAGGCCGTGAACGGTTTCAGCGCACGCGCCAGCGGCTCAACCTTGCGGATACGGCAGCAGGCGTCGGGATCGGAGAACCAGAGCTCGCGGTCCGGATCCTCGCGCGACAACGTTTCCTCCGCCGGCTTGACCGAACGGACGTCCTTCAGCCCGAGTGTTGCGATCAGCGTGTCGCGATAGGCGAGCGTCTCCTCGAACAGCCAGCCGGTGTCGAGGAAGATCACGGGGATGGCGGGATCGACATCCGCCATCACCTTGAGCAGCGTCGCCGATTCCGTGCCGAATGACGACACCAGAGCGAGCTTGTCGCGGCCAACGGCCTTCAGAGCGGCAGCGATGACTTCCGCGGGCGAGGCGTCGCGCAGAGCGCGATCAAGCTCTTCCGCCGACGGCAGCGCAGGGACCGACGCTGATGAAACCTGTGCCGCGATCGCGTTCACGTGCCGACACCTTCCGAATGGCGCAGCTGCATGCGCCGGTGCAGCGCCGTGATGCGGCCGTCCCCGGTCGGCTGATAGAACACCGAATAGCGCTTCGCCGTCTGCATGAAGGCTTCGGCGTCGGCCTGCTTCTTGACGTCGAAGGCATCGAAGCCTGCGCGCAGCATGAACACGAACTGGTCGCGCAGCACCTGACCCGTTGCGCGCACCTCGCCGCGATAATTGAAGCGTTCGCGCAAGAGCCGCGCCTGGCTATAGGCGCGTCCGTCACGGAAGGTCGGGAACACCAGCGCCACCGCGGCCAGCCTGCCGAGATAGGGCACCAGCTCGTCGATGTCGCGGTTGTTCGGCCAGATCACGCCGACCTTGCCGGCGCGCGCGAGGAATGCCTCCGCATCGCCGAGGAAGCGCTCGGCCGGCACCAGGATGTCGCCGCCCTCAGGCAGCGGCGTATCGACGGCGAGCTTGACGAAGCTGTCGTCGACGATCTTTCCGCCATTAACGAGTGGCATAGACACGCTCCTTGAAGGGCTCGACACCGAGACGCTTCACCGTGTCGATGAACAGCTCTTCCGGTCGCTCGCGCAGCGCGAGATAGGCTTCGACAATGTCCTCGACGACGTCTGCGACCTCGTCGAACTTCACGCCGGGGCCGATCAGATTGCCGAGCGCGGCGCTCTCGTCGGCGCGGCCGCCGATGGTGATCTGGTAGACCTCCTCACCGTTCTTCTCGACGCCGAGAATGCCGATGTGCCCGACATGGTGATGACCGCAGGCGTTGATGCAGCCGGAGATGTTGATGTGCAGCCGGCCGATCAGGTTGGCGAGCTCGTGATTAGCGAAGCGCCGCGTCAGCTCCTGCGCGATCGGGATCGAGCGCGCATTCGCCAGCGAGCAATAGTCGAGACCCGGGCAGGCGATGATGTCGGTGATCAGGTTCACGTTGGGCGTGGCGAGCCCGAGCTTGTCGAGCGCCTTCCACAACGCCGGCAGGTCGCGCTTGGCGACATGCGGCAGCGCCAGGTTCTGCTCGTGGCCTACACGAATTTCGCCGAAGGAATATTTGTCGGCGAGATCGGCCAGCGCGTCCATCTGCTCGGCGGTGGCATCGCCCGGAGGCTTGCCGGTCGGCTTCAGCGAGATCGTGACGATGGAGTAGCCCTGGATCTTGTGCGGGGCGACCGAGTTCCTGCGCCACGCCTCGAAGTCGGGATCGGCCGCGGCCTGGCGCAGCTCGTCCGGCATGTGCGGCAGCTTCTCATAGGCCGGATAGGTGAAGCGCGAGCGGATGTCCTCGATCACTTCGTCGTCGATCTGAAGCGAGGAGTTGCGAATGTGCTGCCACTCCTCCTCGACCTCGCGCGAGAACTTCTCGATGCCAAGCTCGTGCACCAGGATCTTGATGCGCGCCTTGTAGATGTTGTCGCGGCGGCCGTACTGATTGTAGACGCGCAGGATCGCCTCGATATAGCTCAGGATATCGCGGCCATGCACGAAGTGCTTGATGGTCTTGGCGATGAACGGCGTGCGGCCGAGACCACCGCCGACCAGCACCTCGAAGCCGGTTTCGCCCTTCTCGTTCTTGATCAGGCGCAGGCCGATGTCGTGAATCTTGATCGCGGCGCGGTCGTGATCCGACGCGGTGATCGCGATCTTGAACTTGCGCGGCAGGAACGAGAATTCGGGATGCAGCGTGGTGTGCTGGCGGATCAGCTCCGACCAGATGCGAGGATCCTCGATCTCGCCCGGCGCGACGCCGGCCCACTGGTCCGAAGTGACGTTGCGCATGTTGTTGCCGGAGGTCTGCATCGCATGGATGCCGACCTCGGCGAGATCAGCCAGCGCGTCCGGCAGCTCGGCGAGCTTGATCCAGTTGAACTGGATGTTCTGCCGCGTGGTGAAGTGGCCGTAGCCGCGGTCGTATTTGCGCGCGACATGGGCGAGCGCGCGCAACTGGTTCGACGCCAGCGTTCCATAGGGGATCGCGACGCGGAACATGTAGGCGTGCAGTTGCAGATAGACGCCGTTCTGAAGCCGCAGAAGCTTGAATTCGTCCTCGGTGAGCTCGCCGGAGAGGCGGCGCTTCACCTGGTCGCGGAATTCCGAGACACGCTCGTTGACCAGCGTGCGGTCGATTTCATCGTAAGCGTACATAAGAGAGTGCCTTAAACCTGGGCCGGCTGTCCGATGGTCACGCCGGTGCGGCGGATCTGTTCGCGCAGATTGCCGGGTTCGACCTTGCCGTCCTCGCCGACCTGCACCGGAGCGATATAGGCACCCACGGCGCCGACGTCATCGGCAACGGACTCCGCAAGCAACGCTTTTGCCTCGTCGGAGTTGCGCACGATCGCAGCCTCCGACAGGTCGGCGGACCAGCCCTTGCTGGCGGTGCGATAGACCACCGCACCATCCCAGGTGCGATTGGCGGTCACGACCGAGGTACCGGCGATACGGATCTTCTTTTGTTCAAGCGGGGAGGTCATTCGGCTGCATCCAACAGGTCAGAGATGATTTGTTTGGGAGTTTGGCGGCGAAGGGAACCGGCATGCCGGACCACCTCGCCGATGATGAGAATGGCAGGACCGCCATTGGTCCGCCGCACGAGCTCGGGCAGGTCGCGCAGCGTGCCGATCGCGGCTTGCGCATCGGGCCGGGTGACGCGGGCGAACACACCGACCGGCGTCTCCGGCGAACGGCCGGCCGCGAACAGGCCGGCGCGCACGGCAGGCGCGGCAGTCATGCCCATGTAGACCACGACGGTCATTTTCGTATCGGTCAGTGTCGACCAGTCGACGGTTTCGGCATCGCGCGCCTTGTGCGCGGTGAGGAAGGTGATGCGCGTGGCTTCATGGCGGTAGGTGAGCGGCACCTCGAAATCGGCGGCGCCGCCGATGCCGGCGGTGATGCCGGGAATGATCGAATAGGCGACGCCCGCCGCCCGCAACGCTTCAACCTCTTCGCCGCCGCGGCCGAACACGAAGGGATCGCCGCCCTTCAGCCGCACGACGCGCTGGCCGGCCTGTGCGGCATCGATCATCCGCCGGTTGATGGCGTCCTGGCCGATGCCGGGCTTGCCGACGCGGCGGCCGACGGGAACGCGCGTGGTGTCGCGACGGATGCGGTCGAGAATCTCTACCGAGACCAGCTCGTCATGGAAGACGACATCGGCGTCCTGCAACGCGCGCAGCGCCTTGATGGTCAGAAGATCGGGATCGCCGGGGCCTGCGCCGACCAGCGTGACGGAGCCCTCCGGCTTGTCGGCGCGCGCGAAGGCGGACGGATCTGAAACAGCCTTGAGTGCCGCATCCGCCTCATCCTTGCGGCCGGCGAGCACGGCGGCGCCGATCGGACCGTCGACCACGCGCTCCCAGAAGCGGCGGCGCAACGGAAACTCGGCGATGCGCTCGTTGATCGATTTGCGGAAGCCGCCGATGAACTCGGCAAGCTCGCCGATGCGGGCCGGCAGCAGCGCCTCGATCTTTTCGCGCACGCGCCGCGCCACCACCGGCGAGGTGCCGCCGGTGCCGACGGCGACCACGACATCGCCGCGATCGACGATCGCCGGGAAGATGAAGCTGGAATGCTCGAGGTCGTCCATGACGTTGACGGGCAGGCCGAGCATCTTGGCGCGCGCTGACATCGCAACGCCGACATCGCCCGCTCCTGCGCAGACGACGGCGATGACGCCAGCGAGATCGGCGACAAGCGGATCGCCGGCATCGAATTCAATGTGCGCGGTGCCAGCATCGCCGAGACCGCCGAGGTCATGATTGCCGTCGATCGCATGCACGCGAATGCGCGCCCCGGCGGCCGCGAGCACGCGCAGCTTGGCGCGCAAAAGCTCGCCCGCGCCGATGAGGACCACCGGACCGGCCTTGAGATCGAGGAACACCGGCAAGAACCGCATGCGATACTCGTTTCCCCAATTCGGGGTTGACTGGAATTATTTTCTATATATGTGTCGTTTCGAGCGCGCAAAGAGAAAATTTTTTCTTCTCTTCTGCACTGCAACTATAGAATTTTCGCCTCCAAACGCAAAGTGGCAGAGATGCATCTTCTCAAGGACGATTCCGCAGCTGACGGACTGAGCAGCCCGGCGCTCGCCGAGCGCGTGCGCGCGCAAGAATTTTCTGCCGACCTTGCTCCGAGCATGGACCATCTCGACCAGCTTGAGGCGCAGAGCATCTACATCTTCCGCGAGGCCTTCGCCCGGCTGAAGAAGATCGCACTCTTGTGGTCACTCGGCAAAGACTCCAACGTCATGATCTGGCTGGCGCGGAAGGCGTTCTTCGGCCGCATGCCGTTCCCTGCCCTTCACGTCGATACCGGCAAGAAGTTTCCGGAGATGTATCGCTTCCGCGATCACTACGGAAAAGAGTGGGACCTCGATCTTCGCGTCGAGCCCTGCCCGCCGATCGATGCCGTCGATCCGACCCTGCCGCCGGCCGCGCGCTCCGCCGCGCGCAAGACCGAGGGTCTGAAGATGGCGCTCGGCAAATTCGGCTTCGACGGCCTGATCGCCGGCATCCGCCGCGACGAGGAGGCAACCCGTGCCAAGGAGCGCGTGTTCTCGCCGCGCGGGCTCGAGGGCAATTGGGACGTGCGCGACCAGCCGCCGGAGTTCTGGGACCAGTTCAACGCCTCGCCGCCGCCGGGCGCGCATCTGCGCATCCACCCGATCCTGCATTGGACCGAGGCCGACATCTGGGCCTACACCAAGCGCGAGAACATCCCGATCATCCCGCTCTATCTGTCGCAGAACGGCAAGCGCTATCGCTCGCTGGGCGATCAGGACATCACCAATCCGGTCGCTTCGACTGCATCAACCATCGACGAGATCCTGATTGAGCTCGAGCAGACCAAGGTGCCGGAGCGCGCCGGCCGCGCGCTCGACCACGAGACCGAGGACGCCTTCGAGCGTCTGCGCGTCGCCGGCTATCTCTGATCCCTGAGGACGCAACGCGGCTATGAACATGATCGTTACGACGGCTTCGCCCGCCACTCCGAACGGCACCACGCGTCCGCAGGTTCGCATCGTCATCGTCGGCCATGTCGACCACGGCAAGTCTACGCTGGTCGGCCGGCTGCTGCATGAGACCGGCAGCCTGCCCGAGGGCAAGCTCGAAATGCTGCAAGCCGTCAGCGCGCGGCGCGGCATGCCGTTCGAATGGTCGTTCCTGCTCGATGCGCTGCAGACCGAGCGCGACCAGGGCATCACCATCGACACCACGCAGATCCGCTTCCGCACCAATTCGCGCGACATCGTGCTGATCGACGCGCCCGGTCACGCGGAATTCTTGCGCAACATGATCACCGGCGCGTCGCAGGCCGACGGCGCGGTGCTGATCATCGACGCGCTCGAAGGCGTGCGCGACCAGACCCGGCGGCACGGCTATCTCCTGCATCTGCTCGGCGTGAAGCAGGTCGCGATCGTCGTCAACAAGATGGACCGCGTCGACTTCGCCGCCGATCGCTTCAAGGCGATCAGCGACGAGATCTCAGCGCATCTCAATGGCCTCGGCGTGACGCCGACCGCGATCATCCCGATCTCCGCGCGCGACGGCGACGGCGTTGCGACGCGCACCGACCGCATCGGCTGGTACAAGGGCCCGACCGTGGTCGAGGCGCTCGACCGGCTCGAGCCGGCGCGCCCGCTCGAGGCGCTGGCGCTGCGGTTGCCGGTGCAGGCGATCTACAAATTCGATGACCGCCGCATCGTCGCGGGCCGCATCGAATCCGGCAGCCTCATCGCCGGCGACGAGATCGTGATCATGCCGGCCGGCAAGATCGCGAAGATCAAGACGGTCGAAAGCTGGCCGGTGACGCCGGTCGCGACCCGGCAGGGCGCGGGACGCTCGGTCGGCATCACGCTCGACCGCGAGCTGTTCATCGAGCGCGGCGATATCATCGCGCATGCGGGCACGGCCCCGCGCGAGACGCGCCGGCTGCGCGCGCGCATCTTCTGGCTGCACGACAAGCCTCTCGCCAAGGGCGACCAGCTACTGGTGCGCTGCGGACCGAAGGAAAGCCGCGCCACCGTGGTCGCGATCGAGAAGGCGGTCGATCCCGGTGAGCTCTCGAGCACCGAGAACAAGGCGATCGGCCGCAACCATGTCGGCGAGATCGACATTTCACTGTCCAATCCGATCGCGACCGATCCCTACACAGAGAACCCGCGCACCGGCCGCCTCGTGATCGAAGTCTCCGGACGCATCGCCGGCGGCGGTCTGGTGCTGTCGGTGGATGCCGGCCAGCGCGCCGTGCCGGTCGACATCGTGCCGGTGGAATCGGCGCTGCGGCCCGACGAGCGCTCCGCGCGCTATCGCCACAACGGCGCGGTGGTTTGGCTCACCGGCCTGCCAGCCTCCGGCAAGTCGACGCTGGCGAAGGCGCTGGAGCGGCGGCTGTTCACCAACGGCGGCTCGCCCATCCTGCTCGACGGCGACACGCTGCGCGCCGGGCTCAACAGCGACCTCGGCTTCTCCGCCGCCGACCGCAGCGAGAACATCCGCCGCCTCGCCGAAGTCGCAACGCATCTGGCGCGCAACGGCCATATCGCGATCGTCGCCGCCGTCTCGCCGGCCCGCGAAGACCGCGCTACGGCACGTCGGATCGCCGACACCACGTTCCGCGAGATCCATGTCGCAACGCCTGCGGCCGTGTGCGAGGAACGCGACCCCAAGGGTCACTACAAGAAGGCCCGCTCGGGTGCGCTCGCTTCGTTCACCGGCATCGGCAACGACTACGAGACGCCGCAGGCCGCCGAGCTCGTCATCGACACGTCCGCGCGGACGGTTGCGGATGCGGCCGACGAGATCGAGCGGATGTTGAAGGAGACCGGCGTGCTGTTCGACGAGATGGTCGATCTCGCGGCGAATATTTGAGTCTGCCGTATCTCCCCAGTTGTCGTCGCCCGGCTTGATGTGCGGACCGGGCGACCCAGTATTCCAGAGACAGCGTTGGGATACGGAGAAGCCGCGGCGTACTGGATTCCCCGCCTTCGCGGGGAATGACAGCGGTGCGTGCGGCAGCGCACCTCTTCTTGACATTTTGACAAACGGATAGGGGCCTTCTCACGGCCCCGGTTTTGGGGCTAATAGGGCCCCCGAAAGCCGCCCTTTATGGGCGCATTTTGCTGCTGACGGGTCAAAAGCAGCCAAAAACAGCCATTTCCAACAAGAAAGCCCATCATGAAACGCGTCGATGCCCACGGATTGAAGATCGCCCCGGTCCTGTTTGATTTCATCGCCAAGGAAGCGGCCCCGAAAACCGGGATCGCGCCTGACGCGTTCTGGGCCGGGCTTGCCGCCATCCTCAAAGATCTTGGGCCGAAGAACCGCGCGCTGCTGGCGGTGCGCGACACGCTCCAGGCCAAGATCGACGACTGGCACCGCGCCAACAAGGGCAAGCCGTTCGACATCAATGCCTATACCGCGTTCCTGAAGGAGATCGGCTATCTCCTGCCCGAGCCCGCGACGCAGAAGGTCGAGACGGCCAATGTCGACGAGGAGATCGGCAAGATCTGCGGTCCGCAGCTCGTCGTGCCCCTCACCAATGCGCGCTACGCGCTCAACGCGGCGAACGCGCGCTGGGGTTCGCTCTATGATGCCTTCTACGGCACCGATGCGATTCCGCATGATCCTTCCGAGAGCGGCAAGGGTTACAACAAATCGCGCGGCGACAAGGTGATCGCCAAGGCCAAGGCGTTCCTCGATGCCGCCGCGCCGCTGGCGACCGGCAGCCACACCGACGTCACCGCCTACAGCATCGTCGCCGGCCAGCTTGCGGTGAAGCTGAAGAGCGGCAATGCCACCGCGCTGAAGAACGCCGCGCAATTCGCCGGCTTCCAGGACGATGCGGCCGCGCCCTCCGCGGTGCTGCTCGTCAACAACGGCCTGCATGTCGAGGTCAAGATCGACCGTAGCAACACGATCGGCAAGGACGATCCGGCCGGCGTTGCCGACATGATCATGGAGGCCGCGGTCTCTACCATCCTCGACATGGAGGACTCGGTCGCCGCGGTCGACGCCGAGGACAAGGTGCTGGTCTATCGCAACACGCTCGGCCTGATGAATGGCACCCTCTCGGCGGATTTCGAGAAGGGCGGCAAGACGCTGACGCGCTCGCTCAACACCGACCGCAGCTACAAGACGCCGGACGGCAAGGGCGAGGTGAAGCTGCACGGCCGCAGCCTGCTGCTGATCCGCAATTGCGGTCACCACATGTTCACCGACGCGGTGCTGGACGAGAAGGGTGAGGAGATTCCGGAAGGCATCCTCGATGCCGCCGTCACCGGCCTGCTTGCGATCCATGACCTCAAGGGTCTGTCCAAGAGCAAGAACAGCCGCACCGGGTCGGTCTACATCGTCAAGCCGAAGATGCACGGACCGGACGAGGTGGCACTGACCTGCGAGATCTTCGGCCGCGTCGAGAAGATGCTGTCGCTGCCGGAGAACACGCTCAAGGTCGGCATCATGGACGAGGAGCGCCGCACCACCGTCAACCTCAAGGCCTGCATCCAGCAGGCCTCCAAGCGCATCGTCTTCATCAACACCGGCTTCCTCGACCGCACCGGCGACGAGATCCACACCTCGATGGAAGCGGGTCCGATGATCCGCAAGAACGAGATGAAGGCGCAGCCGTGGATCAAGTCCTATGAGGACTGGAACGTCGACATGGGCCTGATCGACGGCCTGCCCGGCCACGCCCAGATCGGCAAGGGCATGTGGGCCGCGCCCGACAAGATGGCGGACATGCTGGCGCAGAAGATCGCGCATCCGCAGGCTGGCGCCACCACCGCCTGGGTGCCCTCGCCGACCGCCGCGACGCTGCACGCCCTGCACTATCACCAGGTCAACGTCATCGCGCGCCAGCAAGAGCTCACCAAGGGCGGACCGCGCGCCAAGCTCTCCGACATCCTCACCATTCCGGTGTCGAAGTCGAACTGGGCGCCCGACGACGTCAAGCAAGAGATCGACAACAACTGCCAGGGCATTCTGGGCTATGTCGTACGCTGGATCGACCAGGGCGTCGGCTGCTCCAAGGTGCCCGACATTCACGATGTCGGCCTGATGGAAGACCGCGCGACCTTGCGCATCTCGAGCCAGCATCTCGCCAACTGGCTGCACCAGGGCGTCATCACCGAAGCGCAGGTGATGGAATCGCTGAAGCGCATGGCTGTGGTCGTCGACAAGCAGAACGCGGGCGATGCGCTCTACAAGCCGATGGCGCCCGCCTTCGACGGCGTCGCCTTCAAGGCGGCATGCGATCTCGTCTTCAAGGGCCGCACGCAGCCGAACGGCTACACCGAATACATCCTCACCGCGCGCCGCCGCGAGGCCAAAGCCGCGGGCTGATCGGGCGAAAGGTCACGGCGCGCGGCGGAACGGCGGCGCGCCGATCGCGTTGTCCGGCCATCAACTGATTGGAGATGGCCATGGACTGGAATCGCATCGAAGGAAACTGGAAGCAGTTCAAGGGTTCGGCCAAGGAGAAGTGGGGCAAGCTCACTGACGATGACCTCAAACTGATCGAGGGCCGTCGTGAGCAGCTCGAAGGCCGGCTCCAGGAGCGCTACGGCAAGGCCAAGGATCAGGTTCGTCAGGACGTCGACGACTGGCTCAAGTCGCTGCACTAGGGCGCGATAAAGCGAACGAAGCCCCGGCTCACGCCGGGGCTTTTTTGCTCGTAGCCCCGCTAGAACACCGTGAGATATTTCAGCAGCGACACGACGCCGATGATGATGACGATGATGCGCGCGATCTGCTTGGCGCGGCCGTCCATCGGCAACATGTTGATGAGATAAAGAACGAGAATAACGACGAGAAAGGTGACGAGTACGCCGATCAACATCGCAAAGCCCCCTTCAGGCAATTCCTAACGATGTCCTAACGCGCACCCCTAGCTCCCGGTTCCATATCCAGCAACCCCTTACAACTTCTGGTAAATACGTACTTCTACCGGCGGGTCCGCTGCCTAAAATTTTACCCTTTTGCTTCGGAATGCCGAAACCGTTCGGGGCAAGCCGCGAGCGGCACGCGATTGCAGATCACGAGCGCCCTCCCTGTTTTCCTTCATTTGCAGTTGGGAGTGCCCTTAACGAAGCTTGGAATTTGGAATTGGGGGTTTCGATGCTGAATCGTCTGACCGTGTCCGCGCTGCTGAAGGCAGTGATTGCGATCACGTCGGTCTGCGTGGTGATTGCGCTCTCGCTCACCGCCTACGAGTCCTGGGACCGCCTCGCAACCGCGACCCGCATCTCGCACATCGCTTACGCCTCCGCCGACCTGTTCAAGGCGATGCACAATCTGCGCACCGACCGCTCGACCACCACGCGGCTCCTCAACGCGGCCGAGCCGATGGATCCCACAATCGAGAAATATCTGCGGGACCTGCGCGATGCGCAGATGCCCGCGATGGCGCGCGCGCTCGAGCTGCTGCCGACCCTGGACTTTCCGCAATCGGGCACGCTGGTGCCGGAGCTTGCCCGCCTCTACAAATTGCTGACGGAGGAACAGAAGCAGTTCTGGGAAGAGGTGGCGAAGCCCAAGGACCAACGCCGCGCTGCCTTGTCCAAGGAATATATGGAGACGACGCAGGGCCTGCTCGACACGCTCGACAAGCTGTCGAACATCCTGGCCGCGACCGTCAACCACCAGGACGCCGCGATCGACCAGTTGCTGTCGATCAAGCAGAACGCCTGGCTCTTGCGCAACACGGCGGGCGAGGCTTCGCTGATCGTCTCGACCGGACTTGCGGCCGGCAAGATCACGCCGGAAGGCCGCTACGCCTATACCCAGTATGTCGGCGGCACGACGGCGATCTGGAAGGCTCTGGAGTTGTCGACCTCGGGCATGCAGTTGCCCCCGGCGCTCGCCTCCGCCATGGCGGCGGCCAAGACCGGCTATTTCGATGCGCAATATCTGGCCTTGCGTGATCGTCTTGCGGACACGCTGGTCAAGGGTGAAAAGGCCGAGATGACGGCGAACCAGTGGAGCCCCGTGACGGTCGGCCGCATGGCGAGCGCGGTCGCGGTCGCGGAAGCCGCCCTGGACGCCGCCAGGACCCACACGCTGGAGCAGCGCGGCGCCGCGCAGCGCGCGCTGATCGTGCAGCTCGTCCTGCTCGCGCTCGCGCTCGGCCTTGCCGTAGGTGCGATCATGCTGGTCAGCCACCGCGTCATCCATCCCCTCAACAACATCCGCGACGCCATGCTGAAGGTCGCCGGCGGCGACCTCACCGTCGACAGCGGCTATCTCGACCGAAAGGACGAGATTGGCGCACTCGCCGGCGCGCTGGAAACGTTCAAGCAGCAGGCCACCGACAAGCTGAAGATCGAGGCGCATGAGAGCGAGCGCAACGCGGGCGCAGCAGTGCGCCAGCGCGCGGTCGAGGCCTATGTCGGCGAATTCGAGGGCGCGGTCCGCAAGACGCTGGCCGAGCTCGGCGAAGCCTCCGGCGCCATGCGCAAGACCTCTGGCGATCTGTCGGCCGTGTCGCGCCAGACCAACGATCGCGTCCAGGTCGCCGGCAAGGCCTCCAATGACGCTTCGATGAGCGTCGACAGCGTGGCGGCCGCGGCTGAAGAGCTCAGCGCCTCGATCAACGACATCAGTCAGCAGGCCGCCCATGCCGCAGGGATCGCCGGCCGCGCCGTCAGCCAGGCGCGCGAGACCGACGGCACCGTGCAGGGCCTTGCGAAGTCGGCGGGGCGTATCGGCGAGGTCGTCGGCCTGATCAACACCATCGCGGCACAGACCAACCTGCTGGCGCTCAACGCCACGATCGAAGCGGTCCGCGCCGGCGAGGCCGGCCGCGGCTTTGCGGTGGTCGCTTCCGAAGTGAAGTCGCTGGCGAGCCAGACCGCGAAGGCGACGGAAGAGATTTCCGAGCAGATCGCCGACATCCAGAAGGTGGCGGGTGACGCCATCAACGCGATCCAGGCGATCGGCGGCATCATCGGCGAGGTGAACGAGGTCGCCACCGCCATCGCCGCCGCCGTGCAGGAACAGGGCGCGGCGACACAAGAGATCACCCGCAGCACGCAATATGCGGCGCAGGGCACCCGGAACGTCTCCGACAACATCACCGGCGTCAAAGCCGACGCCGACGCCGCAGCCGGCGCCGCCGAGAATGTGAAGCAGGCCTCCGAGCTGCTGGAGACCCAGAGCCGCCAGCTCGGCCAGCAGGTGAGCGACTTCCTCGGCAAGATCAGGGCGGCGTAAGGCTGTGGGTTGCAGGTAAGCGGCCACAAGCCCCCGTGTCGTCCCGGCGAAAGCCAGGACGATGATGAGACGCCGCCCCCAATCGTTAACGACTCCGTAATTTTACGGCAGCGCCACTGTCTAAGTTTTTACCCTTTTCGGGCCAAATGCGCCCAGCGCGCCTGCCAAAAGGCATACGCGCGGTGCGTGCATCCCTTGATTGTCGAAGTTCGTGGGGGCTGCCGTTGGGGGCCACGAACTTCGAAACGTACCGGGGTGTCCCATGCTCAATCGCTTGACCGTATCTTCGCTGCTGAAGGCAGTGATCCTGTCCACCGCGCTCGTCGTGGTCGTCGGATTCTCGCTGAATGCCTGGAGCTCCTGGACCCGGCTGCAAGCGACCAATCGGATCGTCGCGATTTCGGCAGCCTCGGCGGACGTGTTCAAGGCGATGGCCAACATCCGCGCCGACCGCTCGACCAGCAACCGGCAACTCACGTCCGATATCCAGATGGACAAGGACATCGAGACATATATCCGCGACATCCGTAACGACCTGATGCCGGCACTGGCCCGCGCGATCGAGATCCTGCCTTCGATCGACCTCCCGCAGCGCGACGCGATGGTCGCCGACCTCGACCGGTTCAACAAGGCGCTGCTCGCGGCGCAGGCGGAATTCTGGAGCGAGGTCGCCAAGCCAAAGGCGTCGCGCCGCACGGCGCTCGCCAAGGAATACACCGACAGCGAGGACGGGTTGATGGCGATCCTCGAAAAGCTGTCGCCGCTCCTCGCCGCAAGCGTCAACCACCAGGACCCGACCATCGACCAACTGCTGATGATCAAGCAGATGGCCTGGCTGCTGCGCCTGAACGCCGGCGAATCCTCGCTGATCGTCGGCAACGCACTCGGCAGCGGCAAGATCGCGCCTGAGATCCAGCTCGCCTATACGAAATGGGTCGGCGGCACCGCGACCGCCTGGAACGCGATCGAGCTTGCCGCTACCGGTATGCAACTGCCGCCGGCGTTGAGCGCGGCGATGGCAGAAGCCAAATCCGTCTATTTCGATCCCCAGTACGGGAGCACGCGCGACGGCATTATCGCGGCCCTCGCCAAGGGTGAGAAGCCGTCGATGACGGCCAATCAGTGGAGCCCCTATTCGGTCAACCGCATGATGACCGCGGTGAAGCTCGCCGACGCCGCGCTTGCCGCCGCCAAGGACCATTCCGCGGCCCAGCGCGCGACTGCGGTGCAGTCGCTGATCGTCAATACGGCACTGCTCGCGATCGCAATCGCCCTGACCGGCGCCGCGATGCTGGCGGTGAGCCGCCGCGTGATCACGCCGCTGCACCGGATCCGCGATGCCATGCTGAAGGTGGCCGGCGGCGACCTCACCGTCGACAGCGGCTATCTCGACCGAAAGGACGAGATCGGCGCACTCGCCGGCGCGCTGGAAACCTTCAACCAGCAGGCGACCGACAAGCTGAAGATCGAGGCGCAGGAGCGCGAGCGCAATGCCGGCGCCGCTGCGCGCCAACGCGCGGTCGAGGCCTATGTCGGCGAATTCGAGGGCGTGGTGCAGAAGTCGCTGGGCGAGTTGAGCGATGCGTCGGCCGAAATGCGCAAGACCTCGGGCGAATTGTCCGCCGTGTCGCGCCAGACCAATGAACGCGTCGAGGTCGCGGGCAAGGCGTCAAACGACGCCTCCGGCAGTGTCGAAAGCGTCGCCGCCGCAGCCGAGGAGCTCAGCGCCTCGATCAACGACATCAGCCAGCAGGCGGCGCATGCGGCCGGCATCGCCAGCCGCGCGGTCAACCAGGCGCGCGAGACCGACGGCACCGTGCAGGGGCTGGCGCAATCCGCCGGCCGCATCGGTGAGGTCGTCGGCCTGATCAACACCATCGCGGCACAGACCAATTTGCTCGCGCTCAACGCCACGATCGAAGCGGCGCGCGCCGGTGAGGCCGGCCGCGGCTTTGCGGTTGTCGCCTCCGAAGTGAAGTCGCTGGCGAGCCAGACCGCGAAGGCAACGGAGGAGATCTCCGAGCAGATCGCCGACATTCAGAAGGTCGCGGGCGACGCCATCAGCGCGATCCAGGCGATCGGCGGCATCATCGGCGAGGTGAACGAGGTTGCCACTGCTATTGCCGCCGCCGTGCAGGAGCAGGGTGCGGCCACGCAGGAGATCACCCGCAGCACGCAATATGCGGCGCAGGGCACCAAGAATGTCTCGGACAACATCACCGGCGTGAAAGCCGACGCCGACACCGCGGCCGGCGCGGCAGAGAACGTCAGGCAGGCGTCCGAAATGCTGGAGACCCAGAGCCGGCAGCTCGGCCATCAGGTCAGCGATTTCCTCGGCAAGATCCGCGCGGCGTAGGGTACCCAGCCATCACACTCTCGGTGTCGTCCCGGCGAAGACTGGGCGACGATCAGCACGTAAAGCTGAGTCCCTCCCCCTACTCCTTCGCCACCACCGGCAGGTGGCGGAATTTGGCGCGGACCTTCTCCGGCAGCGGGGAGAAGTTCATTGCGGCGCCGCTGCGATCGCTGGCGTTGCGGTTGGCGATGACGAGGCCGTCCCGGCCCGCGACGATGTCGCCCTTGCGCAAGGTCGGATCGTCATCGACCTTGACCGGCGCGAGCCCGACCGCGTCCTTGCCGTTACAGGTGCAGCCCGCCACGATCTCGTTGCGATAGCGGAATGCGTTCGGCAGATCGGAATAGGATTTTCCGCTGTCAGTCGCGGCGTCGTCGATGTTGCTGCCATAGACCACCGAGGTTTCGGCGGCCGGACAAAAGCTCTTGCAGGATTGCGCCTTGCTCTCGGCATCATTGCCCTGCGCCGGAAAGTAGCGGCCGTCGCAACCGCGCACGCAATAGGCCGCGCCGCCATCATAGCTGGCGCGTGAGCGCGGCGTCTCGTAACGCGGCACGTCGTCGGTCGGGAACGGTACCCGGATCTGCGGCGGCGGCCGCATCCGGAAGCCGCCGAACAGTGCCGAGAAGAAATCCTGCGCGTGCGCCGACGGGGTCGGCGCCAAGCCGAGAGACACGACGGTAAAGAGTGCCGCGATCCGGGCCGGTTTGCCGATCGAACGTCTATTCATGCGGCCTCATATGCTCTTCAGTTCACCGACGACGTCGCGATGCTCAGGGCCTGGCGGCCCGAAGGCAGCGTCGTCGCCGCCGGTCGCTTGCGCACGGCATCGCCGCTCCTGTCGCCACCCTTGTCGCCACCCTTGGCCATCAGCGGCGCGCTCTTCGGCAGCACCACCACCCTGGCGCCGACATTGACCCGGCCGAACAGATCGATGACGTCCTCATTGGTCATGCGGATGCAGCCGGAGGAAACGAACTTGCCGATCGTGCTGGGATCGTTGGTGCCGTGGATGCGGTATTCGCTGGAGCCGAGATACATCGCGCGCGCGCCGAGCGGATTGCCCGGGCCGCCGGCGACGAAACGCGGCAGATAGGGCTGGCGCGCGATCATCTCGGCCGGCGGATGCCAGTCCGGCCATTCCGCCTTGCGCGCGACGCTCTGCACGCCCGACCAAGTGAAGCCGTCGCGGCCAACGCCGACGCCGTAGCGGATGGCGCGGCCATTGCCGAGCACATAGTAGAGGTAGGTGTTGCCGGTATCGATGACGATGGTGCCGGCCGGCTCGCTGCGGTCGAAGCTGACGATCTGCTTGCGCAGGCGCTCGGGCAGCGCGGCATCCTCGTCGACGGCCTGTGGCGCTTGGTTTGTGTAACCCCGCGAATAGCCTTGGTCCTGCGGATATGCCAGCGGCTGCATCGGCGCATAGCCAAACATCTGCGCGTGCGCGGCGCCGAACGGCACGGTCAACAATGCTGTCGCGAAGGCAAGAGCGGTGGCGGCGCGCGGCGAGAAGCGGCGGCGGACTGCAGATAACTTTGTCATGTGCTGCCCCGTTGGATGTGTGCATCTGGGTGATGCGGTGCTCCAACAAACGCCCGCGGACCGACTCAAGTTCCGCGAACACTTGCGGCGGCGACGTCACAGTCAAGCGAGCGCTTGTTCACGAAGGCGCGACGGAACCCGCGCGCTGCTGACGCGTTCTCACTCTACCAATGGGCGCGGAGCAGATTTCCCGTGCGGGAGAGGTATTGTGCGCGTCCTTCCCAGTGAACGTCTGATCCCCGGCAACAGCGAAGGCGCACCGCTTCCCGACAGCCACAGTGAGCTGCCGCCCGTCATCCGCCGCACCGAGTTCGTCGCCTTCGCGCTCGCAGGATTACTGGTCATTGCGATCGCGACCGTGCTCTATGTCGGCAAGGCGTTCTTCCTGCCCGTGGTGATGGCCTTCGTCACCGGCACCATGCTGTCGCCGGCTGCAAACTTCCTGGAGCGGCAGAAGGTGCCGCGCGCGCTCGGCGCAGTGCTGATCGTCATAACAGTGACCACTCTGGTCGCCTTCGTCGTCGCGCTGATCGCCTCGCCCGCGATGGAGTGGAGCTCGCGCCTGCCGGAATTGGGCGCGCAGCTGAAGGACAAGCTGCACGTCTTCGACCGGCCGCTGGCGCTGTGGCAGGAGCTGCAGGCCATGGTCGGCGGCGGCTCGGAAGCGCTGCCGAGCTTCCAGATGCCGAAATTCGAATGGGTGCAGCCGACGCTGGAATTCCTGTCGCCGACCTTCACCGAATTCCTGCTGTTCTTCGCCACGCTCATCCTGTTCATCGCGAGCTGGCGCGACCTGCGGCGGGCGCTGATCATGACGTTCAGCGACCGCGATGCGCGGCTGCGCACGCTCCGGATCCTCAACGAGATCGAGGACCATCTCGGCAGCTACCTCCTGACCGTGAGCGTCATCAATATCGGCCTCGGCATCGCCACCGGAATCGTCTGCGCCCTCACCGGCATGCCGAATCCGGCCGGGCTCGGCGCGCTGGCGGCGACGCTGAACTTCATCCCGATCATCGGTCCGATCGCAATGTTCGCCGTGCTCGTCATGGTGGGGCTCGTCGCCTTCCCGACCATCAGCGGCGGCCTCGTCGCCGCGCTCGCCTTCGGCGGTATCGCCTTCCTGGAAGGCCACTTCGTCACGCCGACCATCATCGGCCGGCGGCTGGCATTGAATGCCCTGGCCGTTCTGCTCGCGCTGGCATTCTGGACCTGGATGTGGGGGCCGATGGGCGCCTTCCTGTCGTCGCCGCTGCTGATCGTCGCGCTGATCGTGAAGGAGCATCTGATGCCGGCGGACTCGCCGCAGCTGCCGCAGGCGTGACCGGGTTTCCGTGGCGGAACTTACCCGATGACGAAACGTTTCCCGGTCATCTCAGCCGCCAACAATTCGGAGCTTCTGATGTCAACGACCGAAGCCGGAATGAGAGACTGGACCGACAAGGCCACCAGAGAACGCCTCGAGAAGGATGTAGCAGCCGTGAAAAGCGATATCGCAGCCCTCACCGAACAGATCACCGACGCGCTCAACACCTTCGCCAATTCAGCCGGCAAGCAGGCGCGGCGCGGCTATCGCCAGGCACGCCAGAACGTGGATTCGGCGATGGATGACATGTCGGAGCGCAGCAGCGCGATGATGGACGCGGCGCAGGACGCCTATGGCTCGATCGAGGAGACGCTGGAGGACGCGATCACCCAGCGCCCGCTCGCAACCGTCGGGCTCGCGCTCGGTATCGGCTTCCTGATCGGCCTCGCCTGGCGCCGCTGACGATGCGGGGTGACCGTTCGGGTGACGGCGGCGCGCCGCGCCGCGCCGCCGCGGCTGGCTTGTGGGCAGTTGAGGAGCAAGACCATGTTTCAGCGTATCGTTGACAGCATCAGCGCGTCGACAGGCACGACGGTACGGCTGACGTCCCTCGCCGCCGGCGCCGCATTCGCACTCTTCATCACCACATGCTTCCTGTGCGCGGCAGCATTCATATCGGTCCTGCAAAAATATGGTCCCGTGCAGGCATGCCTCGCCGGCGCCGGCATCTTCTTCCTGCTCACCGTCGCCGCAGCGGCGACGTATTGGGGCTACAAGCGGGCGGTGCAAAAGCGCGCCCGCATCGCCGCCGAGC
Organism: Bradyrhizobium neotropicale; assembly: GCF_001641695.1. Classification (GTDB taxonomy): domain Bacteria; phylum Pseudomonadota; class Alphaproteobacteria; order Rhizobiales; family Xanthobacteraceae; genus Bradyrhizobium; species Bradyrhizobium neotropicale. The sequence continues at coordinate 256,252 of NZ_LSEF01000028.1, forward strand.
GCGCCGCGAAGTCGGCGGCGCAGAGCATGCTGACCGACCCCATGCTGCTCGCGACCGGGCTTCAGATCGTCCGCGCCATCGGTATCAAGCGGCTGCTGCCGATCCTCGCCATCGGCGGCGTCGCGCTCGGGATCATGGCGAGCCGCGGCGGCGCAGCGGAAGACGCCGCGGCCGAGCCGGCCGAGTAAGCGCTGGCGGAAAATTCAGATCAGAATCATCCCGCGGGGATCAGGTCACGCAGCGGCCAGGCTGCAGCAGCTTTGCGACCTCGGTCAGCGAGCTGACCATCGGCTCGCAGGCGATCGTCGGCTTGCTGCGGCCCTGCTTCTTCAGCAGAGACGGCGGGGGCTTGGCATTGCTGGCATTGCCAGCCTCGATCACCGCAGGAACCCGCAACAGGACCGACGTATCGGCGAGATCGTTGAGCCGCATCGATACGGTGCGGGTGGGAGTCGCGGCCGGCTTCAGCTCGGCGGCCCGGTCTGCCTTGCCGGCACGATTGACGATATGACTAGGCTTGTCGGAAATGGCCTGCCAGCGGCTGGCAAGGTCATGGCCGGAGGCGAATTGCACTGCACCAAGCGTCGCGGCAATTGCGACGGCGCCCAAAAATACTTTGTGAATCTGTGACATTATTGTTCGTCCCTCGCCCCATGGCGATCGGCGGAACAACGCTGCCGGAATGTCCGGGGTTCTCGGGCGCTACGATCACTTAACCGTGTGCGAAAAAAATCGCGCGGCTCGAGAAATTCGCGCAGCTCAAAAAAATTTGGATCGGGCTTGGAACGACTTTCGCGGCCGGGAGTCGTCTCAACAGCCGGTTATTCCCCCCTGCCCCATAAACCGGCGACGTAGGGCGCGACTGTGGTGATGCCAGTCGCGCCTTACTTTTTTCTGCGGTTTGCTTTTTTCTGCGGTTTGCTTTTGCCGCAGCTTACTTCGCCTTCCCCGCGAGCCACTCCTGCCCTTCGGCATAGAGCTTCTCGACTTCGGCGCCGACAAGGCCCGGCATGTCGCGCTTGACCTTGTAACCGATCAGCTCCTGCATGTAGGCGAGGTGGCGATACCCCTCGGGCAGCGCGGCCAGAGCCTGCGCATCGAGGGGGAGGATTGCCGAAGGATCGACCGGATCGATCCGGTCCTTCTCGTAGATCGGCTGGCGGCGAACAATGCCCCACTTGCTTTGCCGCTTCTCCAGGAAATCGTAGAAGCGTCCGGTGCAGACGACGTCGCAGAGCACGTCGTGCACCGGCGCGCGCTGCGAGATGGTCATCTTGGTCTGCGCGATGGCGCGCTCGCCGGAAAGATCGATGCTGGTGCCGCCGAGGAAATGCAGGATGCGCACACCTTTGGCGAATCCTTCCTGGCTGACGCGGATGAAATCCCGCGCCGGGCCCTGAAACCAGGTGGCGGACATCCAGCATTCCTCGTGCCAGACGGTGGCAAAGCGCTCCCAGTCGCCGGCATCGCGCCAGACCGCCCAGTTCTCGACGAGGTCGCGGATGGCGAGGCGATCGAGCAGCGGCTGGTCCATGAATGCATCTCCCATTGCGTCGCCGCCGCAACGCGGCTGCTGCACGACGTATGAGCAATCCATTCGGCGCCCGTCAAGCGCGGCAAGCCGCCAGGAAGAACCCGGCAAGAAAAGCCAGCAAGAAAAATCCGGCGCACCCTGCGGTACGCCGGATCAAATCGTCATTACGCGCCGAAGTGCGGGCGCCTTCCTTACGCCGCAGGCGCTTTCGGCGCGCGGTTGCGCGAGTTGCGCTGGAAGAACAGCGCCTGGCTCGCCACCGCCGACACCATTGCGGGCTGAAACGGCTTCGAGATCAGGAATGCCGGCTCGGGACGCTCGCCGGTGAGGAAGCGCTCCGGATAGGCGGTAATGAACACCACCGGCACCTCGAACGTGCGCAGGAGCTCGTTGACGGCGTCGAGACCCGAGGAGCCGTCGGCGAGCTGGATGTCGGCGAGGATCAGGCCCGGCCGCTTGTTCTTGGCGAGCGCCACCGCATCCGAATGGGTGCGGGCGACGCCGACGACGTTGTGGCCGAGGTTCTTCACCAGGCTCTCGAGGTCCATGGCGATGAAGGTCTCGTCCTCGATGATCAGCACCTCGGTGGCGATCTCGGCGGCCATCTCGCGTCCCGCGGCGTCGGCGAGACGGCGCGTCTCCGCGACATCGGTGCCGAGGATGAAGGCGACTTCCTCTTCCGAAAATCCTTCGAGCGACAGCAGCAGGAACGCCTGGCGCGGCAGCGGGGTGATGTTCGACAACCGCCGCTCCGGCGGCATCGGCAAGGTGGTGACTTCGGAGTCGTCGTTGACCGAGACCGAATTCCAGATCTGGGTGAACAGCCGGAACAGGCCGGACCGCGGTCCGTGGCTCTCATCGAGCACGGAGGGATCGCCGAGCATGGCTTCCAACATGGCTGCGACATAGGCGTCGCCGGAGGCCTGGCTGCCCGTCAGGGCGCGTGCATACCGGCGCAATAACGGCAAGTGTTCAGCAACAAGCTGTGAACGGGACATCCCCACTCCATTCATCTTCGGGCCAATCCTCAAGTGGACCAAGCGTCAGTTACGGCAGAGGCCAGCCCGGACCTCCCCTGCTCGCCCTGACTTACGCCTGAAACCAAGAAAAGTTCCGCGGCGGCTGGAACTTTTTCTTCGCGCTTGCATTAGCCCAGTCCAGGGAACGGCTCCCGATTGAGAAAAAGTCTCTGTTTTGCAGTCACTTAACTCGGGGAAGCGTGGAACAGGTCATGAAAGATCTCAAGTCATGAAAGATCTAAAGTCTCAAGCCAGCAAGAACACAACCCCCGGCAAGGGTGGCCTCACGCCGGAGATTCAGTCCCGGATTGGGCACCAGTTGCGCGCCATGTACGACGATGTCGTGCGGCAGGGCGTTCCCGACCGGTTCGCGGAGCTCATAAAAAAGCTTGATGCGCCGGGCGCGACACCCCAGGTGGAAAACGATGGGGGAACCAACGACAACCATGGGAGGGACTAATGCCCCTCACTGAATCCCTGCGCGACGATATCCTGGCGGCCGTGCCGAGCCTGCGCGCCTTCGCCATCTCGCTTAGCGGCAACGCCGATCGCGCCGACGATCTGGTGCAGGAAACGTTGCTGCGGGCGCTCGCCAACATCGATTCGTTTCAGCCCGGCTCCAACCTGCCGGCGTGGCTGTTCACGATCCTTCGCAACCTGTTCCGCTCCGACTATCGCAAGCGGCGGCGGGAGGTGGAGGATGCGGAAGGCAACTACGCCAAGACGCTGAAGACGCAGCCGTCGCAGAACGCGCACCTCGAGTTCGAAGAGTTTCGCGCTGCGCTCGACAAGCTTCCGCAGGACCAGCGCGAAGCACTGATCCTGGTGGGTGCCTCCGGCTTCTCCTATGAGGACGCGGCTTCGATCTGCGGCTGCGCGGTCGGCACGATCAAGAGTCGCGTCAACCGCGCGCGCTCGAAGCTCGCGGCCCTGCTCTATGTCGACGGCGCCGAGGACTTCGGCCCGGACGAGACCGTGCGCGCCGTGATCGGCGGCAGCGGCGGCTAGCCGGCAGCAGTCAGAACAGCGAGGAAAGGTGGAGGTGGCCGCCTGATTGGGCGGCCGCCTCTACATGCGCGTCTTCCCTTCTCCCCTTGTGGGAGAAGGAAAAGGAGCTCGCGGCAGCTTTTACCGCATCCAACTTTAGTGCACCGGCCGCACTGGCTGCGAGAATTTCTCGGTGCGGTCGCGCTCGGTCATGTCGACGACGGTCTCCATCGGCGCGGTCAGTTCGTAGATGTAGGAGGCGTCGGTGAAATAGCGTTTGGCGGCGCCCCCTAGCGCTTCGGGGGCGACGCGATCGAGCAGGATCAGACCGAAATCGGAATCGGGACGGCGCGTCGCCTCGCTGGTGTTGAACTCCTCCCAGCGGAAGTGGAAGATCTCCGCGCCCTCTTCGCCCGACACCGTCCAGTTCGCGGTGATGTGCGGATGCTTGCCGACCAGCGACAACCCCTCGTCGGAATGCGAGGCGAGCTCGAAGAACAGCAGCGACAGGCTTTGCGCTGCGCGCGCGCTCACCGCGATGTCCGGACCGCTGACGGCGATGCGATCGGCATGTGGAATGGCGCGTGCCTCGAACAGGCCCTTCAGCTTGACACCCTGCCACTGGCTCTCGCTGAGCAGCGAGACCACGTTGGACATGGCGTGGATGCGCCCGATCAACAGCTCGCGCGCGACATCGATGTCGGAGCCGTGGCGCAGCGTGCGCGTCACGATCGACTGGATCACCGCCAGGATGTTCTTGACGCGATGGTTCAGCTCGTCGATGACCGCGGTCAGGCGCCGCTCGAAGCCGATCCGCACCTGGATTTCCCGGCTGAGCCTCAGATTGTTGTAGGCGACATAACCGAACAGACCGCAGACCATCGCCGTGATGGCGAAGCCGATCGCGGCCACGATGACGGCGGTCTGCTCGGCGCGCCGTGCCGAATTGGTCTTGGCGTAATAGCTGAACTGCCAGTCGCGGCCGCCGAAGCTCAGCGTGCGCGTCGCCGACGGCGCCGGCCCATCGGCCAAGGCGAGGCGCGTGGAGACCACGCCCTGGTCATTGGCCACGAGTTCGCTGCCGTCCTTGCGCGGATCCTTCAGCGCCACGGAGAACAACGACAGATCGTCATTGGTCAGCATCAGCGAGGCGAGTTCGTAGGAAAACGTGATGAAGCCCGCCGGCTCGGTCGCGCCCTCGGGAATGACGGGCGCGGCCACGACGACGCCGACCGGCCCGTTGCCGCGCAGCAGCGGCACCGGGTCGGAGGCGACCGACCTCTTCTCGACCCTGGCCCGCGTCAGCATGGCGCTGAGAACCGGATCCTGATCGTAGCTGCGGCCGGGCAGCGCCTTGGTCTCGTCGCTGCGCGGCTCGAGGTCCATCAGCACATCGATCGGCTGGGTGACGGTGGCGGGATCGATCGGCTTGTCGTCGAAGGTGCGTATCTTCGGATTGGGAAAGCCCGCGCCCGCGATCGCCGCCTGCGCCGCGGCCAGCTCGTTCGGCTTGAGGCGGGCGATCCAGCCGGCCACCACGAAATCGGTCTTGAAGGCGTAGATGGCCGAGCGCAGCGGCTCCAGCATGTTGGGCTTGATCACGGACGGCGCGCGGAACAGGCCGGAGGCGACGCGCGCGAGCAGCTCGCGCTCGGTCAGCCGGTCCTGCACCAGGCTCGCATGCACGTCGATGGCGCGCGCCAGCGCGATGCGGTCGAGCGCCAGCTCCTGGTCGTGCACGCGATAGGCCGCGAGCCCGGAGAGCAGGGCTCCGAGCAGGGCGATGAAGCCGATGATGAAACCCAGCCGGACCACGCGTCTACTCAGAAGAAAGTGGGAGGTCGGCAACAAACACGGAGCATATGAACGCCGCTCGAACGGCCAAGTGCCGAAACAGAGTGGACCTCAGTGACGAAGCCAATAATGAAGGAGGAGGCATCAGGACGCAACTTGGGTTGCCCGAAAAGCTTAATTCGCCCGGCCGATCGTCCGGCCAATACGGCTTTGCTCCGGGCACCAAGATCGTTAATCGCCATGGCGCAAATTTGTTCCGCGGATACAGTTTGGCCGCAGGCGTTAACGACCGGAAAAGCCTGCGTTATGTCGTCGCGCACCGCTAGCCGACCTTTCAAACCTCGCTCTTCACCCCCCCCTCTTCAAACCACCCTTGGCCTCGATGAAGCCGACGATGCGGTCGAGCCCCTCGCTCTTCTTCAGGTTGGTCATTACGAAGGGACGCTCGCCTCGCATCCGCTTGGCATCGGTCTGCATCTTCTCCAGGGAGGCGCCGACATGGGGCGCGAGGTCGATCTTGTTGATGACCAGGAGGTCGGACCTGGTGATGCCGGGGCCGCCCTTGGACGGAATCTTGTCGCCCGCCGCCACGTCGATGACATAGATCGTGAGATCGGCGAGCTCCGGGGAAAAAGTGGCAGCGAGATTGTCGCCGCCGGACTCGATCAGCACCAGGTCGAGATCGGGAAACTTTGCGCGCATGTCCGCTACGGCAGCGAGATTCATCGAGGCGTCCTCACGGATCGCGGTGTGCGGACAGCCGCCTGTCTCGACGCCGGCGATACGGTCCGGCGTCAGCGAGCCCGAGCGCACCAGGAATTCAGCATCCCATTTGGTGTAGATATCGTTGGTGATCGCGGCGATGTCGTAGCGCTCGCGCATGGTCTTGCAGAGCAGGTCCATCAGCGCAGTCTTGCCCGATCCGACCGGGCCGCCGACACCGACGCGCAGGGGGCCGTGAGATTTAGCCATTGATCCGTTCCTATCGTCGTCCTGGCGAAAGCCAGGACCCATTACCACCGAACTCTATTGTCGCGGCAAGCTGAGGCCACACCGATGCATAGCCACGTGCATTCGTGGTTACGACCTGAACAGCCGCGTATATTGCGTCTCGTGGCGGAGACTTGCGAGGTCGGCGCGAAACGTCGCGCCGCCGAGATCGTCCAGCGTCGCAAGCAGCGCACGATTGGCGGTCGCGGCGACCGCAGCTTCCAGCCTCACCAGCACGCGCTGGCTGTCGGTCTGGCCGAGCGGAATGAGCCGGCTCGCCGCGGAGATCCAGTTCGAGACCAACGCGTGCAGGAAGGCGTGCAGCGTCGGCGCGAGCGGCACGCCATGGGCGGCCGCGACCACGCCGACAGCGACGGGATAGACCAATGGCGTGCGGCATGCCGCGACCATGGCATCCAGCCGGTCGGCATCCCACGCCGCTCGCGCGATGTCGACGAAGGCGCGCCCCTGCGAGGTCGTCTCGAGCTGCCGCTCGCGCGAGGGCACAAAGGCCGCAGCGAGCTCTGCGATCTCGCATAGCGAGGCATCCTTGCCCGCCTCGGCGGCACGATAGGCGTGGACGAGGAAGGTCGCGTCGCAGAAGCCCGAGCCGTCGCCGAGCATCGCGTCGAGCCAATCGGCGAGCGTCGCGGTGTCGACAATGTCGCCCGCCTCGACCGCCCATTCGATGCCGCTGGAATAAGAGAAGCCGCCGACGGGAAAGGCCGGCGATAGCCAGGTCATCAGACGATACAGCGCCGCCGCCTCATGCTCGGTCAAACGGCCGGCCTCGACCGGCTCATTTGTGGTCATGAGCATGGTTGTGGCCGTGATGATGGTCCGGATGGTCGCAATGCTCATCGTGGTGATGATGATCGTGGCCGTGGTCATGCGCGGCATGATCATGATGATGGTGATCATGGCCGCGGTGATCGTGGTCATGATCGTGATGGTGATGGCCGTGATCATGATGCGCGTGGTCATGCCCATGCGCGTGGTCATGCCCATGAGCTGCGTCGGCATAGGCGCCGCCTTCGGGATCGAATGGCGCCTCGATCTCGATCACGCGCGCACCCAGCCCCTTTACCATCGCCTCGATGACATGGTCGCGGCGGATGCGCAGGCTCTTCGCCATGATCTGCGTCGGCAGATGGCGGTTGCCGAGATGCCAGGCGACACGGATGAGGTGGTGCGGATCCCGGCCGCGGATCTCCACCAGCGGCTCGGGCGCCGCGACCACCTCGACCAGCCGGCCGTCCTCCAGCACCAGGGCATCGCCGCCACGCAGGGCGACGGCGTTTTCGAGGTCAAGCAGGAATTCGAGCCCGCGCGTGCCCGTCATCGCCATGCGACGGCGGTGCCGATCGTCGAAATCGAGCACGACCGTATCCGCCGCTGCTTCCGTGAAGCGGTGCTGTCCCTTAACCTGCGTCGCCCGGATCATATACTTTACCCTGTTACCTAGTCTCGACCTTTTCCGGCGTGATGACTTCGATCTTCGGCGGCGCCGTAAAACACTTCACAGCCACGCGGCCGAACGTCTTCATGTGCTCCATGGCACGATGCGGCACCAGCGCCTCGGCATTTTCCCACTGCTCGACGAACACCATCTTGGAGGGATCGGTGACGCTCTCATGCAAATCATAGGCGATGTTGCCGGGCTCCTTCCGCGTCTCCTTGATGCACGCGGTGGCGGCTGCGATGAATTCGGCGCGCGTTTCGGGCTTGATGGTCAAAGTGGCAACGACGTAGATCACGAGAAATCCTCCCGGCTTTTCTTCTGAGGTAAGATACCGGGCGCGACATTAGACCAGGCGGGATCGAACGCAAATCGGGAAAAGCTGCCTCCGGACCTGCCCGCGGGACATACTTTTGGGACATGTGTTGAGGCGCTATTTCAGTACATGAAATATCGCTGCGCCATCGGCAGCACCTCGGCGGGCGCGCAGGTGAGCAACTCGCCGTCGGCGCGGACCTCGTAGGTCTCCGGATCGACCTCGATCTTGGGCGTGGCGTCGTTATGGATCATGCTCTTCTTGGAGATCTTTCCGCGGGTGTTCTGGACCGCATAGAGCTTCTTGTCGATACCAAGCTTCCGCGCAAGCCCGCCGGTGACGGCGGCCTTCGAGGTGAAGACGACGGAAGATGCCGTCCGCGCCTTGCCGAAGGCGCCGAACATCGGCTGATAATGCACCGGCTGCGGCGTCGGGATCGAGGCGTTGGGATCGCCCATGGGTGCCGCCACGATCGAGCCACCCTTGATGATGCAGTCCGGCTTGACGCCGAAGAAGGCGGGCGACCACAGCACGAGGTCGGCGAGCTTGCCTTTCTCCACCGAGCCGATCAGTTTTGAGACGCCATGCGCGATCGCCGGATTGATGGTGTACTTCGCGATGTAACGCCTGACACGAAAGTTGTCGTTGTCCTTGCCCTCGTCCTGCGGCAGCGATCCGCGCTGCTTCTTCATCTTGTCCGCGGTCTGCCAGGTGCGGATGATGACCTCGCCGAGCCGGCCCATGGCCTGCGAGTCCGAGGACATCATCGAGAGCGCGCCGAGATCGTGCAGAATGTCTTCGGCTGCGATGGTCTCCTTCCGGATGCGGCTCTCGGCAAAGGCGAGGTCTTCCGCGATCGAGGGATCGAGGTGGTGGCACACCATCAGCATGTCGAGATGCTCGTCGATGGTGTTGCGGGTGAAGGGCCGCGTCGGGTTGGTCGAGGACGGCAGCACGTTCTTCAGGCCTGCGACCTTGATGATGTCGGGGGCATGACCGCCGCCGGCGCCTTCGGTGTGGAAGGCATGGATGGTGCGGCCCTTGAAGGCCTTGATCGTGTCCTCGACGAAGCCGGATTCGTTCAGCGTGTCGGTGTGGATCATCACCTGGATGTCGTGATCGTCCGCAACCGACAGGCAGTTGTCGATCGCGGCCGGCGTGGTGCCCCAGTCCTCGTGCAGCTTCAGCGCGCAGGCGCCGGCCTTGATCATCTCGACCAGCGCGGCGGGCCGCGAGGCGTTGCCCTTGCCGGAGATACCGAGATTGACCGGGAAAGCGTCGAACGACTGGATCATTCGCGCGATGTGCCAGGGGCCCGGCGTGCAAGTGGTGGCGAAGGTGCCGTGCGAGGGACCGGTGCCGCCGCCAAGCATCGAGGTGACGCCGCTCATCAGCGCGTGCTCGATCTGCTGCGGGCAGATGAAGTGGATGTGGCTGTCGAAGCCACCGGCGGTGAGAATCTTGCCTTCGCCCGCGATCACGTCGGTGCCGGGGCCAATGATGATGGTGACGCCCGGCTGGATGTCGGGATTGCCGGCCTTGCCGATCGCCGAGATCATGCCGTCCTTGATGGCGACGTCGGCCTTCACGATGCCCCAGTGATCGACGATCAGCGCATTGGTGATGACCGTGTCGGCCGCGCCCTGCCGGTTGGTGACCTGCGACTGCCCCATGCCGTCGCGGATGACCTTGCCGCCGCCGAACTTCACCTCCTCGCCATAGCTGGTGAAATCCTTCTCGACCTCGATGATGAGGTCGGTGTCGGCCAGCCGCACCTTGTCGCCGGTGGTGGGGCCGAACATGTCGGCATAGACGCGTCGGGAAATTCTGGATGTCATTTTGAAGCCTTTGGTCTGTCGAGTGGCTTGCTACAGGCTGTTTGAAATTCGGTTATCTTGTCGAGACCGGCCTTGATACCGGACTGAATCGAACTGCCGCCGATCTTGAACTTGAGAATGCCCGTGTTGCTGAACAGGTCGAACGCCGGCGCATCCGTGCTGATCTGAAAACGGTATCCCCAGCCGCTGACGTCCGAACTGGTAATCGCGTCAAGACTTGATTTCTCAGGTCCGGGATTGAGTTCCACGGTTGGATAACTGTCGTCGACGACCAATTTGGCGATCGCGCTCCTCTCGTTCTTGTCCACGATGACCTTGTCGACCTTCGCAAGGCCCGAACCGGCTTGGCACTCAAGAACGAGAGCTCCAAGCGCATCGGTCGCCTCATCGGTGTCCGCCGTATAGAGCATCAGCGTGTCGCCGACGGGCTTTGCCAGGCGCCATTTCGTTTCATCTGCGAAGGCTGCTCCGCAGATACAGCAAAGAATACCCGGGCAAGCGATGAACGCACCGACCACTCGCAGGACGTACCCGTTTGCACGAGATCCCGTGGCAGCACTCACAGCGTGCTCCTCGCAAGCGAGACTGTTTCATCGAAAATGCGATCCAGCACCACATTGGTGCCGCGGCAACCAGCCACGACCTTCTCGGAGAAGCTGAGATAGTCGACGAGGTCTTCGCGCTCTTCGGGGGTCGGTTCCGAGTGGATGCGTGCGCCGATATTGCTGATCTTGTCGGCGATCTTGATCAGCCTGGCGCCGGCCGACTTCCTCGGCGCATCCACCACCTGCCGGCGCCGCCGCTCGGCTTTCGGCAGGCTCATGTCGTCGGTGCATTCGACCACGAGCGCGGCGACACGCTCGGAAAACTTCTGCGCGAGCTCCTGGCGCGTGGTGTCGGTGTCCTCGATCGAATCATGCAGCCAGCCGGCCGCGACCAGCTCGGCGTCGGCACCATCGGTCGCGGCCGCAAGCAGGTTCGCGACCTCAGCCAGATGATTGATGTAAGGCTCATTGCCGCGGCCCTTGCGCGCCATGCCGTTGTGTCGGCGCGTGGCAAGCTCGGCAGCTTCAGAGATGAGGCGGACGGGTGACAGCATGGCAAGAACCTCCGTTTGCGCCTCAACCGTGCCGTTACGTACTTCGTTCCTGAACACGGCCTCTCCGTTCCTTCCCTCCTTGCGGGGGAGGGGCAGGGAGGGGGGTGCACCTTGCTCCGCAGCCTGCAGAATCGTGAGGGCAGCGCTCTCAGTGAAATCAATTTCGCCACGCAACTGACTTGCGCGAGCGTGCACGATCACTCCTGCCAGAGCCCGGGGCTCACCCCCCTCCCCGACCCTCCCCCGCAAGGGGGGAGGGAGCGAGACAGCTGTGCTCACCTCACTGTGGATCACGGCACTCGCCTCGGCCTTGCCCTACAGCTTTCCCATCACGTCGCCACGAAAACCGTAAATGGTCTTCTTGCCGGCCATGGCGACGAGCTGGACGTCGCGGGTCTGGCCGGGTTCGAAGCGGACGGCGGTGCCGGCGGCGATGTCGAGGCGCATGCCGCGCGCCTTCTTGCGGTCGAACTTCAGCGCGGGGTTGGTCTCGAAGAAATGGTAGTGCGAGCCGACCTGGATCGGGCGGTCGCCGGTGTTGGCGACCGTCAGCGTCACGGTCTTGCGGCCGGCGTTGAGCTCGATCTCGCCGTCCTGGATGAAGAGTTCACCGGGGATCATGTTGCGCTCCTACCTGATCGGCTCGTGCACGGTGACGAGTTTTGTCCCGTCCGGAAAGGTCGCCTCGACCTGGATGTCGTGGATCATCTCGGGGATACCCGGCATCACCTGGTCGCGGGTGAGCACCTGGGCGCCGGATTGCATCAGTTCGGCGACGGTGCGGCCGTCGCGCGCGCCTTCGAGAATGAAATCGGAGATGATCGCAACCGCCTCGGGATGGTTGAGCTTGACGCCGCGGTCGAGCCGCCGTCTCGCCACGATGGCCGCCATCGAAATCAGAAGCTTGTCCTTTTCGCGGGGAGACAGGTTCATGCGAAATCTCTTCCCTTCACATCATCAATTCAGCCACAGCCGCGGCAAGGCCGCACCCGTGCGCGCCAGCACCGCCATCATGTCGGCGCGCAAGCGCGCCGCATCTTGGGCACAGAAGCGCGCCATTGCAAAGCCGTTCCAGGCGGATATCCCGACCTCGCCGGCAAAAGAGTCCGCCGCCTCGCGGATGCGCTCGACCAGAGCCTCGTCGCCCGGCACGATCAGGGCCGTGCCGATCGCAGCCCCACCCTTGGCGACCGCTGGCCGCGCGAGCTTCTTGCCGATGTCGCCGTCAAGCCTGACGGTCTCGGCAAACACCAGCTTGCCGCCGCGGGAGAGGCGCCAGCGGTCGACGAACTCGCCCTGCTCCATGCGCTCGCCCATGGCGGTGCGGCCGAACACCACGATCTCGCAAAGCAGGAGCGACGCGGTCTCATCGAGCTCGATGTCGAAGCGGCGCTGCACGCGCGCGCGATCGAACAGGATCGTCTCCTGCGGCAGCCAGGAAAGATGCGCGCCAGCGCCGACCTTCAAGGCGATGTTGAGCTGCGCCGCCGGCCCAGGCGCGCGATAGATCTTTTCCGCGGCCGCCGTGGTCAGCGTCAGCCGCGCGGCATCGGTCGCCGTGATCTCGATGTCGAAGCTATCGCCGCCGGCGACACCGCCAGCCGTGTTGACAAAGACGCCGGACATTCCCTCGCCCTCCGGCGAGGGAAATCGCACGCGCAGGGAGCCGGACTCATGCAGGGCGCCACGCCGCGTCACGCCATCCCTGGCATGCACGTCGAACCGCACCGCGCCGCGGGCGCGGTTGGCTTCGAACACGGAAGACTCCAACTCAGAAGAATTGGCTGATAGCTCGCTGCGCATCCGTCTCCCCAGCCGGTCGCCGCAGAATGTCCCGGCCTACAGCGCCATCTGGCGGCTGATTTCGCCCGGATCGAGATTGCTGCGGTCGCAGGTGAATTTCACCGCACCGCGGTCCATCACGGCAAAACTGTCGCCGAGTTCGCAGGCAAAGTCGAGATATTGTTCGACCAGCACGATGGCGATGTTGCCGAGGTTGCGCAGGTAGGAGATGGCACGGCCGATGTCCTTGATGATCGAGGGCTGGATGCCCTCGGTCGGCTCATCGAGCAGGAGCAGTTTTGGCCGCATCACCAGGGCGCGTCCGATCGCGAGCTGCTGCTGCTGGCCGCCGGAGAGGTCGCCGCCGCGCCGGCCGAGCATGGATTCCAGCACCGGAAACAACGAGAACACGTCGTCCGGAATGTGCTTGTCCTCGCGCTTGAGCGGACCGAAGCCGGTTCTGAGGTTCTCCTCGACCGTCAGCAGCGGAAAGATCTCGCGGCCCTGCGGCACGAAGCCGATGCCCTTGCGCGCCCGCTCATAGGGCTTGAGCGAGGTGATGTCGCTGCCGTCGAACACGATCGAGCCCGACGAGATCGGATACTGGCCGACCATGGCGCGCAAAAGCGAGGTCTTGCCGACGCCGTTGCGCCCGAGCACGCAGGTCACCTTGCCCGGCTCGGCCGAGATCGAGACGCCGCGCAGCGCCTGTGCCGCGCCGTAGAAGAGATTGATGTCCTTGACCTCGAGCATGCGTCAGCGTCCCAGATACACTTCGATGACCCGCTCGTTGGACGAGACCTGGTCGATGGTGCCCTCCGCAAGCACGGAGCCTTCGTGCAGGCAGGTGACCTTGACGCCGAGCTCGCGCACGAAGGTCATGTCGTGCTCGACCACCATGACGGTGTGGGTCTTGTTGATCTCCTTGAGCAGCTCCGCGGTGAGATGCGTCTCCACATCCGTCATCCCGGCAACGGGCTCGTCGACCAGCAGCAGCTTCGGATCCTGCGCGAGCAGCATGCCGATCTCGAGCCACTGCTTCTGTCCATGGCTGAGGCTGCCGGCGAGGCGGTTGCGCGCGTCGGTAAGGCGGATCGTCTCCAGCACCTTGTCGATGCGCTCCGACTCCGCCCTGCTGCCGCGCCAGAACAGCGTTCCGCGCACGGAATGATCGACGTTGAGCGCGAGCAGCAGATTGTCCTGAACCGTCTGGCTCTCGAACACGGTCGGCTTCTGGAATTTGCGGCCAATTCCGAGCTCGGCGATCCGAGTCTCATCCAGCCGCGTCAGGTCGGTGACGCCGTCGAACAGCACAGTGCCCTCGTCGGGCTTGGTCTTGCCGGTGATGATGTCCATCATCGTGGTCTTGCCGGCGCCGTTCGGGCCGATGATGGCGCGCATCTCGCCGGGCTCGAGCGTCAGCGACAAATTGTTGATGGCGTGGAAGCCATCGAACGAGACGTGCACGCCGTCGAGATAGAGCATTGCGGAAGTCGCGCGGGTGTCCATGACGTTCATGACCGCTTCTCCGCCAGCTTCGGCTCGGTGATGCCATCTTCAGCCGCGGCGCTCGCGGCGACCCCGGCCAGGCGTTTTTCTCTGGACGACTCCCACCAGGAATTGAAGGTGCCGACGATGCCTTTCGGCAACAGCAGCGTTACCAGGATGAACAGCGCACCCAGCATGAACAGCCAGTACGGCGCCAGCATGCCGGAGGTGAAGAACGTCTTGGCGTAGTTGACGACGACGGCGCCTAGCGCGGCGCCGATCAGCGTGCCGCGGCCGCCGACCGCGACCCAGACCACCGCCTCGATCGAGTTGCCCGGCGCGAATTCGCTCGGATTGATGATGCCGACCTGGGGCACGTAGAGCGCGCCAGCGACGCCGGCCATGCAGGCCGACACCGTGAACACGAACAGCTTGTAGGATTCGACGCGGTAGCCGAGGAAGCGCGTACGCGACTCCGCATCGCGTACCGCGATCAGCACCTTGCCGAGCTTGGAGGAGACGATGGCGCGGCAGACCAGGAAGCCGACGATCAGCGCCAGGCAGCTCAGCGCGAACAGCGCCGCACGCGTGCCCTCGGCCTGGACGTTGAAGCCGAGGATGTCCTTGAAGTCGGTCAGGCCGTTGTTGCCGCCGAAGCCGAAATCGTTGCGGAAGAACGCGAGCAGCAGCGCATAGGTCATCGCCTGCGTGATGATCGACAGATACACGCCGGTGACGCGGGAGCGAAAGGCGAGCCAGCCGAAGCAGAAGGCGAGCAGGCCCGGCACCACCAGCACCATCAGCGCCGCAAACCAGAACATGTCGAAGCCGTACCAGTACCAGGGCAGCTTCTCCCAGTTCAGGAACACCATGAAGTCCGGCAGGATCGGATTGCCGTAGACCCCGCGGGAGCCGATCTGCCGCATCAGGTACATACCCATCGCGTAGCCGCCGAGCGCGAAGAAGGCGCCGTGGCCGAGCGAGAGAATGCCGCAATAGCCCCAGATCAAATCGATCGACAACGCCAGAATGGCGTAGCAGACATATTTGCCCCACAGCGCGACGAGATAGGTCGGCACCTGAAGGAACGAGCCCGCCGGCAGCAGCAGGTTGGAGAGCGGGATGAGGATCCCGCAGGCCGCGACGATGGCGAGGAAGATCGTCGCGCCGCGGTCCAGCGATCGCGTGAGCATGTGAGGGGTCATGCTTCCACCGCACGGCCCTTGAGCGCGAACAGGCCGCGCGGGCGCTTTTGAATGAACAGGATGATCAGAACCAGGATCGCGATCTTGCCGAGCACGGCGCCGGCGACCGGCTCCAGGAACTTGTTGGCGATGCCGAGCGTGAAGGCGCCGACGAGCGTGCCCCAGAGATTGCCGACGCCGCCGAACACCACGACCATGAAGCTGTCGATGATGTAGCTCTGGCCGAGATTGGGGCTGACATTGTCGATCTGCGACAGCGCCACGCCAGCGATGCCGGCGATGCCCGAGCCGAGGCCGAAGGTCAGCGCGTCGACGCGCGAGGTGGCGATGCCCATCGAGGCCGCCATGCGGCGGTTCTGCGTCACCGCGCGCATCTCGAGGCCAAGCGCGGTGTAGCGCAGCATGGCGAGCAGGATCGCAAACACAGCGAGCGTGAAGACGAGGATCCAAAGCCGGTTGTACGTGATGGTGATCTGCCCGAGCTCGAAGGCGCCGCTCATCCAGGAGGGGTTGCCGACCTCGCGGTTGGTCGGGCCGAACACTGTGCGCACGGCCTGCTGCAGCACCAGCGACAGGCCCCAGGTCGCCAGCAGCGTCTCCAGGGGACGGCCATAGAGGAAGCGGATGATGCTGCGCTCAATCAAGACGCCGATCGCGCCGGCGACGAGGAAGGCAAGCGGCACGGCAATCAGCAGCGAATAGTCGAACAGGCCGGGATAGCGGGTGCGGATCACCTCCTGCACCACGAAGGTGGTGTAGGCCCCGATCATCACCATCTCGCCATGGGCCATGTTGATGACGCCCATCACGCCGAAGGTAATCGCAAGCCCGATCGCCGCGAGCAGCAGCACCGAGCCGAGCGAGAGGCCGTACCAGGCGTTCTGCACCGTGGACCAGACCGCGAGCGAGCTCTGGATCGATCCGATCGCGCTTGCTGCCGCCTTGGTCACCGAAGCCGGCTGGTCGCCGCCGATGCCGGTGAGGAGCGCAAGCGCTTCCTGGTCGCCGCGCGCCTTGATGGTGGCGACCGCCTCGAGCTTCTGCACCTCGGTGGCGTCGGATTTGTACAGCAGGATCGCCGCGCGGGCCTCGCCCAGCGCCGACTTGACCGACCTGTTGGTTTCCTTGGCGAGCGCGCTCTCGACGGCATCGAGCGCCGTCTCCTCATGCGACTTGAACACGGATTGCGCGGCCTGCAGGCGCGTCGCCAGATCCGGCGACTGCAGCGTCAGGCTGCCGAGCGCGGCATCGACGCTGCGGCGCAGGCGGTTATTGAGGCGGACCGCGCTGGCGCTGTCGGGCACGCTGGCGACCGGCTGTCCGGTCGCGGCGTCGACCGATTTGCCGTCGGTGCCAGTGACATAGACCTTCTTGCTGTCGGGATCGGCCATCAGGCGGCCGTCCTGGAGCGCGCTGATGATCGAAAAGGCCAGCGGATTGCCGCTGCTCGCGATCACGCCGATCGCCTCCTCCGTATCGGAGAATTCGTCGTTGGCAAATTTGGCGACCGCATCCTCGAACGGACCGGCGAAAGCCGGCAGCGCGAACGCGACCAGGAGCAATGCGAGCAGAAGCGAGCAGAGACGAGCGGACAGTTTGGCTGGCACAGTGAAAAACCCCGGCAGAAATGGGTGGAGAAGGCGGCGGGATCGCCGCCCTCTCCTCGCGTGCAATGGGCCGTCAGGCCTTGGTCGAGTGCTCCTGGATCAGGATCCCGAGCCGAGGCACTTGTTGGTCTTGACGTTGAAGTTGCCGCACTTCTTCTCGACCCAGTCGCCGATCAGGTCCTTGGAGCCGTCGAGCTCCTTCGACCAGGCGTCGCCCGGAACGAGGCTCGGAGTCTTCCAGACCACGTCGAACTGGCCGTTGCCCTTGATCTCGCCGATGAACACCGGCTTGGTGATGTGGTGGTTGGGCAGCATCTTCGATACGCCACCGGTCAGGTTCGGCGCTTCGATGCCGGGGAGCGCGTCGATCACCTTGTCCGGATCGGTCGACTTCACCTTCTCGACTGCCTTCACCCACATGTTGAAGCCGATCACGTGCGCTTCCATCGGATCGTTGGTCACGCGCTTCGGATTCTTGGTGTAGGTCTGCCAGTCCTTGATGAACTTCTCGTTCGCCGGATTCTTGATCGACTCGAAGTAGTTCCAGGCGGCGAGATGGCCGACCAGCGGCTTGGTGTCGATGCCGGCGAGCTCTTCCTCACCCACCGAGAACGCGACCACCGGGATGTCCTTCGCCTTGATGCCCTGGTTGCCGAGCTCCTTGTAGAAGGGAACGTTGGCGTCGCCGTTGATGGTCGAGACCACCGCGGTCTTCTTGCCGGCCGAGCCGAACTTCTTAATGTCGGCCACGATCGTCTGCCAGTCGGAGTGACCGAACGGCGTGTAGTTGATCATGATGTCTTCCTGGGCGACACCTTTCGACTTCAGATAGGCTTCCAGGATCTTGTTGGTGGTGCGCGGATAGACGTAGTCGGTGCCCGCGAGCACCCAGCGCTTCACCTTCTCTTCCTTCATCAGGTAGTCGACGGCAGGGATCGCCTGCTGGTTCGGCGCAGCACCCGTGTAGAACACGTTGCGCTCGCTCTCCTCACCCTCGTACTGCACGGGGTAGAACAGGATGTTGTTCAGCTCCTTGAACACCGGGAGCACGGACTTGCGGGACACCGAGGTCCAGCAGCCGAACACGACCGAGACCTTGTCCTTGGTGATCAGCTCGCGCGCCTTCTCGGCGAACAGCGGCCAGTTGGAAGCGGGATCGACGACGACGGCCTCGAGCTTCTTGCCGAGCACGCCGCCCTTCTTGTTTTGCTCGTCGATCAGGAAGAGGATGGTGTCCTTCAGCGTGGTTTCGCTGATGGCCATGGTGCCGGACAGGGAATGAAGCACGCCGACCTTGATGGTGTCGTCCGCAGCCTTCGCACCGGTAAAGGAAGCCAGACCGAGCATCAGTCCGGCGGTCGCGGCGAGCACGCCGCGGCGGCTAAATGACGCCGCTATATCGTGAGTGGATTTGGTAAGCATGGGTCTATCATCTCCCTGACGCAGACGTGAAAAACGCTGCGAACGGCCCCACGGCCGCCAGCGATTAACGGATTCGCAAGAACCATGCCATGGGTTGATCACCCAATAAGCCGTTGTTTTATCTTTTGAATTTCCGCGAAATCGAAGTTTCGCCGCAGTCAGGCTGCTCAAAACTTGAGCGAATGAAATGTATGCTAATGCGGCAATCAGTCTAATTTTTGAGCAAAACAGTGCTTCTGTCTAAATTTCCGGCATAACTATTTTTGCACTGCAATCAGCAATGCCGGGCTACCTGCCTTGAAAGCGCCCCCTCGATGTTCCATATGACGGGCGAGAGTTCTTGCGAATCAAGGGCTCGTTGCGAGCCGCGTGTTCTTAAGCCCATTCGGGCCTCTGGCTTGCCCCATATCACCCAAGCCATCCGACACCCCAAACACGCAGGTGTCTTCTCGACACCCTTTTGCGCGCGCCCCGCTGACTGCGCCGGGCGTTCGCTTTTGACATGAAAGAACCCCTCTTTTGACTTCGTTTCAGGACTTCGGCCTCGCCGAACCCATCGCCCGCGCGCTTCGTGAAGAAAATTACGTCACCCCCACGCCGATCCAGGCCCAGACCATCCCGCTGGCGCTGACCGGCCGCGACGTGGTCGGCATCGCCCAGACCGGCACCGGCAAGACCGCGTCCTTCGCCCTGCCGATCCTGCACCGCCTGCTCGAGAACCGCATCAGGCCGCAGGCCAAGACTTGCCGCGTCCTCGTGCTGTCGCCGACCCGCGAACTGTCCGGCCAGATCCTCGACAGCTTCAATGCCTATGGCCGCCACATCCGCCTCACCTCGGCGCTCGCCATCGGCGGCGTGCCGATGGGCCGTCAGGTCCGCGCACTGATGCAGGGCGTCGAGGTCCTGGTCGCGACCCCCGGTCGCCTGCTCGACCTCGTGCAGAGCAACGGACTCAAGCTTTCGAGCGTCGAGTTCCTCGTGCTCGACGAGGCCGATCGCATGCTCGACATGGGCTTCATCAACGACATCCGCAAAATCGTCGCCAAGCTGCCGATCAAGCGGCAGACGCTGTTCTTCTCGGCCACCATGCCGAAGGACATCGCCGAGCTTGCGGACTCGATGCTCCGTGACCCCGCCCGCGTCGCGGTGACCCCGGTCTCCTCGACCGCCGAGCGGATCAACCAGCGCATCCTCCAGGTCGACTTCTCGGCGAAGCCCGCCTTCCTGACCAAGCTCCTGAAGGACGAGCCGATCAATCGCGCGCTGGTCTTCACCCGCACCAAGCACGGCGCGGACAAGGTCGTGAAGACGCTGGCGAAGGCCGGCATCGCCGCCAACGCGATCCACGGCAACAAGTCGCAGAACCATCGCGAGCGCACGCTCGCCCAGTTCCGGTCCGGCGAGATCCGCACCCTGGTCGCCACCGACATCGCCGCCCGCGGCATCGACGTCGACGGCATCAGCCATGTCATCAATTTCGACCTGCCCAACGTCCCCGAGACCTATGTGCACCGCATCGGCCGCACCGCGCGCGCCGGTGCCGACGGCACTGCGATCTCGCTGGTCGCGGGCGGCGAGGAACTTAGCTATCTCCGCGACATTGAGCGGTTGATCCGGGTGGCGCTGCCGCGGGAGGATCATCGCACCGATGCCGGCCGCGAGGCCGCTCATGCTCCGTCTCCCGCGGCTTCGCAGCACCACCGGCCGGGCCGGTCCGGTCGCCCTGGCCAGCGGCCGCAGGGCGCAAGACACGGTGATGGTCGGCATGGCGAAGGACGGCATGTCGAGGGCAGACCTGTTGATGGCCGGCCCGGCGATGCCCACAAGTCGTCGAAGGGGTCTCGCCGCCGCCGTCGTTCCGGTGGTAAGGTGAACTCCTCACCAGCCGATCGGTCGGAACAGCGTCCCGCGCATAGCGCCGGCAAGCCTGATGGAATACAAGGCGTTGCCTTTTTGCGTCGCGAGAGTCGTCCCAACGGCCGACCGAACCGCAATCCACATTCGCACTAGCCGTCCACGACCTGGAGACCAATCAAATGGCTAAGGAAGAGCTGATCCAGTTCGAAGGACTGGTGACCGAAATCCTCCCCGATGCGCGCTACCGCGTCCAGCTCGACACCGGGCACGAGATCGTGGCCTACACCGCCGGCAAGATGAAGAAGAACCGCATCAAGACCCTGGCGGGCGACCGCGTCACGGTCGAGATGTCGCCCTATGATTTGGAGAAGGGCCGCCTGATTTTCCGCCACAAGGACGAACGTCCCTCGACGCCCGGCGGCCCGCCGCGGGGTGCTGCGCGCGGAGGTCAGTTCCGCCGCCGCTAACCAGCCCTCTGGCGCCTAAGCGCGGAACTAGAATGCTGACCTGTATGCTGATCGGCCGCGCGAATCGCGGCCGATCAAAAAATCGTGCGCGTCAGGATTGTTTTGAAGCCCTATTTCCAATAAAATCAAGCAATCGATTTTCGGCCGGACGACATTAGCATCCACCGGTACAGCCGGTTCAGACACGCTGACGACCCTTCCAAAAATTCGATCTAACCTGCCTGCGCGAGCGGGCTCAGACACTGCATATTTGAGAAGGGACTACCCCCGTGAGCATGGGAACCGTGAAGTGGTTTAACGCGACCAAGGGCTATGGCTTCATTGCGCCGGACGATGGCGGCGCCGACGTGTTCGTTCACATCAGCGCCGTGGAGCGCGCCGGTCTCGGCACGCTGCGCGAAGGCCAGAAGCTCTCCTACGAGATCGTCGCCGATCGCCGTTCGGGCAAGTCGGCAGCGGACAACCTCCGCACCGCCGGTTGAGCCCCGGGGCCTTAAGGCCCTGATCGGCTCGTGCGAACCAACCAAAGGAAAAGGCCGTGCGCAACGCACGGCCTTTTTTCATGCGACGCTACTCGCCGATACCGGCGAGCTCGCTCATCGTCCGATTTTCAGCACGCCGTCGGTACGCCGCCATAGGCGATGCAAGCAGCCTGGCGCGGCCGCGTGTAAGACACATCGCTCAGCGTGATGCCCGTCTTCAAGACGAATTTGACCGAAGGCGTGTAGGTGTAGCTAACCTGGCTGAAGATCAGGTAGGTCGACGGAATCAGGAGCGTTGGCGGAATCATCGTGGTGACCGTGGTGTTAGCCGCCAGAGCCGGAGGCGGAGCCGTCAACGTGGCTTGCGTCGCACCGCTCGTGATGATGGCGGACTTGCTCCATTGAATGACCGCCTTGCTGTTGGCGTCGATATAGATCTGAGCGATCGTGCCGCTCACGGGCGTATCGTCGTAAGGCGCCACGATCGAGATGCTCGCCGTGAACGTGTTCTGCAGGTTCGCGTCGGTTACCGTTCCCGCGGACTGCGACGTCAAATCGGACAGGGTTCGTGCAATCAAGGTGACCTTGCGGTCGATCGCCACCCCAGACGAAAGCTCGACCGTTCCGAAGAAGGTCACGAGCATCAGAGGCACGATCATCGCGAATTCGGTCGCAGCGAGCGCCCTGCTGTCCGCAAGGAACTCGCTTGCAGACATCCGGCCATCTCGCAAGAATTTCACAATCGCCTGCATGGTTCTGCTCAGATCCGACAGTGTTAGAAGGGCTCGTTCTGGAATACGGCCGACGCAACGAGAAGAAACTTATTGTTGCAGGAGATGTTGTAGCCGAGGCCGGTCACAAAAAGCGGCCATATGTAGTAGAGCCGCACCACGACGACCTGGCTGGAGGTCCCGGGACTGAATCCCATGCTGGTGGTGTTGAGATTGCAGGACGCATCAAGCTTGGCGGCGGCAGGTATCGATGCGAAGGAGTTTGAATAGCTCTCGACGTCGACGATGAGACTGTTGCAGTCAAACAGCGCCGGGATCTGGCTGCAGACGTAGTTCTTGAACGTCGCCTGCGTGCACGGTGTACTCACGGAGTTCACCGCACAGAGCGCCACCGTGCCGGACTGCGACTGGCCGGTCAGAACCACGCGCGCGGAATTCTGCGTGATGGTCTCGAGCACCTGGCTCGCGAAGAACATCAGCGCAGTCTCGATGATCGCGAACAGGAGCGCGAAGAACATCGGGGCGACCAGCGCAAACTCGACGGCCGCGGATCCACGGCGGTTGCCGCGAAAGCGGCGCAGCGCGGTCCGGAGCGTGAACCTCGAAGGTGCAGGCGATGGCATCGCGTCAAATTCCCCAGCAGTTGCGATGCCCGATCAATAGCGAAAACTGATTGTTTAAGTGTTTCAGACAATCCGTCCGCGGCGGACCGCGCCCTTGACGATGCGTTAACCACGCTGGTGTGCGGCACGCATCATCCTCCGCGCGCATGAAAGCATCCGAGCGAGACCCATCGATCCCGCCCGGATGACTTGCCTGCTGGCTTTGTCAGTTGGTCTCTTTAGTTGGTCTTGGCGGCCGCGCCGGCGTTGCCGCTGGCGGAGTTGCTCAGTGAGCCGGCCTGACTCATCGTGGTGTTGAAGAAGTTGTCGCTATCGCCGAGCGTCACGCGGCGCTGGCAGATCGGCATGCAGCTATAGGACTCGCGTTCGATCCCGCGATAGACGGTGACGAGCCGGTCACTCGGGCCCTCGACCTGGATCTGGCGGTCGACCAGGATCTCGCCGGCCCTGTCGAGCGCGATGAAATTGGTGGCGCCGTAGCCCTTCCCGGTCACGACGATCATGCCGCCGGGCTGGAGCGTGACGTCGGCGATCAGGGGATTGCCGACCACGATGGTGGCGACCTTGCCCGGCAGCCTGACGAGCTTGGCCTGATCGACATTGACGGCAATGGTGTCGGCACTGGATTCGGCAAGGCCGGCAGCGGGTGACGCCAGCACGGCGGCCGCGGCCAGAAGACAGACGCGCGCATGACGGCGCAGCAACTCTTTACGCATACTCTACTCCCGGGACGTCACATACCGGCAGAAGCGATACCGAGGCGGAGCCGGCGCCCGACCCCGCTAACCTGCCCTTAATTCGTGAACGTTCCGCAAATTTGCCGACTATTGTTTGAACGGCCTTGCGTTTTACGGCGCTTCAGGCCGGACCATTGCTATTGACGGAAAGGATAAGCGAGCTGGCCCGCGATCTCCTTCGGCATCGTCGCTTCGTCCTTGCCGTATTCCTGCGGCAGTTCACCCTCCGGCATACGGAAGGTGCCGAACAGCACATCCCAGATCGGGAAGGTCCCGGCAAAATTGGTGTCACCGCCCTCTTCGAGCGAGGTGTGGTGCCAGCGGTGGAACACCGGCGTCGCCAGCACGTATTTGAACGGCCCGAAGGTCCAGTTCAGGTTCGCGTGCACGAATGCCGAATGGAAGGTGGTGAACGGGCCGACCCAGATCATGACGTTCGGCGAAATGCCGGCCATCAGCAGCACGACGTCAACGCCGATCGTGCCGAGCATGAGGTTGACGGGATGGAAGCGGGCCGCGGAGATCCACCCGAGCTCCTCCGAGGAGTGATGGATCGCGTGGTACTTCCAGAACCCGCCGCCGTGAAACAGCCGATGCAGCCAGTACAGCATGAAATCGGAGAGGACCAGGAACAGTGCGCCCTGCACCCACAGCGGAAGCTGCGACAGTGGGCCGTGGCCGTTGTCGTAGAAGGCGATGAGCTCGTCTGCATCGTGAATGTTGAAGACGACGCTGGCGCCGACGATCAACAATCCGATCCGCATCGTGCGGGCGAACACCGGAACGAAGAACCAGTAGCAGATGTCGGTCACGATCTCCCGCTTGCGCCACCACGGCGCGCCGGGATTGCAGGCCCAGAAGTGCTCGAGCACCGTGAACACCAGTGCGAGCAGGAGCGTGATGGGCACGACCTTCTCGATGGTCTCGCCGAGCATCAAGGCGACTTGCATGGGCAGGCTCGACATCGTCGCCATTCCTTCCAGTTCGTGGCGCCTTCAGGCGTACTCTGCGAACTTTAAGGGAGGGTGAAGCCGCCGCCGGTTACCTTTCGGTGCGCCGCGAACAGGATCGGATTCCGCGGATGTCTTAAGGTCAAATTCACTCTGGCGAAAAGCATCGCCCAGCATTCGAGTTTACGCAATCGGATTAACCCTACCGAAAGAGCTCGACTCCCATCTTCGAGCGCGTAGAGGACAGCGCCTGACCGAGGCCGACACACCTGAGATGGAGTTTAGCTCATGAAGAACCTTATT
Source organism: Bradyrhizobium neotropicale (assembly GCF_001641695.1). GTDB lineage: Bacteria > Pseudomonadota > Alphaproteobacteria > Rhizobiales > Xanthobacteraceae > Bradyrhizobium > Bradyrhizobium neotropicale. Next base: position 280,942 of record NZ_LSEF01000028.1, read on the forward strand.
GCGCGTTTCGTGAAGGATGAATCCGGTGCCACCGCGATCGAATACGGTCTGATTGCCGCTGGCATCGCGCTCGCAATCATCACCGTGGTCAACAGCCTCGGCACCACGATGAACGCGAAGTTCGGCTCGATCAGCTCCTCGCTGAAATAAGCGGCGGACAGGCCGCAGCAAAAGCCCCGGACCTCCGGGGCCTTTGTTTTTCTGGATACATCGAGTTCCCGTAGTGTTGCGTAAGTACAGGACCGATGCCGCGTTTGCGGCAAACGAAGCGGAAACGGTGCGGACCGACGCGCCGGCCTACTGGGTTTGCCTCGCGCTGCTGCTCGCGGTGGTCGCGCTCGCGGCGCGAATTGCCAGCATCTGGTGAGTCAGCCCGCACCTGGATTTTCCCGGCGTCGAGGTCGCGATCGCCGTTGTCGGTTTGTTTAGCACTCCCCGCTAGCGTGCGGCGACGCCCCGATCCCGCGACAGATGCGCTGATCCCAGGAAGCAGCCCATGATCCTCGACCTCGCGCGCCTTATGCTGTTCCCGGCCCTGATGGCGTTCGCGGCGGCGAGCGATCTCTTCACGATGACGATCTCGAACCGCGTGTCGCTGGCGCTGGTCGCTGGCTTCTTCGTGCTCGCCATTGCCGGTGGCATGGCACCTTACGACATGCTGACCCATGTCGGCGCCGGCGCGCTCATGCTGGTGGTGGCCTTCACCTGCTTCGCGATGGGTTGGGTCGGCGGCGGCGACGCGAAGGTTGCTGCCTCCGTCGCGCTCTGGTTCGGCTTCGCGCAGCTGATGAACTTCCTGCTCTACGCCTCGCTGTTCGGCGGGGCGCTCACGCTGCTGTTGCTCCAGTTCAGGCAGTGGCCGTTGCCGTACGGGCTTGCCGGCCAGGCCTGGCTGGCGCGGCTGCATGCCAAGGAGAGCGGCATCCCCTACGGCATCGCGCTCGCGACGAGCGCACTGATGGTCTACCCGGACACCGAGTGGGTGAAGGCGATCGATCTCGTCCACCTCGCACTGCGCTGAACGCACGGCATAAACCCGGCGTTAAGGCGATTTAGATACGCCTCATTAACCATGCTTTGACGAATAGCTGCTCAACTGCCCATCACGGCGGCGGCAGCGTCGCGGCGTTCTTGTTGGAAAGTGAAGCGTATGAATAGGGCACGCATTGTCGTCCTGACGGTCGCTATCTGCGCCGGCGGTGTCGCCGCGTACCTCGCGAGCGGTTCGGACAATTCTGCGCCGCCCCCCGCCGCTCCGGTCGCGCAGCTTCCGACCGTCGACGTGCTGGTGGCCAAGAACGACATCGGCCTCGGCCAGACAGTGAAGCCGGAAGACGTGCAATGGCAGACCTGGCCGGCAGCGACCGCCAGCCCCACCTTCATCCGCCGCAACGAACGCCCCGAGGGCGTGACCCAGGTCACCGGTTCGATCGCCCGGGCGCCCTTCATCCAGGGCGAGCCGATCCGCGACCAGAAGCTGGTGAAGGCCGAGGGCTCCGGTTTCATGGCAGCAATCCTGCCGAGCGGCATGCGCGCCGTCTCGACCGAGATCTCGCCGGAAACGGGCGCCGGCGGCTTCATCCTGCCTAACGACCGCGTCGACGTGCTTCTGACTCGCCGCCTCAAGAATCCGGACCAGAGCGCCGGCGGCCAGGACATCGTCACCTCCGAGATCATTTTGGTCAATGTCCGCGTCCTGGCCATCGACCAGGCGCCGAAGGAGAAGGACGGGCAGAGCGCGGTGGTCGGCAAGACCGTCACCCTCGAGCTCAATCCCGTGCAGACCAGGCTGCTTTCGGCCGCTCGCCAGAGCGGCACGCTGTCGCTGGCACTACGCAGCATCGCCGACGTCAAGATGAGTGAGATCACGCTCGATGAGTCCTCGCAGAACCGCGAGGGTGTTTCGATCATTCGCTACGGCATTCAAAGTCAGACGGCGAAAGCACGATGAGGACTTGCGAGATGACATGCAAGGTCAACACGGCGAAGCTGCGGACCGCGGTGCTCCGCGCCCTGTCGTTTTCCGCCGTGGCCGCGCTGACGCTCAATCCGGCGCTCACGCCCGTGGTCGCCGCCGACTATCGCCCCGTGGCGCCGGTCGCCACCGACGGCCAGATGAACGCGCGCTTCCTGTCGCTCGGCGTCGGCAAGTCGATCGTGATCGACCTTCCGCGCGACATCAAAGACGTACTGGTCGCCGACCCGAAGATCGCCAATGCGGTGGTGCGCTCGGCGCAGCGCGCCTACATCATCGGCGCCTCCGTCGGCCAGACCAACATCGTGTTCTTCGATTCCGCCGGTCAGCAGATCGCGGCCTATGACATCGCGGTCAAGCGCGACCTCAACGGCGCTCGTGCCGCGCTGAAGCAAATTCTGCCCAATTCCGACATCCAGATAGACGGTCTCGGCGACGGCATCGTCCTGACCGGTACGGCGGCGAACCCCGTCGAGGCGCAGCAGGCCAACGATCTCGCCGCGCGGCTCGCCGGCGGCTCCGACAAGGTAGTGAACTCGATCGTGGTCCGCGGCCGCGACCAGGTCATGCTGAAGGTGACGGTCGCCGAAGTCCAACGCAGCATAGTCAAGCAGCTCGGCATCGACCTCTCGGCGAGCCTCAACTACGGCACGTCGGTGGTGACCTTCACCAACTCCAACCCGTTCACCGCGCTCGGCCGCAATCTCGTCGACGGCAACAATCTGACCGCGAAGTTCGGCGGAGCCCCTTCGGTGCAGGCCACTCTGCGCGCGATGGAGAGCGCAGGCGTGATCCGCACCCTGGCCGAGCCGAACCTGACCGCGATCTCGGGTGAATCGGCGACATTCATCGCCGGCGGCGAATTTCCTGTGCCGGCCGGCTATGCGTGCGATCCCACCACGCATGTCTGTACCACCCAGATCAGCTTCAAGAAGTTCGGCGTCTCGCTCAACTTCACCCCGGTGGTGCTGACCGAAGGCAAGATCAGCCTGCGGGTGATGAGCGAAGTTTCGGAACTGTCCAACGAAAATTCGGTCACCCTGTCGCAGGCCGTGACCTCGACCTCGGTGAACTCGCTGACGGTGCCCTCGATCAAGACCCGTCGGGCGGAGACCTCGCTCGAAATTCCCTCCGGCGGCGCCATGGCGATGGCCGGCCTGATCCAGGATCAGACCAAGCAGGCGGTCAGCGGATTGCCCGGGCTGATGCAGCTGCCGATTCTCGGCACGCTGTTCCGCAGCCGCGACTTCGTCAACAACACCACCGAGCTGGTCGTGATCGTGACGCCCTATATCGTGCGCGCAGTGGCGCAGAAGGACCTGTCGCGTCCGGATGACGGCTTTGCCGCACCCGCCGATCCGCAGGCCGAGCTGATCGGCAACATCAATCGCATCTACGGCGTGCCTGGCCGGACCGAACCGGCGCGGAATTACCGCGGCACCTACGGCTTCATTACCGACTGAGGCGGAACGGGGACTTCGCTATGATCACAAGATTACCCCAGACTCGCAAGGGCGCTATCCGCCTCGGTGGCGCGCTCGTCGGTATGGCGCTCGCGCTCGGCGGCTGCCAGCACGACGAGGCGGTCACCGCCTCCATTCCAGACGACTACAAGCAGCGTCACCCGATCGCGATCGAAGAACAAAACCGCTCGATCGTCGTCTTCGTCGGCCATGCCCGCGGCGGCCTGACGGCGGCCCAGCGCGCCGACGTGATGGGCCTCGCCTCGACCTGGCTGCGCGAGGGCACCGGTGCGATCCATATCGATGTGCCGGCCGACACGCCCAACGCCCGTCCGGCGGCGGAGTCGCTGCGCGAGATCCAGGCGATGATGGCAGCCGCCGGCGTGCCGCCGCGCGCAGTCATGGTCCGCCCCTACCGGCCCGAGGACAAGCGCTTCCTGCCGCCGATCCGGCTTACCTATTCGAAGATCGCCGCGGTCGCGGGCCCCTGCGGCCTGTGGCCCGAGGACGTCGGTCCGTCGATGAAGAACAGGAGCTGGTTCGAGAACAAGCAATACTACAATTTCGGCTGCGCCTATCAGCGCAACATGGCCGCCATGGTCGACAATCCGTCGGACCTCGAGCAGCCCCGGCCCGAAACGCCATCGTACACCCCGCGGCGCACCGTCCTCTTCGATAAGTATCGCAAGGGGACTTCAACGGCGGTCACCTATCCTGAAGCCGACAAGGCCAAACTTAGCGACACCGGCAAATGATCAGCTACGCTCGCCAGAATCACGAAGAGCAGCCGGAGGCTCCTCCGCCGCCGATCGAGGAGCATATCGCGCCTGCGCCGCGCGTCTCTGTCCAGGCCTTCTGCGAGACCGTGGAGACCGCCGCCGCCGTGCAATCGGCCGGCGAGGATCGTCGTCTCGGCAAGGCCCATCTCAAGATCCAGATGGGCGGCATGGCGGCCGCCATCGAAGCCTACCGCTCGGCGCCCACGCCGAACGTGATCGTGCTGGAGAGCGACGGCCGCAATGATCTGCTGACCGGCCTCGACCAGCTCGCCACGGTCTGCGACGCCGGCACCCGCGTCATCGTGATCGGCCGCATCAACGACGTCATGCTCTATCGCGAGCTGGTGCGCCGCGGCGTCAGCGACTACGTGCTCGCGCCGGTCGGCGCGATCGACGTGGTGCGCTCGATCTGCAACCTGTTCTCGGCGCCCGAAGCCAAGGCGGTCGGCCGCATCATCGCGGTGGTCGGCGCCAAGGGCGGCGTCGGCGCCTCCACCATCTCCCACAACGTCGCCTGGGCGATCGCGCGCGACCTCGCCATGGACGCGGTCGTCGCCGATCTCGACCTCGCCTTCGGCACGGCCGGGCTCGATTACAACCAGGATCCGCCGCAGGGCATCGCTGACGCGGTGTTCTCGCCCGATCGTGTCGATACCGCCTTCATCGACCGCCTGCTGTCGAAATGCACCGACCATCTCAGCCTGCTGGCTGCGCCGGCGACGCTCGACCGGGTCTATGATTTCGGCACCGACGCCTTCGATGCCGTGTTCGACACGCTGCGCTCCACCATGCCCTGCATCGTGCTCGACATCCCCCATCAATGGTCGGGCTGGACCAAGCGCGCGCTGATCGGGGCCGACGACATCCTGATCGTGGCGGCGCCGGACCTCGCCAACCTGCGCAACACCAAGAACCTGTTCGATCTCTTGAAGGCCGCGCGTCCCAACGACCGCCCTCCGCTCTACTGCCTGAACCAGGTCGGCATCCCGAAACGGCCGGAAATCGCCGCAACCGAGTTTGCCAAGGCGATCGAGAGCCAGCCGATCGTCTCGATCCCGTTCGAGCCGCAGATCTTCGGATCCGCGGCCAACAACGGTCAGATGGTCGCGGAGATCTCGGCCAGCCACAAGTCGATCGAGATGTTCCTGCAGATCGCCCAGCGCCTGACCGGCCGCAGCGAGACCAAGAAGCAAAAGACGTCCCTGCTTTCACCCCTGATTGACAAGTTGCGGGGAAAATAAGCCGCCGCATGGAGTTGTTAAGTGTTCGGTAAGCGTAGCGGAACAGACACCGACTTTCGGGCTCCCAAGCCCGGTGCCGTGTCGCCAGAGCCTGTCCAGGCTCCGGCGCCCACGGTGTCGCGCGCGCCGCCCCCGCCGGCCATTGCCTCGCCGCCGCTTGCGCCCGCCAAGCCCGCCCCGACCATCGAGACCCGCCGCTCGGACAATTACTACGAGGTCAAGGCGACCATCTTCGGCGCGCTGATCGAGGCCATCGACCTCGCCCAGCTCGCCAAGCTGGATTCCGAATCGGCGCGCGAAGAAATCCGCGACATCGTCAACGAGATCATCGCGATCAAGAACATCGTGATGTCGATCGCCGAGCAGGAAGAGCTGCTCGACGACATCTGCAACGACGTGCTCGGTTATGGCCCGCTCGAACCACTCCTGGCGCGCGACGACATCGCCGACATCATGGTGAACGGCGCGGGCACGGTCTATATCGAAGTCGCCGGCAAGATCCAGCGCACCGGCATCCGCTTCCGCGACAATCAGCAGCTCCTCAACATCTGCCAGCGCATCGTCAGCCAGGTCGGCCGACGCGTCGACGAATCCTCGCCGATCTGCGACGCGCGCCTCGCCGATGGCTCCCGCGTCAACGCCATCGTGCCGCCGCTGTCGATCGACGGCCCTGCGCTCACCATCCGCAAGTTCAAGAAGGACAAGCTGACGCTGGATCAGCTCGTCAAGTTCGGCGCGATCTCGCCGGAGGGCGCGGAGATCCTCCAGATCATCGGACGTGTCCGCTGCAACGTGCTGATCTCCGGCGGCACCGGCTCCGGCAAGACCACGCTGCTCAACTGTCTCACCAACTATATCGAGCACGACGAGCGCGTCATCACCTGCGAGGACGCGGCCGAGCTTCAGCTCCAGCAGCCCCATGTGGTCCGGCTTGAAACCCGCCCGCCCAACATCGAGGGCGAGGGCCAGGTCACCATGCGTGAGCTGGTGCGCAACTGCCTGCGTATGCGTCCCGAGCGCATCATCGTCGGCGAAGTCCGCGGACCCGAGGCGTTCGACCTGCTCCAGGCCATGAACACGGGCCATGACGGCTCGATGGGCACGCTGCACGCCAACAACCCGCGCGAAGCACTGTCGCGCTGCGAATCCATGATCACGATGGGCGGTTTTTCCCTTCCCTCGCGCACCATCCGCGAGATGATCTGCGCCTCGATCGACGTCATCGTCCAGGCCGCGCGCCTGCGCGACGGCTCACGCCGCATCACTCACATCACCGAGGTGATGGGCATGGAAGGCGACACCATCATCACCCAGGACGTCTTCCTCTACGACCTCGTGGGCGAGGACGCCAACGGCAAGATCATCGGCCGGCACCGCTCGACGGGCATCGGCCGGCCGCGGTTCTGGGAGCGCGCCCGCTATTATGGCGAGGAGAAGCGCCTTGCCGCAGCGCTCGACGCGGCCGAAGTCGCGGCAAAGGCGTGAGCACGGTACCGCCATGATGAACATGCAAGTCCTCGCCTTCGCCTTCCTCGCGACCGCCGCCACCGGCGGCATCGCCTGGGTCTTCCTCTATCCGTTGCTGTCCGGTGAGCGGCAGGCGGAGAGCCGCCGTGCTTCGATCTCCCGGGCTGAGGCCCCAACCGCCCGCCAGGCCGAGAAGAGCCAGCGTTCGCGCCGCGAGCAGGTCGAGACCACGCTGAAGGACCTCGAGGCGCGGCGTCAGCAGGAGAAGAGCGTTCCGCTCAGCGTCCGCCTGTCGCAGGCGGGGCTCGACTGGACGCCGCAGAAATTCTGGATCGCCTCCGCCATATTGGGCGGCGTGCTGGGCGCGGTCGCACTGTTTGTCGGCGGAGGCCTGATCGGCGCCGTCGGTCTCGCCTTTGCCGGCGGCTTCGGCCTGCCGCGCTGGGCGCTGAGCTTCCTGAAGAAGCGACGCGAAGACAAGTTCCTGGCAGCCCTGCCCGACGCTGTCGACGTCATCGTGCGCGGCATCAAGGCCGGCCTGCCGCTGTTCGAATCGATCAAGGTCGTCGCCGCCGACTCGCCGGAGCCGCTGCGCAGCGAATTCCTGGCGATCATCGAGACCCAGGCGATCGGCATGCCGCTCGGCGAAGCCTGCGCGCGGCTCTACGATCGCATGCCGCTGCCGGAAGCCAACTTCTTCGGCATCGTGGTGTCGATCCAGCAGAAATCGGGCGGCAACCTCTCCGAAGCGCTCGGCAACCTCTCCAGGGTGCTGCGCGACCGCAAGAAGATGAAGGAGAAGATCCAGGCGATGTCGATGGAGGCCAAGGCCTCGGCCGGCATCATCGGCTCACTGCCGCCGATCGTGATGTTCCTGGTCTATCTCACCACCCCGCAATACATCTCGCTGCTGTGGACCCATCCCACCGGACAGCTCATGCTGGTCGGCTGCGTCATCTGGATGTCGGTCGGCATCATGGTGATGAAGAAGATGATCAATTTCGATTTCTGACGGTGCCGCATGGTCGAATTTCTCGTCTCGAAACTGCATGACGTCCGTTTTATGACCATGCTGCTGGCGGCCATCGCCGCCAGCGCAACCGTCTATACGCTGGTGATGCCGCTGTTCGCAGGCGAAGGCCTCGCCAAGCGCATGAAGGCGGTGGCGAGCGAGCGCGAGCGGATCCGGCAGCGCGAGCGCGAGCGCCTTGCCAAGGGCGAGAAGGTCACGCTGCGCCAGACCCCCAAGCAGCTCGTCTCCAAGGTCGTCGAGGATTTCAACCTCACCAAATGGCTGGCGCAGGAAGCCGCGCGCGAGAAGCTGATCATGGCGGGCTATCGCGGCCAGGCGCCCTACATCACTTTCCTGTTCGCGCGCATGGTAGCCCCGCTGGTCCTGCTCATCGGCTCGATCCTCTACGTGTTCCTGATCGCGCATATGCAGCAGTCGATGCCGGTCAAGATCGGCATCTGCATCGGCGCGGCCTATCTCGGCCTCCAGGCGCCGATGCTGTTCCTCAAGAACGCCATCTCCAAGCGCCAACTCTCGATCAAGCGCGCTTTCCCGGACGCGCTCGACCTGCTGCTGATCTGCATCGAATCCGGCATGTCGGTCGAGATGGCGTTCCGGAAAGTGGCCACCGAGATCGTGGGCCAGTCGATTGCGCTGTCGGAAGAATTCACGCTGACGACCGCCGAACTGTCTTACTTGCAGGACCGCAAGGTCGCCTATGAAAACCTGTCGAGGCGCACAGGGCTCGAAGGCGTCAAGTCGGTCTGTCTCGCGCTCCAGCAGGCGGAGCGCTACGGCACGCCGCTCGGCCACTCCTTGCGCGTCATGGCGCAGGAAAACCGCGACATGCGCATGAACGAAGCCGAGAAGAAGGCGGCAGCGCTGCCGCCGAAGCTGACGGTGCCGATGATCCTGTTCTTCCTGCCGGTGCTGTTCGTCGTCATTCTCGGACCGACCGGCATCAAGGTCGCGGAGCTGCACTAAGGCGCGGTCCGGTCAGGCGCCGCCTGATCGCGCGCGGCCGATCCAAAAATATCGAAAACAACCCCATGCAAAGTAGCCGGCGACCGCCGGCTTGATGCCCTGCGGATCTCACCAAGCATCTGATGCGGCAGGCACAATCGGTGTCGCGGCGCACGAGCTCCGGCAACCTCTCGTCAGCAATGGTTTTGATCAGTCAGGCTGGCTGAGGGAGGCGACCGGCGTCCGCTTCGCCGCACCGCGCGGCGCCTCGTTGCGGTTCAGCATGTCCTTGAGGTAGGCGACGTTGGCCGCGGCCTGGTCCGGCGGCAGATCCGCCTTCACGATGGTCTCGGCTTCGGCAAAGCGCCCCTGGAGGCCGACCACCAGCCCGAGGTTCTGCCGCACCCGCGCGCTCGCGCGCGGCGAGGCGTAAGCCTGCCGCAGCGCCTCCTCGGCCTTCGGCAGATCCTTCGACAGCATGTAGGACAGGCCGAGATTGGAGAGCACGCCGGGATCGCCCGGCGCGATCTTCAGCGCGGCCGCGTAATAGCTGCGCGCCTCCTCGTGCCGGCCCATCTGATCCAGCGCAGTGCCCTGCACCGAGAGCAGGCGCCAATCCGGATTGTCGGGCGAGTGCGCCTTCGACAGCACGTCGAACGCTTGCTGAAAATTGCCGTTGTCGGCGAGCGCGCGGCCGTACTGGGCGAGCAGCGCCTTGTTGCCGGGATGGGCGATGGTCGCCTGCTCGAGCACGGCGGCGGCCTGCGCGCGCTGGCCGTTGGCGCGCAGGGCCTGGCCATAGGCGAGCGCGACGTCGGCATCCTTGGGATTTGCGCGGTAGCGCTCGCCATAGGCTTCGACGGCACGAGCGGGATCAGTGGGAGCAGCTTCCGCGCGCGGCGCGACCGAGCCGGTGGCGTCGGAGAGCTTCGACATGGCCGTACAGCCGCCAAGGCCCGCGGCTAGCGCCGCGACCAGCGACGTGGACGCAAGAAGCCGGGCTGGACTGAACCGTTGACGCATGACGCCTTGACTCTGGAGCCGATTGATCGAGCCGAACGCGTCAGCAATAGACTGTTAACCCTAACGGCCGGTTAACGGCAGCTCCGTGGCCTCTCAAGGCGGCGCTTGTGGCGGCGCCTCGCCGCCCAGGCCGAGATCAAGGCCGAGCGCCTTCACCTGATCGTTCAGCTCCCGCAGCAGCTGCAGCCTCTGCCGGATCTGCTGCTGCTCGTCGATGCCGCCGCGCGGCATCCTGGGCAGTTGGCGCAGCAGGTCGGCGCGATTGATCACCCGGGTTGCGCGGAGATCGTCGAGCTCACCGCGGTCGATGCCGAGGACATCCGCCGATTGCTCGACCAACAGGCTCAGCAGCGCCCCCGCCGCAGCCAACGCCTTGAGCACGTGCCTGGACCCCGATTTTGTGGACTTGCTGTCGAGATCATTCCACACCCTTGACGTGACGAGATAGGCGTAAAGCGCCTCCGCCCAGCTCAGTTCACGGTCATCGTAGAAGGCGCGTCGCACCAGCAGCGGACGAATCAGCGCCGGAAGCTGATCCCGCCTGGGCGTCGCGCATGAGGCGATCTCGATCGCCGCCTGGAAGGCGGGATCGCGGGAGAAATCGCGCTCCGTGGGCAGCCTGATGATGCCGTCCGGCAGGTTGCTGTCGAGCGGCCTGAAGGCACCGTCATTGCGCGGCCGGCAATAGCGGGCGATCGCGAACCGGTGCTGCGGGCCGCCCATGTCGGGCGACGGCCCGAAATGGATGATGTTGAAGCCGGCATCGTCGCCGCCCTGCCCGGTCGAGGACGGACAGGAGAGCACGTAGATCGTGCGCCAGAAATCCTCGCCACCCTCGCTCCGGGTGGCGCGCGGATCGGGGATCGAATAGCGGGCGAAACCCTCGACATGCCGGTGACCATGCAGGACCAGATTCACGTTGAGCGAGGTGGCCGCTTCGAGAAAGGTCGCGGGCGCGGCGAGATACATCAGCGGCTCGTCGGGGACGCCGAGGAAGCGCTTTCCTTCGCCGGTGGCCTGCGGCAGCGGATGATGGTGCAGCGCCAACACGCGTACCAGATTGTCGACGGGCTCGGCGTAATCGGCGCGCCCGGCCGAGCCCAGGCTGCCCGCGAGCTCGACGCTCAGCCGCGCGGAATGCGTGACCACCGCGCTGTAAGCGCTCTCATCGATCGGGCTGCCTGCGAGCGTGGTCAGGCTGGCATTATTGGAATCCAGCAGCACGAGGTCGAGCCCTGACTGGCGGTAGTAGACGCTCTTCGACGTCCGCGGCAGATGCAGGTAGTCATAGGCATCGTGCCGGCCGCTGCGCTGGCTCGGGCGTTTGACGTCATGATTGCCGGCGATCGCCTGGATGTCTGTGAACAAGCCGCTTTGCCGGAAGGATGCGATGACCGCAAGCGCCTCGTCGAGCGCGCGCGGCGTCGGACCGTTCACGAGATCGCCGGTCAGCAACAGGATACGATCGGGGACGGCCGAAAACTGTGCCATCCTCTCGCCTAGCGCTGTCCCGAGCGCCTCGATCGTGGGAAGCAGCCGGCCCGATCCGTCCAGATGCAGGTCGGAAATCTGCGCAATGACGAACGACCTATCCATTTGCGCCGCCTCATTGTGAATGCTGCGCCGCCAAAGCGATGAGAGAAATGCTTGCGCCCGATACGGGTAAAATACGCAATCACAATCTAAAATGCTCTACAATAATGCCACAACCGCAGCGCTAGTAAAGCCCTGCACCTGTTTCTTTGCCGGCGTCGCGTGAACGGCTGTTCTCACAGCAAGATACGAGGCGAGTCCGAAGATGGTTTCGCGAGGACGTGGCTCATCAGCGGCAGCCTGCCATAGCCGCGTGGATGCATGCTGGACAAAAGCAAGGTCATCACGCCGCCGGTCCGATCGCGGCGAAGGCCCAGTCGGAGAAGGCCCAGTGGGAATTGAATGTCTATTTTACGTCGTATGATCCATAGTGTCTTTTCAATGGGCGACATATCCCTGTGAGACGCAGGAGAAGTCAGTTGGCTGCGCGATTGCTCTTTACGAACGCTGGTCACGCTCCGAGCAACAATCTGGCCCGCAGCCTGCGAAGGGGGGCCGAGCCTGTCTTCATCGTCGGCTGTAACGACGACCAGTTCACTCTGAAGAAATCCGACGCGGACAGACACTATCTCGTTCCGCCCGTGGACCACCCGGAATGGCCCCAGGCACTGCGATGGATTGTCGAAACAGAACGCCTGGATCTCATTGTTCCTACGGTTGATTCTGATCCGGATAGCCTGTCGCGCGTGCGTAAGCAGCTGAGCGAGTACCTGTTCCTGCCACCCGCATCCGTGCTGGAAATCTGCCGGGACAAGTACCGTCTCAATGCGCTCTTGCGCGACAACGGCGTCGACGCCCCCGCGAGCCATCAGGTGAAGGATCTGAGGCACATCACCAAGATCTTCCAGGAGCTGAGGGGCAGCAGGCCGCTGTGGTGCCGTGTTCGGGACGGGGCCGGCGCGCTTGGTGCGCTGCCGGTCCGGACGCCGGAGCAGGCACGCAGCTGGATCCGGTACTGGAAGGAGATGCGCGGCGTGCCTGTCTCCTCGTTCATGCTTTCAGAGTACCTGCCAGGCCGCGATTTCGGCTGTCAAAGCCTTTGGAAGGATGGCGAGCTGGTGCTGATCAAGACCTATGAACGGCTTTCCTATCTCGGGACGGGCAGCCAACCAGCGCAAGTTTCTTCCGTAGCAGCCCTCGCAAAGACCGTGTTCGAACCGAAGGTCGTCGACACCTGTACACGTGCAATCCGATTGCTTGATGCAAAGGTGTCCGGCGTTTTCAGCGTGGATCTCAAGGAGAATGCGCGCGGCGTTCCTTGCATCACGGAAATCAACGCAGGCCGGTTTTCGTCCGCAACCAACATCTTCGACCTGGTTGGAAAGCACAACATGGCCGCGAGCTTTGTCCGGCTGGCGAAAGGTGTGCCGGTCGATATCGAGAACACTTACGACGCTGCGCCGGATTGGTACATGCTGAGAGGCATCGATGGCGCTCCGTGCATCTTCCACGCCTCCGAATTCTCCGATAACATCAGAAAACCTTGGCAAGGGGCAGGCCCCCGTCGGGGCCGCTTGCAGGCAACGGCAAGGGGCAAATAGCATGGCGGATATCCAGGTCCACAAACGCGTCAACAAGGGTCGCACGTTTATCCGGATTGCGGTCACACCCAAAAGCACAGAGACGCGCAAACTGCTTCGTCAATTCCAGGCCGGAGTTAAGGAATTTGAGAAAGGTTGGAAGTCGACCCAAGCCTATCGTGACGCGCAAAAGGCCAAGAAAAAGAAGAAGGCCAGGAAGTAGCGAAACGGAAAAGCCGCTCGTCGCTACGGTCACGATCGATCGAGACCTCGACAGCCATCAGCTCGAGACGATCCGACTCGAGCTGCGGGCTCTCGCACGGTCCTGCGGGCTGGAGGTCAGTAGCATCGAGGTCGAAACCACAACTCGCCGCTAGAGCGCATTTTCGTGCCCGGTTTTCCGGGCCGGCGCAGATTATCCGCGACATGCTTCGGCTGACCTCGTCCCGGAAGATTGAGCTGGGTCGTGAAACTCATAAATCCGGGATGTCTGCTTTCGAGGGTAATGCGGACACGCGCCCCCGCCCCCGGAATGTCGCCTTGTGACCCGAAGCGGTCATGCCTTGAACGCGGGTCCTGCCGTCCGACTAGCGTCTTCGCGCGGCGGCGATGTGATCCGCGAGCCGCGCCGCATCTTCACCAATCCGCGGCAACAAAGATGATTTGAAGGGAAGGTTTGCCGAACCGAAGTCTCAGGGGTGCAGTCCTGCACGCACCGCATCCCGTAGTCCGTTCTGATCACTTTAACTGGAGGGTGATCACATCCATCCATCGCCAGTGTCTTTGGAACCCATAGTCTTGACGAATCGTGTCGCTGGTTAGATTGCAGCGACCGGTTTGTCGAACGAGCGGACGCGAAAGCCCATTCTCCACCAGTGCGCAAACGTGCCTGCCAAAATGAATCACACCCGAAGAACCGTCGTAGGTCAGACCGCGAATGCTAAACTTGTATCGATTGTACGGCCTACAGTCGGATGCCGCCCAGTCTCCGGGCAAGTATCTCTCACAAAACGAGGCTGAGACCCACGCACGCCTGAGATCTGGGTCGAGTTGAAACTCCAAAAAGGATGCACCATTAGGCCAAGTATGAACCGTGGGAACTTTACCAACAAAGATCGATTCGGCATTGGCCTTTGCAGACGCGGTCGAGATGGAAACAGCACAGAGCAACGCAATGGTTGTCTTCATATTCAACTCCTTCAGCTTGGCATTACGGTGACACTGCAAGTAACCAAGCTTGTCTGAAGCGCGGAGGCAATTTACGAGAGGCTCATGCAAGCAGTCCCCGGTCAGAGGGCGCCACGGGCTAGCTTATCTGGAATCGAACTTCCTTCCCATCACCACATGATAAAGTCTGTTTCTGGCCCATCAGCGAAGTGGCGACACCTCTTATCGAGGTCCACTCAGCGGAGCATAGCGGACTAGATTTGCTCACGCTGAGTTCTTCTCATTTTGACCCAATGCCGACTTAGCTCGGTGATATCGATTTAAGCCTTGGCTTAGTTCTCCGGTGGATTGGGCCTCCCGGTACATACCATCCGGCTTTTTTGCGCACCGTTGAATTTTCATCACCTTGCTGAGCGCTAGACATCGCTGCAGCCGCAAGGGCATTGGTGTGGACGAACTGTCCGACGACTTCAATCGCCATTGCGCGAACATGCGCGTCGGGATCGCGCTGAAGCAAGTTCAGCGCCTTTGGAAATACTTCCGCTTCCTCGGGTCTGCAGGTCCCTTCCTTGCACCGGTCGCACGCCAGCGTGTGCAAAGCCGAACATCTGACCCGCTCATCGTTATCGTTCAGCATTTCCATCAGATCGGTAAGAGTTTCGGGCGAGAGATACCGGTCGAGAAACCTGCAGCAATGCAGTCGGATATCAGCAATGTCGTGCCGCAAACCGGCTCGCACTGCAGGAAGTGCTTTGATCCCGAGCTCGAGCAATCGCCGATAAGCTTTTGGCGCTTTGTACCGGAATGCGAGTTCTCCGATGATCTGGTGGTGCTCTGTCAATGTCTGTGACCGGTCAGGTTGTAGGACATCGACAATACTAGCATACCGCGATTCGCTTTTCCAGACCGGCATTTCCGCTTGTGGCCCATCTGCGACATGCCTTTGGATACCGCGAATGTCTGCTCTTCGGGGGAGACCGGAATTGACGAACCGGCGGCCGAAACGACGCGATTGGTAGAGTCGAGATGTGACGCGGTTGCTTTAGGATCGAACATATCTGTTCCCGCCCCTTTCGTCTGGCGGTGCCTTAGTGGTTCGACCGTGACTCCGTTTCCACACCTCGCTCATCGAACCGGACAGGCAGATCTCCCGCATCCGGCTCTCGGACAAGACCTCACGCCTTCACCCACGGCACGTCGTGTCCGCGCGCAGTTAGGCGTACGAGCCCGAAGTGCCCGTAGAGGTGCGAGAGTGGATAAGTCCCGCCCTTGCGTCGCCTGACCTTGTGCTTGGAGCGCAACCACCGGCGCAACCGCACAGCGGTGTAGTTGTCGATCGCGCGATACGCTTTGATGACGGTGCCTACATTGAAGTAGTTCGCCCATCCGCGCAGCGTGCGGTTCAACTTCGCCACCAACTCTGTGGTGTCTTGCCCTACCCCAGTTCGAGCCGTCAGCGCATGAATGGTTTCCACCATGCGCTTGATGCTTTTCTTCGATGGCCGGTACCCCAGGCGCGCCTGGCCGGTTCTCGCAGAATACATCCGCCCGAACGAGTAGCCCAGGAAGTCGAACTCTCCTTCCGGCACCTTGCAGATTCGTGTCTTCTCCTCGTTGACCGTCAGCTTCAGCCTTCCCATGATCATGCGCAGTTGTCGCAAGGCCTCTTCAGCTTTGCCCCGCCTGCACAGGATTACGAGATCGTCGGCATAGGTCACGATGCGAGAGCCGAGGCTTCGCTCCAGCCCGAGCATCTTCCATCCCAGCACAAACCG
>NZ_LSEF01000029.1:0-34879 GCF_001641695.1 Bradyrhizobium neotropicale
CTAGTGGTTCATCACAGTGATTTTGACGTTTTGATACCGAGCCATCCGAGGATAGGCAACTTTTCGGGTGGCAAGAGGATCTCGATGCTTCGAGCGACGCCGGGCTGGCGACGAATGAACCCGTTGCGTTCGAGGGTGAGGATCATCTGGTGGACTGACGGCGGGCTGACGCGGAAATGCCGCTGGATGTCGGCCTCGGCGGGCGGCTGTCCGAACATGTACGAGTAGGTATGGATGAAAGCGAGATAGTGTCCCTGCTTCTCGGTGAAGTGCGCGCCTGATTTTTGACTCATAGCTGGATTCGTCCCGGCCTCCGACAAGGAGGCGAAGCATGAATGTACGTTATCGGGTCGAATTGAGCCAAGCCGAGCGGGACGAACTGACGGCAATGCTCGGCGGCGGCACGCATTCCGCCCGCAAACTCAAACGGGCTCAGATTGTGCTGGCGGCCGATTCAGGCAGCTGCGACGCGGAGATTGCCCGAACCGTCCGGGTCAGCCTTTCCACCGTCGGCCGGACCAAACGCCGTTTCGTAGAAGGCAATCTGGAGCGGGCCTTGAGTGAGGAGCCGCGTCCGGGCGCGGAACGCAAGCTGACAGGCAAGGAAGAGGCCCTGCTGGTGGCGACGGCATGCGCCAAGCCGCCCGCCGGCCGCAAACGCTGGACGCTGACATTGCTGGCCGACGCGATGGTCAAGCTCACCGATCACGCCAGCCTGTCGGGCGAGACCGTGCGCCGCCGGCTGGCCGACAACGACCTCAAGCCGTGGCGCCGGGATATGTGGTGCATTCCTCATGTCGACGGCGAATACGTCGCCCGGATGGAGGATGTGCTCGATCTCTACGCCGAGGCGCCGGATCCCGAGCGGCCCCTGGTTTGCTTCGACGAGACCCCAGTCCAGCTGATCGGCGAGGTACGCCAGCCGATCCCTGCCCAACCGGGACAGCGCGAGCGCTACGATTACGAATATCGCCGCAACGGTACCGTCAATCTCTTCGTCACCTTCGATCCGCATCGCGGCTGGCGCAATGTCAAGGTTACAGACCACCGCGCCGCGGTCGACTACGCGCACTGCATGCGCGAACTCGTCGACGTCCACTATCCCAATGCCGCCTGCATCCGTGTGGTGCAGGACAATCTGTCGATTCATACGGCCGGCGCGCTATATCAGGCATTTGCGCCTGCCGAGGCCCGTCGCATCCTGCGCCGCCTCGAGTTCCACTACACCCCGAAACACGCCAGCTGGCTCAATATGGTCGAGTGCGAGATCAGCGTGCTGCAGCGCCAGTGTCTCGGCCGTCGCATCGACGATCCCAAAAGGCTTCGAAAAGAAATCGCAGCATGGCAACGGCAGCGAAACAAGGCGCGAGACCGCATCAAATGGATGTTCACAACCGACAAAGCCCGCGCCAAACTCGGTCGCGCCTATCCAGTTGCCGCCAAAGAGTCAAAACCACTGTGATGAACCACTAGGTCGGTTTCACCATATATCTTACAGGCTGGGACGGTCATTCCGGGAGCCCTGATCACCGGAATCCGATCGGACCTGCCAGGCCAGATCACGGCGCAGGTGACCGAGAATGTTTTTGACACACCGACCGGCCGCTTTTTGCTTGTGCCCCAGGGAGCGCGTCTGATCGGCATCTACGATAGCCAGGTCACTTTCGGCCAGTCTCGCGTCCTGCTGGTTTGGACCCGGCTGATCATGCCGAACGGACGTTCCATCGTTCTCGAGCGGCAGCCTGGCGCTGACGCCGGCGGGTACGCAGGCCTCGAAGACCAGGTCGACAATCACTGGGGTGAGCTATTCAAGGCTGCGGCCCTTTCGACGTTTCTGGCTGTCGGCGCCGAACTAGGTGCCGGCTCGGACACCAACAGCAACGACAGCGCAATCATCCAAGCATTGCGGCACGGCGCCTCCGACTCACTGAACCAGGCCGGACAGCAGGTAGTCCGGCGCAGTCTCAACATCCAGCCCACGCTGACCGTGCGACCTGGTTTCCCGGTTCGCGTTGTCGTCAATCGCGATCTCATACTTGCGCCTTACGGAGGATAGGGGATGCCCAAGCTGAGAATAGGATCGCTGCCTGACGACAAGCCGGTCAAGGTCACCACGGAGCTCCCAGCATCAGTGCATCGGGATCTCGTCGCCTATGCGGAGGTCCTGGCACGCGACAATGGGCAGCGCATCGACCCGGCCAAGCTAATCGCGCCGATGTTGGCACGCTTCATGGCCACGGATCGGGGATTTGCCAAGCTCAGGCGCGCAGTTCATTCGCCTGAGGCCGGCAAAGGGTAGCGTTCACCCAGGAGCTTTAGAAATCGATCCAAGGCGGGGTTTTCGTTGTCCATCCGCCAATGTGCTGAGAAGTCTATTCGGCTCGTGCCCGTTCCGTCGCGCAACTCCCGATAAACAAGGCCAGCGAAGCTTGCTCCCAGGTCCGATTCCATACCAAGACTGATTCCAAGTCCCATGCTGATCAGGCTCTTTATGATACCTTGGTTCGCATTGTGCCGGTCGATCTTGGGTCGATCATCCGGAGTAAGGAGCTTGGAGAAGATGAGGTTCTCGAGCTCTCGGCCAGGGTCGTGATGGCTCAATAGAAGAGTTTCATTACGCAGATCGGTCCAGTAGATCACATCGCGGGTTGCCAAAGGGTGATACTCGGGCAGAGATACAAGAATCCGCTCGCTCCAGAGCCGGACGCTTCTGTTGCCTGATGATCGCGCTTCGCCAGTGACAACCAGTACATCGAGTGCACCGCTCCTGAGCTCATTCATCAGATGGGCCCGCTGACCCTGAACCGCCGTGAGCTCGACCTGCGGGCATCGCTTCTTGAATTCAAGTAACGTTGCTCGCAAATTTCCCGCGGAAATCGATGTGCAGAAGCCGACTGAGATATGGCCGGCTTCCCCCCGACCGTTCGCCGCACCGGTTGCGACAAGCGTGTCGACCTGATCGAGGATGGTTCTTGCAATTCGCAGCACGCTCTTTCCTGCGAGCGTTGCTTTCACCCCTGCAGTTGAGCGCTCGAACAGCGACGCCCCTATGTGACGTTCCAGTTGGCTGATGGAACGGCTCAGCACGGAGTGCCTAACACAAAGTAGGTCGGCTGCACGTCGGAGGCTTCCACTATCGGCGGCGGTCACCGCGAATCTAAGGTGTTGCAGATCGATAGCTGCTGTACGTGTGGCATCGAGCTTTCGCTCGCTTTTGGCTTGATGGGACATTTTGGTGCCTTGTGTGCACGTTCGTGCAGGACGCTGAATTGCAGCCACTCCGGGCAGGGAGGCGTTTCAAGCAGTGGCGGTCGAGATGACCGGCGTCAAAGGAGCCGGCCAAGCCAAGCCACTCGACTCGTGTTCCCCTCACTCGCGCTCCATTTGAGATCTCAAGGGTACTCGCCGCGCCGACTTGCGAGCACTAGGACGCGGTACCGGGTTGCTCTTCGAGAGTGATCATTTATAAACTTAGGCGCCTAATGATTAGTGAACAGGATCGTCATGATCTGGTCGCGCTGCTCCTAGCCTGTCGAGGCTCGGAGGAGGTGCAGCCTGGTTCGAAGCCCAGCTGATGTTATGTCATGAAGTTCTTTCGGGGACTGCTCATTGGTCTTCCAATTAGCCTTGCGCTTTGGGTGTTGATACTGCTGCTTGTTTACTTCTGTCTGAGGTGAGAGATCTGCCGATCTCGACGGTTCCAATGGCCCGGAAGAATGTTGAGAGATGCCCGAGGCCCGAAGAGCGTTTGACAAGGCGGCTTGGTCAAGCTAATACTTAGGTGCCGAAGTAAATGGTTGAGGTCGAATGTCCGTGATGTGTGGCCTCGAGCGTCCGCAACAGAGTAGGATTGGAGGGATGGGATGAAGATCGAAACCGTAAGCGTGCCCACCGACCACTACATCAACGCCAAGCGGGTTAGTGGGTCGGCTGGCTTCGAGGTGCGGACGCCGATCGACAATTCGATCCTTGGGGCATGCGCGGCAGGCGATGGGGATCTGGTCGATCGCGCCGTGGGGGCGGCCCGCGCTGCGTTCCGTGCGTGGGCCGAAGCGGGCGCGGTGGCGCGAGGAGTGGTGCTGCGCCGCTTCGCGCAACGTATTCGCGAAAACAATGCTGCGCTGTCGATCGTTGAATCCGTCGACAACGGTGGACTGCGTCACGCCATCGCTGCCCATATAATCGAACGAAGCGCTCAGAATATTGAGTTCTTCGCAGGGCGAGCCGAGCATATCGGTGGCGAAATGGTGCCGGGTAGTACGAATACCGACATAGTTGCCTATGAGCCGGCAGGCGTTGCTGCTTTGATCACGCCTTGGAACGGTCCATTGATGCTGAGCACTTGGAAACTTGGTCCCGCGCTTGCGGCCGGCAATACAGTTGTGCTGAAGCCGCCGGAGCTTGCACCATTGTCGTGCAGTCTGCTGGCGAATCTAGCGGAGGAAGCGGGAGTGCCTCCGGGCGTATTCAATGTGGTCCACGGCGACGGTTCCGTCACCGGCCAGGCGCTTGCCGATCATCCGGGTATTTCGCGTATCAGCTTCACTGGATCACCGCAGACGGGGCGCAAAGTCGCCACCGCCGCCGCGACCAATCTGGTGCCGGTTAGCCTTGAATTGGGCGGCAAGTCGCCCTTTGTCGTATTTGCTTCCGCGGATCTCGACGCTGCGGCGACGACGGCGGCGCGGCAGTATTTCAACGCCGGGCAGGTTTGCGTGGCCGGGACGCGGGTTTTGGCGGAACGCTCGATCGCTGAATCGCTCCTGGAGAAGATTCGCGAAAAGGTCGGCGCGATGCGAGTCGGTGACCCTCGCGACGAGAGGACGTCGGTCGGTCCACTCATCTCTGCGCGGCAGTTTGAACGCGTGAAGGGGTTTGTCGATCGCGCACGAGCGCAGGGCGCTGAGGTCCTGTTCGGCGGCCGGCAGCATTCCGCTGGCGAGCTCTATTTCGAGCCGACATTGCTCGCGCCGGTTAGCCAGAAATCTGAAATCGTACAGAATGAGGTGTTTGGCCCGGTGCTGACCTGGCAGATCTTCGACGACGAAGCCGAGGCGGTTACGCTAGCCAACGACACCGTCTACGGGCTTGCAGCCGTGATCTTCACGGGTGACGCGGCGCAGGGCGAGCGTGTCGGGAAAGCGATAGTCGCCGGAACGGTGTGGGTCAATTCCTTCTTTGTTCGAAATCTGGCTGCGCCGTTTGGTGGGTTTCGGATGTCCGGTGTCGGGGTCGAGGGCGGCGATCACAGCTTCGATTTCTTCTGCAACATCAAGAATCTCTCGATCAATAGCGCATCGTTCCTGCAGGGGACCTCGAGCGTTTGGCGGGGACCGCATTGACGATTGGGGTACTGCAGAGTCGTGGGTTTGGGGAAGCAAGAGAGGACTATCGATGGGTGAGATCGTTGCCGCTGCTTTGGTTTCACATGTGCCGCCGTTGGCATTACCGGTGAATTGGCGGATATCGCCGGATGGAGAAGACACGGATCTCATCGAGGGATTTGAACGCATCCGCGCACGACTCGATGAGGTGGAGCCCGATGTCTTCGTTATCGTCGACAGTCATTGGTTCACCACCAGCGAGCATGTGGTGGCGGGCGCTGCTCACCATCGCGGCGTTCTAACTTCCGAAGAATTGCCGACCGTCATCAAAGGGGTGGGGTTTGACTATCCAGGAGCTGCCGAGCTTGGTGCTGCGTGTGAGCAGGTCGGCGCCCGGCGCGGCAACTTTCATTCAGTCGGCAATCGGCCGCAGATCGTGAATGTAACCGACGAGCATTTGCCGCATCACTATTCGACGATTAACGTGGTCAAGCACTTGCGGCGCGACGAAAGAGTCTTGGTGACGAGTGTGTGCCAGACGGCGAAGCCGCACAACTTCATGGAGTTTGGCGCAACCATTCGCGAGGCGATCGATCTCGTCGATTGCCGCGTCGCGGTTCTTGGCTCGGGTGCCATGAGCCATCGTTTCCATCCCTTCGACAAGATCGTGTCGCCGCTCAGTCTATCTTATAAGCCGCACGGGATCTCGTCGAAGGAGGCTTATGAATATGACATGCGGGTGCTCGAGTTGTGGAAAGAGGGGCGCCACGCGGACGTACTCGAGCGTTACCCCGACTATATGCGGTTCTTTCCCGAGGCGTGGTTTGGACACTATCTGATCATGCTTGGCGCACTGGGCGGCGCGGACTTCAAAGGTGCAGGCCGACCGATGTCACGGTACGAAAATCAGGTAGGAACCGGCAACATTCACGTCTGGTTCGAAGTTGCGGGGACACAATAATGTCAGTTTTGGATGGTCCACGCCGCGAGGTGCGGAAGGTGCTGCATGAAGGTCTCGCGCAGTGGGTTCGCCCTGATGGCGACGAACTGCTGTTTCCCGACGGACGGCGCGTTCGCGAGGCAGATGCGAGCTACCTGCCGCCATGTAACCCGAGCAAAATTATCTGTGTGCACGTCAACTCGAAATCTCGCTTTGCCGAATTCAAAGAGGTCGCGACCAATCCAAGCTACTTCGAGAAGCCGACGACTGCGCTGAACAGCCACCGCGGCAAGCTCTATCGTCCAGATGACTGCCGATATCTGAACTATGAGGGTGAGATCGCGATTCAGTTTGGCAGAGTCGCCAAAGGCCTTGCACCGGACGATATCTGGGAAGTTATCGACGGCTTCGCGCCCGCCAATGATGTTGGCTTGCAGGATTTCCGGGATATCGATCGCGGTTCAATGCTTCGGGTCAAAGGCCAGGACGGATTTTGTCCAATCGGTCCCGGAATGGTGTCGGGTGTTGATATTCGCAAGCAGGTTCTGCGGACCTTCATCAACGGCAAAATGGTTCAGGAAGGTGCAGTTGAGGAGTTTGTTTTCTCTGTGGGCTTCATGGTGGCCGACCTCAGCCGTTACATGACTTTTTTGCCGGGTGACATCCTATTGACAGGAACGCCCGCCAACTCACGGCCAATGAACATTGGCGATGTGGTTGAAGTCGACGTGTCGGGAGTCGGGCGACTGAGTAACGTGGTCGCTGAGAACCCCGCGGCGCCGCATAAGATCGGCCATCAGCCGACAGACACTGATTCCGTGCGCATGATTGCGCTCGGTGGCAACTTCGTTCCGCGACGAGGGTAGTAGGGAGATTGGCTCGCTATGAAGAAGTCTCCACAGCTTCGATCACTTCGCTCGCGCTGGAGTCGCGTCAATCCGGTTCTCGGAGCCTGGTGTATGCTACCCGACAGGTTTGCGGCTGAAGTTGTCGCCTCCCAGGAATTCGATTTTGTGTGCATCGACGCCCAACATGGGATGATCGACTACCGTGACGTAGCGCAGCTTATCCAGGTGCTCGAACTTGGAGAGGCGGCGCCTGTCGTTCGAGTGCCTTGGAATGAACCTGGTATCATCGGAAAAGTGCTCGACGCTGGGGCGATGAGCGTGATTGTACCGATGGTCAATTCGGCCGATGATGCGCGGGCGCTTGTCGCTGCCGCGCGCTATGCGCCGCATGGCAGCCGGAGCTTCGGTCCTGTCGGCATCGGCCTGCGCGACGGAGCCGATTACCTGAGGCGGACCGACGACGAAGTTGCGGTGATCGTCATGATCGAAACCGCGATAGCACTTCGCGACGTCGATCAGATCGCTGCCGTTCCTGGTATTGATGCCTTATTTCTGGGGCCGTTCGATCTGTCGTTGAGCCTTGGTCTGCCGCCCGGCGACAATGATGGTGTCTCGGTGTTCGACGATGCCATTGCCTCGGTGTTGCGTAGCTGCCGCGAAAACAATCTCAAGGCGGGAATACTGTCAAATCACATGGACGCGCCGCGGCGCGTAGCACAAGGCTTCGATATGATTTCCGTCACGACGGACATTCAGGCACTAAGCCGATCTATGGCGGACGATCTTAATTCCGTCAAATCGAGAGTGGGCGCGGCCGCTGCATCGAGGGACAACCATCATGCTTAGCAATGAAACGCGTCAATCGATTTTCAAGGACATCGCCAATGTCTACAGGACGCGGCAGCAGATTCCCGCGCTGACGCAAAGTTACCCGGAAATTGGCATCGAAGACGCCTACGCGATTCAGCAACTGTTTGTTGACCAGAAGCGAACGTCTGGCGCGAAGTTGACCGGCTACAAAGTGGGGTTAACATCGAAAGCCATGCAGCAGCTGGCGGGAACAGCCGAACCGGATTTCAGCGCGATGCTGGACTACATGCATATCGCGGAAGCCTCGGAAATTCGTACCTCCGATTGCTTCGATCCGATGGTCGAAATCGAGATCGCTTTCGTGATGAAGGAACATCTCAAGGGGCCGAACGTGACTGCGGTCGACGTTATTCGTGCCACCGACTTCGTCCTGCCGGCGATCGAGCTCGTCGATTTTCGCATCAATCGCCGCCAGGGGATGAGTTTTATCGATACGGTTGCAGACCTCGCGGCCGTCGGCGGCGTTATTGTCGGCAGCAATCCGCGCCGGCTGGACCAGATCGATGTCCGCGATATCATCGGAGAGCTCGTTTGCAACGGTGATGTCATCGAGAAAGGCATGTCGTCAGCTGTATTGGGAAGTCCAGTTACCTCGGTTGCGTGGCTTGCCAACAAACTCAGCACCTTTGGTGTCAGTTTTGAACCGGGGCAGCTCATTTTGTCAGGCTCGTTCGTGCGCGCCGCGCCCGTCAAGGCGGGCGACAAAGTCGTGGCGCGATTTAACCATGGTCTGGGCGACGTCTCAGTGGAGTTCGTGTAGCGCGCGTTCCTCGCTGCGCGGAAAGGCGCATGAGGGCGCCTAAGTAACTCTTAGCCAAGGGATAGGCTCTGCGCCTGCGGATGCAGTGCGCTAAGGAGGGATGCATGGGCGGGCTCCCAATGCAGCGTCATGTCCGCTGAGGACCGACAACAGCTTAAGACAAGCCTTGGGGGATGTTGGAGCTGGTCGATATTACGCCGATCAACCCGATGAAGCAGGAGGAAGACGTGGCGAAAGAAAGCCCGGTCGACAGCGTTACCACACTTGGCGTCCTATCCTGGCTGATGCTGTGCAGCCTCGGCACTTTGCAGCTGCAGCCCGTGATCGGCGGCGCCTTGGTTGATCATCTCGGCATTTCCTTGCCCCATATCGGAATCTTGTTCGGCACCGAGCTCGTAGCCACTGCTATTGGCTGCTGCGTCGCAGCGCTTTCAATGAGCCGGTTGGACCGACGGCTTCTCTGCGTCGCTGCCGTTTTGCTACTGCTTACCGCAAGCATTGCATGTGCTTGGATCACCGCGTTCATCTGGCTGGCCGTTGCCCGCTTCGCCGCCGGCTTGGCCGGAGGCATGATTCAAGCCGTGGTGTATGCGACCGCCGCGCTTCGCACCAACAAGAATCGCACGTTTGCCATGATCAACATCGCGTTGATGGTGGGAGGCGGCCTCACTATCGGGCTTGCGCCCACGATGGCCGCTGCCGGCGGGGTAGCGATGATATTCGGATTGTTCGCCGTGATGGCGTTGATGGTGTTGCCGTTGCTTCGGGTTATTCCACGCGGTGCGGCCGACATCCCGGATCTGCCGCTGGCTGCAGCCGCCGCCAATCCCGCCGAGTTTGGCAAGCACGCTATCCCACTGCTGCTGTTGTTCGCGCTGCTATTCGCGGGTCATACAGCGCTGTGGATATATCAGGAGCGGATCGGCGACGCACTCGGCTTGTCACACGATTATATCGGGGCGATTCTGGGCGGCAGTACTTTGCTTGGCATGTTGGGGGCCGCGATCGCAGGCGTCGTTGGCAGGCGGCTCAATCAATGGATGGCGCAACTGATTGCCTTCACGGGGGCGATCCTTGCCTCTCTCCTGATCGTCTACGGGCAGAGCGGGCTAGTGTATGCCAGCGGCGTCGCGTTGCTGATGACGGTCCGGTTCTTCGGCGTGACTTATATGTTCGTGCTGAGCACGGATCTTGATCCGTCGGGTCGGCTGACTGGATTGGCCAATACCGCGATTTTCGTCGGCGCGGGCGTCGGTCCTTTCGCCGCCGCGGCTGTTGTCGGCCATGGCAATGTCCAGGCGGTCGGTCTGTTGTCTGCGGGGATCTACGTCATATGCATCGCAGTCGCTAGGTACGTCACCACCGGAGCACGCGCGCTCAAGATTGCGCCAGCGCAATAGGTCCGGCCGGAGGAATGCGCGTCATGGGATACTACCGCTGGGAACATCTGATGCGAGAAACCAGGTCAGCCATCAGATGGTCCTTGACGCGTCTTTCTTGCGAGTCGTGTCGCGGTGGCGCGCGTTCCGCCTTTTAGCTTTGGGGACTTCGGTCTCAAACTTCTGGACGTTGGTCAGCGCCAGGGCCTTGGCTGATTGTTGGCCGGCCACAAGCGCCTCCACATCATCGGCCAGCGTCTGACGGATGGTCCTCAGCATTTGCCTCAACTTGGCCTCGTCAGCCGAAGGGATATGTCGAGTCATCATTTCGCCATTGGCTTCCGCGACCTTCATCAGCCTTGTTTTGAGCCTTTTGGCGCTATCGGTGAGATAAACCCGGATTTTGCGTCGATCGACCTCATCCCGCTCGCGCCGAACCAAACCCTCACGTTCCATCAACCGGAGCATCTCTAGGACAGACGGCTCCATCAACCCGAGCCGCTCGCTGAGCTCGCGCTGGGTGATGCCGTCGCCCTGCCAGAGCGAGTGCAGGAACTGCCAGTAGGCGCCTCGCAGGCCGTGTTGTCCGATCCTGATATGCAATGAGCGCCGCACGAAACGGGCGGTATCGACAATCAAATAGCCGATACTGTTGTCAAAGTCGGCCAAGCTCGAGACGGGCTCCGTGCCGGAAGATGATAGTTTCTTACTCATGCGGTTCCCTATACTCCAAAATTGCTCCTGCAATCTAGATTCTTAAGAACCTAAGTACCGCGCAAGCTGTCCCAGGCGCCGATGGCGGACCCGATCGCGCCCCCTCTCACCGAAAAAGAGCGGCCCGTTTTCGTCCGGAAATGGCGGGCCAACGGAAGAAAGCGCAAGGGAGAAGAGGGGCAGCGTCAGCTTGTTTCATCGAGGCAGTTCTGTGTTAGCAAAAGAAGAAAACTTAGCTAGCTAGTTATTAGCGTCGACGCGGACCTTATGACGGCTGTTGGCCTCAAACGTTGTCGGGAGTAGCTCGCAGTGCGCGGGCAAGCAAACTCGAGGACTGTTCCGCCGACGGACACCATGACGTTGGAGCGGCGCAGTCCGATAATGGGAGAGCTTGTAACGCGGCTCTTCTGGCGCAAACCAGGGCCTCACTGTAGAAACTTCGTCCAGAGAGTTTCGAAGATTGGAAGTGCCTCTCAAATCAAGACGGATCGATAGCTTGAAAAAGATGTTCAGTCGTTGCGAGGACGCAACGACGATTGAAGCGTTGTAGCGACCTACTGTTGTCTTTCGCTTTCGTCCTGTGCGAGCGCTATCCCGCATTCGCCTTCAGCCCCGCGGCCTGAATGCCGGCCATGGCGCAGGCTTCGTCGTTGTCGGAGGTGTCGCCGGATACGCCGACGGCGCCGAGCAGCGTCGTGCCGTCCAGGATCAGGACGCCACCGGGGACCGGCACCAGCGCGCCCTTGGCAAGCGTGTTCACGGCGTCGATGAAATAGGCCTGCTCCTGCGCCCGCTGGTACAGCGCGCGCGATCCAAGGCCCATGGCGAGCGCGCCATAGGCCTTGCCGTGCGCGATCTCCGCGCGCATCAGGCTGGTGCCGTCCTGGGCCGCGGCGAGCTTGAGGACGCCGCGTGCATCCAGGATCGTGACGACGAGCGGCTTCAGTTTCAGCTCGGTGGCCTTCGCGAAGGCGGCGTCGAGGATCTTGCGGGCGACGTCGAGGGTCAGTTCAGCCATGGTTGTTTTCCTTTGCAACGGGTGAGGTCGTGGATTGGGTTGTAGCGCGATCAAGGCTCATCGCCAGCACGCGCGCGACGTGAAGGGCTTCGCGCTGTGCGCCGTCGTGGATCTGATGCCGGCAGGAGGTGCCGTCGGCAACCACCAGCGTCGCCTTACCTGCGCGCCGCACGGCCGGCAACAGCGACAGCTCGGCCATCTCGATCGAGGCATCGTAGGTGTCCGCACCATAGCCGAAGGCGCCGGCCATGCCGCAGCAGCTCGACTCGATGGTCTCGACCTTCAGGCCGGGGATCAGGCGCAGCACCTGCTCGACCGGTTTGAAGGCGCCGAAGGATTTTTGGTGGCAATGGCCATGCACCATAACCGTGTCGGCGACTTTACCGAGCGGCAGTTGCAGCCGTCCGGCCTCCGCCTCGCGCACCAGAAACTCTTCGAAGGTGAGCGCGTGCGCGCCGACGATCTTCGCATCATTGTCCTTGCGCAGCGAAGCGAGCTCGTCGCGCAGCGTCAACAGGCAGCTCGGCTCGAGGCCGACGATCGGCACGCCGCGCGCGGTAAAGGGCGCGAAGGCTGCAATGAGGCGATCGAGCTCGGCTTTGGCTTCGTCGACGAGGCCTGCCGAGAGGAACGTGCGACCGCAGCATGGCGGGNGGCCGCCGCCCGAGGGCTGCGGCAGGTGCACGCGATAGCCGCCAGCCGTGAGAACACGCAGCGCGGCGTCGAGATTTTCTCGCTCATAGATGCGGTTGAAGGTGTCGATGAACAGCACGACTTCGTGGCCAGCCTTCGGGCCGACGCTGGCCGCAGGTGGCACGAAGACGTCACGGCGGAAGGCAGGCAGCGCCCGGCGCGCGCTGATGCCGCCAAAGCGCTCGAACAGCTTTCGCAGCAGCGGGCTGCGGTTGCGCAGGTTCGCCAGCGGCGCAAGGGCTGAGGCGAGGCTCGCATAGCGCGGCAAATAGCCGACCAGACGATCGCGCAGCGTCAGGCCGTGCGAGGCCGCACGCGCGGCAAGCACCTCGATCTTCATCTTGGCCATGTCGACGCCGGTCGGGCATTCATGGCGGCAGGCCTTGCAGGAGACGCAGAGTTTCAGCGTCTCCATCATCTCGTCGGAGGCCAACGCGCCGGGACCGAGCTGGCCAGAGATCGCGAGCCGCAATGTATTGGCGCGGCCGCGGGTGACGTCCTTCTCGTTGCGCGTCGCGCGGTAGGACGGGCACATCACGCCGCCCTCGAGCTTGCGGCAGGCGCCGTTGTTGTTGCACATCTCGATCGCGCCCTGAAACCCGCCGCCGGCGCCTGGCCAGGCGGACCAGTCGAGCTTCGTCTTCAGCTCATCGACGCGATAGTCCGGCCGGAAGCGGAACAGCGAGCGATCGTCCATCTTGGGGGCATCGACGATCTTGCCAGGGTTGAGGACGTTGTCGGGATCGAAGCGCTTCTTCACTTCCCTGAAGTCAGCGACGAGGCGCTCGCCGAACATCGTCTCGTGAAACTCGGAGCGCACGAGGCCGTCGCCATGCTCGCCGGAATGCGAGCCCTTGTACTCGCGGACCAGCGCAAAGGCCTCTTCGGCGATGGCGCGCATCGCCTTGACGTCCTTCTCCAGCTTCAGGTTCAGCACCGGGCGCACATGCAGGCAGCCTTCGGAGGCGTGCGCGTACATCGTGCCGCTGGTGCCGTGCTTGGCAAAGACATCGTTGAGCCGCGCGGTGTAGTCGGCGAGATGCGGCAGCGGCACCGCGCAGTCCTCGACGAAGGAGACCGGCTTGCCCTCCTGCTTCATCGACATCATGACGTTGAGGCCGGCAGCGCGGAAATCGGCGATGCCGCTCTGAAGGGCGGGCTCGGTAATCTCGACCACACCGCCCCATTTGCGCTTGTCGTTGTTCCAGCCAAAGCCGAGATCGGCCATCAGCTCGGTGAGCTGCTTGAGGCGCGCGAGATTTTCGGCCTGGTCGTCTTCGGCGAACTCCACCACCAGCACGGCATCCGGATCGCCCTTGATGGCGGCGCTGATGATGGGTCTGAACATCGCGATGTCGCGGCCGAGCGCGATCATGGTGCGGTCGACGAGCTCGACCGCGATCGGCTTGAGCTTGACCAGATGCTGGGCCGCGTCCATCGCCTCGTAGAAACTGCCGAAATGGCAGACGCCGACCACCTTGTTGCGGATGACGGGCCAGAGCTTCAGCTCGACCTTGGTGGTGAAGGCGAGGGTGCCTTCGGACCCGACCAGCAGATGCGCCATGTTGTTGGGCGCGTTGCGCGGCGCCAGTGCATCGAGATTGTAGCCGCCGACGCGGCGCTGCACCTTTGGGAAGCGCGCGGCGATCTCACCGGCCTCGCGCGCGCCGAGGTCGAGCATGTCGCGGAACAGCGCAAGTGTGGCCTCGCTCGCGGGAACGTCGGAGAGATCGCGCGACACCTCGCCGAACCGCGCCAGCGTGCCGTCGGCAAGCGCAGCCTCCATCGACAGCGTGTTGTCGCGCATGGTGCCGTAGCGCAAGCTACGGCCGCCGCAGGAATTATTGCCGGCCATGCCGCCGATGGTGGCGCGCGAGGCCGTGGAGACGTCGACCGGAAACCAAAGGCCGTGCTTCTTGAGCTGGCGATTGAGGTCGTCGAGCACGATGCCGGGCTCGACCACGCAGGTGCGATTCTCGACGTCGAGCGACAGGATCCGGTTCAGGTGCTTGGAGAGATCGACGATGAGGCCGTCGTTGACGGTCTGGCCGCATTGCGAGGTGCCGCCGCCGCGTGGGGTGACCTTCCGTCCGTCGTCCCGGGCGATCGCGAGTGCCCGCAGCGCCTCGTCCATGGTCTTGGGCACCACCACGCCAGCCGGCATGATCTGGTAGAACGAGGCATCGGTCGCGTAGCGGCCGCGGTTGAAGGTGTCGAACAGGACGTCGCCGGTCACTTCCGACCGAAGGCGCCGTTCGAGCGAGGAGGCGTTTGTCATCCCTGATCCCGGACTGATCCAACGGGCCTCCGTGGCCTCATTGGGTTATTCATTCTTATTCTCGACCGATTATATTGTGAATGCAAAATGAGCAAGCCGGGTCACCCCTCAGGTGACGCCGGTGCGCCTTCGGGGGCTTCGGTCAGGTGTTCGATTGCGGCCGTCCGCTTGTTGCGCAAGTGCTGGAACAGGATGTCGCTCAACTCGCTTGCGGCGCGGCGGCGCAGCGCATCGAGGATGGCTTCATGCTCGCGCATGGCCTCGCCCCAACGCTGCCGCTTGCGGGCGAAATTCGCGGAGTAGCGGACGCGGCGGATCCGTCCTGCGAAGTTGGTGTAGGCGGTCTTCAGGGTCTCGTTGCGCGCTGCATCGACGATCGCCTCGTGGATGCGCTGGTTGGCCAGGAAATAGCCGTGCATGTCGCGATGCAGGTAATGGCCGTACATCTCGTAGTGCAGCCGCTCGATATCGGCGATTTCGTCGTCGGTAATGGCTTCGCAGGCGAGCCGGCCGGCCAGGCTTTCGAGGCCGGCCATCACGTCGAATAGCTCCGCGAGATCGCGCTGGCTGAGCTGGCGCACCCGCGCGCCGCGATTGGGCAATAACTCGATCAGGCCCTCGGCGGCGAGCACCTTGAGCGCTTCGCGCAACGGAGTGCGGGAGATTCCGAGCATCTCGCAGAGCTGGCGCTCAGGAACGCGCGCCCCCTCGGGGATGTTGCCCTCGACCACGTAGTCGCGCAGCCGCAGCAGGATCTCGCCATGAAGCGAGGCTTCCGGGCGGTCGCTGCCATTACCGGCGGTTTGGCCGATCGGGACCCCGTCGTCGGGAATCGTGGATTTCATATGCCGCACAGTAGTTTGCCTGGTTGGTCGCGTCGATGCTCACAATCGAATACCAAAATTCTATTGAAATGACAAAAAATGAATGCAAAATAGTTGGCAAGCCAGTTCCAGAGTCCGTCGCTAGGAGGTTTTCATGCATCAGGGACGCCATTTCCTTCAGATTCCGGGCCCGAGCCCGGTGCCGGACCGTGTTCTGCGCGCCATGGACATGCCGGTGATCGATCACCGCAGCGCCGAGTTCGGCGAGCTCGGCCGGGCTGTGCTCGAGGGCAGTCAGAAGATTTTCCAGACGTCAGGCCCGGTGGTGATCTTCCCCTCGTCGGGGACCGGCGCCTGGGAGGCCGCGATCGTCAACACGCTGTCGCCGGGCGACAAGGTGCTGATGGTCGAGACCGGCCATTTCGCCACGCTGTGGCGCCAGATGGCCGGACGCTTCGGGATCGAGGTCGACTTCATCCCCGGCGACTGGCGCCGGGGCGCCGATCCTGCCCAGATCGAAGCTAGGCTCACCGAGGACACCGCGCGGACCATCAAAGCAGTGATGGTCGTGCACAACGAGACCTCGACCGGCGCGACCAGTCGGATCGCCGACATCCGCGCCGCGATCGACCGCACTGGCCATCCAGCGTTGCTGATGGTCGACACCATCTCCTCGCTCGGCTCGGTCGACTACCGGCACGAGGAGTGGAAGGTCGACGTCAGCGTCAGCTGCTCGCAGAAAGGCTTCATGCTGCCGCCCGGGCTCGGCTTCAACGCGATTTCGGAGAAGGCCCGCAGCGCGTCGAAGACCAACAGGATGCCGCGCTCCTATTTCGACTGGGAGGAGATGCTCAAGCCCAATGCAAAGGGCTTCTTCCCCTATACGCCGGCGACGAACCTGCTCTACGGCCTGCGCGAGGCGATTGCGATGCTGCTCGAAGAGGGCCTCGACAACGTTTTCGCGCGACATCAGCGGCTCGCCGCGGCGACCCGCGCCGCCGTCAATCACTGGGGCCTCGAGGTGCTCTGCCAGGAGCCGGCCGAATTCTCGCCGGTGCTGACGGCAGTACTGATGCCGCCTGGTCATGATGCCGATCAATTCCGGAAAGTTGTGCTCGACAATTACAACATGTCGCTCGGCTCGGGCCTGTCCAAGGTCGCCGGCAAGGTCTTCCGCATCGGTCACCTCGGCGAATGCAACGCGCTGACGCTGCTCGGCGCGCTCACCGGCGTGGAGATGGGGCTGTCGGTTGCCGGCGTGCCGCATCGCGCCGGCGGCGTCGAGGTCGCGATGAAGCTCTTGGAGCAGCGCACGCAGAGCAATTCGCCGCCGCATCTGACGGTGGTCGGCACTTAAGACGCAGCGCGCAACCGGCAATCAGACAACAGCGATACGGGGGAAGCGATGGGAGTTCGGCTCAAGGCCACGCATGTCGTGCTGGCCATGCTCTGTGCGATGTACTTCATCACCTATATCGACCGGGTCAATATCGGCACCGCGGCCAGTGAGATCCAGAAGGAGCTTGGTCTTTCGAACACCCAGCTTGGCCTCGTCTTCTCCGCCTTCGCCTATCCGTATCTGCTGTTCCAGGTGATCGGCGGCTGGGTCGGCGATCATTTCGGACCGCGCAAGACGCTGTTCTGGTGCGGCATGATCTGGGCGGTCGCGACCATCATGACCGGCTTCGTGAATGGTCTCGCCGCGCTGTTCGTTGCGCGGTTCGCGCTCGGCTTCGGCGAGGGCGCGACCTTTCCGACCGCAACGCGCGCGATGCAATACTGGACGCCGGCGAACCGCCGCGGCTTCGCGCAAGGGCTGACCCATTCCTTCGCCCGGCTCGGCAATGCCGTGACGCCGCCGGTGGTCGCGCTCCTGATCCTGTGGCTGACCTGGCGCGGAGCGTTCGTCGTGCTCGGCTTCGTCAGTCTGATCTGGGGCATCATCTGGGTCTGGTACTTCCGCAACGAGCCGAAGGACCATGCCTCGATCACGCAAGCGGAGCTCGCCGCGCTCCCGCCGCGTCCCACCNGCGGCCGCGCGTGCCCTGGGGCCCGTTGCTCGGCCGGATGTGGCCGGTGACGCTGACCTATTTCTGCTACGGCTGGTGCCTGTGGCTGTACCTCAACTGGCTGCCGCTGTTCTTCAAGAACAACTACAGCCTCGACATCAAGAACTCCGCCCTGTTCGCCTCGGGCGTGTTCTTCGCGGGCGTGGTCGGCGACAGCGTCGGCGGCGTGCTGTCGGACAAAATTCTCGATCGCACCGGCAATGTCCGCCTGGCGCGGCTGAGCGTGACGGTTGTGGGATTTGCGGGGGCGCTGTTGTCGCTTTTTCCGATCCTGTTCGTCCACGACATCACCGTGGTCGCGTTGTGCCTGTCTGCGGGCTTCTTCTGCGCAGAACTGGTGATCGGCCCGATGTGGTCGATTCCGATGGACATTGCCCCGAAATATTCCGGCACCGCGTCGGGAATCATGAACACCGGCTCGGCCTTTGCCGCCATCGTCTCGCCGCTGGTGGCGGGGTTCGTCATCGACGCCACCGGCAATTGGTACCTGCCGTTCCTGATGTCGATGGGCCTCCTCATGCTCGGCGGCGTCTCCGCCTTCCTGATGCATCCGGAGCGCCCGTTCGAGGAAGCCGAGGGGCGCGTTCCCGCGGCAAAAGTGGTTGCCGCGGAGTAGGGGATGGGAAGGCGGAGCGAGGACCGCCGGATATGCATGGGAGGCGCCTTTAGGAGAGGGGACAAGCCGGTCAAATGGTGCTATTCGGCGGCTCACCAAAACCAAGGCTAGACCGGGAAGGACGCCGATGACCGTGCATACTGGAAGGCATTTTCTCCAGATTCCAGGACCGACCAACGTACCCGACCGGGTGCTTCGGGCGATGGATATGCCGACGCTGGACCATCGCGGTCCGGAGTTCGCCGAGCTCGGTTTCGCGGTTCTTGCCTCGATGCAGCGGGTGTTCCGGACAAAGCAGCCCGTGATCATCTTCCCCTCGTCCGGGACCGGCGCATGGGAAGCGGCGATGGTCAACGTGGTCGCCCCCGGCGACAAGGTGCTGATGTGCGAGACCGGCCAGTTCGCAGTGCTATGGCGCGGCATCGCCGACAAGTTCAAGCTCGACGTCGACTTCATTCCGAGCGACTGGCGCCATGGCGCCGATCTCGCCGAGATCGAGAAGCGGCTTTCCGCCGACAAGCAGCACGCGATCAAGGCGGTCTGCGTCGTGCACAACGAGACTTCGACCGGCTGCCTGACGCCCCCGCTCGAGGTGCGCAAGATCCTCGATAAGGTGAAGCATCCGGCGCTGCTGATGGTGGACACCATCTCCGGCCTTGGCTCGATGGAATATGAGCACGACGCCTGGGGCATCGACGTCTCGGTCGCCGGCTCCCAGAAGGGGCTGATGCTGCCGCCGGGCCTCGGCTTCAACGCCGTCTCGGAGAAGGCGCTCGCGGTTGCGAAGGCCAATCAGGGCATGCGTTCTTACTGGGACTGGCAGGAAGTCATCAGCTTCAACAAGCTCGGCACCTTCCCCTATACGCCTGCCACCAATCTGCTCTACGGCCTGCGCGAAGCGGTGAAGATGCTGGAAGAGGAGGGGCTCGAAAACGTTTGGGCCCGCCACAAGCGCCACAGTGCGGCGACCCGCGCGGCGGTCAAGGTCTGGGGCCTGGAGACGCAGTGCGCCGATGCAGGCGCGCATTCGCCGGCGCTGACCGGCGTGCGCATGCCCGAGGGCCATGACGCCGACAACTTCCGCAAGGTGGTGCTGGAGAATTTCGACATGTCGCTCGGCACCGGCCTGAACAAGGTCAAG
Organism: Bradyrhizobium neotropicale; assembly: GCF_001641695.1. Taxonomy (GTDB): domain Bacteria; phylum Pseudomonadota; class Alphaproteobacteria; order Rhizobiales; family Xanthobacteraceae; genus Bradyrhizobium; species Bradyrhizobium neotropicale. The sequence goes on from NZ_LSEF01000029.1 coordinate 19,475, forward strand.
GGCAAGGTGTTCCGCATCGGCCATATCGGTCATTTCAACGACCTGATGCTGATGGGTACGCTCGCCGGCGTCGAGATGGGCCTCGATCTCGCCAAGGTCCCGCATCGCAGCGGCGGCGTGCTGGCCGCCATGGACGTCCTGAAGGGACGCGACGCGGTGCCGATGGCCAAGGCGCAGGTCGCCTGAACCAAGTTTGAGTCAAGTGAAGAGAGCGCGCGATGAACCTACCTGCGACTGCTAACGAAGACCTGCTCTACTCCGTCCAGGACGGCATCGCGCGGATCACCTTCAACCGCCCGCAGGCGCGCAACGCGCTGACCTTCGCCATGTATGAGCGCATGGCGGAGATCTGTCAGGAGATCAACGCCGACCGCTCGATCAAGGCGCTGATCCTGACCGGCGCCGGCGACAAGGCGTTCGCCTCCGGCACCGACATCTCGCAGTTCCGCGCCTTCAAGACCGCGCAGGACGCGCTCGACTACGAGGCGCGGATCGACCGCGTGCTCGGCACGCTGGAGCAGTGCCGCGTGCCTGTGATCGCGGCGATCGCAGGCGCCTGCACCGGCGGTGGTGCCGGCATTGCGGCCTGCTGCGACCTCCGCATCGGCACCGAAACGACGCGCATGGGCTTTCCGATCGCGCGTACGCTGGGCAACTGCCTGTCGATGTCGAACATCAGCCGCGTCGTCTCGCTGGTGGGACCGGCCCGCACCAAGGACCTGATCTTCAAGGCGCGCCTCGTCGAGGCGCCGGAGGCGCTGGCGCTCGGCCTGCTCAACGAGGTCGTGCCCGACGTCGAGACGCTGCAGCGCCGCGCCGACGAGACCGCAAAGCTCGTCGCCAGCCACGCGCCGTTGACGCTGGAGGCAACCAAGGAGGCGGTGCGCCGCATCCGCCGCACGCTGTCGCGCGAAGAGGGCGAGGACCTGATCCTGAAGGCCTATATGAGCGAAGATTTCCGCGAGGGCATGGACGCTTTCCTCAACAAGCGCACGCCCAACTGGAAGGGCAAGTAAGTCCCGCGCGCCCGTCAGCCGAAAGTCATATGCGGCGGAATGTCCGCCTGCTTGAACTCGTCAGTATTAGCCCGCACAATGCACCGATAGATTTCCCGGCAATACAAAGCCAATAAGAACCAGGGGACGAAACTCGTGCGAATTCCAGTGAAAGCCGTCGGCGCTGCGACGGCCCTGTTGTTGAGCGCGCCGGCCTTCGCCGGTTGGGAGCCGACCAAGCCGGTCGAGATCGTGGTCGCGGCTGGCGCAGGCGGCGCCTCCGATCAGATGGCGCGGATGATGCAGGCCGCGATCCAGAAGAACAATCTGATGAAGCAGCCGATGGTCGTCTCGCTCAAGGGCGGCGCGTCGGGCGCGGAAGCGCTGATGTACATGAAGTCCAGCGAGGGCGATCCGAACAAGGTGCTGATCGCCTATTCGCTGATCTACATGCTGCCGCTGTCTGCCAAGATTCCCTTCAACTGGCGCGAGCTGACACCGGTGTCCGTGATCGCGCTCGACCAGTTCGTGCTGTGGGACAACAGCGCTGGTCCCAAGACGGTGAAGGAATTCGTCGAGGCCGCGAAGGCCGCGAGCTCGCCGTTCAAGATGGGCGGCACCGGCTCCAAGCGCGAGGACCACGTGCTGACCGTGTTCCTCGAGCAGAAGACCGGCGCGAAATTCTCCTATCTGCCCTACAAGTCCGGCGGCGAGGCCGCGACCCAGCTCGTCGGCAACCACACCGAATCCAACGTCAACAACCCGTCCGAAAATCTCGAAGTCTGGCGCGCGGGCCAGGTCCGTCCGCTCTGCGTGTTCGACAAGGAGCGCATCTCCTACACCAGCAAGGTAACGGAAACGCAGTCCTGGGCCGACGTCCCGACCTGCAAGGAGGAGGGCGTCGACGTCCAGTACCTGATGCTGCGCGCAATGTTCCTGCCGGGCAAGGTCACGCCGGAGCAGCAGGCGTTCTATGTCGAGCTGTTCCAGAAGGTGACGCAGACGCCGGAGTACAAGGAGTACATGGAGAAGCAGGCGCTGAAGCCGATCTTCCTCACCGGCAAGGACATGGTGAAATTCCTCGAGGAGGACGAGGCGCTGAACAAGTCGCTGATGACGGAAGCCGGATTCGTCGCGAAGTAGTCGCGGTCTTCACCTCGCCCCGCTTGCGGGGAGAGGTCGCATCGCATCGAAGATGCGATGCGGGTGAGGGGAACTCTCCGCGAGTTCGGCTTTCACCGTCTTCGTGGAGACCCCCCTCACCCTAACCCTCTCCCGCAAGCGAGGAGAGGGGATTTGCCACAGCGTTCGTTGTTCGCCATGTCCCAAACCGATCTAGAAATCGTCGTCGAGGATCCGACCGCGCCTGAAGACGACTCCCCCGCGATCGTCAGCTCCGGCACGATCGAGATCGTCGTCTCGCTGCTGCTGCTCGCGCTTGCCGCAACGCTCGGCTACGACAACTGGCGCACCGGCATCTCATGGGATGCAACCGGGCCCGAGCCCGGCTACTTCCCGTTCTATCTCGCCATCATCCTCGGAGGGGCCAGCCTCTACGGCCTGATCGCGGCGCTTATCGCGCGCCGCGCGGCGGCCGCGACCTTCGTCACGCGCGCGCAGGCCCGCCGTGTGATGGCGGTGTTCGTGCCGACGCTGCTGTTTTGCCTCGTGATGCAGTTCCTGGGCCTCTATGTCGCGAGCTTCCTCCTGATCGCCGGCTTCATGCGCCTCATCGGCAAGATCGCGCTGTGGAAGTCGCTGCTCACCGCCTTCCTGTTCACGGCGATCATGTTCGTCACCTTCGACATTGCCTTCGACGTCATCATGCCGAAGGGGCCGCTGGAAGCGGCCTTCGGCTACTAGGCGAGCCCGCGATGGAAGCCTTCGGTCTTTTGGTTCACGGATTTGCGGTCCTGCTCACGGGCAAGACGCTCGTGCTGATGATGGTCGGGCTCGTGCTCGGCGTCTTCGTCGGCGTGCTGCCGGGGCTCGGCGGACCCAACGGCGTGGCGATCCTGTTGCCGCTCACCTTCACGATGGATCCGACCTCGGCGATCGTGATGCTGTCCTGCATCTATTGGGGCGCGCTGTTCGGCGGCGCCATCACCTCGATCCTGTTCAACATTCCCGGTGAGGCCTGGTCGGTCGCGACCACCTTCGACGGCTATCCGATGGCGCAGCAGGGCAGGGCGGCCGAGGCGCTGACGGCGGCGTTCACGTCCTCCTTCATCGGCTCTCTGGTCGCGGTGCTGCTGATTACCTTCCTCGCGCCCATGATCTCGTCGTTTGCGCTGAAGTTTGGCCCGCCGGAATTCTTCGCGGTGTATCTGTTGACCTTCTGCTCCTTCGTCGGCCTCGGGCGCGAGGCCAAGCACAAGACGGTCATCTCGATGTCGCTTGGGCTTCTGCTGGCCGGCGTCGGCATGGACACCGTGTCGGGCCAGTTGCGCATGACCTTCGGCTCGGCGGAACTCTTGCGCGGCATCAACTTTCTGGTCGCGGTCATTGGCCTGTTCGGCATCAGCGAGATCCTGCTGACCATGGAGGAGCGCCTGGCGCTCCGCGGCCATGCCGCGAGCATCTCGCTGCGCGTCGTGCTGAGCGTTTGGAAGGACCTGCCGAAATATTGGGTGACGCTGGTGCGCTCGTCCTTCATCGGCTGCTGGCTCGGCATCACGCCGGGCGGCGCGATCGCGGCGTCCTTCATGGGCTACAATCTTGCCAAGCGTTTCGCGAAGGATCCCGAGAGCTTCGGCAAGGGCCGTATCGAGGGCGTATTCGCGCCAGAGACGGCCGCGCACGCTTCCGGCACCTCGGCGCTGCTGCCGATGCTGGCGCTCGGCATCCCCGGCTCCGGCACCGCTGCGATCCTGCTCGGCGGGCTGATGGTGTGGGGGCTCAATCCGGGGCCGTTGCTGTTCGTCGAGCACAAGGATTTCGTCTGGGGCCTGATCGCCTCGATGTATCTCGGCAACGTCGTCGGCCTCGCGCTGGTGCTGACGACCGTGCCGATCTTCGCCTCCATCCTGCGCGTACCGTTCGCGGCGGTCGCGCCGATGATCGTGGTGTCCTGCGCGATCGGCGCCTACGCGATCCAGAACGCCATGTTCGACATCTGGCTGATGCTGGGCTTTGGCGTGGTCGGCTACGTCTTCAAGAAGATCGGCATTCCGCTGGCGCCGTTCACATTGGCGCTGGTGCTCGGCAACCGCGCCGAGGACGCCTTCCGCCTCTCGATGATCGGCTCCGCAGGCGACCTCAGGGTGTTCTGGTCGAACGGCCTGGTCGGCTCGATCACGACGCTCGCGATCGTGCTGCTGTTCTGGCCGATGATCGAACGCTTGGTCGGCCGCATCGGACAGTTACGGCGCCCGGTTAAGGCGTGACCGGAAACGGCTCTGCCGATTTCTTGGTGACGGCAAGAATGTATCTATAAATCAATATCTTGCGCTGTTTACTCAATGTTATCCATAAGTTGAACTCATACGACCTTGGCCTTCCTTAGCGTCGCAATCTCCTCGGCAGCAAAGCCGAACTCGGCAAGCACATCCTCCGTCTGCTCGCCGAACTCCGGTGGCCGTGCCACCATGTGGCTTGGCGTGCGCGACAGCGTAACGGGCTGGCCGACCAGACGGATCTGGCGGTCCTCCTGGTTCGGCACGTCCTGGGCGATGCCGAGATGGCGGACCTGGACGTCCTCGAACATCTGGTCGATGGCGTAGATCGGTCCGCAGGGCACGCCGGCCTCGTTGAGCTCCCTGACCCAGGTCTCGGTCGGCTTCGTCACGGTGCGCTTCTCGATCTCGGCGTTGAGGGCGTCGCGGTTCTTGGAGCGGACCGGCGCGGTCGCATAATCGGGATTGGTGACGAGCTCCGGCGCGCCGACGGCCTGGGCGCAGCGCTCCCAGATCCGACCGCCTGTCGTGGCGATGTTGATGTAGCCGTCGGAGGTCTTGAACACGCCGGTCGGAATGCTGGTCGGATGGTTGTTGCCGGCCTGCTTGGCGACCTCCTTCTCCATCAGCCAGCGCGCGGCCTGGAAGTCGAGCATGAATATCTGGGCCTGCAGCAGCGAGGTCTGCACCCACTGGCCTTGGCCCGAGACCTCGCGCTCCAGAAGAGCGGTGAGGATGCCGATCGCGCAGAACAGGCCCGCCGTGAGGTCGGCCACGGGAATGCCGACCCGCATCGGGCCCTCGCCAGGCGCGCCGGTGATCGACATCAGCCCGCCCATGCCTTGCGCGATCTGATCGAAGCCCGGCCGCTTGTGATAGGGGCCGTCCTGGCCGAAGCCGGAGATGCTGCCATAGACGATGCGCGGGTTGACCGCGCGCAAGGCCTCGTAGTCGATGCCGAGCTTCTTCTTCACGTCGGGACGGAAATTCTCGACCACGACGTCGGCCTTGGCGGCGAGCCGCTTGAAGACGGCCAGCCCGCGCTCGTCCTTCAGGTTGAGCGTCATGGCCCGCTTGTTGCGGTGCAAATTCTGGAAGTCCGAGCCGGGGCGCGGGCCGCCCGGCTGCTCGCCGCCGCCGTCCTCCAGTAGTGCGTCGATCTTGATGACGTTGGCACCCCAATCGGCAAGCTGCCGCACGCAGGTGGGCCCGGACCGCACCCGGGTCAGATCGAGCACGGTGAAACGTGACAGGGCTTCCGAGGCGTGCGGAAAGGGCATTTTGAAGGGCTCCGGGACAGATTGCGCGCCTACCATAGTGCCGAAAGATCATGCGGCAAGCCGCCGCCCGCGCCGATGCCGCCTGCCAAAATGGGATGCCTGACGTGGCCTTGCTGCGATGCGTTACGGCATCAGCGCGACAGGCGCTTCAGCTGGGCGCGCGCCTTGTCGGCGAGGGGATCGTCGCCGTGGCGGGCGATGAAGAGCTCGAATGCTTCCGCCGTTCCCTTGCTGCGGGCGAGCTCATATTCCTCGGCAACGGCGGCCGAAGGGTCGCGCGCCGGTGGAACCGAGGGCGCGCGCAGCGCCCTGCCAGTGTCGTCCGCGTTGGCTTTTTCGGCCATGGCAGGCAGTCCTCCGAAGGGCAGATGATACGACGCGGCCAGCACCGCCAGGGCACCGAACAGACCGGCCGGGAGTGGGCGTAATCTCATGGGCTACCTTGCAGATTGCCGGCGAAGCAGGACGCGCCAGACCGGTTGTCTGGGCCCGTATGATTACGGGATTTGGTGGCCAACACGGCATTAGGGAAGGGGGGCGGTCGTGTTGCCAAGTTTAAACCAAAGGTATCAATCTGTCGCTAGAATCGTCGGCCTGCGCCCGAATCGTGCGCCCTGGTATTCCGGAGATTCCCTTGGCCAACGCTGTCACGGTTAGTGCGACCAACAACGCCGATATCGACGGCATGCTGTCGGGCTACAAATGGTCCGGCGCGATCACCTACAGCTTTCCCGACTCGCCCAGCGACTATGCCAATCCCTACAGCGGTGGCGACAGCGAACCGACCACCTCCGGCTTTGCTTCCGCGCCCAGCCAGATGCAGGCGGCGATCAACTACGCGATCGGGCTGATCCTCAGCTACACCAACGCCAGCATCCAGTACGCGGGGACCAACGGCGCCGACATCATGATCGCGCAGTCGCCGGCGGCCAATCCGACTTCCTACGCCTACTATCCCGGCAACTATGCCGCCGGCGGCGATGTGTGGTTCGGGACCCAATACGATTACACCCAGGCGAGGCTCGGCAACTACTATTTCACGACGGCGCTGCACGAGCTTGGCCATGCTCTCGGCCTCAAGCACAGCCAGGAGACGGGCGGCCCCGCCAACGTCGCGGTGCCGACCGCGCATGACGACAGCGAATACACCGTCATGAGCTATCGTAGCTATGTCGGCGGTCCGCTGACCGGCTACACGAATGAAGCGTACGGATATCCGCAGACCTACATGGCCAACGATATCCTCGCGCTGCAAACAATGTACGGCGCGAACTACACCACGCAGAGCAGCAACACCGTCTACACGTGGAGCCCGACCACGGGCCAGGAGTTCATCAACGGCGTCGGCCAGCCTGCGGACAATGGCGGGGCGGGCGGTTCGGCCAACCGCATCTTCGAGACGATATGGGACGGCGGCGGCGTCGACACTTACGATCTGTCGAACTACACGACGAACCTCAGCATCAACCTCAATCCCGGTGCGTCGTCGGTATTTTCCGCCACGCAGCTGGCCTATCTCGGCAACGGCCATTACGCGGCCGGCAACGTCTACAATGCGTACCTCTACAACAACGACGCGCATTCCTACATCGACAACGCCATCGGCGGCTCCGGCAACGACACGATTGTCGGCAACGCCACCGCGAACGTGCTGAATGGCGGCGCGGGTAACGACACGATCACCGGCGGCGGCGGCAACGATACCATCATCGGTGGAGCCGGCACGGATACGGCAGTGTATTCGGGCAGCGAAGCCAGCTACGCCATCACCTATGATTCGGCGACGCAGACCTTCACCATCGTCGACCAGCGTCCCGGCTCACCTGACGGGACCGATACGGTCACGGGCGTGGAGAATTTTCAATTCGGGGATGGCGCGGTCGCAAGTGCGACGCTGATCAGCCAACTCACGCCGATTGCGATCGAGTCGTTTGGCTCGACAAGCTTGCTCCAGGTTGGGAATAATTACGAGCTAGGCAGCTCGGGTCCCATTCTGAAGTACAACGGCGCGGCGGCGACGAGCGGTCAATTCTCACCCTGGGTCCCAATCGGTGCGGAACAAACAGCGACGGGGTTCGATTTTGCCTGGAAGCTGACTGGAGCGGACAATTACGACTTCTGGAGCACGGACGCGAACGGCAACTTTACGGCAAACCTGACGCCGAATGGTGTGTCTGSCAGCAGCGCGGTYCTRGAGAATTTTGAGACCATCTTCCACCAGGACCTGAACGGAGACGGCACGATCGGGGTGCCGACGGCCCCGGTCGCGACCATCGAGTCATTTGGCTCGACCAGCCTGCTGCAGGTGGGAAGTAACTTCGAGCTCGGCAGCTCCGGTCCCATTCTGAAGTACAACGGCGCGGCGGCGACGAGCGGTCAATTCGCACCCTGGGTCCCAATCGGTGCGGAGCAGACMGCGACGGGGTTCGATTTTGCCTGGAAGCTGACTGGAGCGGACAATTACGACTTCTGGAGCACGGACGCGAACGGCAACTTTACGGCAAACCTGACGCCGAATGGTGTGTCTGCCAGCAGCGCGGTTCTGGAGAATTTTGAGACCGTCTTCCACCAGGATCTGAATGGAGACGGCACGATCGGAGTGCCGAGTTCTGCCGCGGACTTCCATTTGATATGAGGGACAGAGGCTGCGCGGCTGAAGGGCCGAGAGTGCCTCAAGCGACTCGGGCTTCTCTCAGCCTCGCGATCTCATCGTCGCCGAAGCCGAACTCCTTCAGAACCTCATCCGTTTGCTGGCCGAACTCCGGCGTCCGCGCCACCGGCGAGCCTCTTTGCCGGAGTTGCTTCTTCGGTGGCTTCGTCGTCCGATTCATCCGGCGTGTTTCAGCCGGCGGCTGCAAGCAATCGTCGCTCGCGGTCGGCGCCAGTGGCGGTAGTGCATCTCAGTATCCTGCAGATGGTCCTCTTTCGATACAGGACCATGACACCCCTCAATCCCGCGGTTCACCTACACGATTCCATGAAGCCTGCAGGCCGAGTGCTGATTGCCGGCGGATTTCCTGCCGCGATAGCGTCCCGGCACGCAGGCATGGCATGCCCGCTGGGCTCTGCCCGGGCAAGGATCGTTCTTGGCTGGGCCTCGCAGAATGTCTCTGTGAGGAAAAGTGCATTCCCCAACTCAGGACCGTGAACGGCCGAAAAGCGGCGGTTGCCCCCAGGTTGATGCGCGGCTATAAGCCCCTGGGAAACAATCTACATGCGCCAAGTTTGAGCCGATTGCGAGTGCTGCGATGTCGGATTCCACGTTTGATCTAGCGGGACGCCGCATCTGGGTAGCGGGCCATCGCGGTATGTTGGGCTCGGCAGTCACGCGCAGACTTGCGAGCGAAAATTGCGAGATCCTCACTGTCGCGCGCGAAGAACTCGACCTTTGTGACCAAGCTGCAGTAAGGAGCTGGTTCGATAGGATGCATCCGGAGGTTGTTGTGCTGGCCGCGGCCAGAGTGGGTGGAGTGCTTGCAAACAGCAGGTATCCTGCGAGCTTCCTATCCGACAACCTCGCTATCCAGGACAACGTGATTCAGGCGGCTGCGGCTGGTGGCGTCAAGAAGCTGTTGTTCGTCAGCTCTTCTTGCGTCTACCCGCGCTTGGCGGAGCAGCCTATTCGCGAAGAAGCTTTGATGACCGGGCCGCTAGAGCCGACCAACGTTTGGTATGGGGTTGCAAAGATTGCGGGCATGATGCAGTGCGCCGCATATCGCCAGCAATATGGCCTCGATTTTATAGCCGCAGTCCCTGGAAATCTTTACGGACCGGGCGACTACTTCGACAATGAGAACTCCCACGTCATTCCGGCGTTCATCCGCCGTTTTCACGATGCGGTCAGCAGCAGGCTTGACGAGGTCGTGGTTTGGGGTGGGGGGGCTGCGCGCCGCGAATTTGTTCACGTCGAGGAGTGCGCCGACGCGCTAGTTTTTCTCCTAAAGAATTATTCGTCGGGCGACATCATCAATATTGGCAGTGGTCTCGACGTCTCGATCCGCGAACTTGCAACCTTGGTTGCTGCTGTTGCCGGGTTCGCCGGGCGCATTAGCTTCGACGCTTCGAAGCCCGAAGGGGCGCCTCGCCGGCTGCTGAGTACTGAGCGGCTTACGCGGCTCGGCTGGCGATCGAAGATGTCGCTGCGTCAAGGCTTGGAAACGACATATCGGTGGTTTCTGGATAGTCGTGCGGCCGGGCACGTTCCGCGCGGGTTTGGGCCAGACGATGGCGGCCGTGATGTTGGCGCTCCTAAGGGAAGCGGCAGTTAGCCCTCGAGCAATCTGTTGGTCCGTGCAATGAACTCCGCCGTCGCTTTCTCGGGGCTAAAGAGATCTTTGTAAACTTGGCGGCCCGCTTCCGCGACTCGCCGCGCCCAAAGGGGATCATCGACTGCTCGCTTCATCCGCGCGACGAACTCCCTGCCGGAGGCGGCAAGCGCGCAGGTTTGACCGTCAACAAGCGCCACATTTCCGAGGGCCACATTTTCATGGGCGATGACGAGGGTCGACTGGCTGAGTGCATACAGGATGCGCGTCCTGTTGCCGACCGGAACGTCGATGGGCACCAGTGCTGCGTGACATTCGGCCAGAGTAGATGGAAGATTCTCGACAAAGCCGACGCGAACAAATTCTGGCTTGTCCTTGATCGCCTCGGCAAACCATTCGGGCAGGTTTCCTCGCCCGGCCAGTAGAATCTTGAATCCCCCAGGTCCCCAGAGCTTGACCAGCGGACTATAGACCTGCGTTACCATAAAATGCAGTGCCGAGCGCGAACCGAGACCCACGAGATTGCCGAAGAACATGAAAGTGGGGGTATCCGGCTTTGCGCGGTACGGGACAGGAGCGTCGATCACAGGCCAAGGGTAGGGACAATATTGATGATTCCGTAGTCCGAGGCGGTCGAGCTGTTCTTCAGACGACGCTGCCGACACGATGACTTCATCATATGATGATAAAACACGCGCATAGACGTGCTTCCAATTCCGCGCGGCCAACCAGTACTTCGCAAAAGCGAAAATTCGCCACGGGCGTTCCTGAAGGCCGTAGAGACCGTGATAATAGGTCGTCTGGAAATTGAGATCGCCCAGCCAAGCAAGCTTGCGCGTGGCGGGTATCTCGGCTCCAAGCCATGCGGGCAAGATGTCGAACGCAATAAACAGGTCGGCGGCAAATTCTCGTCCCCGTTCGATCAGCTTCGCGACAGGCGACAGATCTATCCGATGTTCCCTCGCGCCCTGCACGACAAGCTTACGGGTGGTCGCCGCGAGGACCTCAAAGTGGTCGGTTGAGACAGACTCACGATATGCCTCGAAAGCCTCGTGATCCTTGTGGCCTTCGTTGAGTATGACGAGATGAAGAACGTCGAATGATTGACTGCGGATTCCCTCTAGGAAGTTGTAGATGATAACGAGGCTAGCACCCTCGCGTTCGTCTGGAACCCCCTTGGTACAAAGAACAATTCGCCTGCGTCGCTGCAAGTTATAGCTCCCCGGCAACGACTGGCTTCGTGGCGGTTATCCCTCGTTCGAAGGTCATTTTTTGCTTGATAATGCCGGAATTGTTTGCGAGGAGGCCCAATACCAACTGCGCCTGAGGCAGTTGGCGCAGAAGCGGCAAATTAAGCGGTCCAAGCCGAATGAATCAAGCGATTATTATTACCTCGATCAATCCTCCCAATGAGGTCATGAAGACCATCGCGAGGGACGCTGTTCGCTCGGGCTTCGACTTTTTCGTGGTTGGGGATACCAAGAGTCCCGCAGACTTCTCGATTGAGGGGTGCCGCTTCCTTGGGATCGCGGATCAAGCCAAGTCGGGTTTCGCATACGCAAATCTCGCGCCGGTGAAAAATTACGCGCGCAAGAACATTGGCTACCTGGCTGCGATCGCAAATGGTGCGCAGGTCGTCGTCGAGACGGATGATGACAATTTCGCGCGGCCGCAGTTCTTCGAGGGCCGGAGCCGCAGGCTGACTGCTCCGGTTCTGTCGGGACATGGATGGGTGAATGCCTATCGGTACTTTTCCGATGGAAATATTTGGCCGCGTGGGCTGCCTCTAGATCACGTTCTGAAACCTATTCCGGACTTCGCGACATTGGAGTCTGCGGAGGTAGATTGTCCGATTCAGCAGGGGCTTGCCGACGGAGATCCCGATGTCGATGCGCTTTACCGGCTGGTGCTGCCCCTGCCTCACAACTTCAGGACCGATCGGATCGTGGCATTTGGGCCCGGCGCGTGGGTTCCGTTCAATAGCCAGAACACGAGCTGGTGGCCAAGTGCCTTTCCGCTGATGTATCTTCCGTCCTATTGCAACTTCCGAGTGACCGATATCTGGCGCAGCCTAATTGCTCAGCGCATCGCATGGGCAAGCGGTTGGCACATCCTCTTCCATGGGCCGACTGTCTGGCAGGATCGCAATGAACATGATCTGATGAAGGACTTTGAGGACGAGATTCCGGGCTATCTGAACAACCATCGCATTCGACTGATGCTCGAGGACCTGCCGATCAAGGGTGGACCCGATCACATCAGCCAGGATGTGCGTCGCTGCTATCAGGCCCTGGTCGAATGCGAACTGATCGGGGCTGCCGAGCTTCCCTTGCTTGATGCATGGACTTCGGATTTGGATCGGATTCTCAGTCTTGGATAGGCTCTGGCAAGGGTACGTGAGGCTATGAACTGGCAGGATCGTTTACGTGCATCTTTGCTGCCGACCTATGAGGGGCTGCCGAGCGGCACCAAGCGGCTCGCGCGGCGAATATTCGCAGTCCTGCAGGGGCCAGTTTTCTCAGCTCGCGCGCGATGGGTCCGCTTCACGTATTTGCGTCACATCGACAAGGAGCGAAGATATCTGTTCCTTTGCACGGCTCGGTTCGCGATCGTCAACCGGCCGATCAACGGTTACTACATGGAGTTCGGCTGCTTCGGCGCCAAGACCATGAGGCTGGCATATGACAGCTTCCATCATCTGCTCGATTGGCGCTATCTAGCCTTCGACTCGTTCGAAGGATTGCCGGCCATATCGGAAATCGACCGTCAGGACGCTTGGGAGCAGGGCAAGCTGAAGACAGGTGAGGAGGACTTCAAGCGAATATGCCGACGTCATGGCATGCCGGCGGACCGATTGCGGACGGTGAAGGGGTTCTATGACGTCAGTCTGACGTCAGATCTGGCTCGGGACCTTCTTCCGGCCAAAGCCGCCGTCGTCTATATCGATTGCGATCTTTATGCATCCACCGTTCCCATCCTTTCGTTCATCATCGATTTCCTGCAAGTTGGCACGATCATCGTGTTCGACGATTGGAATTGTTTCTGGGCGGATCCTGATCGTGGTGAACGACGTGCTTGGCGCGAATTCTGCGAAGCGCATCCGCACCTTCGTTTTGAGCCGTTCGTGCAGACGGGGATGCAGATGTCCTTTGTCTGTGTCGGCCTGTCCGTCAACGGCAACGGGAGTTCGCCCGCGTGAGCTGGCTTGCGGCGCTTCGCGGCCGTTTCGCGGGGCGCGTTCTGTTCTTTGTGAGCGCGACGGTCTTTCAAGCCGTCCTGTCTGTCGCTCTCCTGCCGTTGACCACCGTCGTGTTGACTGCGGCCGATTTCGGCTATTTTGCCCTGATGATGTCGTGGGCTGCGCTTGCTAGCGCTTTCGGCGATGCAGGCGGCTCTCTTGCGCTACCAGCAAATTATTCGGTTGCTTCGATACCCGAGCGCCGGCGGATGTTATCAAGCTTCTTTGTGGTCTCGCTCGTTTTCAGCTCGAGTCTCGCCGTCTTGTTTCTGGCGGCCTGGCCTTGGCTCCAGCAAATAATGTCAGTCCCCGATGAGGCCTCGCGCGCAACTCTTATCCTGACGGCTCTCCTCATTCCTTTGAAGACGGCGACGATGCTTGCGACCAATGTCTTTGCCGTTGCTGGTCGTGGCAACGCGGCCGCAGCCCAGATCGCTATGCAGGCAGTTGGCTCTTTTGCCGGCACGTTGATCTCGCTCTTTGGCTTGCATTGGGGATTGTCATCATTGTTTGTTGGAGCCGTTGTTGGGCAAGCATGTTCCGTCGTTGTTGCCATGACCGCACTCGGCGCGGAACCCTGGTACCTGCCTAGCCGTCGGTGGATGTCGGTCCTTCGATCCCACAGCCTTACCTCGATTGCCGCGGGCCTTACCGGTGGCTTGCGCAGCATCGGAGAGAATTCAATCGTCGCCGCAAATCTCAACCTTTCAGCGGTCGGATATCTCAGCCATGCCCGTCTCTACTATGGGACATTGCTCGCTGGGACCAATGCCGTTGCGGTTAACGTCTGGTCGATCTCGCTGGCCGAGGCGCGAGATGCGCGAAGGCATTTTCCATTGACCAAGCGGGTGTGGATGCCAATTCATGTTCTGATTACCCTTTTCGGCGTGGCATTCTCCTGTTTCGGCGAAGAGTTTGTGGCCATTCTGACGCATGACCGGTTGACCCCCGCAGCGCAACTCGTACCTTGGTTCGCATTGCTGCTGCTGCTTCACGTTTCGGGCAGAGCGCAAAATGCGACCGTTTATGCAAATGGCGGGGCGAGAAGTCTCACCAATGCGAGTTCGCTGATTTCAATTTGTTGCTTAGCCGCCTTGCCATTTGCCGTCGGTAAGGTGGGAGGGGTTGGCTGGAACGGAGGACTCGCGGGGGTCGTCATCGTTCTTCTTGCTGAAGCGATTTTGTTCCGAGCCTACATCTACTTGAAATCGATTTCGTTCCAGCGCCTTGACGGCTTTGATGATAGTCGGGTCGTCTGGGGCAGCGCTGCCATTATCCTGAGCTGGCTGTTCAATGCATACATGGTCCCGGCGCTGATAACGAGAATCGGTCTATGCGTCGCGGTTTGCGCTACGATAGTCATCGTCGAACGAGAGCGCATCATCGATTTGCGGCGCGTTTTGCAGAATCGATCTCCAGCAAAGACACAGAACATTTGAACGAGGCCAAACTCATGGCGAAACACGACCTGGGAGCACTCCAAGCCGCCGCAGAGATTGCGGCAGCACTTGTCCTCGAAGGATATGTTGATCGATGGGTGGAAGGTGCCATTTTCCCCTGCGAAATGGCATTCTTTCTGGCGTGCTGCATGACCGAGGACGTTTCGGTCGTCGTGGAGTCCGGTCGTCAGGATGGTTACTCGACAGAGATTCTGGGTGAGTGGGCCAGGCGGAGTGGCCGCAGGCTTGTCTCGATCGACCTGGAGCAAGATTCGGCGCGCGCGGCGGCGTGTCGGCAGCGTCTTGCGCATTTGCCGATCGAGCTTGTCAAAGGCAGCGCCTACGAAGAGTTTGGCCGTTGGTCGAATAGGCTGCGCGGAGCCCGCGTTGGTTTTCTAGTCGATGGTCCCAAGGGGTGGCCGGCCATTTCGATGATGGCCGCGGGTCTGGCCGACAATGTTCGCCTGATGGCAATTCACAACCTGACCGTCGGGGGCAGCGAGCGGGCGTTCTTCGAACAGTTGGGGGGCGCAGAGGTGTTCTACGAAGCCGCACTTGCTGAGCCTGGACCTCGCTGGAGCGAGTTGCGCGAACGTGAAGTCGACGTGGCAATCCGGGCAGGCGCTGCCCGGTCCCTGGAAATGTCTTCGCTCGGCGTTCTCAAGCTCGATCCGGAACGCCGCCAGCGTGCTCGTCGGGCTTTGCGGGTGGAGTTTGGCCTCCATCAGCCGAGAATTGTTAGGGCTTTTTGGTCGC
This sequence comes from Bradyrhizobium neotropicale, assembly GCF_001641695.1. Taxonomy (GTDB): domain Bacteria; phylum Pseudomonadota; class Alphaproteobacteria; order Rhizobiales; family Xanthobacteraceae; genus Bradyrhizobium; species Bradyrhizobium neotropicale. Next base: position 34,843 of record NZ_LSEF01000029.1, read on the forward strand.
TGGGAGCCTATCGCGCAACGACGAAGCTTTATGGCTT
>NZ_LSEF01000029.1:34893-58614 GCF_001641695.1 Bradyrhizobium neotropicale
CGCTAAGCAGGCGAGCCGCAACATCTCTGAAACCGGCGGGGAACTGTCTACTCGAACCGGCCAGAAGAACAGCTCAGTCGGGCGCCGTGCCTCGCTTGATTGTGACCCAATAGTTCGGTATGTCGAGGCCGCTCCCGCGTTCATCTTTTGTTTCGAAAGCTTGCGCCATGACTGCCGGCCGTCAAATACCATATGTGATCGCAGAAATCGGATCCGTCCACGATGGATCGTTCGGAAATGCGTGTCGTCTGCTGGAAGTGGCGGCCGACTGCGGCGCGGATGCGGTCAAATTCCAGACTCACATTGCCGAAGCCGAGACACTGTTGGATGCGCCTTCGCCGTCGTATTTTTCCGCCGAGCCGCGCGCGGAATATTTTAGGCGAACGGGCTTTTCCGTTGATCAATGGGGACGACTTGCGGAGCTGGCTAAGAGACGAAAAGTCGATTTCCTGTCTTCACCGTTTTCTCTCGAAGCAGTCGACCTGCTGGAGCGTGTTGGTGTCAGTGCGTACAAGATTCCTTCCGGCGAAGTGAGCAATTTGCCGTTGATGGAATATATTGCGCGGACGCGGAAGCCGGTATTGCTCTCGTCCGGTATGAGTAACTGGCACGAATTAGACGCCGCGGTTGCGGCACTTCGGTCGTCCTGCGCGCTGACCTTGCTTCAATGCACGTCGGTCTACCCTTGTCCACCAGAGCAGGTCGGCCTTAATGTCATGCTGAAAATGCGCGAACGCTATGACGTTCCTGTCGGATTTTCGGATCATACGTTGGGCTTTGCCGCTGCGATTGCCGCCGTTGCGCTCGGTGCCACCGTGGTCGAGAAGCACTTCACCTTCTCCAAATTGATGTATGGCAGTGATGCCAAGCACAGCATGGAGCCGGATCAGTTCCGGCTTCTCTGCGACGAGCTGAAATTCACCGGGCGCATGATGGCTGCTCCGATCGAGAAGGATGACTTGTCCTCTGTGTTGGAGATGAAGCGGATCTTCGAGAAGAGCATTGTCGCTGCCGCAAATATCGCCGAGGGCACAGTAATTCAGCAGCATCACTTCGCGTTCAAGAAGCCCGGAGACGGTATTCCCGCCGCCCGATACCGGGAGTTTATTGGCCGGCGCTTGGTGAGGTCCCTGCCGCGGGATCACAAGTTCGGCGAGGAGGATTTTGCGTGAGCAAGAAGAAGATTTGCGTGGTTGTCGGCTCGCGCGCGAACTACAGTTCAATCAAATCGGCGATGCGCGCCATTCAGCAGCATCCAGCTCTCGAGTTGCAATTGATCGTGGCCGCATCGGCCGTGCTCGATCGCTATGGCTCCGTCGTCAATTTGATCGAGAAGGATGGCTTTACCCCTCATGCTCGAGTGACGATGCTGATCGAGGGAGAGACGCCGGCGACCATGGCCAAGTCCACGGGCCTCGGCCTGCTCGAACTGCCAACCTTGTTCGAACAACTCGCTCCCGACGTGGTGCTGACCGTCGGGGATCGCTTCGAGACGATGGCAACAACCCTGGCCGCTGCCTACATGAACATACCCGTGGCCCACACCATGGGCGGCGAGGTGAGCGGCACTATCGACGAAAGCATTCGTCATGCGGTGACGAAGTTCGCGCATATCCACTTTCCGGCAAGCAAGGGTGCACGGGAGCGCATCATCAAGCTTGGCGAGCGGCCGGAACATGTCCACATGGTCGGCTGTCCGCGCATCGATCTGGTTGCCGATATTCTGAAGAATCCGATCGAAAATATCTTCGATAGGCTCTTTGATGACGGTGTCGGTCAGCGCTTCTCAATCGATGAGCCGTTTGCACTCGTATCCCAGCATCCGGTTACGACCGAGTATGGTGATGGTGAGGCGCAAATCACAATGACTTTGGAAGCGGTGCGCGAGCAGGGTCTGGCCGCGGTTGTGCTGTGGCCGAATGCCGATGCGGGCTCTGACGACATCTCGCGCGGTATCCGGAAGTGGCGCGAGCGGAAGCTCGACGATCGCATGCACTTCTTCAAGAACCTGCCCATCGACGTTTACGTCAACCTCATGCACTCGACAGCATGTCTCGTCGGAAATTCGAGCAGCGGGATAAGAGAAGGGGCGTACATCGGCACACCCGTTGTGAATATCGGTTCCCGGCAAAACATGCGTGATCGCGGCGATAACGTGATCGAAATCAGCTATGACAAGAAGCAAATCTCAAATGCTATCGCGAGGCAGGTCGAGCACGGTCGCTACGCGATGAATCCGATTTACGGCGACGGAACGGCTGGCCCCAGGATCGCCAACGTTCTGGCCGCCGAGCAGGTGGAAATCCAGAAATGCATCACGTACTGAGCGTGAGACGGGCTGGCATCGACGAGGCAGATACCGAATGAGCCTTGTGGCCGTCATACCCGCCCGCGGTGGTTCGAAAGGCATACCTCGTAAGAACCTTGCGCTATGCGGGGGACGTTCCTTGCTGGACTGGACGGCAGAGGCTGCGCTGCATTCTGGTGTCATTGATCGCGCGGTACTTTCGACGGATGATCAAGAGATTGCTGAGGCCGGGTGTGCGCTGGGGCTTGACGTGCCTTTTCTCAGACCTGCGGACCTCGCGGGAGACTCTGCATTGATGCTGGGGGTCATGCAGCATTGTCTTGCCGAATTGCGCCGGGCGGGAGAGGCGATCGAGGCGATCGTGCTGCTGCAACCGACCTCACCGTTTCGCCGTGCGCACCATGTGCGCGAGAGTGTTGCAAAATTCCGCGAGACCCAGGCGCATACACTGGTGAGCGTGGTGAGCGTGCCGCATCGCTTCGTCCCCGAAGGGCAGATGCGGGAGAACGATGGGCTTCTATCACCCTATTTCGGAGGAGGCATCGGAAGGACCACGCGGCAAGAGAAGGAGCGTCTCTTTGCTCGGAACGGGCCAGCCGTGCTGATCGTCCGCAGCTCAGTGCTCGACGCCGGCTTGCTCTATGGAGAAACCATCGTCGGCTACGAAATGGACGAGTTGTCCTCTCTCGATGTCGACACGCCGGAAGAGCTTCGGCTCGCCGATCATCTGTTGCGGACGGGCTACGTTCGATGAACGCAATCGTGCGATATCTACGCCGTAGTCCGTTTGCCGCAGGGCTCGCCGATCTTAGGGAGCGGGTGGTGAACGCCGCGGACTATCGGCGCCTGCGCGACGATGTCGATAGAAGCGTCGCCAGTATGGCCTTCACACGCGAGTTGCCGGCGCCTCAAGCCAGTGCCCCAACCGTCCTTGTACTGAGCATGACAAACAATATCTATGGCGCGAAGCAGGAGTGTATGCTGGCGCTGGCGCTGCGCCGTAGGGGGTGGCGGGTCAAGGTATTGACATCAAGCATCTACACTCACGCACAACGTCTTTATCAAGCTTTCGGCATTGATGATTTTCTTGCGTTCGAGAAGTTGGTTAACGTCAAGGATACGCGCGAAGCGGCGGCCGCGGAGGCGCGGCGTCGCAGGGACATGCCGATGGAGTTTCAGTCGGTCATGGAATGGCGGTACAGGGATGCGTGGATAGGGCCGCAGTTGCTCTCGTCAGTCTCGCGCCGCGGATTCGACGGCGCACCCGATCCACGAAAGCCTGAAATTCGCAATGCTATCATCGAGCAGTTGAAGGAATCTGTTGGTTTCGTGCACGCTGCTGAGAAATGTCTGTCGGAACAGCGGCCCTCACTCATCATCGTCAATGAACCGAACTACCATACGCTTGGTCCGTTCGTCGATGTCGCGATCAATATGGGAATCCCGACGATTCACTTCATTCAACCTTCGCGTGACGATGCGCTTGTTCATAAAAGGCTCACGCGGGAAACCCGCCGCATTCACCCAAATTCGATCACCCGAGAGACGCTCGAACGGCTCCTGAAGGAACCGTGGGGAGCTCAGCAGGAGGTTGAACTCGACGAGGAGTTCAGCAAGCGGTACGGAGGCGTGTGGAAAATTCAGGCACGCAATCAGCCGGGAACGGTCGATGTGACCCGCGCTGAGATCCGGCAGGAGCTTGGTCTCGATGGAAAGCCGGTTGCAGTACTGTTCTCCCATGTGCTGTGGGACGCGAATTTGTTCTACGGCAAGGACATATTCGAGAATTACGGCGACTGGTTTGCTCAAACCGTAAAAGCTGCTGCCGCTAATCCTCGAATGAACTGGCTCATCAAGCTTCATCCGGCCAACATATGGAAACGAAAGCTTTCAGGCGCGTCAGGAGAGTATGGTGAGGTGCGCCTCATCCGAGAGAGCGTTGGCGATCTGCCGGACCACGTAAAGTTGCTTCCGGCCGATACGCGGTTTAGTACGCTCTCTCTGTTCCGTATGGCTGACGCCGGGATCACAGTCCGCGGAAGTATCGGATATGAGCTGCCTTGCTTTGGTGTACCGGTTCTGACTGCGGGAACAGGCCGCTATTCGGGTTTCGGTTTCACGGAGGATCATTCCTCTCGCGAAAGCTACTTGGATGCGCTTGGAAGGCTTGAGAACGTGCACCGTTTGGATCCCGAGAAAGTGCATGTTGCCAGAGTTCATGCTCACGCGCTGTTTGTTAGGCGCCCGTGGGTCTACAAGAGTTTCAGGACGGAGATCGGTCCGAACGTTCGTGATCCACTGTTCCAAAATCTTGTGCCACTCGTCGGGGCCGATGATGATATCCAGAAAAATGGCGATCTTGATGCGTTCGCCGATTGGGCAGAGGCCTATGAGCAGATAGATTATCTCGCTCCGCATAGCGGTGCTTCTTAGTGACCTGGGCGGAGCATCCGGCGATATGATCTTATTAGAGCCCGATCTTGTGCGTCATCTGCGCGCATCTCGGGCCCGGGCAATGGGCCGGCTACCACTATGGTCGAGATCATTGCCCCGCCGGCGGAATCCTCGCGAGCTAATGAGGCGGTAAAAGGGGACGAAGATTGGCTTTCGGCGACCACGTTATTTCTGCTTGGATGGTCATACTGCGGCAGGCCTGCGGGCGCCTGACATGATGGTCGAGCGGCTGTGCGTCGTGCACCTGGCCCAGTCCGACAGCGAAGGCGGAGCGAATAAGGCCGCGTATCGCCTTCACAGCAATCTTCTGCGTGCCGGAGTGGAGTCAATCCTCCACTGCGGTAGGAAGCACCTTAATGACGCCACGGTGGTGCCGGCACACTTGCCGGGCGTGGGAAATTTCGTCAGCGACGTCGCGGCCTATTTCAACGCGAGGAGCCTACGGCAATACCCAAATCGGATGGGCACGCCGTTTTCGCCAATGCGCTTCAGCTATGGTCGCCTGGACACCCGTTTGCTGTCGCGCGCCGACGTGGTGTGCCTCCACTGGATTGCCGGCGGTTTTCTCAGCGCCGGCAATCTTCAGGCCATAAAGAAGCCGATGGTTTGGCGACTGTCCGATATCTGGCCGTTCAGCGGTGGATGCCACTATCCTGGCACATGCGTCGGGTTTGAGCGGGCATGTGGGTCTTGCCCGCAACTTGGCAGCAATTCGGATGATGACCTTTCCAGGTCTGGGATCAGATTGCGTGAGGATGGGTATCGCAATCTGGATTTGACGGTCGTTGCGCCGAGCCGATGGATCGCGGATTTGGCGCGGCGCTCTCACCTGTTCGGGGGAATGCGCATTGAGCACATTCCAACCGGAGCAGACCTTACGGTGTTCTATCCCCGCGACCGATTGGCGGCGCGGGCTCGGCTCAATCTGCCGGCAGGTGGACATTTTGTTGTCTTTGGTGCGCTTGGCGCAACCACGGACCCTCGAAAGGGCTATGCTCAACTTCGCATCGCACTGGAGAGGCTCGCCGCATCGAGTAATCATCAATTGACTCTGGTCACGTTCGGCAGCGACGAGGCAAATCGAGCGGCGCAGATCTCGCGATTTCCGGTGTGCCATTTGGGACGGATCGATAATCAGGATACTTTGGCCAACGTTTATTCAGCTGCCGACGTGCTCGTCGCGCCATTTCTCGAAGACAATCTGCCCAATGTTGTTCTGGAGGCCATCGCATGTGGCACGCCGGTCGCAGGGTTTGCGGCAGGCGGCATTCCGGACGCGGTCGAACATGAGAGCCACGGATATCTGGCGCCGGCCGGTGATAGTGAGGGTTTGGCGCGTGGAATCGCTTACATTCTTGACCGGCTCGAGGATGGTCACATGAGGAGTAATGCCGGCGCATTCGCTCGACGGAATTTCGATTTGCTGAAGTGTGGAGAGCGCTATATCGAGCTTTTTCGCGAGGTCGCGGAGAGCCGTGCTTGACAATTCAACTCTTGCCAACCCCAACGGACGGCCTCCGCTGCGTGCGAGAACAACTCTTTTGCGCAAGAAGGATGACGACGGCACGGAGAGCGGTTGAGACGTTTTCGAAACTGGTTGCAGGGACACCGTCAAACACATGACAATCTCGGTGGCGCACGTGTTGCGAACTTACGGTGTGAGCGGCGGTGAACGGCAGCTCGCGCAGCTATTTGCTGCCGAAACGGGCTCGATTTACAAAAACACGTTTTACTCGCTGTATAACAATCCGGCCTGCACCGCATATTTCTCGCGCATCAGTGGACTGCACCTGAAAACGGTACTCGGATTGCGTGCGTCGGTGTTCCCTAACCTGGCTGTTGAACTTCTGCTTCTTGCTGTGCTCGCGCCGGTATTGCAGTTGCGCATTTTGTACCTGATGATGTCCGGACGTCACCGCATTTGCATCGTTCATGGATTGCAGGCAGCGGTAGCCTGCTGGTTATCGGCGTGCCTCATGCGCAACATCCATTTCGTGTACATCCACCGGGGAACAAAATCGCGTGCGGGGTCGCATCCAGTCTTCAAATGGCTTTACTGGCCGTTCGAAATCATCGCAGGTGTATCCATCGCATCTGCGGACTCGCTGAAGCCGCTCGCCGGAAAACGCAAGGTCGTCGCTCTCGAGAATGGCATCGACTTGGAACGTTTACGCGAAATGACAAAGGGATGTGAGAGACGGCGTTCTGACGATCCACTGAGACTCATTTCGTCTGCCCGGCTGATCAAGGACAAGGAGCACGCGTTCCTGCTCGATGTATTTAAGAAACTGGTTCAACGGTGGCCAAATCTGGAGTTTGTGATCGCGGGTGACGGACCCGAACGCCAAAATCTGATCGAACGCGCCGAACAGCTTGGGGTAGCCGGCAAGGTGCACCTAATCGGGCACGTGACAGATATTATTTGTCGTATGGCCAATAGTGACATCTTCGTGCACGCTTCCAGAATGGAGGGTATGAGCAACTCCGTTCTCGAGGCAATGGCTCTTGGGGTGCCGAGCGTCGTCGTCGATGCTCCCGGCGTCAGCGAATGCCATCGCAATGGTGAGACAGGTTTCGTCGTTGCGCGCGACAGGGACGAGATGGCAAGGAAATTGGCATTGCTGATTGATGATCGAAATGTTCGCTCGGTCATGGGAGAGAGGGCAAGGCAGCGCGCACAGGATGAATATTCGATTGCTGCGAATCGTGCCCGGTATCACGCTCTATACCGTGAGCTGTTGGGGAGTTGACGCATGTGCGGTTTGCTCGGCGGAATATGGCGCGATGGCGCCGGGGTTGATGAGGCAAGGGCGCGAGAGGCCCTTCGTGGGCTGACGCATCGCGGACCAGATGCCGAGGGGATTGAAATTGACGATGGGGTCTTCCTCGGGCATCGCAGGCTGAGCATCATCGACCTTGACTCGCGCTCGAACCAGCCAATGCGAAGTGGTACCCTGTCCGTGATCTACAATGGAGAGATCTACAACTATCGCGACGTTCGGGCCGCACTGCAGAGGCGAGGCGTGTCGTTCTCCACAGACTCCGACACCGAGGTCGTGCTCAAGGCGTTCGGTCTGGATGGCATCTCGTGCCTCGAGCACCTTGAGGGGATGTTCGCGTTTGCCATCTGGGATGCGCAAGCGCGAAAGCTTGTTCTGGCGCGCGACAAGTTCGGCGAAAAGCCACTTCAGTATTTCCAGGATGCCTCGCTCTTTGCGTTCGGGTCAGAATTTCGAGCAATGGAAGCGCTCGCGGGCCCTGGGCGCTTCCGGGTCGACGATTCGGCGTTGCCGCTTTACTTCCGCTTTTCATACCTGCCCGCGCCAATCGCTCCGTTCTCGGGCGCGCGCCAACTTGAGCCAGGTTGCTGGCTTGAATTTGACGCGAACGGTTGGGAAACCAGGACGGGCCGATACTACGATCTTCCGGCTCGCCTGATGAGGCTGCAGTCGAAATCACAGACGTCCTTCGAGAGCGCAAAGCTCGAGCTAAGGAAGCGGCTGACTAAGGCTGTTGAAGATCGAATCCTGGCTTCTGACGTTCCAGTATCAACTTTTCTGAGCGGTGGGCTGGATTCATCGGTGGTTGCGAGCCTCGCGAGCCAGACCGGCGCGAAGGCTGTGAAGGCCTATTCCGTCGCATTTCCGAACGATCCCGAATTCGACGAATCCGGTTACGCGCGCCTAGTCGCAAAGCGCTATCCAAACCTTGACCATCAAATCATTAATGTCACGGAAGAGGCGCTCGCAGATTTTACGGACCAGACCCTTGCGTTGCTTGGCGAGCCCTATGCTGATGCATCGCTGATTCCGACAGCTTTCGTCTGTTCGCACGTTCGAGAAAAGGTCGTTCTCGGCGGCGACGGCGCGGATGAAATCTTCGCTGGCTACGGAACATACTCCGCCATGCAGTGGAGCGCGCGCATGCCGTCCTGGCTCAAGACGGTGCTCACGCGAGTCCCCGCGGTTAGTAATCCTGTTGCAATCGGAAATCCACTGCTACGCGGTGCTGCGTTGTTTCACAAACACCTTCGATGTTCTGCCACTGAAGAATATCTTTCGTGGCGTTCTTATGCCAGTTCAATGCAACTCGACGAACTTGGCGTGTCGGAGCGCGGAGGCGAGCACCTCCCGATTCCCGAGCGTCCTATCAGGTCTCTGCGCGACCTTCTTGTGACCGACATCGAATTCAATCTGCCCGCTGACATGCTCAAGAAGGTCGATCTTGCGAGCATGCAGCACAGCCTTGAGGTTCGCCTCCCATATCTAGATTCTGGCTTGGTCGAGTTCGTCTTAAATCTGCCCGCAAGCTACCTGATAGCAAATGGGCGCCGCAAGCATCTGCTTCGCGAGGCTTTTGGCGACTTGCTTCCTCATGAAGTCTTGGGACGCCGGAAGCAGGGCTTTTTGTTGCCAATCCGCAAGTGGATGAGATATGGACGGATGCGGGACGAGTTATTGGACTTATCTGCGGCCCAAAATGTCTTGGATGTCGGCGCGATAAGGCGTTTCGCAGACCGGCATCAGGCTGGAACCGAGGATTTGTCGCCGCTGCTTTGGTGTTGCTACGTTTACCTGAAATGGCAGCAAACGCCAATTGTGGGGCCACTTCGCAATGCGAGATTCGGCGAAATGAAAGCATGACAGGGCGAGATCTTAGAAGCGAGCCGCGGGAATGGGTGGTCGGCGCGACGCCAGGATCCTTCGCCTCGACAATCTTCGCCGCGTCGCGGCGCGCCGTATCCGCAAGTCTCGCCGAGAAGTTGTCCCTCACCATTTGGCTGTTTTGTGTCAGCGTGGCTTGGGCGGCGGTGCGATCCGGTTTCGTTGTCAAATCGGCGTCGGGAGAAGTGCTCGACAATTCGGTCCCGCTTTGGATCAGGCTGGCCTTTTTTGCTGCGTTCGTAATTCCTGCGCTTTCTTTCTTCCTGGTCCGGAAGGATCGCTTCTGGCTGCTCGGATTGGGCTCGACCGTGGGGATTTTGCCGGAAGTTCCTACGATCCCGTTCGTGCGGGATAACGCGCACTTTCTGATCATCCTGAGCGCAGCTGCCGTGGTTTTGCACTGGGCGATGTTCCGTCCAAAGGAGCGTCCATCGAATTTTGCGCGCATCTACGCGGGCTATATTGCCGTGTGCGGGATGTCGGTAATCGTCAATTTCCTCCTTTACCAGAGCGTCTGGCAATTGAAGGTGGGAATATCTTTTCTGATCTTCTTCTCGGCCCTCGCGGTCATGATTGTAAGCGTCAGTTGTGCCAGCAAGTCGCGATGGGAGACTGTCGAGAGTTTGGTTGAGGGTCTCGCGTGGGGAGCTATTGGGCAAAGTGTGATCGCGGTGTTTGCGCTTCCGCTTCTGTTAAGCCTCCCGTTCGAGGAGGGCGCCGACACCCTCTTTGGTCTGGCGTATTATGATCGCTACAAGTCGACGATGCCGGGGCCGGTCAATCTCGGGATGTTTTTTGTCGCGGTTTTGCCGTTGGTGCTACTGTGGATGCGTTGGGGAGGCAGTATCATCAGAACACGGGTTGGTTGGTTCTATCTGCAGATGGCGCCGTGGCTGGTCGTAATTACGGGCAGCCGAACGGCCCGGGTTGTGATGATCGGAATCATCCTAAGTCTTTTCCTTAAGGCTACGACGCGGCGGAGCGCGCTCATGATCTTGCCATCCACTGCCGCGGCCTTTTACGTGGGCTTTTATTTCGAGTCCTTTCCGGCAGCCGTCCGCACGATGTTTGGAGATGCGACCGCCGCTACGATGAGCATCAAGGGAAGATTTTTCGACGTTAGTGACCGAACTGGCTTGATACAGTCTGCCCTCGATGCTCTGCCGATACTGGGGCAGAATCCGTTGGCGAACTCATTGTACGTGCCGGATCAGAGCGCTACCCTGTATATTGCGCCGCTTGCCAGCCTTCTTCCAGCGAAGATTGTGACTATACTGAACTTGCTGTTTGGCTACGGTTCCGGTGTCGCAGGATATGTCCTGAGCGGATATCCGTCCCCTCATACCACCATCCTGAACTTGTTGATCGACACCGGGATATTGGGCTTCATTCTTTGCTGTACGTTCTTCGTGTGGCTTGCAGCGCGGCTATTTGTGCGCTCCTTTTCTAGGTCGGACCCGCATGCGATCACGATCTGGCTTTGTTTTCTGTCTTACGGGGCCTCCTCAGTCGCAAACGGTACGTATGTCCCTCAGTGGTGGGGGTATTATTCTGTGATCCTCATCCTCGCTTCGGCGGCAGCTGCGAACTCCATCACCGGGCAAAGATCCCGACTGTTGGAGGGAACTTCGCACCCAGAGTTTGAAAAGAATACGTAGTATGCTCAGGCCAATTGAGTGCGAGTTGACTGTGACATGATATCAAGCGGGGTGGATGAGGCGGCTTCCCACGATGACGCGCATGTTCCGTTGCTGTCGGTTGTGACCGCGACCTATAACAGCGCCGCCACCTTGCGGGACACGCTGGAGAGCGTGCGTCAGCAGACCTTCCGCGATCTCGAGCACATCATTGTCGACGGCGGCTCGACCGATGGCACGATTGAAATCCTCAAGGAATACGGCAGCAGCATCAGATGGATTTCGGAGCCGGACCGCGGCATCTACGATGCGATGAACAAGGGCATCGCGATGTCCAGTGGGCGCTGGATACATTTGTTGAATTCCGATGACTTCTACGCGTCGAACAACGTGTTGGAGAAGATCGTACCGCTACTCGCGCCCAATGCACTCAATTACGCCGATCTAATTCGATTGAATGCCGACGGCAGTCGAGTTCGGCAGAGTTACCGGTTCCGAAAGTGGCCATTGTACATCTCGGCCTTTCTTCCGCACCCGTCCTTGGTGGTCTCGGCAGAACAGTACCGGACGGCCGGTCTCTACGATTCGAGCTTTCGAATTGCGGCTGACCATGACCTGATTTTGCGTCTTCTGGACCGCTACCCCGCCAACCATATCGAGGTTGAAATGACGGTGATGCGACAATCCGGCGTTTCGGCGACAAATCTCGATGTCTCGATGAACGAATTCGACCGGGTCTTGCGGAAGCACAACTTGCCGAGCATTCTTGTTGTCATCCTGACGGGGGTTCGCCGTGCCTGGTGGAAACTCAGGTCTGCATAAAGCGGCCACCTGACCGTTGCAGGGGGCCAGTCGGCCCATCCCTCCATCGCTGATCCAAAGCTCTTCATCGACACGAGGCCCAGGGTCGAATATTGAGGCTCCGCGGGGATGCCGGCCCCTGGGTCAAGGGGGCTGGCACCACAACCATTGTGTAGGGTATTGCTAAATGTCCGTCTTTCGGGGTCCGCTGCGTGGCGGTATGATGTTGCTGTGATTGAGGCATTGTCAGGACAAATCGGCTTGATGGAACCGAAGTCGTCGGCCGCAACGCCCCGCAAGGTGCTGATCTGGCATTGGGGACGGCGGGGCGGCGGCGTAAGGTATACCTATGAGCTGGTGCGCGAGCTCAGGAAGCATCCTGAGCTCGAACTGCATCTGTCGCTCTCACGGCAGGGGGACATCATTGCCGATTTCGACGCGCTTGGGCTGCCGGGTTATCACGTCGACACCTACACGAACGTCTCGTCGGCCATCCTTGCACTGCTACGCGTTCCGATCGTTCGACATCGATTTTGGCGTTACGTGCGCGAGCACGACATCTCCGTGGTGGTCTGCACCATGAGCCATCTGTGGAACGTTCCGACCTTGTGGCGCAAGCCGCGGAACGTTGCTTACGTGTTCGTCCTGCATGATCCAAAGCCGCACGCCGGCGACGACGTCGCCATCCGCAAATGGATGCTGGACACCGAAATCGCCGCAAGCGACGGCATCGTTGCGCTGACCGAGTACACCCAGAAATCGGTTACGACGAACAACAGCTTTCCTGCCGAACGGGTGTGGATCGCCCCGCTGGGGGTCTTCCCCTATGCCGAGACCAGAAGCCAGGCTCCCGCGCGAACCGGGCGCAAGATCCAATTGCTCTTTTTCGGACGCCTGTTGCCCTACAAGGGACTGGATATCCTTCTTGACGCCTACAAGATCATGAAGCGCGAGGGCAAGGATGTCGGGCTTCGCATCATCGGCCCGGGAGATATCGAGCCGTATCGGGCGCGGATCGCCGGGCTCGAGGACGTCTTCGTTGATAACCGATGGATCCCCGAAGAGGATGTCGGCGAGGTCTTCGAGGGGATCGATATCGTCGTTGCGCCGTATCGCGGGGCGAGCCAGTCCGCCGTGCTCGCGACGTCGGGCGCGGCCGGAATTCCGGCCGTCGTGACACCGGTCGGCGGGCTTGCCGAGCAGGTCCTGCACGAGCAGACCGGTCTGGTCGCGGCGGATTCGACGCCGGCCGCGCTTGCTGTCGCACTCAGCCGGCTCGTCGAAGACGAGGCTTTGCGGCTGCGTTGCGGGGTGGCGGCGAAGACCCACGCCATGAGCGAGTTGTCCTGGTCGGCCATCGCTGCGAAGTTCGCGTCCATTCTCACGTCGATCACTCCACGCCGGAAGCCCGAAGCGCGATAATGTGTGGCATCATCGGAATTGCGGGCAGCAAGGCAGGCCGGATCGATCGCCAGATCCTGGGTCGGATGACAGATGCGCTTGCGCATCGCGGCCCGGACGGTGACGGCCACTGGATCAGCGAGGACGGCCGCGCCGGGCTTGGGCATCGCCGGCTTTCGATCATCGATCTGTCGTCCGCCGGCGCGCAGCCGATGATCTCCGCATCCGGCCGCTATGCGCTGACCTACAACGGCGAAATCTACAATTACCGCGACCTGCGCCGCGAGCTCGAGGCCAAGGGCCATCACTTCAATGGTCACTCGGATACCGAGGTTGTCGTTGCCGGCTTCGAGCATTGGGGCATCGATGAGACGCTCTCGCGGTGTGCCGGCATGTTTGCACTGGCCGTCTGGGACGGGCGCGAACGCACCCTCGTGCTCGCGCGCGATCGGCTCGGCATCAAGCCGCTGTACTATAGCGTTGTGAACGGAACGCTCGTCTTCGCCTCGGAGCTGCGCCCGATCGTGGTGCAGCGTGGCGAGCTCCCTCCGATTTCACTGCCGGCCCTGTCTGAATTCCTGCGTCTCGGCTACGTTCCGGCGCCCTTCAGCATTTTTGAGGGCGTCTACAAGCTGCCCGCAGCGACTACGCTCAGGTTTCGCGACGGGCATGCAAGCGAGCCGAGAGCCTATTGGTCGATCCCGGAGGTCGTCGCGCGCGGCATGTCGAGGCCGCGGGCGAACGAAGAGGAGGTGCTGGAAGAGCTCGATCAGCGCCTGCGCGGCATCGTCGCCGAGCACATGATCTCCGATGTGCCGCTCGGGGCGTTCCTGTCCGGTGGCATCGATTCCAGCTCGGTCACGGCCATCATGCAAGCCGTGGGCGGAGCGGCCACCAACACTTTCTCGATCGGCTTTGACGATCCGAGCTACAACGAAGCCAAGCACGCCGCCGAGGTCGCAAAGCACCTTCAGACCGACCACACCGAGCTCTACGTCTCGGATGCCGATGCGATGGCCGTCATTCCCTCGCTCCCCGACATCTATGACGAGCCCTTCGCGGATATCTCGCAGATACCGAGCTATCTCGTCTCGAAACTCGCGCGACAGCAGGTGACGGTTGCGCTGTCCGGTGACGGTGGCGACGAATTGTTCGGCGGCTACAACCGTTATCTGTTCGTCTCCGATTACTGGAAACGTCTGACCAGGATCCCCCATGCATTGCGTCGCATGGCTGCATCCGGATTGTCCTCGGCATCGCCTGCGAGCTGGGATGCCGCGTTTCGTGCGCTGAGCTGCGTCCTGCCGCCCCACCTGCAGCCCGCGCTGCCGGGGCAGAAGATCCACAAGGTCGCATCCGTGCTCGCATCCTCGACCTTGTACGAGCTGCAGAGCAGGCTGGTGTCGCAATGGGCCAACCCGGAAACCGTGTTGCTCTCGTCTGACGGTGTCGCGCTTGCGAGACCCGCGCCGCCGGCGCTGGCGCCCGACGTTCCCGCCACCGCGGAGCAAATGGCCTGGGACATGTCGACGTATCTCGTGGACGACATCCTGACCAAGGTCGATCGGGCAAGCATGCGCGTCGGGCTCGAGGCGCGCGTGCCGCTGCTGGATCACCGCCTGGTCGAGTTCGCCTGGGAAATTCCCATCTCGATGAAGTTCAGGAACCATACTGGAAAATATATTCTCCGGCGTTTGCTGGAGCGTTATGTGCCGCGTGAGCTGTTCGAACGTCCCAAGATGGGCTTCGGCATTCCGATCGATAGCTGGTTGCGTGGTCCGCTGAAGAGCTGGGCCTCGGATTGGCTGTCCTCCGGGGGCGACGAATTTTTCGATCGCAAAGCCATCGGCGACAACTGGCTGCAGCACCAGATCGGCCGGGTGAACCGCGGCGGCCAGCTCTGGACCGTCCTGATGTTCGACCTGTGGCTTGAGCGGGCACGGCAATGGGTCTGAGTTCCTACGTGCCATGGTGGGCCAAGCTGGGCATCAAGCTCGGGCTCGCGCGCCTGCCTGTCCCTTACGCGCTCTGGAAACGCCTCGGACTGTTCCGCCACGGCGAGATGATGGTGCCGGAGCGCGCGATCTCCGCCTTCGAGAGCCATTTCCAGTCCGCCGTGGAGCACGGGCAACTTCCTGCGAAGTTTCGTTCCCTCGAGCTTGGACCGGGGGATTCCGTGCTGTCGGGCTTCGTCGCGCGCGCCTTCGGTGCTGAAAAGGCCTGGCTTGCGGATGCGGGGCCGTTTGCAGAAACCGACATCTCCGGATGCCGCGAGCTTCTCGCACTGCTTGCCTCGCGTGGGCGAGCCGTTGCGCCGCTGAAGTCGGTGACCCTTCAGGATGCGATGAAGGAGTACGACGTCGTCTATCTGACGGAAGGTACGCGTTCGCTCGCGACAATCCCGGACCAGTCGGTCGATTTCATCTGGTCCCAGGTCGTCCTCGAGCACATCTACCGCGATGAATTTCCGGCCCTGATGAAGGAATTGCGCCGGGTCATTGCTCCCGGCGGGATCGGCGTTCACAGCATCGATTTTCGCGATCACCTCGGAGGTGGCCTGAACAACCTACGCTTCGGCGACGACGTCTGGGAAACCCAGGCCTTCCGAACCTCGGGCTTCTACACCAATCGCATCCGTCCGCGGGAAATGATCGACCTGATGAAAGCAGTCGGCTTCAGCGTCGAGGTGCTCTCGGAGCAGCGATGGCCGGACCTGCCGCTGCCTCGCGATCAGATGGCGCCGCAGTTTCGGCCGTTCGCGGATGAGGACTTCATGGTTTGCGAGATCCGCGTGATCATGAGGCCGGCGTGAGGGAGGCCTCCGCCGTTCCCGCCCGGAAGCGGTTGCTGTTCGTCGTGACAGAGGACTGGTACTTCGTCTCCCACCGCCTGCCGATCGCCCGCGCGGCGCTGGCCGCCGGTTACGAGGTGCTGGTGGCGACGCGGCTCGGCGAAAAGGCCGATGCCATCGCCGGCGAAGGCTTCATGCCGATCGGCCTGGAGCGCATGCGGCGCTCCGGCCGAAATCCGCTCCACGAGCTGGCGAGCATCGCTGAACTGGTGAAGCTCTACCGAAGCCATCGCCCGAGCATCGTTCATCACGTGGCGATGAAGCCCGTCCTGTACGGTTCGATCGCGGCGCGGCTCGCGGGCGTGGCTGCAATCGTCAACAACGTCGCGGGACTGGGGTTCGTTTTCGCGTCCAAGGCGGTCTATGCGCAGACGCTCCGCCGCGTGATCGCGCCGCTGCTCAGGTTCGCGCTGAGCCAGCGGCAGGCGTTGACGATTGTCCAGAACCGGGATGATGCGCGCGTCTTGGCCGATGAGATCGGCGTCACGCCGGACAAGATACGCCTCGTCAAGGGATCGGGGGTCGATCTCGCGCAGTTTTCGCAAGTGCGCCGGGAAAGTTCTCCGCCCATCGTGCTGCTGGCGTCGCGGATGATCAAGGAGAAGGGTGTAGAGGATTTTGTGCGCGCCGCTGCGCGGCTGCGGGACAAGAACGTCGCTGCGCGGTTCGTCCTTGCCGGCGCGCCCGACCCTGAAAATCCGCACTCCATTCCTGAAGCCGTTCTCCGGCAGTACCACGAGGATGGCCTCGTCGAGTGGTGGGGACATCGCGACAACATCCCGGAGATCATCCGCGAGGCGGCGATCGTCTGTCTTCCGACGACGTACGGGGAGGGAATACCCAAGACCCTGATCGAGGCCGCCGCCGGCGAATGTCCCATCGTCACCTATGATGTGCCGGGCTGCCGGGAGATCGTGACCGATGGCACCAACGGCATGCTCGTCCCGGCGGGCGACGTCGGCCGGCTCGCCGAGGCGATCGCGCAGTTGCTGGCAAACCCGGAGCAACGCAGGCTCATGGGCGCGCAGGGCCGAAAGCTGGTCCAGGCGGAATTCTCCCAAGAGATCGTCGTCGCCCAGACGCTTGCGATCTATTCAGAGCTTCTGGCGCAATGAAGGTTCTTGTCGTCGGCGCCTCGGGGTTCGTCGGCGGGCATCTGGTCCGTCGACTTAACGCCGACGGAATTCCTCTTCGCGCGGCCGTCCATCGCAATCGCGCAGGCTTGCCGGCCGGGATCGAAATTGCCGAGAACGTCGATCTCGAAGGGCCCTTCGATTGGACATCTGCGGTATCGGGATGTGACACCGTTGCGCATCTGGGGGCGCGGGTGCATGTCATGCGCGAGAGCAGCGCAAATGCGCTCGAAGCCTATCGCCGCGTCAATGTGGACGGGACGTTGTCTCTTGCGCGGAAGGCCGCAGCTGCCGGTGTTCGCCGCTTCGTGTTTCTCAGTTCGGTCAAGGTGTGCGGCGAATTCACTGCCGCCGACGCACCCTTCGTCGAAACCGCAACGCCGCGTCCGCAAGACCCGTACGGACTCTCGAAGCTCGAAGCCGAACACGGCCTGCTCGAGCTCAGTCGCGCGAGCGGGATGCAGGTCGTCATCCTGCGGCCGCCCCTGGTCTATGGGCCGGGCGTGCGTGCGAATTTTCTGTCGATGATGCGCTGGTTGCGGCGCGGAGTCCCGCTGCCGCTTGGCCGCATCGAAAACCGCCGCAGTCTGATCGGTGTCGGCAACATGGTCGATCTGATCTGCACCTGCTTGCAACACCCAGCGGCTGCCGGAGAGGTCTTCATGGCCAGCGACGGCGAGGACTTGTCGACACCCGAGCTTCTGAAAAGGTTGGCGGCGGCTCTCGACACCAAAGCCCGTCTGCTGCCCGTTCCCGCCCGTCTGTTGGAGGGCGTGGCCGCATTGGCGGGGCAGCGGGCACTGGCGCAGCGGCTCTGTCTCTCGCTCTGCGTCGACAGTCAGAAGGTCCGCACGATGCTCGATTGGAGACCGCCCTTCAGCGTCGACGAGGAATTGCGCCGCACCGCGCGCGCATTCCTGGGTTCTCGCTAAGACTGGCAGACCGGGACCAACGAAGCGCTATGGCCTCTTGGCTTCGCGGCGGTATTCGAGTTCGCCGTCCGCCAGCAGCCTGACGACGTCCTTCATGAAGATCTTTGCTTCCCAGCCGAGCATCCGCTTCGCCTTGGCAGGGTTGGCGGAATTGCACTTGAGGTCGATCGGACGAAGCAGGCTTTCGTCGAAGTCGATGTGTTTTTCCCAATCGAGCCCGAAATAGTTGAATGCCTCGCGGACGAAGCTCTCGAGCGTGTTGGTTTGTCCTGTTGCGATCACGAAGTCCTCGGGCGCGTCGGCCCTGAGCATCATCGCCATGGCTTCAACATATTCCGGCGCCCAGCCAAAGTCCCGGGAGATATGCAGGTTCCCAATTCGCAGGCTGTCGGTCTTCTTTTCGGCGATGTCGGCAGCGCCCGCGACGATCTTGCGGGTGACAAAGCGCTGCGGACGCAACGGCGAGTCATGGTTGAACAACAACCCCGAGCACGCAAACAGCCCGTGCGCGTCTCTGTAATTTGCCACCGTCCAAAATGCCGCGGCCTTTCCGACGCCATAAGGGCTTCGCGGACCGAACGGGGTGGATTCGTCGGCGGGCAAGTCGGTATTGCCGAAGCATTCACTCGAGCACGCGTTGTAAACGCGGGAACTCAATTTCAGCCGATAGACAGAATCGACGATATTATGAGCACTGAAAATGGTGGATTCCAGCGTCTGGACCGGTTGGTCAAATGACAGGCCGACGGAAGATTGACTTGCGAGATTGTAGATCTCGTCGGGAGTCGTGTCGGAAATGACGCGCAGGACACTGCCGAAGTCGGCAGGATCCACGGAGTGGAGCGTCACCCGATCGCGGATACCCAGCCGCTGCAGGTTCGCGAAGATGCCTAACTCCTTGTCGCGGGACGTTCCATGGATCGCATAGCCGCGCTTGAGTAGATGCGCGGCCAGCAACGAGCCGTCCTGTCCGGAGATTCCGAAAATAAGGGCCTTTTTGGACATGGCGAGCTGACTTCCGAACCGCGATTTGCGCTACCATAGCTAGCTTTAAAGATGGACCGCCTCAAGAGCTAGCGGCTTGGGCGAAGCCCATCGCCGAAAGATAGGGGATTGCAACAGGGGGGCTTCCTAGCTAACGAGACGTTGCAGCGCAGTTCTGGCGGGAGCGGACAGGTTTGCCAACTATCCGAAACATTGGTGTCATAGGCCTTGGCTACGTCGGGCTTCCAGTGGCGGTGGCGTTTGGTCGCGCCGGGTATCGGGTCATCGGATTCGACATCAGCGCGGAGCGGATCGCCGAGTTGCGCCGAGGTCAAGACCGTACGCGCGAAATCGAGGCGGCCGATCTGAATGCCGCACGGATCGAATACACGGACCGGCCGGCAGACCTGGCCGTGGCGGACTTCTTCATCGTCACGGTTCCAACGCCGATTGACGGCGCAAACAAGCCTGACCTGCGTGCGCTGTTGAGCGCATCCAAGTCGGTCGGTGGCGCCTTGAAGAAGGGAGACATCGTCGTTTACGAGTCAACGGTCTATCCCGGCGCGACCGAAGAGGAATGCGTGCCGGTTCTCGAGCGTGCCTCCGGACTCAAGGCGGGCGTCGATTTCCATGTCGGATACTCGCCTGAGCGGATCAATCCCGGCGACAAGGAACATCGCTTCGAGACTATCCAGAAGGTGGTGTCTGCCCAGGATGCCGAATCGCTCAGGATCGTCGCCGACGTCTATGGCGCGGTCGTCAAGGCAGGCATCTACCAGGCGCCTTCGATCAAGGTCGCCGAAGCGGCAAAGGTGATCGAGAACACGCAGCGCGATCTCAACATCGCCTTCATGAACGAGCTCTCGCAGATCTTTCACGCGCTCGATCTCGATACCGGCGACGTGCTGGCGGCTGCCCGCACGAAGTGGAATTTTCTCCCGTTTCAGCCCGGCCTGGTCGGAGGACACTGCATTGGGGTCGACCCCTATTATCTGACCCATCGCGCCGAGATGGCGAAATACCATCCTCAAGTCATCCTTGCGGGGCGGCGCATCAATGACGACATGGGCGCACGGATTGCGCGAGAGTGCATTCGGCGTCTTCTGAAGAGGGGATCCCGCGGCGGGGTCGTCACGGTGCTCGGCGTGACGTTCAAGGAGAACGTGCCGGACTTGCGCAACTCCAAGGTCGTCGACATCGTCCGTGAACTGGAATCGTTCGGCATCAAAGTTCAGATCAGCGATCCCTGGGCGGACCGCGTCGAGGCGCTCCACGAGTATGGGATTGAGCTCTCCGATCACAAGGAGCAGCAGCCGGCCGACGCGGTCGTGCTCGCCGTGGCGCACGACACTTTCGTCAATCTGGGCTGGCCATTCTTGCAGACGCTCCTGAAGGAGGGGCAGGGTCTGGTCCTGGACGTCAAGTCCCGGCTGGATCGGGCGAGCAAGCCGGCCGAGATAGAACTCTGGCGACTTTAGGTCCTGAGCAGGTAACGGGTGCGATGACTGATCAAAAGATTCTGGTGACCGGCGCCGCCGGCTTCATAGGTTTTCACGTCGCGCATCGGCTTGCGTCGGCCGGTCGGGAGGTCGTTGGTCTCGATATCGTCAATGACTATTATGATCCCACGCTGAAGGAAGCGCGCCTTCGTGTGCTGCAGGAGTTTCCATCCTTCCGCTTCGTCAGGATGGATCTCGCCAATCGCGATGCAATCGCTCCATTCTTTTCCGAATCCCGCTTTTCCCACGTCGTGCATTTGGCGGCTCAGGCCGGCGTGCGATATTCTCTGGAGAATCCGCACGCTTACGTCGACGCGAACCTGCAAGGCTTCATGAACATCCTTGAGGGCTGTCGGCACACGCAATGTCGGCATCTTCTCTATGCTTCGTCATCCTCTGTGTATGGCTCGAACACGAAGCTGCCGTTCTCGGTCCACGACAACGTCGATCACCCGATCAGCCTCTACGCGGCCTCCAAGAAGGCAAATGAGCTGATGGCGCATGCGTACAGCCATCTCTTTTCCCTGCCGACCACGGGCCTGCGGTTTTTCACGGTGTACGGACCGTGGGGGCGGCCCGATATGGCGATGTTCATCTTCGCAAAGGCGATCGTGGAGGGCAGGCCCATCAAGCTGTTCAATCATGGGCAGATGTCGCGCGACTTCACTTACGTCGACGACGTCGTGGAGGCCATCGTCCGGCTGATCGATCGGCCACCGGCCCCTGGGCGGCAGGCTCCGACGGATACTCCGGATCCCTCACGCAGCGCCGCCCCCTGGAAGATCTATAACATCGGGAACAACAGGCCCGAGCAGCTCATGGACGTCGTTGCCCTGCTCGAGAAGGAACTCGGTCGTGTTGCAGCGAAGGAAATGCTTCCGATGCAGCCCGGCGACGTCCCGGCGACATACGCCGACGTCGACGATCTGATGCGCGACGTCGGTTTCCGGCCGTCAACCAGCGCCGAAGAAGGAATCAGCAAGTTTGTAAAATGGTATCGCGGATACCACGGGGTCTGACCGCATAAAGGTCCTTCGCGATCCGGCTTCTCCGCCTAGTCGATCACCATCGGGAGAAGCTTTTATGGTCCCAAGGAGGCGGGAGGCTGAGTGAGGTGGGTCCTCACTCGTCGCGAGGCAAGCGACTTTTAACAAATTGCTGGAGATCCGGACCTTCGAAGAGGTAGCCGCGTATCTCCGCACCAGTCGCCGCTTCAACGTCGGTGAGCTTATCTCCAATAAGAAAGCTTCGAACAAGATCAACCTGGAAGCGTTATATGAGGTTCGTAATCATGCCGATCGTGGATACCGCCACCATTGTGGATTGGTTTCCAACCGGCACAGTGAAGGGTTCAGCCAATAGCTGTGGCACTGGCTTTGCTTGTGTTGGTATCCTGAACTAGCTGTCTTGATCGATTCAGTATTTTGTCGTGAATCCGACGAGCCAAACGATGGCTTGGGAGTTCGACAGCTCTGTAGAAGGCGTAGGCGACAATGAGGCAAATCAGAACGCCGAAGGCCCATTGCTTATTGTTCGCGAAGATCTGCAAATGCGGCATGATGCCGTAAAACGCAACTGGGTGAACTAGTGGTTCATCACAGTGATTTTGACGTTTTGATACCGAGCCATCCGAGGATAGGCAACTTTTCGGGTGGCAAGAGGATCTCGATGCTTCGAGCGACGCCGGGCTGGCGACGAATGAACCCGTTGCGTTCGAGGGTGAGGATCATCTGGTGGACTGACGGCGGGCTGACGCGGAAATGCCGCTGGATGTCGGCCTCGGCGGGCGGCTGTCCGAACATGTACGAGTAGGTATGGATGAAAGCGAGATAGTGTCCCTGCTTCTCGGTGAAGTGCGCGCCTGATTTTTGACTCATAGCTGGATTCGTCCCGGCCTCCGACAAGGAGGCGAAGCATGAATGTACGTTATCGGGTCGAATTGAGCCAAGCCGAGCGGGACGAACTGACGGCAATGCTCGGCGGCGGCACGCATTCCGCCCGCAAACTCAAACGGGCTCAGATTGTGCTGGCGGCCGATTCAGGCAGCTGCGACGCGGAGATTGCCCGAACCGTCCGGGTCAGCCTTTCCACCGTCGGCCGGACCAAACGCCGTTTCGTAGAAGGCAATCTGGAGCGGGCCTTGAGTGAGGAGCCGCGTCCGGGCGCGGAACGCAAGCTGACAGGCAAGGAAGAGGCCCTGCTGGTGGCGACGGCATGCGCCAAGCCGCCCGCCGGCCGCAAACGCTGGACGCTGACATTGCTGGCCGACGCGATGGTCAAGCTCACCGATCACGCCAGCCTGTCGGGCGAGACCGTGCGCCGCCGGCTGGCCGACAACGACCTCAAGCCGTGGCGCCGGGATATGTGGTGCATTCCTCATGTCGACGGCGAATACGTCGCCCGGATGGAGGATGTGCTCGATCTCTACGCCGAGGCGCCGGATCCCGAGCGGCCCCTGGTTTGCTTCGACGAGACCCCAGTCCAGCTGATCGGCGAGGTACGCCAGCCGATCCCTGCCCAACCGGGACAGCGCGAGCGCTACGATTACGAATATCGCCGCAACGGTACCGTCAATCTCTTCGTCACCTTCGATCCGCATCGCGGCTGGCGCAATGTCAAGGTTACAGACCACCGCGCCGCGGTCGACTACGCGCACTGCATGCGCGAACTCGTCGACGTCCACTATCCCAATGCCGCCTGCATCCGTGTGGTGCAGGACAATCTGTCGATTCATACGGCCGGCGCGCTATATCAGGCATTTGCGCCTGCCGAGGCCCGTCGCATCCTGCGCCGCCTCGAGTTCCACTACACCCCGAAACACGCCAGCTGGCTCAATATGGTCGAGTGCGAGATCAGCGTGCTGCAGCGCCAGTGTCTCGGCCGTCGCATCGACGATCCCAAAAGGCTTCGAAAAGAAATCGCAGCATGGCAACGGCAGCGAAACAAGGCGCGAGACCGCATCAAATGGATGTTCACAACCGACAAAGCCCGCGCCAAACTCGGTCGCGCCTATCCAGTTGCCGCCAAAGAGTCAAAACCACTGTGATGAACCACTAG
>NZ_LSEF01000030.1 GCF_001641695.1 Bradyrhizobium neotropicale
CTAGGCGGTGTGGACACTTATCGCATCCATAGGACGATGGCAGCGAGAGTGACGACGGCTCGGTAATTTCGGGCGGTCTTTTCGAAGCGGGTAGCGACGCGGCGGAACTGCTTGAGTTTGGAGAAGCAGCATTCCACGAGATGGCGCTGGGCATAGAGATGTTTGTCGAGCGGATATTTGAGGGCGCGTGACGGGTTGTTGGGGATGACGGCGAGCGCCTTTTTGGCGGCGATGTCTTGGCGCAAATGATCGGCGTCATAGGCTGTATCGGCGATGACGACCTCGGCCGGCAGTCCCTCGATCAATGCGGCGGCCTGTGGTGCATCGCCCTTCTGGCCTGCGGTGAGCGTGAACCGTACAGGACACCCCAAGCCGCGAACGGCCATATGTATCTTCGTGCTCAGGCCGCCGCGCGAGCGGCCAAGCGCCTGATCTTCAGACCCCCTTTTTTCGCCCCGGCGGCGTGCTGATGCGCCCGGACGATGGTGGAATCGACGATCAGATATTCGAAGTCTGGATCATCAGACATCGCCTCGAAGATCCGCCACCAAACACCCTTGATGCTCCATCGACTGAAGCGCCGGAATACGCTGTTCCAGTCTCCGAACGCCTCCGGAAGGTCGCGCCAGGGAGAGCCTGTACGCACGATCCAGAGCACACCTTCCACGAACATCCGGTTGTCCCGCCCGGTCGAACCCTTCTGGTCGGGCCGGCCTATGATCAGCGGCGCCATGCGCTCCCAGGCCGCGTCGCTCAACACCAAACGATCCATCACACCCAAGGCCGCCTCCCAAAAAGAAGCCTTGAATCTGATTTGCTCTCAAAAGGGAATCCTTAGAGTCCACACCGCCTAGGGGAGTTTATGCTTCGCCTCGTCAGCCGGCGTTCTGCCTTGCCGTAACGAGAGCTGCGACGGCATCGGCCGTCGCAGCTGACAAGGTCCAACCGAGATGACCATGTCCGGTGTTGTAGAAGACGCGCGGATCTCGACCCCGCATGACCCGCGGCAGCATATCGGGCATCATCGGCCGTAGACCTGCCCAGGGGACGGCTTGGCGCGTGCTCATGCCCGGGAAGTGCTTTCGGCACCACTGAACGAGTGGCTCGATCCGCGCCGTTCGAATGTCTTTGTTGTAGCCGTTGAATTCGGCCGTTCCCGCCACGCGAAAGCGGTTCGGCCCAAGCCGGCTGGTCACGATCTTGGCCCGGTCGTCGAGTAGACTCGTCCACGGTGCGGCCATTTGGTCTGATTCTTCGGAAAGGTGGAGCGTGATCGAGTATCCTTTCACCGGATAAACATTGATGCGGTCGCCGAGACTGGCCGCGATCGGGCGGGACATCACCCCTCCGCAGACCACGATCCGGTCGAAATCTTCTCGCAGCATGCTGTCCTGGAGGGCTCCTTCCGTTGGCTTCCAATTCACGCCGATTGCCTCGCCGGTGCCACGCTCAACCGACTGAACCTCACTTGACCAGCGCATCGTCACGCCCCGTCGCTCACAGGCGCGGGCCAGCCCGACGGTGAATTTGTGGATGTCACCGGTGAAGTCCGATGGCGTGTAAAAGCCTCCGTAGAAATCACCCTTCAGCGAAGGCTCGATCGCGCGGATTTCCTCCGGCGTAACGGTTCGGCGCTCAAGGCCGCCCGTGGCAAGCAAAGCCGAGACCCTGCGAGCCGCCTCGAATTCCGCCTTACTGTGATAAAAATGAAGGATCCCGCGTTTCTCGCAATCGAACGCGATGTCTTCCTCTTGCGCCATGCGCATCAGATGGGCTCGGGCCTCGATCGCAAGACGCGCGGTCGTGAGTGTATTCTCCTCGTATTTGGGGATCGAGGCAACGAACTCGGCCATCCACGATAGCTTGTGCCAGGACGGCTTGGGATTGACGAGAAGCGGGGCTCCCGGCGTGAATATCCACTTGATGCCCTTTAGGACCGTGGCCCAGCTGTTCCAGACCTCGGCATTTGAGGCCGACAGCTGCCCGCCATTGGCGAAGGAAGTTTCCATTGCGGCGTAGGGCTGACGGTCAAAGACCGTTACCTGGCAGCCGCGCCTGGCGAGGTTGTAGGCGGTCGTGATGCCGGTAATTCCCGCGCCGATGATGGCGACTCGTGACGTATTGGAAGTGCTCATAGGTGCTCCTTCCCGCGCAATGCGGGTGATTGGCACCCCCTCTGTCATTGGCCTGAGAGCTTCATCGCGCCACTCATTTGGGCCGCGACTTTCACCATCGGCGCAGAACTGCCGTCCTGCTTTTCAGAGTTCAAATAGAAAAAAGCGGTACTTTTGCCTGAGAGTTTCCGGGGCGGTTGCTCCGTCGGCGCCGTTCCTGTCCTGAAGCAGAAACGGTCTCTCCCGCTCATCCCAAAATTGCTAGCGGTACGCCAAGCCGTCAGGCTTGGCTTTCGTGGTTCACAGATATGGCATCAGCCAAGCAGAACATCCGACATTCTCTCAATGTCGCGCCAAAGATCTTCAGCGCTCTCCAGGCCAATGCTAAGTCGAATATAGCTTACGTCCTCCCTCTCAGGCATTGCGTGCCGCTCGCCTGCAACGACCATAGGCGCGACAATGCTTCGCGTCCCTCCCCAAGAAGCACCTATGGCGAACGTTCTCAGCTGGTCCAGAGCGCGGTCGACCTTACCGGTATCCACGCCCTCCAGCAGGAGGCTGAAAACACCGGAGCAACCCGCGAAATCGCGCCGCCATAAAGCATGCCCAGAGAACGAAGGAAGACATGGATGCAAGACCTTAAAACCTGAAGCTTCCAGGCGTTGTGCGAATTGCTCGCTCAACGCGCCGGCGTGCCTTATTCGAAGAGCCATTGTCTGGATGCCGCGCAATGCGTGCGAGCAATCATCAGGGGATGTACCCACGCCCAGCGCTCCCAAAGCGCCCCGAAATCGCGCGTAGAGATCAAGGTCATCAAGAATGATCGCGCCGAGAAGGATATCGGAGTGGCCGCCTGCGTATTTGGTGATAGCTTCGGCAACGATATCTACGCCCAGGCTCAGAGGTTTGCAAAGCAAACCCGTCGCCCAGGTATTGTCGCATCCCAGAAGGGCACCAGATTTTCTGCACCTGGCTGCGATCGCGGGGATATCGCAGATTTCCATTGTCGTTGAGCCTGGCGACTCAACCCAAACAAGCTTCGTTGCGCCGGCTCGAATCTTGGCGTCCAGGTCGGCAAGACGCGTCGGATCAAAGTACTCAACGTCTACGCCGAACGAATGAAGGATGGTCCGTGCGAATAGCTTCACCGGAGGATAGACGTTGTCCGTGATCAACACATGGTCGCCGCGCTTTAGCAGCGCGAGCATGACGGTGGTGATCGCCGCTTGCCCCGAAGGCACAATAATTGAACGGGCGGCGGAATGAATTTCGGCTAGTTGGCTTTCCAGAGTTCGTGTTGTGGGAGTTCCAGCCAATCCATAAGTATAGCCGTCCGGCGACCGCGCCGCGCGTGCGCGATAGGCAGCGGCATTTGGGAAAACAATTGTTGAGGCTCGATAAACAGGAACCGTGAGGCTGGCGAACCCCTCGAGCGAAGCTGCTGGTGGTACAACGCACAACGTGTCGTTGTTGTTTGAGCTGGTGTTCATGGCGACCTAAGGATTCTACGCTTCTGCTTTGCTGCCGGACGATCGGGATGTCTCCCGGCCGTGATAGATCGCCAGTCGAAGAGAACACGACGGCGATATGCGGACTGATGACGGGCGGCAATAGTGTGGGGCTGCCAGCGTGGTTTAGTGGTAATCACTTCCGCAAAGCTCTTTCGCCGTAACGCCGGTGGGCGTTGCATCACGCTCGGGAAAACCGTAGCTCATGATTGTTTTAGCGACAACGCCCTCTCGATTTTTCTCGGTGAGGCTTTGATCGATCAAGTCACGGAATTCTTTGTCTTCAGGTCGAAATGCGAAGGACGAGTAGTGGATCATCTCCTTGCCATCCACGACCTCCTTGAACGGTTCTGCACGCTCCAATCCCTTGACGTTAGGATCCCTCAAGCTGCCGACAATCGCCCCTGAAGCATTGATGAGCATGTCGACCCGTCCGGCGAGCAGCGCTGCCAATCCAGTCGGGTGGTCCGGGAACAACTGAATTCGCTCCTTAGGCACGCCAGCCGCCGCCATGTATTCCAGCGATGCTGCGCCGCGCAAATTGCCGACCCGGATTTTCGAGTTCTCGGCCATGTCCTGGTAGCTGTGAATGCTCAGCGGATTGCCAGCTTTCACCAGAATGGCGTTGCCTCGGGGCCCGCCGACCGGATTTGAGAAGGCAACCTGCTTGCATCGATTGGGCGTTACGTACATGCCGCCGGCAATGACATCGATTCGCTTCGCCATCAAACTCGGAATCAGCGCGCCAAAATCCATGGCCTGGAACTCAATCGTTTTGAGTCCAAGCGATTTCGCAACCTCGCGTAAAATCTCCGGCTGGGTACCGGCGATTTCTCCGTCCTTGACGAAGCCATCTGGCCAAGCGTTGTAGACACCAATCGTGAGCTTGCCTTCGGATGCAACTTTTTCTTTCAAAGTCTGCGAAAGAGCGGGCGAGCCCAGGAGAGTCACGGAAAGCACCGAAGCTGCCAGAAGTGCGACGTTGCGGGTCATGGTCGCGAGTTTCATGATAATTCCCCTCGGTTGAAGCTGTTGCGCCAGCATTTTCTTTAAGCTGGTCTTTTTGGATTCTTCAAAAGATAGCCTGCGCTATAATTTCTCGCATCCCGACTTCTGTTCCGGAACGCCTGCGGTGGGGCGGCCTTGCCCCAGAGGGACTTACCTCAGAGCGTAAACAACTTACCCCAGCCCTTAACGCTTTCGTTGTAACCGGCAAGCCGAAGGGCTTGCCAGCAAAGGGCTTGATTGGAGGTAATGATATTCTTGCCGGTCTCGGCTTCCAGTGGCTCGATGACCGCTGCGGCGCGCATCTGGGTACAAGAGACGATGATAGTGTCGACCCCATCTTCGGCGGCCAGATCGCGCACCGAGCTCTTGATGCTTTCTGCCGAAATGAAAGGTGAATCGAACCGGACCACGCCGCCGTCTTTATAGAATTCGGCCGCAGCAGGTACCGAGAAGCCCTCGGCCTCAATTGCGGAAATCATTTTTTCCGCAACGTCTCGCGGATAGGGCGAGACATAACCGATGCGTTTTGCATTGAGACTCCGCAAAGCGCCCACGATTCCCGAAAACGGATCGACGACCTGAGCCTTGGGGTGAACGGCTTGCACCCTGCGCTGCAGCTCTTGCGGGCCGATGATCATAGCTGCCGAGGTGCAGCCCAGGGCAACAACGTCCGAAGTTCGCCTGGAGTTGATCTGCGCCAGCGCTTCGTCAAGTCCGGAGAACGCATCCTTCAGTAGGTCGACCGAAAGCGACGCTGCAGTATTGCCGGGCGTCGAGATTCGACTCTCATATAAGGCTACGCCGGGCAGGGTGAGCATGGCTCGCGCTTCATGTGACAGGGTTTGATCGTTATCCATCACGATCATGCCAATGTGCGCTTTTGTGCCGATGCCTCCATCGACTTCATAGGGTGCTTTTGACCACTTCCTGGCACCCGCGTCCTTGGTCCCAACCATTTGAGTCCTCTCGGGCAGCTTAATGCGACCGCAGCTTACGGATGTCGCCCGCTGAAGGCCCTCCCAAGCTTACGGCTGCGTTCCTGGGGTAGTCAGCGACCACCGTAAATCTGATACGCCTGGTATATCCGGTATGTCAAGATAATATTGACATAGTAGGTATATGAGGTATGTGAAGATGATCTTCGCCAGGATCCGGGCGGTGGCATTTCCGAGCGTCTCGCCGAAACGTGCGCCCCCGGCCGTCAAATGCGGCGAAGTCTGCCTCATGGAAATGCAATTGGGCGATGGAGAAAAACATGGCGATGCCGCCCCTATGGCCAGGTGAAGCGGAGATCGGAGAGCGCATTGAGCGCTTACGCGCCAACATGGCAGACGCGCGCATCGATGCCATGGTTCTGACGTCCCGCCTGAATTTCGAATATTACTCCGGATTCAGAACGCTGTTCTGGACCTCGGATACGAGGCCCTTGTTGGCGATCGCGCGACGTGATCGCGCCGGCATCGCGATCATCATCAACAGTTCGGAGGAGCGCAACACGCAAGCGTGGCCGAACTGCCATGTTCAGCCGCTCTACTATCATGGCTATACGGACGTTGCCGTATCCGCGGCAGGCGAGTTTCTCAGTAATCTACCAGCCGGCGCTGCCGTTGGATTTGATTATGGGCTCGACATGTTCGGGCGCGGGTCAATCGCACTTATCGACTACTTGAGGGCGACGCCGCGCAACTTCCGCCTTTCGGACCAGGCCGACTTGATCTGGCGGCAGCGTCTCATCAAGAGCCGGCACGAACTGGATACCAAGCGCGAGGTTTGTCGTATTGCAACGGAGAGCTTCTTCGCTGGCCTCGCCGATCTGCGCATCGGCATGAACGAATATGAGTTCGGCCAGCTGCTTAAGCAGCGAATGATTGGATTAGGAGCCGATAGCGTCGATTGGCTTCCCGTCCGCTTCGATCCCGCAGGAAAGAGCTACGCGCAACCCAACTATGATTTCCGTCTTGCTCACGGCAATTTCATCTGGGTCGACATGGGCGCCCGCCGTGCTGATCAGATCAGTGATCTGGATCGGGTCGCCAAGGTCGGTAAGGCGACGCCTGAGCAGGAAAACCTCTATGGGTTCGTTAGAAGCGTGACGCTCCGATTGGCGGAAAAAATAAGGCCAGGCATGACAGGCGAAAAGGTCTATCGCCTGTTTGAGGAGCTCTGGTCAGAGCGCAACCTGTCTCGCCTCACAGCGGCGGGCCGTGTCGGCCACGGCTCAGGTATTGCCTTGACTGAGCCGCCATCACTGATGGCCGGATCGAGCGAGATCATTCTGGAAGACATGGTCTTACATCTCGAGCCCAAGCTTGAGATGGCTGGAGGCGTATACCAGACCGAAGAAGTCTTCCGAGTTACAAAAACCGGTCCTGAATTTCTCAGCGACATCGCACCTGAGCGGTTACCCATCGTCGATCTGTGAAAGTGTCCAGGCCGGGTTCGGAAGGCATTCGTGCAGAAAAACAAGACATCGTTGCCGATGCCCTTCTCCTCAGACGTCATGACCGACGTAGTTTGATCATCTACTAATCAGGTACGTAATGAAAAGCCGCGTCTGGAGTAAGATCGATTTCTCGGCCATCGGAATGCAGGCCGACTATGCTCGCGTCCCATATTCGTCGGACACATCCGCTTACGGCTGGATACCGGTTCCCATACTCTGTTTCAACGGCGGCAACGGACCAACGGCACTCTTGACGGCGGGAACGCACGGCGACGAGTACGAGGGGCAAATTGCATTGCGTAACCTTGCCCGGGAATTGTCATCCTGTGCAAATCTGCGCGGTCGTGTCATCATCCTTCCTGCTCTAAATTGGCCCGCCGTCAGCGCCGGCCGCCGGAATTCGCCGCTGGATGAGGGAAATCTGAACCGTGCGTTTCCGGGCGATGCGGATGGTGGACCAACCGCAATGATCGCCCATTATGTGACGTCAGAACTGTTTCCTTTGGCAGATCTCGTCATCGATCTTCATTCGGGAGGCCGCTCGCTCGACTATTTGCCAGTTGCGCTGGCGAGGCCCGGTCGAAATGACACTGAGGCCACCGCGATCTTGCGACTTCTAAAAAGCTTTGGTGCGCCGTATGGAGCGATCACGGATGGGGCAGGGGCAGGCGCCGGATCAACCCTCTACGCCGCCGCTGAGCAACACGGAATTCCCGCCCTGACAACGGAGCTGGGCTTTGGGGCCACTCTCTCAGAACGTGGTCTCGGGATCGCAGAGCGCGGTCTGAAGAGGGTTCTGCACGATTATGGAATCGTTCCAGCCGTGGGCACGATCGAGGCAGGCTCTTCCGTGATCCTCAAGTATCAAAGCCCGCACAACTCCATCTACGCGCCTTGCGATGGCCTGTTCGAGCCGTTCGTCAAGCCCGGCGATGAGGTAAAGGCGAACCAGCCGGCCGGCTGTGTCTATCCGTTGAGTATCGCCGTTGCCGAACCGGTCGAACTAAAATTCTCGGCCTCAGGTCTGGTTGCTTACCGCCGCTTTCCGACCTTAACTCACACTGGCGATGCTCTCTTCGGCCTAATGTCGGTAATGGGAGAGGCGGCTTGATAGTCCGAAGGCGACCGCGCCCATTTTGAGGCGATGAAGGACAATGAGGGACGTTGCCGTTGCGGTTTAAGACCGTGCGGCGCCCCCTCGCTCCCGTCGTATGCGAGATCGAAGCAAGCCGGTTCGCCTTCATCTCGAATGAGCGGAGATCGGGAACCTGCCCCATCTTCGGCCACTATGGCGCGCTTTGAGGCACGAAAGTTGACATGTGATGGCAAGCATACTAGGTATGCCATGGCAGGCGAGACATGCCCGTTCGCGTCAGGGCGCCTGGATGTGCGATCGAGGTCATCAGGGCGAATGTCCCTTGGCGCCAATCGGGATACACAGGCCCTTCGGCCAGAGCGAGATTGAATCGAAATGTCGGTAGCACCCTCTCGTCTGCGCCCAACCTCATCGCTCCACGTCACGGTGCGTGAGGAAATTCTCAAGCGCATTTCCAATGGGACATATCAGCCGGATGCTCCGATTCCCTCCACCGCGATGCTTGGGGAGGAATTCGGCGTCAGCCTCATTACGATCAAACGGGCTCTTCGCGATCTTCAAGCTGCCGGCATGATTGTCTCAGTTGCCGGAAAAGGTACCTACGTCAAAAAGCAGACCAGGATTCTGCGCAAGCTGGATATGACGGCGCCCTCTTTTGAGGGGACCACAATGCAATTACTTTCGGTTACCCGTGAGAAGATTGCAGATCCCGTTATGCTTACCTTCAGTCCTCCGAGGGCAGCAATGCTATGCGTCCGCAAGACCATATTTATCGATGATATGCCATTCCTATACGACTCGACATATTTGTCGGCAGACGTCGCCGATGAGATCGTCGATGAGTTTTCCGAGCGGTTGGTCACTGAAGCGCTACGCCGTCACAATATCCTTGTGACAAATACAGATCTCATCATTGACGCCGCTCCGGCCACTGGCCAGGTCGAAGACGTATTTGGTATTCCGACTGGATACCCAATCCTTCGACGCTTTTACAAGTTCAGCACGGACACGGCGGACATCTCGATCTATGGCGTCCTTCAAGCTCCATTCGACCGTCTTTCGTGTTCTGTCAGCTTCCCGGCGCGCAATGGACGCGCCTCGCGTCCAGGCAGCACTAGCATCGCTTCTTCGAAGCATCGCGCCTGACAACCTCAGCATTCGACGAAAGCCGCGGACGTCCGGTATCCGACTGAGCCGCATCCCGAAACGAGCAGAGTGCCATTTTGACGGCAGCTGATCGGCGGTCGACTATAGAGCGGCGATTCCCGTGACCTTGTAAGCTGGTCTGGATCGAGATGTCTCAACAGCGAGGATCAAGCGGGTTAGTGCGTAGCCAGGCGCTTGCGCAGCATAGGCCTGTGAAAGCCCTTAGGGGACTCGGCAATAGCGCGTGTCGCGAAGGGGCGTGGCCCGAGCCGCGTCGATCTTGTCATCGCCCGCTACTGCTTCGGCGCTCGAGCTCGACAGCTCAATCTGCTCGAGGAGCGGGGTCATGCACTGCGACTGTCGGCCCTACAATTTGCGCCTGAGCCTCGCCATGACGGAGCTTGCGTTCTAACCAGGAGCTTGAGGTTCAGTGCAGCATCTGACCGAGGAATTGCTGCGCCCGGGGATGTTCGGGGTTCTTGAAGAACTTGGAGGGCGCGGCTTGCTCGATGATTCTGCCTGAGTCCATAAAGATAATCCGGTCGGCAACCTCACGCGCGAACCCCATTTCGTGAGTCACACAAATCATTGTCATACCGTCCCTCGCGAGCTCGGTCATAACATCAAGGACCTCTTTGATCATCTCTGGATCCAGCGCCGATGTAGGCTCATCAAACAGCATAAGCTTTGGCTTCATGCACAATGCTCGCGCGATGGCGACACGCTGCTGCTGGCCGCCCGAGAGCTGCGTCGGGAACTTATGAGCCTGCTCAGGAATGCGGACTTTCTTGAGGTTCTCCATCGCAATTTCCTCGGCCTGGTCTCTTGGCAGTTTTCGTGCTCGAACGAGTGCCAGTGTGCAGTTATCCAGGACCGTCAGGTGTGGAAACAGGTTGAATTGCTGAAACACCATCCCAACATCGCGTCGTAGCTCGGCCAAGCCCCTCATCCCCTTGTACAGCTCGACACCGTTCACGATGAGGCGGCCCTTTTCGTGTGTCTCTAACTGGTTGATGCATCGGACGAGTGTCGACTTTCCGGATCCGGATGGGCCGCAAACGACAATCCGCTCTCCAACCGCAACGGACAAATCCACATTGTGAAGGACCTGGAACGATCCATACCACTTGCAAAGCTGCTCCATCGTTACCGCAGCATTGTCGGAAGAGGAGTTCATTTGAACCGCCATCTGTTTCTCCAAGACTTTAGTGAGAGGGAGCTGTCAATCCGAGTCGGCGCTCGAGCTGAGTAATGCCGGCCACCGCAACCAGGGACATCGCTAGGAAAAGGACGCCGACGTCGAACATGGGTTCGGCGTAGCGATATGTATCGGATGCAACGTCCAGCGCGCTTCCGAGCAATTCCGGCACGGAGATGACAGCCAGCAGCGGTGTCGATTTCAAAATTGAAATCGAATAGGCGCCGAGCGGCGCAGCGACGTTCCGCAGCATTTGTGGAAGAATAACGAACCTGATCATGTCAGCCCAGCTGAGCCCAAGGCTCTGAGCCGCTTCGCTTTGCCCGGCAGGGACGGCATCGATTCCTGCCTTGAACACTTCAGACATATATCCAGAATAGTAGAAGCTCAGTCCGAACGAGCCGACGAGGAGGGCCGGGAGCGTCAAACCGTAATAGGGGAGTACAAAGAAAAGAAAATAAATCTGTACAAGTGCGGGCGTCGATCGAATCGCGTCAATGACGAATTGGATCACCGGCCGGATAGTGGCGTGGGATCGTCGAAGCAGTTCCCAGAACAGCCCAAGAGCAGCTGCTCCAATGAAGCTGATGATCGCGATCATCACCGTATTGCCGATCCCTTCAAGCACGCGGGGGACGATCTCGATTGCGAAAGAAAAATTGAAATTCATTAGCGGGCCTTTCGCGTGGCAAATCGCCGTTCGACTTTGCGACCGAAGATGGTGACCGGGTAGCAAAGGATCAGGTACGAAAGAGCCAAAGCTGAGTAGATACCGACGGGATTATACCCAAGCTCGGAAATCTGCTTCGCCCGGAATGTCATGTCGGTCAGCGCAATAAGGGAGACCAGAGTGGTGCCCTTGATGAGCTGGATGGCCTGATTGATGAAGGTCGGAAACATCGCGGTAATCGCCTGGGGTAGTTCGATCAAGCGAAGTACGTCGAAGCGACTTAGTCCAAGGGCCAGACCGGCTTCTCGCTGGCCCTTATTGAGCGACTGGAGCGCGGCGCGGACCGACTGGCTACCATATCCGCCAATGTTGAATCCAAGCACCATGGCTCCGACAGTGATACCCGAAAGAAAGATCCCGAAAGCAGGCAGCGTGTAGTAAAAGGCGTAGAGAAGGACGATGACGGATGAGCTTCGCCAAAATTCGATTATGGCGGTGACAATCCAGCGCAATGGTCCGGTCGCAAAATGCTGCAGAACGCCCGCAATCACCGCGAATGGTATGGCAAAGAAAAGCCCGAGGGTGGCGACGGCCGCGGTTATGCCAAAGCCCTCGTAGATTGATCGAAGTATTGCGAAAAAGCTCACCAGTCCCGCTCCCGTTCACGTGTCTGTCGATCTCGGACACTTATGTTCGTTGCGTAGCCCATGTGCTTGAAGCGAGCGCTGTCTTTAGTCGCGCTCAGCAACTCACAATGTGAGAGCCGAGTGCTGGTGCGCCTCGCCGGCGGTTGCGGGTCCTCCCTAAGGCCAGTTGTCGCGCATATCCGAGCTATGCCAACCGATGAGCTGCAGCACGGATATTTGGTAGAGAATTTGCTGGTCGCACCAAGGCCCGGCTCGCGAAGCCGATGGGATGAACGGAGCTATCTCTACCGATAATGGTCACCGCATAGGTCCTTAGCCGTGAGTCCAGCAGGGACCAACTCCGTGTCGGTGAAGTCGTACTTGGCCATGATCTGCTTAATTGTTCCGGTAGACTTCAGGGTTGCAAAACTTTCATTGTATCGGTCGCGCAGCTCTTTATCTTCCGGCCTGAACACCATGGCGGTGTAAAAGGCTGACTCGCGGCCGTTTTCAACGACGCCTTTGAATGGAAGAGCACGCTCGACCTTACCTTGGACGGCGGGGTCCTTCAGCGCGTTGATCGCAGTGGGAACAGACCAGGCAATGGCGTCAATCCGACCGGCGAATAGCGCCGCAATGATCGATTTGCCGCCGTCAAATTGAAGGATCCTGTCTCTTGGGATGCCTGCCTTGAAGGCGTTTTCAACGTTGGTGGTCCCGCGGGCGCCTCCAATGCGCAGGTCAGGGTTATTGGCAATATCGGTGTAACTGTGAAGGGTTTTCGGATTGCCCGGAAGAACCACAAGCGCATCGCCAATAGCCAGATCGGGTTCGGTGAATATGACCTGCTGGCATCGTACGGGCGTGATCGCCATGCCAGTTGCGACGATGTCGATGCGCTTGGACACGAGACTGGGGATCAACGCAGGAAATTCGACGATTGCGAATTCAATGTTGCTGATTCCAAGTGACCCAAGAACGGCTCTGAGCAAGTCAGGGTGGATTCCGGATATGGAGCCATCTTCGTTCTTATATCCCCACGGCGCGACGTTATATATGCCGACCGTGATCGTTGCGTTGTTCTGAACGCGATTGGCGAGTGTCTCGGCTGCACCCTCGTTGGGAACCGATGCCGCAAGCGCGAGAGATAGCGCGCCCGCCAATACAGCCCTTCTTCCGATCCTATAGTTTTCCATCCCTAGTCTCTCAGCTCTTAGGCTGGTCCATTAGGTATACTAGGTATGACCCATTGTCAAATGGGCAATGAAAGTCGCCGGTGACATCGATCCGGCGGGGGCTCGCGGCGGGTTGCCTGGACATAGGTGCGAACGGTCAGTCTTCCGAATGCTGCCCACCTGCGTCATCCCGGTGGTGCTCCCGAGATCCTCAAAAACACCGCCATAGCCAACTTCGCCGCCAGAAGACGGATGCGTGCAGTTCTCGTCGCTCGCTCCTTTCGGCGCCTTGGGAATCGACGGTCCGCGGACGGGCCGGCACGAACAAAGTCGCAATCGAAGTTTGCTCAACTCCGTCCGATGAAGGGCATGCCCTGTCCTAAACAAAGGATGCTTCAACATTTCTCAGGAGCCGCCACGAGCTCGCGGGCGAAGGGGGCCTCAAGTGCAACTGCATCGCCAAGAATTCGAGGCAACGCGACGGCTTTGGGCTGGCGTATGTCGAGTTGTGAAAGGCACCCGGATCTGACATTGCACGGCCGGGCAGTGGCGGCAGGACGCATTTGGACAAGTAGATACGTGGCTGCGCGCCATGGACTTTGCGCGGCTGAGGCGCAAACCTTCAAGCGGGCGGGCGGCAAGCCTGATGTTCTTGGCGGTTTCGGATCAACATTCGACATCTGCGCCATAGGCACTCGCGCAACCTTCGTGAGATCTATGCCGGGCATACCGCGATGCTGCCGATGCGCTTGCTTTGAGGTGCGCTCGGTGCGTCTAAAGAGCCGTAAAGCGAAGCTTTGGCTGTTCCGGTGGGTCTGCGATGAGGCTTGAACCCGCTGATCCGAGCACAGACATGGTCGTTCTCGCTGGTCGAGCGCCGACAGGCGCGTCGGCTTCACTCGGACCAGCCGTTAGGGTCAGCGAATACGATTCCGATGGCCGGCTCAGATTGTTATGTCGATGCGGCCTGCTGGACTCCTGCGCAACGGAGGCGAAAACGACGCAAAGTTTGCGCCATCCGCTTACGTTCGCAGGTTTGACGCCCGCACACGACGATAGTGTCGGCCTTGAGACGCGCCGACTTAGCGTCGCGGGTTGTTGGCGCACCAGCGGAACGCGTCACGATACGATCTGTCGCGAATTTATTGGAAAGAGCAGAGCTTGTGGCGGTTCCCAATCTCATCGTTTTCGATCGTCCGCGGGCCCGCCCTTTGCTTGTGCCGAAATCTGCGGCTCAGGCCAGTAGAGTGCGGTCCATGGCTAGGACTTAGAGGCTCGGTTCGTCCATCAGACTCGGGACGACAATGATGCCAGAGCTGCAGCTGTCTCCCAGGCGTGACGAGCCCTCACGGTAAGCCTCTGAGAAGACAATTTGCGCCAGCCATGCTTCGCGGAGTTCTGGGAAAGGCAAATAATCGCCAAGCGAACGCGAAAAAATAATCAACTACCAGAAGTGATAGTATGTAGCGCACGTATAAATTGCAAAGTTGCAAAATTGGCGCTATATGCAAATCGCTACCCTTCTGGAGCGACACGGAGTTCGCAATGTCTCAAGCAAACTGGAAACGGACGCATTGGATGCTATCGGCCTGCCTGTGGCTGCTATTTGCAGCGACAGCAGATGCCCAAACCGTCTGGACCTGGACGAACCAATACGGCTCAACGCTGACGGTAAATAGCTACGATCAGAGCACCGGCGCAATTTCCGGGACCTATACGAACAAGGCAGCCAACAGCTGCGACCAAGGCGCGCCTCAGACGATGACGGGGTGGCTTGCACAGACCAGTAGCGGCACAGCCATCAGCTTCGCGGTCAACTTCGCAGGCTGTGGCTCGACGACCGTGTGGACCGGACAGCTCAACAATGCCTCGGGCTTTCAGGGGCTTTGGCTACTTTCGCTCGCCGAGCCTGTGGCATGGAATGGCGTCAGCGCCGGCGCGGACACTTTCACTTTCGCAAGCGGCGATAAGTCGAAATTGGCAGCCGCAGGGGGCGAAGCGTTGAGGGGCGAGGCAGTCGAAAAGCTCTCGAACACGAAGAATCGCAAATAACTTAAGATCAGTCGCGTGACGATCCGAATAGGGTCGTCACGTGGGCTGTTCCTCCGCGGAGTTACTGGCCAAGATCATTGCGAGGGCAGGCAGCGATTCGTCAGAGAGAATTTCGTCCCCTCTTGCGCAGACGTATATCCTGAAATTTTATACGGGGTGCCTCGCAGAGTGTCAGGGCGCCTTTCCCAGCCACACGTTTCATCGTCCTCACGCGTGCTCTTGCCCTCAATATTGGGTGGTTGCCGAAACTGGCCGCGTACCGACACCGATTGTGCTATTCAAGAGCCGTTCAGTCGCCTCAACTCTACCGACCTCGCCTCGAAGAGCTTGGCGTCGCGGAATGACTGTCGAACGGTACCGGTGCGGTCGGGCGCCGCTGCGCTGGGCCACGCAGCTGTTTCAGAACGGCGAGCTCTGGCTCGCCAGCAACACCATGATCGTGCGCGAGCGCGGCGGCCGGCCCGAGTGGGTGCCAACTCGCTTCATTCCCGCCGTATAAACCTCGAAGCGATCTTCTTCGAGAAGACCCATGCGGCGGTCGCGTTCGCCGTCCAACACCTGAGCCTGAAGTTTCCGTGCAAGGTGGAGATGAGGCTTGTCGGAACGACGGACGTCGCACTCGCAGTCGATCAGGAGCGAATGCTTCCGATCCGGAAGGGGAAGATCGTCATGCGTCAGGACCTCGCTGACGAAGCGGGCCTCGAAAGCGCGCTGCTCGCGTTCTTCGAGCAGGTGCACGACGCCGCCGGCTTCGCGGGGCCGGCCGTGATGTTCGGCTTCCCACCAGACAAGCCAAGCGCCTGAACGTCGCTTGGCGAACGGCAAGCTTCCAAGGCCCGGCGAGATATTCCCATACCTGCAATCCCGTCACGGCGCCGCCGTACGGTTCGAACTCGCCTCCCGAACCTCGCTGCAGTTGCTTCAGAGCGCGCTTTCTCCACCGCGCCGTGAGCGGCCTTTGGTAGACGGCTGACCGATTTCAAGAGGAGCAGGCTTGAGACCAATTAAAAAATCTATCGGACTGTCAGGATTGATCCCCGTCTGCCCGCG
Organism: Bradyrhizobium neotropicale; assembly: GCF_001641695.1. Lineage (GTDB taxonomy): Bacteria > Pseudomonadota > Alphaproteobacteria > Rhizobiales > Xanthobacteraceae > Bradyrhizobium > Bradyrhizobium neotropicale. Next base: position 16,087 of record NZ_LSEF01000030.1, read on the forward strand.
CCCAATGTTTTTGGAACGTTGTAGGTCAAGCGGTCGAGGAGGCGAACGTGGTCACTGAGATTAAGGCCGACTGTTGAGTTCGGTCGGACCGGGGCCGTCGGCTCAAGAGCCGATGCATGGTTTTTCGGCGGCGCCCGGTCATACCGCTCCGCTGAGTATTAGATTTCGACCCAACTCTGGATCCTTCTGATGACCACATCCGCGCTCAACGTCGCCGAAGCTTCACCGGTGCTCGAGCAGCCGGCCCCAAGGCGCCGCCTTCGGGCTGCGACCACCGTCGCCGCTCTCTTTGGCCTGCTGGCGGTCACGGCAATCCCCCTGAGCGAAGGTTTCTCGGTCGGCGGTCGCGCGGCTGTGGGGCAAAAGCTTTCGACCGTGGGCGCTCGGGTCGAGGATTTCGTACCTGAGGATCGCGGCAAGCTCTCCAAGCCCATTATCGGCGGTTTGATCGCGGGCGCCGCGTCGACCGTCGGCAAGCGGGTGGCAGGCGCCTTGGTCGACGCGTCCTGGCCGGTGGCGCAGGCTTGGTTCGATCGAAAAACCCATAAGACCGACCAGATGATTTGGGCCGGACCGCTTCACATCGTCAACGGTAAGCCCGATGGCCGTGACGACACGGTGACGATGTTGAAGTTCGACCGAGACGGAAATCTGGCTCTCGCATACAGGCTAGCCCGGTTTTCCGCGATAATGGGCTTCGACGTCGGCAAGTTCAAGATGTCGGCGACCGCCACGATGGTGGACGGCGACTGCTCTTGCACCTACCGCTCGTACGGGCCGGAGGTCGAAGTCTGGACCACCGGTGTCGTCCAGCAGACGTGGCGTTCCGAGAAAAACCACCGAATCTACTCCGTCGTCGCCGCAATGGACTCGAACGGACAACTGGCATCGGGCCAGGTCACAGCGAGCTTCGGCGGCGTTACGATGACCCGTCCTGCCGTCTTCGGCTCGTCCCATTTCAAGTTGAATGCGGACAAGCGACTCGACAACTATTGAAGTGGCGCAGTCGTGTTCGAGCAGCCTCGGTCACTCCGGCGGACGGGGAAGGTGCAGACCTTGCCGTCAGGGGCGCGTTGGCAAGCGTCTGACGTATCGTCTAACTGAGAGGGACTTCAGTCGCTGGATAGGCGGCTGCTATCGTCAGAATTTTCGGTCCTGAGGTCGGAACCGCTAGGTCAACTTTATGTTGACAGTGTACGTAGAGTGTGTATAAGTACACACCATGAAGAGCCGGGAAATTATCTCGGCCCTTCAAGGGGATGGATGGTTTGAGGTGGCCCGGAAAGGCAGCCATGTGCAATTCAAATATCCATCCAAAAAGGGCCGCGTAACTGTTCCGCACTCCGAACGGGATGTCCCGATCGGGACACTTAAGAGTGTCAGGTCTCAAACTGAGGTAAGAGCCATGCGTAACTATATTGGTCTTATCCATAAGGATGCCGACAGCGATTTCGGCGTCTCATTTCCAGACTTCCCCGGAGTGATCACTGCTGGCAAAAGCCTTGACGACGCTCGTGCTATGGCAGAGGAAGCCCTCACCCTTCATATCGAGGGTCTTGCTGAAGATGGAGAAGCCATTCCGGAGCCCTCTGCTCTAGAGGACGTTATGGCCGATGCTGATAACCGGACGGGGGTAGCTATTTTGGTGTCGGTCAAAACCGAACAGCCAAAGGCTATACGCGTGAATGTCACTCTTCCTGAGGACGTTCTGGATCAAATCGACAAGTACGCTGAAGCGCACGGCTTCACTAGATCGGGCCTTCTAACTCAAGCGGCGAAGAGGCTCATAGCAGAAGCCGCCTAATATCAAGGATCCGAACTCGTTCGGGGCCTTTCTTTGTCCTCTTGGGCGCGTTCCGCAATTTCGGCTTTTCCGTCAGCGGCGGTCGCCAGAACGACAGCCGAGTTTGGCGTGTTCATGTCATCAAGCGTCGCCTTGATTGCCTAGCCGCCGAGTGCTGCAGCCAGGCTTTCCGCCGCCTTGAAGGAACCAAAATAGCCGAGGTCGCGGCTGGTAAGCGGCTGGTCCGCTGGTCCTGTTTACAGGGCGGGATCCTTGTTGCAGTAAGCCCACAGGTTCGTATCCCTCCGGCGGCGGCCGCCTTGTGTAGTTTGAGAGGCGGCCCGAGGATTTGACCTTAAGTCTAGCTTTAAGGTCACGTGGCGAATGCGGGTCAATGTGTTGGGCGCCGAGCGTCGGCGGCGATGGAGTTACGACGAGAAGGTTCGCCTTGTCGAAGAGACGTTGCAGGCTGGCGAGACGGTCTGCGGCGTCGCGCGCCGGCATGGGGTGGCTCATAGCTTGCTGTTCACTTGGCGTCGACAGGCGCGCCAAGGTCGACTGGGCGGAGATACCGTGCCAGCTCTTGTTCCTGTCGAGATCACACCTGCGCCGGCACCGGAATCGATCAGCACGCCGCAACCGGCCTCTTCACCCCCTGCGCAGCGCGCAAGGGCTGGAATCATCGAGATCGAGCTTGGCGGTGGCTGCCGCGTTCGCGTTGACCGGGACGTCGACGGCGAGGCGCTGCAGCGGGTACTTGAGCTGCTGCGACGACGATGATCCCAATCCCGAGCGGCGTCAGGGTTTGGATCGCCACTGGCCACACCGACATGCGTCGCGGCATGCAAAGCTTGGCGCTTACGGTCCAGGAGAGCTTGAAGCGCGATCCCCATGCCGGTGATCTCTACATCTTCCGGGGCCGCCGCGGTGACCTGGTCAAGATTCTTTGGCACGACGGGCTGGGCATGTCGCTCTACGCCAAGCGCCTCGACCGTGGGAAGTTCATCTGGCCTTCGGCGTCGAACGGCGCGGTATCGATCTCGGCGGCGCAGATGGCATACATGCTGGAAGGGATCGACTGGCGGAATCCGCAGCTGAGTTGGCGGCCGCATAGTGCGGGCTGAGCATAGAATCCGCAGCGGCTTTTTGCATTTTGAGGAGTCCCAACGCGTTCAATCTGTGATTCACTGCGTCGCATGGATGCTGACCGCGACGCTGTTCCGGATGACGTTGCCGCCCTGAAGAAGGCGCTGGCGGCCGAGCGCGCGAAAGGTTTGGAGATTGCGGCTGAACTCGCGGTCGCCCGCGCGAAATCGTCGGAACACGAGGCGCTGATCGCCCAGCAGAAGCTGCAGATCGCCAAGCTGAAGCATCAGATCTACGGGCAACGGTCGGAACGTTCGGCGCGGCTGATCGAGCAGTTGGCGCTGACGTTCGAAGAGCTGGAAGCCGACGCCACCGAGGACGAGCTTGCGGCGGAACGAGCCGTGGCCAAGACGACGACGGTGCGCGGATTTACCCGCAAGCGCGCTGAGCGCCAGACCTTCCCTGAGCACCTTCCCCGGGAGCGGCTGGTGATCGACGGGCCGACGGCGTGTGAATGCTGCGGCAGCAATCGCCTGCGCAAGTTCGGCGAGGACGTGACGCGCACGCTGGAAGTGGTGCCGCGCCAGTGGAAGGTGATCGAGACGGTCCGGGAGAAGTTCTCCTGCCGCGATTGCGAGAAGATCAGCCAGCCGCCGGCGCCATTCCATGCCATCGCCCGGGGATGGGCCGGCCCGAGCCTCCTGGCCATGATCATGTTCGAGAAGTTCGGCCAGCATCAGCCGCTCAATCGCCAGGCCGAGCGCTACGCCCTGGAAGGGGTGCCGATCGCGCTGTCGACCATGGCCGATGCCGTGGGGGCGGTCTGTGCCTCGCTGGATCCCCTGCTGCGCCTGGTGGAAGCCCATGTCATGGCAGCCGAGCGCCTTCATGCTGACGATACGACGGTGCCGGTCCTGGCCAAGGGCAAGACCGACACGGGACGGTGCTGGATCTACGCCCGGGACGACCGGCCGTTTGGGGGCGCGGACCCACCGGCGGCAATGTTCTATTACTCACGCGACCGCAAGGGCGAGCATCCCCAGGTGCATCTGGCCCGATATGCCGGCATCCTGCAGGCCGACGCCTATGACGGGTACAACCAGCTCTATCTGGCGGGACGCCAGCCCGGACCGATCCGGGAAGCTGCCTGCTGGTCGCATGGAAGGCGCCCGTTCTTTGCCATGGCCGACATCGAAGAGAATGCCCGGCGCAAGGGCGCCGGAAAAAAGGAAATCCCGCTCTCTCCGATCGCGATCGAGGTCGTGCGGCGGATCGATGCGCTGTTCGAGATCGAACGCTCCATCAACGGCAAGAGCACCGAGGAGCGCCTTCAGGTGCGACAGACGCTGAGCCGGCCTCTGGTCGGGGACCTTCAGGTCTACATGCGCGAGCAACTCGCCAAACTGTCTCGCGGCCATGACCTGGCCAAGGCGTTCAACTACATCCTGAAGCGTTGGGCGAGCTTCACGCTGTTCCTGGAAGATGGACGCGTGTGTCTCTCCAACAATGCCGCCGAACGGGGCTTGCGAGGAATCGCTCTTGGCCGGAAGTCCTGGCTGTTCTGCGGATCTGATCGCGGTGGACGGCGCGCCGCGGCCATGTACAGCCTGATCGTCACAGCAAAAATGAACGGCGTCGACCCGCAAGCTTGGCTGGCCGACGTCCTTGCTCGCATCGCCGCCCACCCAGCTCATCGGCTGGACGAGCTTCTGCCCTGGAATTGGACCCCGGCATCAACGTTCTCCGCTCGAGCGGCATGACCACGCACGTCAACAAAGTCCATCACGTCACCACCATCACCCAGGTCGCCAAGGACCTTGGTGAAGACGAAGATTGGCTCCGCGACATCTCGATTGAAGTGGAGATCGAGGACGGGGTCATCTGGGTCAATGGCGTCGGAGAAGATGGCGTCAAGGC
>NZ_LSEF01000031.1 GCF_001641695.1 Bradyrhizobium neotropicale
TGTCCAGACCGAAGACATCGGTAACAGATCGTACCTAAGACATAGGTGACAACCTCGTGCCGAGCGGGTTGCCGATTGGTTGCAAGGTCATTTACTCCAGGTCGATCCCGCCGACGCGCAACGCATCCGATTTGGTGTGTTACGGCGAGACGCGTTCATGGCATGACCATTATTGCTCGGTCCGCGCTTTCGCCGTCAACCCCGCGCGGCAAAGGCCGCGCCCCTGCGGGCTTCGGGGGGGTGACGGCTCAGCGCGGCCAAGCAACTGGCCACCATGCCAAGAATGCAGGAAAGCGCGTCTCGGTCAGAGCGCCGAGGCCGTACTTGAGACATGGGTGGCGGGCTTCGGGCCGAACGGGTTGTCGAGGGGTTGCAAGGTCTTTTGCTCGAGGTCGAAGTAACCGAGATCGTAATGCATGAAGCTGACGAGCCAAATGCCGTCGTCGACTTCCTTGATGCCGAGCTTCTGGCCGGCCAGCACGGTGGAGATGTTGATCTTCTTGCGATGGAGGCAGAGGCGGCCGCAGGCGGTGATGACACCGTCGCGGTCGTGGAACGGATATGTGAGTTCCGGCAGACCATCGTAGCGGCGGGTTGAGGCTGTGTAGAGCTCTCCGGGGCACTTCATGTCGAGCGCCTCGTGGGGACGTTCAGAATTGAACTCGCGGAGGAAGGCATCGAAGCGTGCCTGCTGCTGCAAGCTGTTGAACCCCGGCGGCCGGGTGGCCTCCTTCTTCAGCGTGAGATGCATGCGCTCGTGACGGCCGTTCTGCTGCGGATGGCCCGGCTTGATGCGTTCGATCGCAATGCCGAGTCTGAGCCACCACACCGACAGCTTCGAGAGGTTGAACAGCGCGTTTGGACTGGCAAAGGGCACGCCATTGTCGGAGCGGATGGCAAAGGGCAGACCGCGCTCGCGGAACAGCCGTTCAAAGGCAGTAATGGCAGGATCTTCCCGCGTGGAATCCAGCGCTTCACAGAGCAGCAGGAAGCGCGAGGCATGGTCGGTGACGGTCAGCGGATAGCAGTATCGGCCATTGCCGAGCTTGAACTCGCCCTTGAAGTCGGCACACCACAGATCGTTGGCAAGCGTGCCCTGCGACAGCGGCGTGCCGTGCGCGCGGTGGCGCGGCACGCAGCCGCGCTTGACCAGGCCATGGCGGTCGAGGATCGCATGGATGGTGCTTTTGGCCGGCACCCGGACGTCGCCGTCGAGCCGTCGCACCAGGAGCTCGCGGATCTTGCGGGCGCCCCAGTGTGGCTTCTCGCCCTTCAGCCGAACGATCAGGGTCTCGACCTGCTGCGGGAGCTGGTTGGCGTAACGGATCGGCCGCCTGGAGCGGTCGCTTAACGCTTCAAGCCCGTGCTCCTTGTAACGATCGAAAATCTTGTAGCCAGTTTTGCGGGAGATGCCGAACTCCCGGCAGACCTCGGCCATGGCTTCTCCATCCAGAAGCCGGGCGACAAAGCGAAGGCGCTCTTCCATTACCGAACTCGCTTTCCACGGCATCCACACCTCCCGCAGAACAAAAGCGGAAAGTGTAACCCATGTGTCCGGTACGTTCTGTCACCTATGTCTCGGGCCGCTCATATTCCTTTCCCTTTTCGGCAATTCCCCAAATTTGAACGCGCGTGTTGGGGAAGGTCTGTGCCGGTTCTGTTCAAGTTTGGTGATCGCGTTCTCGGCAAGCCATTCCAGTTACAGTTAGTGAGCCTCCGTTCACCACAGTAGCTCCTTCAGTAGTCCCGCTGACCACCTTGAAGCCATTGACGACCGAGTAAGGCTCCTTCCCGTGATTGACGTTCACGCCCGTGCAGTCGCCGTATGGAGTTCCGTAGACGATATTGCAGGCTGCTTCGGCGGCGGCAGGGATGAACCACGAGGCTACGAGAACGAGAGCCAGAGTTTCAAGATAGCCTCCTCGGAGTGGGTAGGTGTATCAAGGCCGATTGCGTGCCTTGCTCAGTGCCCGCTGCCGCCGCTGTTTTGCTGAAGGCTTTTGACCTTTCTGAAGAAGGTTCGGCTTTGACGGTGGCCGCTGCGGTTGAAGTTCTTTGGCACTCCGGAGCCGTCGAAGGACGGCACGGTTCTGACGAATTACTGGAGGCGGAAATTTTTCTGGCCACGATCTGAGCCCGGTTTTGATTATTGCATCGAGTTTTTGAATTTCTTCGCCGATGTATCCACAATCCTCAATGAAGGCAGGAAAATCGCTTGCCTCCAGCGGCTTCAAGCCGTTTTGCGCGGGAGGCCCCAGCGCGGGTTCGTAATGCAGTTTATCGCCGGGTCCCTCGTATAAGTTTGAATATGGCTGCCAGTGCGCCATGGCGTTCCTAAACTGTGCCAGTTTCAGCAAAAAGGCATTGCACAAACTCCAATACCTTTTGAGCCGCCCGTCGGATACCTGATCCAACAGATCCTGCATCATTTCGCCTCTGGCGCGGACATTCTGGACAGCGGAGAAGATGATGCAGGCTTTTTGGTAATCTATGTGCAGGATACTCATGAGTAGAAATGCCTGCTTGGCCTCTACTGTGGCATATGCTTCGATTGCCTCACCGATTTGCTCTCGCAACTGTTGGCGTACTTCACGGATCGTTACCGGCATCTTGAAAACCGCTCTCGAAGAAATCGAACTGCATCCACCGTGTGGATGGCCTTTTGGTTAAGAGGTTCCGCCGATTATTTTCTTAGAGCGCAAATCGTCAAAAATTGCAGAGACAGAACTTGATGCGCTACTGCCGTTGCCTACAAAAAGACGCCCACCCGCGCTTACCTCTCCCGAACCTACCCAGAGATTTCTTGCGGTAGTTGGATCAACGAGGCGCGCTTTAAATACCGTTTGTCGGCTGTACCTGTGCATTGGCGTTGCCGTGCCTGTCATCGTTCCGGAGGTAGTTCCCGCTAGAGAAACATTCGAGAAGTTTCCGTTGCGCGTGACAGTGCCACCAACATCGGTCGAGCCCGAGTATTGGCCTTGAAAGAACGTGCCAGCGTATTCCTTGACCACACCTGTATCACCCACGTTGATGATCAGAACAGCATCAACGCCGCTTGCGGCCATTATCTTCCGAATTTCCGCGTCAGTGTACGTTCGCGTGGGTGGCAGCAGCGCGTAAGCATCTTCGGCCCCAATACCCCGCTTCGCTGCCTCCTCGGCGATGCTCGACTGAAAACTGGAAGCCAGCGCGGTGGGCGCGACAACATAAGCTGCCATACGTTGTATGGGCCGCGCCGGTAAATCTCGGTCCGCGTAACCCTGCATAGCTGTGGTTATGCACCCTGACAGCAAAATCGCTACTAAGCACAGCGATACGAACGCAAACCGTGTCATGTGACGCCCCCTGATTTACGCTAGTACAACCTTGAGAAGCGCGCCATCAAAAGTTGTGGCGCGTGGCAGAAGCATGCTTTTCGCCGAGTTTTTCCCTCCCCCGGGGGTGGTCGGCCAAGCATGCTTTGCTGATGAGCAATCGTGAAGGCGATCACTCCGCGAGGATCAATGCTTGGTGTTCGGCACTAGTGGGCGTCTGTGCGTGTCGCATCATTTCACGTCCAGCATGAGTTTGATTGCTGTGGCAGCATATGGGTTGCCAGGCTTCGTCACGTGACCCGCAGCCGCGAGTGCTGCCGAGATTTCGCGCAGGGACCGCTTGCCACCCTTGGGCCGCGCCCGTGACAACTTGCGGGCCATTTCGACAGTCTCAGGCTTCTGCTCTGCAATCGACTTGCGACCCTCGACCTTAACCCCGGTGCGGCGCTTGCGGTCCCGCGCGCCCCTGAGTTTCGCGACCACCATCGCTTTAACCATCCGTTAACCATAGCTATTCATGATACTGCTCGTGTGTTTGTGTTCGCGACGAGCTTGAAACTTCATGGCGCGGCCTAATTCCAGAGTGCCAGTTGGAGGGGATGAGGACGTCCTGAGCTTTCCCTCGCCGTTGGCACCAGACCGGGGAGCAACAGCCCTCGATCTGGTACATCAAGCGGCCGATGTCTTCCGCAGTATGGAGAAGCACGCGCGCGAGACCGAAGCCCGCGCCCAATCGCTCTGCACGAGCGCCTTAGAAAGATTGAGGCTTGCCGAAGTGCGAGCGGAGGCCGCCGAGCGGGCACAACGTGAACTCATCGTCACCACTGACCGTAAGTTGCAAGATGCTTGCCGAGCGCTGGAGCAAGCCCAGTCCTGTATTGAAGCTCAGAAGGATAAGTTGACGGCCGTGGAGCTCCGTGCCGAAGTTGCTGATGCCGAAGCGCGACGAGCCAAGGAAGCGCTCGCGCTCGTTGAAGAGGCCATTCGCAAGCGTCTGCTTTGCGCGACCCCGCCTGCCGATAGCAGGTTGACTGCGGCAGCCTGATCCATTGCGACTGCCATGGATCACTGGGCGCTACCGGGGGCAGGCGCGGCACGAGCGAACACACCCCCGCTGTGAGTTGGGTGGCAGCCACCTCCTTTACTCCAACGATTTGAAATCGGATGGGACGGGATCGACCGAAAATAGGGTCCGGTGCAGTCGGAGAAGCTCATTTTTCTTACGGGACTAGGCGCGGCGTGACCCGCGCGCGCCAATTCAAAATGACAGAGCCAAACGATAACCAGCCATTAACCATATCGGATTATCTGGAGAGTTGGGCATTCGGGGCGCGTGTGCTGGCTTGCTGGCCAGCCGGTAGTGTAGGCGTGGACCCATGGCCCTTGACCCGGAAGAGTTCGTCACCCTGACAGATCACGGCTCGATGAAACTGCGCGCGGCAGTATTGCGCGCGATGACGTTGCTACCCAAGGAACGCAAGCGGACAACAATCGTTCGCGAGGGTGAACCGGCGATCCTGCATTTCGAGCAGATCAAGAACCTTGCGGCGCAGTGGGAGGTGCAAGGGTCCGCTCGTGGCCCCTTTGACACATCTAACGTAAGCGATCCCTGCTAGTCAGCGATAGCCGGTTATCGGGCGACCGCCTTACCTGATGTCCAACCTCGCCCCTAATCAGCGCGGGCGGATGGTCAGGAGTGGCGAAACTTGTGTGGTGGTTCTCATTTCGCTTTTGCTGGTCGCGATGCGCAGCAATTCGACGTCGGGCAACTGCTCCACCCCTGTCAAGCCAGCGCCCCCTTCGGCCGTCTGATACGCCTTCACATAGCAATCGACGACTTTGGCGAATTCGGCCGCTTCACCCGCTGTCATCTGACCCGCTGCAACCGCGTTCGCGACCCCCGCCATGATGTCTGCGGCGTCGCGAGGGCTGTTGATCGGCGGCAAACGGATGGTCACCGGACGGTCTTTGCGCGCCGGGAGAATTCGCTCAACGCAGAGGCGGAGCGCTATCGTATCGCCGTCCAAAGCCATTTGAATGGCCTTTCGCGTCAAGGCTTCTGCTTCCCCGTCCAGCATGGCCTCGGCGGCCAAGGTGGCACTATTTCTGGCACCACGCGGACGGCCAGCCGCGTTTCCGCTTTGACCTTTCTGAAATTGGCCCGCCTGTTGTCGGCCTGTTTTTTCAGACGGCATATTGCGATCTCCGCTCCCCGGCGCACCGTTGGACCCCCGCCTACTTCGCCTCGGCACGCTCGCCAAGCCTCATCTCAACAACCGCAAGCTTTAGCACGTTATCAGTAAGGCGTCCCACCCGTTCAAGATCGGTCAGCCGCGCAAGCTCTGCGGCAGGCAACTGCATCAGGGTCAGCCATCCCTCCGGTAGGCGTTTCGCAATCCGATCTTGCACCACCTCGGTAGCCTCTCTTCGAACCGGATCGCGAAGCGCGTCCGTCAGGGGGCGTGGTAGCGAGCGATCCGGCTCAGGCGCTTCGACACAATTCGTGTCGATAGTTCTGGATAGTTCACTAGATAGTTCGTGGGCAGTCTGCTTCACCCGTTCGTTGCAGTTTGTTTCACCCGTATCGACATTTTCTTCACCCGTGCAGTCTGCTTCATCGGTGCAGTGAATTGCACCCGTACCTTTGAGCCGAAACTCGTAGTTGTTTGTGTTGTCCTTTGAGCCGCCCCCTGTGCCCCGGACAATCAGCCACGGATCAGGCCCAGCCCTGAGTTCATTAATTGCGTTGATCACGGTCCGCCTGCACCGACCGATCGCCAACCCAATCGTGGTCAGCGAGGGATTGCATTGTCCAGTCATGTTGTTTCGGAAGGTGAGAAGCAGAGCATCCGCCACAAGCTTAGCCGTTGAGGACAGCATTGGATCAGCCATGATGGCCCGCCTGATCCGATATTGGATGGGTTCGGGCTTCGTCCGCGCCGTTGCCGAAGCGCGTCTGTCTTGATCGTGAGATGCTCCAGCGCTTCTCGTAAGCATGATCGCCCCTCTCGTAGGCGGCACTGCAATGACCCCGGGACCGCGCGAACGGTTACCGGGGTAAGCTTTGTGATGGGGGCGAGCTTCGGTCGGGGAGAGACACTGTTTCGTGTCACGCACGAGTGCCGGTCGTCCCGAACATTCTAGCAAACGACCCGAAATTGCGGCCGTTGGCGGCCATGAGCATACCAACAAATCTGGTCAACCGCTGATGGGCGGTTCTCCTCGGTAACTTCGCACTCGTGACCGGCTTGGCATTGCGCGGTTTTGCGGGGTTGGTTCGCGTCTTACGGTAACAAATCCCAGCAATTTCAATGGGCCTGATCAGAATACGAATCTGAGGGGCGGACGCTCTAGTTGTTCCGGACACGCCATCAGAGCAGGATCGCGAACTCTGAAACTAATAGGTCTTCAGTACCGTGAGCTCGCGATTATCTGCCCGGTTCTTTGCAGCGAGCAGGATCTCTCTCATTTGCTTGATCACGGGCGGTTCGAGCGCCTCGATCTTCGCCGCGACTTGCGGATCAAGAATGCCCTTCCGGCCGTAGCGTCCACGAACGTCGCTGGCGTGCCCGAGAATGCGGTCACGCGTCCGCTGGGCGATGCCGTCGCTGTCGAGCCAATCGGCCATGAGATGCCGCGTGCTGTAAAGCGTCAGGTCGGCACGGCTCCGCCCGAGGGGGCGCTCCTGTACGAACGAAGATACGACGACGGTCCGTTGCGCTTCGCCGACCGAGAATGGTCCTGGGCGGGACACCTGACTTCCGAGTTCATGCTCGAAGTCGACATCCCCCTGCGCAAGAGCGAACGCCCGGCGTTCGAACGGCATCACCCTAGCCACTGCAATCTGCACGGCTCTTCTTGCGAAGAGCTCAGACAGCGGGATCCCGAACCAGTGACCGCGGGGAAACTGCTGGCTCAGGCGCTGGCACGGGACGCGCACGCGATCGACAGGCTCTGGAAGCCGGCGTCGCAATCCCAGTTACGGGCGACGCTGGAGACGGGGTACGACGGATTGTACGATGCCCTCATCTTCGAGAACGACATCGGATTCGCAGGCGCGCTGACGAGAGGCGCTTCATGCCTAGCCGCGATGTATCGCGCATTGGCGCTCTACGACGCGGGACAACTCGGGGATGCCCACGAGCTTCTCGCGACGATTTTTGTCATTCGGCCTGCAATATTGACCCCCTAAGCTGGGGGATCGGCGTCCAAAATTGACCCCCTAACGTTGGGCTGTTGCGCTGCCTGCTTTGGAATGAAGCAGGTGGTCGGGGATGCTGGTCGTGGAGACGATTGCGCGGATACGGCGCGAGCACTTCATCAAGGGCAAGACGATCAAGGAGATCGCCCGTGACCTGAAGGTGTCGCGGAACACGGTCCGCAAGGTGCTGAGGTCTGGGGAGACCTCCTTCGAGTACGAGCGGCAAGTGCAGCCGCGGCCAAAGCTGGGACGATGGGCAGTAGAGCTTGACGGATTGCTGGCGGCGAACGCGGCCAAACCGGCTCGTGAACAGCTGACGTTGATCCGGATCTTCGAAGAGCTGCGCGGCCGCGGCTACGACGGCGGTTACGATGCGGTGCGGCGTTACGCCAGGCGGTGGAGCAAAGAACGCGGGCAATCGACCGCGGCGGCCTATGTCCCGCTGAGTTTTGCGCCGGGCGAAGCCTACCAGTTCGACTGGAGCCACGAGGTGGTCTTGCTGAGCGGGACCACGGTGATGGTGAAGGCCGCCCATGTCCGGCTCTGTCACAGCCGCATGCTGTTCGTGCGGGCCTATCCGCGCGAGACGCAGGAGATGGTGTTCGACGCCCACGACCGGGCGTTCGCCCTGTTTAAGGGCACCTGCAGTCGCGGCATCTACGACAATATGAAGACCGCGGTGGAGACGATCTTTGTCGGCAAGGATCGCCGCTACAATCGCCGCTTCCTGCAGATGTGCAGCCATTACCTGGTCGATCCGGTCGCCTGCACGCCAGCCTCGGGCTGGGAGAAGGGCCAGGTCGAGAACCAGGTCGGGCTGGTCCGCGAACGCTTCTTCACGCCGCGGCTGCGGTTCAAGAACCTGGACGAGTTAAACGCCTGGCTGCTGGACAAGTGCATCGCCTACGCCAAAGCGCATCGCCATCCGGAGTTGGCCGATCAGACGATCTGGGAAGTGTTCGAAGCCGAGCGTCCTAAGCTCGTCCCCTATGCCGGTCGGTTCGACGGCTTCCATGCGGTGCCGGCGTCGGTCTCGAAGACCTGTCTGGTGCGCTTCGACAACAACAAGTACTTGGTCGCAGCCAGCGCCGTCGGGCGCCCGGTCGAGGTCCAAGCCTATGCCGATCGCATCGTGATCCGTCAGGACGGACGCATCGTTGCCGAGCACCCACGATCCTTCGGACGCGGCGAGACGACCTACGATCCCTGGCACTATGTGCCGGTACTGGCGCGTAAACCCGGCGCCTTGCGCAACGGTGCTCCCTTCAAGGACTGGGTGCTGCCGGCCGCGATCGAGCGGATCCGGCGCAGGCTTGCCAGCACCGACGATGGCAATCGTCAGATGGTCGACATCCTCAATGCGGTGCTGACTGACGGCCTGCCCGCGGTAGAAGCCGCCTGTGCCGAAGCGCTCGGTCACGGCGTCCATTCCGCCGATGTCGTTCTCAACATCCTGGCCCGACAACGTGAACCCGCCCCACCGGCCAACATCATGACGCCGGCTGCATTGACGCTCCGCCATGCGCCGATCGCCGATTGTGCCCGTTACGACAACCTCCGGAGGATCATCTGATGGAACGAACCCAAATCTTCGACCTCATGGGCGAGCTCAAGCTCTACGGCATGAAGGCCGCCTTCGACGAGATCATGGCGACTGCGGTCAAGCGCCAACACGAACCGCAGCGCATCGTCGGCGACCTGCTCAACGCCGAGATCAACGAGAAGCAGGCCCGGTCGATCAAGTACCAGCTCACCATCGCCAAGCTGCCGCTTGCTAAGGACCTCGAGGACTTCCAGTTCGACGGCACGCCGATCAACCGGACGCTCGTCAATGATCTCGCCGGCGGCGGCTTCATCGCCCAGCAACGCAACGTCGTGCTGGTCGGCGGCACAGGCACCGGCAAGACCCATCTGGCCATCGCAATCGCCAGGAGCTGCATCCGATCCGGTGCCCGTGGCCGCTTCTACAATGTGGTCGATCTCGTCAACCGCCTCGAGATTGAGACCCGCAATGGACGGCAGGGCCGGCTTGCTGAGCACTTGACCCGGATGGACTTCATCGTTCTGGACGAACTCGGATATCTGCCCTTTGCCCAGTCCGGCGGTCAGCTTCTGTTCCATCTGATCAGCCGGCTCTACGAGAGAGCTTCCGTCATCGTCACCACCAATCTCGCCTTCGGCGAATGGCCCAGCGTGTTCGGCGACGCCAAGATGACCACTGCGCTGCTCGATCGGTTGACCCATCACTGCGACATCGTCGAGACCGGCAACGACAGTTGGCGATTCAAAAGCCGCGACGACGATCACGCAACCCGCGCTCGTCTCGCCTCCGCAATCCCGGCCAGCTCCGACGAGACGAGCGCTACCAGCAAACCCCGCCGCACAAAGGGGTCAAAATTGGACGCCGATGAGGGGTCAAATTTGAACGCCGATTGACAGC
>NZ_LSEF01000032.1:0-90000 GCF_001641695.1 Bradyrhizobium neotropicale
TGTCCAGACCGAAGACATCGGTAACAGATCGTACCTAAGACATAGGTGACAACCTCGTGCCGAGCGGGTTGCCGATTGGTTGCAAGGTCATTTACTCCAGGTCGATCCCGCCGACGCGCAACGCATCCGATTTGGTGTGTTACGGCGAGACGCGTTCATGGCATGACCATTATTGCTCGGTCCGCGCTTTCGCCGTCAACCCCGCGCGGCAAAGGCCGCGCCCCTGCGGGCTTCGGGGGGGTGACGGCTCAGCGCGGCCAAGCAACTGGCCACCATGCCAAGAATGCAGGAAAGCGCGTCTCGGTCAGAGCGCCGAGGCCGTACTTGAGACATGGGTGGCGGGCTTCGGGCCGAACGGGTTGTCGAGGGGTTGCAAGGTCTTTTGCTCGAGGTCGAAGTAACCGAGATCGTAATGCATGAAGCTGACGAGCCAAATGCCGTCGTCGACTTCCTTGATGCCGAGCTTCTGGCCGGCCAGCACGGTGGAGATGTTGATCTTCTTGCGATGGAGGCAGAGGCGGCCGCAGGCGGTGATGACACCGTCGCGGTCGTGGAACGGATATGTGAGTTCCGGCAGACCATCGTAGCGGCGGGTTGAGGCTGTGTAGAGCTCTCCGGGGCACTTCATGTCGAGCGCCTCGTGGGGACGTTCAGAATTGAACTCGCGGAGGAAGGCATCGAAGCGTGCCTGCTGCTGCAAGCTGTTGAACCCCGGCGGCCGGGTGGCCTCCTTCTTCAGCGTGAGATGCATGCGCTCGTGACGGCCGTTCTGCTGCGGATGGCCCGGCTTGATGCGTTCGATCGCAATGCCGAGTCTGAGCCACCACACCGACAGCTTCGAGAGGTTGAACAGCGCGTTTGGACTGGCAAAGGGCACGCCATTGTCGGAGCGGATGGCAAAGGGCAGACCGCGCTCGCGGAACAGCCGTTCAAAGGCAGTAATGGCAGGATCTTCCCGCGTGGAATCCAGCGCTTCACAGAGCAGCAGGAAGCGCGAGGCATGGTCGGTGACGGTCAGCGGATAGCAGTATCGGCCATTGCCGAGCTTGAACTCGCCCTTGAAGTCGGCACACCACAGATCGTTGGCAAGCGTGCCCTGCGACAGCGGCGTGCCGTGCGCGCGGTGGCGCGGCACGCAGCCGCGCTTGACCAGGCCATGGCGGTCGAGGATCGCATGGATGGTGCTTTTGGCCGGCACCCGGACGTCGCCGTCGAGCCGTCGCACCAGGAGCTCGCGGATCTTGCGGGCGCCCCAGTGTGGCTTCTCGCCCTTCAGCCGAACGATCAGGGTCTCGACCTGCTGCGGGAGCTGGTTGGCGTAACGGATCGGCCGCCTGGAGCGGTCGCTTAACGCTTCAAGCCCGTGCTCCTTGTAACGATCGAAAATCTTGTAGCCAGTTTTGCGGGAGATGCCGAACTCCCGGCAGACCTCGGCCATGGCTTCTCCATCCAGAAGCCGGGCGACAAAGCGAAGGCGCTCTTCCATTACCGAACTCGCTTTCCACGGCATCCACACCTCCCGCAGAACAAAAGCGGAAAGTGTAACCCATGTGTCCGGTACGTTCTGTCACCTATGTCTCGGGCCGCTCAGGATGCGCTCTTGAAGAGGCCCGGCAGCCTGAGGCTGCCGGGCCTCCTTCTCGTTTTGGAACTGAGCAAGCCGAGGGCCCTTGCGAAGTCGGCGGCGGGCTTTAAGTTGGTCGCGTATGAAAATTCGGCGAGCACAAGCCGATGTCGGGAGCGCTGCCCATGTCCACCAGGCCTAAATTGCCGGAACGTTCGTCGCGGGCGACGGCAGGGCCCAGTGCACTGGATGGCCTGCTGGTCGTGGATTTCACGCGGGTGGTTGCCGGCCCGGCGTGCACGCAGACGCTCGGCGATTTCGGCGCGAACGTGATCAAGATCGAGAATCCGGATGGCGGCGACGACACGCGCGCCTATGAGCACGCCCAAATCGGGGGTGAAAGCGCAGCCTATCTCAGCTTGAACCGGAACAAGCGCGGTATCGCTCTCGATTTCGGTGTACCGGAGGCGCGCGAGGTCGCGCGCGATCTGATCCGCAAGGCGGATGTGGTTGTCGAGAATTTTTCAAGCGGGGTCATGAAGAAGTTCGGCCTCGACTATGAGGCGGTCGCGCCGAGCAATCCACGACTGGTCTACTGCTCGATCTCGGCCTACGGACGCAGCGGACCGTTCGCCTCGCGTCCCGGTTTCGACCCCATCACGCAAGCGGAAAGCGGCTTCATGTCGCTCAACGGATTCGCGGACGGTCCCGCGGTTCGCACCGGACCGCCCATCGTGGACATGGCGACGGGCATGGCCGCATGCAATGCCATCCTGCTGGCCCTGCTTGCGCGGGAGAGGCTTGGCCGCGGGCAGCATGTCGAGGTCGCCCTGTTTGACATCGCCATGGCGATGACCGGCTTCTATGGCATGGCCTATTTGATTAACGGCCAGAACCCGGGACGGTTCGGCAATTCGCCGAACGGGTCTCCCACCGTTGGCGTCTATGAGGCATCCGACGGGCCGCTCTACATGGCCTGCGCCAACGACCGGCTGTATCGCCGCCTGGCGGTCGAGGTGCTGAACCGGCCCGATCTCATCTCCGATCCGCAATTCGCCACGCGGAAGGCGCGTTCCGAGAACAAGGAGCTCCTGCGCGCGGCCATTGCGGAGGTCTTTGCGAGCGACAGCCTCGAGAACTGGATGGCGAAGATGAAGCTCGCCAATATCCCGGTTGGCTATCTGCGGACCGTCGAGGAGGGGTTCAACGCTCCCGAAGCGCGCGAGCGTCATCGCTTGAGCCGGATTCCGCATCGTACGGCAGAATGGGTGCCCAACATCGAGCCGCCGATAGCCATGAGCTTGACGGCGGCGGTAGATCCGATTGCTGCACCGCTGTTGGGCGAGCATACGGAGGACGTCTTGCGTGATACGCTTGGCTATGATGAGCGCAGGATTGCGGAGTTGGTCGGGAAGGACGCTTTTGGCACGCGCAGGGTCCCGACGCCGGTCTGAACCGAACGCTTGGTCTGATTGGAGGTTGCGGTTTGCGTACCGTTAAGCTTGCGTTAGCTTGATTTGGCGAGGTTCCCGCCGCATAACTATCTCGAAGCGAGGGACATGAATGGCGCCTGGTCGAGAGCCGAGCACGGGCCAGCCTACAGGGCCGGACACCGATGAACGTGCCTATGCGGCAATGATCGCAAGTGCCCGGGCGCTCCTGCCGCAATTGCGCGAGCGCGCAGCCCGGACGGAGGAGTTGCGGCACCTGCCGCCGGAGACCGAGCGGGATCTACACGATGCGGGCCTGTTTCGGATGCTCCAGCCCAAGCGCATTGGCGGCGCCGAGCTTGATTATGTCGCCCTGATCGACTGCGCGGGCTTGCTCGGTCAGGCGGATGCATCGGTTGCCTGGAATCTCGCCAACCTGGCAAGCCACCATTGGATGCTCGGCATGTTCGAGCCC
This sequence comes from Bradyrhizobium neotropicale, assembly GCF_001641695.1. Taxonomy (GTDB): domain Bacteria; phylum Pseudomonadota; class Alphaproteobacteria; order Rhizobiales; family Xanthobacteraceae; genus Bradyrhizobium; species Bradyrhizobium neotropicale. The sequence continues at coordinate 3,470 of NZ_LSEF01000032.1, forward strand.
AAGGCGCAGGATCTGGTCTGGAGCAAGGATCCAGACACGCTGATTGCGTCGTCGTTCATCTTTCCCGCCGGCCGCGCCACGAAGGTCGAAGGTGGATACCGGCTGCACGGGAGCTGGCCGTTCTCCTCGGGCGTTGCCTCCTGTGCATGGAACATGCTGGCAAGCATCGTTTCGTCCGATGATGAGGCGGACGGCATCGAGTACCGGATCTTTTTGCTTCCCAAGAGTGACTACAAGATCCTCGATACCTGGAATGTCGCCGGGCTGCGCGGCACTGGTTCATGCGACGTGGAAGTCAGGGATGCCTTCGTTCCCGATCACATGACGGTCGCCGTCGGCGACCTTGCCGGCGGTCGGACACCGGGAAGCAAAGTCAATCCCAATCCGCTCTACGCATTGCCGGTGTTCTCGCTATTTCCTTACGTCCTTTCCGGGGTTGCGCTTGGCAATGCGCAGGCGTGTCTCGACGACTATGTCGAAGTCGTCCGTCATCGCATTTCGACCTACAACCGCGCCAAGCTGAGCGACTTTCAGAGTACCCAGGTCAAGATTGCGGAAGCCTCTGCCAAGATCGACGCTGCGCGTTTGATCATGCGTTCGGCGTGCGCCGATGCCATGGAGGATGCGCGACATGGCCGTAATCCGGGTATGGCCATCAAGACCAGGTATCGGCGTGATGGCGCCTTCTCGGTCAATCTGTGCACCGACGCAGTCTCGATGTTGTTTGCGGCGAGCGGGGCGCGCGGCTTGTTCACGACGGGCGTCCTGCAGCGACAGTTCCGCGATGCTCACGCGATCAACTCTCACCTCGCGTTCAATTTCGATGCGGCCGGAACCAACTACGGACGTGTGGCGCTTGGCCTGCCATCCGAGAATCTCACGCTGTGAGGCCGGCCGATGAATGATCTACCAAAGCAGCCGGCCGTACGCGATCCCGCCAACGAATTCGCGAGCGACAGCTCGCCGATCGATCCTCGCGATTTTCGCAATGCGCTCGGCACCTATGCAACCGGCGTGACGATCATCACGGCCGCGGCGCCGGACGGCAAGCCTTACGGCCTGACGTGCAACTCGTTCGCCTCGGTCTCTCTGAATCCGCCGTTGGTCCTCTGGAGTCTCGTCGTCTATTCGTCGAGCCTGACCGTGTTTCAGAACGCCAGCCATTTTACCGTCAACGTGCTCGGTGCTTCGCAACAGGCGCTTGCCAACAAATTCGCCAAGTCCGCCGATAACAAGTTCGCGGGCGTCGACTGGACGCCGGGCCTTGGCAACGCTCCGGTCCTCGCCGAAAGTATCGCGAACTTTCAATGCCGCTCCGTCAATCGCTACTATGGCGGCGACCACGTGATCTTTCTCGGCGCTGTGGAGGCGTACGCCTATAATTCGAAAGAGCAGCTGCTCTTCGCGCGTGGGACGTATGGTCGATTCACCGCCGATCATGAACCCAAGAAGTCGTCATAAGGCGCTTCAATGGCATGCTCGTCGGCTCAGCGATTGGCTGCGGACAGCTTGTAGATCTCGATGGCGTCGGCCTCCGCGCCACGCGCGGCCTTGGCCAGCCTGAAAAGCTGCCCGGCGAGCGTAGCCATCGGCACCGGCGTTGATGTTGCCTGCGCGACGTCAGCGATCGTATCGAGGTCCTTGAGCATCGTCGCGATGTGGCCCAGCGGTGGCGAGTGGATTTCCTGGACCATCCGCGGCACGAAAATCTGCAGCGGGATCGAATCCGCAAAGCCGCCGGCGAGGGCTTCGGGCAACCGGTTTGCGTCAATTCCCGCGTTCACGGCAAGGCGCGTCGCCTCGGCGAGAACGGCCATCGCGCATCCGACGATTACCTGATTGCAGAGTTTCGTGGTCTGGCCTGCCCCGATCGGGCCCATGTGGGTGAACCTGCGTGCCATCGCCAGCACATAGGGCCGCGCCCTCTCGATGTCGTCTGCTTCTCCGCCGGCCATGATCGCGAGCGTTCCTTCCTCCGCGCCCTTGGTGCCGCCTGACACCGGCGCATCGATCCAGCCCGCGCCGTTCGCGGCTTTCAACCGGCTGGCCAGGTCGCGTGCGGAATCCGGATGGATCGAGGAGAAGTCGACCACGAGCTTTCCGGCGCCGGGTGCCGCTGCAAGGCCCTCGGGACCGAAGATCACCTCTTCCACGGCGGCGGCATCCGTCAGGCACGTGAAGACGATGCCCGCGGTTGCCAAGACGTCGCGCGGCGCGGCCGCTCGTTTGGCGCCGGCCTCGATCAGCGGAGCGAGCTTGCCATGTGAGCGGTTCCAGACGGTGACCTCATAACCGGCATTGAGCAGGCGGCGGGTCATGGGTGTCCCCATCAGTCCGAGGCCGATGTAGCCGAGCCTCTCGACGCTCTGCGGGTTTGTTCTGCTTGATTCAGCCATTGGTTGCTCCTTCTATCGCAGCGGCACCATACATCGCATATGTTGACGCGAAAGCGGGGCGGCTTGCATGGCTTGCCTGGGTGTTTGAACCATGAAACATTTGGGGCGGTCGGGTTGGGTGGCGCCAGTCGGCGCCGAAGCAGCGGAGTGGGCACGATGCGAACCGTTTCGAGGTGGATCCTGGCATTGGGGGCCGCCGCCGTGGTGGCGGGCGCAAGCCCCTCGCGGGCGCAGCAGACGATCCGTGTCGGCTGGACGATCCCGGCGGAGGAGTCCAAATACTGGATGATGCGCCGCCCGGCCGAATTTCCCGATATCGGCAAGACCTACAATATCGAATGGACCCAATTCCAGGGCACCGCGCCGATGACGCAGGCGCTCGCGGCCGGCGCGCTGGATTGCGCGACGCAGGCGCCGCTGTCGCTCGCCAATGGCGTGGTCGGTGGCAATCTCAAGGCCTACATCGTGGCCCAGCACGTCTTCGAAAAGCCCGGCGGCTTCTCGGTGTACTGGGCGGTCATGGACGACTCGCCAATCAAGACGATTGCCGATCTCAAGGGTAAGACGGTCGGAATCTCCGTGATCGGGGGCGGCACGCAGGGGCCGTTCAATCTGCTCTTGAAGCAGAACGGCGTCGACCCGGCGAAGGACATCAAGCTGGTCGAAGTCGGTTTTGCCGTCTCCGAGGATGCGCTGCGCCAGGGCCGTGTCGATGCAGTCAACATGAACCAGCCGTTCGCCGCGCGTGCGGAGGCGAAGGGTGGCACCCGAAAGCTGTTCTCGCTGTCTCAGGCTATGCCGAACATCGTGCACATCCTGGAGGCCTGCCGCGCCGATTTCGTCGACAAGAACCCGGAACTGGTGAAGGCCTATGTGCGCGATATCACCTCGGGCATGAAGAAGGCGCTCGCAAACCGTGAAGAGACGCTGAAGGTGGTCTCGGAGGTTCTGAAAGCGCCCGTTCCGGTGCTCGACACCTATCTGCTCAAGGACAATGATTTCGGCCGTGACCCCGGCGCTGCACCGAACTTTCCCGCTATCCAGAAGATGCTGGACATCTACGCCGACACGGGAATGCTGCCGAAGCTGGATGTCGCGCAGTTCAAGCACCCGACGATCGTCGCGCCGCTGCAATAGGCGATCAGGCTGTTCGTTGATCAAGGAGATCGCGACGTCCGGCATATCCGGGACGTCGCATGAAGACGATGCACGTATGAAGAAATTGCGATCACGGGTCACGAGAGAAGGTTTGGACCGAGCGCCACATCGTGCGTTCATGCGCGCGATGGGTCTGGACGATGCAGCTCTCGCCAAGCCGATGGTGGGCGTCGTCAGCATGAAGGGCGAGCAGACGCCCTGCAACATGACCCACGATTTCCAGGTGGATGCGGCCAAGGCCGGAATCGAGGAAAGCGGCGGCACACCGCGCGAGTTCTCGACCGTCTCCGTCTCCGACGGCATCAGCATGAATCACGAGGGGATGAAGTTCTCCCTGTTTTCGCGTGAGTTGATCGCGGACTCGATCGAGGCCGTCGTCCAAGGCCTCGCTTACGACGCTCTGATCGGTTTTGGTGGCTGCGACAAGACGCTTCCTGGCGTGATGATGGGAATGGTTCGTTGCAACGTGCCATCCATCTTCATCTATGGCGGCAGTGCGCTGCCGGGCCGTCTGGACGGCCGGATGCTGACGGTGCTGGACTCTTATGAAGCCGTCGGCAGCTTCATGACAGGGGAGATCGACGCGGTCACGCTCGAGCGGATCGAGCGCGCCTGCCTGCCGACCATCGGTGCCTGCGCTGGCCAGTTCACTGCGAACACCATGGGGATGGTGTCGGAGGCGATGGGCCTCACCATTCCCAATGTCTCGATGGTGCCCGGCGTCTACGCCGAACGCGCCCAGATATGCCGACGTGCCGGCCGGCTGGTGATGGAGATGCTGGAATGTGGCGGGCCACTGCCGCGCGACATCGTGACGCGGAAAGCGCTGGAGAACGGCGCCGCGATCGTCGCGGCAACTGGCGGCTCGACCAATGCCGCTTTGCACTTGCCAGCGATCGCGAATGAAGCCGGCATCTCGTTCACGATCGACGACGTCGGGGAGGTTTTTGCCAGGACGCCGCTGATCGGAAATCTGCGGCCCGGGGGCACGTATACGGCGAAGGACGTATACGACATCGGTGGCGCGGCTGTCGTGATCCGAGAGTTGATTCACAGCGGGCACATCGATGGGAGCTGCCTGACCGTCACTGGGCGCACGCTCGCCGAAGAATACGGCGCAGCCAACGCGCCGGATGGAGAGGTTGTCTATCCAACCCGCGCGCCGATCATGCCCGATGGGGGCGTGGCGGTGTTGAAGGGGAACCTCTGTCCGGACGGCGCGGTGATCAAGGTCGCCGGTCTGAAGAGCCAGTGCTTCGAAGGCGTGGCGCGCGTCTTCGAGGACGAAGAGTCCTGCGTCGAAGCCGTTCGCAACCGCAGCTACAAGGCCGGCGAGGTTCTGGTGATCCGCAATGAAGGGCCGGTCGGCGGTCCCGGCATGCGCGAGATGCTCGGCGTCACCGCGCTGATCTATGGCCAGGGCATGGGCGAAAAGGTCGCGCTGATCACGGATGGGCGGTTTTCCGGTGCGACCCGCGGCATGTGTATCGGCTATGTGTCTCCGGAAGCGTTCGTGGGCGGCCCGCTGGCGCTCGTGCGCGACGGCGACAGGATCCGGATCGACGCGGCCGGCCGCCGCATGGACTTGCTGGTCGACGAGCCGGAACTTGCGACACGACGACGGGATTGGAAACCGCGGCCGCCACGACATCGTGCCGGAGCGCTCGCGAAATACGCGCGGCTGGTTGGCCAAGCGCCCGGCGGAGCCGTCACGCATGAGGGCCCGGCGGAATGGCCCTGGTTCGAATGACTCGTCGCGGCTCGCGTGAAAACGGCGCGCCGCTTGGCAGGTTTCTTGCTAAGCTCGTGCCGCTGATGGAGAACATTCAGCAGGTCGGTCGCGCGATAGTCGCACACGGGTGAGGCGAGAGACGGAAATGAAGGTGACGCCTTCGAGATCAAGCGAAATGGCGGAGCCCGTGGCGACACGAAAGCCGGCTTCCTCGATCATCGAGATCGAGCATGTCTCGCAGATATTCCAGACGTCGGCGCGCAAGGATCATCAGGCCCTATCGGACATCTCCCTGACGATCGAAGAGGGAGCCTTCGTCTCCATCCTTGGTCCGTCCGGCTGTGGCAAGTCGACGCTGCTCTACATCGTCGGAGGCTTCGTCAGTCCAACCGGTGGCGCGGCGAAGATGAAGGGGAAGACGATCGCCGGGCCAGGCCCGGATCGAGGACCGGTGTTTCAGGAATTTGCGCTGTTTCCTTGGAAGACCGTGCTGGGCAATGTGACGTACGGGCCGCGTCAGCAAGGTATGTCGGCTAGCGAGGCGGACGCGCAGAGCCGGGCCCTTATCGAAATGGTCGGTCTCAAGGGTTACGAGAGCTTCTATCCCAAGGAGCTGTCCGGCGGCATGAAGCAGCGCGTCGCGCTGGCCCGAACGCTTGCCTATCATCCCGAAGTCCTGCTGATGGACGAGCCTTTCGGCGCGCTCGACGCCCATACCCGGACACGCCTGCAGAACGATCTTCTGAACATCTGGGAACGTGATCGCAAGACCGTGCTGTTCGTGACTCACTCGGTCGACGAAGCCGTCTTCCTCTCAGACAAGGTCGTGATGATGTCGAAGTCTCCCGGCCGCATTCGGCAGGTCATCGACATCGATCTGCCAAGGCCGCGTCGCCGCAACGAGCTGCTGCTTGATCCGCGTTACCAGAAATACGTCGTCGATATCGAGCGCATGTTCGACGAGAGCGACGAAGTCGGGTCTCGCTCATGATGCCGCCGACAACCCTGGCCCGACGCGCTGCTCCGGTGCTTGCCTGCATCGGGCTGTTGGCGCTGTGGCAGGTTGCCGCCCTCGCACTGAAGAACGACAGCTTTCCGACCGCGATTGAAGCGATCCGGGCGATCCCGTCAATTCTTGGCGACAAGGAGGCCCTGATCAACATCATCGCATCGCTCCGCCGCATGGCGATCGGATTTGGCGTCGCGGTGTTTGTCTCGATACCGCTGGGCCTCATGATGGGCCGCAGCCGGGCGGTTGCGGCTTTCTTCAATCCGCTTCTGATGGTGATCTACCCGGTGCCAAAGGCGGCCTTGATGCCCATCATCATGCTGTGGCTGGGTGTCGGCGACATCACGAAGACGCTGGTGATCTTCCTCGGCGTCAGCCTCCCGGTCATCTATCACAGCTTCGAGGGCGCCAAGGCCGTCGAAGAGAAGATGCTGTGGTCCGGGGCGGCCATGGGGCTTTCCGCCGCACAACGCATGGTCTGGATCGTGCTGCCGGCGTCGCTGCCGGAGATATTGACCGGGTGCCGCACCGGACTCGTGCTGGCACTGATCACGATGATCACCAGCGAGATGATCGCCCGTCAGTCAGGGGCCGGCAACATCCTCTTCAACGCACTCGACATGGGGCAATACGACACCGTCTTCGCCATGATCATCATCGTGGGAGCAATGGGAATTGGCCTCGATGCGCTGTTCGAACGCGTCCGCGCGAAGCTCGTGCGGTGGTCTGAGCCCCAGTTCGACATACCCTTGAGCTTCTCATGACTTCGCGCCTTTCCCCCATAAATGTCATCCTTGGGCTCGCGCCGATCGCGCTGTTGATCGCAGTTTGGCAAGGCCTCGTGTCATTCGGTGTTGCGCCTGCGACCTTGCTGCCGCCGCCCGGATATGTCTTCGGTCGCCTGCTCCAGCAGCTCGTGACTGCAACGTTCCAGCAAGAGATCGCGGCGACCTTGGTCCGGCTGTTTGCCGGCTTTGCAATCGCGGTCGTGCTCGGCGTCAGCATCGGCATCGCGGCCGCGGCCAGTCCCGCGATCAATGCCGCGGTTCGGCCGATCGTGCGCGTTTTGGCGCCGCTGCCCAAGGTCGCGCTTTATCCAGCGTTGCTGCTGTTGCTTGGTTTCGGTCACGGATCGAAGATCACGCTGGTAACTGCGGACGCATTGTTCCCCATTTTGCTGTCTACCTATTATGGTGCCTCGACGGTCGAGCAGAAGCTGATCTGGTCAGCCATGGCGGCGGGAACGCCGCGCTATGAAATCCTCTTCAAGGTGGTGCTGCCGGCGGCGATGCCGTCGATCCTGACCGGCTGCCGGATCGGCCTTGTCATTTCCTGCATCGTGGTGTTTCTGGCCGAAATGATCACGTCGACGGACGGGCTGGGTCACGTCCTCGTCACGGCGGCCCGCACGTTCCAGGCCGTCGACATGTTCGTGCCGCTGATCACGATCTCGCTGCTGGGTTTGATCCTGAATGGTCTGTTGGGGGCTGTCCGATCGTACCTCTTGCGGGGCTTCCCCGAAGCGTGAACTGACCGAACAAAAAACCAGAACACCGGGAGTGGACCATGCTGGCAGATCGCATCGAGGCAAAATGGATCGACGCATTTTGCGAGATTTTTGAGCGATGCGCCGTCAAGGCCGGCGACACCGCCGCCATCCTCTCGGAGACCCAGTCGCGTGCATTGAATGTGCATCTCGCTGAGCTCGCTTTGCTGCGCATGGGGGCGCGGCCGTTCCATGTGGTCGTGCCGACCCCGCGCAACCGCCACATTGTGCCGGTGCGCTCGACAGGGGCGAGCGAGGCGATCCAGCGGCTGACGCCGGTCGTTAGCGCGCTTCAGCAAGCCGGCTTTGTGGTGGATTGCACTATCGAGGGTCTGATGCATGCAGTGGAGACGCCCGAGATCCTGAAATCGGGTGCGCGGATCCTGGTGATCTCCAACGAGCATCCTGAAGCCCTGGAGCGGATGGTGCCGGATCCCGCGCTCGAGAAGCGCGTCCGGGCGGCAGCCAAGATGCTGCGCGGAACCAAGCGCATGAGGGTCACGTCGAAGGCCGGGACGGCGCTCGACGTCGATATGCTGGGGGCTTCGACGGTCGGCGTGTGGGGCTGGACCGACAAGCCCGGCACGCTGGCGCACTGGCCGGGCGGCATTGTGGTCAGCTTTCCCAAGAGCGGGACGATCAATGGCACGCTGGTGATGGCGCCGGGCGACATCAATCTGACCTTCAAGCGCTACCTGACCTCGCCGGTGAAGATGACGCTGAAGGACGACTATGTCGTCGAGCTGGAAGGCGAGGGCACGGACGCCGCGATGATGCGGTCCTATCTGGCCGCGTGGGGCGATCGCGAAGCCTATGCGGTCTCGCATGTGGGGTTCGGCATGAACCCGGGCGCACGTTATGAAGCTCTGTCGATGTACGATCAGCGTGACACCAACGGCACCGAGCTGCGCGCCGTTTCCGGCAACTTCCTGTTCTCGACCGGAGCCAATGAATTCGCGGGACGCTACACGGCGGGCCATTTCGACCTGCCGATGATGGGAACCACCATCGAACTCGATGGCGTCGCGGTGGTGCGGGAAGGCGTACTCCAGGATGTCTTCGGCTAGTTGCGATCGAGCACGGGCGGTCGCGCCAGTCTGAAGTGCCGAAGCAGGTCGACCATGGCCTTGAGCCGTTCGGTGCGATAGGCGTCGACATCGAGGCCGGAATAATCGAGGAAGCCGGCGCCCGTGCGCAGGCCGATCCTGCCCTCGTTCATGTTGCGCGAAATCACGTCGGGCGCCCGATAGCGGTCGCTGCCGAGGGCACCTTCGAGGTAGCGGCTTGCGTAGTAGAGAATGTCGCCGCCGCCCCAGTCGATGAATTCGAGCAGCCCGAGCACGGCATAGCGGAAGCCAAAGCCGTAGCGGATCGCCTTGTCGATCTCCTCCGCGCTGGCGACGCCTTCCTCGACCATGCGTGCAGCTTCATTCATCGCAAGCGCCTGGATGCGCGGAACAATGAAGCCGGGCGTTGCCGCGCAGACGACGGGGACCTTGCCGATCTCTTCGAGCAGCCTTTTGACCGCGTCGACGATTGCAGGGTCGGTTGCCGCGCCGGGCGAAACTTCGACGAGTGGGATGAGATAGGCCGGATTGAGCCAATGCACATTGAGAAAGCGTCGGGGATGCTCGATTGCGCCCGATAGATCGTCGACGAGGATCGTGGACGTCGTGGACGCAATGATCGTATCGGGGCCCACGTGACGTGAGGCGGACGCCAACACCTCGCGCTTGAGTTCGACAACTTCTGGGACGCCCTCGAAGACCATGCCGGCGTCGGACAACGCCGCACGGCTCTGACCGGCCGGCACTACCGAAACCCGCTCGATGAGAACATTCGTGTCCGTCTCGGCGATCAGCCCCAGACTTGCAAGACTGGCGAAGGTCTTTCTGACCTCGCCGACCGCGTCCGCCTCCAGCTTGGCAAAGTCCTCCGCGGGACGATCCTTCACGTCGATCATTTTGACCGTGTGCCCCGCGTAGGCGAACGCGACGGCGATGCCTCGTCCCATGCGGCCGGCCCCGAGGCAGGCGATGTTGGCACGGATCGTCATGAGCCAAACCCCTTGCGCAGGAGTTTTTGCAACTCGGCTTTGCTGAAATCGTCGAGAGCCAACGTTTTGAGCGTTCGGCCATCATGCGCGAAGTCCTCGCCGCAGATCGCACCGCCGATCGCCAGAAATGCGCTGGCAAGCGGCGTAGGCACGCCCGCCAGCCCGGCAACGGAGACGAGGAGCGAAAGTCCGAGCCGCAGATCCTCGCGCATGTAGCGGTGCTCGGTCAGCACGATCCGTTCGCGCCAGTCGCCGGAATCGGTCAGGCGGTCATGCGAGCCGCGGCCATACATCCAGATCTCGCCTTCCTTGGCGTAATGATGAGCAAGCGGGAAATGCGGTGCGCCGTATCCGAGAGCTTCGCGCACCGCCATTCGCTCGGCATCCAGCGCATCGGTGACCCGCCGGATCGAGGCTTGCGTTCCTTCCTTGTGGATGTCCCAGCGATCGAAATGCTCGATCGGGCCCGCATTCATCACGATCAGGGGCGGGTGGATGATGGGGCCGGCATTCATCAGGGCGCCCGAGAGCGCGTCTCCGCACGGCTCGATCACGCCGGGGAAGGCACGTCCGATCACCTCAAGCGCATGCGGCGCCTGGTCGAGCGGAAACACGCCGACCGGCAGACGTTTGGCGCGGATCGTGATCGCGACCTCGAACGGTCCGTGCTTGCGGGTCAGCCAGGGCAGCGTGCCGGTTTCGGCAAAGCTCACCTCGGCACGGTTGCCGGCATCTCTCCCGGCCTGGGCAAAGATCATCGAGCCGAATGTAGCCGGGGGCAGAAACACGACCTGCCCGTCTTGCAGGTGCGGAGCGAGCAGGCGGGCAATATCAGACTGCGCGAAGGCGGGGGCGGGGCACAGCACCAGCTCTGCGCCGCCGGCAGCTTCGGCAATGTCGGTCGTGACCAGCGCAAGCTTGACGTCGTGGCGACCGTTGTGATCATTCACCAGGATGCGGGAGCCGGCGGCGCGGTGTGCAGCGACCTGATCCGCATCGCGACGCCAGAGTCGAACCTCATGCCCCGACAGTGCAAAGTCGCCAGCGGCCGCGAAAGAGCCATTGCCGCCGCCCAGAACCGCAATCTTCAAGATGTCTCTCCTTGCGTGCGCGACTGGGCATCAAGCTGCTTCAGCAGGAAATGCTGAACCTTGCCCAACGCGGTACGCGGCAGGTCGGTGACGAAAATGATGTCGCGCGGAACCTTGTAGCGAGCAAGCTGGGCCTGAACGTGCGCTCTCAATTCGTTCGGCTCGAGTCGGCAGCCGGGCCGCCGGATCACATAGGCGACCGGAACCTCGTCCCAGCGCGGGTCCGGCCGGCCGATGACGGCGCATTCGCTGACATCCGGATGTTCCAGCAAGACCCGTTCGACCTCGGCCGGATAAACGTTCTCGCCGCCGGAAATGATCAGGTTCTTCTTGCGGTCGCGGACCCAGAAGTAGCCATCCGCATCGCACAGGCCGATATCGCCGGTGCGATACCAGCCGTCGTGCAGGGCATCGCGGGTGGCATTCGCATTGCCCCAATATTCGAAGAACACATTGGGACCGCGCACTGCGATTTCTCCCGGTGTGCCCGGCGGCACTTCGGCGCCGGCTTGATCAATCACCCTGGCTTCGCAGCACAGGCCGGCAAGACCAGTCGATCCCGCGCGCGAAAGATCGCCGCCAAGTCGCGTGTAGACCGCGATGGGGCAGGTTTCCGTCGAGCCGTAGACCTGAAGCACGGGAACGTCGCGTGCGACGATCTGATCGATCAGATGCGGCGGCACGATGGTCGAGCCGGTCGCGACAGCTTTGAGGGACGATAGATCGGTATTCCCCCAGGCTGGATGATCGCTGACGGCCTGGATGATCGCCGGTACCATCACCGTGAGTGTCGGGCGATCGCGTGCGATGGCAGCGAGTGCCGTATCCGGAGTGAAGCGTGCGTGGATCGTGACGGTAGCGCCCAGCTGAAGCGCCGGTGTGGTCTGAATGTTGAGCCCGCCGACATGGAATAACGGCAATACGGTCAGCACGTGATCGTTGGACGTCATGTTGTGCATGTGTTGGCTCATGACGCCGTTCCAGAACAATGCCTCCTGACGCAGCACTGCGCCTTTCGGCCGTCCCGTCGTTCCCGATGTGTAGACGATGAGCAGCGGGCAGGAGAGATCGGTATGCGGATTGCGTCCGCCACCGTCGCCAGATGCCAACAGATATTCGAATGTCCTTCCACGAGGCGGCGTGAAGTCGAACCCGACAACGGCCATTCCCGGTGAAGCGCGCTCAAGCTCAGGCAGAACGCCGCCAAAAGCCTGCTCGAGCACCAGAACTTTCGCACCTGCATCTAAGAGAATGAAGAGCTGCTCGGCGACGGCCAGCCGCCAGTTCAATGGCACCAACATCGCGCCGAGCCGCGCGCATGCGTAGAGCAGAACGAGATAGTCCGGCCGGTTCAGGCTCAGGATCGCGACGCGGTCGCCACGGCCGACGGCGAGTTGATTCTTCAATGCACGGGCTGTGCGATCGATGCGCGCGGCGAACGCCGCATAGCTCAGCCTCTCCCCTTCAAAGGCAATGGCGGTCTTGTCTGGTGCAAATGCCGCGTTGCGTTCGATCAGACTACAGAGATCCACCGTCAATCGTCCGTTTCGCCGGCCTCATAGAGCGCCTCGCGGCCGATACGGTCGAGACAGAGCTCGGCCGTCCAGGGGAGCATCAGTGAACCGCAGCGGCTGTCGCGGTAGATGCGCTCCAGCGGTAGCGATCGGAGCATAGCCTGGCCGCCGCAGGTGCGGATCGCCAGAGCCGCGAGCTCATTGGCGCCCTCCATCACCGAATATTGCGCGGCATAGGCGCGTAAGACTTGCTCCTTGCTTGGATTGGCGCGGGCCTCCGTGACCGCCTGGAACCAGACCGCCTTGATCTGCTCGAGCTTGATCTGCATCTGGGCGACCGCGATCTGCTTGGTCGGATACATCCTGCGTTTGACCGGCGGCATGCCCGGGACCTCGCCGCGCAGATAGCGTACGGTGAAATCATAGGCCGCCTGCGCGAGGCCCAGATAGGTCGGCGACAACGTCAGGAACATGTGCGGCCAACGCATCGCCGCCTGGAAGTAGACGCCGCGCGGCATCAGGGCTGCGTCGTCCGGTACGAATACGTCCTTGAACAGCAGCGTCCGCGATACGGTCCCGCGCATGCCGAGCGGATCCCAGTCTCCGACGACGGAAACACCTTCCGACTGGGCGGGGATGGCCAGGTAGAGCGTGTTGCGGCGCGAGGCCTTTTCGCCTTCCTCGATCTCGGTGCAAAGCACGCCGTAATAGTCCGCATGGCCGGAGAGCGAGGCAAAGATCTTCTTGCCGTTGATGACCCAGCCACCGTTGACCGGCCTCGCTTCCGTGCCAAAGGCAACGCCGCCCGCGGCCGCAGCGCCACCCTCGGAGAAGGGCTGGGAATAGATCGCGCCGTCCTCGACGATGCGCTTGTAATGGATGGCGCGTCGACGTTCGTGCTCCGCGCGGGTCTCCGCGTCCATGTCGAGATCGTCCGCGAGTGGACCCGACCACAGGGTCGAGCACACATGCATGTTCCAGGTGAGCGCCGTTGCGCCGCAGTAGCGGCCGATCTCGGCGGCAGCCAAGGCATAGGTCTGGTAATTCGCGCCAAGTCCGCCATGCTTCTTGGGGACGGCGATGCCGAGCAGGCCGACGCGATGCAGGTCGCGATAGTTCTCTGTCGGGAACGTCGCCTCCCGATCATAGGTGGCGGCGCGACCGGCAAACACGGTCTGTCCGATCTCCCGTGCCCGCGCGATGATGCCGGCCTGCTCGTCGCTCAAGCGGAATGCGACGGGATCGAAGATCGGTGCATCGAGCGCAACCTTGTCAGTCCTGCCGATGGTCTTGCTGACTTGCATGGTCATTGCGCAGTCACCTGTGTTTTGGTCACGACAGCCTCCAGGAACCCGCGAATAGCCTCATTGAAAGCACCGGGACGTTCGAGGTTGGCGAGATGGCCGACGTGGGCCATCTCGACATATTCGGCCGCGGGAATGTAGGTTGCCATCTTGGCCATCATCGGCGCCGGCGCGTTGTTGTCCTTGGAACCGGACAGCAGCAGTGTCGGCACCGAAATATCCTTGAGGGTGCTGCGTTGATCGAACCCGATCAAGGCCAGCATCATGGCGCGATAACTCGCCTCCGGCACACTCGCCATGCACTCGTGCGCGAGCTCCATCCCGTTCGGATCCGGCTCATCGCCCACCAGCTCGCGCACCAGGGAAGGCGCCAATGACTTCATCGTCTCACCGCGATCGAGCGGCCCGAGCCGCGCAGCGAGGAACGATTTCTGCCAGTCGCCGTCGGCCTTGCCGAAGGCCGGGCTGGTCTGCGCGAGCACGACGGCGCGCGCCAGTCGAGGAGACTGAGCCAGCAATTTCTGTACGATCATGCCGCCGATCGAATGTCCAACGAGAACGGGATTTGCCGCACCGATCTGCACGGTGAATTGCTCGAGAGCCTCCGCCAGGGCAGCGATGCTGACGCTGGCAAGCGGCGCCGATCCGCCATAGCCCGGCATGTCCCACGCGATTGCGCGGAAGCGGTCGCCAAATGCCGCGAGCTGATGCCGCCAAGCCCGTGCCGCGCCGCCAATGCCATGCAGGAATATCAGGGGTATCGCGCCAGGATCGCCCGCAGCTTCGTAGGCGAAGCGACCGTCTTTCGTTATCATCGGCGCTGGCTGCGACACGCGATATCCTTTGCTTGGCCAGGTGATGCTAACAGGCTTGTCGGTGATGGGAAGCGATAATTTTATACCTAAAGCAATTTTCGGGCCGGGCAGGCTGGACGTGCGTCGGCGACTGCGACGGACGCGGCTTCATTTGCAAATGTTTGAAGGTTAAAATATATCGGAGTGAACGGTCGCAGTTGCCCAGGGAGCAAGCGCATGTCCGGATTGCCGCATTCGCCGCACGCGCTCGTGACTGGTGGCGGTCGAGGTATTGGTCGTGCAATCGCCGCCACGCTCGCTGGTGCCGGCGCCACGGTGACGGTGCTTGGTCGGAATGCGGTCGCGCTGCAAGAGGCTGTTGGCGCAGGGGCCGCACATTTTGCAGTCGTGGCCGACGTCTCGGATGAAGCTGCGTTGAAGGCTGCAATCGCGGAAGCGAGCGCGCGCCAACCAATCGATATCCTCGTCGCCAACGCCGGCAGCGCAGAATCGGCGCCGTTCGTGAAATCGGACAGCGCCCTTTTCGCGCGCATGATGGACGTCAATTTCATGGGGGTGGTTCACGCCGTCCGGGCCGTTTTGCCCGGGATGAAGGACCGTCCCTATGGGCGGATCGTCGCCATCGCGTCGACGGCTGGGCTCAAGGGTTATGCCTATGTCAGCGCGTACAGTGCCGCCAAGCACGCCGTGATCGGGCTGGTGCGTTCGCTCGCCCTTGAGATGGCAGGCAGCAACGTGACGGTGAATGCGGTGTGTCCAGGCTTCACCGACACGGATCTGGTCGCCGGCAGCATCGAGAACATCATGAAGAAAACGGGTCGAAGCCGCGAGCAGGCCATCGCCGAGCTCGCACGCCACAATCCGCAGGGACGGCTGATCACACCTCAAGAAGTGGCGGACGCGGTGCTCTGGTTGTGCGGTGAGACTGCTGGCGCGATCACCGGGCAGGCGATTGCCGTGGCCGGCGGCGAGATTTAGCCTGCGCGGCACAGGTGCGGAACAAGGAAGTAAGGAGATCGCATGAGCAGACCAGCCAATCCCGTGACCGTGCCGCTCGCGGACTATTCGCCGCAGCACTTCCTGCTGGCCGTGATCGACGGTGTTGCGACGGTGACGCTCAATCGTCCCGAACGGAAAAATCCGCTGACCTTCGAGAGCTATCGGGAACTCACCGATTTCTTCCGCGCCTGCGCGTTCGACGACGCGGTGAAGGCGATCGTCGTCACCGGCGCTGGCGGCAATTTCTCGTCGGGCGGAGACGTGTTCGAGATCATCGGCCCGCTGGTCAAAATGGACACCAAGGGGCTGACCGCGTTTACGCGGATGACCGGTGATCTCGTCAAGGCCATGCGGGCGTGCCCGCAGCCGATTGTTGCCGCGGTGGAGGGCATCTGCGCCGGTGCCGGCGCGATCATCGCCATGGCGTCGGACATGCGGCTCGCGGCAACCGGGGCCAAGGTGGCGTTCCTGTTCAACAAGGTCGGCCTTGCCGGCTGCGACATGGGCGCCTGCGCGATCCTGCCGCGGATTATCGGACAGTCCCGCGCTTCCGAGCTGCTCTACACCGGGCGGTTCATGACCGCGGAGGAGGGCGAGCGCTGGGGCTTTTTCAGCCGCATCGTCACGCCTGAGCAAGTGCTGGCGCAGGCGCAGGCGCTGGCAAGGCAGGTCGCGGAAGGCCCGACTTTCGGCAACACCATGACCAAGCGGATGCTGGCCATGGAATGGGCGATGTCGGTGGAGGAAGCGATCGAGGCGGAAGCCGTGGCGCAGGCCCTGTGCATGACCACGGCCGATTTCGAGCGCGCCTTCGAGGCTTTTGCCAACAAGGTCAAGCCGGTCTTCAGGGGCGACTGAGCCGGCGGCTACCGGCCGCCACTAATCCGCCCACGGGGGCTTGTCAGAAATTATTTTAGGGTTAAAATAATTTCATTGCCGGATAGATTGGCGAGGCTCCCATGAAAGTCGCGATCATCGGTGGCGGACCTGCGGGTCTCTACGCTGCGATCCTGCTCAAGAAGCAGCGCCCGAGCGCCGAAATCACGGTGTATGAGCGCAACCGCGCCGACGACACCTTCGGCTTCGGTGTGGTGTTCTCGGACGCCACGCTGGATAATTTCGAGAAGCACGATCTTCCAAGCTATCGCCGTATCACCCAGGAATTCGCCTACTGGGACGACATCGCCGTGCATTTTCGCGGCACGGTGCACCGCGTCGGCGGCAACGGCTTTTGCGGCTGCTCGCGGCGCAAGCTGCTTCTGATCCTGCAGGAGCGGGCGCGCGAGCTCGGCGTCAACCTGCGTTTCGAAGTCGATATCGACGACGAATCCCGCTTCGCAGACGCCGATCTGATCCTGCTTGCCGACGGCATCAACAGCCGCTTCCGCGAAAAACATGTCGATCATTTCCAGCCGGATATCGACGTTCGCACCAACATGTTCGCCTGGATGGGGTCGACCAAGCCGCTCGACGCCTTCACCTTCATCTTCCAGGAAACCGAGTGGGGACCCTTTATCGCCCACGCCTATCAATACGAAGCCGGTCATTCGACGTGGATCTTCGAAACCGATCCGGAGACGTTCGAGCGAGCCGGCTTGAAGGGACTGAACGAGAGCCAGTCCGCCGCACGGATGGCCGAGATCTTCGGCTGGTTCCTCGATGGGCATCAACTGCTCACCAACCGCTCGATGTGGCGCAATTTTCCGATGATCCGCAGCAAGCGCTGGGTCAAGGACAACATGGTGCTGCTCGGCGACGCCAAGGCAAGCGCGCATTTCTCGATCGGGTCGGGCACCAAGCTCGCGATGGAGGACGCGATCGCGCTCGCCGACGCGATGCGGGCCGCGCCCAACATCAAGGCCGCGCTCGAGCTTTACGAGCACGGCCGCCGCGAGGAGGTGGAGAAGACGCAGCACGCCGCCGACGTCTCGCTGGTCTGGTTCGAGCATGTCGACCGCTTCTGGGATTTCGACCCCGTGCAGTTCGCCTTCGGCGTGATGACGCGCTCGAAGGCGATCACCTACGACAACCTCAAGCTCCGCGCGCCCGATTTCGTCGCCGAGGTCGACAAGTCGTTCGCCAGGCGGGTTCGCGACAGTGGCTTCGATGTCGACGCCGACAGGCCGTTGGTGCCGCTGTTCCAGCCGTTCCGCTTGCGCGAGATGGAGATTGCCAATCGTGCCGTGATGTCGCCGATGTGCATGTATTCGGCGAAGGAAGGTGTTCCGACCGATTTCCATCTGGTGCATTACGGATCGCGTGCGATCGGGGGAGCCGGACTGATCTTCTCGGAAATGACCTGCGTCAGCCGTGACGCCCGGATCACGCCCGGCTGCGCTGGCCTATGGAATGACGAGCAAGAGGCCGCCTGGCGGCGCATTGTGGATTTCGTTCACGCCAATTCGGCTGCGAAGATCTGCCTGCAATTGGGACATGCCGGCCGCAAGGGCGCGACCAAGCTGATGTGGGACGGCATGGACCGACCGCTGGAGGAGGGCGGCTGGGAGGTGTTCTCGGCATCGCCGCTGCCGTATTTCCCTGACAGCCAAGTGCCGCGCGAACTCGACCGCGCCGGAATGAACGCCGTGAGAGACGCCTTCGTCGCGGCGGCCGAGCGCGGCGAGCGCTGCGGCTTCGACATGCTCGAATTGCACTGTGCCCACGGCTATCTGCTGGCGAGCTTCATCTCGCCGCTGACCAACACTCGCACAGACGAATATGGCGGCCCGCTCGCCAACCGCCTGCGTTTCCCGCTCGAGGTCTTCGAAGCGCTGCGGGCGGTGTGGCCATCGCACAAGCCGATGTCGGTGCGCATTTCTGCAACGGATTGGGCTGAGGGTGGCATCAATGGCGATGACGCGGTCGAGGTCGCGCGCGCCTTCGGCGAGGCCGGTGTCGACCTCGTGGACGTCTCGACCGGGCAAACTGTGCGCGATGGGCAGCCAATCTATGGCCGCATGTTCCAGACGCCGTTTTCCGATCAGGTGCGCAACGAAGCGCGCGTGGCCACCATGTGCGTCGGCAACATCACGACCGCGGATCAGGCCAACACGATCCTGGCCGCCGGCCGCGCGGATCTCGTTGCGCTCGGCCGGCCGCATCTGGTCGATCCCTTCTTCACCATGAAGGCAGCCGCCTGGTATGGGGCGGACGAGACGTTCTGCCCGCCGCAATATCTGCCGGGCAAGGACCAGATCTTCCGCAACAGCGTGCGCGACCGGCAGGATCTCGAGGAGCTGAGAATTAAGGCTAAGCCCAAGACCCGGGCCGAGCTCAAGGCGGAGGCGACAAAGCCGCTTGCGGCGGAGTGACCGCCCGTGCGACGTTAACCCATTGCCTGTGTTTCGAGTGGAGTTGGGGCGATGAAGGCGATTATCGTCGGCGGCGGTATCGGAGGTCTCACCACGGCTTTGATGCTGCGCTCGCGCGGCATTGGCTGCGAGATTTTCGAGCAGGCCGATACCATCCGCGAGCTTGGTGTCGGCATCAATACGCTGCCGCATGCGATGCGTGAGCTCGCCGGGCTTGGCCTGCTGCAGAAGCTCGACGACGTCGCGATCCGCACCGACCAGCTCTATTATCTCAATCGCCACGGCCAGGAGGTCTGGCGCGAGGCCCGTGGCATCGACGCCGGCCACGATGTGCCGCAATTCTCGATCCATCGCGGCCGCCTCCAGGGCGTCATCCATCGCGCTGTCGAGGAGCGGCTTGGGCCTCAGTCGATTCATACCGGTTGTCGCCTCGGTGCCTTCACGCAGGACGAGGGCGGCGTCACGGCCTACTTCTTCGATCGGTCGGGCGCACACGTCCACACCACGCGCGGCGACATTCTGGTCGGCGCTGACGGCATCCATTCGCGCGTGCGCGAAACGCTGTTCCCGAATGAAGGGCCGCCCTGCTGGAATGGCCTGATGTTGTGGCGCGGTGCACGGGACTGGCCGCTGTTCCTCACCGGAAAATCCATGATTGTCGCCGGCGGCCTTAACGCCAAGGTCGTCATCTATCCGATCGCGGAAGGATCGAGCCCGGCGAGCCGTCTCACCAACTGGGCGGTGCTGGTGAAGGTCGGCGAGGGTAATGCGCCGCCGCCACGCAAGGAGGATTGGTCGCGGCCGGGCCGGCGTGAGGAACTGATGCCGCATGTGGCACGCTTCTCCGTGCCCTATATCGATGTGAAGAGCCTGATCTCGGCCACGCCCGAATTCTATGAATATCCGACCTGCGACCGCGATCCCTTGCCCTATTGGTCGTCGGGCCGGGTCACGCTGCTCGGCGATGCGGCGCATCCGATGTATCCGGTCGGCTCGAACGGCGCGTCGCAGGCGATCCTCGACGCACGCTGTCTCGCGGACGCGCTGGTGCGCGCCGAGCATCCGCGCCAGGCGCTGGTCGAATACGAGAAGAAGCGCCTGCCGATGACCGCGGAGATCGTCCGCTCCAACCGGCGTGGCGGTCCGGAAGGCGTCATCGACGCCGTCGAGCAGCTTGCGCCTGACGGCTTTGACAATGTCGACAACGTCCTCAGCTACTCCCAGCGCGAGGCGATCGTGCGCGGCTACGCCACCAAGGCCGGCTTCGCCGCGGTGCCCGGCCTCGCGGCAGTGCGGGCTTAAGGGCGATGAATGATCATCACCCTTAAAACTTTTGATTGAGCATGACCCTTCCGGAAAACCGCTGCACACTTTTCCGGGGTCGTGCTGCTAGCCGCCGGGGGGCGGCGGCAGGAAGTGGATGTTGAACTCGGCGGCCATCGCCACCACGTCCTCCGGCTTCTGCTCCTTCATGTTGTGAAGGCCCCAGAACAGCTCGTAGAGCTTGCGGCTTGGCGAGACCCAAAACAGCACCTTTGCGGTCTGTTCCGACTTGTTGAAGATGCCGTGCGGCACGCCCATGCCAAGCCGGATCAGATCGCCCGTGGTCGCCTGTGCCTCGGAATTGCCAAGCATGAAGTCGAGCTTTCCCTCCAGCATGTAGAGATACTCATCCTGGTCGGGGTGGATGTGCGGCGGCACGAACGTGCCCGGCGGCAGCGTCGCGTGCCAGGAGAAGCTGTGCTCGGCGTAGCTCTTCGGCACATAGGTCTGGCCGAGGATGTTCCAGGAAATGCCCTGGATCCCCTCATTGGCCCGCGTGATGCCGGTAATTTCGCTCTTCATTGAAGTCCTCCCGTAACTCGTTCGCGCGCCGTGCTAGTTCGCCGGCTTGCAGTCCTTGGCATAACGATCGCCATAGTTCTCGAAAACCTTCTGAACGATCTCAGTCTGGAACTTGCCGTCCGGACGCTTGGCGACCTTGGTCAGATAGAAGTCCTGGATCGGATAGCCGTTGGTGTTGAACTTGAAGGCGCCGCGCAGCGAGGTGAAGTCGGCCTTCTTCAACGCCGCCGCGACGGCGTCCTTGTTGGAGAGGTCCCCCTTCACCGCCTTGACGGCGCTGTCGATCAGCATCGCGGCGTCATAGGCCTGGAACGCATAGGTGCCGGGCACGCCGTTGTAGGCGGCCTCATAGGCCGCGACGAACTTCTTGTTCAGCGGATTGTCGAGATTGGGCGCCCAGTTCGCGCCGCCGAACATGCCGACCGCGGCGTCCTGCTGCGCCGGCAGCGTTGACTCGTCGACGGTGAAGGCCGACAGCACCGGAATGGTGTCGGCGAGGCCGGCTTGCCGATATTGCTTGACGAGATTGACGCCGAGGCCGCCCGGCATGAACGTGAAGAGCGCATCGGGCTTCTGCGATGAAATCTTGGAGAGCTCCGGCTGGAAGTCCAGCGTGTTGAGCGGCATATAGGATTCCTCGACAATCTCGCCCTTGTAGTCGAGCTTGAAGCCCGCCACCGAATCCTTGCCGGCCTGATAGTTCGGCACCATCAGGTACATGCGCTTGTAGCCGCGATCCTGCGCGACCTTGCCGAGGATCTCGTGAACCTGATCGTTCTGATACGACGTCACATAGAAGAACGGATTGCAGTCCTTGCCGGCATAGGTCGACGGGCCGGCGTTGGGGCTGATCAGGAAAACCTTCGATTCCGTGACGGGGCGGTGGATCGCCTGGAGGATGTTGGAGAAGATCGGCCCGACCACGAAGTCGACCTTGTCGCGCTCGAGCAGGCCCTTGACCTTGGTGACGGCTGCGTCCGGCTTCAACTCGTCGTCGGCGACGATCACCTCGACATCGCGGCCGCCCATCTTGCCGCCGAGGTCCTTGACCGCCAGCGCAAAGCCGTCGCGGACCTGCTGGCCAAGAGCAGCGGCGGGACCCGACAGCGTGAGGATCACGCCGATCTTGATCTTCTCCTGGGCGAGAGCAGGATTCATCGTGGTGCCGAGCAGCAGGGCGACTGCGGCAAATGTCGATCGCTTCTTCATGATTTGTCCCCCGTGACTATCGGGCTTGCGCTGCAAGCCGCATACTCCGATCCGAGCTTATGCCGATGATGGCGCCCGCGGCAAGCAAAGCCCCGCCGCCTCCATCGAGCGGGGCAGCGCATGCAAGCCGCGCGCCAGTTATTTGAAGCCTAAAGAATATCGCGTGCGGTTGATTTGTTGCAGGTTTGGACTTGCAGCCGGCTTGAATATATTTGAAGCTCAAAACGATAGGTGAATCCGCGCCGGCGCCAATGCCAGCCGTCAGTGACTGCACCAGATGCTTGATTCCGAGACCAAGGCCGTCGAACTTCCGGAGGACCATGCCGAAGAGCTTCGGCTGTGGCTGCGGCTGCTGACCTGCACGACCCTGATCGAGGGCGAAGTCCGTGGCCGCTTGCGGCAGCGGTTCGATGTCACTCTGCCCCGTTTCGATCTGATGGCGCAGCTCGACAAGGCGCCTGACGGCATGACGCTGTCCGACGTCTCCAAACGCATGATGGTGTCCAATGGCAACGTGACCGGCCTCGTCGAACGCCTTGTCGAATCCGGCCATCTCGACCGCCGTACCTCGGATACGGATCGCCGCGTCCAGGTGATCCGGCTCACCAAACTCGGCCGCGCCGAGTTTCGCAGGATGGCCGCGGAGCACGAGACCTGGATCGCCGATCTCTTTGCCGATCTCACGCCGAAAGACGTGCGCGAGTTGATGCGTCTCCTGGCCAAGACCAAGGCATCGGCGCAGAAATCGGCCGGTCGCCGCCGGGCCTAGGCCTGCGGGCGGGCCCTGTTCCCCAATCCCAATTTGCCGCACGAAAAAGCAGGGTGTGCTCAAAATCCTCTATTGCGCCAAATTATTTTAAGCCTAAAATGTTTCTCAAGAGTGCTGCCGGGTGCTTTCCATGCTGAAAGGAGCGTGCGATGGCCAACGCCGCCAAGATTCAAGTGTCGGGCTCGCATGACGGCAACGCTGCGACCGCCCACGTCGATCCATTTGCCCGGCAACATCTGCCGCCGCGCGATCTTTGGCCCGAATTCATCTTCACCCGGCCGGAGCTGCACTATTCGCCGCGACTGAACTGCGTCAGCTCTTTTCTCGATCGCTGGGTCGAGCAGGGCCATGGTGACGCGCCGTGCGTCATCAGTCCCGCCGTCAGCTACAGCTACCGCGAGCTGCAGGAGCTCGTGAATCGCATCGCCAACGTACTTGTTGGCAGGCTCGGTCTGGTGACGGGCGGGCGCGTTCTGCTGCGCTCGGCCAACAATCCCATGATGGTCGCAACCTATCTCGCCGTGATCAAGGCCGGCGGCATTGTCGTTGCGACGATGCCGCTGCTGCGCGCCAAGGAGCTGTCATATCCGATCCAGAAAGCGGATATCGCGCTCGCGCTCTGCGACGGCAAGCTCTCGGAAGAAATGGAGAAGGCGAAGGCCGCCGCGCCTGGTCTCAAGCGCGTCGTCTATTGGGGCAACGGCGCCGCGGACTCGCTCGAGGCGTTGATCGCGGATGCAAGTCCGGAGTTCAGGGCGGTCGATACCGCTGCCGACGATATCTGCCTGATCGCCTTCACATCGGGTACGACCGGCGATCCCAAGGGCACCATGCATTTCCACCGCGACATGCTGGCGGTGTGCGACGGCTATGCGCGCAATATTTTGCGGGCCGAGCAGAAGGATCGCTTTATTGGTTCGGCGCCCCTTGCGTTCACGTTCGGCTTTGGCGGCGTGCTGTTTCCGATGCACATCGGCGCCTCATTCGTGGTCCTGGAAAAGACGACGCCGGACGATGTGCTGGCGGCGATCGAGAACTACAAGACCACCGTGTGCTTCACTGCGCCGACTGCATACCGGGCCATGCTCGGCAAGCTCGCCGGCCGCGACATCTCCTCCTTGCGGAAATGCGTTTCTGCGGGCGAGACACTGCCCAAGCCGACATTCGACGCCTGGCTCAGGGCCACCGGCATCAAGCTGATGGATGGTATCGGCTCGACCGAGTTGCTGCACATCTTCATCAGCGCGACTGAGGACGAGATCCGCGCCGGTGCGACCGGAAAGCCGGTCCCGGGCTATGAGGCGAAAATCGTCGATGACGACGGCAATGACGTGCCGGCCGGCACCATGGGGCGGCTCGCCGTTCGTGGGCCGACCGGCTGCCGCTATCTGGCCGACGAGCGACAGCGCAAATATGTCCAGAACGGCTGGAACATCACCGGCGATACTTATCTGATGGATAGCGACGGCTACTTCTGGTACCAGTCGCGCTCCGACGACATGATCGTGTCGGCCGGCTACAACATCGCAGGCACGGACGTCGAGACGGCGCTGCTCACGCATCCTGCGGTCGTCGAGTGCGGTGTCGTCGGAGCACCCGACGAGGCGAGGGGCATGATCGTGAAGGCCTATGTGGTTGCCGCGCCGGGTGTGACGCCGGACTCGCAGCTCGTCACCGAGTTACAGGAGCACGTGAAGCGCGAGATCGCTCCCTACAAGTATCCGCGCGCGATCGAGTTTGTGACGCAGCTGCCGAAGACCGAGACGGGAAAATTGAAGCGCTTCGCTCTTCGACAACTGGCACAGGCCGCGGCGGCGTCCTCGGGCGTCGCGGCAGAATGAGAGAAGGATAGAGAATTGTCCGTGACCCCGAAAGCTCCGCAGCTTGCGGTGCTGCCCATCGCCGCTGAGGATGAGGCGCCTTCAGCGCCGCAAATCCTCCAGCCCTCCGGTTGGCCGATGCCGAAGGGCTACGCCAACGGCGTGGCTGCGGACGGCCGCATCGTCGTCACCGGCGGGGTGATCGGGTGGGATGCGGAGGAGCGTCTGGCGGAGGGCTTCGTCGCGCAAGTGCGCCAGGCCCTGAGCAACATCAAGGCGATTCTCGCCGAAGCCGGTGCGCGGCCCGAACACCTCGTGCGCCTGACCTGGTACGTCGTCGACATGGACGAATACCTCGCGAACCTGAAGGAGCTGGGGCAGGCGTACCGGACGATCTTCGGTACGCACTATCCGGCGATGGCGCTGGTCCAGGTCGTTCGTCTCGTCGAGAAGGCGGCACGCGTCGAAATCGAGGCCACCGCCGTCATTCCTCGCTGATTGTGCAAGGCCGATCAGCTTGCCTTGGCGAGGCCATCGTCCTCGGGCGAGTTCAGGTAGATGCCGGACATGGTGTCGACCCAGCAGAGATGGTCATGCACCTTCTTCACGCCTTCGACGTTCTCTGCGGCGACGATCGCGGCTTTGCGCGCGCGTTCTTCCGTGATGACGCCGCTGAGGTGAACGATGCTGTCGCGAACGATGACATTCAGGCCGAACGGGCACCAATCGTACTTCTCCATGGTCGCGATGATGCGGCTGCGGATGTGATCGTCGTCGGCCGTCGGATCCGGCACCTCGCGAGCGAGGCT
Source organism: Bradyrhizobium neotropicale (assembly GCF_001641695.1). GTDB lineage: Bacteria > Pseudomonadota > Alphaproteobacteria > Rhizobiales > Xanthobacteraceae > Bradyrhizobium > Bradyrhizobium neotropicale. The sequence continues at coordinate 28,853 of NZ_LSEF01000032.1, forward strand.
CGCCACCGCCTGTAACAGGTTGGCGCGAGATACGATGCCGACGAGCTCATCACCCCGAACCACCGGCAGGCGCTTCACGTTGTGCCGTTCCATGAGATCGGCGATTTCGGCGAGCGCGGTATCTTCGGTGATGGTCACGGGCGATGTCGTCATCACCTCCGAGATCTTGCGACCATGCTCCTGGACGAAATCGCTGGCCGAGTTGCCGGGGCCGAGGATGAAGCGCAGCAGGCCGCGCCGCTTGCGCCCGGTTCCGATCTCGCTGCGGCGGATGAAATCCCCCTCCGACACGATGCCCATCAGCTTGCCGGCATCGTCGACCACCGTGAGGCCGCTGACGTGCCGTTGCAGCATGATGTTCGCTGCCTCCACGATGCTGGTCTCGGGCGTGACCGAAATGACCGGCCGGGTCATGATCTGATGGGCGCGCATGGCGAACTCCGCAAGTTCCAATGAATTCCGATGCGCGGATTTTAGTCCGGGTGGGGGGGGCCTGGTTTGACTCAGGTCAAGCCAACGAAGTCGATCAATCCTGTTGACCAAATGCGATGGCCGCCTGGCTTGATCCAGCCCGCGGAGCGCACTCGGATTGTCTAGTCGTCGGCTTCGGGACTGCGCGCGAGGTCGGACGAGCGGAACGGCTTGGCCTTGTCCAGTTTCCGATAGGCAGCCTTTGCAGTTCGCAGCAGCCGCTTTTCCCGCTTGCGATCGAGGAAGCGAACACCCGCGTCGGATCCCGCTCCGCCCAGTGAGTCAGCCAGAGTCTGACCTCGTGCATCGTCATTGAGCTGCCCGAGAGATCTCTGCGCCTTGCGCAATTGCTTGAGGACCGACTTCTGCTTCGTGAGCGAATCGTCGGAGAACAGGTCCTCCAGCGATTCGATCGAATAGGTCACCCGCTTGTTGAGAAGCCGCAGTCTGTGCCGTTTCTCAACGCTGAGCTTGCCGAGCTTGCGGGCCTTCTTGAGGAGCGTCTTCTCCCATTCGGTGAGTTGAGCCGCCGCATGGTCGGCGAGCGGGCAGCGGCGCAGACGGATGGCCTCCTTGCTGCGCCTGGTCGACCAGGGGCCGCTCTCGATCCAGAAGGAGGTCTGCTCGATCAGGCGCCGATACCGCGCCGATTGCAGCGCCCGGGCCAGGAGGCGATGGCTCTCGGCGCGCTTTTCGTCCCAGGACTGAAGCTCGGCGATCACCGCGAGCTCATCGCCGGTGGCCGCGACGACGCGTTCGATCGCGACGTCGAGGTCCCGCACCATGCCGAGCTGGCTATTCAGCCATTTCAGCTCGGCCCAGACCACCGGCCGCACGGCGTCGTCGACCACCGGCGAGAAGAAGCGGATGGCGGTCCGCAAGTGCGTCAGCGCGATCCGTATCTGATGCAGCGCCTCGGGGTCGCCGCGGCAGGTGCCATCGTGCCGGGCGAGGACGGCGTCGAGGTGTCGCCGCGCGATGATCCGAAAGGCCGTATCACAGGCCATACCCGGGCTGAGCCGGCCGGGCAGGGCATTGCGTTTCGCCGCCGGCTTGGCGGGCGCGGTCGAAGTCGTGCTGGGTCGCGCCGTCCTTGCCCGCGCCAATCAGATTACCTTACCTGCCCTCGGCGATCGCCATCCGGCAGCGCTGCAGTGTCTGCTCAGGTGTCCCGGATGCATCGATGGTCGCCCAACCAACATGGCCGATATTATAGTGCTCTTGCAGCGCAGCAACCTCTTGCGTGGCGTCGGACGCATCCGCTCGCCGGCTGCCGATTCGGGCCTGCCGCGTCGCGAGGTCCGCGACCAGGAATAGCCCGGCCAGGGGGACCTCGCAGTCCCGGGCAAGTGCTGCGACCGCATCGCGCTCGGATTCGCCTGCAAAGACGGCATCGACAATGGCGGAATGGCCCTGCTTCAGCACGCGGCGGGCATGCTCGGTCAAAGTCTCGTAAACGCGCAATGTGACGTCGGGCTGATACGTGGATGACGGCAGCCGGTCTGTGTCCCCGACCCCGAACAACCGCTTGCGAATGACGTCGCTGCGCAGCACGACAGCCCCTGGCTGTGGTTTGACGATCGGCGCAAGCGCGCGGGCCAGCACCGACTTCCCGGTACCCGACAATCCGCCGACCGCGATCAGACGGGGCGCGGGAGGCTGGATCAGCGCCTGGGCGAGGTTGAAATAGCGGCTTGCGCCGTCGAGAATGCCGGGACGATCGGAATGAGGCCGGTTCAGCCGCGCCAGCGCCACCTGGGCGCGGATCGCAGCCCGGATCGACATGAATAGCGGCAGAGCGCCAAGCGCGTCGAGATGGTCGAGCGGCATAGAGGCGAGATAGCGGTTGAGAACGGCATTGGCCGCCAGTGGCTGGTCGTGACGCAGCAGATCCATCAGCGTGAACGCTAGATCGTAGAGCACGTCGACGGTTGCAAGTCGGGGGTCGAACTCGACGGCGTCGAACAGCACGGGTTGTTCGTCGATCAGCACGATATTGGCGAGATGCAGGTCGCCGTGGCAGCGGCGCACGAAGCCTTGACGGCCGCGTTTCTCCAGCAGGACACGGATGCGTTGGAACGCCTCGTGCGAGGCTTGATCAAGTCGTTCGATCTCCATTGCTGCAAAATGATTGCCGTTTCGTAGGCCAGCGGTGTTTCCCTCGATGAGCGCCGGGATCGAGGAGACCCATGCGCTGCCCTCCGCGGGCGGCGCGACCCTATGCGAGTTCGCGATGGCGTCGGCGATCGCTGAGGCGAGGTCCGCGTCGAGCACTCCGGCCTTCGCCAGATGATCGAGCGTCCGGCTTTCGTCAAAGCGGGACATCTCCACCGCGTATTCGATCGGATTGCCGGGCCCGCCGACCTCCACCGCGCCATCCGGCCCCTCCGCGATCGCCACGACGCGGTGATAGATCTGCGGCGCCAGGGGCCGGTTGATCCTGATCTCCTCCTCGCAGGCCGCCTTGCGCTTTTCGAGGGTCGAATAGTCAAGGAATGGAAGCCGGACGGCCCGCTTGATCTTCAGCGCACGCGGCCCGTCGAGAAAGACCGAGGCAGCATGCGTATCGATCCTCACTGCGCCATGACGTGTGGCGGGATCGCTGAGTGCTGCAAAGATCCGGTCCTGGGTCGCGGCGTCGTCCGTCATTGAGAATGTCATGTGCAGGTACGATCACTCACCCGGGTCGGAGCCGCTGGTTGTCTCTCCGGGGCACCAGCAGGCGCGTCCGCGCTTCGGGGCAGGCGGCTCCAATCAAGTTAACCGTAGAAGCGCGGTCGAGCGAGTCCTTGACTTCCGTCAAGCGCTGTCATCGGCTGGCTGCAGGTGTTCCCGACTTGACGAGGATCAAGCGCCCCGACGGAGGGGCGGCCTATCCTGCCACCAAGGAGAATTCCGATGCCCATCAAGGATGTGTTTCTTCCGCTTATCGGTCAGCCGCGCGAGCCGACGCTTGCCGCGATCGAAAAATGCGTAGCCGTCGCCGCCGATCTCGGCGCCCGGATCACCGGGCTTGCGCTGGAGGAAGATATTTTCGCGCGGCCGAAAGCGGTGCTCCCGGATGATCTGGAGTCCGCCGCCGAGGCCGGCGACGTGCAGCAGCTCCTGAATGCGTTCAACAATGCCGCTTCACGCGCGGGCATCCGCGCCCAAAGCCGATCGGCTAAGGTACCGGCGGACCAGGTCGCAGTGACTTTGGCGGAGCACGCCCGCTTCAGCGATCTCTCGCTGATCCCGGTGAAGCCGCACGACAGTCGTACGGAGGCCGTCATCGAGACGTTCCTGTTCGAATCCGGCCGACCGCTCCTGCTCTGTCCGGAGCACCTCGTCAGCGAGCTGCGCACGGATTTCGAGAACGTCATGATCGCCTGGGATCACTCCGCGCGTGCGGCCCGCGCGGTTGGTGATGCGCTGCCGATCCTTCAGGCCGCCGCCTCGGTCCGCATCGTCACGGTGGCGGACGACAAGACCGAGGCGATCAACCGATCCGGGATGGACCTCGTCGACCATCTCAGGGAGCATGGGGCCTATGCCTCGTTCGAGACGGTGCAGGCCGGAGGCAGTTCGATCGGCAAGGTGCTCGGAAGCTGGGCTCAGTCCCAGGCGATTGATGCCATCGTCATGGGGGCCTACCGTCATTCCCGCCTGAACGAAATCGTCTGGGGCGGCGTTACCAAGACTGTCATCGGTCAGCCACCGTGCTGGGTTATGATCTCCCACTGATTGCTTCTTCCGAGCCGGATCTTCAATCTTCGGAACCAGCGCCCCGATTGGACGCACCGCATTCATGTCGACCTACCGTCTGAAAAATCTGCTGTCGCCGCGCTCGGTGGCGCTCGTCGGAGGGAGCCCCCGTCAGGTCTCGGTCGGACGCGCCGTCCTGGAGAATATTGGCAAGGCGCAGTTCAAGGGACAGTTTGGGCTGGTGAACCCGCGTTATGCGGAGATCGGCGGCGTCGCCCCGGTCAAAAGCCTGGACATGCTGTCCTTCGTTCCCGAGCTTGTCGTGATCACCGCTCCCGCCAGCGAGGTTCCCGCAATCGTCGATCAGGCCGGCCGCCTCGGTTCGGCGGGTGCCCTGATCGTATCGGCCGGGCTCGGCCACGGACCGGGGTCTCTGCACGAGGCGACGATTACGGCTGCCAGGAAATATGGCATGCGGCTGATCGGGCCCAATTGTCTGGGCATCATGATACCGGGCGTGAGCCTCAATGCCAGCTTCGCCGCGCACATGCCGGGCGCGGGTAATCTTGCATTGATCTCGCAATCGGGCGCGATCGCAGCCGGCATGGTCGATTGGGCTGCGCAGCGCGGCGTCGGCTTCTCCGGCATCGTGTCGATCGGTGACCAGATCGACGTCGATATTGCCGACCTGCTCGATCATTTCGCGATGGACCACAAGACGCGCGCGATCCTGCTCTACATCGAGGCCATCAAGGATGCGCGCAAGTTCATGTCGGCGGCGCGCGCCGCAGCGCGGGTGAAGCCGGTGGTGGTGGTGAAGTCCGGCCGCATGGCGCAGGGCGCGAAGGCGGCGGCCACGCATACCGGCGCTCTCGCAGGCGCGGACGCGGTCTATGACGCGGCATTCCGCCGCGCCGGCGTCCTCCGCGTCTCCGATCTGCGCGAGCTGTTCGATTGTGCGGAGACGCTTGGCCGTGTCGAATCGCCGACGGGAAAGCGCCTCGCCATCCTGACCAATGGCGGCGGCATCGGCGTCCTCGCCGTCGACCGCTTGGTGGAGCTTGGCGGAATCCCCGCGCCCATGACGGAAGATACGCGGCGCAATCTCGATGCGGTGTTGCCGCCGACCTGGTCGGGTGCAAATCCAGTCGATATCGTGGGCGATGCCGATGCATCGCGCTATGCCGCGGCGCTGGGAGTTCTGCTTGCCGATCCCGGGAACGATGCGGTCCTGGTCCTCAACGTGCAGACCGCGATTGCCTCGGCAGCCGACATCGCAGCGACTGTCACCGAACAGGTCAGGGCATATCGAGATCGGCATCGCAGTTGGGCCAAGCCGGTGCTCGCTGCCTGGGTCGGCGCCGATCAGAAGATCGTCGAATCGCTGAGTGGCGCCCGCATTCCGAACTATCCGACCGAAGACGATGCGGTGCGCGGCTTCATGCATCTGGTCCGGCATCGCGAGGTGGTGGAGGAGCTGAGCCAGGTTCCGCCGGCGATGCCAGACACGTTCGTGCCTGACGCCGAGGCTGCCAGGCGGATCGTCGTAGGCGCGATCGCCGATGGACGCAAATGGCTCGAGCCAGTCGAGATCAAACGCCTGCTCGAAGCCTACGACATCGCGATGGTGCCGACCTATGCGGCCGCGGACGTCGACGAGGCCGTTGCCTATGCGAACGAGATGTTCGCGCAAGGCGCCACCGTCGTGCTCAAGATCATGTCGCGCGACATCGTCCACAAGTCCGATGTCGGTGGTGTCGTTCTCAACCTGACCACGCCCGAGGCCGTGCGCGTAGCCGCAGCCGACATTCTCGCCCGGGCGAGGAAGCTGCGTCCGGAAGCCCGCATCTCCGGTGTCATCGTGCAGGCGATGGTCGTCAAGGCGAAGGCGCGCGAGCTGATCCTGGGTCTTGCCGACGATCCGACTTTCGGCACCGTGGTCGTTTTCGGCCGGGGCGGGACGGCCGTGGAAATCATCAACGACAGGGCGCTCGCGCTGCCGCCGCTCGATTTACAGCTCGCCTGCGACCTGATCGAACGCACGCGCGTCTCGCGCTTGCTGCGCGCCTATAGGGACGTGCCCGCCGTCAAGGAGAACGCCGTCGCCATGGTGCTGGTCAAGCTGGCGCAGATGGCCGCCGACATTCCCGAGATCCGCGAATTCGACATCAACCCGCTGCTCGCGGACGAAACCGGCGTGACGGCGGTCGATGCGCGCGTCATCGTGGGGCCGCCGCAACGGAAATTCGCAGGCTCCGGCCCTGCCAATTTCGCCGTTCGCGCCTATCCGTCGCAGTGGGAGCGCCACTTCGCGCTCAAGGACGGCCGGCGCATCTTCGCCCGGCCGCTGCGTCCCGAGGACGAGCCGGCGATTCACAAGTTTCTGCGTCACGTGACGCCGAACGATCTCCGTCTCCGCTTTTTCGCGCCGATGAAGGAATTTACCCACGAATTCATCGCGCGCCTGACCCAGCTCGACTACGCCCGCGCGATGGCGTTCATCGCGTTCGACGAAGCCACCAACGAGATGGTGGGCGTGGTCCGGATCCATTCGGACTCGATCTACGAGACCGGTGAATACGCCATTTTGCTGCGCTCCGACCTCAAGGGCAAAGGACTTGGATGGGCCCTGATGCAGATGATCATCGAATATGCGAAGTCGGAGGGTCTGAAGACGATATCGGGCGACGTGCTCAAGGAGAACACCGTGATGCTCGACATGTGCCGCCAGCTCGGCTTCGAGGTGAAGCCGGATCGGACCGAGCCGGACATCTGCGACGTCAGGCTGAAGCTCTGAGCGAGGGCTCCGCGTTTAGGAGCTTGCTCCGCTCGACTCGCGGCCGCGTGTGCCGCGCTACAAGCCTTATTTCTCCAACGTCTTCAGGAACGCGATGAAATCGCCAACCTGATCTGCATCGAAGCTGAATTCCGGCATCGTCGGGTGCCCCGTGACGATGCCCTCGGCAAGGGCCTCCTGCAACTGCTCGACCGGGTATCGCTCGTGCAATGTGCGGAACGGGGGAGCGATCTTGAGAGGGCTGGGGCTGACTTTGTCGGTCGAGTGACATTTTGCGCAATAGAGCAGCGCAAGATGTCGTCCCTGCTCGACGTTCGAAGCCGCAGTTGGGCCTGAGAGGAGAAGAAGAGCCGCTGCGACGATGCTGCCTGCGATGGCGCGTTTGATTCGGAGATGCGTCCTCACATCAAGCTCCATCAGTGCGACATCAGGACGGGGAGGGTCATGCTGCGGAACATCTCCCGTGTAACGCCGCCGAACACCGTCTCCTGAAGCCGAGAATGCCCGTAGCCGCCCATGATCAGGAGGTCGAGGCTTTCATCCGCGGCAATCGACAGGATGCTCGACTGCAGATTGCCGCGGTCGGACTGAAGCGAAACGGTCTTCGCCGGCAGGCCCTTGCGCGCGAGGTGTTTCACCAGCCGGTCGGGCGACGCGTCGGCCGGCACGTCGGATGCGTTGAGAGTGATGATCGTTAGCGCGTCCGCTTCGGTGATGAATGGCGTCGCGTCCCGCAACGCGCGGGCGGCGAGACGGCTGCCGTCCCAGCAGATGCCGACGCGCGAGGCCTTGAAAGCACCGCGGAAAGTATAGGGAATGAACAGCAGCGGCCCGCCCGCCTGCAAGAGCAGTTCCTGCGGGAGCTGGTTGTCGAACGTGTCGCAATCCGGATCCGCTTGGGACACGATCGTGAGGTCGTAGAGCCGCGCCGCGGCGTCTACTCGCGAAACGATCTCGGCGATAGTTCCACTCAGTGCGTATTTTCCATAGTTGATCTGGGCGTGCTTCGCTTCAATCTCGAAAACGCGCAATGCCGCGTCGGCTCGTTCGATCGCGCGTTCGTACTCGAATTGCAGGGACGATGCGACGGCCGCGCCGCCTTCTGCAACGAAAGGAACATTGGTCGATGCATATCCCGTCGCAATTGCATCCAGGTGCGTGCCCGCGCGCATCGCGAGGGAGATGGAAGCATGAATGGCCGGCCGCGGTGACCGCTCTGTGGGAATGTGCACCAGTAGGTCCTTGAACATGTGTGCCTCCCGTTCCAACCTCGATGCTCAAGAGCAGCACATGTCGTCATCGAGGGCCTTGACGCACGTCAAAGCAGTGCCGGAGGTATTGGCCAGGGTTGACGCAGCTCAATCCGCCGACGGCCGATGGGGGTAGATTGCTGGGGCCAAGGGAGTTCACCATGTCGTCTCCAGCATCCGTCGGCCGTATTCCCACCGCTTCGAATTCCAACGAGGTCCTTGCGGGAGCTCCGCCGAACGTGGGAACGACGCCGGTACCGCCGCCCGCCTCCGAGATCGCCGTCGATGCCATCGACCGATCCTTCCACGCGGCGTTGGCGCGCTTCACTGGCGGCCTCTCGCCGGCCGCGCTCGCGCTGGCTTTTGCCGACTGGCAATTGCATCTCCTGGCCTCGCCCGGAAAGCAGGCCAGTCTTGCCGGTCGGGCAATCCAGAGCGGGTTTGATTTTGTCGACGCCATGGTGCCGAGGCACGCAACGTTCCATCCTTGGACCGCGATCAGACCGCCGGAGAACGACCGCCGTTTCATTGGCACGGATTGGGAGCTGCCTTCCTTCAATCTCCTGGCCCAGGCCTTCCTGCTGACCCAACAATGGTGGCATTCGACGACGACCGGCATTCACGGATTGGCCCATTCGAACGCAGCAATTGCCGATTTCGCGCTTCGCCAATGCCTGGACACGATGGCCCCGACCAATTTCGCCATCAGCAATCCCGAGGTTCTGCGCAAGATCATGGAGACCGGCGGGGGCAATTTCGTCTACGGCCTGCACAACTTTGTCGAGGATTGGCAGGCTCTGCTCGCCGGCGCAAGGCTGAGGAGCGATCGGACCCATGTGGTGGGCAAGGACGTTGCAATCACACCCGGCAAGGTCGTCTATCGCAACGAGCTGATCGAGCTCATCCAGTATTCTCCGACGACGCCGACCGTGCGGCCCGAACCGGTTCTGATCGTGCCGGCCTGGATCATGAAGTACTACATTCTTGATCTGTCGCCGCGTAATTCTCTCGTCCGCTATCTGGTCGAAAGCGGCTTCACCGTCTTCATGATCTCGTGGAAGAACCCAACGCCCGAGTATCGCAATTTCAGTCTCGAAGATTATCGCGAACTCGGAGTGGATGCCGCGATCGCCGCCATCAACTCGCTTCGGCCTGGGCAGGCCATCCATGCCGCGGGCTATTGCCTTGGCGGCACGCTGTTGTCGATCGCGGCGGCCAGGCTGGCTCGCGAGCGCCCCGACTGCCTGCGAACAGTGACGTTGCTCGCGGCGCAGACCGATTTCACGGAAGCTGGCGAACTTACGCTTTTCATCAATGAAAGCCAGGTCGCGTTCCTGGAGGACATGATGTGGCGGCAAGGTTTGCTCGGAACGGCGCAGATGGCCGGGGCCTTCCAGATGTTGCGTACCAACGACCTGCTCTGGTCGCGCGTCGTACGGGACTATATGGTCGGAGAGCGCGCCGCGCCGAACGAACTGATGTCGTGGAATGCCGATGCCACGCGCATGCCCTATCAAATGCATTCCGACTATCTGCGGCGGCTGTTCCTCAACAATGATCTCGCCGAAGGGCGCTATCAGGTCAACGGCAGGCCGGTCGCTCTCTCGGATCTTCACATGCCGATGTTCGTTGTTGGTACGTTGCGCGACCATGTCGCGCCCTGGAAATCGACGTACAAGATCAATTTTCTAGCCGATGCAGACATCACCTACGTTCTGACGAGCGGCGGCCACAACGCCGGCATTGTCGCGCCTCCAGCCGAGGAGGGCCACAGCTATCAGATGCTCACCAAGAAGGCCCATGATCCCTATGTCGGCGCGGACGAGTGGATCCAGCGTGCGCCGTCTCACGAGGGATCATGGTGGACCGAGTGGACGCGATTTCTCGCCGCACATTCCGGTCAGCCTGTTTCGGCGTCGGCGGCGGGCGCGGAACAAAAAGGCGGGCCTTTGGGTGATGCGCCGGGCTCTTACGTGCTCGAGCAGTAGACGCGGGGATCAGGGCCGCAAAACGGCTGCGCCGACGAGCTTGCCGTCCCGCAGGCGGGCGAGCGCTTCGTTGGCCTCGGCGAGCGGGAATACCGTCGTGTGTGTCTGAATGTTGGCCTTTGCCGCGGCGGCGAGGAAATCGATGCCGTCCTTTCGGGTCAGGTTCGCGACCGACATGATCTGCCGTTCACCCCATAGAATATGGTAGGGGAGCGTCGGAATGTCGGACATATGAATGCCGGCGCACACAACGCGGCCGCCCTTGCGCACAGAGCGCAGGGCAAGCGGCACCAATGCTCCGACCGGCGCGTAGATGATGGCGGCATCGAGCTCGGTTGGCGGGATGTCCTCCGAGGCGCCGGCCCAGTCCGCGCCGAGCGAAAGCGCAAGTTGCTGTGCTTCCTGGTCGCCGCCACGGGTGAAGGCGTAGACTGTCCGTCCCTGCGCGCGCACCACCTGCGCCACGATATGGCCGGCCGCGCCGAAGCCATAGATCCCGATCGTTCTGCCGTCGCCGGCCATCACCAGCGATCGCCAGCCGATCAGCCCGGCGCAGAGCAGGGGCGAGAGCGCTGTGTCCTCGCCGTGCTCACCGAGCGCAAAGCAATATCTGGCATCAGCGACGAGATGGCTGGCGAAGCCGCCGTCGCGCGTGTAGCCGGTGAACTCGGGACGATCGCAGAGATTTTCCTTGTCAGTGCGGCAATAGAGGCATTCGCCGCAGGTGAAGCCGAGCCAGGGAACACCTACACGCATGCCCAGGTCCAGGTGATCGACGCCTGCGCCCAGTGCATCGATGCGGCCGACGACTTCGTGCCCGGGGATGATTGGATAGCGAATGCCGGGTAGCTCGCCATCCACGACGTGGAGGTCGGTCCTGCACACGCCGCACGCGCTGACCCTGACGCGGACCTCGCCGGGGCCGGGGATCGGGTCGGGTCGTTGCTCGAACGTCAATGGCGCGCCGCGCGCGGAGAGAACCATCGCGTACATGTCGCATTCCCGTTACGGCTCGTAGTGCATCTCCAGGCGTGCCTCGCCGGTTCTGCGGCCAGTGTGCGGCCGTCGCTAAGAGGACGCAACAGGCGACTTCCGCAGGCTCTTCACGACGATTGCCACGAGCGGCGTGAGCAGCGGTAGCAGGCCGCTGAGCGGGTGGTGGACCGCGCCCGTCACTTGAGCATGGAGCGCGCGCGCCTCGAGTTGAATGGCTTCGATCGCTGCGTCATGGATTTCATTGGCAAGCTCAACCTCGCGTCCTGACGGCGGACGCCCCGCGACGACGAAGAGGATTGCCGCGATGGTGAAATTGATCGCACCAAGAATCGCCGCTGCGACGATGGCGCTCCAGATCTGGACCAGGGCGAAGTAGGCCGCCAATTCGAACAGGAGCAGGCCAAAGGCGGCGATCAGCGCCGCGAAGGCGCGCAGGCCCAGTCCGATCAGCAGATGGCGCAGCCTGATATCGGCGATGATCCGGTCGGTGCGCCAGAGCACACGCAGGTGCTTGACGATATTCTCCGTGTTCACCTAGTGCCTCCGCAGCATGAAGCCGACGACCACGCCGAGTGCGAAGGCTGAAGCGAGGGACGCCGCCGGACGTTCCGCGACAAGGTCATGGAGCTGCTCCCGTTCCTCACTGACGGTCTCGCCGAGCTCGGCCAGCGCGGCCTTGATCTGGTCAGCCAAGGCTTCGGCACCGTCCTTCGACGTCTCGAACGTCTGCTCGGCGGCTGTGTTCAGCAGGCGCGCGACATCGATCTTCATCGCTTTCAGCTCGTCGTTCAGCCTGCCGGTGTCGAACATTGGCGGTCTCCATTCAATGGAACAAGCCTATGCGACCCGGCTCGATGGCCATTGATTTGCGTCAAGGGAGCTTTCCCGGGCCTCGGTTTGAGGCAAGTCAATCCAGTTGCGTCGCGGCGACCTAGAAACCCAAACCGGATCGGAGTCGATCCATGAGGATACAGGTGTGAATTCGGAACCTCTGCTGCTGGCAACGCCGTCCGGCGACGCGCTTGAATTGCGGCCGGAAGGACCGTGGACCGCTGCCAATGTGTTGAAGCTCGACGCGCTTTCCCGCTCCGTCTGGACCGCCGTCGACCGATCGAAGGCCGTGAAGCTCGATATGGCCGGTGTCAGCGAGCTCGACACGCTCGGCGCCTGGCTTCTGGAGAAACTGTCGCGCAGGGCGGCATCATCCGGGCGCGCGGCCGAGGTGGTCGGAATAGCCGACAATTTCAGCGGCCTGATGGACGAAGTGCGTCAGGTCAACCGGCACAATCCGGAGCCGGCACCTGTGCCCAATCCGCTTTTGGACAGGTTGCACGATCTCGGCAAGTCCACGGTCGACGCGCGCGAGGACATCACGATCTTCCTTCGGATGCTGGGCGCGCTGTTCATGTCCCTGATCGGCGTGTTGCGCCGGCCGCGGTCGCTGCGGCTGACATCGCTGGTCTATCAGCTCTATCGGATCGGCTGGCAGGCAATTCCGATTGTCATGCTGATCACCTTCCTGATCGGCGCGATCATCGCGCAGCAGGGATTTTTTCATTTCCGCAGGTTCGGCGCGGAGTCCTATACGGTCGACATGGTCGGCATCCTGGTGCTGCGCGAGCTGGGTGTCCTGATCGTCGCTATCATGGTCGCCGGCCGCTCGGGGAGCGCCTATACCGCCGAGCTCGGCTCGATGAAGATGCGCGAGGAGATTGATGCGCTCTCGACAATGGGGCTCGATCCGGTCGACGTTCTAATCTTGCCGCGGGTGGCCGCTTTGATCATCGCGCTGCCGATCCTTGCCTTCATCGGCTCGATCGCTGCGCTCTATGGCGGTGGCCTGGTCGCGCAGTTCTACGGCGACATGGGTCCGGCGATCTACATCGCGCGCCTGCATGAGTCCATCTCCGTCACCCATTTCGAGGTCGGCATCCTGAAGGCGCCGTTCATGGCGCTGGTGATCGGGATCGTCGCCTGCAGCGAAGGATTGCGGGTGAAAGGCAGCGCCGAATCGCTCGGCAGACAGACGACCACTTCCGTGGTGAAGTCGATCTTCCTGGTGATCGTGCTCGACGGCCTGTTCGCGATCTTCTTTGCCTCGATCGGAATGTGACGATGTCGGGATTGGCACAGGAGCTGGCGATCAGCGTGCGCGACCTCGTTGTGGGTTTCGGCCGTCAGATTGTGCTCGACCACCTCTCGCTTGACGTCCGCCGTGGGGAAATCCTTGGCCTGGTCGGTGCGTCCGGCGGCGGCAAGTCGGTCTTGATGCGGACCATCATCGGCCTCGTCCCGCGGCGAAGCGGAACCATCGAAGTCATGGGCCAGCCGATGGGTAGTGTGCACGACCGCAGCAGGCAGGGGCCGGCCGGAAAATGGGGCATCCTGTTCCAGCAGGGCGCGCTGTTCTCCTCGCTGACGGTCCGGCAGAACGTCCAGTTTCCGCTGCGCGAAAACCTCGTGCTGCCCCAGGAGCTGATGGACGAGATCGCGATCGCCAAGCTCGAGATGGTTGGGCTGCGGGCGGAGGACGCCGACAAATATCCGTCGGAGCTCTCCGGCGGCATGACCAAGCGCGTGGCATTGGCGCGCGCCCTCGCGCTCGATCCGCCGATCCTGTTCCTGGACGAGCCGACCTCCGGCCTCGATCCGATCGCGGCCGGTGACTTCGACACCCTGATCAAGACGTTGCAGAAGACCCTGGGGCTCACCGTCTTCATGGTGACCCATGATCTCGCGAGCTTGACCACCGTTTGCGACCGCGTCGCCGCGCTCGCTGACGGCAAGATCGTGGCGATCGGTCCGATGCGCGAACTTCTTCAATCCGAGCATCCCTGGGTGCGGGCCTATTTCCACGGCAAGCGCTCCCAGATGCTGCAACCTCACATGAGATGAGACATGGAAACCCGCGCTCCCTACGTACTGATCGGCGCCTTTGTGATGGCTGCGATCCTCGCGGTCTTCGGCTTCGTCTATTGGCTGAACAATACGGGCGGCATCGGGCCGCGAACGTCCTACCGCGTGCAGTTTCAGGGACCGGTGCCGGGGCTCCTGGTCGGCGCCGGCGTGCTGTTCAACGGCATCCGCGTTGGCGAGGTGACCGAGCTTGGTCTCGCGCAGGACAACCCGCGTTTCGTCAACGCGACGATTTCGGTCGCGTCCGCGACCCCCGTGCGCACCGACACCAGGGTCGGGCTCGATTTCCAGGGGTTGACCGGCGTGCCGGTGGTGGCTTTGGAGGGCGGTACGATCGCCGCCAAATCGGACGTGCCCTTGACCTTGATCGCCGAGGCGGGCGCCGGCCAGAGCATGACGCAGGCGGCGCGCGATGCGCTGCGGCGGGTTGATTCCGTGCTGGAGGACAACGCCGGTCCACTCAAGGATACGGTCGCCAATTTCAAGACGTTCTCGGACGGGCTTGCGCGCAACACCGGCAAGCTCGACGGCATCCTTGCCGGACTTGAGAAGATGACGGGCGGCGGAACGCCAGTGCCGAAACTGACTTACGACCTGCGCGCGCCGCAGGATCTCGGGCCGGTCGGCAAGGCTCTTTCTGCCTCATTGGCGATTCCCGAGCCGACCGCGGTTGCGATGCTCCAGACGCAGCGCATGTTGTTCTCGCCGGTTCGGGACAATCCCGGCTTTGCCGAGTTCCTGTGGGCCGACAGCATTCCAAAGCTGGTGCAGGCGCGCCTGATCGACAGCTTCGAGAACCTCGACATCGCTCACGCTCCGTTGCGCACGACCGACCTCGGCCAGGCGGATTATCAGCTCCTGATCGATATCAGGCGCTTCCGCATCGCCACGGAAGGCGAGCCGCGCGTCGAGATCGGAATGTCGGCGAGGATCGTCGACAAGAGCGGCAAGGTGATCGCTTCACGTCTCGTGGAAGCGAGCGAGAAGCTCGACAAGATCGAGCCATCTGCCGCAGTCGCGGCATTCGACGCTGCCTTCGCCCGCATCGCAAAGGAGCTGATCGGTTGGACCGTGCAGGCGGTCTAACTCTTAATCAGCGGGCCCCAGGTTCGAGCCCTGGTGCGCCCACCAAATCAATGCCTTAGCCAGCAAGACCGTTTGAGCATCTGACTTTTCAAACGGTCATTTTGAGGCGATGGATTTTGCTCCAAGGTTGCCTTCAGAGTCGTCCGCGAGCACCGCAACCGGTAATGCGATTTGTCCAGTGATGGATTGGAGCGAGAGTTGAAGTATTTCAATTGGTTAGAAGGCGGCGTGTGCACGACGTGTGCACCGGGAGATACAGAAAAATCCATAGAGGGCAAACTGTGGACGTGATCTGCAGAGATCGGGTTCTGTCTCCAACCCTTGAGAGATCTTCGTAGTCGCTGTGCTTTCGAGTCTTTCAGCTGTATCGGTGCAAGTCGGCATGCGACATGACGTTGGCCTTTCAGCTATCGCGAATAGATCTTCCCAACTTGAGCTTGGTGGTCAGTCAAATAGGCGACGATCAGACCATGAGACGCTAGCCCAGATGCGTACTGGCAAGACTCATCATCCGCGCGCGATCTCTTGAGTAGACCCGCTTCAACCCACCGATCAACTCAATGCGGTCAAACCACTTCAAGATCGTCTCTCGGACATCCTGAGCCGGCGCCCGAGGTGCATCCGTTGAAGCGCGAGCGATCTACGGCTGCTACATCGATGCGCGGCTTGTCGACAGTTGGAACGGTCGTTTGCGCTGCAATAACGAATCCGCTGGCACGAAAAATGCTGAGGCGCCTCGGCGATGGCGAGCGCGAAGTTCGCTGGGCAGACGGAGGACAACATGAGAGCCCAAGTATTGAGAGCGTATGACGAAAAGCTGTCCAACGACCAGTGGGTCAGCGAGGAAAAAGTGCCGGATCCCAAGCTGACAAAATCGACGGACGTCATCGTCCGTATCGGCGGCGCGGGCGTATGCAGGACCGATCTTCATATCATCGAAGGCGTCTGGAAGCCGCATATGGATCCCACCGGCGATAAACTGCTACCCATCATCATGGGACACGAAAATGCGGGCTGGATCGAAGAGGTCGGCAAGGAAGTTGACGGCCTTAAGAAAGGTGACCCGGTCATCGTTCATCCGAAGATCACCGGCGGCACGTGTCTCGCCTGTCGCCGTGGCTTCGACATGCACGGTCCCGGCACGTTTCCCGGTCTCGATTGCAACGGCGGCTACGCAGAATTCCTTTGCACCTCGGAACGCAATATCGTGCCGCTGCCGCGGACGCTTGCTCCGAAGGATGTGGCGCCCTACGCGGATGCGGGCCTTACGGCCTATCGCGCAATCAAGAAGGCCACGCGTCACCTTCTGCCAGGCGAATCCTGCGTCGTTATAGGAGCGGGTGGGTTGGGCCACATCGGAATCCAGTGTCTCAAGGCGATGTGTGCGGCCGACGTTATCGTGGTCGACAAGTCCGAAGCGTCGCTGAAATTGGCCGAAAAATCCGGCGCCGATCATCTGGTGAAAGCTGACGGCAACGAAGTGGCAGCAGTGCTGGCTCTGACTGCCGGAAACGGCGCCGAAGCGGTGATCGATTTCGTCGGCGAGAAGGGCACGACATCCAAGGGCCTGGCGATGACCCGTCCGATGGGCAGCTATTACGTGGTTGGCTATGGTGAGGACATCCGTGTTCCGACCGTCGACATGGTGATTACCGAGAAAAACATCATCGGAAATCTGGTGGGCACATGGGCCGAGCTAATGGAATTGATGGCACTCGCGGATCGGGGCTTGGTTGAACTCGCGACCGCCGAATATCGCCTGGCGGATGCGAACAAGGCGTTGCACGATCTCAACGCCGGCAAGATTCATGGACGTGCTGTTTTAATTCCTTGATTCAGAACCACGTCATCCATCGCGAGAATGCACTCCTCGCGATGGATTTGACGTCCCTCCGTCTGTCCGGGCATCCGTGCAGACTGCTGATGTTGCGGCGCAAACGCTGCGGGACTGGACGAATACTCGCACGGGTCGCACAGAGTCTCATTTTGCGTCGTCGTCGCAATTTGCAACGCGACCGGTCTCAGGCCGATATCCGCAATCACCCAGTGTCGTCCGGCTCTGTCGTCTGCTGCTCAGAAGACGATCTGAACGAGGCTCTCGAACGATTTGGCACGGCCGTTGCACACCTCCTGTGCAGGTTCTCGCCGGCGAAGCACACCGATACGACCAAGAACGAGCCGCTTCGCCCTTAGGCGCACATCAGTGGCAAACTCTTGCGCCTGGCGTCCGTATCCGCCGCGAGACATTGCAAGCGACCGCCATCGCCGACGCCGCACTTCGCGTGAGGTCGCGGTGCTGTGTGGAGGCTCGGAGAATTCACGCGATATCGACAGGAGGCCAGAATGGGCAAGAGCTCCAAGAATCCCCACCATGGTTCAGCGAGTTGCTGCGCCGTCTGCGGCGGAAAGTTTGGGCTTATTCGCTACTACTGCTGGCGAACGGCGCTTTGCTCGAGGACGTGCGTCGACCGGTTCAGAGTGCGCAGGGAGGACGATCATAGATGGCTCCGCTGGTTGCGAGCCGCTTAGGTGTTCAACGACGACATGGTGGCATTGTAATGCTTCGCATTGGGAGGCGCCACGTGAGGTTTATTCTGGTGAACGGCAGGACCCCATGTCCGAGGACATTCTGCATGCTTTGCTGTGAGCCAATTCACGCAAGCTATCTGAGAGAATTCAGTACCGGACTGCCCTTTTGCGATCATGATTGTTACGCCCTCTATTCCGGTCGCTGGATGTCGAGAGTTGGGCAATCAAAGCCCTCAGCTGGCGTGGAAGACTATCGCTAGTGCGAGCGGGCGAACCATGAGCCAACTCGCAACGCGGGCCGCCGGCATGAGCGAAAGAGCGCCGATTGCCAAGTGCGACGGAGTGATCGCTCCCGGTCTTGCAAGCCCCAGACCATTGGCGCCCGTAGGAGAAGCGTGTCGCGCCGTCGGTTCAAGATCGATAAGATGCATCGGGTTAGCAGTTCGAAAAACGCGTCACCTAATATGCAGTCCGCTCGTGATTCAGGGATGCGCCTGGCGTATGCCAGGACTGGTTTCGATCTGCATCTATCGCCGACAAGTGCTTGCTGGCCGGCTTAGAGCGGACCTTTAGAAACGCACGCACACACACTCTCTCTCGACGTGCGGCATCGATCAACGGCCAACAAAGTAATTTCAGTATCCAGGCAAGCGACCGATCGATATTGCGACGCAAACGTTGCGGTGCAAAATCGAGGCCCATCGCGTCGCTGAGATTCTCATTTTGCAATTCGTGTCGCAAATTGCATCTCAGTCCGTTGCGACCCAAGCCTTGCGACGCCTCTGCCTTCGCTCATTTTCCCACTCACCCAATCAGAAATCACTTGGCTGGGCCCCCAAGACGCGCTGGCACGCCCATTGCAAAGCTCCTGGACACAACAACGCCGACTGCTCCGTCTGGGGCGAGCCGCGAAAAGAACGAGGGAAGGGGATGCTCAGCTGAAGGCGCGCTTCATGCGGGATGGAACAATTGCGATCGGGGGCCGCTGGGTCCGAAGATCGTCCCTGATCATCCCCGGAGTGCTCCGCAGTCATCCTAGACCCTTGCCGATATCAAACGTCCGGTCGCGCGAGCGACCGCGAGGTGGCCCGTAACGCACGGGTAAGCACTGCCCGGCCCGTCGAGGTCCTGGGCAGGCGGAATATCGAAGTGGTCTCTGACCCGATCAGGAGGATAGACTAGATGTCTGGAACGTTAACGCTCAACAAGATCACCGCCCAGCGCGGCATTTCCGTCGGTGAGGCTGCAAAGAAGATTGCAGACCTCGGGTGGAATCCTTCCTACGTCCAGGAAGCGATGACCTTCCCCACGGACTACAAAATCGCGAAGGCGCCGAAGGATCCGATGAAGCAGGTCCTTCGCTCTTACTTCCCGATGCAGGAAGAAAAGGACAACCGCGTCTATGGCGCGCTCGATGCTGCCCTGCGCGGCGACATGTTCCGCAACGTCGAGCCGCGATGGGTCGAGTGGATGAAGCTGTTCCTCGCGATCATTCCGTTCCCCGAAATCTCCGCTGCGCGGTCCATGGCCATGGTCGGACGCCTTGCGCCCGGCGAAGATCTCCGCACTGGCTTCACCATGCAGATGGTCGACGAGTTTCGTCACTCGACGATCCAGATGAACCTGAAGAAATGGTACATGGAGAATTACATCGATCCGGCCGGGTTCGACATCACCGAAGAGGCGTTCGGCAAGTGCTACGCCACCACTATCGGCCGTCAGTTCGGTGAAGGCTTCATCACCGGTGACGCGATCACGTCAGCAAACGTTTACCTGACCGTGGTTGCCGAGACCGCGTTCACCAATACGCTGTTCGTCGCGATGCCGTCGGAAGCCGCCCGCAACGGCGACTATGCGCTGCCAACCGTCTTCCTCTCGGTTCAGTCGGACGAGAGCCGCCATATCGGCAACGGCCACTCGATGCTGATGTCGATGCTGAAGGAGCCGGAGAACCATCTGCTGCTCGAGCGCGACATGCGGTATGCATTCTGGCAGAACCACGCCATTGTCGACGCGGCGATCGGGACGTTCATCGAATACGGTACCACCAACCGCGACAAGAACAAGGAATCCTACGCGGAGATGTGGCACCGCTGGATCTTCGAGGATTACTATCGGACCTACATGCTGCCGCTCGAGAAGTACGGCATCAAGATCCATCATGACGACGTTCAGACCGCCTGGAAACGGCTGACCGAGAAGCACTACGTCCACAAGGTCGCGCAGTTCTTTGCGGTCGGCTGGTCGGCGAACTTCTGGCGCATCGAGGCCCAGACCGACAAGGACTTCGAGTGGTTCGAGCACAAGTACCCGGGCTGGTATGCTCAGTTCGGCGAGTTCTGGAAGTGGTACGAGAAGCTATCGCATCGCGGCCAGACCAACATCCTCTTCAACAGCGATGTCGGCTATGTCTATCCGCATCGTTGCTGGTCGTGCCTGGTGCCTTGCCTGATCCGAGAGGATATCGTCACTGACGAGATCGATGGCAAGCTCTACACGTTCGCCCATGAGATCGATCGCTGGACGGCGGTTGAAGCTTTCGCCGGCGAATATCAGGGTCGTCCGACCCCAGCGATGGGGCGGTTCAGCGGCCGTCGCGAGTGGGAAAGCGTCTATCACAATGTGGATATCGCCGACGCCATCAAGGATCTGGGCTTCGTGCGTACGGACGGCAAGACCCTGGTCGCCCAGCCGCACCTGCGCTTCGACGAGAAGGAAATGTGGACGCTCGACGATGTCCGCGGCCACATCCTCAAGAGCCCGCTGCTCACCCTACGGGAGATGAGCCCAGCCGACCGAGAGGCGCATCTCGCTGACTATCGCAAGGGATTCACCATCAATCCCTGCAACTAAGCGAAGCGGAAGGAGCCGGCTCTGGCTGGCTCCTTCCCGCCACACTGACCAAATCTGCAAGCCTTGGTTTGAGGAGGCCCCTATGGGCGCGCCCGCTAATGTCGTTCGCCTGCAACCGGTAGGCATAGAATTCGAGGTCGAGGAGAACGAAACCGTTCTCGACGCCGCGTTCCGCCAGGGCATCGCGCTGCCGCACGGTTGCAAGGAGGGACAATGCTCGGCGTGCAAATGCGTGCTCACCGGCGGTGATGTAGAGCTGAAGAAATACTCAACCTTTGCCCTCAACGAAATGGAGCGTGGTCAGGATTACATCCTGCTGTGCCGAACCTTGGCCTACTCGGATCTTGAGGTGGAGCTCCTCAACTACGACGAGGAGGTGCTCTCGAAGTCGATCCCGGTCAAGGACTTCACCGGCACAGTGACGAGCATCTCCGCGCTGACCCATGACATTCGGCGGCTCGAAATCTCGCTGGAGCAACCTCTGAAGTTCTGGGCGGGTCAATATGTCGACATCACGCTCTCGGGGGCAGAGACGATTACGCGCTCGTTTTCCATGGCAAATTCGCCGGGCGAAAGCCAAAAACTCGCATTCATCATCAAGAAGTACCCGAACGGACGCTTCTCCTCCCGGCTCGACGGAGACCTCGCCGTCGGAACCAAGGTCGGGATCAAGGGACCTTACGGCACCTGCTTCAGACGAGAAAACAAAACCGGAGCCATGATCCTGGTTGGCGGCGGCTCGGGAATGTCGCCGCTGTGGTCGATCCTGCACGATCACCTCAACTCCGGCGAAGTGCGTCCCGTACATTTCTTCTACGGGGCTCGCACGCAAAACGACCTGTTTTATCTCGATCGCTTCGCCAGACTGTCCGAGAAGCATCCTGAGTTCAAGTTCGTGCCGGTACTTTCTCATTCGGCCGACGACGCGACTTGGCACGGCGAAAAAGGTTTCGTGCACGAGGCGGTCGGAGCACACCTGCGCAGCTCGGGCTATGGCGAAGACGTCGACGTTTATGCCTGCGGGCCATCGCCGATGATCGAAGCACTGACACCAGTTTTGCAGATGAATGATGTCGAATCGGACCGCGTCTTCTTCGACAAGTTCACACCGGCCACCAACTGAGACGTTCTGCGTGTCGACCTAGCGAATGCAAAGCCACCAATGGGAGGAGAGAGACTATGACTGCCGTTCCAAGTGTTTCAGTCGGATCCGGCGCAGCCGGCGCTGCAATATTTCCTGACTCGGACAGCCGCAAGTACCGCTATTTCGAGCCACGCAGCAAGCGGGCCACGCACTACGAGGACGTGACCGTTGACGTGCAGCCCGATCCGGAGCGCTATCTGCTGCAGGACTGGATCATCTCTTTCCCGAACGGGAAGGGCGCCTATACCAAGGACAACACGGCGGCGCTGAGCTCGAACTGGCATGCCTTCCGTGCTCCGGACCAGGAATGGGAGCGCACGCATTACCAGCGACAGTCCAAGATCGAGGCGATGGTTCAGGCGGTGATCGCCAACGGCCGCAAGTCCGGCGCGCCGAAGTCGTTCGACAAGGCGTGGATCAAGATCCTGCAGAATCATCTTGGTGCGTGGAAACACGTCGAGTTCGGGCTCGGCACTTCGCTGATGCAGGCTCAGCGCTACGGCTACACCCAGATGATCAACAACGCGACGCTGACCAATTCGTCCTACAAGCTCCGCCTCGCCCAGGATATCACGCTCTATTTGGCCGAGATCGGAATGGATATTCCGGGCTTCGACGACGCAGCCGGCAAGCACACCTGGCTCGAGGACAAGGGTTGGCAGGGCACCCGGGAAGCGATCGAGTCGATCATGGGCTCGGCCGATTACCTCGAGCAGTACTTTGCCACCAACATCGTGTTCGAGCCGCTCGTCGGCGAGCTGTTCCGCAGCGGCTTCCTCATGCAGGCGGCCTCGTCGAATGGCGACTTCATCACGCCGCCTGTCATCTCGGCGGCGGAGGCCGACTATGAGCGCAATCTCGCGAATACGATCGACCTGATGCATCTGCTGGTCACCGACAATCAGCACGCAGCTCACAACAAGAAGCTGTTCCAGGGCTGGGTGAACAAGCATGTGGCGCTCGCGAACAAGGCGGCAGCAGGTCTGCAGCCGATCTGGTCGCAGCCGCATTCGAAGCCGGTGCAGTACGCCGACGCCCGCGCGCAGTCGGTCGAACGCATCAAGAAGATTCTCGGCGAACTCGGCCTCACCCTTCCCAAGGAGTAAGTTGCAATGTCCGTTGCTTCCAGATCTGCGACCAACCAGAACATCTTCCAGAAGATGGGAGACCTCCGTTTCGAGCAAACGATTTCGCACCAGTGCGGCGTCACGATGAACGACAGCGTCGAGGCACGCGCCATCGCCGAATTTATGGGGAAGAAGCCGAACGTGACCGTGACCTATCAGCCGGCCCTGATCCGCATCGACGGAGAGGGCAAGCTGATCTTCAAGATGGATGAAATCAGCGAGATCCTCGGGAAGGAAATGACGGCCGAGATATTCGAAGTGAATACCTCGACCCACTACGGTCGAATGGTGCGTATCGATGACAATACGGTGACGCTGTTCGGCAACATGGACGAAGTCTTCGAATACATCGAGTGAACGAAGGCCTCCCTCGTGACTGGGCGGAGCCGCTTTTCGAGGATTGCGGCTCCACCACTTTCCCGCGCCGTCGGTGACGGATTTGTCGAAAAACACGTAGAAAACTTGGAGAGATTGTCATGTTCATAACCCCCACCGGCGAAGAAGTCTTCGTCATCGATGGTCACACGCACTTCTGGGACGGTAGCCCGGCGAACCAACTCAACATCCATGGCAAGCAGTTCATTGACTGCTTTTACGCCTACCACACCTCGCTGAGCCCGTCCGACAAGCTCTGGCCGAAGGAGCAGTTCGAAAAATACAGCGCCGAGCAGATGTATCGCGATCTGTTCGTCGATGGCCCGGACGACATGGCCATCGTGCAGTCGACCTACCTGACGGAATTCTACAAGAACGGCTTCAACACCATCGACCGCAACGCCGAGATGGCGAAGAAGTACAAGGATCGCTTCATCGTCAATGGCGCGTTCGATCCGCGCGATGGCGAGCGGGCGCTTGAATACATTCACTACATGAAGGAGACGTTCGGTATCAAGGGCGTCAAGCTCTATACGGCGGAGTGGAAGGGCGACTCGCGCGGCTGGAAGCTCACCGACCCCAATGCCTATCGGTGCTTCGAACTTTGCGAGAAGCTTGGTATCAAGAACATTCACGTCCACAAGGGGCCGACGATCATCCCGCTGGACAAGGATGCGTTCGACGTTCACGACGTGGATCACGCGGCGACCGACTTCCAGGGCCTCAATTTCATCATCGAGCATTGTGGCTTGCCGCGGCTTGACGATTTCTGCTGGATCGCGGTTCAGGAGACCAATGTCTACGGTGGCCTGGCGGTGGCGTTGCCGTTCATCCATGGCCGCCCGCGCTATTTCGCCGAAGTGATCAGCGAACTGCTGTTCTGGGTCGGCGAAGACAAGCTTCTGTTCGGCAGCGACTACGCAATCTGGACGCCCCGCTGGTTGGTCGAAAAGTTCTGGAACTTCGAGCTGCCGGAGGATCTGAAGCAGGAGCACGGCGTCGATCTCACCCCGCAGGCGAAAAAGAAGATCCTGGGCCTCAACGCCGCGCGCCTCTATGGCGTCGACGTCGAAGCACAGAAGGCGAAGCTTGGGAAAACAGCTCACGCGATCGCGGCGGAGTGAGGAGGATGGACGAGGTCCTTCCACATCGCGACCGAAGAACCAGCGAGGTGTGGACGCGCCTCGCAACGGTCACGGATCCTGAACTGGACGAGTCCGTGACCGACCTCGGGTTCGTCGAGCGCGTCACTGTTCATGACGATGGCGGAGTCGACATCGTCTTTCGCCTGCCGACCTACTGGTGTTCGGCGAACTTCGCGTTCCTCATGGCGGACGACATGCGTCAGGCGGTGTCGGCGTTGCCGTGGGTTCGCGAAGCGCGACCGCAGCTCCGGGATCACATGGTCGCCCAGGAGATCAATCGTGGCGTCAGCGAGGGGAAGTCATTCGCCGAAGCACTCAAGGACTTTGCGCCTGGAGGATCTCTTGACGACTTGCGCGAGAAATTCCGCCGGAAGGCGTTCGAGCGGCGCCAGGAGTTCATGATGCTGGCGTTGCGCGGCCTGGGTTATGAGGATTCGGCGATCTGCCGGATGACCTTAGGCGCCTACGACGAGGTCGACTTCGGGCCGGGAGAAGTCGCGCGCCAGAAGCTGCGCTACCGTGAGCTCCTGGTTGAACGGCATCTGGCCAATCTCCCCGACGATCGCGCCTTCGTCACTTACGAGGGCTTCGCCATCAGACGTCACGAGCTGGTCTCGTATCTCCAGCGGTTGCGGGGGGTACGGATCAATATGGAGTTCAACAGCTCGTTGTGCAGGGGCCTTCTAGCCGCCCGCTATCGCGAATTCGATGGTGGTAGTCCGGAACGGGCATCCACCTGCGGTGCATGTGGCAGCGGTTGTGCCGGCTCGACCATCAAACTGGCGGCAGCCGCCGAAAAACATACCATCGCGCCCGCGTGAGACGCGTCTACGACTGCCGACAATGGAGCGGTCAGCAAGTCCGCCCGACCTGACAAACACGAGACCACTGGGGAGTAAACGCAAATGCCAAAAGTCCTGCTGCATGACATAGAGGCCCGTCGCGCCCTTGCGCGTGGAGTCCAGAAGCTCGCCGCTGCCGTCGAATCGACCCTTGGTCCGAAGGGCATGAACGCGATGGTCGACAGGCCGATCGGTACGCCGATCGTGTCACGCGATGGCGTCACCATCGCGTCCGAAATCGAACTGCCCGATCGCTTCGAGAACATGGGCGCCCAGGTGGTGCGCGAGGTCTCGATGCAGACCAACGAAGTCGCGGGGGACGGTACGACGACGGCGATGGTGCTTGCAAACGGTCTCATTCAAGGAGGGGTTGCTGCCCTGGAGCGCGGTGCCAAGGCTGTGGATCTCTGCAAAGGTATCGACCGGGCCGTCGAGGTCGTCGTCGAGACCCTGAAGAGCGCGGCAATTGCCGTCTCTGACCGCAAGACGCTCCAGGCGGTAGCGACGATTGCGTCGACCGATGCACATCTCGGCGGGCTGATTGCGGAGGCCGTGGAGCGCGTCGGCAAGGATGGCATCATCAGTTCCGATTACGGGCTGACGACGAATACGACGCTCGAGGTCGTCGAAGGCATGTCGTTCGACCGTGGTTACATTTCACACCATATGGTGACCGATGTCGAGAAGATGGAGGTGGTGCTCGATCAGCCCTACATTCTTCTGACGGATCTGAAAATTAGGACGCCAGGCGAGCTGTCGGCGGTGCGCGCAGCGGTCGCTTCGACCGGGCGGCCGCTTGTCATCGTCGCGGAAGAGATAGCGCCAGAAGTCGTGCCGACGCTGCTTGGCGACGGCAACCGCGGCAGGGTGCTGGTCGTCAATCCGCCCGACTATGGTCACTGGCGTAAGGCCATGATGGACGACCTCGCCATCATAACGGGGGGACGAGTGATCGCTCGCGAGCTTGGCGGCAGGCTGGAAGAGGCCGGCCTTGCCGATCTCGGCACCGCCCGCCAAGTTCGGGCCAGTGCCCGCGAAACGGTGATCATCCGCGGCGGGGGCGACAATGCGGCGATCGCAGCGCGGCGCCAGCAGGTCGGCAAGCAATACGATCTGGCACCACCGAACATCGAACAGGACAAGCTCAAGGAGCGGCTGGCGAAGCTCTCAGGTGGCACTGCCGTGATCTTCGCGGGGGGCGTCACGCCGGTCGAGCAAAAGCGTACGATCCAGTTGATCGACGATGCGCTCAGTGCGGCACGTGCCGCAGCCGAAGAGGGCATCGTGCCGGGTGGTGGCACCGCATTGGCACAATGCGCGCCGGTGGTCGCCCGCACGCTCGGCAACATCAATGGCGACCTGGGCGAGGGCATCAAACTAGTACGCGAGACACTGTCCCGTCCCGCCGCGTTCATTGCCCGGAACGCGGGCCACGATGCGGCAAAGGTCGTGGCCGACTTGCAGGGCGCGCCGGCGGGCGTCGGCTTCGACGCTGCCAACGGCAAGTTCCTCGACATGGTCTCGGCCGGCATCGTCGACCCGGTGCGAGTGACATATACGGCGCTTCGGAACGCGGCTTCCGTGGCCACGCTAGTGCTGACCACAAACACGCTGGTTGCAGACGTGCCGGAGTACATCGATCCGACACAGGGACCAGCGCTGGGCGGCGGGGCAGAGAAGCTTGGGCGCGCATGAGGCATGCGTATGCGGTCCGTATTCCGCCGCGCCGGATCCGGCGAGCGCGATACCGTGGCCGGATACTCGGATCAATTGCCGACCTGAGCGTGCGGAGACGGGCGGATCAACCGCCACGGCATCGAAATCGTCATCAAGGAGGGGAAATCATGCGTAAGTATGTTGCGGAATTCATCGGCACGTTCGCACTCGTGTTCTTCGGCTGCGCGACCGTGATCTTCATGCGGACCGAGGTCGGGTTGTTGGGCGTGGCGTTCGCATTCGGCCTGTCGGTGGTCGCGATGGCCTATTCGATAGGGCATATCTCTGGCGCGCACCTCAACCCGGCCGTCAGCCTCGGCGTGCTCGTCGCCGGCCGCATGTCGCCGCGGGATTTCTCCGGCTACATCGTCGCGCAGTTCATGGGCGGAATCGCGGCCGCAGCCGTGCTGTATCTGATCGCGGAAGGGAAGGTCGGAGGCTACGACGTTGCGGCGAACGGTTTTGCCCAGAATGGCTGGGGTCAGTATGGTGTGCTCTCCGCGTTCGTGTTCGAGGCCGCAGCAACTTTTCTGTTCCTGACGGTGATCCTTGGTGCAACGCAAAAGGGTGCGGCGTCGATCTACGCGGGTTTGGTGATCGGTCTCACCCTGGTTGCGATTCATCTCGCCGGCATCGCCGTATCGGGCGCATCGGTCAATCCGGCGCGCTCGTTCGGCCCCGCATTGTTCGCCGGCCCTGATGCGCTATCGCAGGTGTGGCTCTATTTCGTGGCGCCGTGCGTCGGCGCCGCAGTGTCCGGTTACGCGTTCAAGGCCGGCGTGACGCGCGAGATGGTGGCGACAGCTTGAGCTCCGCGATCGCGTGATTGGACGGTGACAATGATCTAGAACGGGCTACAATCTTGAAAGCTCCGGCATGCGCCGAAGGAGGCGGTACAACAAGCCCCCACGGCCATCCGACTGATCGGGTGAGGAGGAGACCATGGTCCACATCATTTCAAAGCGCGATGGCCCGCACCGCGAGGAGGCCGCGGCGAAGGACTTCATTCAGAAGAACCGCACGAAGATCGACGCGGTCGCCAATCATCTGACCGGTGGGCGCTGGCAGGAGTTGCGCAATCCCACGCCTCCTCCTCAGCCCCAGCCATCAGGCAAGCTGTGGTACACGCCGCCGGGCCGTCCGAGAGAGGCGGAACCCTACGTGCGGATCAGCCTCAACGGCCGTGTCGTGATCGCAGATCTCGCGTCGGGACGGCAACTCCATTTTGTCGGCGAATTGCGTGGAAAGGGCCAATCGCGATACTTCGCCTTGGCAACGCGGGAGAACGGGCTCTTCGATCCGCTCGATGAGGGAATCCGGAAAGTCCTCGCCGATCTTGAGGGGGCGAGCGTGCCCGACGAGACGTCCGAGCAGCGCCTGGAACAAGTCATCGCGGGCCGTCTCGGCTTGGATGCCGTCGCCAAAAGGGCCGAATGATCTCCGTGAGCCGGGCCTGTGGGGGTGACGATCCCGATCAGGCCTGGTTCAGGTCGTTTCTGCCGATCGGGTTGTTTGCCAACTTACGTATGGTGCTCCAATGCTGACGGAAACGCTCATGGCTAAGCCGCCGTTTTCCCTGGAAGGTTACAAGGTTCCGGGCGTCACGGATGGCGAGCAGGGGCAGCCATATGATGAGCGAGAGACCAATAGGGCGTGGGAAGACTTCCTGACGTCCGGCGACCTCAGGCGCGAGAATTCGCTGGTGCGCGGTATCATTGAGGAATCATGGCAGCGCAGCGTCAAGTCCGGGGTCAATGCGCATTGCAAGGGCAGCAACCTCGTGGCCTCGCCGGATGATCTCTACGAGCTGCGTCTGAAGAACGATGACTTGCTGGGTTCGAGCGCTCAGACCTTTCGCCGCGTCGCGGAAGTGCTCGGCGACGCCGCGACCATGCTGGTCATCACCGACAGGAACGGCGTCGTGCTCGATGTTGGCGGCGATCAGCGGACGATTGATGCAGGGCACGATATTCGCCTCGAGGTTGGCGCTGCCTGGGGTGAGACGGTGACCGGCACTAACGGCATCGGCACTGCGCTCATCACGGGAAAACCGGTCCATGTCCATGCTGCCGAGCATTTTTCCGAAGGCATCAAAGCCTGGACTTGCGTCGGTAGCCCCATTCGCAGCCCTATCGACGGCAGCATCATCGGCATCATTGATTTTTCTGGACCTCAGGCGATCTTTCACCGGCACAACGTCGCACTGGCGGTGATTGCGGCCAATCACATCGAGCTCGCGCTCTCGGAAAAGATCCGCCTTGAAAGAATACGGCTGCTCGAGGCGAGCATTTCGCGGATGCCGGGAACGGGCAGCAGCGACGGAGTCGTGATTCTCGACCGGTTCGGCAGGGTTGTTCATCACAATGACATGGCGTCGGTTCGCTGGCGACGGATCGCGCAGTCCGGCGACTTGAGCATCGGAAATCGGATTCTACCGAGCAGCGATGGTCGTTTGGCTCAAGACCTGGCCAATGGGCTGCCGGAGGAATTGCGCGAACAGCGGATTGAGCCATTGCTCGTCGACGGTATTGTGAAGGGGGCAATGCTCGTGCTCGCATCGAGGCCGCGGATAAATTCCGCGGCGTCCCAAGTTTCGCCGATAGCGCGCGCAGCCCTCATGTCGGCGAAGGAAGCGATTATCGGATGCAGCGAAGCATTGCAGGATGTGGTCGAAAAGGTTGAACGCGCGGCACTCGGCCGGACGGCTATTCTGCTCGAGGGCGAGACGGGAGTTGGCAAGGAGCTGTTTGCTCGTCTCGTTCACGCTGCCAGCCAGAAGACCGGCAAGGAGCCTTTCGTCGCCTTCAATTGCGGTGCGGTCTCGAAAGAGCTTCTTGGCGGTGAGCTGTTCGGACATGCGCCGGGCGCCTACACCGGCGCCACGCGAGAGGGGAAGCCCGGCCGCTTTGAATTTGCCAATGGTGGCGTGCTCAGCCTCGACGAGATCGGCGAGATGCCGCTGGATCTTCAGCCGTACCTGCTCCGCGTGCTGGAAGAGCGTGCGGTGTACCGCCTTGGCGACAACAAGCCGCGTCCGGTAGACGTCCGGCTCGTAGCGTCCACCAATCGGAATTTAAAGCAGGAAGTGGTGGAGGGACGTTTCCGTAAGGACCTCTATTTCCGGATCGGCGTCGTCAAGATCACCATTCCGCCGCTCCGGGAGCGCCTGGGCGACGTCGAAATCCTGATCGACCACTTCAATCGACAATTCGCGGACACCTATAGCACCCAACCGCTGCGCTTCGAGGCAGCTACGATGGAATTGTTGCGGCGCTATAGCTGGCCCGGGAATGTCCGCGAACTGCGCAACCTGATTGAGAACCTCGTGCTGATGACGCTCACCGGCGTGGTTACGCCCAGGGACTTGCCCGAGGATTTCGTGGAGGCGGAGGCTCCGCCACCCTCGATGCCCTTGCCAACGGGGCATGGTTCGACGCCGGCAGGTGACGAGATCGCGCGCTTCGACGACATGGAGCGTCGCGCCATCGAGAGGGCCGTCGCAAACGCTGGCGGCAACATTGCGGCCGCCGCCGAGAAGCTGGGGCTTTCGCGGGCCACGCTGTATCGCAAATTGCATCAGTATCGTTCGCGGAACTGAGGACGGGATCTGGCATGGCGACGCTCTGGGACGGGCGGAAGGAGGGCGAGGAGCCTGCTGCCGCGGTGCTCGCGTCACAGATCCTTTCGCGTGCGGACCGCGACGTAACGTTCATGGTGCACCTGGTTGGCGAAAGCCAAAATCTGCTGGTTAGGCATTTTGTAGTGTTCATCGAGACCGAACTTGCGAAGCGCGGCATCAGCTATGGCGTGCATCCGCTATTGCGTCCATTCATCGAAACGCATGCACGCGAACTGACGGACTTCGTCTTGCAAGGCATCGGTTTGCGGCATCAGTTCGGTCTGCGGGCGCTCGAGACCCTGGCCGGCGATCCATCGCGGTTGTTGAGGGTCGATCTATGGGACTCGCTGCAATGTCACATCAATGATGCGCAGCGACACTTTGTATCGGGTGTGGGCGGCTTGCAGCGGATCCTGCTCCAGATCGAGAACGGTGCATGAGTGCCGGTCCCCTGATCGTTGTCGAATTGCTGACCCGGCGGCTGCAGGTCGTTCAGGAGATATCGGCCGTTCAATCGCGCAACCTGCTCAACTGTCACCTTAGCGGCGGCGCCGAATTTGAGATTCAGGGCATCGAGCAAGAGATCGCGACCATCGGTGCCTCGCATGAACTGGCCAAGGCGCTCGCCGATGCGCGTGAGCGCTTTCGGATGGCAAATGCCGAAATGGCAGAATGTAACGCTCAATGCGCCGCGCTGGAGCAACGCCTTGAAGAACTAGACAGGCGGATTGCCGCCGGTAGATGAGACTACCCGAACGTGAGGCGACCGATGGATACGATGGAAGCAGAGAGCGCGACGCTCTATGAATTGCTTGGGCGGCATTGGACGGTGGGTACGGCCGTTACGAATACGGTCTTCGATCCTGCGGGACAGGGTGTAGCGTTCGCGCTCGCCGATGGCGCGCTGGCGATAGCTCCGTTGACTGACGTCGAGCCGGCGCAAGATCGCTGTCGCGTGGCGCTCGATGGGGGCCGGACGACGATTTCACCGCGACGGAAGCCGGTGCCGCCATTGACGAAAGTGATCATCAGCGATGGCCCGCCCCATCTTACTGCACTCGGGACCTCGGACTTTGTTGCCACGGATCACGGCCGACTGCTTCGTGTGTCGGCGTCCGGCGTCACGCGTGTGGTGTCGAGCCACGAGGCGCCTATCGATCTCATTGCCCCGGTACCGGCGGGAGGCATCCTGACAGCTTCGGGCGGATCAATCATATTTTACGATTCCAATGGCGAAGTCGCCTGGCTGCAAGAGCGGGTCGGAGGGCGTGCGTCGGCACTGGCTGTATCGCCGGACGGCCGGCGCTTTGCGATTGCAGCCGACGGTCGTCTGCTCGTCCGGAGCTTCGGGCCACGACCCGAGCCCTCCGCCTCATTTGAATTGGGCTCAGTCTCGGCCTTGTCGTGGAGCCCCGATGGCAGCTGGTTGGCCGTGTCAGCCGGCAAGACAGGCATTGTTCTGGTGCGTCTTGCCGATGCGCGAACCGTCCGGATTCCGACCTATCCCGCAACCGTTGCCTCTCTTTCGTGGAGCGCGGACTCCCGCGTCCTTGTTACGAGTGGGGCCTATCGGATGATCGCATGGGACGTTTCAAGCCTTGATAGCGAAAGCGATCAGCCAACGAACCTCGCTACGGGTCGCGCCCGGTTCGTCCTCGTCGAGACGGTGGATATTCACCCAGAGCGTCGCCTGGTTGCGGCAGGTTATGCCGACGGCATGGTCGCGGTCGCGAGGATCGGACAATCCGACGAATTGGTCGTCAGGTCGCCTGGTAGAGGCGCCGTCCAGACCCTGCGTTGGTCTGGCGATGGCCAGCATCTTGCATTCGGAACAAGCGACGGGGAAGCGGCGATCGTGACGTTTCCTCCGTACATTTTCAAATAGTTGACCCGGTGCCACGCCAGAGAGCGTTGCCAGCATCATCAGGAGACAAAGTTATGACAGCCACTCGATCGCTCAACGAAGCCGAAAGCAAGGATCAATTCTTTCAGGAGTTGGCGGAACTCTCGGAGCGCATGATCGCTGCGCATGGAAAGGAATTTTCGATGGGCGCTTTGGTGCTGGCCGCGAGGTTCATCGCTGAAAACAAGCCCTTCGAGCGAAGCGCAGCAACGCAGGGCTTCTGCTGAAGGTGAAAGTTATAGTGGGCTATTAAGGGGGACGATGTGTTAAAGAGACTTTTTAGGGACGATGAACCTTCCTGCGGGCGTTCTGCGCTTCAATGCCCTGTTTGGGGCTTCCGGTCAGCTCGATCTGAAGGTTTGTCCAGTTTGATCCGGTCGTTCACACTCTGTTGAGTGTTGGACCATCCGTGCCGACGCTAGACCCAGATCCATCTCGTTAGCGCATTCGTGCTCGGCATTGAGCTTCCTGGCTCGCCCTCATCTTTATTGTAGTTGAATGGCAGGCGTATTCGGGCGAATGATACGAGCGAGCCGGTTCAAGAGGGACATGGTTTTTTCGATCGCGACGCAGGATTAAGTTGTTGGAATATCAAGGCTATCGCGTTTCCGTGGCGTCTAGTGGATTGGAGCGAGAATTTAAGTTTTTCAACTGGTTAGAGGTCGGCGTGTGCGCCACGTGTGCACCGGGAGATCAAGAAAAATCCAAAGACGGCAAGCATGGGCGGCCTCTCATTGGAGCGATGTAATCCCCTGAAGATGGGACGATCTTGAGAATGAACTCGCAAGGGCCGGGCATTCGTGCTCGCCACGAGCAGCGCTCTTCGCTAGGAAGGGCCTCTGCTAATTGCGTACAAGCAGAGCGGCAGCTGTTGGCGCGAAGCGGCTTATTAATGCAGGATCGGGAAGGTGCGACACGACTGAGATTGATTACCGCGTATTCACCAAACAGAGGTTGTTCGTAAATCCTCAAACGGCCGTTCTAACGATCGGGACCACGCGCCGTGCTTAGAATCGGAGTCATCTCGGATACACACGGGATCCTGCGTCCCGAAGCCGAGCAACGGCTGGCCGGGGTGGCCCATATCATCCATGCCGGTGACATCGGCCGCCCTGAAGTCATCGACAGACTCCGCCGGATTGCGCCTGTTATCGCAATAAGGGGGAACGTCGATAACGGGCCGTGGGCGGAAAATTATCCTGATACAGAGACGGTCAGGCTTGGCGACCACTCGATCTATATCGTTCATGACATCCACGACCTGCAACTCGACCCGGCGGCCTGTGGGATCAACGTGGTTATTTCTGGCCATTCGCATCGGCCGCTGATTGAGACAACGAGTGGGGTGCTCTATCTCAATCCTGGAAGTGCTGGGCCACGCCGTTTCAACCTGCCTATCACGCTGGCGACGTTGGATTTGACCGCAAGCGGTCCCAAGGGTCTGCTTCATCATTTGATCGATAGTGGATAAGTGCAGTCAGGCGCGCCGTCGGCACCCGGATCCCAGTTCCGGGCCAGAATGAATCCACCGCGATGCCGGATTTGAGCCGCATTGCGACCCAGGTCGCGGCCAAAGGTCGTGCCGGGGCGGGGCGCAACACCGGGGTTTCCATGTCCGGTCATTTGCGATTTTGCTTCACCGCTTGTCTCCTTTTGGCAGCTCTCTCTACATCGCCTGCGTCTTCGAATCCCTTCGCCGACTTGTTCAATGCGTCTCCCGAACAAGCCACTGCGCCCGCTCCTGCCGCAGAGGGGTGCCTCTCGCAACCCGGCAAGTCGACGGCCGATGGCCAGCACTGGGTCTATCGTTTCGACGGCAACCGCAAATGCTGGTTCCACGCCGCCGAGGGGATCGCGACGGTGAAGAAGCCGGTTCATCGTCACGCCGCGAAGCATCATGGAGCCACTCGCGAGGAGAACGCGACCGCGCTGCGCAAGCGGAAGGCGATCCTGGATGCACGTGCGGAGCTACTGCGCTCCGCGCCGGCGGAAGCGCCCCACCCGACGCCGCCCGCGCCCGAGCTCCAGGTGGCGGATGCCGCTCCCGTCTCCGCCATGGCGGCCGCGGCGCTCGTGCCGCCGGCACCCATCGTCGCCAAGCCCGCGAGCGATCGGCTCACGCCCGACCATCCGACGCCACGCCAAGTCGACGTGGAGACGCTTCTGGCGGCCGCTCCGGCGGCCAGCGACGCGGTTACCGCCTCCGTGCCTCCCACGACCCCGGTCGCCGTTCTCATCGCCGAGGCGGGCGACGGCGGGAGAGGGTGGACGGCAACCTGGCTCGGCGTGCTGCTGATGGTGCTGGGGCTCGTCTCCCTCTTAAGCTCGAGCCGGACCGTTCGGGGGGCAGTGCTGGTTGGGCGATTTCTCGATGCGAGGACGGATTTGGCGGCCATCGCGGACGATTGATTCCGCAACCGCCGCCATGACGCCCGTCCTGACCGCGATTTCATCCTCAACAGGGCGTGAGCCCCAGGCGAAAGTTCTGCGGGAGTAGCCTCGTGGTGGCAGGATCGCTATCGTGATCTGATCTCAATGACCGCCTCCTTTCGTCAGCGGAGCGCGAGCATTCGGCAACGCGCCGGCATCGTACCGCCGGCGAATGCGCCCGGCAGGCGCTTCACCGCGAGATCAGACGATGAAAGAGGCTATCGATCCATCGCCTTCGCGTCGCCAAGTGTTGCGACTGGCAGCCATGGTGACGGCGTGTGCCGTGGCTGCGAAGGCCCCGAGTGCCGCGGCGCCTCTCAAGGGAGAGGCCAACGACTCCTACGCTTCCGCTGATGGCGTCGCGACCTTCGAGAGCGTTTGGCAGACCGTGCGCGATCGCTTTTACGATCCGCGCCACAACGGACTGGACTGGCCGGAGGTTCGGGAGAGATATCTTCCAGACGTTCAGCGGGCAGCTTCCCTAGACTCTCTGGCGCGCGTCATCAATGCCATGCTGTCTGAGCTGCACGCTTCGCACACGCGTTTTTATACGCCGGATGAGCCGGAATATTATCAACTTGCAGACATCTTTGCCGGCGCACTGCGACGCCGGGGGCTGCACCCTGCGTTTCCAGACGGCCGCATTTCGTACCCCGGCATCGGTATCATTTCAGGCTACGAAGGGACTGGTCGCAACGCGATCACTGGCGTCATCGATGGAACGCCGGCACAGGAGGCCGGCCTCCGTGCCGGTGACGAAATCATTGCGGCTGACGGGACCGCATTTGAGCCGGTCGGGTCCTTCCAAGGGAAGGTTGGCAAAGCCGTTGTCTTGGAGGTCCATCGGGGCGCCTCGGTGCTGCAAATCCCGGTGGTGCCGGTCGACCTCGAGCCCACCAAAATGTTCCTGCGTGGGTTGGAGTCGAGCGCGCGGATTATTGAGTCCAACGGACGACGCATCGGCTATGTGCATGTTTGGTGCTACGCCGGCTCCATCTACCAACGCGCTCTTGAAGCCCTGCTGTCGCAAGGGGCGCTCAAAGACGCGGATGCGCTGATCTGGGATTTGCGGGATGGCTGGGGCGGCGCGCGACCCGAATACCTCGACCTGTTTAACGCCCGGGCGCCCACAATGCAGGTCACCGACAAAAGCGGCAGGAGCGAATTCGTGAATGTGAAATGGCGCAAGCCCGTTGCGATGCTCATCAACGGCGGTACGCGCAGCGGCAAGGAGGTGCTTGCCTATGGCTTCAAAAAGTACAGGTTGGGCGAGCTCATCGGTACCCGGACAGAGGGCGCGGTCCTTGCCGCCACCGCATTTCTCATCGGAAGCGGTTTGCTGCTGCTCGCAGTCGAAGATGTCCTGGTCGATGGCGAGCGCCTGGAGGGCGTGGGCGTGACGCCGACGATCGAGGTCCCGGCAGGCGCGGCCTCCGCCGGGGCAGACGACCCCCAAATGAGCCGTGCTGTCGCGGTTTTGTCCGGGGCCTGATCCCGGCGTCATGTTCATTCCAGAGCGGAGGCAACGCGAAAGTGGTGATCGGAAGTGCTGCTCGGTCGCCGGCACCCTTAGCGCACCCTGAGCGCGTGACGTCAGGACGATCCAGCCTCTTGATGCAGCTCGGCCCCACGCATCAAGCGGCGGGCGACGTCGGCTGTCTGCAGCGCCGCGCGTTCCGTCGGGAAATGGGCCGCCAAATAGCGGCCAACCGCGATGAGGATGTGCCGGCCCTCGGCCGTGTCGCCCCAGGCGCCGAACTGCCGGGCTCCCGCCTCCAGCATCTGATACGCATGGAAGCCGGCATCTTCGCGCAGCACCGCGTGTACGAGCGTGGTGATCAGCGCGCGCGGCGAATGGCCGAGCGTGAGATGCCGTGCCACCAGGCGCGCGGCGAGATCGACCTGTCTCTGTCGGTCGAAGGCGTCGAGCAATGCGGCGCTGATCGTCTCTGGATCCGCAGGCAGATCATCGAGCCGTTCGCCGCCGTTGCCCGGGATACGCGCCGGCGGCACATTGAGATAGCGAGCAAGGTAGAGCGCCATCGCTCCATGCAACACGCCCCGGACGGCTGTGCCTTGAGTGTCGATGTCGGCCGTCCCGATGCGCCTCAGCATCTGGTGCACGGCGTTGGCGTGGGTGAAGACGTGATGCGCCGTCTCCCAGTCGGCGTGCTCGTTGGCATTGCCGAAGCGCGCCACCCGGAGCGCTGCCGCGTACGCAAGGGATTGGCCAAGATCCGCAGGCGCGGCACCGGCGCGGATCGCCGCCTTGAGCGCGTCAACGATCCCAGCCGGATCGTCACCGAGCAGCTCCTGAGCAAGGGCAGCGTGGCCCGACCAGTCCCGCACGCCGGGTCCGGCAGCGAACAGGTCCGCAAGTTCGCTGGTTGATCCCTCGCACAACGCGACAAGGTCAACGGGCTGGCGCCAGGCCGTCGATTCCTCGGCGCCACGGGCCGCTACCAGCTGACCGACGACAGTTGGTAGCAGAGCCGCCGCGTGTTGCCAGCCGACCAGGTCGAGGCACTCGAACGCCTTGTTGATGAAGTCGAGCGAGTGCCCGGTGTCGGCGAACGCCCGCTCGGTCGCGGCGGCGAACAGGGCATCGGCGAGTTCAGCCGGCGAGAAGCCGGTCGCAATCGCCGTGATCAGGGTGCGTTCGGCCGCCTCCCTATGGCGCACGTGTGTCCAACACCGTAGCCAGCGTTTGAGCGCGGCCGCATCCGGCCGGCTTCCAAGCGGTGCACGTTCCCGCCGCGGCGCCTCGCCGTCGCAGTCCGCCGCCACGCGGCGTGCGCCATGAAAGAGGGCGAGATAGGCCTCCTCCTCCGGCAGCACAGGCAGGAGATTGGCGAGTGCCGTCAGGATGGTAAGACCGACGCCCCAGCCGTCGCGATTTTGCGCCCCGAACAGCGCTGCCTGCCGGACGATCTCGGCCCGCGGCACGCCGGCCGCAACCTGACCATGCACGGCCTTGGCAATGACGAGGCCAAGGTCATGGGCGAGGCCGTTCGCAAGCCGCTGATGCCAGTGCGCGGCGAGATCGGCTTGCGTGAATGTGGTCTTCACCCAGACGCCACCATTGCGCACCTCGACCGGGCAGATCGGCACGTCGTCCGCCCACAAGTCGAAGGTGCAGCCGCTTTCGAGCTCGAAGCGAGCGTGGTGCCAGTGACAGGTCAAGATGCCGTCTTCGACGCTGCCGCGCTCGAGCGGGAAGCCCATGTGCGGGCACCGATTGTCGAGCGCGAAGACGCGCCCGCGGTCGTAGATGACCAGGATCGGACGATGGTCACCACGCACAACGAGCCGTCCCTTGAGCTTCAGCTCCTCAAGGCTGCCCGCCAGCGCAAATTCCTTGCTGGGCGCGTCCACGAGCTTACCTCCCATTGTCGTTTTGGGGGCGCTGCAGGTACTCCATCACATAGGCAGTCTCTCGCGCAAAGGCGAGAGCGCAGGCGAGCTCACACCACGGTCATCTCGCGCCTGAGATCGGAAGCGAAGATGGCCTTCGGGATCAGGGCGTGAACGCCGCGCACGATGTCCACCACCTGCGTCACGCGGAAGCTCGTGGCGATGCTGCACAGGGCGTAGGCGTCGAGCTCGCTGATCTTCGCCCGCGTCGCCAGAAACTTGATTGCATTGCGCGCCGCAAGCGTCATCGCCGCGTTCAGGTCCTTGTCGAGTCCCATGACGATCCAGTGTGTATCTGTTTCCGCCACCGGCCAGGCCAGGTTCTTCTGCTTGTGCAGGATGATCTGGATGCGCAGCTCTTTCAGCCGCGTCTCCAGCGCGGTGAGGGAAATCTCGCCGTCCCCCTGCACCGCGTGGCTGTCGCCCGTATAGATGAGGGCGCCCGGCTTCCACACCGGGATGTAGAGCGTCGAGCCTTCGGACAGCTCGCTGAGATCGAGATTGCCGGCGTGCGGGCCCGGAGGCACCGAGCTGGTCACGCCGGGGCTCAAGGGCGGGAAATAGCCGTCGGGCGGCGCAACGCCCAAGGTGCCCTGGAACGGCTTCAATGGGATGCTGATGTTGGGCATAAACTTGCCCGTCATGGCGCCGAGGTCGAGATCGACATACTTGATCTGCCCCTGCGCGTAGTCCTGCGGAAGCAGGCCCGTGCCGAGCGCCCCCGGGTTGTTGAACACCGCGCCCCATTCGTAGGGTCGGATCGACTGGTACCGGACTTCCAGCACGTCGCCCGGTTGGGCGCCAGCCACAGCGATCGGTCCGATGATCGAATGTGGCCCCCGGCCCGGATTGCTCACGCGCAGCTGCGCCAGGGTATCGACCGGCACTCCCGGCTGCATTTCATTCAGGAAGTGCGACCAAGTATCGGGGAAGCTGATGATGTCGCCCGACTCGATGGTGAGAATGGGTGGCAGGGTGGCGTCGAATACCCCGAGCCGAACCGTTTCTCTGGTCGAGGGAACCACGTGTACGCGACCGTCGGGCTGGGAAAGGCGCATAGGCCCGGCGCCGGACTCCTGCGCAAGGCTCGTGAACCACGGCTCGACAGCAGCGAGCACACCCATGAAGCTACTCGCTTGCAGGAACTTCCGCCGCCAGCGGCCACGGGTCGACAAATAGCCATCAAAAGTGCCCTGATCGACGTGGTCCATATGGAGGAGGCGATCGGAGGCGCGATCGTCAAAGGCAGCGTCCTTAATATCCTCGCGGATGATACCCGTTCCCTTCTCCTCGCCGCAGCCGAAGAGGTTGGCGCAGGCGTGATGGTGATCGTGAGCGTGTTGGTGCGCGTGCTCGAGTTCTGACATGATGATCCTCGCAATAGAGCCCCTCGCGACATCGATCAATTCGTGCTCGCCATTACGAAGTTATCGTCTTCGTCTCCCTGACCGACCCTCCGAGCACAGTCGAACGCTTCTCGGAAATTCTGGAATCGAATGGTCCTCCTGATGCCGCGGGCCGCGCCGTCGGCTTATTGCTTCTCCGCCGGCGCCACCGGAAGCACGGCTGCCACACCTTCCGGATTGATGTTGAAGGCCAAGAAGACCAACGGCTCGTTGCCCGGGTTTCCCCATTGGTGGACGAGGGTGTGCGGCTCATAGATCAAGGAACCCGGTCCCCTGGTTTCAGTCTTACCGTCGACCGTGTTCGCCCCGGTGCCTGAAATGATGAAATAAAGAGCCGCGCCCGACCGATGGTGTGGTGGGTTGGACGGCATCTGTGCCGGAAATGTTACGCGGGTGAGATTGAGCTCATAGCTGCCCGGCTTCAAGTCGGGAATGGGCTGCACCGTACGATACAGTTCTTTTACGGCGGTAGGTGGCGTCTCGGCAGGTCGACCCAAGTCGGCCGCGGAGACAAGAAAGAAGTGGAGGAAAGTCGACGGCGCCCCGGTGCCCGCTGTGAGTGCTGCTGTCTTTCCGTTGGCGATAAATCGCCCCTCTCCGGTGTTGAGCATTTTGGTCTCGCCATCGAGCAACACCTCGGTCGATCCCGACATCTGGTAAAGGATGCCGTCGGCCTCTGACATGCTGCCCTTCTCGCCTGGCTGCAGGATGACAATGACGGCTTTGAAATGGAGCGGCGCGTCCACCACAATCGGCAGTGTGGTCGCAGCGATAACGGTCCGGGTGATTGCCGATGGGGCGGGCGTCGTTTGTGCTGCTCCGGGAGCGGGCAGTGCCATTGCGCCGAGCAGCAGGAGTGCTCTCGTCAAGGACAGCATGACGGCCTCCCAGTTCAAGGGATCATCGAACCAGCATACGCTCTTCCGGCGCCTCTTGGAATGGCCGGCGGCCTTGAGCTGCTGTTGGCCGGATCAATGCGCATATTCGGGATCGCGTCGCCCTTCGGCCGAAGTCGCGGGCTCGGCTATCAGCTTAGCCCTCGATACCAGACGACAAACCGTAGGCGATGAACTCGGCAGCTCCATTCGCGTCGATTTAGTCGCGCCCCGACCGTTTCCGGTCAGCCCCTGAGAGCCGACGCAGGGACATGGGTCGGGTTCGTCACGTTAGGGCCCCATTGAACCGGATTTGAGGCTCGCGCTCGCCAAGCCGCACTTTCGTTGGTTACGATCCACATATTCCAGCACGCCGCTGCAGTTCTGAGCGTTCCCTCAACGTGCGCTGAAGGTGAGGCCGGCGCGCTCCTTCAGACGCTTGCGCAACGCCGGACCCATCAGCGCGCCCGGCGTCCAGATGCCGCCTTCGCCCTCCACGTCGCGCACGAGGCAGAGAGCGCTCTCGGCGATCATCTTGCTGGTCGAGCCGTAGCCCGGATCGCGGTCGCCTGTGACGACCGCCTCGACGTGTCTGCCGTCCGGCAGCTCGCCCAGAAAGAGGATGTCGTAGAAGCCCTTCTCGCGCTCTTCCCGAGTAGGGCCGGCGCCGGGTTTGAGACCGCCGGTCCGGAACAAGGAAACCATCGTGGCGAACGTCTCCGTCGTCACGCTTGCGATTTCCCCAAATCGGGGTGCGACCATCATCTCATCGTAGACGAAGTCGGTGCCGTAGGGATGACCCAACAGGAAATTCGTGCGGTGCACGTTCTTGGTGTTGATCGGCGCCATCGGGAACGGCACGAGCCACACATTCATCCTCGGGTCGTATTCGGGGATGAGGCCGGACGGCTGAGAGGGCCCGGTGAATCCTGGCGTCAACGCGAAGGGATCGGTCAGCAGCCGGATCAGGGCAGGGTCGCGCGTGGCCGCGGCCAACGTCGCTTGAGCGCTCGCCGCGGTGCCGCCAGACATGCCGCCTTTCACCTTGCGCAGGCGGGCTTTGACCCGTCGCGCCGGGCGTCCGAATTTCCCACGCGCCTCCTCCTGCAACGTGAGCACGCCGAGATCGAACGGGATGGAATCGAAGCCGCAGGAGAAAACAATGCGCGCGCCGGTCCGTTTCGCCTCTTCGTGATAGGCGTCGATCATGCGCCGCATCCAGGCCGGTTCGCCACACAGATCGACATACGCCGTGCCCGTGGCCGCGCAGGCTGCCACAAGCTCGGCACCGTGAAGCTGGTAAGGTCCGACCGTCGTGATGATCACGGCGGTGCGCTCGCACATCGAACGCAGGCTGGCCGGCTCGGCGGCATCCGCCTTAATCAAAGGCAAATCCTCTGGTGCGCCGATGTCGGCACGCACCTTCTGGAGCTTGTCGGTCGAGCGTCCCGCGATCGCGCAGGACGGAGCATCGTCGTCGCGATAGGAGGTCGCCAGATATTCGGCGATGAGACGGCCGGTGTAACCCGTCGCGCCATAGACGATGAGGTCGAAGTCCCGCTTCACGACGTTGGTCCTCCTCGAGACTCGGGAGCGCTATTCAGATCCGTGTGCAATCGCAGGACACGAGGACGCTTAGCACGAGCCGCAAGTGCCATTTGAGAGCCCGCCGGTTCATCGAACCGTTTGACGGAGGATATCACAGTTCCCGCCTTGGATCCCACGGGCGAAGTACTTGGTTCGGTAATGATCCAAAAAGTGTCAAGCAGTTTTCTGATGATTTCTGTCGAGCAAATCAGAGCGGCGAGAGGGCTGCTTGGTTGGTCCCAAATGCAGTTGGCTGAAGCAACTGCCCGACAAGAACTTGGGGAGATCAGCTGCAATGAAGATTATCGAGTAGGCGGCGATAGCGCATTTCGAAATGGCGCGCCACGGCCATGGTTATGGCGTTGCTCAGCGTCGTGGGAGCCCGCGAGATCGAAAAGCAAGAACCGTCCAACTAGGCTTGTCCAGGCATGTCGCTGGAGCAGACACAGCACGTCCTGTGGCGATAACTGTGGCAAGCCCCTTTGGCTTCCGGCGGTAGGGGCCTCCAGCCCCTGATCTCATTGGTGGGCCCGGCAGGACTCGAACCTG
The DNA here is from genome assembly GCF_001641695.1 of Bradyrhizobium neotropicale. Classification (GTDB taxonomy): domain Bacteria; phylum Pseudomonadota; class Alphaproteobacteria; order Rhizobiales; family Xanthobacteraceae; genus Bradyrhizobium; species Bradyrhizobium neotropicale. The sequence continues at coordinate 71,555 of NZ_LSEF01000032.1, forward strand.
CAACCAGACCGTTATGAGCGCAGGACCGCTCGGTCGTTTCTTGGAGCTTGCTCGAATTGCCGCTGGTGGGCTCAAGCACGCTCAAACTGGCCCATGATGGATTGGAGCGAGAGTTAAAATTTTTCAAACGGTTAGAAGACGGCGTGTGCACGATGTGTGCACCGGGAGATCAAGAAAAATCTACTGTTGGCAAGCGTGAGCGGTCGCCTTTTTGGAGTGATGCAGGCCTTTAGGTCAAGGGAAGTGCGGGCGACGCAAGGCTAATGATGCTCGTCACGAGCCGAGATCTCTCTTCGACTTACCGTCGATATCGCTGCTATCTGACGTGAGGACAAAAATGACGTCGGGGGTTCGAGTGGCTCCTCCGCAACCAATCCCACCATTTTACAGGCCAAACTACGGTTTTCTGCGATTGCACACGCCCGTTGCGCTTCGGACCAAAGCGAAGTCGCAGCGTTGACTTACCGTTGCGGCATGCCAGCCGGAACGATGGTTTGAACGATCGATGAATCCAACGCTTCATAATCGTGCAGGCCGATTGTTTCGTAGAGCTCCGCCCGCGTCTGCATCCGCTCGACGACCTTGTGCGTGCCGCCGTCACGCGCAATCGCCGCGTAAAGCTCGGCCTGTGCTTTGTTGGCCATTCGCAAGGAAGAGACCGGCCAGATCACCATCGAATAGCCCATCGCCTCGAACTCTGAGGCCGTGAAGAACGGCGTCTTGCCGAACTCTGTCATATTGGCGAGTAGGGGGACGCCCGGCATGCGTTCGGCAAAAGCGCGGAACATCTCGGCCGTGTTGAGAGCTTCCGGGAAGATCGCGTCGGCACCCGCGGCCTTGTAGAGCTTTGCGCGGGCGACTGCGCCGTCGAGGCCTTCGCTCGCGGCGGCGTCAGTCCTGGCAATGATCACGAGATCGCGCCGCGCTTTCGCCGCGGCCGAGACCTTTGCCGCCATGTCATGCGCGTCAGCAATCTTCTTGTCGTTGAGATGGCCGCACTTCTTGGGCAGGATCTGGTCCTCGAGGTGAAGCGCGCCCGCGCCGGAATCTTCAAACACGCGGGTCGCGTGCATCACGTTCAAGGCCTCGCCATAGCCAGTGTCGGCGTCGACGAGCAGCGGAAGTCCCGACGCGCGGGTGATTTGGCGAACAAAGAAAGAGACCTCATCCACAGTGATGATGCCGAGATCGGGGAGGCCCATCGACGCGGTCATCGCCGCGCCCGACAGATATAGCGCTTCGAAGCCGGCCGCTTTGGCTTGCAGCGCCGCCATGCCGTTGTGAGCGCCCGGCAACTGCAAAATGCCGGGCCGCTTCAACAGCGCGCGAAAGCGCCGGCCGGCGGATTCGCGGGGAAGGTCGGCGGCAACGAGATAAGTCATCGTGAATAGCTCCGGGGACGTTTAAGCGCTGCGCCGTGCTTGCGCAGTGGATTTGACAGGACGGTAGAAGACGTTCCCCTCGAACAGCTGCCGCGCTGTGCGATAGACCGCGCCATGAATGGCGCGCGCTTTGGCGGAATCATCGGATTGTTCGACGGCGGCATCGACCACGGTCGTGCCGGAGGGGTGGGCGATGGTGATCGGGCCATCGCCAGGGCGTGCCATCCGGTTCGCAAGCGTGCCATCGATGCGCACCGCGATGGCGAGGCAAGTCGCGCCGGTGATCGGGACTGCGCGATGGGGCTGACCGATCGAGATCATCCGGATGCCGAGCGACATCTCCGAGGGCTCGAGCTGGCGACCCGACAGCGTCGTCATCTGACGCGGCGGCACGATCATCGCGACCTTGGGAACGCTCGGGATTTTGGCGGCTTCCGCAACGTCAGGCGCAAGGCCCATCGCCACCGAGGCCGCGCAGCGAATCGCCTCCATCCGCGCGAGGAAAATTGGATCGCCCTCGAGCGCTTCGGGCATCTCGCTGCCGTCCTTGCCGACCGAGGCGGCCGCGATAAAGACGCAAGGGTTGGCGGCATCGACGAGAGACGCCTCAACCGAGCCAAGGCCGGGGATATCGAAATGATCGCAGGCGCGTCCCGTCGGCAGCACGCGTCCGGTTCTGGTGCCGCCGGGATCGATGAATTCAAGCCGGACGGGCGCGCCCTGTCCGCCAACGCCATCGATGCTCATGTCGCCCTCGGTTTCTACCTCCCCATCGCTCATGGGGAAGCGAGACACGATGATCTTGCCGGTATTGGTATTGTGGATGCGCACGACGGCCTCGCCGTTGGCGGGCGCCTTCACCAGCCCTTCGCTGACCGCGAACGGTCCCATCGCGGAAGACATGTTGCCGCAATTTGCGCTGTAGTCGACTTCGGCACTCTTCACCGAGACCTGCGCGAACGTATAGTCGATGTCGGCGTCCGGCCTCGTAGGCGAGCCGACGACGCAGACTTTCGAGAGAGATGACAGGCCACCACCCATTCCATCCAGTTGACGGCCATTGGGATCGGGCGAGCCCATCACGGACAGGAAGATCGGATCCCATTGCGCGGGATCTTCCGGCAAGTCTTGTCTGTTGAACACGACCGCTTTCGACGTGCCGCCGCGCATGAAAGTGGCTTTGAGCTTGTTCTGTGCCATTACGCGTCTCTATTGCATACCGTTGTAAACGTTGGATACCAGTGTATACATTCTTGGGGCGGCCTGCTACCCTATTCTAATCGGTGGACGCAATGGCCTCGTTCCAGACAGGCGGCGCGACGCCGAATATCTTGCGTCGATTACGTGCTTCGTGCGGTCGGAAGGATCAGACGCAAATCAATGATGGACAGCTTGGCGCGTCACGCTCGTACGAGGTGGCTCCTGCCGAATGAGATCGGGATGACTTTATGAACGACGAGATGGTGTTGCCGGATCGTACGAAGTTCGCATCTGCCGCCGATTACGCTTACGCGGCGTTGCGGCGTGAGATCGTCGAAGGGCGCTTTGCTCCAGGCCGGCGCATGCGCGAAGTCGAATTGGCGGAACACCTCGGCATCAGCCGAACGCCGACGCGTCAGGCTTTGACACGGCTCGAGCTCGAGGGCCTGCTCGACCTTCGGCCGCGAACGGGGCTCGTCGTTTCGGTTCTCGACATGGATGCGGTCGACGAGCTCTACGAGATGCGCGCGGTTCTCGAAGGCACCGCGGCCGCGATGGCGGCAAAGCATGCAAGTCCGAAAGATCTTGCCGCACTGGCCCGGCTTGTCGCCGAGGGTGAAAAGCTCGATCGCGATCCGGTTAAGCTCTATCGGCACAACAGGGAGCTGCATGACGCGATTCAGGTCGCCGCTCACAACCGCTATCTCGAAAAGAGCCTGTCAGCGCTGCAAGATGCGATCGCGCTTCTAGGTCCTACAACATTGGCCGCGAAGGGCCGGTTTGCTGTCGCTCAGGCGGAGCACGCGGCGATCGTGCAAGCCATTTCGCAAAGAGAAGGCGAGAAGGCCGATCGCCTGGCGCGGGCGCACGTTCTCAGCGCGCTCGAGACCCGTCGGGTCATCCTGGCGAAGGAGCGCGAACTAGAGGCCCGCCACGAGCAAGGCGGCGCCTAAGTCGACGTGCGAGCTGCACCTCAGCCGCAGCTCACGGCGCGACGCCGATTGCTGCCCCCAACCCACTAATTTCTGCATCTGACTGTTTTCATGGAGGTTTCTCCTGAAAACGGCTGCGTCCGAATTATCTTGCATTCTGATGTATACATCGGTATCCAAAAGAATACAGAAGCGCAGAAGGCGCAGGCCAGGCGGGAAGGAACGGAAATGCACGAAGAGTTCGATGTGATCGTCGTTGGCGCTGGAAACGCTGCTTTGGCTGCGGCGGTCTCGGCGAAGGAAAACGGCGCGGATCGTGTCGTCGTTCTCGAAAAGGCTCCCCGCGAAATGCGAGGCGGGAACACCCACTGGAGTGGTGGTGTCCTGCGCTTTGCCTATGACGAGCCGCGCGAGATCGGAGCCCTGCTGCCGGGTATCGAGGACGAATTCGAGAATTTCTACGACGGCATTTCGCCCTACACGCAGGAAGACTTTCACGGCGACCTCATGCGCGTCACCAACGGGCGCACGGATCCGATCCTGTCCCGTCTTCTCGTGTCGAACTCGCAGGCGACCGTTCGCTGGATGAAGGACACCGGAGCCATCAAGATGGAGCCGGCGATCAGCCTGTCCGCCGTCAAGAAAGACAATGTCATGGTCTGGGCGCGCGGGCTCGTGGTGCGCGCGGCGCATGAGGGCGTCGGCCTTTCGCGCAGCTGGTTCTCGACCTGCGAGCGCATGGGCATCGAGGTGCGATACGGCAATGCCGTCTCGGAGCTGCTTGTCGACGACAATGGCCGCGTCGTCGGCGTCAAGACCAAGGACGAGGAGGGCGTTCGATCGCTCGGTGCAAAGGCCGTCGTCCTCGGCTGCGGCGGCTTTGAAGCCAATGTCCAGATGCGCACCCAGCACATCGGCCCGCTGGTCGGCGCCGCGAAGGTTCGCGGCACCCCTCACAATCAGGGCGATGGGCTGCGGATGGCGCTCGCCATCGGCGCGATGCCGTGGGGACAATGGAGCGGCTGCCACGCCACCCCGATCAGCGCGGACTGGGGCGATTTCGCGCCGCGTGAGATGACCGACCGCAGCAACCGTCTGTCCTACGTCTATTCAGTGATGATCAACCGCAAGGGCAAGCGCTTCGTCGATGAGGGCGAAGACGGTGCGCTCTTCACCTACGCCAAATTCGGTCGCGCGATCCTGGCCGAGCCGGGTGCCAAGGCGTATCAGCTGTTCGACAGCAAGGTCATCCACCTGCTCGAGCCGCGCTATTCGACCAGCGATCCGATCAAGGCCAATTCGCTCGAAGATCTGATCGCGCAACTCGATATCGACGACAAGGTGCAGGCGCTCAAGACCGTCCAGCACTACAACCATCACGCTCGCGCGTCGGACGAAGGCTTCGATCCCACGAAAAAGGACGGCCTCTCGACCAACGGCCTCGATCTCGAAAAGACCAACTGGGCGCTCCGTCTCGACAAGCCGCCTTATTACGCCTACAGCGCGACCGGCGGAATCACCTTCACGTTCGGCGGCCTGAAGATCAACGAAAATGCCGAGGTGATCGGTACCGACTGGCGCCCGATCAAGGGATTGTATTGCTGCGGCGAACTGGTCGGCGGCCTGTTCTACGACAACTATCCCGCGGGCACCGGCCTCGTCTCGGGTGCGACGTTCGGCAGGATCGCCGGACGAAACGCTGCGAGCCAGCAGAGCGTGGCGCCGGCCAAAGCGGTGGCGTCGCGATGAGCGTCAGCGCCACGATGTCGAGCCTGGCGGAGCGGATCAGTGCCTACGATCCGCAGCCGCGAGATGCGAAGGCCCTGGGACGAGCGCGGGCAGCAGTCATCACGGCGTTTGGCCGGACGCTGTCCGGCGCGCCGGCCGCCATCACGACGGCATTGCTGGCGAACCCCGGTGTTGCCATGCCCGGCGGCCCGTCGCTTGTGTTCGGTACCGAACGGCGCACGAGCGCGGTCGATGCCGCGTTGATCAACGCCACGGCAGCCGTAGCCGGATCCGAAGCATCACCCGATGCTGCGAACGGAGCCTTTGTTGTTTCCCTGTTCGGGCTCTGCGAGGAGCGCGGGAAAACCGGACAAGAGTTCATTGACGCAGTGATTTCAGGCGCTGACATTTCGCGTTCGCTCGCGCTACCGCCGTCAGCCGGCCAGCTCGGATCCGCCTTGCTGGGCAGCGTCGCAGCCGCGGCCCGATTGCTCGAATTGAGCCGCCCGAAGATTGCAGCCGCGCTGCTCATGGCCGGGGTGGCAAATGCCGGCAATTCCGCGGCCGGACAGGGCGGACCTGAAGCACTCATGGTCGGCCAAAGCCTGAGAAATGGATTGCTCGCCGCGTTGCTGGCCGAAGCGATGGACGAGGCGTCCTGCCACGAGATGATCGGAGGCGACCAGCGCGCCGCTGGCGACGGTCTGCCGGGAGCGGAAGCTTTCGATCTTCTTGCGGTCCAATCGCCACCGGGAGCCGATCTCTGGGATCAGTTCGATCAGCAGGCCGGTGCCGTCTTGCGGCGCGATGACGTCGCTCCGCTGTTCGAGCGGCTCGAGACGATCGATAAGGTGAACGATCTCGCGACGGTTTCGCGTCTGTTACAGGGACGCGGCACCCGAGCAGCGCCAAAGAAGGTCGTCTTCGCGCCGCGCGGAACGCATGAGCCGGAGGAGACCAACTGGGTTCCTTGACCCGCGAATGAGGACGATGGCGTCAAGCCGCCATCGCAAATGACAAGCATCACCTGACAACAAAAAGCCGAGCCTGAAAAGAAACGAGCAAGGCAGACAAGAGCAACATCTGGGGAGAGATTGGAATGAAGCGTTTTGAGTTGGTTGCCGTGCTGGCCGCGTCGGTCGTCTGTTCCGCCGCCCGGGCCGAAGACAGTGTCACGATTGGCGTGCATGCCAGCTTTTCCGGTGCAGGCGCCGCGTTTGCCGAAGGTATGCTCGCTGCCACTGATTTTGCCGCCGAAGACGTCAACAAGGACGGCGGCCTCGAGGTCGCTGGCAAGCGCTACAAGATCCTGATCAAGCAATATGACGACCGCTATCGCGCTGCGGACGCGGTCACGGCCATGGATCGCCTCATGATCCAGGACGGAATTCACTTCGTGGTCGGTCCGATGGGCTCGGCGGCGGCAGTGGCGACGAAGGACCAGACCACCTCCGGGAAAGTCATCACCATGACGCTGGCTTTCACGCCGCGCGCTCTTGGGGCCGACGCGCCGTTCGCTTATCGGCCCGTGATCACCACCGGCGAGTTCTCTGACCCACAGGTTGCCTGGCTTGCGAAGAATACAGCAGCCAAGCAGGTCGTGTCGCTGCTTCCGAATGATGAGACCGGGCAGCAAATCGGTGTAGCGAACTTCAATTCCTACGCCAAGGCCGGAGCCAAGCTGCAGGTCGAGTATTTCGAGCGCGAGCGCGTCGACTTCGTGCCCATCCTCACGCGCATCCTGATGAAGGCCGACGGCCTCGAGCTCGGCGGCAACTCGCCGACCACCGCCGGCCTCATTCTCAAGCAGGCTCGCGAGCTCGGATACCGCGGTCCGGTATTCGTCACCGGCGGCGATGTCGCCGCCGAAATGCTGAAGGTCGCTGGCAAGGATGCGGCCGAAGGCACCTACGTTCATCTGCCCATCGACACCAGCCTGCCAGATACGGCGGCCTACGTGACCCGCTTCAAGGCCAAGTATGGGCAGAACATGAACGGCTTCAGCCCATTCTTCTATGCCGGCCTGCAGATGTTGTTCACGGCCATGAAGAAGGCCGCCACCGTGGACGACACGACGAAGATCGCAACGACGCTCGATGGACTGTCAGACGTCCCGACAGCGATGGGCAAGGCCGGCTGGACTGGTCAGCAGAAATACGGAATCAAGCACCAGATCGATCTTCCGTTCTACGTGGGACAGATCAAGGACGGCGTTGTCACGAAGGTGGCGACCTGCGACGTCAACGCGTGCCGGTAAGCGATCGCTGAAACAGGCGAGGCGCTTTCCGCGCCTCGCCGATATGATTGGAGTCGTCATCCCGTGAGCATGGACATCATTTTGGCCCAGACGGTCGTCAACGGCCTTATGGTCGGCATGATCTATGTGTTGATGGCCATAGGCTTCACCATGGTGTTCGGCATCATGCGCATCGTCAATTTTGCGCATGGTGAGTTCTACATGGTCGGCGCTTTCCTGTTCGCCATTCTCTACGGCAGCAACGGCATGCCGTTCGCCGTCAGCGTTTTGCTCGCGATCGGCGCCACGGCCTTGCTCGGGCTGCTGATGGAGCGAATTGTCTTTCGCCGGTTTCGCGGCAACGAGCTGAACGGCATGATTGCGTCCGTTGGCGTCGCGCTTATCCTGCAGAATAGCGCGTTGCTGTTGTGGGGATCCTCGGCCCGCACGGTGCCGCCTGTCCTCTCCGGGGTTCTGTCCGTCGGCGGCATCGTATTCCCCTGGTCACGGCTTGTTGTCATCATCGGGGCGATCGTCGCCGTCGTGTTGCTCAACCTGTTGATCGGGCATACCCGAATTGGCCGCGCGATGCGGGCCGTGGCCCAGGACGCCGAGATTGCCCAGGTGCAGGGCATTCGCGTCGACGTGATCTTTCCCGCCGCGTTCGTGCTGGGCGTCAGCCTTGCGGCATTCGCCGGCGTTCTCATGGCGCCGGTCCTCTCGGTTTCGCCGTTCATCGGTCTGGCGCCGACGTTGAAAGCCTTCGTGATCGTCGTCATCGGAGGGCTTGGCAGTGTTCCCGGCGCGGTGGTTGGCGGACTGCTCATCGGCTTGATCGAAAGCTTCGCAGGCACTTTCGTCAGCGCCTCGCTCTCCGAGATCCTGCAATTCCTGGTCGTGATCGGCGTCGTGCTGCTGCGCCCGCAAGGCTTGTTGGGTCGAAAGGAGCGCGAGGCATGAATCCGTCCACGACAAAGCCGATGTCTTACGTCGCGGTTGCGGTGGCGGTCTTTCTTGCCGTGCTGCTGCCCTGGTTCGCGCCGAACCAATTCTACATCCACCTCGCGACAGTCGGCTGCATCAACCTCATGCTCGTGCTGGGCCTCGCCATCATTGCGCGCGCGGGGCAGCTATCCATGGGCCATGGCGGTTTTGCGCTGGTCGGCGGATACGTTTCGGCTCTATTGTCGATGAAGGGATGGCCGCCTCTGCTGACCCTGTTCATCGCAGGGCTGACCGCAGCCGTCATCGCCGCCGCCCTTGGCTGGATCATCCTGCGTTTGCGCGGCGTGTACTTCGTGCTGGTGGCTTTTGCGTTCAGCCAGATTGTAGTGCTGCTGGCGCTGGACATGAGCTCGATCACGGGCGGCGCGAACGGGCTCGTTGGCGTGCCCCCGATCTCGATCTTCGGCTGCGTTCTTCGCGCCAAGCCGCAATTCTATCCCTTTGCGCTCGCTTGCGCTCTGACGACGCTGCTCCTGACCTGGCTGCTCTACCGCTCGCCGCTGGGCACAATGATGGCGGCGACCGCCGAGAACCAGCGCCTCACGGAATCGAGCGGCATCGACACGCATCGGGTCCAGGTGATCGCCTTTACGATCGGATCGGGCATCGCGGGCTTCGCCGGAGCCTTGTCCACGCATTATCTCCGCTTCATTTCGCCGGATTCATATACGTTCTGGGAGTCCGTATCCTACCTGACCATGCTGGTCGTCGGCGGGCGTGACGGTGTGCTGGGACCGGTTGTTGGCGTGCTCGTCCTGACACCCTTGCCGGAGCTGCTGCGATCCACCGAAGGGCTGCAGCACATCATCTACGGGACCATGCTCGTGCTCTGCCTGATGTTCGTGCCGAACGGTCTGGCAAGCCTCGTCCAGACCTGGCGCTCGCGCCAGCGGGTGGCGAGGACCAGCGCCGCGGTCGTGGCGGAGGAAGTGACGTGAGCATGCTCGAAGTCGAGAGCCTGAAGCGGTCCTTTGGCGGGCTTGTCGCCGTCCGCAACGTATCCTTCAAAGTCTCCGAGGGAGATTTTCTTGGCCTGATCGGTCCGAACGGCGCGGGCAAGACCACGTTGTTCAATGTGATTTCGGGCGTGCTGAGACCGTCGGCAGGGACGGTCCGGTTTCTGGACCGCGACATCTCGGGGCAACCGGCCAATCAAACGGTTCGCCAAGGTCTGTCGCGGACCTTCCAGGCCGCAACCGTTTATCCGGAAGCCACCGTCATCGAAAATGTCGCTCGCGGCACCTTGGGCACAAGCCTGACCGGCCTGTGGAGCGGGTTTCTCTCGCGCAAATGGCGGGTCGCGGCCGAAGAGAAGGCGTATCATGTTCTCGACCTGTTCGGGCTGAGGCGCCGTGCGGATCTGAAGGCGCGCGAACTCTCTTACGGCGAGCAGCGCCGCCTCGGCGTCGCGATTGCCCTTGCCAGCGAACCGAAGCTCCTGATGCTGGATGAGCCGGTCGCGGGACTCAATCCCGAGGAGGCAGCAGAACTTGCTTCGGTTCTTCGCCGGGTCAAGTCGGAGCGCGGCGTCACCATGGTGATGGTTGAACATCACATGCGTACCGTCATGGGCCTGTGCAATCGCGTCGTGGTGCTGGATCATGGCACGTTGATCGCTGACGGAACTCCCGCGGACGTCGTGTCGAACCCGCTCGTGATCGAGGCGTATCTCGGCAAGGAGGCGGTCGATGCTTGAGGTTCGTGGTATCAGCGTCGCCTACGGCGCCCTCTCGGCGGTCCGCAATCTGAGCATGACCGTCGCCAATGGCGCCATCGTCTCCCTGATCGGCTCGAACGGCGCAGGCAAGACCACCACGATGAAGGCCATCATCGGTCTCAAGGCGGTCAGCTCCGGTGAGATCTATCTGGACGGCGAACGCGTTGACGGCGTCCCGGCGCCGCAGCGCGTTGGCCGCGGTATCGCGCTTTCGCCAGAAGGACGGCGCGTCTTCCCGCAGATGAGCGTGCTCGACAATCTCCTGGTGGGGGCTTATTCGCAGCGTGACGCGACACAGCAAAAGAAGACGCTGGACCAGATCTACGGATATTTTCCGCGCCTCGTGGAGCGACGCACCCAAATGGCGGGCTCGTTGTCGGGGGGCGAGCAGCAGATGGTTGCCATCGGCCGCGCCCTGATGGCGAGGCCACGCCTGTTGCTGCTGGATGAACCTTCGCTGGGGCTTGCACCGATCATCGTCGACGAGATTGCGCGCATCATCGTTGAGATCAATCGCGATATCGGCATGTCGATCATCCTGGTCGAGCAGAACGCAAAGCTGGCACTCAATCTCTGCAACGAGGCCTTCGTGCTCGAAGCCGGCGCGGTCGCGCTGAGCGGAAAGGGCAAAGACCTGCTGGCCAGCGACTATGTGCGGCGCGCCTATCTCGGTATCTGAATGCTTTCTCTGTCTGGAAATCCCGGAGTAACGACATGACTGCCTCTTTCACCTTCGGTTTCATCGGCTTGGGCGTCATGGGTGAACCCATGTGCCGGCACCTCGTGCAGAAAACGAAGCAGAAAGTGCTGATCCACGACATCAACGCCGAACCTGTGGCGCGCCTGGTTCAGGTCGGTGCGGTCGATGTCGGGTCGGTCTCCGCGGTGGCGAAAGCCGACATCGTCTTCATTTCGATGCCCAGCGGCGAGCACCTCAAGAAGATATGCGAGATGCCCGGTGGGCTGCTCGAGTCCGCGCGCGCTGGCCAGACCATCGTTGATCTCTCCACCAGCCCGCTGAAATTGACGCGGGAACTCGCCGGCAGGTTCACCGTGAAGGGAACTGACTATGCGGATGCCCCGGTTGCCCGCACCCGCGCGGCGGCCGAGGCGGGCACACTTGCGATTTCGGTCGGGGCGACACCGGAGGTGTTCACCCGCATCGAGCCGCTGCTCCGCTGCTTTGCCAGCGAGGTCACGCATTGCGGCGAGGTCGGATCGGGGCAGGTCGTAAAAATCCTCAACAACATGGTGGTCGTGGGGACCGTGACCGCGCTGTGCGAGGCCGCCGCGATCGCGGAATCGGCCGGCGTGTCGACCAAGACCCTGTTCGATGCGCTCTCCAAGGGCTCCGCGGACAGCTTTGCGCTGCGCAATCACGGCTACAAGGCGGTTGCCGCGCGCGAATTTCCCGAGCGGGTCTTCTCGACCGACTACATGCAAAAGGACATCTCCTACGCGCTCGACATGGCGCGGGATGCCGGAATCGACGCGAAAGAAGCCGCGCTCGGCGCCAGTCTTCTGACCGAGGCCTCGCGGAGCGGTTTCGGAGCGAACTACTGGCCGGTGATCGTGAAGATCATCGAGCGTTCTTCCAAATAGCGACGACGGATGCGTGAAGATGGCCTGCGGCAATGCTTGCCGACCGGCCATCCCGGCGCCGACATCAGGGTCGACGCAAGAGCGATAGATAATCAAGGGGAGGGATTCGTGCGGGTGTTGGTGTTAACGATCGCGCTGCTTCTTTCAGGCTGGAGCCACGCAGCGGCGGAAAACTATCCCTCGCAACGCATTACGGTAATCGCGCCGTTTGCGCCCGGCAGCGGGACCGATGGCGTTGCGCGGATCGTGTTTCAGCGGCTGTCCGAGCTGTTAAAGACGACGATCGTCATCGACAATCGCGTCGGCGCTAATGGAGCGCTGGGCGCGACGGCCGCGGCACGCTCGGCGCCGGACGGATACACCTTGCTGGTCGGCGGCACCTCCACGCATGCTGCCAATCCCAGCATTCTGAAGTCGATCCAGTACGATCCCATCGCCGACTTCGTTCCGATTTCGCAGTTCGGCTTGTTTCCCTATTTCCTGATTGTCGATCCCGGCCTGCCCGTCAAAAGCGTTGCCGATCTCGTGGCGTTGGCCAAGAGCAAGCCGGGCACATTGACGTTCGGCTATGCCAACGCGCTTGGCCAATTGTCCGGCGAGGCGTTCAAGCGCCGCGCGGGCATCGATATCGCCGCCGTGCCCTACCGGAACAGCCCGCAGGTCGTCACCGACATCATCGCGCAGCGTGTATCGATGACGTTCATGGATATGGCGCCTGCGGTCTCGCAGGTGGAGGCAGGCCAGGCGCGTGCGATCGCAACCACGAACCCGGCCCGCAGTTCGCAATTCCCTGACATTCCGACCATGAAGGAGGGCGGGCTCGCGTTCATCAATATCTCCGCATGGTCCGGGCTGTTCGCACCAAAGGACACGCCGCCGGAAATCGTCGCGAAGCTCTCGGAAGGGGTGCGCGAGGTCCTTGCAGAACCCGAGATCCGGAGCCGCCTCGCCGATATCGGCTTCGAAGCCCAATGGATCGGCCCGGCGGATTTCGCCAAACACGTCAAGGACGACATCGAATTGTGGGCCACGACAACGAAGGAAGCTGGCATCGAACGCCAGTAGGTACCGACATGTCCGAGTATGAAATCTATGCGATCCGATACGCCAGGAAAGACGAGCGCCGCGCATCGGAGAACTTCATCGACAACAGCGATGTGCCGGATACGCCGATGCCGCTGGATTTCTTCGTCTGGGCGCTGGTTGGTCAGGACCGCACGGTGATCGTCGATACCGGCTTCGACGAGAAGGCGGGTAGGCCGCGTAATTATGCCGTCACACGGCCGGTCGCCGAAGGCCTCAAGCAGATCGGCATCAACCCCGATAACGTCAAGGACGTCATACTCACTCACATGCATTGGGATCATGCCGGCAACCACGACCTGTTTCCGCGGGCGCGGTATCACGTGCAGGAGCGCGAGATGCATTTCTGCACGGGCCGCTGCATGTGCGACGCCGAGCAGAAGAAGGCCTACAACGCAGAGGACGTCAGCCATATCGTCAGGCGAAACTTCGAAGGGCGCGCGACCCTTCACGATCCTAACTCCGATTTCGACGATGGAATATCCCTGCACTGGCTGGGCGGCCATACCGCGGGACTTCAGGTCGTGAGGGTGAAGACGCGCCGCGGTTACGTGGTGCTGGCCTCGGACGCCTCGCACTACTACGCCAACATCTTGCAACGCCGGCCATTCCCGGTGTTGTTCGACACGAACCAGATGCTGAACGGCTTTGCGGTCATCCGGAAACTGGCCGATAGCCCGTCGCACATTGTTCCGGGTCACGACCGGCAGGTGCTCTCGCTGTTTCCCGCCGCGCGCGAGGGGATCGACGGGATTGCGCGATTGGACGCCGATCCCCGCGGAAGCCCCGCCTAAAGCACCAGCCGCCAGACGCACCATCCGGATCAGACACACAATTCGCCAGTTGCGGAGACCATCGACCATGCCGAAGAAGTACGGAATTGCCATTGCCAACGAAACGGTGAGTGCACCGAACCAGGAATGGTTTGCCGCCATAAACCCCTATAGCCGCGAGGATTGGGCGTTGGTGCCGCAGGCAACGCCCGCGCAGGTCGCCGATGCGATCGCGGCGGCGAGACGAGCCTATGAATCCGTCTGGGGCAAAACCACTGGTCTGGCTCGCGCGAATTTGCTGAACAAGCTCGCCGATCTGCTCGATGCGCAGGCCGAACGCATCGCCATCATGGAGAGCACCGACAACGGAAAGATCATCCGGGAGACGCACGGGCAGATGCACTTTGCCGCACGTGCCTACCGGTTCTTCGCGGGCTGCGCCGACAAGATCTTCGGCGATACGATTCCGCTGGACCAGCGCGATGTGTTCGACTTCACTCGCCGGGAGCCGATCGGCGTCGCTGTGCTCATCACCGCCTGGAATTCGCCGATGGGGCTGCTCGCCAACAAGCTCGCGCCGGCACTGGCGGCGGGCAATTGCGTCGTCATCAAGCCGTCCGAGCATGCGTCGGTGACGACGCTGGAATTCGCCGAGCTGGTCCGCGAGGCGGGCTTCCCCGCAGGCGTGGTCAACGTCGTCACCGGCGATTACAGGACGGGGCAGGCGCTGCTCTCGAGCGGCCGAATTGACCGTGTCAGTTTCACGGGAAGCCCGAATGTCGGCCGCCAGATCGCGGCGGAAGCGGGCCGGTCTCTTGTCCCGGTCACGCTGGAGTTGGGCGGCAAGTCTCCCAATGTCATCTTCGAGGACGCCGACCTCGACAAGGCGACTGTCGGGGCTCTCGCCGGCATTTTTGGCGCAACCGGGCAGACATGCATCGCGGGCTCGCGGCTCTTGGTTCAGCGTTCCATTCACGATGACATCGTGAAACGTCTCGTTGCCCGGGCGCACAAGATCAGGCTGGGCAATCCATTGGACAAGACGACGGACATGGGGACGGTGGCGAACGAGCTGCAGTTCGAGCGCATCCTCAAATGCATCGGCGATGCGCAGAAGGAAGGGGCGGTTCTCGCGTGTGGCGGAAAGCCCGCGACCGGCGACGGCCTTGGCAACGGCCTGTTCATCGAGCCGACTATCTTCACCGGCGTCGAGAACAAGATGGCGATTGCCCAGGAAGAAGTGTTCGGACCTGTGCTCTCGATCATTCCCTTCGACACGGAGGATGAAGCGATCGGCATCGCCAACGACAGCAAATATGGCCTCGCGTCCGGAATCTGGACGACGAACCTGTCGCGCGCCTTGCGCGTGTCGCGGGCTGTCCACGCCGGAACGGTTTGGGTGAACACCTACCGCGCCTCTAGTGCGATGGCGCCGTTCGGCGGATTCAAGGAGTCCGGCTTCGGCAAGGAGCGCGGCGTCGCGGCGCTGGATGAGTTCTTGCAGACCAAGAACGTGATGATCGATTTTTCAAACGAAGAGCGTGATCCGTTTGCCCTCAAGATGTGAGGTGGTGCCAGATCCAGCCGCGTCTCGTCGTCCTGCGCGTTGCTAGCGCTTGCGCCGTCGAAAGAAAAACTAGAAGTTATTGTCAAGTAAACAATTCAAATATGTCGATGGGCAAGCATGGCGACGATCCGGGCTCTGCGAACATTCATATGCGTATCGCAGTACGGCAGTTTCGCTGCCGCAGCGGAGAAGGTGGGTCTCTCTTTGAGGAGAATCCCAGGCTCAGGATCGAGCGTCTCGGCTTTCCCGACGGGAGGCGGGAAATCGGTTTCATGGAGAGCGAGCGAAAGCGGCAGCTGACGAGCCACTTGCGCCAACTGCTGATTGAACTAAGCCGCGAGCAACCTTTACCGGGATGACGATATCGACAAGTTGCGTCGAACGGCGCCAGCGGACTGGACGTCGATCAGGCTGAGCGGCGCGACGCCAATTTGCCTTTCCCAAGTTGCGTGATCGCATTGTCGTAGATGACGGGCCGGGCTTTGGTCGGGGGAAGTCGAAAATGCTTCACATGGGGCACTCCGCGGACGCCAGAAAATTAGCGCAGTGAAAATTTCACTTTTCTGCTTGCAGTCAGGTGAGTGAGCATCTAAAGCCTTTTCCGCGTTGCCCGCCTGTCGGGCGCTCCCTTGGCTTTGAGGCAAAGGCGAGCGAACGCGTCACTGATGCTCCTCACCTTGTTGAGTGACACAACAATCGACACCAGTCGGTTGGAGTCATTCATCGTCGGTAAGGGTGTCGGAACCCTTCCTCTCAGGAAGGTTGGGACCTCTCCGGTCCCGGGCTGTTTGACAAGTGAAGATGAAGAAAGAGAAACGTGGACGGCGGAGTCCTTGCGCCTCTCGGACCACTTAAGAGCTTCGGCTTTTGAGTACTGAGAGAGGACGAAAGACTTCGGCGGTACACGTTTCAAAGGAAACACCATCGTTGTCCGCGATGTGAATCGCAGACAGCAAGTCGATTTCGGTCGACAATGGTGGGACCTCGTCAAACGTTGTGATCAGCCGGTTCAAAGTTCAAGTCCAACTTGAGAGTTTGATCCTGGCTCAGAGCGAACGCTGGCGGCAGGCTTAACACATGCAAGTCGAGCGGGCGTAGCAATACGTCAGCGGCAGACGGGTGAGTAACGCGTGGGAACGTACCTTTTGGTTCGGAACAACACAGGGAAACTTGTGCTAATACCGGATAAGCCCTTACGGGGAAAGATTTATCGCCGAAAGATCGGCCCGCGTCTGATTAGCTAGTTGGTGAGGTAATGGCTCACCAAGGCGACGATCAGTAGCTGGTCTGAGAGGATGATCAGCCACATTGGGACTGAGACACGGCCCAAACTCCTACGGGAGGCAGCAGTGGGGAATATTGGACAATGGGGGCAACCCTGATCCAGCCATGCCGCGTGAGTGATGAAGGCCCTAGGGTTGTAAAGCTCTTTTGTGCGGGAAGATAATGACGGTACCGCAAGAATAAGCCCCGGCTAACTTCGTGCCAGCAGCCGCGGTAATACGAAGGGGGCTAGCGTTGCTCGGAATCACTGGGCGTAAAGGGTGCGTAGGCGGGTCTTTAAGTCAGGGGTGAAATCCTGGAGCTCAACTCCAGAACTGCCTTTGATACTGAAGATCTTGAGTTCGGGAGAGGTGAGTGGAACTGCGAGTGTAGAGGTGAAATTCGTAGATATTCGCAAGAACACCAGTGGCGAAGGCGGCTCACTGGCCCGATACTGACGCTGAGGCACGAAAGCGTGGGGAGCAAACAGGATTAGATACCCTGGTAGTCCACGCCGTAAACGATGAATGCCAGCCGTTAGTGGGTTTACTCACTAGTGGCGCAGCTAACGCTTTAAGCATTCCGCCTGGGGAGTACGGTCGCAAGATTAAAACTCAAAGGAATTGACGGGGGCCCGCACAAGCGGTGGAGCATGTGGTTTAATTCGACGCAACGCGCAGAACCTTACCAGCCCTTGACATCCCGGTCGCGGACTCCAGAGACGGAGTTCTTCAGTTCGGCTGGACCGGAGACAGGTGCTGCATGGCTGTCGTCAGCTCGTGTCGTGAGATGTTGGGTTAAGTCCCGCAACGAGCGCAACCCCCGTCCTTAGTTGCTACCATTTAGTTGAGCACTCTAAGGAGACTGCCGGTGATAAGCCGCGAGGAAGGTGGGGATGACGTCAAGTCCTCATGGCCCTTACGGGCTGGGCTACACACGTGCTACAATGGCGGTGACAATGGGAAGCGAAGACGCAAGTCCTAGCAAATCTCAAAAAGCCGTCTCAGTTCGGATTGGGCTCTGCAACTCGAGCCCATGAAGTTGGAATCGCTAGTAATCGTGGATCAGCACGCCACGGTGAATACGTTCCCGGGCCTTGTACACACCGCCCGTCACACCATGGGAGTTGGCTTTACCTGAAGACGGTGCGCTAACCAGCAATGGAGGCAGCCGGCCACGGTAGGGTCAGCGACTGGGGTGAAGTCGTAACAAGGTAGCCGTAGGGGAACCTGCGGCTGGATCACCTCCTTTCTAAGGATGGTCCTTCAGAGAGCTCACGCTCACTATCGGACCGTTTTAGAAACATCAGGGGCCAACAGATCGCCAGATCGTTGAGCTCCATTGGCGGGATTTCGCCGTCTACGTTTCTCTTTCTTCGCGGACGAACACGCGCCAGGGGCTGCGCTGTGCGGTTGCATTCGGCGCTAGTGGCCGGCTGCACGCGAGCAAGATCCCTTGTCCTCCGAAGGATATGCGTTAGGGGCTTGTAGCTCAGTTGGTTAGAGCGCGCGCTTGATAAGCGTGAGGTCGGAAGTTCAAGTCTTCCCAGGCCCACCACTTTCATCGAGTGAGCATTCGTCTTCTGGTTACGGGGCCATAGCTCAGCTGGGAGAGCGCGTGCTTTGCAAGCATGAGGTCGTCGGTTCGATCCCGTCTGGCTCCACCAGATGGTTTGATTGCCGGCGCAGCTTGTACCGAAATCGTCCGCGAAACATCACTTCGCACCCACTAGTCCGGATGGACAGTGACGTGCGTGTTTTCTGACATCGTAAAGAGGAGATCGATCCGAGTTGGGTCGTGCAGCAATTGTTGCGCGAGCCTTCATTATCTCCGGATCATTTCGGCGCTCGCTTCCGGCCGTGAGGTTGGTTGCGAGTTGTAAATGATCCTTTTAGCGAAGCTTGACCGCCTCGCTATCGGAACGATCTTACGAAGCAAGCTGGTCTTTCTAGTCAATG
>NZ_LSEF01000033.1 GCF_001641695.1 Bradyrhizobium neotropicale
TGAGCGGCCCGAGACATAGGTGACAGAACGTACCGGACACATGGGTTACACTTTCCGCTTTTGTTCTGCGGGAGGTGTGGATGCCGTGGAAAGCGAGTTCGGTAATGGAAGAGCGCCTTCGCTTTGTCGCCCGGCTTCTGGATGGAGAAGCCATGGCCGAGGTCTGCCGGGAGTTCGGCATCTCCCGCAAAACTGGCTACAAGATTTTCGATCGTTACAAGGAGCACGGGCTTGAAGCGTTAAGCGACCGCTCCAGGCGGCCGATCCGTTACGCCAACCAGCTCCCGCAGCAGGTCGAGACCCTGATCGTTCGGCTGAAGGGCGAGAAGCCACACTGGGGCGCCCGCAAGATCCGCGAGCTCCTGGTGCGACGGCTCGACGGCGACGTCCGGGTGCCGGCCAAAAGCACCATCCATGCGATCCTCGACCGCCATGGCCTGGTCAAGCGCGGCTGCGTGCCGCGCCACCGCGCGCACGGCACGCCGCTGTCGCAGGGCACGCTTGCCAACGATCTGTGGTGTGCCGACTTCAAGGGCGAGTTCAAGCTCGGCAATGGCCGATACTGCTATCCGCTGACCGTCACCGACCATGCCTCGCGCTTCCTGCTGCTCTGTGAAGCGCTGGATTCCACGCGGGAAGATCCTGCCATTACTGCCTTTGAACGGCTGTTCCGCGAGCGCGGTCTGCCCTTTGCCATCCGCTCCGACAATGGCGTGCCCTTTGCCAGTCCAAACGCGCTGTTCAACCTCTCGAAGCTGTCGGTGTGGTGGCTCAGACTCGGCATTGCGATCGAACGCATCAAGCCGGGCCATCCGCAGCAGAACGGCCGTCACGAGCGCATGCATCTCACGCTGAAGAAGGAGGCCACCCGGCCGCCGGGGTTCAACAGCTTGCAGCAGCAGGCACGCTTCGATGCCTTCCTCCGCGAGTTCAATTCTGAACGTCCCCACGAGGCGCTCGACATGAAGTGCCCCGGAGAGCTCTACACAGCCTCAACCCGCCGCTACGATGGTCTGCCGGAACTCACATATCCGTTCCACGACCGCGACGGTGTCATCACCGCCTGCGGCCGCCTCTGCCTCCATCGCAAGAAGATCAACATCTCCACCGTGCTGGCCGGCCAGAAGCTCGGCATCAAGGAAGTCGACGACGGCATTTGGCTCGTCAGCTTCATGCATTACGATCTCGGTTACTTCGACCTCGAGCAAAAGACCTTGCAACCCCTCGACAACCCGTTCGGCCCGAAGCCCGCCACCCATGTCTCAAGTACGGCCTCGGCGCTCTGACCGAGACGCGCTTTCCTGCATTCTTGGCATGGTGGCCAGTTGCTTGGCCGCGCTGAGCCGTCACCCCCCCGAAGCCCGCAGGGGCGCGGCCTTTGCCGCGCGGGGTTGACGGCGAAAGCGCGGACCGAGCAATAATGGTCATGCCATGAACGCGTCTCGCCGTAACACACCAAATCGGATGCGTTGCGCGTCGGCGGGATCGACCTGGAGTAAATGACCTTGCAACCAATCGGCAACCCGCTCGGCACGAGGTTGTCACCTATGTCTTAGGTACGATCTGTTACCGATGTCTTCGGTCTGGACATCCTTGGTCACGCCAACGCCGAGCGACTTGAACAGTGGAGCGGCGTTCCGCGACACGGCACAGAACCAAATGGCTACCCATCACCATCGAAGAATGTCGCAGGTCGGTCGATATCTGTAATGACCTCGTTGGCAGTGTCGACGATATGAATTCTGTACATGGCTCATCGCATGCTAGAGAGAACCTCGAGCGAGCGAATTAACAGCCGTCACCGCGCGTTCACTTGCTGAGCATAACCTTGATACCCAACAAGACCGCACCAGCCACTCCGGTGACGATGACAGTGATCACGGCCTTGAAGGTGTAGCTCTGCGCCTGTTCGATGCCCTTCCGCCAGCGGCGCAAATGCTGGAGATCTGCCCTGACTTCTTTTCGGTCATCGTCTTCGATCCCAAAGGCGGCCAGCACCGATACCACTGCTTTCAGCACGATCGCGTCGACACTCTTCTGAAGCTTCTGCTGTTCGGCCAGCGTTTCGATCACTATCGTCCGGATATCGTCGTCGCGCATGTTCACCGCTTAAGGATTCTTGCCACGTTCTGAAATAAGGGGAGGGCACGAGATGGTCGTGACTGCGGCAAATCCGCCAAGGCATCCGTCGAGCCGAGGCCACAATTTGTCGCCCCTGCCCATCAGACGCTCGCAGATCCCGATACGCCCCGGCAAAGACAGCAAGGCCAACCCATGTTCGAAATCCGCAAAGACGATCTCTCCAGTGAACCGACGCGGCGCCTGCTGGCGCTGCACCTCGCGGCCATGCATGCGAACTCGCCACCCGAAAGCGTCTATGCGCTCGACCTGTCGGGGCTGAAGGCACCAGGCATCACCGTCTGGTCAGTCTGGCAGGGCAATGAGGTGGTCGGTATCGGCGCGCTCAAGGAGCTTGGCGATGGCTGCGCCGAGGTGAAGTCGATGCGAACTCATCCCGATCATTTGCGCAAAGGCATCGCGGCGCTGCTGCTGGCGCACATCGCAGGCGAAGCCAGAGCGCGCGGGCTGACCCGCCTCAGCCTCGAGACCGGGAGCGGCCCCGCCTTCGAGCCGGCACTGGCGCTCTATCGCAAGCATGGCTTCGTCGATGGCGAGGCTTTCGCCGACTACCAGCCGAGCGCCTTCAATCAATTCCTCCACCTTCAGCTTTTTGCCTGAGCCTTCTCGCGAAGCTGCATCTCGTCTCTCAACCAACAAAGCAGGCCGGACTCACTTCCGGGGCTCAACGACTGTTTTTGTTGATCCCTCCGGTGCCGCCTGCATCCCCGGCGGGCTTTGACCTTGCGGGCTTTCCGGTGGCGCACCAGCCGATTTCGTGTCGAGCGGTCCGGTCCAGCCTTGTGGCTGCAATTGGCCTTTCTCTTCCGGCGCCGAGCGGCCGGTTGGCGAGTTCAAGTCTTTCTTCGCATCGGCCTGTGCCGTCGCACATCCGTACGACAACGCCCAGCAAATCGTCGTTATCAGAATGATCCGCACTACGACCTCCGCCTGTCTGATTACCAAACAGGCGAGGCCACCCTCAGTTCCTGTTGCGGCGGACGATCAAAACCGGTGGCAAACGATGTCTACGTTGGTCACAAGCGAGTCATTGGCGGTGAACGCCTGCAGCTCATCGACGGTACTTCGTTGCCATCGCATCTATCATCGCAGCGAAATCTCTCGTCGCGCGATCTGCGACGGTGCGACAGTTCGGCTCACAGGCTGCATGTCAGCTTTCTGCACGCCGGTTAGCTGGTGTATCGTGCGCGCGAGCCGCCAACGAGACGTGCCGAAGCCTCGTGAATTACTGGCGGCGTTTGTGCCCACGGCGGGCATCGTACTCCTCATTGTCAGATACGGCCGTCGTGACGAGCTCGTCACGGCACGAACGTCAATGGCCACTTTATTTTAACAGGAGAGTACTCATGCATTTCTGTCTTACCGGGCAATATACGCAACGCGCGCTCAACGCCATCCTGGAGAACCCCACGACCGATCGCCAGGAAGCGGCGAGAAAACTCATCGAGGCGGCCGGCGGAAAGCTGGTTTCGATGTACAGCGTCGCGGCCGACGGCCCTGGCGTCATGGTCATTTTCGACGTGCCCGATCCGACTGCGGCGCCAGCGATCTCGGGCCTCACCGTCACGGCCGGCACATTGCAGAACGTACATTTGACCCGGCTGTTCACGCAGGACGAGATCAAGCAGGTGCGCCAGAATGCGGCCAAGCTGCGTCCGTCCTACAGCCCGCCGGGCAGCTGAGCCTGAATTTCCGAAATCCGGACGGTAATCAGGTGCCAAAATAGGTCAGCATTGCACACAGTAGTTATCCGGAATTTTCCAACCGCTGGAAGGGCCTAAGCTGATCCTGCCGGGGCTGGATTTCATCCCGAAAGCGATTTCAACCGGCAAGGGGTCGCCCGCAAGGCGGCCCCTTTCGCGTTTGGGGGCTGCCCCCGGAATGCGCCGGATTTACCTGCTTTAATGCACGGCGGCTGGAAGCATGGATGATCACGGCGGCCTGTCGGATGAAAATTCGGCGGGGCACCTTGGCCCCAGCACTCCCAGCCCCTCATTGCCTACCCCAGGTGCTGGGGCCCTTTCGTTGGCGCGCGAGCCGCCTCTACCGAAGTCACTTCCCTTCGGCGCGTACGGAAAATGAAAAAAGGCCGCCAACCGGGGCGGCCTCTTCTTCATGTGCTTATCAGCATGCAGGCAAGGACTGTCGAAAAGACGCCCAATCCGACAATGGTGATCTTGAAAACGAGGACCGCTGCCAAGCTGACCTCCACTCTTTGCAAATCACACGAATCAAATCACTCGAATCGTACGCCTCGCTTCCCCATTCGCAACCAACCGGAGATTTGCACACAACCTCCAGGTTCAACCCAAGAGTTGGCGGCCCGGCAGGCCGAACCGCGGATCTCGATGAAATCGGACTGCCCCGGGGAGCGCAGGTCGCGATGAAAGACAGCCTGCTCGGTGCTCAGCGCCGTTTGCGGGGGCGTGCGGGCTGCGGATCATTCGGTGCCGGCGGCGGAGCGGGTTCGTAGCGCTCCACCAACAGCAAGAGGCGCCTTCTGATGAACGGGTCCGCCTGCTCTGCAAGATCGCGCAAGATCTTGGCACGCTGCCTGTTAAACTCGTCGTCCAGCATCATCGTCCCCACACCAAGGCCTGCAGAACGAAGCAGCTCAGCGCCGGACGGCACTTTCCAGGAATTCTGCAACAGAGCGCGGCACGTCGTCGTATTCGGAGAACCGCCGACGCACCTCGTCGGCGATATCGACCGTTACATCGCGCGACCATCCCTCGGCAGTGTTGAACGCCACGATGCGAACCGGGTGGCTGTAATGGTCTTCGAACAGCTGGCGGATCACCGCTTCGCGGTTGGTGCCTTCCTCATCTGCTTCGCACCAGGCGCGGCCAAGTCTGCCAAAGTCGTTCATGACCAGATAGACGTCATGGTCGGCACCTTGCGGCACGATGGACGGCGACCGAGGCATGCGCGACTCCTTCTTCACACACATGCTGGAGCCTGCCTCGCCAGCCGCATAGGGAGAATCGGAGGTACCCCAATTGGGATGCTCGCGTGATGCAAAGCCGGCGCGATCCGGTCCGCCGACATCCTGGACGAGCCGATCAGCGGGGCCCAGAGACGATACCGCGTCGGCGAGCCGCCCTACTCTTCCGCAAGCTTCCTCTCGATGTAGGCGTTCACCGTTTCAGCGAAGGACCGCTGCACGCCAGCCGCAGCACCATACTGGTCCAATGCGTCTTGCTGGAGAAGGCGCAGGCCGCTCTTGCGCGCACTTCCCGGCGTGAGGTTCAGAAACTCATTGATCGCACTTTCAGCCGCCGGGATCGCGCTCGGATCCCCCTTGGAGATCAGCCCGCGCAAAAGGCGCTGGCAATCGTCTAGACGTGGCATGACTTCAGTTCTGGCCGCGTGATGACTTCGGATTCGGCTTCTTGATGGGCTGCGTATGCGTCCCAAACAGCGCCAACAGAAACGCGACTTCTTCCTTCGAACCGACCTGGATCATGACTGTCTCCTTTTCGCTTCGTTTGGTCGAGCCGACGGCGAGCGGAGTTCAGAACTATCTGGTTTCAGATGTGTTTCAGATGTGTTTCGTCGAGAGGACAGCCAGCCAACACGCGGGAGCGCCACCTCTCGACCATCGCCTTATGATGGATCAAAGCGGCCGCCGACTGAGGCGGCCTGACCTTGTTACGAGCAAGGTTTCCCCGACATCTTTTGACGGGGCGTGCAGGTGGTCATCATCGGCCATTTCTGTCCGGCCATGCCTTTGCCGGATTGCTGCGTCGCGGCAGTGGACTTTGTCGCCCCGCTGGAAGGTGGCGCCGATTGCGCCGATACCTCCTGCGAAAGAGAGATAGCGAGAGCAGCAACGGCTATGACTGCAAGAAGGTTCTTCATCATGTGCTCCCTCTGTTTGAAGCGAGAGCACGCAACCACAGGCCGTGTCAGACCGCACTTTCTATTCGGTAGGTAATCCATTTGGCTGATGAACATCCAGCGCAGAACGCCGGCAGACAGGGCCCCCTGCAAAATCCAGCCTAGATTACGCGGGATCAAACTCCGATGATCCCGACGTTTTGCCCGACGGGTCAAACTTTATCCAAATGCAGCAAATCGGATTCGGCGGAATGAAATCTGTCTGCGTCATGCTGTCGGCATGCCCCTTCCGGCCGGCGCGGCATTCATCGCATCGGCGACGATGCGCCGGGAAGTGAGGACGCCAGGGCAACCGAGGAGAGATGGTCGATGTATTACGTCGCCGCCGCATTGCTGGTGCTGTCGGGACTGTTCTACTCGGCGAGCCATCACGAGATCGGCTCGTTCGGCGTCACCATGTGCACCTATGGCAGCGCGTTCTGCGAGAACCCGATGATCGTCTTTTCGGGCGCTGCGCTCGCAGCCGCCTGGGGCATGTTCGTCAGCATCAAATAGCGGCGGAGCTCCCTCCGCAGACATGACGAAGCCCGCAACCGGTGACGGCGCGGGCTCGATGGTCTTTGCGATGATGCCTGTCTACAGGTGTTTTGCCCGACGTGTCAAACCGGACATGGGCGCGCAACTGGTGCCGTTGCGCGCGCGTCGATGCATCGCAATGCGCCGGTTCGCCGTGGAACTATCATTCCCGCGCTGCATTTGATTCCGAGACTTCGCCGTTCCGGAAAAGAGCCGAGACGCCCCTCCATGCACGACAGCGCCCGCACGCCGACGAAATCCGCGCCGACGCTGCTGCAAAGATTGGGCCCAGGTCTGATCACCGGCGCGGCCGACGACGATCCGTCCGGGATAGCCACCTATTCGCAGGCAGGCGCGCAGTTCGGTTACGGGCTGCTCTGGACCGTGTTCTTGACCACGCCGTTCATGATCGCCATCCAGCTTGTGAGCGCGCGGATCGGGCGGGTCACCGGCAAGGGGCTTGCCGCCAACGTCATGGCGCTCGCACCGCGCTGGCTGGTGATCGGTCTCATCGCCCTTCTCGTCGGGGCGAACACCTTCAACATCGCCGCAGATATCGCCGCGATGGCGGAGGCGCTCTCGCTCGTCATTGGCGGGCTCAACCACGAGCACGCATTGATCTTCGCGGCCACTTCGACCCTGCTCCAGGTCTTCCTGCCCTACCGCCGCTATGCCCCGCTGCTGAAATTTCTGACACTGGCGCTGTTCGCCTATGTGGCGACGGCCTTCACCGTGGATATCCCGTGGAGCACGGCGCTGCTTGCCGCGGTGTGGCCGCAGGCGAATGTCAGCGCCGACTATTTCATGATGGTGGTCGCCGTGCTCGGCACCACCATCAGCCCCTACCTGTTCTTCTGGCAGGCGTCCCAGGAGGTCGAGGAGATGAACAAGGGCAAGCATCGTCGCCCGCTGCGCGAGCTTTCCCATGGCGGCGATCCGGAGCTCACGCGCATCAGGGTCGACACCACGGCCGGCATGCTGCTCTCCAACGGCATCGCCTTCTTCATCATCCTGACCACGGCATCCGTCCTGCACGCCAACGGCGTCACCAACATCAATTCGGCCACGGAAGCCGCCGAGGCGCTGCGACCGCTCGCCGGCGACTTCACCTTCCTCCTGTTCGCGCTCGGCATTATCGGCACCGGCATGCTGGCGATCCCGGTGCTGGCGGGCTCGGCGGCCTATGGCGTCGCGGAGATTCTTGGATGGCGCGCCACGCTGGAGGCGAAGCCGGACGAGGCGGTCGGCTTCTACACCATCATCGCGACGGCGACCGTGATCGGCTTCGGCCTCGGTTACACGGGCATCGACGCGATCCACATGCTGGTCTGGAGCGCCGTGCTCAACGGCATCGTCGCCGTACCGATCATGGTGATGATGATGCTGATCGTTTCGAGCGCTTCGCTCATGGGCCGCTTCAAGGCGCGGACATGGCTCGTCGCGCTCGGCTGGCTCGGCACCGCGCTGATGGCGCTCGCCGTCCTCGCCTTGTTCGGCCCTTCTGCGATCGGCTGACGAGGAGCGCTAGACTGGCGACAGCGCCGCCGAGATCTGCGAAGCGATGATGAACGCCGCAAACACGGCAGGCACGCTGATGAACCTCAAGAACTGGTCTATCGAAAGCATAGCTGTCATCCCCCAATGACAAAGCGCCTTCTGCCCCCGCGGCTACTGCACCCTTTGCGCGACGTGCTGATCCGCAGTCAGAAGCTGATCGGAAATGGCGGCCCCGCTCATGGTGAGCAGCGCCAGAATCGAAATCATGCCCAGAAATTTCATGGCCGGAGGGTCGGTGCCGATTGTGGCCAAAAACGTCAGAGCCTGGTTCAATTTCGGGACGGTCCCGGGAAAGATCATGGCTGTCCCCATCGAATTTTACGGGGTTATCCGACAAAAGGCGGCCGAAAAGCGCTCTCGGCGGCGCCTCTGCGGCCTTCACGACGGTCCGTCGTTAGCCTAACAGTTGCAGCTGGGGCCGGGCTTGCGACCGGGCCATAACAAAAACAAGGCCGGCCGGGCCGCAGGGAGCGACATGACAAGATCATCAAAAGCAACAAGTCTCGAAATCCTCGCCTGCGATGCCGGCTGGAGAAACTACCACTTCGTCAAGCTGACGACCGACGACGGCATCGTCGGCTGGAGCGAGTTTGACGAGGGTTTTGGTTCGCCCGGTGTCGGCGCTGCGATCCAGCGCCTCTCCGCCCGCGTGGTCGGCCAGAACGTCTTCCAGCACGAACGCATCCACGCCGAATTGTACGCGGCGACGCGGCCGGCCGCCGGCGGCGTGGTGGCGCAGGCGCTCGGGGCGATCGAGAATGCGCTGCTCGACGCCAAGGCGAAGTGTCTGGGCGTGCCCTGCTACGACCTGCTCGGCGGCAAGATCCGCGATCGCGTCCGGGTCTACTGGTCACACTGCGCCACTTGGCGGATCAATCATCCGGCCTGGTACAAGCCGCCGATCGAGAGCCTCGACGGCGTCAAGGCGATGGGGCGCGAGGTGCGTGAGAAGAAGTTCACTGCGCTCAAGACCAACATCTTCTCCTATGACGACGGCAAGCCGACGGGCTGGCGGCCCGGCTTCGGTTCGCCCTTCGCGCCCGAGATCAACGTCGACCGCAAGATCCTGCGCGACCTGCACATGCATCTCGAGGCAATTCGCGACGGCGCCGGTCCCGACGTCGACATCCTGCTCGACTGCAACTTCAACGCCAAGACCGAGGGCTATCTGAAAATCCTGCGCACGATTGCCGACATCGACATGTTCTGGGTCGAGATCGACAGTTTCAATCCCGAAGCGCTCGGCTACATCCGTCGGCAGAGCCCGCATCCAATCTCATCCTGCGAGACGCTTTTGGGCCTGCGCGAATTCCTGCCCTATTTCCGCGAACAGGCGATGGACGTCGCGATCATCGACACGCCGTGGAACGGCGTCTGGCAATCGATGAAGATCGCCTCCGCCGCTGATGCCTTCGAGGTCAACGTCGCCCCGCACAATTTCTACGGCCATCTCTGCTCGATGATGAACGCGCATTTCTGCGCCGCCGCGCCGAACCTGCGCATCATGGAGATCGATATCGATCGTCTGGCGTGGGATCGCGAGCTCTTCACCCACGAGCCGGAGATCCAGAACGGACATCTGGTCATTCCGGACCGGCCCGGCTGGGGCACCGAGCCGAACGAGGAGGCACTGCGCGCCCATCCGCCGAAGACGAGCGGCGGCCTTCTCAACTACGGTCGCAAGAGCTGAGCCTACGGCGTCACGGGATTCACGGTCGAGGACGTCTTGGGCCCCGGCCGCGCCGGCTCGATCCGCGATCTCGGGTCGGTCGGAAACACCTGGGCGCCCACGGCACGCGCCGCTTCGCCCGTGGTGTGATACATCGCGACATGGGCGGGCTGCACCTTCGCCCGGCTCCACGGCCCGTGGTCCACCAGCAGCATCGCAGCGATGGTCAAGCCCGCGACGATCAGTGCGATCACGCCGGGATGCCGGAGCGCCTCGTCGATAGCGATGCGATTCCTGATGCGATTTCGTTCCATCAAGATGACCTGAGTCGTTTCCTCTCGAGGTCAATTCAATTGCACCGCAGCGGGTTCCGCCTCCAGCGCGGGTTCCAGGCCGTTGGCACTCGCCCCCTCACGCGGGAGCGTTTCGCAATACCTTCACTCGCCCGGCGCAATCGCGTTGCTGGGCGTCGGCCGGTCGGTGATCTGCTGTCCGAACAGGCTGCCGATCAGCTCGACGGCGGTTCGCGCGGTGCGCCCGCGCTCGTCGAGGAACGGATTGAGCTCGACGATGTCGACCGACCCCACCAGCCCGGAATCGTGCAGGAGCTCCATGATCAGATGCGCCTCGCGATAGGTCGCTCCGCCCGGCACCGTGGTACCGACGCCCGGCGCGACGCAAGGATCGAGGAAGTCGACGTCGAAGCTGACATGCAGCACGCCGTTGCTCGCCTTGACGCGTTCGATCACGCGCCGGATCAGCACCGCGACGCCGAACTCGTCGATCTGGCGCATATCGGCCGCCCTGATCCGACGCGCACGCATCAGATCTTTTTCAAGCTTGTCGATCGAACGCGTCCCGAACAGATCAAGCCTGTCGGGAGCGATCGAGGCGCGTGGATCCTCGCCCAGGAGACCGTCGAGGCCCGGCTCGCCGCACAAGAATGCCGCCGACATGCCGTGCATGTTGGCCGTGATCGTCGTCTCCGGCGTGTTGTAATCGGCATGCGCATCCAGCCAGAGCACGAACAGCTCGCGCCCGCGCTCCTGCCAAAGGCGAGCCATGGCGTTGACCGAGCCCATCGACAATGTGTGATCGCCGCCCAGGAAGATCGGGATCGCTCCGGTCTTTGCGATCTCGTAGCCGCGGCGGCTCAGCACGCGCGTCCAGCGCTGGATTTCACGGTAGTGATTGGCCTTGGCGGGCGGCCGGTCGGCAAGATCCTCGATCTCGGCAACGGAGAGATCGCCGTACTCGACAACGTCGAAATCGAGGTTCTCCAGCAATGTCGCAAGGCCGGCAGTGCGCAGCGCCGCGGGTCCCATCAGGGTGCCACGCTGCGAGGCGCCCATGTCGATGGGCGCGCCGAGCAATGCGATGCGCCGGGCTCGATCCGTCATGGTTCGATCGGTCACGGCAGCCTCCTGGGTCAGCAAGGTCGAGCTTCGAGATCGTGCCTCAAGGTATTCCTTGGCGCCAGCCTAACAGAGATTCGTATCCGTCGTTTCACGGGGAGCAAGCCTCCGCATCGGAACAAAATCCCGTGCGCCGAATTGCCAGTCCGAGGCCGGCACCCGCCGTTCACCACGGCGCCTGTAGCGGATAGCCAAAGGTCGTTCCGACCCGCTGTTCAAGAATGAGCGCTCGCGCGGATAGCCAAAGGTGCCGGCTTCCATTGTCGAGCGTGGAGGTCGCGAGTTTGAGCACGGACATACCGCAACCCACTTCGCAGCCGGGCATGGCCGAGCGCGCCATCGACGCGGCAACTGACGTGTCGCGGACGATCGGCGAAGTCGCGGGAGGTCTGCATGCCGCCGTCGATCGCCTCACCCTTGCGATCGAGCAGGCACGAAAGCCCGGCCGGCCGCTCGCGACCGTCGCGGCAATTACGCGCGAAGCGCCTCTGGCCAGCCTCTTCGTCGCCTTCCTCTTCGGCGTTGCGATTGCGCGCCGGCGCTAGCGATCGGAATCCGTCACTGATGCCCGCTCAGGCCGCACTGACGGATTCGCGCTCGACGACCAGAAACTGACGTTCCAACGCATCGGCCGGCATCGGACGGCCGAAGAAATAGCCCTGCCCTTCCGCACATCCCATGCTGACGAGGAAGTCTGCCGTAGCGCGGTTCTCGATCCCCTCCGCAACGACGGTGAGACCGAGCTGCTTGCTGAGGCCAATGGTCGAGCTGACGATCGCGGCATCGTCGGAATCGGCGAGCAGGTCCAGCACGAAGGACCGGTCGATCTTGAGTCCATCGAGCGGAAACTTCTTGAGATAGCTCAGACTCGCGTAACCCGTGCCGAAATCGTCGAACAGGATACGGACGCCGAGTTCCTGGATCCGCTTGAACATGTCTAGCACGCGGTCCTCGTCGAGCAGCAGGATATCCTCGGTGACCTCGAGCTCGAGCAGCGAGGGCGTAAGCCCAGTGGCATCGAGCAGCGTCGCGACCGAATGCGCGAGATCGCCGGAGTGAAGCTGCGACGGCGACAGGTTGATCGCGACGCGCACACTTTGGCCGGACAGCTCCCAGGCCCGCGCCTGCCAGCAGGCGGTTTCCATCACCCAGCTCGCAATCCGCTCGGACAGTGCCGAGGTGTTGACCACCGGCATGAACTCGCCGGGCGAGACGTAGCCCCGCACGGGATGCCGCCAGCGGATGAGCGCCTCGGCTCCGACCAGACCGCCGTCGACCAGGCGAACCTGCGGCTGGTAGAACAGTTCGAACTCGCCGCGGTCCGCGGCGAGCGCGAGCTCGCTTTCGAGCGTCAGCCTGTTCTCCAATTCCTGCCTGATAGTGCTTTCGAAGATCACATGGCTGCCGCGCCGGGTCGCTTTTGCCCTGGAGAGCGCGAGATGGCCGTTGCTCAGGAGATCCTCCGCGCTGTGGCCGCCGTCCGGATAGACGGCAACACCGACGCTGACCCTGACGCGGTGCTGGCGCGTGCCCGTGGCGAGCGGCAGCTCGAATGCGCGGGCAATGCGCTCGGCGAATTCCGCAACCGGCTCGCTGTCCTCCCTGCATTGGCGCGCAATGGCGAATTCGTCGCCGCTGAGCCGCGCAATGACCGTCTCGTCCCCCGCCTCTGATTTCAGACGCGCGGCGACCGCCCGCAGCACGAGATCTCCGGCCGCGTGTCCCAGCGTGTCATTGATGCGCTGGAAGCCGTCGAGCCCGATCACGAGCAGCGCGACCTCGCAGGACTGCGGCTCGACATCCGCGATCAGGCCGACGAGCCCGGCATGCAGCGTGTTGCGATTGGCAAGACCGGTCAGTGCATCATATTCGGCAAGATATCTGACGCGCTCGGCCTCGCGCTTGCGCACCGAGATGTCGCGCAGGATCGCGCCGTATTGGAAGCCATCCGTGCCCTGCCAGCCCGAGAAGCTGGCCTCGACCGGGAACGTCTCGCCGTTCCTGCGCCGGCCTTCGAACTCGACCACGACCGCACCGCCCGGGACGAGCAGCGCCTGCCGCGCGGCGTCACGCATGGAGAAGGGCTTTGCGCTGCCCTCGGCCGGCTTTGCACAGAGCGCCTCGAAGGGCTGGCCGATCATTTCGGCCGGCATGTAACCGAAGATCGCGCTGGCGCCGGGATTCCACACCGTGATCCGATGATCCTCGTCGGTGCAGACGAGCCCGTCGCCGAGCGACATCGCAATGCGGTGGAAGCGGCTTTCGGCGATTCGCCCGAGCAGGCTGCGGAAGTCGATCTCGTCGAGCGCGATCGCCGTCAGATAAGCGAAGATGGCGATGTGAAGCAGCGACGTATCGATGACGAACGGCCATTTCGACTGGACCAGGGCTGCGATCAGCTCGATCGCAGCTCCCGCCGCGACCAGCATCGCGACGCGGAGGCCGGGACCAACGCGGCGCCATGAGAATATCATCAGGAGGCAGATCACGGACAGGCCGAGCACCATGCCCAGGTCCGAGGTCCGGCGCAGCATGCGCTGCTGAATGATCGATTCCGCCGCGAGCGCCTGAAGGACGGGGCCTGAAACGATGCCGCCGTTCGGAACGCTGAAGCGATCGCCGAGCTCGAGCGCAGTGGCACCGACGATGATCCTCTTGTCCTTGAGGCTCGCCAGGGTCGCGGGATCGCCGCGCAGCACGTCGGCAAAGGACACGAGCGGAATAGACGCCGCGCGGATACCGAAATCGATCAGGAACGGAGAGGTGCGGCTTGCATTCTGCCCAGCCAGTACGACAGCCATCGACGGCACGAAACTGTCACCGAGCTTCTCTCCGAACGGATAGCGGCGTACGAGGCCGTCAGGCTCGACCGTGACGTTGACGACGGCGGGCCAGGACTGGTTGCTGAACGGCTTCAGCGGGCGATTGATATGTGCCGCGCCCCCATTTGGCACCGGTTGCTTGAAAGAGGGCAGGATCGTCGCGCCGCCGACATCCCTCAGTGCTTTGACGAAGGCCTCGTCGGAGGCGGGATCGGATGGCGTGCTGAAATCGACGTCGAAGGCCACGTCCTGGACGCCGGCACTTTCGAACTTCTGCAGCAACTCGGCATGCAGCCGGCGCGGCCACGGCCACACACCGATCTGGTCGATTGAGGGCGCATCGATCGCGACGATGACAACGTTGCCGCTGGCCGCACGCGATTGCCAGGTGAAGCGCAGATCGGTGAGCGCGTTGCGGAGCGCAGCGTGCCATCCCGTGGACAGCACGACCGCCAGCGCAATCACGACCAGAATGTGCGGCCTGTAGCGTTTCACCTTGCTCCCCCACACATCCGGCCAATGCCGTGATGTGCCCCCTCATGTTGACCGCGCGATGCTAGTGATGGCCCCTGCCCCAAGACCACCCGTAGTGGTGACCATTGTTGCCGTTGTTACCGTCATTGCCGTTGCCGCCGCTCCCGTTGCCGGTCGCGCCATTCCCGCTGTTTCCGTTGCCGGAGCTTCCGCCGGACACGTCGCTGGTCGAACCGGCAGTCGTGGCCACCGTCGTCGTCCCGCTTGACGACGTCGTTGCGGTACTGCTGGCGGCGCCGTTACTCACGGTCGCCGCGGTCACGGTCGTGCTGTTGCTGGATGCGGTCGTCGTGCTTGCCTTCGTGTCGCTCCAGACCGTGTCGGTGCTATTGGCGGCATTGCGCACGTGGCCTGTTGCGGCGGCACCATGGGCTAGCCCATGCGTAACCTTGTGGAAGTTGAGCTTGACCTCGCCGAGCGAGCTCGAGATGCGCACCGTGCCCGGCTTGGACGACCCGGCGCCACCAGCTCCCTGATGGGATTGCGTCGGCACGCCGGCCGCCCTGGTCCCCTTGTCGATCTGGCCGAGCGCATGAATCGCATGTCCGGAGGCCGCATTGCGCGGCGCGGACAGTCCCGATTTCGGCACAGGAATCCGCTCGACCGTCGAGGCGCGCGGCTTGCCCTGCTCGATGGGATTGAAGGTACCGGCGCCGCTCAGGCTGAGGCCTGGCTTGCCATGCTCGAAGGCGGTGGCCGCCTGGCCCGGCATGACCTGGGCGATCTGCCCCGTCTTGAAGTCGGAGACTTCAACCTGGCCCCGGACTACGCCGACCTTGGTGCTGCCGGCGCTCACCGTGACGCTGAACTGCGTTCCCTTGACCACCGCGGCGAGGTAGGGCGTCTCGACCTCGAAATGCTTGACGTTGCGCTTCTCGACTTCGAGCAGGATCGAACCGGCCTGCTGAATGATCGTGGTCGAGAGGCCCTCCTTCTTCTCGGCCGGCAAGCCGACCACCGAGTTGGGAGAGATCAGAATCGTTTCTTCGCCGCGGACGAGCAGCACGCGCCCGTTCCGCCCGGTGCGAATGGTATCGCCAGGCTTCAGCGTCTCTTCCTGGTTCAACGAGACCTGCCGTGCGCCGTCGGTTGCGCGCCAGACTTCGCCCGACGCCTTGCTGATCGACCAGACGCCATCCTCTGCGGCGGATGCGCCGGACGCAGTTCCCAGTATCAGCACCGCCATCAAAGCGCGCCGCATTCCAACTCTGCCGAGCATGAGGATCCTCAGTCCGTGGTCCAGTCGGACCTGAGGCATAGGGCAAATAGCTCAAGAGAGAATTAGCCGGAACCGGCAAGCGGAACCGTCGCATTAACCTTTCATTGACCATAAAAAACTAAGAAAAATCATGCGGCTAACGAATGCTTACCGGTTCTTGCGAACCTCTCCGTTGAACTACGGGGAGAAGTTCGGTGAGCGCGGTGATAGATCGCATCTCCTCGCCACCTTGGCGTTGCTGGCACCGATCTTTACGGGAATGCCGCACGCGCTCGCGCAGCAGGCGAGCCAGCCGGGGTTTGATCCGCGCCAGCCCGAGAAGTATTTCGATAACCAATCCGATCAGGAATCGCTCAGCCGGCCGCCGGTCAAGTTGCCGACGATCGGTCAGCCGAATGTCGCGGCCGATGCCGGGCCGCAATTCGTGCTGCGCGGCATCAACGTCAGCGGTGCCCATGCGATCTCCCGCGAGCGCATCACCGGGACTTATCAGCCTTATCTCGGCAAGAGGGTCACGCAGGCCGACCTTGCCGCAATCGCCGGCGCGATCAGCGAGCTCTACCGCGCCGAAGGCTTCCATCTGAGCCGGGCGATCGTGCCGCCGCAGGACATCACCGACGGCCGTGTCCAGATCCGCGTGATCGAAGGGGCAATCGTCCAGGCCGAGCTGAAGGGCGACGATGCCGATCGGCTCGGCGTCAGGCCGATGCTTGGAGCGGTTCTGGCCGAGCAGCCGTCGCGTTTCGCAACGCTTGAACGCCAGCTATTCCTCATCAACGGCAGACCCGGCGTCCGGATCACGGATACCGCGCTTGAGGAGATCGGCGGCCCCACCGGCCGCTTTCGTCTCACGATCTCCTTGAAGACCTGGCACGTCTTCACGTCGTTCGGACTGGACAATCTCGGATCATCGTCGGTCGGTCCCTGGCAGACCTATGCGACGAGCGCCTTTAACTCCTACCTCACGCCGGGCGACACCCTCGCGGTCAACTTGTCGACCATCGCCAACGATCCGCGCCAGCTCGGCTTCGCCCGGCTGTCCTATGATGCGCCGGTCGGCGTCGACGGCGTGCGCGTCGGCGCCTCCGTCCTGTACAGCGCGGTGCGGCCGGGTGACGTCCGGCGCCTTGCCAGCGACATCACCACGACCGAAGCTTTCGAGGTGCGGGCCAGCACCGTACCCTTCATGTCGCAATGGTCGGCCCTCACGCTCACGATGGCCGGGACCTTCAGCAACGTGTCGGAACACGATCTGTTCGGCCCGTACTACAGCGACCACATCAGGACGGCGAGCCTGACCGCCGACTACCGGCTCCAGGATCGCTTCGGCGGCACCAACTTTGCGACCTTCACCTATCGCCAGGGTCTCGACATCTTTGGTGCCTCGCATTTCGACGATGATCTGTTGTCGCGCGACGGCGCTTCGTCGAATTTCTCGGTGCTGAACCTCTGGTTCACGCGCTACCAGGCGCTCAACGACACCTGGTCGATCAAGCTCTCCGCGGCGAGCCAGACCGCATCGCGGCCGCTGTTCACCTCGCAGCAATTCTACCTCGGCGGCGCGGCCTTCGGCCGGGGCTATGGCGCGGCCGAGATCAGCGGCGACAACGGCCTCGCCGGCTCGTTCGAGCTGCGCTTCGACCAGAAGGTCAATTTCCGCTACTGGAGCGGCTATC
The DNA here is from genome assembly GCF_001641695.1 of Bradyrhizobium neotropicale. Classification (GTDB taxonomy): domain Bacteria; phylum Pseudomonadota; class Alphaproteobacteria; order Rhizobiales; family Xanthobacteraceae; genus Bradyrhizobium; species Bradyrhizobium neotropicale. The sequence goes on from NZ_LSEF01000033.1 coordinate 17,448, forward strand.
AGATCTACGCCTTCGGCGACGCCGGCGCAGTCTGGAACGACGGCTACCGCCTGAGCGACGGCCTGTCACTGACCTCCGCCGGCGCCGGCGCGCGGTTCTTCCTCTTGGACGATTTCCAGGCCGATCTCGGCGTTGCCGTCCCCTTGAGCTACCGGGCACCGGACAATACGCGCCGCACCCCGCGCTTTCTGTTCACGCTTTCCAGCGCGCTGCGGGTTTGCCCGGAACGCGGCAAGGCTGGCTGTCCTTAAGCCCTCCGCTTTTTGCGCTGCACGCGCTCCTTCTGGGACCTTTCTCACAGACTTGCCTAAATTTAATCCCGTAGCCTGCTCACGATCGCTCGATCCGGGAGTTCCCAATGACCACGTTCAGTCAAAAGTGATTGGGAAGGAACCATGAAGAGGGTGCTGGCAATTCTGGCCTTTCTCGGCGTGCTTGGCGTGGGCCAGTATTTCGTCGTCAGCAAGTTCGCCATTCGTCATGAGACGGTGACCTTGTTCGACGCCACGCGCCAGCGGCCGATCTCTGTCGACGTCGCAGTGCGCCGTGACTACGAGACCAAGGCCAATCTCGGCCTCTGGAAGCTCCCGCTCGCCATCATCAGCAACGGCAATACCGTCAAGGCCACCGAGTATTCGTTCCTCGCCAATGTGCTCGCCGCGCGCGGCTATCTCGTCGCGAGCATCCAGCAGGACCTGCCGAGCGATCCGCCGCTGATGACCCATGTCGGCGAGCAGTATGTCGGCCGGCGCCAGGTTTATATGCGCTGCGAAGCCAACATCCTTTTCGTGCTTGGCGAATTGAAGAAGCGGCAGGAGCACGTCGAATACGATCACATCACGCTGGTCGGCCATTCCAACGGCGGCGACGTCTCGATGTATGTCGCTCATCAGCATCCGGAGCTGGTGTCCAAGGTGATCACGCTGGACAATCTGCGGGTGCCGTTCGTGGTCAACGACCACCTGAAGATCCTGTCCTTCCGCTCGAAGGATCCGCACTTCGTGACCGACCCCGGCGTCCTGCCGACGCCCGAAGAGGCCAAGGCGCGCGGCATCGACATCGTCCATACCGGCGCGCAGCACACGGAGATGAGCGACCGCGGACCCGACGCGGTCAAGGAGAAGATCCAGGCGACACTCGACCGCTTCCTGCGCGACAGCGCCAGCAACGCGCTCGCGCCGGCCGATACGTCGAGCCCGATGATCATGAACCCCGCCGATTACTAGCCCGCCAGCCTTGCGCCAGATCAACGCGCCTCCGGTCCGAGCGCGATAGGAAGGCCGCACCGCATCGGAGGGGCACATGCCGCACCCTATCGAGAGCCTTGGCCTGCCCGCGGCTGGAGTGCCGGCGTTGTTTCATCGGCTCTATCGTTCCGCCCGCAGACGACTCCGGTCGATCATCGCCCGCATCGATCTCTCGCAATTCCCGGGATCGTGCTGCGGGTGAGCACGAGTGCCAGACATGCAAATCCCTGCCGGTTTGAGCCGGCAGGGATTTGCGTGGGTTGCCAATGACTTCAGGACTTGCCCTTGCCGGGCTGCATGATGCTGCCGGTCATCTGGCGCATGTGGTCCCCGGCGCTGGTGAACTGGCTGCGCAGGAACTCGGACTGGATCTGCATGGCTTCCTGAAGATCGGTGGCGTGAACGAGCTTGCGCGCATGCTCGAACGCCGACTTCATGTTCTGCTCGGTGAAAGCGAGCGCCTGCTTCGACACCTCCGTGCCCGCTCCCGGCACCGTCGCCATCGATTTGGTGGCGGCATCGAAAAACAGGCCGAATGCCTTTTCCGCCTGGTCGATCGTCTTCTCGGCCAGGTCGCGCAATTCGGCCGGAACTTCGAGCTTCGGTTCAATCATGTCGCACTCCTCCCTTTTTTCTTACTGATTATCACATTTGCAGCGTCGGCTTCCAGCGGCCAGACCAGGCTACAGGCGCAGCCGGACGCCCGGCGTGCGACGGGACGGACGGTGGTCGAGGCATGACGTGGGCGCGTAGCCCGGCTTACGACAGGGGATGCTCAGGGAGAGAGTCGTCTGTGGCGAGATCTTCGACGAGCTTGATGACCTCAAAACGCTGCCGCGGCGCAAGCTTCAGAAATGCGCGCAGCAGGCGCAGGCTTTCGACGGTGCTACTCGCGGGCGCGCCGAGCTTCAGGTGCAGTTCAGCCGCGAAATTGAGGTTTTTCATCTCGCACCTATGACAAGGATCGGCCTTGGCGGTCTGACGTCGAGCTCCCGCTCGAGAATTGGACGCCGTGGCGGCGAAGAATTCTCGGCCAGGGCATCCCAGGGGGTTGGTACGCTGAACTGCACATCCGAACGGATCGGCTCAACCCGAGAGGTTGCAACTATGCCAAGGAACAACCCATCCGGCAAGCCAATCTATCGAGGCAGCGATGCTTGGTCGGCATCGCACCACGGCAATTCCGGATAACAGGAATATGCACCGACGTCACCCACCTGCGTCAAGAAGCGACATCGGTGCACACACTGCCTTGATCGAGCTCGATGCCGCGGGCTTGCCCTTTGTTTTGTGTCTAAATGTGAACGGAGCCACGCATCGCAATGCGGACATATTGTCTCGATTTGAGCGATGGCGGCCGATCCAGGGCGTCGGAGCCCTTCGCCGGATACCGTCCGAGCGAATTATTGCTTCTTCAGCGTATACACGTAATCGTTGAGCCCGATTTCGGCGGTTGCATCGTCGACGAAGTGAAACTCGATCTCGCACCCGGTCTCCAGCGTCTTGATTTTGCCACCGACAAAGCCGAGCGATGCGGCGAGCGCCTTGGGATCGGCCTTCTTGCCGGCGCGCCGCATCTCGTCGAAAGCGCCCTGGAAGATCATGTCGGGACCGTAGTCCGTCACCTTGTACTGCGGCTTGGCGCAGGCCAAGGGACGCGGCCCGGAGATCTCCTTCACCTTGATGGCCAGCGCCTTGCCCATCAGCCGCGCCTGCTCGCTGCCGTCGGGCTTACGATGCGGATCGGCCCATGGCGCAACCACAGCCGTCGTGACCGTCCAGCTCCCGAGATAGAAGGGATCGGCCGCCATGGCGGTGCCGGGCACGCCGAGTGACGCAACAATGCAAAGCGTGACAATCAATTTCATCCGATGTGCCCCCTCAAGCTCTAGGTTTGGACTCGGTTCTCCGCGTCACGGTTCACCAATCCCCGATATTTTCCGATGCGTGAACCGTGATTCAAGATCGAACGACCAAGCCGTTGCGAAACGGCCACGCAGATCACGGGCGCCATGGCTGGACCTCTTCGATTCGGGCGCGCGTCAGCACCAAAGGACGACGGCATGCTTTCTCGCTGCGATGTCATCAAGGGCGCCGCGGTTGCGCTTTTCACTCTCTCGATACAGGGCGCATGGGCGCAGGAGATCAAGATGAACCTCTTCAAGATCGTCACCACCAAGGACGAAATCATCATCGGATTGTCAGCCGAGGAGCTCCAGGCGATCGGCGGCAACGATGCGAGCGCGGTTGCGCATGCGCTGGCGCAGAAGGGCGACCTCACCGTCTGGCAGTACAATGTGCATCGCGGCCAGAACGGCGAATTGCAGCAGGCGCCGACCGCCAAGATCGGGCTCCTCGCCAACGCCTCGCTCCGCGTCGAGCCCTACACGACGCCCTACCAGATCGTGCCCCATCCGTAAGCGGGGAACGGGCGCGCCGGCGGCGGAGGTTGCCGGCGCGCCGCTCTCATCGGCGCCGCTCCGTGCGCTGCGGTCCAATTTCCGTCGCAAAGCCGTAGACCAGCGCGAGCCGGTCGAGGCATTCGCGGAATCGTCGCGCGAAATAGTCGTTCCAGCGCTGGCTGCGCACGGCGCGGCGCTGCCCGATCTGATCCATCGTCAGTCCCAGGACCAGCACGTCGTGCACCAGCGCGGCACCGTCGGCGCCGAGTTCGCGCTCGACGCGGTTCAGCCGCAGCACCGCCTGGCGCTGGCTCTCGGTGACCGCCTCGCGCGTGCGCGTGCCGTCGACATATTCGCGGGTTGGATCCACCGCCTGGGGACCGCGCTCCGCCCTCTCCCAGTCGTTCTGGAAGGCGCGACCGCCGCGGTATTGGGCCTCGTCGATCTGGCGATGAGAATGCAGCCGACCGAGCGGATCGCTGCGGATCGAGCGCATGGCGACGATCTTCTCGCCCGGCTCGAGCGCGAGGGGATTATCGACCGCGACCTCGGCCACTTCGGCATTGAATGGCAGATCGTGCGAGGGCCAGTCGTTGAGCCTTGCCAACCTATAGGACTTGTTGCGTCTGGCGCGTACCACTCGGAAGCTCCATGCAAAATTGATAATTGAGAGGACGTCCGCCCGTCAGGCGGCGGAGACCAGTCTCAGCACGAGGGGGCCCGCGCAGCGCGTCGATGCCGATCCCGGCCCGCGGGTCAGGTGGAAGTGCGGCGTGCAATAGCTCGTGCCGGGCTGTCGGGGATGACCGCAGAAGGCGATCTCCTCCCCGTCCTTGTCGCCGCCATAGGGATAGCGGCAATCGCCAGGCTCGAGTTCGATCAGCGAGATCAGGCGCGGCTTGATGCCGACGCAGCGCAACTTCACCGGCCGAGCGGGCTTCAGCACCGATTCTGGCGGTTGGCTCGAGTTCGGCAAAACCGGCGCGCGCGGCGCGAGCGGGGAGATTGCGCCCGGCAAGCGCGGCACGATCGAGGGACTCTTCATCCGTGCGGGCGCGGCGAGCCCGAGCCGCTTGGCCCGGCCGACCACCGCGCTGCGCGTATAAACCGTTCCGAATCTTGCGTTAATCTCCCGTCCGATCTCCGCGTAAGACATCCCTTTGAGAAAATAGTCGCGAAGCGCGTCGGAGTGCTCCGACGGCCAACTGCCCGGTTCCATGCTGCTGTCCTGTGATACGCCATTCACAAACCGTCACGGCCGGGATGGCGAAACACATATTCCGGTATTCCGAAACACAAGTCAAGCAGTGACTTCTGATATTCATAATTGCATCAATTCCGAATTTCGGATTAGAAGAGGCAGGACCATGGGTAATCGAGGGAATCACCATGTTGGACGTTGCGATGATCGAGCGGGGCCTGGAGAAGACGGGCAAGAGCAAGGGCGGGCTGGCGGCGGCCATGGGCGTGCGCCCGGGCGCGGTGTCGGAGATCCTCGGCGGCGAACGCCTGGTGAAAGCGTCCGAAATTCTGCCGATCATGGAATATCTTGAGCTCAATCTCGCGCCGGTCATGGGCCGCGTCGGCGCCGGCGCCGTGATCGAGCCGGATTTCGAGCAGGTTCCGCCGGAAGGGCTCGGCGAGGTCGTGCTGCCCTTCCCGATCATGGAAGAGACCGTCGCCTTCGAGATCGTCGGCGATTCGATGCTGCCCAAATACGAGAGCGGCGACGTGATCGTGGTCTACAAGGATCAGCGCTACCCGCTGTCGAGCTTCTACGGCGAGGAGGCCGTAGTCCGCCTCAAGACCGGCGAACGCTACCTGAAGACCATCGAACGCGGCAAAAGTCCGTCCGTCGTCAACCTCACCAGCTTCAACGCCAAGCCGATCGTCGGCGTCAAGCTGGAGTGGGTCGGCGAGATCTGCCTCTCGATGCCCAAGGGGCAGCTCGAGCGGCTGCGCGCGAAGTCCGCGCGGCCGCGCAAGAAGGGCAGGTAAGGCAAGCCCGGCCAATTTCCGATTTTTAGAAATCACACCTTGACCTAATTCCGTTTTTCGGAAATACTCTGCCGCAGAGCCTGCGACATGCGGGCCGCGGCAGGGTCAATCTTAGATGCAGTATTTCGTCGTGATGATCGACTATGGGCGGCGCGGCCGCGAGGCGATCGTCGACCCCGAGATCACGCGGCGCGAGGTCATCTCCCGCGTCGCCTCGGGTGAATACAGCAACGTCTCGTTCATTCACGAGATCGTGGACAGTTCAGTCGAGGACGTGACCGAGGCCATCCTGACCGAGGCCGCCCTGCCCCAGGTCCCGCCTGACGAGGTCGACCTCCAGGCGGTCCGCCTGGATCACGCCCGCGACCTGTGCAAGCACGAACGGACGTGACGCAGGCGTGGAACGCCCGCGTCACCGTCCGATAGCACCTCATACCAAGAGCACGGTCGATCCCGTCGTCTTGCGCGCGGCGAGATCGGCATGCGCCTTGGCGGCGTCCTTCAGCGGATAGGTCTGGTGCACTTCGATCTTGACCGCGCCGGACTTGACGACATCGAACAGCTCATTGGCCATCGCCACGAGATTCTCGCGCTTGGCGGCGTAGGTGAACAGAGTCGGACGGGTGACGTAGAGCGACCCCTTCTGTGCCAGCAGGCCGAGATTGAGCGGTTCGACGGCGCCCGAGGACTGACCGAACAGCGCTGCGACGCCGAGCGGCGCGAGGCAGTCCAGTGACTTCAGGAACGTGTCCTTGCCGACGGAATCATAGACCACCGGCACTTTCTTGCCGCCGGTGATCTCGTCGACCCGCTTCACGAAATCCTCGCGCGTGTAGATGATGACATGGTCGCAGCCATGAGCCTTGGCGAGCTTGGCCTTCTCGTCGTTGCTGACCGTGCCGATCACCGTCGCGCCGAGATGCTTCGCCCACTGGCTCAGGATCGTCCCGACGCCGCCGGCCGCGGCATGGAGCAGGATGGTATCGCCGGCTTTCACACGATAGGTCTGCCGGATCAGATATTGCGTGGTGAGCCCCTTGAGCATCATCGCAGCCGCGGTCTTGTCGTCGACCCCGTCAGGCAGCTTCAGCAGGCGATCGGCGGGGATCAGCCGCGCCTCGGAATAGGCGCCGAGCGGCGAGGCGCCATAGGCGACGCGATCGCCGGGTTTCAGATCCGTAACGCCGGCTCCGACCTCTTCGACGACGCCAGCTGCCTCGCTGCCGAGCCCGCTTGGCAGTTGCGCCGGATACAGGCCCGAGCGGTTGTAGATGTCGACGAAGTTGAGACCGACGGCGGTGTGGCGGATGCGCGCCTCGCCCGGCCCAGGCTTGCCGACATTGACCTCCTCCCAGACCAGGACTTCCGGACCGCCGGTCTTATGAAAGCGAATGGCATGCGTCATGGACGTTGCTCCCTTGTTGTTGGAGTTGAGACCGGACAATCGGTTCGGGCTGTGAAATAGGCATTTAATCCGCCCGTTACAGTACAGAGACGTAACAAGAATGTCACAGCGAACGACAAACGCCCGTCGTTCCACCTCTGTTCGAAAGAGTTGATGACGGTATCAGAAAGCTCGGCAGTACCTTCTGCGCGGGGTTCGGTGGTTGTCTGCGAAGGAGACCCGAGATGCCAGCCTATGTACAGCATCATCAGGATATCGAGATCGCGCCCGTGAATTGTCCGACCTGCATGGGGTTCCTGCCAATGTATGTGCGCGAGGTCGAGCCGCATTGGAGCCTTGCCAAGATCGACTTCGTCTATGAGTGCGCCGATTGCGGCGCCGAGCTCAGGCAGACGATCCGCAAGCCGGAGGCCCTGCGGCACTGACCGGGGCGAATATATCCTCCGGTTATCTATTTGCGCTAAACGGAAAATCGGCCGCTCACGCGAATCTGGTTCCTCCCAAACGAGGCTTGTTCTTTGCCGGGGACGCAGGCAGAACAAGCCGCAAGCAAGACCTTTGGGAGCGCCCATTCGTGGCTGATCAGAAGGCCTCGACCTCGATCGAGGCAGTGGAGAGCGGCCTTGCCGCGCAGGGCTATATCGCGAGCCGGCAGATCGCGACCGCCGTCTATTTGTCGCAACAGATCGAAAAGCCGATCCTGGTCGAAGGTCCTGCGGGCGTCGGCAAGACCGAGCTTGCCAAGGCTATCGCCGCCTGGCGCGGCATGAAGATGATCCGCCTGCAATGCTACGAAGGCCTCGACGAGGCCAAGGCGCTCTACGAGTGGAAGTACGCCAAGCAGCTTCTCTACACCCAGATCCTCAAGGACAAGCTCGGCGAAGTTCTCGGCGGCGCGCAGACCCTGCACGCCGCGCTCGACCAGCTCCACGATTTCGGCGACGTGTTCTTCTCCAAGGAATTCGTCGAACCGCGGCCGCTGCTCCAGGCCCTGGAGCAGCCCGGCGGCTGCGTGCTGCTGATTGACGAGATCGACAAGTCGGACGCCGAGTTCGAATCGCTGCTGCTGGAAATCCTCTCCGACTTCCAGGTCACGATCCCCGAGCTCGGCACCGTCTCCGCGATCACACCGCCGACCGTGATCCTCACCTCCAACAGCGAGCGCGATCTCGGCGACGCCTTGAAGCGGCGCTGCCTGCATCTGCATATCGGCTTCCCCGAGCAGCGGCTCGAAGAGCGCATCGTCGAGAGCCGTGTGCACGGCATCTCCCAGACGCTGCGCCGGCAGATGGTCGGCTTCATCCACGAGATCCGCTCGCTCGACCTGAAGAAGCTGCCCTCGGTCAGTGAGACCATCGACTGGGCACGCGTGCTGGTGCTGCTCCAGGCTTCCGAGCTAGACACCGAGATCGTCAAGGACACGCTCAACGTGCTCCTGAAGTACGAGGCCGACATCGAGGCGGCGGCGCCTCAAGTCACGACCTTCATTGCCAAGGCGGCGCGGTCCAACGTCTTCGGTTGACGCCGATGCGCGAGAACCTCCATCGTTTCTTTCGGGCGGCGCGTGGCGCCGGTGTCCGTGTTTCGCCCGCAGAAAGCATTGATGCGATGCGCGCCGTCGCGCAGGTCGGCGTATCCGACCGCGCCATCCTGCGCGATGCCCTGCTGTTAACGCTCGCCAAGTCGCAGGACGAGAAACTCGCGCTCGGCGACTGCTTCGATCTGTTCTTCAGCCAGCCGGAACCTCGGCAGGAGCAGGCCGAAGCCGATAGCGAGGACGCTGCGCAAGGGACGGACCAATCCCCCTCATCCGGCGCGGCCAGCGAGGCAGCCGGCCGTGAGCCGACGGAGGGATTGGGCCCGCTTGCGCAGATGCTGCTGTCGCAGGACCGCAATGCGATCGCCGCTGCGATCGCCAGCGCCGCGGGCGCGGCCTCGCTGTCTGACATCCGCTACTCCACCCAGCGCGGGATCTTCTCGAGCCGCATTCTCGACGCCATGGGCCTCCAGCGCCTGCGCGATGATCTCGACGCGTTGACCGCGACCAACCCGTCGCTCGCCGAGCGCCTGCGCGCCGGGCTCGACGCATTGCGCGAAGCGGTCCGTGATACGGTCTCGCAGGGGCTCGCGCTCTACGCCCGTGAGGAGGCCGAAAACCTTCGCAACGACATCTTGCGCAACGCGCCGCTCGCGCGCATCGAGCGGCGGCAGGTCGAGGAGATGCGCGCGCTCATCCGCAAGATCGCGCGGCGCCTGCGCGAGCGCTTCTCGAAGCCCCGCAAGCGCCAGCGCCGCGGCCATCTCGACGTTCGCCGCACGCTGCGCCGCAATGCCGCCTGGGGCGGCGTGCCCTTCCTCACCGCCTGGAAGCGCAAGCACCGCGACCGGCCGAAGATCGTTGCGCTGTGCGACGTCTCGGGCTCGGTGGCGCAGGTATCGGACTTCTTCCTGCTCCTGATCCACTCGCTGCATGAGGTGGTCGACGACGTCCGCTCCTTTGCCTTCTCCTCGCACCTGATCGAGGTCAGCGACATCCTTGAGACGAAGTCGCCCGAGGACGCCATGCAGGAGATCATGTCCAAGGTCGGCTTCGGCTCATCCGACTATGGATCTGCGCTGGTCGATTTCGAGAAGGAGTTCATGAGCACGCTGACACCGCAGACCACGGTCATCGTGCTCGGCGACGCGCGCAGCAACAATCTCGATCCGCGCGCTGACATCCTGCGACGCATCTCCGAGCGCTCGAAGCGGCTGGTCTGGCTCAATCCGGAAGGACGGCTCGCCTGGGGATTTGGCGATTCCGAGATGCCGCGCTATGCGACCTTCTGCAGCGTGGTGCGTCAGTGCGCCACCGCACAGCAGCTCGAGCGCGCGGTGTCCGATATCGTGGCGACCTACCAGTAAACGGCGATCACATTAGCGGAAAATACGAACCGGCGGTCAGCCTCGCACCAGCTCCGTGTGGGCATGATTGCATTCCCGGAAGTGATAGGCGATTTCGTCCAGCCCGCGCTGTTTCCATTCCTCGGCCTGCGCGAGCCAGAAACCCCGGCGCTCTGAATCGAACGCCGCACGTTCGCGACAGAGGGACTCCTGACTGCGGATTTCCACCAGCCTGTTCATGCACTCCACTCCTGCCGTGTGAAGCCATTCCTCGGGAATCACCGTAACAGAGTCTTGAAGGGCTCGTCTCAGATTTCTGTGCACATCGCGACCAGAATGGGACAGGCGTGCTTCCCGTGCACTGCGGTAGTTCGCGGCGCAACATCAAGTGCGGATCAGCAATTAGTGATCGAAGATCTGGGACGATCTTCATACGCGAACGATCTTAACCCTTGTGGCGCAATGAAGCTCTTGTGGTGCAATGAAGTGCGGCAATTTGTGAAGAGAGGTTCCAAACACCTCACCGAATTCCGGACTCAATGTCGTCGCATGGTTTTCATGCACCGCGGCTAAGTGGTGCGTGCGAACCGTACTATCGCTTGAGGCAGCATGAGCAACGACGTCGACTTCGATCTTTCATCGGACCAATGGGAAGCGCTGAAGGGACTTCGCAATCCGGCGTCGACCGGCCGCCTCTCGAAGGCCTATGTCGTCGAAGGCCTGGTCAAGCTCGGCCTCATCGTTATCAACGATGGCGTGCCCGCAATAACGCCGACCGGGCGCAAGGTGCTGGTGCGGGGATCGTGCCGGCTGCTGGATCTTGTGGCGTGACGAAGGTTGCCTCTGGCGCGGGCCGGACCAAGACCCCAACAGCAAGGTAGTCTCTTTTTCTCCTCTCCGAAATCGGACTGCCCTGCCTTAGGCAGCGACAATCTGGCACGGTTGTTGCTCCTTTTTTGACGTCCAAGACGCGTCAAACCGGGGGAGCCCACCATGTCTACGATCGTCGCTGCGCCGGCCACCGAGCCGAAGCCGCTTTATACCTCGCTGTTCGTTCAGGTCCTGGCGGCCCTGATCCTGGGCATCATCCTCGGCGTGACCGTCCCGGACTTCGCTATCGGCCTCAAGATCCTCAGCGATGCCTTCCTCAAGCTGATCTCGATGATCGTGGCACCGATCGTGTTCTGCGTCGTGGTGCACGGCATTGCCGGCGCCGGCGACCTCAAGAAGGTCGGCCGGGTCGGCGTCAAGGCGCTGGTCTATTTCGAGGTGATGACCACGGTCGCGCTCGTGGTCGGCCTCCTGCTCGCCTACATCTTCGGCCCCGGCCACGGCATGACCATCGATCCGTCGGCGCTCGACGCCAAGGCGCTCAACAGCTATGCCGATAACGCCCACAAGCTGCAGGGCGGCGGCATCGGGGCATTCCTGCTCAACGTGATCCCGAGCACCTCGTTCGATGCACTGTCGCGCAACGACGTGCTCCAGGTGCTGTTCTTCGCCGTCCTGTTCGGCGTCGGCCTTGCGCTCGTCGGCGGCGAGAAGGGCAAGCTCGTCACCTCCATCATTGACGCGGCCTCGACCGTGCTGTTCCGCGTCATGGGCCTGATCGTGCGGGTGGCTCCGCTCGGCGTGCTGGGCGCGGTCGCCTACACCGTCGGCAAGTACGGCGTCGGCTCGCTGAAGCAGCTCGTCTCGCTGGTGATGCTGTTCTACATCTCGGTCGGCATCTTCGTGCTCGGCGTACTCGGCGGCGTGATGGCGCTCGCCGGAATCAACATCCTCAAATTTCTCGCCTACCTGCGCGAGGAGCTGACCATCGTGCTGGCGACCGCTTCCTCCGACGCGGTGCTGCCGCAGATCATGAAGAAGCTGGAGCGGATGGGCGTGAAGGATTCAGTGGTCGGTCTGGTCATCCCGACCGGCTATTCCTTCAACCTCGATGCGTTCTCGATCTACCTCACGCTCGCCGTCGTCTTCATTGCGCAGGCGACCAACACGCCGCTGTCCTTCGGCGATCTCCTCCTCGTGCTCGGCGTATCGCTGATCACCTCGAAAGGCGCGCACGGAGTGCCGGGCTCGGCGATCGTGATTCTGGCGGCGACGCTGAACGCGGTGCCGAGCATCCCTGCGATCGGCCTCGTGCTGGTGCTCTCGGTCGATTGGTTCATCGGCATGGCGCGCGCGCTCGGCAATCTCGTCGGCAATTGCGTCGCGACCGTCGTGGTGGCTGCCTGGGAAGGCGACCTCGACCGCGCCAAGGCGACGCAGGTGCTTGATGGCGGCGAGACGGTGGACGTGACGGCGGGCTGAGGCCTGGGGCATGGTCCAGGAAGATGTGAAGCGTTTTCCCTCAACCGTGGAACGCGTTTGCGCCAAGGTCATGCTCAAACAGCAACCAAAGCGCGATGACGCTTCACCCCAATCTCATCGCGCTTTAGCGCAAATGCCCGTGCTCAAAGTGCTTGCGTTCCGCGGCCGTGAGCGGCGGCCTCGGCGCGCTTGCCGGAGCCACCGCAACATCGACGCTGGTGCTGTGCCGCCCCAGCACCAGCACGTCAATGCCTTCGGACGTAATCCGCATCGCGTAATCGTAGCCGTCGAGAACCCGGGCTGCCACGCGCGAGAGCGGCCCGTCGAAAATGCCCGTCATCTGCATCTCCAGCGGGTCGTTGGCACGATAACGCAGGTTGAAGCGGTCGTGCAGCGCCGCAAGCACGTCATGCAGCGAGGCGCCACGGGCCTCGAGATGGACGGCGTCCGGTCTGCCACTGACCTGCACCTCCGCCCATGACGCGCGGTCGATGACCGAGAGGATGGCGGCTGCAATCATGAGCGGAAGGAACCGCAGCATCGTCATGCCAGCTCCGCCTCGGGAATCTCGCGCGCCAGGCGTTCGCGAAGCGGCCTCAGCCGTTCGGCATGGTGGCGCCATTTGCCGACCGAGGATGCGTAGATCGGGCGTCGCACCTGCACGGCGCTTGCGGTCGCGGAAGGCGCAGGGCTTTCGTGAAAGCGCAACACGCCATCCTCCCAGGGAAGCCCGAGAAAGCGGATGATATCCCGGCTCGCCGCCGCCTGATCCCGCACGACGTCCTCGTAGTTGATTTCCATGAGCACGTGCGGCGGCAGCACGCTGCACCAGTGGCGCGACAGACGGCGGTAGGCCAGGTAGTAGTCCGCAAGCTCGGTCTGGTGATATGAGAAGGGGAACTTGCCGCGGAAGTGCGCTTTGTAGATCGCCCAGCACGCATCCATCGGATGCCGCTGCACCAGGATGATCTTGGCCAACGGCAGCGCAGTGTGAATGAGGCCGCAATAGAGATAGTTCTCCAGCGTCTTGTCGACGAAACGGACATTATTCGGCACGCGAAGCGCCGTGGCTTGGTCGAGGTAGCGCCGGCCGATGCCTGCGAGGTCGCGGCTGCCCGGCGCGTCTGCCATGGCGCGGTGCATCTCGGCCGCGAAAGCGCCGGTCTCACCGACCGAATGCATCGCGGAATGGCTGGCGATGATTCGCTCCACCAGGGTCGTGCCGGTGCGCGGCAGTCCGGTGACGAACACCGGGGCGGCTTCCGCGTAGCCGCGCGGAGCGGCCTCGATCCAGCTTCGCGAGTGCGCGCGGACGATCGCGTCGATCTCGCCGAGCTCGGCGGCAAGATCGCGCGGAAGCGACTGGCGCTGGAGGTTGCAGCCGGCCTCGACATGGTCGAAGGCGAGATCCCAGCGATCGAGATCCTCGCATTCCTTGCCGAGCGCAAAGCGCAGCATGATCGCACTCGGCGCCGACAGCCCTCCCGCGCGAAGCAACGCTTCCATCTCGTCGATATGGTTGCGATCCAGGCTCTGAATGCGCAGGTCCGAACGCAAGTAATGGGCGAGGCCGTAGCGAGGGTCGCATGCGATCGCCGCGTCGCAATGCGCTTCGGCATCGGCGAGTGCGCCGATCATGCGCTCGGCAGCCGCCAGATTGAACAGATATTGCGGCTCGTCCGGCCGTACGGCCACCGCGCGGCGGAAAAGCTCCCTCGCCCGCTGCTGCAGCCCGAGCAGGCCGAAGATTGCCCCGACCGCGTCGAGCGCGTCCGGCTCCTCGCCGAGATGTTGGGTCGCGGCTTCCACCGCTGCGCAGGCCTGACGCGTCTCGCCTTTCACGAACAGGCATTTCGCACGCAGCACCAACGCGATCGGGTTGGTCGGTGCGAGCGCGACGGCACGATCCGCGCTGACCGTTGCCGCATCCGGTCGGCCACGCAGCAGCGCGGTTTCGGTCAATAACGCCCAGGCGCGCCAGTCCGACGAGTTGCTGGCGAGCACCTGCGCGCAGATTCGCTCGGCGGTCGCCAGATCTCCGCTCGCGAACGCGCGGCGCGCGGTATCCACCGAAGCGACACTCGCCGCATGCTGTAGCGTGGCGTTCACGCGAATTGCTCCGTCCTGCGAGGATCGACATAAGACAACCCGGCAGCCTTCGGGCTGCCGGGTCATCATTCCGGAGAAGGTCAGTTTCGATCAATCATCGTCGCGACCGTCGTCATGACGATCGGCGAAATTGAAATTGCCGAACAGGTCGCCGATTGCCGGCCGGTTGACGGGAACGTAGGGATTGTCGTCCGACGCAATCGGGTTGGGCAAGGCATCGCGCGTCTTCGCGCCCAACGGCTTGAGGTGCCAGTTGCGCTCGATGAACTTGGTGATCGAGACGTGATCGCCATATTCGTGCGACACGTGTCCGCCGCGCGAAAATTTGGAGACGACGAGCAACGGGATGCGGGTGCCGTCGCCGAAGAAGTCGACCGGCTGGACATAGCCGGAGTCATAGTAGCCGCCACCCTCGTCCATGGTAATGACGATCGCGGTCGACTTCCACAGCTCCTTGTTGGACTTGACCTGGTCGATGATCTTCTTGGAGAAGGCCTCGAAGATGTCGAGCCGGGACGACGACGGATGACCGTCGTTGAACGTGCTCGGCTTGACGAAGGACACGGCGGGCAGATTGCCGTTGGCGATGGCGTCATAGAGATCGAGCGTGTCCTTCAGGTGCGCGTTGCGCTGCGTCGCGTCGGTCATGACCGACGCCGAGTACAGGAACGGATTGCAGATGCTGCAATAGAGATAGGCGACCGGATCAAGCGAACCGAAGTTCGCGCCGAGCCCGGGCGCCGTCTTGAAGTCGTTCCAGCGCTCGCCGAAGTAGGCCCAAGACACGTCGGCCTGCGTGAGCTCGTCGCCGATGTGCCGCTGCTTGATCACCGGCGGCAGCGTGAAGGGGCCGTTGTTGATCGGATCCTGCGCGCCGCTGCCGATATAGGCCGGAGCATAGTTGTTCAGGAGGTAATAGGCGTTCGGCGCGCAGCGCGACGATACGTGAATGGCGTTCAGATAGGTGACGATCGGGCCAACACCCGGCTGGCTCGGATCGGAGCAGTTAGAATAGCTGCCGCCGCCATAGCCGTCGTTGAGGTACCAATTGTTGGTGCCCGGCGCGGGGTTCGGGTTCTCGATCTCGTTGACATATTGCGGCGGATTGGCGCCGGGAACCAAAACGTGATCCGGCGTCGCCGGATCGCCCTTGGCATCGGCATAATAGAGCGCGTCGGCATAGCCGATCGCCATATGGTTGGCGAAGGTGCCGCCCATCACGGCCTGATGGAAATTGTCGTTGAGCGTGTACTTGCGTGCAAGCTCGGTCAGGTAGGGTGCGTCGCCCTTGGCGACGTTGTAGAAGCCGAGCGCGATATTGCCTTCCTTGAGCGGCTTGGGTGTAGGGTTGCCATTGCTGCCCGAGGAGACGGTCTCTTCCACCCACGTGAAGAGATCGGACTGGCATCCGCTCGGATTGTGGTGCGTCGCCTTGCCGGCGTCGCAGTCGAGCTGCTGCCACATCTGGTAAAACCGATGCACGGGGCTGCCGCCATAGGTGTTGTAGAGGCTCGTCGGCGTCTCGCCGCCCTGCGCCAGCGTCACCAGGGGATACGGACCGTTCGGCAGATTGTCGAAGTCCAGGATGCGCGAGTCGGGTGAACTGCCGGGCAGCCCCGTCGCGCCGGTCGTCAGAAGCGGCAGGTCCTGCTGGTTGAGGCCATAGTCCGCCTCGGCCGCGAGCTGCAACGTGGCAAGGCACCCCGGACCATTGAGCGCGGCCTGGTCGACGGACGTGTAGCAGGACTGCGGCGCGTAGGAGGTCCCCGGCACCTGCACCTTGTTGTTCGTATTGTTGTACGGCGTCTTCTGGCCAGGGTTGTTCGAGTAGGTGCTGGTGGCGACGGCGGAGAACTGCGCGGCCCTGGCGTAGTTCGGACCGGGCAAGCCGTCCTTGGTGATGATGCCCTTGGAGAGGAGATTGTCGACCCGCTCGCCCGGACGGTGCGGCTCATAGGTCGCGAAGACGTGGTCGAAGGTGCGATTCTCACCGAGGATGACGATCACATGCTTGATCGGGCTCTCGGTCCGGTTCCCATTCCTGTTGCTGCCGCCGAACGTGTTGTCCATCGCATAAACGTCGTGTCCCATCAGCGACAGGATCGCGGCGGTCACCACCGTACGGTCGCGCAGACATCGTGTCATCCTTGAAAGCATGGTCGCCCCTCTGTTCGTTTTCTGAATGCAGAGAATTGTTTCAGTACGTGCAAGGCTAAGGGGCGCACTTGTCAGTCGTGCTGCGAGGGCATGTCACTTCCAATACGCAAATATGACGACGTGTAGAGGCTAATTGTCGCAACCAGCCAGCGCTTGTTGATTGCACTCAAAGGCTTGCCGGCGATTGCCGCGCGAAATGCCCATCACAACCGGGGCGGGTCAGTCATTCCAATGGAGCAGCGGCTTTCCGAACGCCCTGCTCCACACGGACAGGAAGCGGGGAAACCAGGAGTGAGCCACCGCGCCCTTATAGGCCCAGGTGCGATATTTCAGGCCTTCTTCCGACAGCAGCTCCTGATATCCGCCGTGAACCTCGGTCGCGGTACGAATGTCCTTCAATATCCCCTGGGCGTAGGACCGGTAGGTATCGGTCCCTGAAACTGCATCATAGTCCAGCATGCGATCGGCAAATTCGACGTTGAATGTCGGCCAGGAGGAACGCCCCTGGTAGGCCGGCGCCGCAATCTTGTGGATCACCTTGTTTCGCGGATTATCCGCCGACACCAGGAAGTGGAACGTCCCGGGTATGCGAAACCGCGGTTCGGCGATGATCAGATCCGTCGTGGCCGCGAACAGCACGCGCTCGCAAGCATCATTCAGATTCCAAAATCCGCGATGCACGCTGACGAAATCCAGCGCAACCGAGGACACCGGCGAGCCCGCCGGGCCCTCCAGGGAATGCCTGATATAGCCGTCCTTGCCGAACAGACGGAGCAGGTCCCTCTTGTACTGCGCAAGGTCACGCCCGAGTAGCCGCTTCAGCTCGTTCTCGTCGACGACCCCGAGCTGCACGCCCCACACGAAGGTGGTGTAGACGCAGGCATTGGTGACAAACCGCCGGCGTTCGGCGCGGGTGTCGGTTGCGGCAGAACGAGGGGCGCCGGCATCGCACAACAAATACCTGGCGCCGTCGTCATCGAATGACTCCAGTTCGCTTGCGAGCTGCAAGATCGCGCGCTTCAGGTCGAGGCCGTATTCGGCCAGCAACAAGCGGCCGGCATGCGCGCATTGTGACATCGCCAGATAGGATGACGCCCTCTCCTCGGCAGAGATCATCTGCTGGAGACCGGCCAGAATGCCGAGCAGCGTGTCCGAGGGCCGCGAGAAATAGTTCACGCCGAGATACCGGCCGCGTCCCGCCGGCACGATGGTCGTCGTGACGACGTCGGCACGAACTGCCTCCAGCAACAGACGGACGCTTTTTTCAAGCAAACGGACACGCCGGATCGCGTCCTGCGAATCCATGATTGTTTCGGGATCGAGAACGTCGGGATAGAACCAGGCGAAATCGCGTGGGTAATAGGCCGATGCGTGCGGCGCGCCCGTGACGAGGAAAGCCTCGGTCACCGAAAAGGCGCTGTCCATCGAGTGCCGGTAAAGGTCCTCGATCGCCGTCGACAAGAGATGCGACTTTCTCAGGAATCGATCACCGAGAAAGTTGACCGCCTGAATGGCGTTGGCGACGAAGGTCGCAGCCATGCCCTGATAAAATCGGTTCTCGCGATGTGGTGGAAAAGAGATGTCGCTGTTCATCTGCGCAAGCTGGCTGGTGTCTCGTGATCCCGGTGATGGCCGTCACCATTCTAAACATGTCTGATTCGTGTCTCTACCCGGTGACTTGCGGGCTCCTGACGGTCAATTCGCGCCGGCGCGGTCCTCCCGCGGCCGAAAATTCTCTATCGCCCGCAATAGCACGCGCGCACCTGCGTCCGCGTCCGCCAGATCGACATGCTCGTCGGGATGATGGCTGATGCCGCCGCGGCACCGAACGAAGATCATGGCGACGTCGGCGATATCGATCATGGCCATGCCGTCGTGGCCGGCGCCGCTCGGCAGTTCGAACACGCCAAAACCTTCCGCGGCGACCGCCTGCGCGATCTGCTCCTTGAGCCAGGGCGCACAGGGTGCCGTGCGGTTCTCATGGGTGACGTCGAGCTGCAGCGCGAGTTGCCGGCGCTTCGCGATCGCATCGATCTGGCGGACGACGTCGGCCACCGCGCGCTTGCGATGCAAGTCGGTCGGCGCGCGCATATCGATGGTGAAGGACACTTCGCCCGGGATGACATTGGTCGCACCGGGCGTGGCGTGGATATAGCCGACGGTGCCGACCAGCCCGCTTTCATCGGTGCGGCAGAACTGCTCGATCGCGCCGATGCACTCGGCGGCGCCGGTCAGGGCGTCCCGCCGCAGCGCCATGGGGACCGTTCCGGCGTGACCGGCAATGCCGGTGACGACGCCGACAGGCAGGTTCTGCGCTTCCAGCACCGGCCCTTGCTCGATGTGCAGCTCGAGATAGGCGAGCAGTTCGCCCCGGGTGCGCGCCGCGGCGCCGACACGGTCGGGATCGAGGCCGAACTGCACGAGCGCATCGCGGATCGAGACGCCGTCACGGTCGCGCACATTCAGAACACTCTCATCAAAAGTGCCGGCGACCGCGCGGCTGCCGAGCAGCGTCGAGGCAAAGCGCACGCCCTCTTCGTCGGCAAAGCCGATTATCTCGATCGCGAACGGCAGGCGCTTGCCGCGGCGGTTGAGGTCGGCGACGCAGGCGATCGCCGTGATCACGCCGAGCGGCCCATCCCATTTGCCGGCGTCCCGCACGGTGTCGTAGTGCGAGCCCAGCATCAGGCAAGGCGCACCCACACGCTCGCCCTCGTAGCGGCCGCAGACATTTCCGATCGCATCGAGATGCGCGCTCATGCCGGCCTCGCGCATCCAGCCGAGGATGAGCTCCGCGGCCGCGCGCAGCTCCTTGCTGAGATAGATGCGGGTGAGCCTGCCCGTCTCTTCCGAGATCCCAGCAAGCTCGTCGATCCGGCGCACGATCTGTTCGCCGAGCGATGCATCTTGAACGGCGCTACCAGCAGCCATCGCGATCAAAGCTTCCATCCTAAAGGACCCGCCAAGGAGCAGTCCCGGTGAGAATCGATACAAATTCGGTGCCAGCGAAATCGGCGACCGGCGCCCGCGCAAGTCAGCGACTGGTTAGCACGGTTGCCACGGCCGGCAGATCGTCCAGCCAACACTGCACACGCACCAGCCGGTTAACCTGCTTAACTCCCTTGCATACAATTAAAAAATACAGCCTAAAAAATAAGCAAAGCCTCGTCTGCCCAAGATTCAGACGAACCTCCTTTTATCGTAAAATCAATATCTTAATCCTGAATGCCCGCGCACTAGCCTCTGGCACGAAGCTTGCGACACCTTGGCTTGGGCTCCGCCAGACCGGCGCAGCCGCCAGAGATTTAAGCGGTTCATCCGCCAAGGGAGCAACCAATGGATTTTGGCAGGATTTCACGACGGCAATTGCTGCAGGGCGGCGCGGCCCTCACCCTCGGCGCCGCAGTCGGCGCCCGTCCGGCCTTCGCGGCCGAGACGACCATCGGCTTCATCTATGTCGGTTCGCGCGACGACTACGGCTACAACCAGGCGCATGCGCAGGGGGCAGCGGCGCTGAAGAAGATCCCGGGCCTGAAGGTCATCGAGGAAGAGAAGGTGCCGGAGACCGACGCGGTCGAGAAGACGATCGAGTCCATGATCAATCTCGACGGCGCCACCCTGCTCTTCCCGACCTCGTTCGGCTATTACAATCCACACATGGTCAAGATGGCCAACAAGTACCCGAAGCTGCGCTTCGAGCACTGCGGCGGCCTCTGGTCCGACAAGGACCCGAAGAACGCCGGCAGCTATTTCGGCTATATCGACGAGGCCCAGTACATCTCCGGCATCGTCGCCGGCTACACGTCGAAGAGCGGCAAGCTCGGCTTCGTCGCTGCAAAGCCGATCCCGCAGGTGCTGCGCAACATCAACGCCTTCACGCTCGGCGCAAGGCTCGCCAATCCGAAGGCCACGACGCAGGTGATCTTCACAGGCGACTGGTCTATGCCGGTCAAGGAAGCCGAAGCCACCAACAGCCTGATCGACCAGGGCGTCGATGTGCTGACCTGCCATGTCGACGGCCCGAAGACCATGGTCGAGAACGCGGCGCGCCGCGGCGCCATGGTCTGCGGCTATCACACCAACCAGTCGGCGCTGGCGCCGAAAGCCTATCTCACCGGCGCCGAATGGAATTGGGAAGTGCTCTATCCGAAGTTCGTCAAGATGATCGCCGCGGGCGAGGTCATCCCGAACTTCTATCGCGGTGGCCTGAAGGAAGAGGTCGTCAAGGTCTCGCCCTATGGCGAGGCGGTCTCGGCCGAGGCGCGCAAGCACGCCGATGACATCAAGGCGAAGCTCGCGGCCGGCAACTACGTCATCTTCCAGGGCCCGATCACCGACAACAAGGGCAACACGGTGATCACGGCCGGCACCGAACGCAGCCAGCAGGATCCCGAGCTCGAGAAGATGGACTATCTCGTCGAAGGCGTGCTCGGAGCGACTTCGTGACGACGGAAACGGCGGATCCGGTCAGTGCGGTCGGGGCCGTCGCCCCAGCCGCCGATGCGGGATTTCTCCAGCGTCATGGCGCGACCATCGAGTATGTTCTGATCCCGGGCGCGGCGCTCGTCGGCGCGCTCGCATTGTTCGGTATCTTCGTCGCGCTGTTTGGAAAGAATCCACTCGATCTCTATTTCTACATGTACCAGGGCGCCTTCGGCACCTGGTTCTCCTGGCAGAACACGCTGACGCGCGCGGCGCCCCTGATCCTCACCGCGCTCTGCACAGCACTGCCGGCGCAGCTCGGCATGGTCATCATCGGCGGCGAAGGCGCGCTTCTGATCGGCGCGTTATCGGCGACCAGCGCCGCGTTGGCGCTTCAGGGCATGCCGCCGCTCGTCATTCAGATCGCCATGGTCTGCGCCGGCGTGATCGGGGGCGGCCTGTGGATCATGCTGTCAGGCGCGCTGCGTCAGTATCGCGGCGTCAACGAGACCATCTCGAGCCTGCTGCTCGTCTACATCGCGCTGGCGATCCTCAACCATCTCGTCGAAGGCGTGATGCGTGATCCCGCGAGCCTCAACAAGCCGTCGACCCGCGAGATCAGTGCCGTCAACATGATCGGCACCATCCCGGGCACGGACGTGCATTGGGGTCTCGTCTTCGGCCTGGTCGCCGCGGTCGCCGCCTATATCCTGATCTATCACACCGTGTTCGGCTTCGCCGCGCGGGTTGCCGGCGGCAACATCCGCGCCGCGAAGATCGTCGGCCTCGGCGTCGGCAGGCTCATTCTCACCATCTGCTTTCTCGCCGGCGGCGCCGCGGGCCTTGCCGGCATGGTCGAGGTCGCGGCGGTGCAGGGGCGCACCAATGCGAACCTTGCCGCAGGCTACGGCTTCACCGGCATCCTCGTCGCCTTCCTGGCGCGGCAAAATCCGCTCGCGATCATCCCGGTCGCGATCCTGCTCGGCGGCATCAGCGCCAGCGGCGGCCTGTTGCAGCGCCGCCTGGGGCTGCCCGATGCGTCCGTGCTGGTGCTCCAAGGCATCATCTTCGTCTTCGTGCTGGCAAGCGATGCGCTCTACGGCCGCATCGGCTTCTTGAAAGGCAAGTCCTGACATGGCGGACGGATCGATCGGACTCTGGACCGTGCCGCTCGCCGTGCTCGGCGGCGCCATTCGCGTCTCCACGCCGTTCCTGTTCGTGAGCTTGGGGGAATGCATCACCGAGCGCTCCGGGCGCATCAATCTCGGCCTCGAAGGCACGCTGGTGATGGGCGCAATGAGCGCCTACGGCATCTCCTACCTCTCGGGCTCGCCATGGCTCGGCGTGCTCGCCGCCGGCATTACCGGCGCCATGCTCGGTGCACTGCATGCCGGCATCTGCTCGCTGCCGCGCGTCAATGACGTCGCGGTCGGCATCGCCTTGATGCTGTTCGGCACCGGGCTCGCCTTCTATCTCGGCAAGCCGCTGATCGAGCCCACCGCGCCGCGCCTGCCAGCAATCGATTTCGGCTGGTGGAGCGACATCCCGCAGCTGCGCGCGGCGCTGCGCGTCAACGTCCTCTTCCTGATCGGCGTCGCGCTCGCACCGATCCTCTATTGGGCCTTCCGCACCACGCGGTGGGGCCTCCTGATCCGCACCGCCGGCGAGAGCTCAGACGCCGCGCGCGCGATGGGCCACTCCGTGCTGCTGATCCGCCTGCGCGCGACCATGGTCGGCGGCTTCCTCGCCGGCATCGGCGGGTCCTTCCTGTCGCTGTTCTATCCTGGAAGCTGGAACGAGGGCCTGTCCTCCGGCCAGGGCATCACGGCCGTGGCGCTCGTGATCTTCGCGCGCTGGGATCCCCTGCTCTGCCTGTGGGCCTCGCTCGCCTTCGGCGGCGCCGCGGCACTGGGCCCGGCGCTGCAATCGGTCGGCGTCACCTCCGGCTATCACCTCTTCAACGCCGCGCCCTACATTCTGACGCTGGCGATCATGATCATCACCTGCTCGCCGAAGCGGACGCTGACCGGCGCCCCCGCTGAACTCTCGATCACACGGTAATCCCCGCGCATCCACGAGGTCGTCCATGCCCGAGCGCTATATCAAGTCCGAGCCCTACGCCTGGCCCTACAACGGCGACCTCCGGCCTGCGAACACGGCACTCGTCATCATCGACATGCAGACCGATTTCTGCGGCATCGGCGGCTATGTCGACAAGATGGGCTATGATCTCTCGCTGACGCGGGCGCCGATCGAGCCGATCAAGAAGCTGCTCGCAGTGATGCGCAAGCAGGGGTTCCACATCATCCATACCCGCGAAGGCCACCGCCCCGATCTGTCCGACCTGCCCGCCAACAAGCGCTGGCGCTCGCGCCAGATCGGTGCCGGGATCGGCGATCCCGGCCCGTGCGGCCGCATCCTGGTGCGCGGCGAGCCAGGCTGGGAGATCATCCCCGAGCTCGCGCCGCTGCCGGGCGAGCCCGTCATCGACAAGCCCGGCAAGGGCTCGTTCTGCGCCACCGATCTGGAGCTGATCCTGCGCGTGCGCGGCATCGAGAACATCGTGCTCACCGGTATCACCACCGACGTCTGCGTCCACACCACCATGCGCGAGGCCAACGACCGCGGCTTCGAATGCGTGCTGCTACACGATTGCTGCGGCGCGACCGACAAGAGCAACCACGACCATGCCCTGAAGATGATCAAGATGCAGGGCGGCGTGTTCGGTGCGGTCTCGACATCCGATGCCTTTATCGGAGCGATCTCGTGATCATCGGCGAGACGCCCCCGCCGTCAGGCGCCTTCGGCGTCGACGCCATCGCCATGACCATGCGCTTCGGCGACTTCCTGGCGCTGGACAATGTCGAGCTGAAGGTGCGCCCCGGCTCCTTCCATGCGCTGCTCGGCGAGAACGGCGCCGGCAAGTCGACGCTCGTCAAATGCATCATGGGCTACTACCACGCGACCGAAGGCGACATCCTGGTCGGCGGCCGCGAGCAGGCGATCGGCAATCCCAAGGATGCCCACGCGCTCGGGCTCGGCATGGTCTACCAGCACTTCACGCTGGTGCCGGCCATGACGGTTGCCGAAAATCTCGTGCTGGCGCGTGACGACGTACCGGCCGTCGTGAATTGGCCGAAGGAGATGAAGGAGCTCGAGGCCTTCCTGGCCCGAATGCCCTTCAAGGTGCCGCTCGGCGCAAAGGTTTCCGACATCTCCGCCGGCGAGCGGCAGAAATGCGAGATCCTCAAGCAGCTCTATTTGAAGCGCCGCTTCCTGATCCTGGACGAGCCGACCTCGGTGCTGACGCCTGCGGAGGCCGACGAGGTGCTCGGCATGCTCCGCGACATGGTCGTGAAGGGCGAGCTGACGATCCTGATGATCACTCACAAGTTCCGCGAGGTCATGGCCTTCGCCGACGAGGTCACGATCCTGCGCCGCGGCAAGCTCGCCGGACACGGCAAGGTCGCCGAGCTCACGCCGGATGCGATGGCCCGCACCATGATCGGCGCGGAGGAGCTGACGGTGCAGCCGGCGCGCACCGGCGAAGCCGGTAAGGCGCGGCTGGAGCTGGCAAAGCTTCGCGCGCTCGACGATGCCGGCGCCACTGCCGTGCATGACGTCTCGCTGACAGTGCGCGCCGGCGAGATCGTCGGCATCGCCGGCGTCTCCGGCAACGGACAGCGCCAGCTCGTCGAGGTCTTGGCCGGCCAGCGCGAGGCCGAGAGCGGCGAGATCCGCGTCGCGGGCGATCCCTATCACGCCAGCCGCGAGGAGATGCGCCGGCACAGAATGTCGCTGCTGCCCGAAGAGCCGCTCAAGAACGCCTGCGTCGGCGGCATGAGCGTCGCCGATAACATCGCCTTCCGCGAATTCGACCGCGCGCCCTTCGCAAGCGGCGGCTGGTGGCTCAACCGCGGCGCCTTCCGCGACGACGCCAGGAAGAAGATCGCGCAGTACAAGATCAAGACCCGCACGCCGGAGACGCCGATCTCGGCGCTGTCGGGCGGCAATGTGCAGCGCGCCGTGCTCGCCCGCGAGCTCGCCGGAGACGTCGAGGTGCTGATCGCGGCCAATCCCTGCTTCGGGCTCGACTTCGCGGCTGTGGCGCAGATCCACGCCGAGATCATGGCCGCCCGCAATCGCGGCGCCGCGGTGCTGCTGGTCAGCGAGGACCTCGACGAGCTGCTCGAACTGTCGGATCGGTTGGTGGTAATGTTCCACGGCGAATTCGTGTATGAAGCACGAACCAGCGAGGCCGACCTGACCGTGGTCGGCCGTCACATGGCGGGACATTGACCGCGGAGCAGCGATGAGCGCCGCATCGGAACGCGACCAACAGTTCTTGCGCCTGTCCTTCGCGGTCGCGCGCCGCGCGCTCACCCATGGCAACCATCCCTTCGGCTGCCTTGTGGTCGATGCGGGCGGCAAGGTGCTGATCGAGGCCGAAAACGGCTACATGCCGGACCACGACGGCACCGCGCATGCCGAGCGCCTGGCAGCCACGCAAGCTTGCCGCACGCTCAGCTCCGAGGTGCTGGCGAAGGCGACGCTCTATTCCTCGGCCGAACCCTGCGCGATGTGTGCCGGCGCGATCTACTGGGCCGGCATCGGCCGCGTCGTCTATGGCCTCAGCGAGCACCGCCTGCGCGGTGTCACCGGCAACCACCCGGAAAATCCCACGCTCGACCTGCCTTGCCGCACGGTTTTCGCCAGCGGCCAGCGCCCCACCGAAGTCGTCGGCCCGCTGCTGGAAGACGAGGCCGAAGCGCTGCACGACGGCGTGTGGACGAAGTAGGCGCTGTTGTAGCCGTCGTAGGGTGGGCAAAGCGAAGCGTGCCCACCAATTGCGAACCGCGATTCCGGAAAGTGGTGGGCACGGCGCAATGCGCCTTTGCCCACCCTACGGCGGACGCGCAAATGGCGCCGCGCATTCTCGCGCGACGCCATCCTCAGGTCCGTCCGCCGATCAGAACTTCATGGTGATGCCACCATAAACCGTGGACTCGGTGCAGCTCTTGGTGCTCTGGCCGGTCGCGGCGACTGTGCAGACGCCGGGCATGGCGTTGTGGTCGAGGCCGAACTTGTTCTGCCAGTAGCGATAGGCGACCCAGAGGTCGACGAAGTGCGAGTACTTGTCGCCCCACACCGCCTTCGCGGCATCGAAGGTCAGGCGTATCGGCTCGCTGTTCAGCTCAGTCTTGGACGCCGTGGAGAAGCGGCCGATGCCCGAGAGCGCAGGGAGGCCATTCGAGTCACCCTTCGGCCCGTACCAGCCGGCGCGGCCGCTGATCGACCAGAACTGCATGCTCGGCGGCAGGAAGCCGAGGTCCATGTAGTAGTTGATTTCGACCGCCCAGGTCGGGTTGTAGCTGACATTGCCATCCGAGTTGCAGGCGACGCCCGCGGGCCCGGCGACGAACAGTCCGCACTGGGTGAAGGCATTGTGGTTCGAGAACTCCCAGTACATCAACGGCGCGACGTTGATGTAGCCCTTGTAGGGAAGGTCGAAGGCGAACTGCAGACCGGCGACGACGTCGCGCTTGGCCGGCGCGAGGAAGGTGTTCTCGCTGTTGCCGTCCATACCGACTTCGAACGAGACGTTGTGCAGCGGCCCCATGGTGAAGGCCTTGGTGTTGAACAGCTCGTTCCAGCCGAAGGTCGAGCGGAACAGGCCGTAGATTTCGGTGGCGCCCGCGCAGTTGCCGGCGGCGCCGCTGATGGTCACGCCCGGCGCGGTGCAGGGCGAGGCCGGGTCGTTGTGACCCGACTTGAACATCGAGATGGTGAAGAAGTTGGTGCCGTACGACCACAGGTCGAAGTGGGTGAAGGAATAGACCTGCTTGGCGGTGGTGCCGTTGATGCTGCCATTCGGATTGACGCTCCACATGCCGGGATCAGTGCCCTTGGGCATCCAGGAGAACGTCACGCGGTTATCGATCACGAGGAAGAACGGAAGATCGGCCGGCTTCTTGGTGGCCTTGACCGGTAAATCCGCCGCGAGAGCTGGGCCACCATTGGCCAGCGTAGCAAGTGACAGCATCGTTGCTGCCATTGCCATGTAACGAAACGACATTCTGAAGACCCCCAAGTTTGACAATTAGAAATGACCGCCCTTGGGTGCGACACTTGCGCCGATATCCCGGAGTGAGAAGCCTCATCTTTTTCCAGGGCGTGCCGTATGTTTCGGCAGCACGCAGCGTCTCATCGCGGATTTGCAGGCATCACGCGCGCTGCTTGCGTGCGCTTGACGCATGCTCGTTGCCGAACATTCCCGTTTGGTTTTTTCGGTCTTTTCTAGGCGTCGCGCGAAGCATCGATCGCGCAGTACGGCGGTCGCTTTCGCGTCGTGGCGATGCATGCAGGGATGGCGACGCTGCTGCTCAACTTCTCGTCAAGCCTGCACAGCGGGTTCCGATTTGGTTTGAACCGTCACAAAATTGCAACAGGCGCGACCCGTCTCGGCGATCGCGGCAGCCTTCCAGACCACAACTGGCCGCCTTTCCCGCTCTCTGACATGGACACGCCTCGCGAACGCTGGCGCCTGCCAAAGCATTGAGCAAGGGATGGCGCTTTTTCACATCTTACGCGGCAGTTCAAACTAGCCCACAATTGAGGCAACTCACCCCCTGCAAGTGTACCAGCGCATGTTAGACCCGACGCCCAACGGCCTGCATTCCGGCGAACCGCCGCTGCTTCAGACGCGCGGGCTCACCAAGCGCTATGGTGATTTCGTCGCCAACGACTCTATCGACATCGAGATCCGGCCCGGGGAGATCCATGCGCTGCTCGGCGAGAACGGCGCCGGCAAGTCGACGCTGGTCAAGGCGATCTACGGGCTGATCCAGCCCAGCGCCGGCGAGATTAGCTGGCAGGGTCGGCCGATCGTCCTGTCCGGTCCCTCGGACGCACGCCGCCGCGGCATCGGCATGGTGTTCCAGCACTTCTCGCTGTTCGACAATCTCACCGTCGCCGAGAATGTCGCGCTCGGCCTCGACGGGAGTGAGTCCTTCAAGGACATGTCGGCGCGGCTCGCGCAGGTATCGAAGACCTACGGCCTCCCGCTCGATCCCAAACGCGAGGTCTGGCAATTGTCAGTCGGCGAACGCCAGCGCATCGAGATCGTCCGCGCGCTGATGCAGGATCCGAAATTCCTGATCCTGGACGAGCCCACGGCGGTGCTGACGCCACAGGAGGCCGATCAGCTCTCCATCGTGCTGGAACGGCTCAAGGCTGAGGGCCGCGCCATCCTCTACATCAGTCACAAGCTCGACGAGGTGAAGCGGCTCTGCGACACCGCCACTATCCTGCGCGCCGGGAAGAAGGTCGCGACCCGCAACCCACGGCTCGAGACCGCGGCCTCGCTGGCGCGCATGATGGTGGGTAGCGAGATCAAGGAAGTGAGGGCCGCGGCCGGCCGGCAGACCACGGTGCCGCGGCTGGTCGTCAACGATCTCTCGCTGGCGCCAGCCGAGGCGCATGGCGTGCGGCTCGAACACGTCTCGTTCGAATTGAAGGGCGGTGAGATCCTCGGCATCGCCGGCGTGGCCGGCAACGGACAGGACGAGCTGTTCGCCGCGCTCTCCGGCGAGCGACTGTCGAAAGACCCGGGCGCCGTGGTGATCGAAGGCATCGCCGCCGGCCATCTCTCGATCACCGGGCGGCGCAAGCTGGGCGCGGCGTTCGTGCCGGAGGAGCGGCTCGGCCACGGCACCGCGCCGCGCATGAAGCTGTCGGAGAATGCGTTGCTCACCGGCCACGCCGCGAGCCGCATGGTTCGTCACGGCTTCATCGACACCGCAGCGACACTGAAGACCGTCGACACGGCGACCGAGACGTTCGACGTGCGCAAGGCCAAGCGCGATCCGGAAGCGGCAAGTCTCTCCGGCGGCAATCTGCAGAAATTCATCGTCGGTCGCGAGATCCTGCGCAACCCGGCGGTGCTGGTGGTGAGCCAGCCCACTTGGGGCGTCGACGCCGGCGCGGCCGCCGTGATCCGCCAGGCACTGCTTGATCTGGCGACGGAGGGCGCAGCGGTGCTGGTCACGAGTCAGGACCTCGACGAGCTCGTCGAAATCACCGACCGCATCGCCGTGATGTTCCACGGACGGCTGTCGGTGCCGCTGCCGACCCGCGAAACCACGCGCGAAAAACTCGGCCTGTTGATGGGCGGCAGCAGTCTGGAGCCGAAGGAGGCCGTGCATGCATCTGGTGCTTGAGAAGCGTGCCGAGCGCTCTGGCACGATCGCGCTGGTCTCTCCCCTGATCGCGATCGGATTGACGCTTCTGACCATGGTGATCCTGTTCGCGATCCTCGGTAAGAATCCGCTGCTCGCGCTCGATGCCTATTTCATCGCGCCGCTGACCGACGGCTATTCGCTGCAGGAGATCGCAGTGAAGGCGACGCCGCTGGTGATGATCGCGATCGGGCTGTCGCTGTGCTATCTCGCCAACGCCTGGAACATCGGCGCCGAGGGGCAATTCCTCATCGGTGCGGTGGCCGGAAGCTGGATCGCGGTGAAGACACAAGGCACCGATGCCGGGGCCTGGGTGCTGCCGGCCATGCTGCTGCTCGCAGCAGTCGCGGGCGCGCTCTACGCGCTCATTCCGGCAATCTGCAAGGTGAGGTTCGGCGCCAGCGAAATCCTGACCAGCCTGATGCTGGTCTATATCGCCGACCTCTCGCTCGACTACCTCGTGCGCGGGCCCTGGCGCGATCCGCACGGCTTCAACTTTCCGACCACCGCGGAGTTCGATCCGGTGGCGACGGTCCCGCTCCTGATCGAGGGCGGCCGGCTGCATCTCGGGTCCATCATCGCGCTGCTGGTGGTTGCGGCGGCGGCGATCCTGCTCGGGCGTACCATCAAGGGATTCGAGATCCGTGTGGTGGGCGCGGCGCCACGCGCGGCGCGGTTCGGCGGCTTCAACGCCAACCAGCTGGTCATCCTGACCTTCGCGGTCTCCGGCGCACTGGCGGGCCTCGCCGGCATCATCGAGGTCGCTGGTCCCGTCGGACATCTCCAGCCCGGCATCTCGCCCGGCTATGGCTTTACCGCGATCATCGTCGCCTTTCTCGGCCGGCTGAACCCGGTTGGAATACTAATTGCAGGTCTGTTCCTCGCATTGACCTTTATCGGCGGCGAGCAGGCCCAGATCGCAATGAAGATCCCGTTGGATGTCACCAAGGTTTTCCAGGGCATTCTGCTGTTCTACGTGCTCGCCTGCGATTCCCTCATTCTCTACCGTTTCCGGCTGGTCTTCTCGAACCGTCAGGTGACCCGTGGAGCTGGTTGAGGCCATCATCCTGTCGGTGCTCGCCGCTTCGACGCCGCTGCTGATTGCGGCGACCGGCGAGCTCCTGACCGAGCGCTCCGGCGTGCTCAATCTCGGCGTCGAGGGCATGATGATCATGGGTGCGGCCTGCGGCTTTGCCGGCGCCTGGCTGAGCGGCTCGATCCTGGTCGGCGCGCTCTGCGGCATGGTCGCG
Source organism: Bradyrhizobium neotropicale (assembly GCF_001641695.1). Classification (GTDB taxonomy): domain Bacteria; phylum Pseudomonadota; class Alphaproteobacteria; order Rhizobiales; family Xanthobacteraceae; genus Bradyrhizobium; species Bradyrhizobium neotropicale. The sequence continues at coordinate 47,871 of NZ_LSEF01000033.1, forward strand.
GGGACCCTGATGTCACTGATCTTCGCGCTGATGGCGCTCGGGCTCGCCGTCAACCAGGTTGCGACCGGCCTCGCGCTGACCATCCTCGGCGTCGGCCTCTCCGGCCTGATCGGCGCCGGTTTTGTCGGCGAGCGCATCACTCCGGCTGCGCATCTCGACATTCCCGGCCTCACGGATATCCCCTTCATCGGCAACGTGCTGTTCGGCCAGGACGCCTTCGTCTATCTCTCGCTGGCGTTGATCGTCGGCGTGTGGTGGTTCCTGTACCGCACCCGGCCGGGCCTGATCCTGCGCGCCTGCGGCGACAACCACCTCTCCGCGCATGCGCTCGGCTATCCCGTGCTGCGCATCCGCACCCTGGCCGTGATGTTCGGCGGCGCCTGTGCCGGGCTTGCCGGCGCTTATCTGCCGCTCGCCTACACGCCGTTCTTCATTCCCGGCATGACCGCCGGTCGCGGCTGGATCGCCCTGGCGCTGGTCGTGTTCTCATCCTGGCGGCCGGGGCGGCTTGTCGTCGGCGCCTATTTGTTCGGCGCGGTGACGATCCTGCAACTGCACGCGCAGGGCTGGGGCGTCGGCATTCCCTCGCAGTTCATGTCGGCGCTGCCGTATCTCGCGACCATCATCGTTCTGGTCCTGCTGTCCCGCGCGCGCACCGGTGGCTCGACCGCGCCGGCCGCACTCGGCACCGTATTCGTGCCCGACCGCTGATTTTTTCCGTAGCGTGCGCGAAGGGGCGCGCATGGTGCGGATCGTGGCTTTCCCCGACTGTTTGGAGATTGATGATGAGGAAAACACTTCTTGCGCTGGCTGCCGGGCTTCTGCTTGCCGGGAGCGTCGGTGCAGCCTCTGCCGCCGACAAACTGAAGGTCGGTTTCATTTATCTCGGTCCGATCGGCGATCTCGGCTGGACCTATCAGCATGAGCTCGCCCGCCAGGCGCTGGTGAAGGAGCTCGGCGACAAGATCGAGACGACCTATCTCGAGAACGTCCCCGAAGGTCCCGACGCCGAACGCGCGATCGAGCAACTCGCCCGCGCCGGCAACAAGCTGATCTTCACGACCTCGTTCGGCTACATGGATCCGACACTGAAGGTCGCCAAGAGATTTCCGAACGTGCATTTCGAGCACGCCACCGGCTACAAGCGCAACGCGAACATGTCGACCTATTCGGCGAGATGGTACCAGGGCCGCTACATCCAAGGCCTGATCGCGGCCAAGATGTCGAAGTCAGGCGTGCTCGGCTATATCGGCTCGTTCCCGATTCCCGAGGTCGTCTCCGGCATCAACGCGACGATCCTCGCGGCGCAGACCATCAACCCGAACATCAAGGTCAAGATCATCTGGGCCAACACCTGGTTCGATCCGGGCAAGGAGGCCGATGCTGCCAAGGCGCTGATCGACCAGGGCGCTGACATCATCATGCAGCACACGGATTCGCCGGCGGCGATGCAGATCGCCAGCGAGCGCGGCAAGCTCGCCTTCGGCCAGGACTCCGAAATGATCAAGTTCGGGCCGAAGACGCAGCTGACCTCGATCCTAGACACCTGGGGCCCCTACTACATCGCCCGCGTCAAGGCCGAGCTCGACGGCACCTGGAAGTCGGAGGATAGTTGGGGCGGCCTCGACAGCCACATGTTCGCGATGGCGCCGTACACCAACATGCCCGACGACGTGAAGAAGATGGCCGAAGACGCCCAGGCGGCGATCACGGCCGGCAAGCTGCATCCGTTCAAGTGCCCGATCGTTGGGCAGGACGACAAGCCGATCGAGTGCAAGGGCGGCGATCATCTCGACGACGGCCAGATCCTCGGCATGAATTTCTACGTCAAGGGCATCGACGACAAGCTTCCCGGCAAGTAGCACGCTTCTTGCTTCGGGGAATTCACCTGCTCCTCCCGGAGGAGGTTCGAGGGGGTAGCCACAAGCACCCGGCACTTGTAGTTGCCCCCTCTTCTATCCTGCCTGCATCGCGCGTGCCGCCGTACTGTGGCGGCGGATGAGACCGGCGACGTCCAGTCCCGGTATCGCGCCATCGACCACGGCCCATTTGCCCGCGACCATCACCCGGTCGGCCCGGTGCGCGCCACACAGCACGAGCGCGGCCAAGGGATCGCCATGGCCGGAGAAGCGCAATTCGTCGAGCTTGAACAGCGCCAGATCAGCCGCCTTGCCGACGGCGATCTCGCCGAGCTCGGGACGGCCGACGCAGGCCGCCGAACCCTTGGTGGCCCAGCGCAGCGCGTCCTTGTGGCTGACCTTGGTGACGCCGTAACGTGCCCGCTGCAGCAGGAACGCCGCGCGCACCTCCTGCATCAGGTTCGACGCATCGTTGGAGGCGGGGCCGTCGACGCCGATCCCGATCCCGACGCCGGCCTCCTCCATCTCGCAGACCGGGCAGCAGCCGGATGCGAGAAGCTGGTTGCTGCAAGCACAGTGGCTAATCGCTGTCCCCGCCCTGCCGAGCCGCTTCATCTCGTCGGCGTTGAAGAAGATGCCGTGCGCGAGCCAGGTCCGCGCATTGAGCCAGCCGCACTGCTCGAGATAATCGAGCGGACGGCAGCCATGCATTTGCAGGCAGAACCGGTTCTCGTCCTCGGTCTCAGCGAGATGGGTGTGCAGGCGCACGTCGAGCTTGTCCGCGAGCTCGGCGGTGGCGCGCATGAGAGACGTCGTCACCGAAAAGGGCGAGCATGGCGCGAGCGCGATCTGCACCATCGCATCTTCGCCGCGCTGGTGATGTTGGGCGACAACGCGGGCGCTATCTGCCAGAATCGTGTCCTCGTCCTGCACGACGCTGTCCGGCGGCAGGCCGCCGTCGCGCTGGGACAGGTTCATCGAGCCGCGCGTGAGCAGCACCCGCACGCCGAGCCGTCTGGCCACCGCAACCTCGATGTCGACGGCGTCTTCGAGCCCGGCCGGAAACACGTAATGATGATCCGTCGTGGCGGTGCAACCGGAGAGCAGGAGCTCGGACATCGCCACGGTGACGCCGAGTTCCAGCGATTCCGGCGTGAGCTTCGCCCACACCGGATAGAGCGCCTGGAGCCAGGGAAACAGCTCCCGGTCCATCGCCGCCGGCAACGCTCGCGTCAGCGTCTGGTAGAAATGGTGATGCGTGTTGATGAGGCCGGGCAGCACGACGTGCTCGCCTGCGTCGAACACCGCGACATCGGCGGTGGCGGGCTGAGCGCCCGCGGGCACGAGCTCGACGATCCGGCCATCCCTGACCACGATCCCGCGCTCCGCACCGTCGGCGAGGATGGCCAGAGGATCCCTGATCCAGATCGGCTTGGCGTCGCTCATGATCCATTTCTCCTCACATCCGCGTATGACGGGCCTGCAAGGCGAGGGCCAGCAGGTTCGCGGAGGTCTTGCTACTTGTTGTTGCCAGTTGGCGCCGGTCTTGCAAGACTTTCCCGCAAGTAACGCATCCGGTCGAGGCTGGCCTGGCCATGGACTTGAACACCATCACGACTGTCGCCCATCCCGGGAGTCGCGCCCAACTGCCCGTTTGGACGGCAGGTGATGCTTGGCTTGCGGGCGGCACGTGGCTGTTCTCGGAACCGCAGACCCACCTCTCGCGCTTGATCGATCTCACCGATTTGAGATGGCCGGCGCTGACGATCACCGACACGCATCTTTCGATCGCCGCCACCTGCACCATCGCCCAGCTCGATGCGCTCGTGTGTCCGCCCGATTGGATCGCGGCGCCGCTGATCAACCAGTGCTGCCGCGCCTTCCTCGCCTCCTTCAAGATCTGGAAGACGGCGACTGTCGGCGGCAATCTCTGCATGTCGCTGCCGGCGGGGCCGATGATCTCCCTCACCTCTGCGCTCGGCGGCGTCTGCACCATCTGGAAAGCCGGCGGCGGCGAGCAGAAGATTCCCGTCGTCGAGTTCGTCACCGGCAACCAGCGCAACCGCCTGACAGCGGGCGATCTCTTGCGCCAGATCGATATCCCGCTTCCCGCGCTGACGCAACGCTCGGCCTTTCGCCAGATCTCGCTGACGCCGGTCGGCCGTTCGGCGGCGCTTCTGATCGGCAGCCTCGATCCCGCCGGCGTGCTGGCGCTGACGGTGACCGCATCGACGGTGCGCCCGATCCGGATCTCCTTTCCGAAGCCGCCCGATGCGAGCGCGCTTCGCGACGCGATTGCAGAGCACATCGCTGATGACCTCTACCACACCGACGTCCACGGCAATCCGTTCTGGCGCAAGCACATGACGCTGCGGCTCGCCGAGGAGATCCGCGGTGAACTGCTCGATATGGCGCGGCCATGAGTTACGAGGTCAACGGCAAGTCGTTTTCGCAGACGCCGCGCGCCGGCCAGTGCCTGCGCACCTTCCTGCACGAGCTCGGCCAGTTCGGCGTGAAGAAGGGCTGCGACGCCGGTGATTGTGGCGCGTGCACCGTGCTGCTCGACGGCGAGCCGGTGCATAGCTGCCTGATCCCGGCCTTCCGCGCCGGGGGCCGCGCGATCACCACGATCGAAGGACTTGGCGGCGACCATGGCGCGCATCCGATGCAGCGGGCGTTCCTTGATGCGCAGGGCTTCCAATGCGGCTTCTGCACCGCCGGAATGATTCTCACCTGCGCCACACTGAATCAGGCCCAGCGCACCGATCTCGGCGCCGCGCTGAAGGGCAACATCTGCCGCTGTACCGGCTATCGCTCGATCGAGGACGCGCTTGACGGCACGAGCAACGTCGATGACATGGTCGAGGCCGGCGTCGCATTCGGCCGCAGCCTGCCGGCGCCCGCCGGCCCGGACGTCGTACGCGGCAAGGCGCGCTACACCTTCGACATCGCCACCGAAGGCCTCTTGCACATCAAGCTGCTCCGCTCGCCACACGCGCACGCCAAAATCGTCGCGATCGACGCATCGGCCGCGCTGGCTGTTCCCGGCGTGCATGCGGTGCTGACGCATGAGGATGCCCCGCCCGCACTGTTCTCGACCGCGCGGCATGAGAAGGACTGGATGGATCCGGATGACACGCGCGTCCTCGACGACACCGTCCGCTTCATCGGGCAGAAGGTCGCCGCCGTTATCGCCGAAAGCGATGCCGCCGCCGAAGAGGCCTGCCGTCGGCTGAAGGTCACCTACGACATCGTGCCCGCTGTGATCGATCCGGAGCAGGCGACCGCCCCCGGGGCGCCGATCATCCATCCCGACCGGACCACCGCAAATCGCGTCGCCGACGCACAGCGCAACATCGTTGCCGAACGGCACGCCGAGTTCGGCGATGTTGCTGCCGCGCTGGCAGCCTCCGCCGTCATCTATGAAGGCACATTCACGACACAACGCGTGCAGCATGCGGCGCTGGAGACCCATGGCGGCCTCGCCTGGCTAGACGAAACCGGCGTGCTCAACATTCGCTCCTCGACGCAGGTGCCGTTCCTGACCCGGCGCACGCTGGCGGATATTTTCGGTCTTCCCGCCGACAAGGTCCGCGTGTTCTGCGAACGCGTCGGCGGTGGCTTTGGCGGCAAACAGGAGATGTTCGTCGAGGACATTCTGGCGCTCGCCGCGCTGAAGACTGGGCGACCGGTGAAGCTCGAGTTCACCCGCGAGGAGCAGTTCATCGCCACGTCGACGCGGCACCCGATGCGGATTCACGTCAAGGCCGGCGCCGACGCAAATGGCAAGCTGACCGCGTTGCAGCTCAACGTGCTCTCCAACACCGGCGCCTACGGCAATCACGCCGGCCCCGTGCTGTTCCACGCGGTGGCGGAAAGTTTTGGCGTCTACAACTGCCCGAACAAGAAGGTCGATGCGGTCGCGGTCTACACCAATACGGTACCGGCGGGCGCGTTTCGCGGCTACGGCCTGCCGCAGTCGCTGATTGCCATGGAAGCCGCGATCGACGAGCTCGCACGACAGCTCGGCATCAGCCCTTACGAGATGCGCCGTCGCAATATCGTCAAGCCCGGCGATCCCATGCTGTCGCCGCCGCCGTCCGAATACCACGACGTGCTCTATGGCTCCTACGGGCTCGACCAGTGCCTCGACCTCGTCGAGCGCGCGATGAGAGCGGATACGCCAAAGCCCGACCTCTCGCCGGAGTGGCTGATCGGGGAAGGCATCGCGCTGACCATGATCGACACGGTGCCGCCGGCCGGCCACGTCGCGGACGCCGCGATCGCGCTCAACGACGACGGCAGCTTCGATCTCACCGTCGGCACCGCCGAGTTCGGCAACGGCACCAGCACCGTGCACCGTCAGATCGCAGCCACGGTGCTCGCGACCACGGTCGACAGAATCCGCTTGCGCCAGTCCGACACCGCTCATGGCGGACACGATACCGGCGCCTATGGCAGCGCCGGCGTCTTCGTCGCCGGCAAGGCAACGCACGCCGCGACCATGCAGCTTGCGACCGAGTTGACCGCAGCCGCTGCCGAGGCCTGGTTATGCGACGCCGGGGCTTGCGTACTCGAGGACGAGGCTATCGTCAGCGGCGTCCGGCGGATGCCATTCACCGAGCTGGCAGCGATTGCGCGCGAGCGTGGCCGGCCGCTCGCGGCCAGCGGCAATTCCGGGGGCACGCCGCGCTCGGTCGCCTTCAACGTGCAGGGCTTTCGCGTGGCCGTGAACAAGGGCACCGGCGAGCTCAGGATTCTACGGAGCGTGCAGGCGGCAGATGCCGGCCGCGTCGCCAATCCCATGCAGTGCCGCGGCCAGGTCGAGGGCGGCGTGGCGCAGGCGCTCGGCGCGGCACTCTTTGAGGAGATGGTGATCGATGCGGACGGCCGCGTCGCCAACCCAAGATTCCGCGACTACCACCTGCCCTCCTTCGCCGACGTCCCGCGCACCGAGGTGTTCTTCGCCGACACGTCCGACACGGTCGGTCCGATGGGAGCGAAGTCGATGAGCGAGAGCCCATACAACCCCGTCGCCGCAGCGCTCGGCAACGCGATCGCCGATGCGACGGGCATCCGCTTCACGTCGACGCCGTTCAAGCCTGACCGGCTGTTCCCGGCGCTGCACGAGAAGTTCGGATCCTAGCTTCCGCGATAGGTTGCGTAGCTCCAGGGCGTGACCATTAGCGGCACGTGATAGTGGCCTTCGGGCTCGCTAATCGCAAAGCGCAGCGGGATCTCGTCGAGGAACGGCGGATCGGACATCGGCACGTTGCGCTCGGCGTAATATTTGCCGACGCTGAAGCGCAGCTCGTAGCGACCGATCGGCAGGGGGCGGCCGCTGATCAGGGGAGCATCGGTACGCCCGTCATGGTTGGTGACGGCACGCGTGATCACGCGGCTTTCGCCGAGGCTCGCGAGCTCGACCAGCTCGACCGCGATGCCAGATGCGGGCTTGCCGCTGTGATTGTCGAGCACATGGGTCGAGAGCCGGCCATGCACTTTGAGCTTGTCATCGGCGGCGACGAGCTGATCGAGCCGCAGCGCGGCGATGCGGCAGATCTCCTCGATCGCACGCCGCGTCTCGGTCTTGGCAATGTTGGAAAGCCGCGTCTCGAAATCGCGCAGGATGGAATCCTTGCTGTGACGGCGCACGCAGACGATATAGGGAAAGCCGAATTTGTCGCAATAAGCTTTGTTGACGCGCTCGAACGCCGCGTATTCCGCCTCTGACAGCCGGTCAAGACCGGCGCTGTTCTGCTCGGCGTTCGACTCGGCGGTGAGCCCCGCCGCACGCTGCGTCTTGTCCGCGAGGTCGGGATGCGCGCGGATCAGCGCCAGCTGCAGGTCGGGCAAAGCACTCTGGATCGCCGCCTTGATCGCATCGAACAATTGATTGATGCCGGCGAATGGACGACGCGCGGCCACTTGCTCGGCAATCCACGGCGAATATTCGACGACATTGGCGAGCGCGGCCACGAACTCGGCCTGGCTCGCGGCATTGAGATCGGACAGGGCGACCTGCGACATTGCTTCCTCAGCCGATCTCGAACGCGCCTTCGGCGAGATGCGCGTGCTTGTCGTGCCAATGCTGCGCGATCTGCAATCGCGTCGGCACCCAGACGCGATCGTGCTTGCCGATATAGTCGAGGAAACGGATCAGGCCCGCGGCGCGGCCGGGCCGGCCGGCGAGCCGGCAGTGCAGCCCCACCGACATCATCTTCGGCGCGGTCTCGCCTTCGACATAGAGCACGTCGAAGGCATCCTTCAGGTAAGTGAAGAACTGCTCACCTTCCGCAAAGCCTTGCGGGTTGATGAAGCGCATATCGTTGGCATCGAGCGTGTAGGGAATGACGAGCTGCTTGCCGTTCGGCCCCTTGACCCAGTAGGGCAGATCGTCGGCATAGGAGTCGCAGAGATAGAGGAAGCCGCCCTCCTCCATCAACAGGCGGTTGGTGTTGATCGAGGAGCGCCCGGTGTACCAGCCGAGCGGCCGCGAGCCGGTGGCTTCGGTGTGAACACGGATCGCCTCCGCGATCTCGGCGCGCTCCTGCGCCTCGGTCATGTCCTTGTGCTCGATCCATTTGAGGCTGTGGCTCGCAATGTCCCAGCCCGCCTCTTTCATCGCCGCGACGATTTCCGGATTGCGCTTCAGCGCGGTGGCGACGCCGAACACGGTCGTCGGCCACTTCCGTTCACCGAACATCCGCCACAGCCGCCAGAAGNGAGCCATATTCGAACATCGATTCGATATTGGCGTGGCGCTGGCCCGGCCAGGGCTGCGCGCCGAGCACGTCGGACAGGAACGCTTCCGAAGCGCGGTCGCCGTGCAGGATGTTGTTCTCGCCGCCTTCCTCGAAATTGACGACGAACTGCACCACCACCCGCGCATTGCCCGGCCATTGCGGATGCGGCGGGTTGCGGCCGTAGCCGCGAAGATCGCGCGGGTAGGGTGGCTCCTGCAACTCAGACTTCCTCGAAGCGGATCGGGAGGGCGCCCTTCCACAGCACGCTCTTGCCGAGAGTGGCGAGATTTTCCAGGCCCGAGGTCAGGGTGATGAAATGGTTGCCGGCGAGCTGGCCCATCTTGCTCGCGAAGTGCACGCCGCCATAGGCGAGCAGGATCTCGGTCTCGCTGATGCCGCCGGGATAGAGGATGATGTGGCCGGGCGCGGGATAGCTGGTGTGGTTCTCGTAGCCGACGCCGAAGTCGAGATCGCCGAGCGGCATCCACACGCCCTCGCCGCTCCAGCGCACATGGATGATGTGGCTCTCGAACGGCATGGCCTTGCGGAACGCGGCGACGGTCTTGGGCGCAAGCTGCTCCTCGAAGCGGGCATCGAAGGTGAAATCGCCGGCGCGGATAACGAGTTTGCTCATCTCATCTCTCTGGGTCGGAGGGCTTTGGCCCTCCAAGGGAACTTTCAAGCAAAGAGCATTCCGGACCGGCGCGCGCAAGTGCCGCGGCCCCGTCACCTGCGGTCGTAGGACCAGCCGAAAATCCCGCTTCGCCGCACTTCCGGCTCCGGCTCGGCAACCGGCGGCGGCGCCTCTTTCAGCTCCGCCTGTGGAGGCGGCGCCGGAAGGTGCTCGCATGTCATGGCGTAGACCAGCTTGCCGTCTGCGGTACGTCCGATCGGGGCGCAGGGGTCGGGTCGCGCCGCCGTATTCTTCGGCGTCAACTTGACTTGCGCCACGGCCGGCGACGCCATCAACAACAGGACCAGCAGATATCTCGATATCATTGTCGCTCGAAACCTCGGATCGTCCCATTCAACCGGATTGCGCGGGTCAAGTCCATCGGCGGCGCGGGCGCAATTGCCGAATATTTAGCCGCGACCAAAAGATTTGCTCGCTCCATCGTGATGGCGCCTGCCGTCATAGTCCGCAGCGCACATCGCCATCTCAGCCGCGAGGACGCACGCGAGACAGTCCGCTCGCAACCAACGTGTCATCACGGGAGAAACGACAATGCGAATGACCTTGACCATCCTCGGCGCCACGCTGATCGCCGCAATCACAATCCACGCGGCCGCGGCAAGCGGCCGCCATCACACCCGCAAGGCGAAACCCGCCCCCGTCACCCAGTCGATACGTGACTCCAACGCCGCGCTGTGGCCGTCACAACCGACCGAGCCCGACTGGTCGCGCTACGCCAACGGCGCAATGTCGGCGCCCGCGGGGTGGTGATGCGAGAGGCGCGATGCTTTGGCCGTAGTGAGGCATCCCGCCGGACTCTCGGATGTCGCCCTGGCGAAAGCCGGGACGACATTGGCTGCACATGAAGCGCAACTGCCCCAACGTTGCCATTGCGAGCCGGCATCGGCTACGCAGGCACTGCCCTGTTTGATGGCGCAACGGTCAGTAGGGCTGATAATAGCCCGGACCGCCATAGTAGCCCGGACCGCCATAGTAGCCGTAGCCGGGACCATAGTAGTGCCGCGGGCCGCCGTAGTAATAATTGTCTTCGTAGTATTCGCGGCGCTGGCTCTCCGCGATCGCCCCCGCGATAATGCCGGTCGCCGCGCCCATGAAAGCGAGACCCGCCGCACTTGGACCCCGACGATAATAGCGGTGGCGACGGGCGGCGCTGAAGTCGGTCGCCGCGGATGCATTCGAGCTCGCAGCAACCGCTTTACGTGGCGAGGTCGCCGTCGAGGGCGATGCGGAGGCCGCAACCAGGGCGAGGCTTGCGAACGCGGCCAGGACGGTGTTGTGGCCAACTCTGAAATTCATGGGTCCATCGCGCATCTGAGGGTCCTCTGTTCTCACCCAAAGCAGAGATAGGAAAACGACACGCAACGCGCAAACCATTGAGATGGTTTCTTGATCGCGGCAATCTGCCACGCCTTGAACGATTGTAAACCGAACAACCAAGTCCAGCTTGATCGATTCAACCTGAGCGGATAATGAACAGCCGCGCCGTTTTTCGGTCGCCGTAAGCGTTTCACGTGAACCAACGCATCAACCGACGCCGTCGGGATCGATGCAATTCTAAGGGTTCAACGTGACCGACGCGTCCTTTTCTTCAAGAGAAACAGATGATTGCGGTTCGCAAACTGCCGACGCGCTATGCGCCGATCGTCATGCCATTTGTGCTTTCCATCCTTATGACGGCCGTGGTGTCGATCATTTCGACACTGAGGAGCCTCGGGCCGACGCCTGCCTTCCTGGCCACCTGGCTGGGCGCTGTCGTGGCTCGTCGCCTTTCCGACGTTGCTCGTGGTCCTGCCAATGGTCCGCCGGATCGTGGCATGCCTCGTCGTGCCTTCACCTCAACCAGGCCAATAGCCGGCACGGACGGCGGCGCAAAGCCGCCGTCCTGCTTCCATGATTGCTCGACACTTCGCGCCGTCGCGACACCGTCCGCGACCTCTGGAATGAGGGGGCAACGTCTAGGCCCGGTAGTTCCAGTATTTTCGGAGCGCGTCGCCCGTGGCCTGAAGATCGAAGCGCTGATCCGGCGTGAGCTGCTGCACGATCAGGCCGAACATGTCGTTGAGGATCGAGCGCTTGCTGCCGAAATAGGAATGGCGCAGCCCGACGAGGCTGGTATCGACCAGCGAGGCGTCGATCGTATCGACGCCGTCGACGACCAGCAGCGCCGGGCCGGCTTCGCCCGCCCGCGGATAGCCGTGCACCAGTCTCGAGGCCATCAGCGCGACGTCGCTTGACGACGCATAGAGCGTGCAGCGGCGCGCGCAGCCCTTGAACTTCTCGGCGAGCTGGACGAAGCGGTCGCGGCCGATGTCGGGCGCAGCAAAGATGACCTGGCACAGCGTCGCGGCGCCGGGCGGCAATTGCCAGGACCTGACGCGCTCGAGCGTGTTGATGAGCGCGCGGTTGCCCATGCTGTGGGCGATGACGTGAACCTCGCGGGCGCCGATCTCGGTCAGCGCAAGCCGGAAAAACGCCTCGAAATGCTCGCGCGACCATTCGATCGTGTCTTCGTCCACCGTGTACTGCTTCGGGTCCGCCGCCGACGCCCAGCTATACAGAAGGGTCCTGCCGGCGAATTTCAGATCGACGGAAATCTGCGCGGCACGCCGCGCCGCATCCTCGAACGACACGTTGTAGCCGTGCACGAAGATGAGAACGTCGCGCTGGTCGGCCGCAGCGAGCGAGTCCGCCAAGCTGGCGGTGAACACATCCCGGCCGAGCATTTCGACCGCCATCAGGATCACATGCTTCTCGGGATCTTGCGAGAATTCGAGACGCCACCAGCTCGGCCCGGTCAGCTCACCGACGTTGCGGCCGCGCGTCGGCACGCTGACCTCTGCGATCCCGAAGGCCGGCCCTGCGCGGCGGCCCGTATAGTAGTTCGCCGGCGTGTCGTCGCCGCGCGCGCGATCGGTGCCATAGAAGACGGGAATCTTGACGATGCCGGTGACGTCGTCGGTGCTCGGCCGGACGATCTGCGTGGGGCCGGTCGGCGGGACGCGGCCGCGGCGGATTATGATTTCGGGACCGAATGTGGGTGCCGGTGGCCGCACCGCGCGCTCGACGAGCTCTGCAGCCGGCGCCTCCGCGAGCAGCCGTTGGACCAGCGCATCGAGCGTGCGACGAAGCTCGACCGGGTCGTCGCCGCGGCCGGCTCGTCCGGCGAGTTCCAGCAACTCGTCGCTGTAGGCCGGCCATTTGTCGCCAAGCAGATCCTTCAACCCGGGCCCGAGGTCGAGCAAGGCGATCAACAGGCGCAGCGTCTCGGACATCGCGCATCCCTCGTCAGCGGGGCCGGCCAGGGACATGGCCCGGCGGAGCCACTAGCCTAGAGGTTGCAGAGAATCTGGCAAGTCCGCCGCGCGTGCGGCCTATCGCCATCGCGATGGATGTCCGGCCGGACGTCGCTACAACAGCGCGCCGCTATCGATCGCGCCTATTGTTGTGCGGATCGCAGCTGCAGCGGAGCCGGCTGCCGCACCGTGGCATGCGGTGACGGCGTTGCCGGCGCCGGCTTGCGCGTCGTGGCTGCAGCCGGGCGTGGCGCAGGCACGGGCGCTGCGCTCGTCTTCTGCCCCGCATTCGGCCGGTCGGGCGTTTTCCCGGCGACCTCGGGCGTCTTGTTGTCCGGCGTCTTGGCGACAAGCCGTGCCATTTGTTCCTGGCCTGCCTTCAACTCGCCGGCAAGCCTGACGCTGTCGAGCGACATCTGCTCCTGGTTCGCTTTCAATTGCGCCTGGCTCGCCTTGAGCTCGTCGATGCCTTGCTGCACGTTTGCGACATCGCTCGCCAGCTTCTGCAGCAATTCCGTCAGCTCCGGGGGCAGCGCGCTCCCGGTTGACGCGACCGCTTCCGGTATGGCTTCAGCGGCCGCTGCAGGTTGCGGCGATGCCGGCGGCGCCTCGGCGAGCTGAACAGTTGGGCTCGGCTGAGCGACGGGGGCTGGCTCTTGCGACTGGGACGACGTCGCAGCGCGCAGCGGTGCCCAACCGGCGATCATCTGCCTGACCGTATCACCGTAGGATGATTGCGAGACCAAGGCAGCGGTGCCAATCCCCGCTGCCAGCACCAGGCCGGCGATGCCGCGCAGCGCCGGCCGGCCACGCGGCGACCGGCTGCGTGCGTCATCGCGCTCGAGCCTGGAAAGCTGCTCGCTGGCGCGCGCGATCTGTTCATCGACGCTCTTGATTTTCTCGAAGGTGTGCGAGAGCTCTTCGTCCATGCGTGCGGACAGCGCATAACGCGGCTCGATCGGTGTTGTTACGGAGTTCATTGGCGCTTCCCTCCCCCCAGCCCAATGTCGCCCGAAGGCGTCCGTCGCATTTGCTCTGGCTGATGATCGCTCACGCGATTTGTCCAAAGCAAGACCCCATCATGGAAATTAGGAGGCAGGGCGACGACGAGTTCCGCAGCCCCCTCCTCCGATACCTATCTCGACCCTCGAGGCCGCAGAGGCTTACGACAGCGCCCCCAGCACGCCGCGCGTGGCTTTGTCGATCTCCTCGACATAGCGGCGGCGGGCGAAGGTCTCGGACAGGAAGCCCACCACCTTGCGGCTGTCGGTGGAATCGACCACCGCCAGCATCTCGGCCTCGGCTTCGTCGAACACCGCCATCGCCGACTTCACGTTCATTTCCGGGATCAGCACGATGTCGATGTAGCGGGCGAGCTCGACCACCTGGATGTCGTCGGCGATGGTATCGAGATCGCTGGAAAACAGGTCGGGCAGCATGACGAGGCCGACATATTCGTCAGCATTGTTGACGACGACGATGCCGGGGCGCGACCCCAGCGCGAACTCGCGCCGCGTCGCGGCAATCGTCGTGGTCGCCGGCACCTTGCCGACGTCGGAGCGCATCAGCCGCTCGACGGTGAGGTTGCGCAGCCAGCCGACATCGTTGGCGCTGCGGATGGTCTCGCCGCGCAGGTGCAGGCGCCAGGTCGAGAAGGAATGGCCGAACATGAAGCGGACGCAGATCGAGGTGACGATGCAGCCCGCCAGCACGACAGCGGTGACGTCAACATTGCGCGTCATCTCGAGCACGAGAAACGACATCGTCAGCGGGCCGCCGACGATGGCGACGCCAAGCGTCGCCATGCCCGTCAGCATCGCCACCAGCGGGTCGATCGCGAAGTCCGGGCTGATGAGCAGCAGCAGCGCGGCGAAGAACTTTCCGATCAGGCTGCCGACGAACAGCGAGGCGAAGAACAGGCCGCCGCGAAAGCCGGAGGCGAGCGAGATCAGACAGGCCATCAGCTTCAAGGCAATGATGATCGCGATCAGGCCGATCGTCATGTCGTGAAAGAGATCGAGCACCATGGCGCCGTGGCCGGCAGCGAGCACCTGCGGAGTGACGATCGCAAAAGAGCCGACGATGAGGCCGCCGATCACCGGGCGCAACCAGACCGGCAGCCAGGCGAACAGGCGCTCGAACGTCGAGGACGAGCGCATGACGGCGATGCCGACGCCGCTGGTGACGAGCGCGAGCCCGATCAGCGCCAGATATTGCTCGATGCCGACCGAAGAGACCTTCGGTATCTCGATCGAGTACGGGGCGCCGCCGAGCCACTGTGCGGTCAGTGCACCGGCGAGCGAGGCCGCCAGGATCGGCGCGGCGCTGCCGACCGAATAGACGCCGACGATCAGCTCGCAGGCGTAGAAGGCGCCAGTGATCGGCGCGCCGAACGCCGCCGCAATCGCCGCTGCGGCGCCGCAGCCGACGATCAGACGCAAATCGTTGCGGCGGAGATTGAAGAACTTGCCGAGCAGCGAGGCGATGCCCGAGCCGATCTGGGTATAGCCGGCCTCGAGACCGACGGATGCGCCGCAGCCGTTGGAGATCAGCGTCTGGCTCGACACCACCACGCTGTCGCGCATCGAGAGATTACCGCCGCGCAGCGCATTGGCCTCGATCGGGTCGACCGCGTTCGATATCTTCATCCGCCGCCGCGACCATTCCATGATGCCGAGCGCGAGCCCGCCGAGCGCGGGCGCGAGCAGCGCCGCCCAGGGGCTGACGCGCGCATGGGCGGACAGGCGGACGTCGACGGGAATGCCATAGATCAGGACATGGGCGATCTGCGCGATCTCGGCCATCAGCGTCACCACCGCGCCGGCAAGCGTGCCGATCACGAGCGCGAGCGGGATCAGGTAGAACTCGTTGCTGCGCAGCAGCGCGCGCAGGCGAACCATGACCCGGTTCGAACCCTTGCGATCGACGATATGCCTGATCCGCGCGAACACCGCCTGCCCCGCCCTAGCCTTCGGACATGCCGTAGCCGGCCATACGCTGGCGGACCCGTTCGATCTCGGCGCTGGTGAGCAGCGGCGGTTTCCCTATCTGGAGGCAGCCATGATACTGCCGCGCCAGCGTCTCGACCTCGACTGCGAGCCACATCGCCTTGTCCAGGGTCTTGCCGATCGCGATCAGGCCGTGATGGTCGAGCAGGCAGGCGAGCCGGCCCTCCAGCGCTCGGACCGCATGCTCGGACAGTTCCGCCGTGCCGAAGGTGGCATAGGGCGCGCAGCGGATGCTGTCGCCGCCTGCGGCCGCGATCATGTAGTGCACGGGCGGAATGTCCATGCCCATGATCGCCAAAATGGTCGAATAGGTCGGATGGGCGTGGACGACGGCGTTGACGTCGTCGCGCGACTTCAGAATGTCACGATGGAAGCGCCATTCGCTCGACGGCTTCTGGCTGGCGGCATGGGAGCCGTCCATGGCCATGACGACGATCTGGTCCGGTGTCATGGCATCGTAGGGCACGCTGGTCGGCGTGATCAGGAGGCCGTCATTGTGCCGCAGGCTGATATTGCCCGAGGTGCCCTGGTTGATGCCGAGCGCATTCATGCGGCGGCAGGCGTCGATGATGGCCTGTCTCTTGTCGAGCTCGTTTCCTGTCATCGACATCTCGAATTCCGGCGATGGAAGCTTGCTAGAGGGGAAGTACGTCAAAGCAATAAGACAGTGCAAGAGAAAGCGGACCTCGCCGCGCATTGTCATGCTTGCGGCCCTGCCGCAGCTTAAAATAGACAGTAAAATCAATGCATTATTGAATCGGCTTAGGATCAGGGCAGCCCCGCGCGGACGGCGGCGATGCCGTTGATGACGAACTGCACCGAATAGGCGGCAAGCAGCATGCCGAGCACGCGCGACAGCACCGCATTGCCGGTGCGCCCGAGCGTCCGCGCGATCAGCGACGCGGAGGCAAAGCACAGCATGCAGAGCAGGCAGACCGAGATCACAACCGCGATGATGAGCGCGAGCTTGACGCCATAGCCGGCATTGCCCGCCAGCAGCAGAGTAGTGGCGATCGCCCCTGGGCCGGCCATCATGGGGATGGCGAGCGGAAATACAGCGACATCGGAGGCATGCTCGGACAGCGCCTTGTCGGCCTCGCGCGCCTCGCGATGCGGCCGGTCGCCGAAGATCATCTGATAGGAGACGCCAAACAAGAGCAGCCCGCCTGCGATCTGGAACGCCGGGATGCCGATCCCGAGCTGGCGCAACAGCCAATTTCCGACCAGCGCGATCACAACCAGGATTGATGCCGCGATCAACGGTGCACGCAGCGCGATCGTCCGCTTGATTTTGTCGGGCATGCCCCCGGTCGCAGCGAGGAAGGCCGGTGCAAGGCCGACGGGGTCGACCACCAGCAGCAACGTCACGAAGGCGGACAGGGCAAAGTCGAGCATGGGAGAATGCGTCTCACGCAAGCGGTGGCTTGAGCTGCAATCCATAACGGCTCGCCGCGACCTCTGCGAGGAACATTTGCTCTCGCAGACTCTTGATCGCCCGAGGATTGAGGAAGGGCATGCCTTCCCGTGTCACCTCAAGAGGAGGATATATGGCTAGACGAACCACGAAGCGAACAACCAAGAAACGCGCAACCAGGAAGACTGCGGCGCGGCGCACGCGCCGGGCGCCGAAGACGCTGAACGATTTGTTCCTGGAGACGCTGAGGGACATCTATTTCGCCGAGAACAAGATCATCAAGACCCTGCCCAAGATGTCCAAGGCCGCGCACTCGAAGGACCTTGCGGCCGCCTTCAACAAGCATCTGCGCGAGACCCAGGGCCAGGTCAAACGGCTCGACCAGATCTTCAAGATGCTTGGCAAGCCGGCGCGCGGCAAGCCTTGCGAGGCGATCAACGGCATCACGGACGAGGGCGCCGAGATCATGAGGGAGTTCAAGAACGCCCCTGCCCTCGATGCTGGCCTGCTCGCTGCGGCCCAGGCGGTCGAGCACTACGAGATCTCCCGCTACGGCACGCTGCGCACCTGGGCCGAGGAACTCGGCATGCAGGAGGCCGCAACGTTGCTCCAGGCGACGCTGGACGAGGAAGAATCGACCGATCGCGCGTTGACCGAGCTCGCCACTTCCGTGATCAATCTCGAAGCGGAAGGCCACTACCGCGCTGCGGCTTGATACCGCGCCGGCCCAATTGCTCCCGACGGCGCTGCGGACCACATCCGCGGCGCCGTCAGTCTGACTGAAGGGGACTTGCGGTCTGGTTCAGATCGCGCAGACCGGGCATACTCTGAACGCGCAATGCTGGACTTCCCGGGAACCATCCCCATATGCGGTTCTTCCAATCGCAGCGCCTTCCTCAGAGCCTTGCCCATGCAACCGAAAAATCCCCTCGACTGGATGCTCTCCGAAGCCCTGGACTCGCTGACCCGCGCCGAGCGGCTGCGTCAGCAGTTCGGCCGTCAGGAAGCCTGCTGGGAGCCGCCGATCGACGTGCTCGAGACCGAGCATGAGCTCTTGATCCTGGTCGCGCTCCCCGGCGTCAATCCCGACAATGTGGAGACGGTGATCCATGACGGCGTGCTCGTCATCTCCGGCCAGCGCACGTTGCCGGCCGAACTGCGCAACGCCCGCATCCACCGGCTCGAACTGCCGCAGGGACGTTTCGAGCGCCGCATCGCGCTTCCCCTCGGCCGCTATGCCATCAGCCGCTTCGTGATGGACGGCTGCGTCGCACTGCGCCTCGCCAAATCCTGAGGTCGATCATGGCCCCCGAACAGATGAACAATACGCCAAACACTGAATCCGTCAGCATCCCGGACGATGCGCTGATCATCATCCCCGTCCGCGAGATGGTGCTGTTTCCCGGCGCGATCGCGCCGATCGCGGTCGGCCGTCCGAAGTCGATCGCGGCCGCGCAGCAGGCGCTGCGCGAGCAGCGGCCGATCGGTATCCTCCTGCAACGCAATCCCGAGATCGACGATCCCGGCCCGGACGATCTCTACCGGGTCGCGACCATCGCCAACATCGTGCGCTACATCACCGCGCCTGACGGGACGCATCATGTCGTCTGCCAGGGCGTGCAGCGCGCCCGCATTCTCGACTTCCTGCCGGACAAGCCATTTCTGGCTGCACGGTTTCAGCAGATTCCAGAGCCGGCGACGACCTCGGCCGAGATCGAGGCCCGTTCGCTGAACCTGCAGCGCCAGGCGATCGAGGCGATCGAGCTGTTGCCGCAGGCGCCGCAGGAGCTGGTCACGATGTTCCAGACCACTACCGCGCCCGGCGCGCTGGCCGATCTGGCGACCTCCTTCATGGACATCAAGCCGCAGGACAAGCAGGAGGTGCTGGAGACCATCGACCTCGCCCTGCGTGTGGAGAAGGTGTCGAAGCAGCTCGCCGAGCGGCTGGAGGTGCTGCGCATCTCCAACGAGATCGGGCAGAAGACCCGCGCCGCTTTCGACGAGCGGCAGCGCGAGGCGATTCTGCGCGAGCAGATGGCGACCATCCAGCGCCAGCTCGGCGAAGGCGACGGCAAGGCGGCCGAGGTCGCCGAGCTGACGGCTGCGATCGCCAAGGCCGGCATGCCGCCGGAGGCGGAGGCGCACGCCAAGAAGGAGCTGCGCCGCTACGAGCGCATGCCGGAGGCCGCCGGCGAATCCGGCATGGTCCGTACCTATCTCGACTGGCTGATCGAACTGCCCTGGGCGCTGCCCGAGGAGAAGCCGATCGACATCAAGGAGGCGCGACGCATCCTCGATGCCGATCACTTTGGCCTCGAGAAGATCAAGAGCCGGATCATCGAATATCTCGCCGTGCGCAAGCTCGCGCCGCAGGGCAAGGCGCCGATCCTGTGCTTCGTCGGCCCGCCCGGCGTCGGCAAGACCTCGCTCGGCCAGTCCATCGCGCGCGCGATGGATCGCCCCTTCGTACGCGTCAGCTTGGGCGGCGTGCATGACGAGGCCGAGATCCGCGGTCACCGGCGCACCTATATCGGCGCGCTGCCCGGCAACATCATCCAGGGCATCAAGAAGGCAGGCAGCCGGAACTGCGTGATGATGCTGGACGAGATCGACAAGATGGGCCGCGGTGTGCAGGGCGATCCCTCTGCCGCGATGCTGGAGGTGCTCGACCCCGAGCAGAACGGGACGTTCCGGGACAACTATCTCGGCGTGCCCTTCGACCTGTCGCGCGTGGTCTTCATCGCGACCGCCAACATGCTGGACCAGATCCCGGGTCCGCTGCTGGATCGCATGGAGCTGATCAGCCTCGCCGGCTACACCGAAGAGGAGAAGCTCGAGATCGCGCGCCGCTATCTGGTGCGGCGGCAGCTCGAGGCCAACGGGCTGACGGCGGAGCAGGCCGAGATCGAGCCGGAGGCGCTGAAGCTGATCGTCAAGGGCTATACCCGCGAGGCCGGCGTGCGCAATCTGGAGCGGGAGATCGGCAAGGTGTTCCGCTACGCCGCGGTGCAGGTTGCGGAGGGTACGGCCACGAAAGTCGTCATCAGCCCGAAGGACATCAGCACCGTGCTCGGTCAGCCGCGCTTCGAGGGCGAGATCGCACTGCGCACCAGCATTCCTGGCGTGGCCACTGGCCTTGCCTGGACGCCGGTCGGCGGCGACATCCTGTTCATCGAGGCAACGCGCGTCCCCGGCCGGGGCGGGCTGATCCTGACCGGTCAGCTCGGCGACGTCATGCGCGAAAGCGTGCAGGCGGCGCTCACGCTGGTGAAGAGCCGCGCGACCCAGCTCGGCATCGACCCGGCGCTGTTCGAGAAGAGCGACATCCACGTTCACGTTCCGGCGGGCGCAACCCCGAAGGACGGACCGAGCGCGGGGGTCGCGATGTTCACGGCGCTGACCTCGCTGCTCACGAGCCGCACGGTGCGCAGCGACACCGCGATGACCGGCGAGATCTCGCTGCGCGGCCTGGTGCTCCCGGTCGGCGGCATCAAGGAGAAGGTGGTCGCGGCCGCGGCCGCGGGGCTGAAGCGGGTGATGCTGCCGGCGCGCAACAAGCGGGACTACGACGACATCCCGAAGAGCGCGCGGGACAACCTCGAATTCATCTGGCTGGAGCGCGTGGACGAGGCCATCGCCGCGGCGCTCGAGCCGGCCGGAGCCAAGGTCGAGGCGGCGGAGTGAGATCAGATGAACGAACGAGTGGGAAGAGCGAAAAGGTCCCGGACGGCGCAGCGCCTGCGCCAATTGCTCGATCGCGCCATCGATCGGCTTCGGGACGCGCTGCCCGGTGTACCGCAGCCGCGGCTTCAGCCGGTTCCGGTGCGGGTGAAGCGCCGCAAGGGCTGATCCCTCTGCTTCAGCCCTCGCGGCCGCCCCCTAAACAAAAGGCCCCCTCGTTTGAGGGGGCCTTTGCGTTCTTAGGCCACGGCGTCCTTGGCGGCCTTGACCGGGCGGGCGCGGACGATCTTCCGGGCCGGCTTGGCCTTGAACATCATCTCTTCACCCGTGAACGGGTTGGTGCCCTTGCGCGCCTTGGTCGCGGGCTTCTTGATGACCACGAACTTGGCGAAACCCGGCACCAGGAAAAGGCCGTTCTTCTTGAGCTCCTTGTGGCCGACGTCGGTCAGCGTCTCCATGACGTTCTTGACGTCGCGCTTGGAAAGCTCGGTGGCGGTCGCAATCTTTTCGATCAGCTGCGATTTGGAAAGTTGGGTTGGCATCGTGTCTCCTCTGATTCGTTGCCGGTTGCATATTAGACCAACCGTTGAAGGCCTATAGCCTTCTGCACAGTTTTATCGCGAAAATACGGGCTTTTTTGCCCCCCTGTGGCAAAAAACCCTGCTTTTTAGCCACTTCCGGAGCGGAGGAGGCCTCGGCAGCGGGTTTTTGCCTTGTTTCAAAGGCCCGCACGCCGCCTTGCTAAAGCTGATTCCATGCTTTCGACAAGCGACGACCGGCCTCTTTATGGGAGGCCGGTCGCGATTCACCCGGGAAAACAAGGCTAGACGCGCTCGATGATGATGGCGGGGGCCATGCCGCCGGCGGCGCACATGGTGACGAGGCCGCGCTTGAGGTCGCGCCGTTCGAGCTCGTCCAGCACGGTGCCGATCAGGATCGAGCCGGTGGCGCCGATGGGATGGCCGAGCGCGATCGAGCCGCCATTGACGTTGACCCTGGCGCGGTCGAGCTTGAGGTCGCGGATATATTTCTCCGCAACCACCGCAAAGGCCTCGTTGATCTCGAACAAATCGATGTCGTCGATGGTGAGGCCGGCCTTCGCCAGCACCTTGCGGGTCGCCGGCACCGGCGCGTTCAGCATCAACGTCGGCGAGTCCCCCATATTGGCCATCGCCACGACACGGGCGCGGGGCTTCAGGCCATGCGCCTTGGCGTAGGCGGGCGAGGCCAGCAGGATCGCGGCGGCACCATCCACGACGCCGGAGGAGTTGCCGGCGTGGTGCACGAAGTCGATCTTCAAGTCCGGATATTTTTGCAGGATCAGGCCGCGATAGGTCGTGCCCTTGTCGTCGAGTGCATAGTCGGCGATCGCGGGGAATGCAGGCTTCAGCGAGCCAAGACCTTCCATCGTGGTCTGCGGCCGCGGATACTCTTCATGATCGAGCGCGAGGCTGCCGTCCTCGCGATGGACCGGCACGAGGCTCTTCTTGAAGTGGCCGCTCGCCATCGCATGCGCAGCGCGCTTCTGGCTCTCGAGGCCGAGCGCGTCGACGTCCTGCCGGGTGATGCCCTCGAGCGTCGCGATCGCATCGGCGCAGACGCCCTGATGCGACTGCGGATGCCTGGCGCGAAGCCGCAGGTTGCCGGAGTCCATCATCATGGGGTTAGACCCGCGCCGTCCCTCCATCGACATCATCTCGCAGCCGCCGGCGACGACGAGGTCTTCGGCGCCCGCCATGATCGAGGCTGCCGCCATGTTGACGCTGGTGATGCCGGAACCGCAGAAGCGGTCGAGCGTCACGGCGCTGGCGCGCACGTCGTAGCCGGCATCGAGCGCCGACATCCGCCCGAGATCGCCGCTTTGCGTTGCGACCTGCGCGCTGCAGCCCCAGACGATGTCGTCGACATCGGCCGTGTTGATCCCGGTGCGATCGGCGAGCGCACGCAGGACGGTTGCACCAAGCTGCTGCGGATGAATACCGGACAGCGCTCCCTTGCCGGCCTTGCCGACGCCCCGCGGCGTCCTGCAGGCATCGATGATCAGCGCGTCAACCATGGGCGTTGTCCTCTTCTTATGGATGTTGAGGGCGTTTTGAATCAGGGGAAGAGTTGAGTCAATGCGTGCTGGCGCGCCCCCCCTTTGCAAAAAACTCGAAAACAACCCCATGCAAAGTAGAAATGCGGTAGCGGGATGACGCCTGGCGCATTCGCGAACCAATTGACACGTCGGGCAAAACACCGGCAACAATGTATGATCGCGCAATCCGTACGAGAGCTCCTTTTCACCTCGCCCCGCTTGCGGGAAGAGGTCGGATTTTACGCGCAGCGGAAAATCCGGGTGAGGGGGAGCTTCCGCGAGGACGGTGGTAGATGGACTCGTGGATAGAGCCCCTCACCCCGTAAGAACGGGGAGAGGGAGAAGTATCGCTACACCCCCGCCGCATTCTTCGCGATCACGTTGCGATAGAAGCTTGCACTGAGCTTCGGCGTCCGCACCTGCGTGTCGAAATTGACATGGTAGAGACCGAAGCGCTTGTTCAGCCCGAACACCCATTCGAAATTGTCCATCAGGCTCCAGAGGAAATAGCCGCGCACCGGCACGCCCTCTTCCGTCGCGCGCTGGAGCTGCGCCAGATAGTTGCGCAAATACATGATGCGGTCGGTGTCGTAGATCTTGCCATCCGGCGTCACCCTGTCGTCCCCGGAGGTGCCGTTCTCGCTGACATAGATCGCGCTGGTTTTCCATATCTTCGCAGCCAGCTTCGGCACCCAGTAGATCGTCTCGGGGCCGACGCGCAGCCAGTCCGAGTTCATGTGCGGAAAGGATTTCGGGATCGGCAGCGGCGCAAAGCCCGCACTCTGGTCGGACGGCACGACATAGTGCTGCGGCGCGTAGATGTTGAGGCCGAGGAAATCGACCGGCGAGGAGATGATCTTCAACTCCGCATCGGTGTATTTCGGCGCGTCGCTGCCGGCGAACTTCAGGAAGGCGTCGGTATAGCGGCCCTCGATGATGACGTTGAGATAGCTGGCATTCATCTCGCGCAGCGCGATCTCGGCGGCGCGGACGTGCTCGGGCGTGTCGATCGCGGGAATGCAGGCATCGATGTTCTCGGCCGGACCGACGCGCGTGCCCCGGCTGCCGTGGGCGCGTACCGCCTGCACGGCGAGCCCGTGCGCGAGCGCGCTGTTGTGCCTGACCTGGTTGATCTCGGCCTGTGGCAGCATCAAGCCGGGCGCGTCGATGCCGTTGCCGTAACCGAAGTAGACGAAGCGGCCGCTCTCGTTCAGAGTGAACACGTTCCTGACGCGATCGGTCAGGCGCTCGGCGACGTAAGCTGCATAATCGCCGAACGCCTTGCAGGTCTCGGTCGAGCGCCAGCCGCCAAAGCGGTCCTGCAGCGATTGCGGCAGGTCCCAGTGATAGAGCGTCAGCCACGGCTCGATACCGTTCTTCAGGAGCTCGTCGACCAGCCGGTTGTAGAAGTCGAGCCCCCTGGGGTTCGGCTTGCCGTCGCCGTCCGGAAACACCCGCGGCCAGGCCACCGAGAAGCGATAGGCCTTGCAGCCGAGTTCCTTGATGAGCGCGATGTCGTCCTTGTAGCGATGGTAATGCTCATTGGCGCGGTCGCCGTTCGTGCCGTCCTCGATCTTGCCGGCGACACGGGTAAAGTTGTCCCAGATCGAGGCCCCTCGCCCGTCCTCAGTGACGGCGCCCTCGACCTGATAGGACGAGGTCGCCGTGCCCCAGAGAAAGCCGGGCGGAAAGCCGCCGGCGCCGCGCGGAGACGGCTTCGCCTCCGACATCTCCAGCGGACTTGTGATTCCGGCTGCGGACAATCCCGCGAGCTTCGCGAACCGGCGACGCGAGACCTTGTCCGACATTGATGCTGCTCCACTTCCATAGCTTCGGACCGGCACAATGACCAGTCCCGGTCGATTTGAGAAGGCCCGAAGCCGACTTCTCCGTGGCAACAACAGACAGGAATATCGAACGCAATGAACCGCAGCAGCGTAACGTCCCCGCCCCGCGAACTCGCTGTGGTCTAGGCGCGAAAGTCATTCTCGTGAAGTGCAATCCGAGCCTCTCGCGCCAGATCGATCAGTGACAGGCAAAATAGCACGAGCGCGGCGACGAACAATATCGCAACCCCGTACTCATGAGCCATGCTGAACATCGAGCTGATGAAGGCAACGATGATGATGAGGGCCGTCAGAATTGCGGAGATGATCGAGCACAACAATGACCGATTAAGCAGAGCAGCTCTACGCTTTAGACGCGGTATATCGGCCTTCAGGTAAGCCTTGGAGCTATCGTCATCGACGATGGCGTGCAGGATTTGGGATCGATCGACAACACGGTTGATCCTGGAGATCAGCACCGCAATGAAGGAGGCAACAGCCCCCAGCAGAAATGCCGGTGCGGCGACCGTTGCGATGATGCGGCTGAGTTGGTCGATCGAAGGTGGCCCCATTGGCAGCAGCGCGTCCAGCATCGGGTGATCTTTCAAGTGCACGATGAGTGATCGAGATGGCTCGACATTGGCGCCGGCCCCGAGCCAGCCGGTGCGACGATTGCGACGGGTTGACCAAAGGTCGAACGATTCTTGACTGGCATGGTCAAACGCAGCAGCGAGATTATGGGCAGCGCTGATATGTCTTGAGACTGCCGAAATCGGGGCCGACCGAAATCTGGTTCGTGTCGTCAGAACGGATGACGAGGTTGGTTTCCGACCACTGCTGCTGCGCGTCCTCGTTCGGGCAACGCAAACGGGCGGAATAGAGTGCCCCGTGCGGGCTGGGGGTTTCGCTCACCCACATCACGGTACAGTTCCCCGCAGGCCCGGCGTAAGTCTTGGCTGCGAGTGCGACGGCCGATTTGTCCGCGATTTTGCAGGCATCCGCGCTCGTTGCCCATGATCCCTGCAGCGCCTCCGGGATCGACGCGTGCCGTTTGATGTCGGCGATCGCAGCCTGCGACGAGATCGCGATCGAGAGGACGAGAGGAATAGCTATACGCATGACACACCCTCCTGCTGTTCGGGGCATTGGCAGGTTGCAGCGCGCAATTGCCCCAAGGGGCGTAGGCCCCGAGACCGTGGTCAGTTCGCAGTCGTGGCGTCGCTCGCCTTGCTGTCTGGAATTCGCGTCCAATACTGATGGTATTCGTCACCGATAGCGTAGATGGTTTGATCCGACTTGAGGTCCAACACCAGATCCTCGCCAAGGTCTTGGGTTCGGAACTTCCAGGTCGGCCGCTGATCGGGCCAAAGGTTGGGGTTCTGATAGGGCTTGGGATCCGGCAAAAAATTCCAGTAGGCCCATCCACACGGGCCCTGGAATAAGCCATTCTGGTTGTACCGTTCGTCGGTACGGATGACCGCCCCCAACGGCACGTCGCCATATCGATGGCTGCCCTTTGCCGCAGCTCTTTTCTCAAACGAAAAGGGGTCCTGAGCAAAACCCGAAATGGTCGTCGTAAAAAAAGCTGCGGTGATCAACACCGCCGACAATCGCATGCCCATATCGATCTCCGTAGCGTCTACGAAGCAGGCGGCGCAATGCTTTGCCCAAGCATAAATCTCGTCTTGACTTAGATCAACAATATCGGCGGGACCCCAGTCTGGGTAACATATCC
This sequence comes from Bradyrhizobium neotropicale, assembly GCF_001641695.1. GTDB lineage: Bacteria > Pseudomonadota > Alphaproteobacteria > Rhizobiales > Xanthobacteraceae > Bradyrhizobium > Bradyrhizobium neotropicale. The sequence goes on from NZ_LSEF01000033.1 coordinate 74,204, forward strand.
ATTTAGGGTCAACCGTACACCTGCGACGTCGGCCTGTTCGAGGACTACTCGACGTTCGAAAGCGGAAAGGTCGCCGCTTTGATGGTGGCGTATCGCTGTCACCCGCTGCAGCGCGAGCTCCACTCAGAACGCCACCCGCATCCCTGCATAGAACGCACGCGGCGTTGCGTTTGATCACGATCGCGCTTCCTGGCGGCGAAAGTGCACGTATGCCCCGACGGTCAGATAATTGATCACGACTGCAATCACATTCCACATGATGATGTTGCTTGAGCCAATCAACATGCCGTAGATCACCCAGAGAATTTGAAAGGTGCCCGTGATGGCTGCCATTCTGGGATTCATGCCGACGCTGGAGCGCTGTTTCAGCATCGCAATGAGATCGGGCAGAGCCGCGAAGGTTGTCCCGAGCCCCGCCGCGAAGCCGATGATTTGAGTAAGGTCCACCACGCTTCCTCTCAACGCTGGCCGCGCCGCAGATGCGTACGCTTGGCGCGTCCCAAGTGCGCGTCGCGGCCCTCGCCCCAATCGATTTCGCGGTGCGTGACGTTTGATACGATGAACAAATACGAGGGCGTTATAGCCTCCCCAGCCGTCTCCAGGCGCAACGGCCATGTTCGCCATGCGGCCTTGCGTACCCGCACGAACGGCAACGAACGCCCATTGAAGCGCATATCGTTGCCGATGCTGGGCCTCGCCGTCGCCGCTCAGCCAACGAGGGGGGTTTCGCTGATTTCGTCAATCCGAGTTGCTCGACGAACCGAACGCCACGACCCGCATATGATTGCAAGTGTCGTGGCGGATTTGGACCATCAGGCTAATGAGTCAATTTATAGCAGTGGCCGCCGCCCCTGTGCTTTACACGCAGACGACAGGCTTCCAGCGTCGAAAATGAGCAGTCAGGTTGTCCTGTGGCCTTCGCCCCTCTCAACTGCGCACAGAAGCTGGCAGCATTGGCGGGGCCCTGAGGACAGAGAGCGAAGCCGAGCGAGAGAAGCATCATCGCGGAGATCAGCCATAGCTTAGAACCCGACATAAGTTCCTCCTATGAGGTTTCGCCCCCGTCGCGAGCTCGATTCCAAACACCGCGCGATCATCCATGAGCCGAGCGCGCTTGCTCACGTGTATATCTCTTCACTCAGGACTGCCAAAGCCTGTTGCTCGTTCGGCAAACCTGCGAAGTCTCATGGCGCGGCGCCACATACGGCAATCCCGCTTACTCAATCGCGCCGAGACCACGAGTCTCCGATTTGTGAACACGCGAGTCCGATTAGCCGACAGGAGACTTTTTGCGCCGTGTTAAACGATAGCCGCGTGCAAACAAGCGCGTGTGATCAGGGGCAGCACTTCAGGTCAGCACGGGAGCGTTCAATGTCAGACCTCGTTGCGATTGTATATCCATCCGAAGCCAAAGCAGAGGAAGTTCGGCAGAAAATACTCAAGCTGCAAAAAGAGTATCTGATCACGATCAATGATGCCGTGATCGCCGTCAAAACGGGAGACTCTGTCAAGCTCAATCAGCTTGTGAACACCACGATGACGGGCGCCGCAAGCGGAAGCTTCTGGGGACTGCTGTTTGGATTGGTGTTCTTGAATCCGCTTATCGGCGTGGCTCTCGGCGCCGGCGCAGGCGCGTTGGGCGGCGCGCTGACCGACTTCGGGATCAGAGATCAATTCATGAAGGATCTCGCGTCGAAGGTGAAATCGGGAGATGCTGTTCTATTCCTGCTGATCCAGAACATGACTACAGACAAGGTTCTCAATGAGATCAAGGATGCAGGAGGGCATGTTCTCAAGACCTCGCTGGACGAAAAGAAGGAGCAGCATTTGCGCGATACCCTCGCTGCTGCGGCTCAGGCAAAGGCTGCCTAGGCGTGTGAGGTCCTAGCTCGCCTCGTCCACCCGATCAGGCGGATTATCCCCGGTCGATTGGCGCATCTTCGTCGGCGGTCAACCTGCCAGGCGCTCAGCGCGGCCGGGGAGCCGAAAACTGGTTGCGCCTGACGATGCCTGGCAGGAGGCATCAGGGCGTTCGAGCAGTTCCAAGGGTCTCGAACAGCGTTTGCTGCCACCAATCGCTTTCAACCTGATCGAGGACGGCGAGATCGAGCATCGGCCGCAGAGCGCTGTTTCTGGGCAGAACGATCGCATAGCTCTCGCTGCTGAAGCTGGTCTCGACGACACGGACCGAACCCGAAAAGTCATTCCGGACCATCCAGATCAGGAGGGGCTTGTCATGGGCAAAGGCATCTATCTTGCCGGCTCCGAGCGCAGAGAGGCCGCTTTCAATGTCCGGAAAAGTTCGAAAGGAAAGCCGGTGGCGGCCGAGGTAGTCCGCCGTGGTGGAGTTCGCGACCGCGCCGACACGCACGGAGCGCAGGTCGTTGAAGCCGTGAACGGCACCCTCGAGCCCTCTGCGCGTCAAGGTGGAGGTGATACCGGCGGTGAATACGGCGATCGCGATGACGGAAGCGATCATCCAGCCCATTGCGACGATCCGGCCTGGGAGGGTTGCCGGAGCATTGTGGGCAGCGCCCGCCTGGGTCATGGCCATCGTCGACCACCAGAAGCTCGAGCCTAGCCCCTTGGCGCCGCCGCCGAAGTGTTCCGTCTTGCGCCGCTCCAGCACCCAAATCAGGAAGCCGACCGCGAGCGCGAGACAGAGCAGCACGCCAACAGCCTGGAAGAAGCCGAAGGAAAGCAGCGCCCGCCCGATCGAGACCCACGGATTCTCGTTGATCGGCACCGCTATTCCGAGCCCGGTATTGTAGAAAGGTTGAGTGAAATCGACGCTGCGTGCACGCGCAGCGGTCACTGTCACGGCGGCAACGCCGGCGTCGAAGGTGCCGTTCGCAATGCCATCCAGGAGATCCGGGACACTCTGGGTTTCGACCAGGCGAAAACGCAGATGCTCCCGATCCGCGATCCTCTTCCAGAGCGCAATGCTAATGCCGCCCCAGCCCCCGTCCGATTGCTTGATCGCAAACGGGGGTGCCGCCTTGGTTGCCACCACCAATTCCCTGTCGGGGGCCGCTCTCTCCTGGGCGTGGAGCGTATTGAGGCCGAACGCAAGCATGGCCAGCGACACGAGGCACAACAAGGCGGGTCGAGCCGACGAACTCACCTGCCTGGATCGAGGGGTCAGATCCTGCCGGCTCGCGCAGTCGACGACCGTCCGGCACGAAACTTCGTTCTTCGGACGTTCGCCGTAAGCGACTAACGGAACTTGGTGGAACGAATTCACTGCAGACCTCGAGGCCCCCGATTTCCAAGCAAATCCCGATTATTTGGCAATTCCACGGAGACCTTGAGCTACCCCGGCATAGGACAGGCCGTGTCCCGCAATGGGTCGGAAACCGACTTCAGCCGCGGCCGGCCTTGCCTCGGCTCCGAGCCCATTACCGAAAGCTGCTCGCCAAACGAAATCAGATACGGAACCCGTCGCCACCGTCGGCCTCGTCAAACCCTACGGCGAAACTCCAAGTTGAGTGAGGGATTCTCCCGATTGAAACAGGCCCTCCAACGCGTCTCATTCTCTTGATTCAGATCAAGGGCCGTGCGGATCACAACCCATGTCATTGCGACTTCGACAGAAATGTCAGATGCCAACGCCGTAAGCGGACTTGACTGGTTTTGGACGTCGGCCGGTAGGCGAAATAGCATGAGCGCAGCAGCGAATGCGACCACGACCAATGAGGTGACGCCCTGGCACGCGATACCTCAACACGAGGTCGTGGAGCGACTTGCTACCAGCTCCGAGAAGGGGCTTGCTCCGGCTGAGGCCGCGGTCCGACTTCAGAAATTTGGTCAGAACCGCCTCCCCGAAGGCAGGAAGCGCGGCTGGTTTTCGCGGCTCCTCGCACAGTTCAACAACATCCTGGTCTACGTGCTGCTCGCCGCAGGGTTCACCAAGCTGATGCTGAACCTGTGGGTCGACGCGGCAATCATCTTTGGCGTGGTCGTTCTCAACGCCTTGCTTGGCTTCATTCAGGAGGGCAAGGCGGAGAAAGCGCTGGATTCCATTCGCAACATGCTGTCCGCGGAAGCACGGACGGTGCGCGGCGGCGAGACCCGCATGATTCCTGCGGAGCAACTCGTCCCGGGGGACGTCGTGCTCCTGGAGTCGGGCGACAAGATTCCTGCGGATCTGCGGCTCATCGAGACGAAGAACCTGCGAACCGAAGAGGCGGCCCTCACCGGTGAATCGGTGCCGGCGGAAAAGACCGTCGATGCCGTGCCCGCGAACGCGACCGTCGGGGATCGCGAAAGCATGGCATTTTCCGGCACAATGGTCGTGTCCGGACGCGCAACCGGGATCGTCGTCTCGACCGGCAATCAGACCGAGCTCGGCCGCATCAACCAGCTCCTCGCCAGCGTCAGTCCGCTCGAGACTCCGTTGCTGCGCCAGATCAAGAAATTCGGCTACGCCATCACCGGGGTAATCGGGGTGATCAGCGTCCTCATCTTCGCCTACGGCAAGTGGGTGAAGCACATCGACTTTGTGGAGCTCTTCCAGGCGGTCGTCGGCATCGCCGTATCGCTCATTCCGGAAGGACTGCCTGCGCTCATCACGATCACCCTGGCCATCGGCGTGCAGCGCATGGCCCAGCGCAACGCCATTATCCGGCGGTTGCCTGCCGTCGAAACGCTCGGCTCGGTGTCGCGGATCTGCTCGGACAAGACAGGCACGCTCACGCTCATGGAGATGATGGTGGTGTCCGCCGTCACGGCCGAGGCGACGTATCAGGTCACCGGCGACGGCTATTCTCCCGAGGGGCAAATCAAGAAGGACGGACAGCCCGCGGCTAAGGACCCGGTGCTCACGCTGATGGGGCGAGTGTCCCTGCTCTGCAACGACGCGGAGCTGTTCCAGGAGGAAGGCACCTGGAAGGTGGAGGGCGATCCGACCGAGGGCGCGCTCTATCCGTTCGCGGCCAAGCTCGGCATGGATCGGCAGCTCGAGCAAGCTGCATCTCCGCGTATCGATGCCATTCCGTTCGAATCCGAGCACAAGTTCATGGCGACGCTCCAGAGAGGAGCGAGCGGCGAGCAGGTCCTGCTCGTCAAGGGCGCCCCGGAAGTCATCCTCGAGCACTGCGATCGCCAGCAGACCGCCGACGGCCAGTCGAGCCCGCTCGACCGCGATCACTTCCTGAAACAATCGGACAGACTTGCGGCCCAAGGCGAACGTGTGCTGGCGTTCGCGTGGCTACAGAATCCGAATGTGAAGGCCGGCGGTCTCACAGCGGCCGATCTGCCAAGGACGCTCGTCCTGCTGGGCCTGATCGGCCTCCTGGATCCGCCGCGCAAAGAGGCCATCGAAGCCGTGAAGGAGTGCCAAGGTGGTGGCATCCGCGTCACCATGATCACCGGCGATCACAAGATCACCGCCGCAGCCATCGCCAAGATGCTCGGGCTTGGCGACGGAAAGACCGCAATCACGGGCGCCGAAATCGAGAACATGGACACCGCGACGCTGCAGGAACGCGTTCGCGCCGTTGACGTCTTCGCGCGCGCCAGCCCCGAACACAAGCTGCGTCTGGTGAAAGCGATCCAGGCCAACAATCAGATTGTGGCGATGACAGGCGATGGTGTGAACGACGCGCCCTCTCTCAAGAAGGCCGACATCGGGGTCGCGATGGGTATCAAAGGCACCGAGGTCACGAAGGAAGCTGCCGAAATGATCCTGGCCGACGACAATTTCGCCTCGATCTCCGCTGCGGTGAAGGAAGGGCGCACTGTCTACAACAACATCGAGAAGGCCATGCTATTCATGCTGCCGACCAACGTCGCGCAGGCGCTGGTCATTGCGGTGGCAATCTTTGTCGGGTTCACCATGCCGATCACCGCCCCGCAGGTGCTCTGGGTCAATATGGTCACCTCGGTCGCGCTCGGCCTTGTCATCTCCTTCGAGCCGCACGAGATCGATGTGATGCACCGGCCTCCGCGCGCGGTAGACCGCCCGATCGTGACCGGCTTCGGAATTTGGCGGATCATCTTCGTCGGCTTGGCGCTGCTTACCTACACCTTGCTGGCGTTCTTCTGGATGACGGCGCAAGGCGCATCGGATGGGCTTGCCCGAACGGTCGCCGTCAATGCCATCACAATCGGCCAGGTCTTCTATTTGCTGAACAGCCGCTACCTGCTTGATTCGTCGCTCTCCCTGAAGGCGCACCTGGGCAACGCGTACTTGCCGCTCGGCATCATTGCCGTCGTGATCCTGCAACTGATCTTCACCTACGCGCCGCCGGTCCAGGCGTTGTTTGGCAACGAATCCATCCCGCTTTGGGTGTGGCCCTGGCTGCTTGCGGGCGGCCTGCTGTTCTTCCTCGTGGTGGAGGCAGAAAAGCTTGTCATTCGCTCGTCAAGCACCTTGCGAAAGGTTGTTGTCGCCGCGGAAGCGGGCGCGTGAGCGGCTCGAGCCACGCAAGTCAGGCTTCGCGCGCAAGTTCCGCACGGGCCGCGGCCAACTCCTTCTTCTGCTCCGGGCTCACCTTGGGATATGCAAGGTTGAGCTTCTCCACGGCCTCCACGATTGCCGCGGCGACGACAAGGCGGGTGAACCACTTGTTGTCGGCCGGCACCACGTACCACGGCGCGTGCTCCGATGCAGTGGCGGCGATCGCCGCCGCGTACGAGCCCATATAGTCGTCCCAATACCTGCGCTCCTGCACGTCCGACACAGAGAATTTCCAGTTCTTCTCGGGATTGTCGAGGCGCTTCATGAAACGCTTCTTTTGCTCGCCGCGCGACAAATTCAGGAAGAACTTGAGGATGACTACGCCCTGTCGGGTCAGGTACTCCTCGAAGTGCGCGATGTCCGCAAGCCGTTCGTCCCAGATCCGCGCGCCCATGAACGCCGGCGGTAGCCTCTGCCGTTTCAGGATCTCCTCGTGAACGCGCACAACGAGGACCTCCTCGTAATAGGAACGATTGAAGATTCCGATCTGCCCACGCACCGGCAGGCGCGTGACATAGCGCCACATGAAGTCGTGCGCGAGCTCCTCTTGTGAGGGTTGCTTGAATGAAGAGACCTGGCAGCCCTGCGGATTCACCCCCGACATGACGTGTTTGATCGTGCTGTCCTTGCCAGCGGCATCCATGGCCTGGAACACGAGCAACAGCGACCAGCGGTCCTGGGCATAAAGCATGTCCTGCTCTTCTGCGAGCCAGCGCGTGCCGCGTTGAAGAAGTTCGGCGGCCTCGCCCTTTTCCATGTTCAGACCGCACGTGTCGCCGGGGTCGAAATCCCTGAGCTGAAAGCCCTTGCCGCTGGCAATGCGGAACGGGTGGGTGTACTTCTGAATCTGGTCGAGAATTTCTTTTCTCGGCATCGAGTGTCCTCCCCTCATAAGATCATAAGACAGAGACAATCTCGCGCTGTCTGCTCAACGGCGGCGGGCTTGACTTGCGCCTCGACAGCCTTGATGCGCCGTGCCTTATCCTATCATGGGGACAGGGCTCTGTGTTCGCGGCTTGATTGCCGCGCGCGCCGCGTCGTTCGCCGCGATCGCAGCGCAATGCGAGCTCAGAACGTGACCCGCATCCCCGCGTAGAACGCGCGCGGCCTAGCTGGGCTGAGCGAACGCGGATCGGTGAATTCTGCGCCGCCATTGGCAAAGTTGGGCAGCTTCTCCCTGTCGAAGAAGGTGCCGAGAGTCGAGTAGCGGTTGTCGAAGAGGTTGTCGACACGACCGTAGATCTGGAGATTCTTGGTGACCTGGTAGGAGGTGTGGAGATTGAACACGGCATAGGACGGCAACTTCGGAAACTGGTTGGAGTCGTCGCCGACGAAATACTGGCTCGAGACAAAGAGCGCGTCGCCTCCGACCTTCCAGACGTCGGTAACAGCGTATTCGACACTGGCCTTGACGAGGTGGCTCGGCAGGCGCGGAATGTGGTTGCCCGGCAGGACCTGGATGATGCCGCCGACGGCGAAGGGGCTCTCAGAGCCGATCTGGAACGCGTCGAGGAAGCGCGCATCCAGGAACGCGTAGCTCGCCTGGAACTGGAGGACACTCGACTTGATGCTCACCTCGGCTTCAACCCCCTGCCGGCGCGTCGAGCCGACGTTCTGGAAGAAGCCGAATCCCGTTAAACCCGGACTCGCGACCGCAAGGATGTCGTTGTTGTTGGTGGCGCGGTAGGCGCCGATCTTCCAGCCGAGCGAGCCGATGTTCAATTCCCTGGTGCCGCGGAAGCCCGCTTCCACAGTTTTGGATACGACTTGCTGCAGTGACGGATCGGCGATCAGGAACTGCCCAATGATGCACGGCCTCGTCGGATCGGCGCAGCCCAGTTCGAGCGGGGTCGGCACCCGGTTGGCTTCGGAATAGCCCGCATAGGCGGTCACTTCAGACGTGATCTTGTAGGTACCGCCGATGACCGGATTGAATCGATCATAGGTATGATCGCCATTGAGCGCGGTGCCGAGCTGGTCCATCAGGGTGACGCGGGCCGCATTGAAGCGCCCGCCTGCGGTCACCGCGAAGCGATCATCAACGTTGAACGTGTCGAGCGCATAGAGCCCCTGATATTGGTTGACGGTACGAAGCGACACCGGGCCAATCGATGTCGGGTCGCCGGACTGGCCCAGGAATATCCCGCTGCCCGTGACGGCGTAGTTCGTGCCTATGGTTGCCAATTCGGCGCTGCCGGTGAAGCGCGTGCTGCTGACGTCATAGGTCGCGCCGATCACGAAGCGGTTCTCGTGACCGAAAAGCTGGTCGCTGTTGGTCGCCTGCCCGGATACGCCAAACGTGGTCGATCTCGTGGTGGTGCGATCGATCTCGCCGAGTATGGCACCCGGCGCAAAGGGATTGACGAGCTGAGCGCCATTGAGGCCGTTCGCCGGCGCTTGGAGGCCGGTCAAAGGGTTGACGTCGCCAAAGCAAAGCAGCGTCGCATCGGCGTCGCAGGGCTGCGTATCGGTCGGATTTCCGTCCACGGTATTCTGTCTGAAGCCCCGCAGATGCGCCGTGCCCTCGAAGGTCCAGGTCGGCGTCGCCTCCACCTTGCCGGTCAGGTTGAGATAGCCGACCTTGTTGGAAGTGGTTTGCGGCGTTGTATAGGTCGCGCCCCAATATTGCTGGAGCAATTCGGCCGGAACGGTGCTGGGTCCCGCCAGGGAATTGTTGGCGACGCCCATGTTGAGGTGGAATTCGTTGCCTTCGAAGCGATACCCGACATCGCCATAGAAGCGCCGGACGTCCGATGACGAGAAGTTGCGGAAGCCATTGTCGTGTACGCCTTCGAGCGCGCCGTAGACCGCCCAGTTGTTGTCGACCTGCTTGCCCCATTGTGCAGAGCCCTGGATGCGGCCGAATGAGCCGCCCATGATGTCGATCTCGGCGCCGTGATAGTTGAAGCCGTTCTTCATCTGCAGATCGATGGCGCCGCCGAGCGCGTTGAGGCCGTACGCAGGATTGTTGGTCACGACCAGCGCCGATCGGATCGCAGCCGTCGGGATCAGATCCCAATTGACGGTGTCGGAAAACGCCTCGTTGATGCGCACGCCGTTCTGATAGACGGCGAGCCCCTGCGGCGTGCCGGCCAGAGGTGAAGCGACGAAGCCGCGAAACTGCACGTCAGGCTGGAATGGATTGCCGGTCACCTCATTGATGCTGAGACCTGGCACGTACTGCTGCAGGGCGACGGCGATATCCGGCGAGCGGGTGCGGCTGATCTGGTTGGCATCGACGGCGTTGATCGCCGAGGGAACCTTATCGACCTCGAGGCCTTTGCCACTGCCGGTGCCCGGCGACGTCGGGTAGACGTAAAGCCGCGTCTTTGGCTTTCCAGAGCCCGCGACGACGCGTGCCTGTGTGCGCGTCGTGTGGCGTCTCGGCGCGGGCTGCGGCGCCACCACCTCGACCGCCGGCAGATTCTGGACGTTGGTGTCCTCGTCCTGCGCCGCCATACCGGCGTCAGTCCAGAGCACCAGCCCCGTCGACATCGAGGCAATCAACAATTTGCGCACGCCCATCCCCTGCCGTCCCACCCGCAAACACATTCTTTTTCTGCGGCTGCTTTCTCTCGCCGTTTGGTTGAGGCGAGTGTAATCGCCGGTCGCGGTCGCGCCAGCCACAAAAGGTCGGGCGATTTCCGCGCCCATCTTCCCGACGATTTCGGGAATTTTTCCCGATCACCTGCGGCGCGATCAGGCCGCCGCTGTCGGAACCAGCGCTTCCACGGTGACGCCCCCCTCTCCGGACGCAATGTCGAGCGTGCCGCCCAACGCCAGAATCCGCTCCCGCATGCCGACCAGACCGAAGCCGAGCTTCTGGCCCGGCTCCATGCCGCGGCCATTATCGCTGACCCGCACCCGGGCACAGCCGCGGCCGTCGCGGACACCGTTGGACTGTCCGGCCGGCTCGATGAGGACATTGACCGAAGTCGCGCCGGCATGGCGGAACACGTTGGTGAGCGCCTCCTGCACGATGCGGTAGATGGTGAGGTCGGCGGTCTCGCCGGTGACCCCAAGCGCCGGCGAGATCGTGGTCTCGATCGCCACGTCGGGGTGCGATTCGCGCCAGAGCCGCGACAGCGATTCGAGCGCCTTGCGCAGGCCAAGCTCGGCGAGGCCGACGGGCCGGAGGCGCTCCAGCACGCGGCGATTGAACTGCTGTAGCGCGTTGATCTGCTCCAGCATGGCGCTGCCGTGCTTGCGCACGGCCTCCGGGCTCGGCGCCCGCCCGTCCGACAGTTTCGCCAGCGCGCTCGCATGCGCGCGCAGGGAGAACAGATATGGCCCGAACTCATCGTGCAACTCGCGCGCGATCTCCTTGCGCTCCACGTCCTGCAGCGATACGGCGCGTTCGGCGAGCCGGCGCTTGTCTTCAACGGCCTCCCCCAGCGTCGCCGCGAGATGGTTGAGCTTGGCGCAGATCGCGGCGAGCTCGGGCGCGCCGCCCGGCTTGACGCGGGCGTCGTAGCGCCCGCTTTCGAGGGCGGACATGGCCTGCGCCAGCGACTGGAGCGGCTCGAGCGCGCGGCCGACCACCGTCATGGTCACCAGGAACAGCGCGAGCGCGATCACCGAGCCGACCTCGAGTTGCGTCACGATGCCGTCCCAGATCTCGGCGATCTCGTCATTCGGATGCGAGGTGATCACGAGCGAGCCGGGCTTGCCGTGGATCGAGACGGGCACGCTGACGGCGGTCTGATCGGGATGAACCAGGCTGATGAACCAGGCCGGCGGCCCGTGCGCGTCGTCTTCTGCCTCGGCCCGCGGCGGCGTGAGCGGGTTTCCGTCGGCGTCGCGCAGCGCGATGCTGACGTGGCGCAGGCGGTTGAGGTCGCGGGCGATCTGGTTCAGCTTGGCTTCGGGATCGGGCGCTTCGTTGAGATCGGCAACGATCATCTCGATGAACTCGCGCGCGAGCCGGATCACGCTCTGGTCCTCGGCCTGCACGCGCGGCCCCGCCTCCGCGACCTGGCGGGCGATGTTGACGGCGAGCCCCAGCGCAAGCAGCAGCGCCAGCAGGAGGTTGATGCGCCCGCGCAACGAGAGATTTTGCCACATAGGTGTGTCCGTGACCCGCGAAGGTTTGCCCGCGCCTGTCCGATGACGTTGACAGACCCGAAGCGCCCGATATCTAATCGCAAGCGTACAGCAATCTCGACCGCGCTGCATGGTCAGATGAGGAGCGCGCCGAAAGCAGGCGCCGTCTCTATCCGAACCATGCGGCGCAAAAGCAGGTCGCGGCGCTGTCGCGAGGAACGCTTATGCGCATTTTGATCGTTGACGATCATCCCATCGTCGCCTCCGGCTGCCGAGCCGTGCTGGCCGACGAAGGCGAGATCGACATTTTGGAAGCCGCCGACGCCGAAAGCGGCGAGTGCGTCTTCATTGTCGAGCGTCCCGACATCTGCGTGATCGACATCAACCTGCCGACCGTCTCCGGCTTCGAGCTCGCGCGCCGCATCCTCGATCGTGCGCCCGAGGCCCGCATCATCATGTTCAGCATGAACGACGACCCTGCCTTCGCCGCGCGCGCGATCGAGTGCGGGGCCAAGGGCTACGTCTCCAAGACCGGCGACCCCGACGACCTCGTCGAGGCGATCCGCGCCGTCGGCAACGGCGGCACCTACTTGCCGAGCGCGATCGCGCGCAGCATCGCCTTTGCCGGACCTGCGCTGGCGCAAAATCCGCTGGCGAAGCTGAACGCGCGCGAGATGGAGATCCTGCGGCTGCTCAGCGCGGGAAAAAGCCTGTCCGAAATCGCCTGGCTGGTGCAATCGTCCTACAAGACGGTCGCCAACACCTCCTCGATCATGCGCCAGAAGCTCGGGGTGAAGACCTCGGTCGAACTGGTGCGGCTGGCGATCGACAGCGGCGTCGCCTGACGAAGCGAGCGCCGGCACATATCGGTCACACAAGCGTTGCAATCATCATGTGGTTAGGCGCCACGGAGTATTAGGGCATGACGATCCAGACTGTCTCGACCAACAAATCCTATGGCGGCGTGCAGGGCGTGTACCGCCATGCGAGCGCCGTCACCGGCACCGATATGGTGTTCTCGGTCTATGTTCCGCCGCACCCGGATGGGGTGAAGCTGCCGGTGGTGTGGTATCTCTCCGGCCTCACCTGCACCCATGCCAACGTCACCGAAAAGGGTGAATTCCGCCGCGCCTGCGCCGAGCTCGGCCTGATCTTCGTCGCGCCCGACACCAGCCCGCGCGGGCCCGACGTGCCCGGCGATCCCAACAACGCCTATGATTTCGGCCTGGGCGCCGGCTTCTACGTCGACGCCACGCAAGAGCCGTTCGCGCGCAACTATCGGATGTGGAGCTACGTCACCGACGAGCTGCCGAAGCTCTTGGCGGAGAATTTCCCGGTCGATGCCAAGCGGCAATCGGTGATGGGCCATTCGATGGGCGGCCACGGCGCGTTGACGGTGGCGCTGCGCAATCCGCACCGCTATCGCGCGGCCAGCGCCTTCGCCCCGATCGTGGCGCCGTCGCAGGTACCGTGGGGCATCAAGGCGCTCACCGGCTATCTCGGCCCCAACAAGGACGCCTGGCGCAGCCATGACACGGTCGCGCTGATCGAGGACGGCGCGGAGTTTTCCGGCTTCATGGTCGACTATGGCGATGCCGACAATTTCCTGAAAGAGCAGCTCCGTCCCGAGCTGCTGGAGGCCGCCTGCACCAAGGCCAACATCCCGCTGACGCTGCGGCGCCAGGCGGGCTACGACCACAGCTACTACTTCATCTCCACCTTCATGAGCGACCATTTGCACTGGCACGCAGGGAAGTTGGCGGCGTGAAGGTTGCTCTCCCCTCCCCCTCTCCCCGTTCTTACGGGGAGAGGGTTGGGGTGAGGGGCTGCATCCGCAAAGCCGCTAATGGTTGGACTCGCGGAGAGTCCCCCTCACCCGGAATTTGCTCTCGCAAATTCCGGCCTCTCCCTGCAAGCGGGGAGAGGCGAAGATCCCCCTACTCCGGCTTCCCGTAGTTCGGCGCGAGCAGGCGGTTGCGGATCAAATAGCTCATGGCGCGGGTCCAGGATTCGTCGGTGTTGCCGCGCATGTCCGCGCTGGCAACGGTGATGAGACTGCCCGTCTTCACGTCGCGCAGGTAGATGTTCAGGTTGATGATCAGGTTGGAGACCTTCTGCACCAGGCCGGTGATCTCGAGGTCGGCGCCCAATTTGCCGGCGAGTTCGACGTCGCAGCCGCCGCAGGCCTGCAAATTGCTGCGATGGGCGGCATCCCGGACCGGCGCGATGTCGAGCAGTTGGAACCTGCCTGACTCCGCCAACTCCTTGCGCAGCTGCTCACTGATGCGACCGAGCCGTTCCTGCTCCGGCTTCGAGCCGTAGAACTCGCCGGGCAGGCTGGTGTCGAGCAGCTCGAAATCGAACACCGCGAGTTTCGGCGGATCGGCGAACGCGACCGATCCCAAGAGCAGCAGGACGACGATCGACGACAGCGCTCGCATGATCGTGATTCCAGCCCGTGCGCGCATGAGGACGAAATGCGGGGTTGCAAGCCATGCCAAATTGGTCATGCTTCCAGCAGAAACAATTCTCCACCGGCGGTCAAGCCGGGGAGAACGCGACGGAGGATACATGATCCGATGGTTGGTCGGCCTGCTGGCCTTAAGTCTTGCGGCGACGCAGGCGCTGGCCGCTGACCCCATTGAGATCGGCGTCGGCTATCTCGGCGTTGCCGGCACGAAGTCGACGCTGTCGCTGGTCGAGCAGCCCGCCGAGAATGACGGTATCGCCGGCGCGCGCCTGGCGATCGAGGACAACAACACCACCGGAAAATTCCTCAACCAGCGTTTCACGCTGGAGGAGCGTCGCCTGAAGGAAGGCGAGGACCCGGTCCAGGCCGCCACCGCGCTCGCCGAGCATAACGGCTTCATCATTGCCGATCTTCCCCCCGATGCCCTGCTGAAGGTTGCCGACGCCTTGCGCGACCGCGGCACGCTGCTGTTCAACGCCGGCGCGATCGACGAGCGGCTGCGCGAGGCCGATTGCCGCACCAACGTCATCCACACCGCGCCGACGCGGTCGATGCTGGCGGACGCGCTCGGCCAGTATCTGGTGTGGAAGCGGTGGTCGCGCTGGCTGCTCGTGGTCGGCTCGCATGAGGAGGACAAGCTCTATGCCGATGCACTCAGGCGCGCCGCCGCGCGGTTCGGCGCCAAGATCGTGCAGGAGCGCACGTTCGAAGACACCGGTGGCGCACGCCGCACCGATTCCGGCGTGACGCTGATCCAGCGCCAGATGCCAGTCTTTACGCAGCAGGCGCCGGCCTATGACGTGCTGGTCGCCGCCGACGAGAGCGAGGTGTTCGGCGCCTACCTGCCCTATCGCACCTGGGATCCGCGGCCCGTCGCCGGCTCGGCAGGCCTCGTGCCGCGCAGCTGGGACGCGGCGCAGGATCAGTGGGGCGCGATCCAGATGCAGAACCGCTTCATGAAGCTGAATTCGCGGCGGATGACGGCGCTCGACATGCAGGCGTGGACCGCGGCGCGCATGATCGGGGAAGCGACCTCGCGCACCAATTCCGGCGATGCCAGGAAGGTCACCGATTTCATCAAGGGACCGGACTTCTCGGTCGCCGCCTTCAAGGGCACGCGGCTGACCCTGCGCGACTGGAACCTCCAACTGCGCCAGCCGATCCTCCTGGTCGACGGCCGCATGGTCGTCTCGGTCTCGCCGCAGGAAGGCTTCCTGCACCAGGTCTCGGAGCTCGATACGCTCGGCTATGACCGCCCGGAGAGCAAATGCAAGCTGAAATGAGGACGATAATGTCGCGCATGTGGCGTGTGGGGCTGCTTTCCGGACTGGCGCTCGCGGCGGCGCCGGCGCACGCGTTCATCGCCTATGTCTCGAACGAGAAGAGCAACACCGTCTCGGTGATCGATACCGACAGCTGGACGGTGACCAAGACCATCAAGGTCGGCCAGCGCCCGCGCGGCATCGAGTTCTCGCGCGACGGCAAGTTCGTGATGGTCGCGGTCGGCGACGACGACACCATCCAGGTGATCGATGCGAAGACGCAAGCGGTGGTGGACAGCCTGCCGTCCGGCCCCGATCCTGAATTGTTCGCCCAGGACGCCGCCGGCAAGATCCTCTATGTCGCCAACGAGAACGACAACACGGTGACTGTGATTGATCTGGAAAAGCGCGCACGGCTCGGCGACATCCAGGTCGGCGTCGAGCCCGAAGGCATGACCATCAGCCCCGACGGCAAGACGCTGATCAACACGTCGGAAACGACCAACATGGCGCATTTCATCGATACCTCGTCGCGCCAGATCGTCGCTAACGTGCTGGTCGACGCGCGGCCGCGCTTTGCCGAGTTCAAGCATGACAGCACGGAATTGTGGGTGTCCTCGGAGATCGGCGGCACGGTGTCGATCATCGATCCCAAGAAGCATGAGGTGATCGGCAAGGTCGCATTCGAGATTCCGGGCCTGCGGCGCGAGGCGATCCAGCCGGTCGGTATCGGCATGACCAAGGACGACAAGACCGCCTTCATCGCGCTGGGCCCCGCCAACCGCGTCGCCGTGGTCGATACCGCCACGCGCAAGGTGACGAAATATCTGCTGGTGGGCCAGCGCGTCTGGCATATGGCGTTCACGCCGGACGAAAAATACCTGCTCACCACCAACGGCGTCTCGAACGACATCTCCGTGATCGACGTCGCCGCGCAGAAGGTGATCAAGACCATTCAGGTGGGCGAACTGCCCTGGGGCATCACGATCGCGCCATGACCAGCCCTGCTCCCATCGCCGATCAACGCGAGGCCGCGCCGAAGCCCGATCCGGCCACAGTGCCGGCGCTGTCGATCGACGGCGTCAGCCATTCCTACGGCCCGCGCCGGGCGCTGATCGACGTCTCCTTCAGTGTCGCGCCGGCAAGCTTCACGGCGCTGCTCGGCCTCAACGGCGCCGGCAAGAGCACGCTGTTTTCGCTCATCACACGCCTGTTCGGCATCCAATCGGGACGCGTCGCCATTTTCGGTCATGACATCACCGGCTCACCTGGCGAGGCGCTGCGGCTGCTCGGCGTCGTATTCCAGCCGCGCACGCTCGATCTCGACCTGTCGCTGACGCAGAACCTGCTCTATCACGCCGCCCTCCACGGCATCAGCCGGCGCGAGGCGGCCGCACGCAGCGCAGACCTGCTCGGCCGCATCGGGCTTGCCGACCGTGCCGGCAACAAGGTGCGCGATCTCTCCGGCGGACAAATGCGGCGGCTGGAGATCGCGCGGGCGCTGCTGCACCGGCCGCGCCTCTTGCTGCTGGACGAGCCGACCGTCGGCCTCGACGTCAAGGCGCGGGCCGACATCATCAGCCATGTCCGTCAGCTCGTGACCGAACAGGGCATCGGCGTGCTCTGGGCGACGCATCTGTTCGACGAGATCACCGCAAGCGACGACCTCGTGGTGCTGCACCAGGGCAAGGTGCTGGCGAAGGGCCCCGTCGGCCGCGTTATCACTGAGGCAGGCGCGCAGGATGTCAACACCGCCTTCATGCGCCTGACCGGCGCGCAAGTCATGCCGGGAGGCGGCGCATGAGCAGCATCACGACGCGCGACGCGCCGCGCGGCTTCTCGGCCTCGGAGTACATGACCTGCCTCACCGGCATCGTCTGGCGCGAGGGCCTGCGCTTCCTGCATCAGCGCGAGCGCTTCATCTCCGCGCTGGTGCGCCCCCTGGTGTGGCTGTTCATCTTCGCCGCCGGCTTCCGCCAGGTGCTCGGCATCTCGATCATCCCGCCTTACGAGACCTACATCCTCTACGAGGTCTATATCGCGCCGGGGCTGATCGCGATGATCCAGCTCTTCAACGGCATGCAGTCCTCGCTCTCGATGGTCTATGACCGCGAGATGGGCAATATGCGCACGCTGCTGGTGAGCCCGCTGCCGCGCTGGTTCTTGCTGTTCTGCAAGCTGCTCGCGGGCACCGCGGTGTCGCTGCTCCAGGTCTATGCGTTCCTCCTGATCGCCTGGTTCTGGGACATCACCCCTCCCCCATCAGGCTATCTCACCGTGCTGCCGGCGCTGATCCTGTCCGGATTGATGCTGGGCTCGCTCGGCATGCTGATCTCCTCCGGCATCAAGCAACTCGAGAACTTCGCCGGCGTGATGAATTTCGTGATCTTCCCGATGTTCTTCGCCTCCTCTGCGCTCTACCCGCTCTGGCGGGTGCAGGAGGGCAGCCCCTATCTTTATTATGTCTGTGAGGCCAATCCGTTCACCCATGCGGTGGAGCTGATCCGCTTCGCGCTGTATGGACAGATCAACTGGATCTCGCTGGCGGTGGTCGCGACCTGTACAATCGTCTTCATGATCGGGGCGATCTATGCCTATGATCCATCGCGCGGACTGGCACGACGCGGGCCCGCGGGAGGCGAAGGATGAGATTGGGGATCGTGACCATGGCCGCACTGGTGCTCGCAGCCGCGAGCACGGCCGCGCGCGCGGCCGATCCGCGCTATCCCAACTGGCCCTGCACGCAGGCCAAGGTTCCGGAGATCTCGCTCGCCGCTGTCTGGGGCGGGCCGCCGCTCGACGACGTCCAGAACAAGTGGAAGGACGACGCGAAGATCAGCGGACTGGTCTCAAAGCTATCGGCGCGGAAGACGCCGCTGGACGAGGCCGAGAAGTCGGTGAAGGAATTTCTGGCAGCTTCCGCCTCCGACAAGACCACGAACGCAAAACTGCTGTTCGCCGGCCTGTTCGACACGCTCAACGCCCAACGCTCCCAGGTCATGAGCGGGCTCGAACGCGTCAGCCGCAAGCAGCGCGAAGCCGCCGACAAGATCCGCGACGAGACCCTCCAGCTCCAGGCGCTTCAGGGCGCGACGCCCCGCGACGAGACCAAGATCGAGGCGCTGAGTAATCAATTGGTCTGGGAGACCCGCATTTTCGAGGACCGTCGCAAGGTGGTGCGATTTGTCTGCGAGGTTCCAACCACGATCGACCAGCGCCTGTTTGCGCTTGGACGCGTGGTCCAGCAGGAAATGGAATAGCGTCAGCCTCGCTGACAGCTCACGAAAAGTTCCTGGATTGGCCCCGCTTTTGCCGCGCTATCTGCCGGAACCAAATCGATTTATCATGTCTTGTCGAAGTGAATCCTAGACGTCGGGAGGCCTCGATGGGAACAGCAAAATTCATCTACGCAGGAGCTGCGGCCATCGGCATGCTTGCGTCACCGGCATTTGCCGCTGACGACATGACCGGAATGATCACGAGGATCGACCGGCTCAACAACACGATCTCCATTCAGCAGATGCAGAAGGGAACGGTCGGTGGCAGCGCGGGCGGTGCCGGCGCGCTTCAGGAGTACAAGGCGAAGGATGCCGGCATGCTCGAAAGCGTTCACGCCGGCGACAGGGTGACGTACTCCGCGACCGACACGAACGGCACCGGCACGCTGACCAAGCTTCAGAAGCAGTAGCTCTCAGCGCGTGGTCCTCTCCCCGCTTGCGGGGAAGGCAATCGCATATGAGAGAGTTTGGCAGGCAGCCTCCTTGCGGCCCATCCTTCGAGACGCCCGCTTTTGGCGAGCTCCTCAGAGCCTGACTCAAAAAGAGGATGAGGTCTTGTCTTGCGGCAAAAATCTTAGACCCTCATGGTGAGGAGCGCCGCCTTACGGCGCGTCTCGAACCATGAAGGCCGAGCGCGCGCCGCAAGGGCATATGCGATAGCCCTGCCGCTTGCGGGGAGAGATCGGAACTCGCGCAACGCGCGGATTCCGGGTGAGGCGGAGCGTCCGCGAGTCCGACTGGCACTGTGAAACGAGGATAGAGCCCCTCACCCCACCCCTCTCAGCGCGAGCGAAGCTCGTCGCGACCCGCAAGAACCGGGCGAGGATCACGCAGCTCGGCTCCAAAACACGGCTCACTGCTCGGAGCGCGGCTCTGGCTGCGCCGCTTCGGTGGGAAGGCTCGCGCGTTCCCAGCCGTCGGTGCCGTCCGGGTACCAGGCGACGTTGGAATAGCCGTAGGCGCGCGCGCGCTTGGCGGCGTTCCAGGACATCCAGCAATCGGCCTGGCAATAGATCACGAGCGGCGCGGCCTTGTCGCCATGCGTCGCATGTGCGAGCCCGCGGCGGAAATAGTCGTCCATGGCAGGCGATAGCGCGCCATAGCCGGCGTCGGGCAGCCAGATGCTGCCGGGAATGTTGTTGCGCGGCATGTCGCGCCAGACCGTGCCCGCGGGAAGGCTCGGCTTCGGCGGACGCGGCAGCACGTCGACGAAGGCGGCGCTCTTCGCCCGCCAGATCGCCTCTGCTTGCGCGGTCGAGAGCACGCGCGCGCCTTCCAGCGTCGCCGGCACCGGCGCGCGGTAATTGTCGGTGCGATAGCCCTCAGGCTCGAACGGCTCCTGCTGCTGCGCGAGTGCCGGCACCGCCAGCGCGACGGCGACGAGCGCAGCAGCAAGAGGCTGTCTCATGGCGTCTTCTTGGCGGTCTCCGCGCCGAGCGGCCGGTCGCTCTCGTCGAGCAGCGGGACGCCGAAGTCGATCAGGATCTTGTTGATCTCGCCCTGATTCTCCTGGATCAGCTTGTTGAGCTGCCGCTTCCAGTTCTGGTCGGCAGGACGCACACCCATGCCGATGCGATAGACGAGCTTCGGCCCGGTGGTCTCCTTGACCAGCGGCGTGACATGCAGCGAGGCGCCGGCCTGCTTCGCATAGAAGCCCGCCATCGGTCCCCACAGCACGCCAGCATCGATCGTGCCGGCAGCAAGATCATCGATCATTGCCTTGGCGGAATTGTCAAAGCGCGTGTCGATCATCAGCGGATAGGGCTTTGCGTCGCCCATCAGACCGGCGATGGCCATGTTGGTCGCCGGCGGCGTTCCGGCGATGATGCCGATGTGCTTGCCCTTGAGCCGCGCGTCCTCGAGCGTGTCGACGTCCTCGAGCCCACTGCCCGCCTTCGCGACCAGCGCATAGGTCGTGCGGTAATAGGGATTGGTGCCCTGCACGAGATCGTCGCCCTGCGGGAAACCCATGATCACGTCGCAGCGGTGCGCGCCGAGCGTCATGCGGACGAAGCCGGTGGCCTGCGGGAAGTAGACGTAGTCGAGGGTTTTCTGAAGTTTTTCGGCAAATAGCTGGGCGAGCTTGTTCTCAAAGCCCTCGCCCTTCTCATTGGAGAAAGGCATGTTGCGCGGATCGGCGCAGACGCGCAGCACCTTCGGGTCGACCAGCTCGAACGAGAGGTCGCCGCTGTCGTTGGTCTGTGCCCGTGCGGCGCCGCCCACGACGAACATTGCGGCGATCGCCAACAGCGAGAACAACCCGCGACGATGTCGTCCGGCCTCCGTCATCGCGCTTCCTCCTCTTGTCTTGATTGAATGCTATCCATGGATCACGTTACGCGCCATGGACGGCGAAGTTTCTCTATGACTTCGCTTGGGGTTTGTCTTGTTGCAGTGCAATGCCGCGATGATCGGAACTGAGGCGTAAAGATGGCGCATGTCGCTCTGGTGATCGCGGTGCTTGCCCTGCTGGGGCTGCCGACGCTAGCACGCGCAACCCCTCCCGAATTGCCTGTGAGCGAAGTCGCACCCGGAATTTTCATGCACGCCGGGTCAATTGCATTGATGAATTCCGAGAATGAGGGCGCCATTGCCAATGTCGGCTTCATCGTCGGCAGCGACGCGGTGGCCGTGATCGATACCGGCGGCAGCGTCCGTGAGGGCGAGGCTCTGCTCGAGGCCGTGCGGGCCCGCACCGACAAGCCGATCCGCTACGTCATCAATACGCATGGCCATCCCGACCACATCTTCGGCAATGCCGCCTTCGTTGCGCAAGGGACCAGCTTCGTCGGCCACAGCAAGCTGCCGCAGGCGCTTGCCACGCGCGGGCCGTACTATCTCGACAATTTTCGCCGCATCATGGGCGACGAGCTGATCGCGCCGGTGAAGATCGTGCCGCCCACCCTGCTCGTGTCGGACACCATGACGCTCGATCTCGGATCGCGCCGCCTGAGCCTGCGAGCCTGGCCTGCCGCGCACAGCGACAACGACCTCACGGTGTTCGATGAGACGACGAAAACCCTGTTCGCGGGCGACCTCGTCTTTCTCCGCCATGTCCCGGTGATGGACGGCAGCATCCGCGGCTGGCTTGCCCTGCTCAAGGACCTGGAAGGCATTCCCGCGCAGCGCGTCGTTCCCGGTCACGGACCCGTGACCGACTGGCCTGCCGCGTTGGCCGACGAACGGCGTTATCTCCAGACATTGCTTACCGATGTCCGCGCGCTCAACAAGAAGGGCGAGCCAATCCGGGCTGCTGCGGACCAGGCGGCGGCGTCGGAGCGGCCTCATTGGGACCTCTTCGAGGACTACAACGCGCGCAACGCAACCGCAGCATTTTCGGAAATTGAATGGGAGTAGCGGGCGCGCTACGCTGACCCAGGGATCAGCTACGCTGACTCCGGGATTACTGCTTCGCCTGTGCGGGACCACGACCATGACGGGACACATTCTCCGCCTGCCCTTGATCGCCGCGCTGCTCGGCATCGCTCTTGCCGCGCCGGTGCGCGCCGAGGAGGCCTATGATCCCTGGCCGGGCCTCGTGCAGGACATCTTCAACAACCGCCCGATGAACGACGGCAGCGACGTCGTCGGCATCGAGATGCCCTATCGCGCCGAGGATGCGGCGATCGTTCCCGTAACCCTGCGCAGCAAGCTGTCGCCCGGCGATGCGCGTCGCATCCGCGCGATCACACTCGTGATCGACCGCAACCCCGCGCCGATGGCGGCGAAGTTCGAGCTCGGGCCGGACGCCAACGTCACGGAGATCTCCACACGCGTGCGCGTCAACAACTACACCGCCGTCCATGCGGTGGCCGAGCTCAGCGACGGCCAGCTCTATGTCTCCAAGACCTATGTGAAGGCCTCCGGCGGCTGCTCGGCGCCGGCGGGGAAGAACGCCGAGGAAGCCAGGAACCGGCTCGGCCAGATGCGCTACCGGCAGTTCGCGCGCGAGGACGCGCCGGCGAGCCGCATCCGCGAGGCGCAGATCATGATCGGCCATCCCAACAATTCCGGGCTCCAGATGGACCAGATCACGCATCTCTATATCCCGGCCTTTTTCGTCAACCAGCTGAAGCTGACGCAGGACGACAGCCTCGTGCTGGCGATGGAAGGCGGCATCTCGATTTCGGAAGACCCAAATCTGCGCTTCACCTACGTCTCCAACGGCGCCAGGCGCTTCCGCGCCGAAGCCAAGGACACGGATGGACACGTGTTCCGCAACGAGTGGGACGTGGAGAAGCCGGGGACGTGAGTGGCGCGATCTCCGCCTCTTCCTTTGTGGGAGAGGGTGGATCGCCGCACGGCTAGAAGCACCTCACCTCGGC
The DNA here is from genome assembly GCF_001641695.1 of Bradyrhizobium neotropicale. Classification (GTDB taxonomy): domain Bacteria; phylum Pseudomonadota; class Alphaproteobacteria; order Rhizobiales; family Xanthobacteraceae; genus Bradyrhizobium; species Bradyrhizobium neotropicale. Next base: position 97,042 of record NZ_LSEF01000033.1, read on the forward strand.
CTCCGCCTGCGCGCGGCGGAGATCGTTCACGGCGGTGTTGGCCTGTTCGGAGGTGCGAAACTGGGTGCCAAGATTGCCGCGGACCTGGGACATGCTGAGCGCGGTCTCCGCGGTGACGTAGCGCTCATAGGGCACGATCGAGGCGACCACGTCGATCGAGCAGGAGCATTGCTCGATCGACTGCCGCGTCTCGCCATTGGCCTTCATGCAGCCATAGACATATTCAGCCCGCGCAGAGGTCGGATAGTCATTTGCCTCCTCGGCCCGCGTCGCGCATGCGGTCGCGGCCACCACCGCCAATGCGGCGACAATCGGTCGTACCCGTTCCGCGAAACTCATGAGCGTCCTCCCGCTGGTTGCGACCGAAACTATGCTATGCCTATTGTCCTGAAAAGAACTCGTTGGTGGAAACGGCTCACAGGGTGATGAGATATCTTGCACGAATAGTCGCGCTGTCGGCCGCGCTGGCGCTTCTCGCGCCCGCCCACGCCGCGGACACGATCCGCCTTGCGGTGCAGAAAACCGGAACATTCTCCTGGGAACTGGCCACGATCCGCGCAGGTGGACTCGACAAGGAGGCCAATCTATCGCTCGAGGTGACGGAGCTTGCGAGCACCGAGGCCGGCAAGATCGCGATGCGCGCAGGCAACGCCGACATCATGCTGTCGGACTGGCTCTGGGTGTCGCGCGAACGCGCGCTCGGCGCCAAGCTGACCTTCTATCCCTATTCCAGCGCGCTCGGCGCGGTGATGGTGCCGGCCTCCTCGCCGATCAAGTCGCTCACCGACCTCAAGGGACGCAAGCTGGCGGTTGCCGGCGGGCCGATCGACAAGAGCTGGCTGCTGCTCCAGGCGCGGATGAAGCAGGACGGCATCGACCTGAAATCGGAGGCGACCATCGTCTATGGCGCGCCGCCCTTGCTGGCGGCCAAGGCGCTCGACGGCGAGATGGATGCGAGCCTCAATTTCTGGAATTTCTGCGCGCAGCTCGAGGCCAAGGGCTTTCGCCGCGTCGCCGGCATCGAGGACATTCTGCCGAAGCTCGGCGCCAAGGGCCCGGTCTCCGCCGTCGGCTATGTCTTCGACGAGACCTGGGCGGCGAGCCATCGCGACGCGGTGGCGCGCTTCATCGCGATGACCCGCAAGGCCAAGCAATTGCTGGTGACGTCGGATGCGGCCTGGGAGAAGGTCGCCCCGCTCACCGGCACGACCGATGCGGCCATGCTAAAGACCTACCGCGACCGCTATCGCGACGGCATTCCGCGCCGGAGCATCGATGACGAGGAGGCCGACGCGCGCGTGCTCTACCGCGTGCTGGCCGAGATTGGCGGCCGCGATCTGGTCGGGCCGGCGGGCGAGCTCGACCCCGGCACGTTCTATCACGCGGTTTCCGGAGACTGAGGTGCTGCGTCTTTTGTCGTTTGCCCTGTTTCTCGCGATCTGGTGGATCGCAGCGCTGTTCGTGGGCGGCGTGAAGCTGCCCTCCCCACCTGCGGTGCTCCAGGTGATGATGGCGGAAGCGGCGAGCGGCGCGCTATTCCTGCATCTCGGTGCCACGCTCGCGCGCGTCGTGCTCGCCTTCGTGCTGGCGATGTCGCTCGGCAGCGCCATCGGCTACCTGATGGGACGGGTGAAGCTCGCCGACCGGCTCGGCGATCCCTGGCTGATCCTGCTGCTGAACCTGCCGGCGCTGGTCGTGATCGTGCTGGCCTATATCTGGGCCGGCCTCACCGAGGCCGCCGCGATCGCGGCGATCGCCATCAACAAGCTGCCGACCGCCGTGGTCACGCTGCGTGAGGGCACGCGCGCGCTCGACCGCTCGCTCGACGAGATGGCCGCGGTATTTGCGATGTCGCGCTGGCGCGCGTTCCGCCACGTGGTACTGCCGCAGCTTGCGCCCTATATCGCGGCCGCCGCCCGCTCCGGGCTGTCGCTGGTCTGGAAGATCGTGCTGGTCGCCGAACTCCTGGGACGGCCGAACGGCGTCGGCTTCGAGATCGGCGTCGCGTTCCAGCTGTTCGACACGCCGCGGCTGCTCGCCTATTCGCTGACATTTGCCGCGGTCGTGCTCGTCATCGAAACCCTGCTGGTGCAGCCGTTCGAAGCCCGCTCAACACGGTGGCGCCCCCGTGCGGCTTGAGGTCGACATCACAGGCAAGACCTTCCGGAGCGCGGCCGGCGAAACGCATGAGGTGCTCGCGCCGGTCCGCTTCTCGCTCGGCGTCGGCGAGGTCGGCGTTCTCGTCGGCCCCTCCGGCTGCGGCAAGAGCACGATGCTGCGCATCATCCTGGGCCTCGACCGCGACTTCCAGGGTGACGTCACACGCCCCCCGAACGCACGCATCGGCATGGTGTTCCAGGAGCCGCGTCTGCTGCCGTGGCGCTCGGTCGAGCAGAACGTGCGGCTGGCGGCGCCGGAGATCGACGAGGCGAAGCTCACCGAACTGTTCAGGATTCTGGAGCTCGACGCGCACCGCAGCCACTTCCCCGGCGAGTTGTCGCTTGGGCTCGCCCGCCGCGTCGCGCTCGCCCGCGCCTTCGCGGTCGAGCCGGACCTCCTGGTGCTCGACGAGCCGCTCGCCTCGCTCGACGATGCCCTGGCCGGCCGTCTGCGTGAGGAGATTGCAACGCTGGTCGCAAGCCGGCCGGTGATGACGCTGCTCGTCACGCACAGCCTCGACGACGCCGTGCGTCTCGGCGACCGCCTGTTCTTCCTGTCGCCGCGACCGGCGCGGATTCTGGCCGAAGTGCCGATCGCCATCCCGCGCGCTGCGCGGGGCGAGGCCGAGATCGCCGCGATCAAGGCGGGCCTGGTGCGGCGGACCCAGGGCGAGCGCGCCGGCCGGGATGTCTCATAGCAACCCGTGCCGCTTGCGTGCTAAAATGGACCTCAAGCGGAGCCTCATGATGAAGGCGACGGTTGTACTGATAGCTCTCGGCCTCGTGCTTGCCGCACCCGCGGCCAACGCGCAGGACATGATGCGTGGTGTCGACCTCACCTCGCCGGCGATGGTGTCGGCCGAGATGAGCCGGGCGGAGGTCGAAGCCATGCTCGCAAGAGCGAGCGCGACCGCGCCCGCCGACTTCACCAGCAAGCGGCTCTCGGGCCTCGACCTGTCGGGCCTCGACATGTCCGGCGCCATTTTTCGTGCAGCGCGGCTGAACAAGACCAAGCTTATGGGCGCTCACCTCGATCGCGCGATCCTGGATCAGGCCTGGCTGCTGGAGGCCGATCTCACCGGCGCAAGCCTCAAGGGAGCCAATTTGTTCGCCGCGCAAATGCCGCGCGCCCGCCTCGACGGCGCCGATCTGACCGGTGCCCGCATCGCCGCCGATCTCACCGGTGCAAGCCTCAAGGGCGCCTCGATCGCGGATGCACATCTCGGCGCCGACATGCGCAACCAGTCGATGGGCCTGATGCGCGCCGTCCTGCGCTCGGCCAATCTGGAAGGCCTGAATGCGCGCAACGCCGACCTCTCGCGCGTCGATCTCGAATTCGCCGTTCTCAAAGGCGCCGATCTCACCGGCGCTTCGCTCAAGGGCGCCCAGCTCGGCGGCGCCGATCTCAGCGGAGCAACCGTCGTCGGCACCGATTTCGAGGGCGCCGATCTTGTGTCCACCAGGCTGATCGCACCGATCGGCCTTGACCGCGCCAAGAATTTCGACAAGGCAAGAAACAGCGAGCGCGTCATCAGGGAATGACGGCGTGATTTGGGAGGAGCAGCGGATGAGACGTTGGGGTCTGGCTTTGATCGTCGTCGTGGCATGTGCCGGCGCAGCCGCCGCGCAGAGCAAGGGCAAGGGCATCCGGCTCTGGAATTTGACGGCCGAGACGATCTCCGGATTCCAGCTCTCGCCGGCCGGCAAGACCGACTGGGGACTGAACCAGACCTTGAACGACAAGGACAAGGAGGTCGACCATGACGAGCGGCTGCGGATCACCGGCGTCGAGCCCGGCCGCTACGACGCCAAGGTCAGCTATCCGAGTTCACGGCAATGCATCGTCCGCGACATCGAGATCAGGGCGGACGCGGTGTTCTCGATTGCCGACAAGGATCTGAAGGACTGCACCAAGTAAACGCCGGTGCTCAGGCCTTGTCATGCATGTGCGGATATTCGCAGCGCCACCGCACGGCCTGCCACTTCGGATGCTCGCCGACCCATTGCGCGATATAGGGCGGCGCAGCCATGGCGCATTGCCGCGGCGAACCGGCATAGGAAAATACCAGATGCTGCTCCTCGCACGTCGCCGGCGAAAGCACCGCACACACGGTCACCACCAGGTCAATCGGGTTCATGCTGTGATCCTCTCGCCTCGGCGATCAAGAAACTAGCATAAGAGCTACGTTCCCAGCAGCCGGAAGTTTCAACTCCGTGCGAGACGAAGCGGGAACCTGGCGGGCCATGGCCTCTCACCCAAGCGCGCCGACCTTCGCCAAGCTAGCTGAGGTGAAACCAGCGCCTTGCCGCCAGATCATTTCGTCAATAAGCTGGTTCCCCACAACTGCTAACAGGCTGATGGCTCTCACGGAAACCTCTCGGCGCGGCGTCGCGGTCGCTGTGTGCTTGCTGGCGCTCCTCGCTGGCTCTTGGGCTATCACGGGTCAAGTCCGGCGCGCAGCGGCGGAGCCGCAGCCGGACAAGTCGAATTCTGTCCGCACCGAGCCTTCCCGCGCCGCAAACAGCGACCAGCCAGCGGTCAAGCTTACGCCCAGCCAGCAGGGACAGGTCGGACTCGAAACCTCGGTTGTGGAAGCTGCTCCGCATCCTGAGCAATTCCGCGCATACGGCGCGGTGCTGGACATCTCCCGCATTACGGAGCTCACCAACAGCTACGCCAATGCGCAGGCTCAACTCCAGACAGCACAGGCCAAGCTCGAAGTTGCGAAGAGCGCATTCGACCGGACCAAGAATCTCGTCGACTCCGCCGCGCTCCCAAAAAAGGAAGCTGAAACCGCAGAGGGAACGTTGCGGACCGACAAGGCCGCACTTGCCGCGGCGGAATCGCAGCTCAGGACTCTCGCGGCAACAGCAAAGCAGGAGTGGGGGCCGGTGATCGGCCGGGGAATCGTCGAGCGCTCGCCCGCCGTTGTAAGGCTGATCGAACGCGATCATTTTCTGGTGCAGGTGACGCTGCCGCCTGGCGTGGCCGTCACGGGGCCCCCGGGGACGGCCCTGGCACAAGCGCCGACGCGAAATGCGAATATCGATCTCCGGTACATTTCCCCGGCAACACGCACCGACCCTCGTATTCAGGGATTGAGCTATTTCTTCTCCGCGCCTGGCGATAGCGGCCTGCTGCCCGGCATGAACACCACCGTTTATGTACCGTCAGGCAACACTTACGAGGGCGTGTTCATCGAGGATACCGCGATCGTGCGATGGCAGGGTCGATCGTGGGTTTACCTGCGCGTCAGCTCCGATAGCTTCCGACGGCATCCGATCAGCACGGATCAGCCGGTTTCGGATGATGACTACGTCGTCCGAGACATCCCATCGGGGTCCGAAATCGTAATCCGGGGCGCACAGGTCTTGTTGTCCGAAGAGGCCAAGAGCGAGCTTCGGGGCGGCGATGACAATGACTGACGGCATCGGCTCCAACAGGTCAGGGCCGCAAGCTGCTCTCGTCGCATTCTCCATCCGCTTCCGCGGCATCGTGCTCGCGCTTTCGTTCGCACTGCTGGGCTATGGCCTGTTCACGCTCGGCGAAGCCAAATACGGAGTGTTCCCCGAATTCGCGCCGCCACAGGTCACGATCCAGACTGAAGCTCCCGGCCTCAGCCCGGAGCATGTCGAGATTCTGGTCACGCAACCGATCGAAACGTCGATCAACGGCTTGGCCGGCGTCGAGAATCTGCGCTCGTCGTCGATCCAGGGCCTCTCCGTAATAACGGTCATCTTCCAGCCGCGCAGCGATATCTACCGGGCGCGCCAATTGGTGACGGAGCGTCTCGCGGTCGTGGCCGCGCGGCTGCCTCAGGGCGTTCAGCCGCCGTCGATGACACCATTGACCCCGCTGGCCGGCACAGTGCTGGTCATTGGCCTGACGTCCGACCAACGTTCGCTGATGGATTTGCGCACCATTGCGGACTGGACCGTGGCAAGACGACTTCTGGCCGTCCAGGGCGTGGCACAAGTATCCACTTACGGCAAAGATGTCCGGTCTCTGCAAGTGCAAGTCCGACCGGACGACCTAATCAGGTATCGGGTCGGCCTGAATGACGTACTGGCCGCCGCGCGCAAGGCCACCGGCGTACGGGGCGCCGGCTTCATCGATACCGCCAATCAGCGCGTCACGCTGCAAACCCAGGGGCAGTCTTTGACGCCCGACCAGCTTGCCCGCACCGTTCTTCTGCACGAAGGCGGCGCAAGCGTGGTTCTTGGCGACGTCGCCACCGTCGTGACCGCTCCCGAGCCGCCAATCGGGGCCGCCCTCATCGACGGCGTGCCTGGCATCATGCTCATGGTCAGCCAGCAATACGGCGCGAATACGCGAGAGGTCACCACGCGGGCGGAAGCCGCGCTGCAAGAACTGCGGCCTGGCCTCGAAGCCGACGGGGTACAGCTCCATGCGGACATCTTTCGCCCTGCCAATTTCATCGACGCGGCGACCGAGAATGTGCTCAACGCCTTGTTGATCGGTGGGGCGCTCGTGGTCGTCGTTCTGTTTCTATTTCTGTTCGACTGGCGCACCTCGATCATCAGTTGCACCGCTATCCCCCTATCGTTGATAGCGGCCGTGCTCGCGCTGCAATGGATGGGCGAGACTCTCAACACGATGACGTTGGGCGGCCTTGCAATCGCGATCGGCGAAGTCGTCGATGACGCCGTGATCGGCGTCGAGAACGTCGTACGTCGATTGCGCGAAAATCGCCGGGCGCCGGCGCCGAAACCCGAGGCTCGCGTCGTGCTCGAAGCTTTCCTCGAGGTGCGCACCGCCGTTGCCTATGCGACGTTTGCGGTGCTGCTGGTCTTCCTTCCGGTCCTGGCGCTTTCCGGCATCGCCGGCCGTCTCTTCGGCCCCTTGGGAATCGCCTATATATTCGCCGTGCTCGCCTCGCTCGCGGTCGCTCTTACGGTGACGCCGGCGCTCTCCATGCTGCTCCTCGTCGGGCGGACCGGCGAACAACGCCTGCATGAGCCGCCAGCGGTGCGGTGGTCCCGTCGCTACTACCAGGCCTTGCTGCGTCGTATCGGCCGCTTCCCGAAGCTGGTGATGACGGCGGCCGCAGCTCTCACGATCGCCGGCGCGGCGATGCTGCCTTTCTTCGGCGGGACCTTCCTGCCGGATCTGCGGGAAGGCCATCTGATACTGCACGTCTCCGCGATCCCTGGCACCTCGCTCGACGAATCACTTCGTATCGGCAAACTGATGACGGATACCCTCCGACAGATCCCGGGCATCCGCAGGGTGGCGCAGCATGCAGGCCGAGCCGAGGCCGGTATCGACACGGTTGGTCCGCATTCCAGCGAGTTCGAGGTCGACTTAGAGCCGGGTCTCTCGGGTCAGGCACAATCCGCAGCGGAAGCGCGCATCAGGGCCGCCTTGGCCGACTTCCCCGGGGTTTCCTTCTCGAGCAAGACCTACTTGACCGAGCGCGTGGAGGAGACCGTCTCCGGCTTTACCGCGGCGGTGGTGATCAACATCTACGGGTCCGATCTCGATTCACTCGAGCGCGCTGCGCGCGACGTCGCTCGAGAACTCGACGAGGTCGGTGGTGCCATCGACGTGCAGCAGAGATCCCCGCCAGGGATGCCGCAGGTGAATGTGACGCTTCGTCCGACCGATCTGCAGCGCTGGGGGCTCGATGCTGTCGAAGTGCTCGAACTGATCCGCACCGCCTATCAGGGCGATGTCGTCGGCCAGGGATATGAAGGCAATGCCGTCTTCAATGTCATCGTGATCCTCGACACGCATGCCCGCGCCCGGCTCACTCAGATCGGTGACCTGCCGGTGCGCACGCCGAGCGGAGCATACATTCTGCTGAAGCAAATTGCCGACGTCTACGAAACCTCCGGCCGTTATCAGATCCAGCACCAGAATGCACAGCGCGTTCAGACCGTAACGGCGAACGTCAGCGGACGCGATCTCGAGTCCTTCGTGGCCGCCGCCAAACGCAAGCTGGCCCGCGAGGTCACGTTGCCGCCGGGTGCCCATATCGAATTTGCAGGAGCGGCCGAGGCACAAGCCCGATCGCGGCGCGATCTCATCGTCAACTCTTTGCTGGCTGGGACGGGTATCGTCGTTCTGCTCTCGATGGTTACCGGCCATTGGCGAAATTTGTTGCTGGTGATGATCAACCTGCCGTTTGCCTTTGTCGGCGGCGTGTTCGCATTAGCGTTGACGGGTGGTCTGCTTTCGCTCGGATCGATGGTCGGCTTCGTCACGCTGTTCGGAATTACGCTGCGCAACTCCATCCTCATGATCTCGCACTACGAGCACCTCGTCCTCGTCGATGGTCACGCGTGGGGACCCGATACCGCGATCGAGGGCGCGGCCGATCGTCTTGTCCCGATCCTGATGACGTCTCTCGTGACCGGCCTGGGATTGCTGCCGCTGGCGATAGGCGCAGGAGAACCGGGTCGTGAAATCGAGGGCCCGATGGCAATCGTCATCCTCGGGGGGCTGATCACTTCGATGGCGCTTAGTTTGCTGGTTCTGCCGACTCTTGCGCTTCGATATGCGCGTTTCAAGAGCCGCTCTGAGCGCACGCAAGGCGCTTGACGATCAGGATCACGCTCGCCTCAAAAGCGGCAGCAGCGCTGACCAAGCGTCAGCCTAGCACGGTGCCGAAAGAGCACAGTCGAGATTTTGGTGGAAGAGAGTTGAAGCCCGATCGGGTGTGGCTTTGCATCAACGACAATGCGTTGAATGACGGATCGTCCGGCACAACGATGACGGGCAAAGACGGCCCGAACACTGCCACGGCCTCGATGGTGTTTGCCATCGAAGCCGCGGCAGGTCGTCAAGTGGTCTTACTTGCGCGAAGCGCAGGCGTACATGTTGATTTCCATGCCCACCGGCACTTCCACGATCTTCGGAGCTTTCCAAGCCATTCGGGGTCTCCCAAGGGATTGAGCGCGACATCGCGCGGACGGAAACCTAGGGCTGCATCGCGCACCGCGCAAGCCTGGATTCGAACGCGCAGCACATCCGCGCCGATTCTTCGCAGGCGCATTTCGCTCTCGGACAAGAGCTGTTCCCTCTTGGTCAAACGCGATTAACGAAGAGTGATCTTGTGCGACGCACCGTCGATGTCTCGGCGCGAACCGCGCCTCGTCGTCAGCAGCCCTTGTCCGCGGTTGCTGCGTTCGGCTTGGCACCCTCGGCGCGCTGAGCCGCAGTCGGCTCACCCTGCATCTGCCGCTGCGCATCCTCGGATGATGTCGCCGTTTCACCGCTTGCACGATTCATCGTGCTGGTCGGCGGATGCTTGTTGGTGTCGTTCGCGGAATCGGACGTGTGAGACTGCGCCGAGCCGACCGTGACGGGACCCGACCCGGCGTCCTTATCATTAGCGGCGCTTGTGCTGTTGCAGGGGCCCGCGATGGCTGTGCCGGCGCTCAAAGCGAGAATCGCGCATGCCGCGAGCATCGATCGTTTCGTGCTCATGTGCATCTCCTCTCCTCCTGCCCGTGCCCCCGCGGGGAGGCTCTTGCGGCGAGAACATGTCGCGACGCGCGAGGTTCCGAATGCCGGCATGGAATTGACCCGCCGCCTGTGCGCAGCGGGTCAGCCGTTCATTTCAATAGCCGCAGCAACGCGCGCCCCGCGCGCGAGTTCAGCTCCTTGGCGTCCAGCGTTCCATCATTGTCGGGATTGGCGGCCTTGAAGCGTTGCTCGACCACAGCGAGATATTCATCCAGCGTGAGCGTCCCGTCGTGATCGGGATCGGCGGCGGCGAGTTCCTTCGCCGTCAACCGTCCGCGCAGTTCGCGTGCATCAAGCGTGCCGTCATGGTCGGGATCGAGCTTGGCGAACAGGGCAGCGGCAGCTTTCTTCGCTTCGGCAAGATCGAGCGTTCCGTCATTGTCGGTGTCGAACATCTTGATGACGTTGCCGGATGCCGACCAGACCGGGCCAGCGAACAGAACATTTGTCAACGCGAGTGCAATGGAGCGGCGCGAAATCATCAAAACCTCCCTGGCGGAAAAATCCCGCATCGCGCGGGATCGCGACAACATAAGTCCATTGATGGGGTCCGGTCCAAGCCGAATTCGATGCGGGCGCTCGCACATGCGCAAAGTTGACGGATTTCGGGTGGATCGTTGAGCCAAGCCGTCGCCTTATTGCGGACCATGCTGCATCAGCGAGGCCACCCATGAAGTTCTTGATCCAGATGTCATTGCGCTGCGCCGTCGCGATTTGCCTGATCTCGCCCGCTGCGGCGCAGAGCGGGACTCCTTCCAAACCCATGCCGGCAACGGCCAAGGTCCTGACCGGCAAGGAACGGCTCGGCCCCAAATGGACCGACGAGCAACGCATCGACAATTGCAATGTGCCGCCGGACAAGCGTGGAACCAAGTCGCGCCCGATTCTCTGTCCGGACCATCTGACCCACTAGATGCGCAAGCGCGCGAGACACAACGCATGTCGCTTCATGCCACGGACTTCCGAGGGCAGGATCACCGAGGTCGCCAAGCAGGCCAGCCTCACCTAACTGCCACCGCGAGACCCTGCGGTCCTCGGCGACGTCTGGAGGCAGATCATCCAACGGTGAGGTCTACCTCCGTCATTCCGGGGCGCCCGCAGGGCGAACCCGGAATCCATCTCGCCGCACAAATTGCGGCCCGATGGATTCCGGGCCCGCGTGCTGCGCACGCATCCCGGAATGACGGAGAATGGATTGACGCCAAGCGCAACGGCTTTGGCTAGCTCGCCCGCGCCCGGAACCGTATGATGCGCGCCGTTTCATCGACGATCTGGTGCAATCGTGAACCCGCCGACCGTCCCGCCCGCTGCACGCCTCGGAGATTTCCTGTCTCGCGAAATCAAGACCGGCGAGCTTCTGCGAGCACTGGTCGTGGTCGGCCCGATCGTGGCCGCTTATTTCCTTACGCGCGAACCGGCCCTGTTGAACCTCGGACTGATCGCGGTTTCGCTGCTCATTCCCGCGCTCAAACTTCGGCTGCCGTCGAAGATGGTCGCATTGCACTACCTCAGCATTCTCCTCACCTTTGGCACGCTGTTCCTCGCGGCTCCGATCAAGCCGCTGTTCGTCGCGTTGACAGCGCTCGCCGGCTTCCTTGCCGTCGCGGTGACGCGCTATGGAGACAATTTGCGCACGCTGGGCAATTGGGTGTTCATCCCGGCCGTCTATCTCGCCTGCGAGGTCCGCGAGGGGGTGAGCGCTGCGGAGGCGCTGCGTCATGCAGGCATCATCGTCGCGACCTCACCGGTTGCGCTCGCGCTCGTCTGCGGCGTCCGGATTTACGACCAGCGCCGAAGAGGCGATGCCGTGGCATCCTCCTATGGACCGCCCTCCGCCGAATGGTTCCTGCCCGCGGCCGCAACCGCCATGGCGGTGTTCGCCGCGGCGGCGCTTGTCGAGCTGCTGGATCTCGCCCAGGGGCAATGGGTGATGTGGTCGGCGGCAAGCGTCATCGTCGGAGATCTCTCCGCCTCCACCGGCAAGCTGAAGCAGAGAGCGATCGGGGCGTTCGTTGGTGTCCCGTTCGGCTTCCTCGCGGGCTTCGAACTGCCGGTCGGCCGGGCCGGCTATGCGCTCGCGGTTCTCGGCGCGACCCTCACGCTGATCTCATTCTCGCGCTACATCGTCGGCTTCGGCCTGCGTTGCTTCTTCATCGCTCTTGCGGCCTCATTCGCCGGAGGCGCCAGCGGCATAGCGGAGGAGCGCGTCGCAAACGTGATCACGGGCGGCGCATTCGGCCTCATCGCGGTCGCCTTGACGGAGATCGTCTGGCTGCGCGTCCGGCGGAAAGCCCGTTCGCCTGGATAATGCCCGGCGCGTCCTCGAATGCGCCAATCTGTCTCGCCTCTCGCTCATGGCAGAGGCCGCATGATGCAGTACCCTCGACAACAATTCAGGGAGGGAGTCATGTCCGCGAAACTCGATCGCCGCCACTTCGTTGCCGCCGGCGCCAGCGCTATCGCGATGCCTTTCATCACGCGCAGCGCATCGGCGCAAAGCCCATGGCCGTCACGGCAGATCCGCATGATCTGCAGCTACCCTGCCGGCGGACAGACCGACCTGCTCGCGCGCGCATTCGGCGAGTTCATTTCCAAGCAGACGGGAAAGACCGTCGTCATCGAAAACAAGCCCGGCGCCTCAGGTGCGATCGGCACGGCAGAGGTCGCGCGTGCAGAGCCCGACGGCCACACCGTGCTGTGCTCGATCTCGACCACCTACATCATGAATCGGGTGGTGATGAAGAATCCCGGCTACGACATGGACAAGGATTTGACGCTCGTCAGCGTCATTCCGGGCGCCGGCCTCTTGCTGGTTGCGAACCCGAAAACCGGCATCAAGACGCTGGACGACTTCGTCGCCTTCGCGCGCAAGAGCGGCAAGGTGAATTTCGGCACCTATAGTGCGGGCTCATCCCCACACATGACGATCAACGAGCTCAACAAGCAGTATGGCCTCAACGTCGAGCCGGTCCACTACCGGGGCGAAGCCCCGATGTGGACGGGCATGCTGGAAGGCACGCTCGATGCCGCGATGGGCAGCTACACCGCCGCGCAATCCGTCCTGCAAAGCGACCGCGGCACCGTGTTCGCGGTTCATTCGAAGAAGGTCGACGCGATCCCGAACATCAAGACTCTCCCCGAGCAGGGCGCGACGTCAAAGTTCTTCACCGCGAGCGGCTTCACCGGCTGGGCGGTGCCGAAGGCGACGCCGCAGCCGATCGTCGACCGGCTGGCCGAACTCTGTGTCGCCGCCAACAGCGATCCGAAAGTGAAGGAGGTTCTCGGCACGTTCGTGCTCGAACCGGCGCTCGGCTTCAAGGAGACCAATGCCCTGTATCAGCGCGAGTTGCCGATCTGGATCGAGAGCGCGCAGTCGCTCGGACTGGAGCCAACCTGACCCCCGGATGCGCTAGCAGCCCTTGTCGGGCGCTCGCATCCGACCAAAGCCTAGGTCGAAGACGCACACGCGTTCTAGTATAATGCACGCCGACCTGACAACCCTTGCGTCAAGCCCCCCGGTCCGGACGAGAAAGGCCGATCGCATGACACCGGACGGCGTCACTGTGGCCACCATGATCATCCTGCTTTTCCCGATGGGCTATTTTCTGCTGTCGTCGCCCGCCTTCCTGCTGGTGAAGCTCGACATCCGGCCCGTCGCCCTGCTGTTGCGCGGGCAGTTCAATGCCTATTTCCTGATGTTGAGCGTTGTCGGCGCAATCGGGACGGTGGTTTTCGTCGTGACCGGTCGATTTGCCTTCGCAATCGGTCCCGCCCTGATCGCGGCTTTCGCGATCTGGGGACGCCTCTGGTTTCTGCGACAGATGGATGACCAGCTCAGCGCCGGGGGCGCGGGCGATGCCAATGCGGCGCGTCGGTTACGCTGGCTGCATTGGGGCGGGATGCTGACCAACGCGGTCCTGGTCGTCGCTCTCGTGACCAGCATTCCCTACGTTGCTCCGTCGACCTGAGGCAAGGCGCACATGGCGATTGTCGGGTCTCGCGCCGCCCCCCACTTCCGTCACTTGCCGCGCCCTCAAGCTCGAAGCTCCGCGCGTCAGCTCTTCCATTGAGTGTAAGCATGCACATTGGCGCCGGAGTCCCCTGAACGGTCAGGGCCGCTTCCTTTTGGCGGCCTTGCCCCTGGCCGATCCGGCGCCTCGCCTTCGCGCCAGTTCCTCGAACGACCAAGCATCGGAATGTCCTGCAAGAGGGCTGCGCCCCCTACCCGCCTAGTGCTCTTCCGAGGAAACGGCGCTCTGTTGCCCCTTGTGGATCGACGACGGCACCACGCCGAAATACTTCCTGAACACCCGGCTGAAGTGCGATGAGCTGGAGAAGCCCCAGGAGAACGCGACGTCGGTGATGGTCTTGCCGCCGTGGGCCTCGAGCTCCTGCCGGCAGTTCTGAAGGCGCGCCTGCCAGATATAGTCGCTCACCGTGGTGCCGCGCTCAGAGAACAGCATGTGCAGATAGCGCTTGGAGCAGCCGAGCTCCGTGGATATCTGGTCGATGCACAGATCCGGATCGCGCAGATGCTCGCGAATGAAGAACTGCGCGCGCACATACATGGCCTCGGGCCCGACCCGATCGAACATCGTGTCGGCCTCGCGCAGCGGCAGCAGCAACAGATCGATCAGCGAATCGGCGACGCCGACCGCGCTGTTCGCCGACAGCTTCGCCGCCTCGTCGAAGGTCGCATGGACGAAATCATGGGCGATCCGCCCCGTTCCCGTCTTCGCCGACAGCTTGCAGGCGGGCATCCGCTGCGAGGGGAAACCGCGATCGCGCAACAACGACTTCGGCACGATCACCACGTCGTGCCGCGTGAAGGCGGGACTGATAATCGAATGCGGGCAGGACACATCATAGGCGATGATGTCGCCCGGATTGAGCTCGATGTGGCGGCCGTCCTGCTCGAAATAGGACACGCCGTAGGTCTGGAAGTGGATCTTGATATAGGGATGCTCGTTCGCCTTGGCTCGCGCGAGCGTGTGCGCGACGCGATGCTGGCTCACCTCAATCTGGCAGAGCTTGAGGCGCGAGACGGTGGTGTAGTCGATACGGCCCTCGAGCGAGGACGCTTCCAGCGGATCCACGTCGAAGTAGCCGCACAGGCTCGTCAGCCCGTCGATCCAGCTCTGGATCTGCTTCTTCGGCGTCAGTCCGGTCGTCGAGAGCGTGTGGATTGTGTCGGACATCATCCAGCCAACTGGTTTCACCCGGAGATACGATGCGAATCGCGACCGGTGCCGCTGGGTGCCCTCTGTCGTGATTGCGCGACGTTTACCTCGAATTTGGGCGGTCTTTTGGGGCAAGCGCTATGCCCCACTGCCATCCTTAAGAATAATCCTCCGCCTTAGTTGCACCGCCGTCAAGGGGAACCTGAGCGCCAAAGGCCGCGGACAGGCGTCGCGGAAGCCGCTGAATTCGCTACTGCAAAATCAAAAACTTCGCATCCGTGCGCTGTCGAGCAAAGCAGCTTCCCTCTTGGGCAAGTTTCCCGATTATGAACCGGTTAGGGAATGTGGCAGGAACAACAAGAAACGGGCTGCAGACGAAACGCGGACCCGTGGCTCATACCAGGAGGAGGAAACTCACAGCATCGTTTCTGGTCCCAATCGTGACCGCCCTGCACGAGCAGACGCTGGACGTCAATGCCCAGCGATTTAGCAATGCTTTGGAAACAATAAACGAGCCCTAGGAGGAATAAACTATGCGCAAGGTGCTACTGGCGACCTATCTTGGCTCCGCGGCGGTTCTCGCCGTCGGCAGCGCGTCAGCCAATGACGAGTTGAACAAGATGTCGCAGAACCCGAAAGACTGGGTGATGCCGGCCGGCGACTACGCCAACAGCCGCTATTCCAAACTGAACCAGATCAACGCCCAGAACGTCGGCAAGCTCCAGGTCGCCTGGACCTTCTCAACCGGCGTGCTGCGCGGCCACGAAGGTGGGCCGCTGATCATCGGCAACGTGATGTATGTCCACACCCCGTTCCCGAACAAGGTCTACGCTCTTGACCTTTCCAACGAGAACAAGATCATCTGGAGCTACGAGCCCAAGCAGGACCCGAACGTCATCCCGGTGATGTGCTGCGACACCGTCAATCGCGGTCTCGCTTTCTCCGACGGCAAGATCTTCCTGCACCAGGCCGATGACATGCTCGTCGCGCTGGATGCCAAGACCGGCAAGCAGGTATGGGCCGCGAAGAACGGCGATCCCACCAAGGGCCAGACCGGCACCTCGGCGCCTCTGGTCGTCAAGGACAAGGTGCTCGTTGGCACCTCCGGCGGCGAATTCGGCGTTCAGTGCAGCATGACCGCCTACGACGTCAAGGACGGCAAGCAGGTCTGGAAGGCCTATTCGGAAGGCCCGGATGACCAGATCCTGTTCGACGACAAGACCACTGCGCTCGGCAAGCCGGTCGGCAAGGATTCGAGCCTCAAGACCTGGCAGGGCGATCAGTGGAAGATCGGCGGCGGTTGCACCTGGGGCTGGGTCTCCTACGACCCCACCCTCGACCTGATCTACTACGGCTCCGGCAATCCCTCGACCTGGAATCCGAAACAGCGCCCGGGCGACAACAAGTGGTCGATGACCGTCTTCGCGCGCAATCCGGACACCGGTTTGGCCAAGTGGGTCTACCAGATGACGCCCCACGACGAGTGGGACTATGACGGCGTCAACGAAATGATCCTCTCCGATCAGAGCATCAATGGCCAGGCGAGGAAGCTGCTGACGCACTTCGATCGCAACGGTCTCGCCTACACCATGGACCGTGCCACCGGCGAGCTGCTGGTCGCCGAGAAGTACGATCCGAAGGTGAACTGGACCTCCGGCGTCGACATGGACAAGAACTCGCCGACCTATGGTCGTCCGAAGGTGCTCGATGCAGCTTCGACCGAAAAGGGCGGAGAGGACCACAACACCAAGGGCATCTGCCCGGCCGCGCTCGGCACCAAGGACGAGCAGCCGGCGGCCTACTCGCCGGACACGCAGCTGTTCTACGTACCGACCAACCACGTCTGCATGGACTACGAGCCGTTCAAGGTCAGCTACACCGCAGGCCAGCCCTATGTGGGTGCGACGCTGTCGATGTATCCGCCGCAGGGCGAGACCAACATGGGCAACTTCATCGCCTGGGACGGCAAGACCGGCAAGATCGTCTGGTCCAACAAGGAGCAGTTCTCCGTTTGGTCCGGTGCGCTCGCAACCGCCGGCGGCGTGGTGTTCTACGGCACGCTCGAAGGCTACCTGAAGGCAGTCGATGCCAAGACCGGCAAGGAGCTCTACAAGTTCAAGACTCCCTCCGGCATCATCGGCAACGTCACGACCTATGAGAACAATGGCAAGCAGTACGTTGCCGTGCTCTCCGGCGTGGGCGGCTGGGCCGGCATCGGTCTGGCGGCTGGTCTGACCGATCCGACGGCCGGTCTCGGCGCGGTCGGCGGCTACGCGGCGCTGTCGAACTACACGGCTCTCGGCGGTACGCTGACCGTGTTCTCGCTGCCGAACTAACGTCGACTCGTATCGTCCCGGCGCGTGGATCAACTCCACGCGCCGGCTCGTCTCCACCGAACGCGTCCGAGGAAAACTCACTTGCGTAGAATCTGCTCTGTCATTGCTGCGATGATGTTCGTCGCGTCCGGAGGAATTGCCGTCGCGGACGGCTCGGGTGACCCGACCGCCGTCAAACAGAACGAAAGTGGCGAATGGTCCGATAAGGAGGGAAACCCGACCTACAAGGTCAGCGACGGATCCGTGGACTGGTACACCTATTCCGGATACCGCCGCTATCACTCCGAGTGCCATGTCTGCCACGGCCCTGACGGAATGGGCTCCACCTACGCTCCGGCGCTGAAGGATTCGCTCAAGACCATGAGCTACGCCGACTTCCTCGGCGTCGTCGCCTCCGGCCGCAAGAATATCTCCACGGCGCAGGAGAACGTGATGCCGGCCTTCGGCGACAATCCGAACGTCGCCTGTTACATGGACGACCTTTACGTCTATCTGCGCGCCCGGGCCAATGACGCCTGGGGCCGTGCGCGGCCACCCAAGCATGAGGACAAGACGCAGGCATACACGGCGGCTGAAGATGCCTGCATGGGCAACAAGAAGTGAACGTTTGGAGTCTGACCGGGACTTAAATCTCGGCATCTCCGTGAAGATCTGAGGAGTTTACGATGAAGACACGTGCAGCCGTCGCTTTTGAAGCGAAAAAACCGCTTGAAATCGTCGAGGTCGATCTGGAAGGCCCGAAGGCCGGTGAAGTTCTGGTCGAAATCAAGGCGACCGGCATCTGCCATACCGACGCCTACACGCTCGACGGCTTCGACAGCGAGGGAATCTTCCCCTCGATTCTGGGCCATGAGGGCGCGGGCATCATCCGCGAGATCGGCCCCGGCGTGACCTCGGTGAAGCCGGGCGATCACGTCATCCCGCTCTACACGCCGGAATGCCGGCAGTGCAAAAGCTGCCTGAGCCAGAAGACCAATCTCTGCACCGCGATCCGCGCCACCCAGGGCAAGGGCGTGATGCCTGACGGAACCAGCCGCTTCTCCTACAAGGGCAAGCCGATCTACCACTACATGGGCTGCTCGACGTTCTCGAACTTCACGGTGCTGCCGGAGATCGCGGTGGCGAAGATCCGCGAGGACGCGCCCTTCGACAAGAGCTGCTACATCGGCTGCGGCGTCACCACCGGCGTCGGCGCAGTCGTCAACACCGCCAAGGTCGAGCCGGGCTCCAACGTGGTCGTGTTCGGCCTCGGCGGCATCGGCCTCAACGTCATCCAGGGCGCCAAGATGGCTGGCGCCGACAAGATCATTGGCGTCGACGTCAACGACTCCAAGGAGGAATGGGGCCGCCGGTTCGGCATGACCGACTTCGTCAACCCCAAGAAGATCACGGGCGACATCGTCCCGCATCTCGTCAGCCTCACCGACGGCGGCGCCGATTACACCTTCGACTGCACCGGCAACACCACGGTGATGCGCCAGGCGCTGGAAGCCTGCCATCGCGGCTGGGGCACCTCGATCATCATCGGCGTCGCGGAAGCGGGCAAGGAGATCGCCACCCGTCCGTTCCAGCTCGTCACCGGGCGCAACTGGCGGGGCACCGCCTTCGGCGGCGCGCGCGGCCGCACCGACGTGCCGAAGATCGTCGACTGGTACATGAACGGAAAGATCCAGATCGATCCGATGATCACCCACGTGCTGAAGCTCGAAGAGATCAACAAGGGCTTCGACCTCATGCACGAGGGCAAGTCCATCCGTTCAGTCGTCGTGTTCTAGCTCTCAGACATCCCACCCAAGGAGGATCGACCCATGACTGTTGCACTCCATCCCTCGATCGACAACGGCGTCAAACAGGGCAGCGGCAGCTTTGCCGGCGGCACGCTGGTCTGCAAATGCAGTGACCACCCGGTCAAGGTCAGCGTGAAGGGCGACGTCGCCCACAACCATGCCTGCGGCTGCACCAAGTGCTGGAAGCCGCAGGGCGCGATGTTCTCGGTGGTCGCGGTCGTGCCGCGCCAGAACGTCTCCGTGCTCGAGAACGGCGACAAGCTGCAGATCGTCGACCCGTCGGCGGTGATCCAGCGCTATGCCTGCAAGGCCTGCGGCACGCACATGTACGGCCGCATCGAGAACAAGAACCATCCGTTCTACGGTCTCGACTTCATCCATCCCGAGCTGTTCCAGGAACAGGGCTCGGCCGCTCCCGGCTTCGCCGCCTTCGTCTCCTCGGTGATCGAATCCGGCGTGAAGCCGGAGCAGATGGCCGGTGTGCGGTCGCGGCTCAAGGAGCTCGGGCTCGAGCCCTATGACTGCCTGTCGCCGCCCCTGATGGACGCGATCGCGACCCACGTGGCCAAAGCCAAGGCCGCCTGAGGCCGCCAGACGCTCGCCACGCCCGTCCGGCCGCTGGTCCCGACCATCACCAGCGCGCCGGACGGCGAGGCTCCCAAGATTGCGGCGGCGTGGTTCCGCCCCTTCGTTTGATGCGCCTGCGAGGGCCCTCTGCTCCCTCAGTCCTGGTCTTTGAATGACTGCGCAGTGCCGCCGACTTCCTGCTTGAAGTCCGCGTCCTGCGCTTCTCCCTCCCTCGACTGAGGCATCCTGCTTCGTCCGCGCAGTCCCTCTGGCGGACGAAGCTTTTTTTGTCGCGCAACCTGCCGCTGCAAAAGCTACGCGCAGCATCGCCGCCCTGCTTTTGCCAAACCGCGGATACAATCTCTTCACGTCAAGCACACCCGGCTGTGAATGCCGGTCCGGCCCGATCTCTGATAAGAGTCGCGGCGTGACGATGCCGCGCCAAATTCAATCAAATAAGAACAAAACGGGAGGTATCGAGCACATCCAGACATCGCCAATCGCATTCCGACCTCCTCCCGGGACCTGCCCGCGCGGGGACAACAGGCTGGATGCGGGCGAGACGACACACGGACCATGGCGTCGACGACGTCGGCGCAATCAAAAATCGACAAGCTTATGAAGAGCGAGGACGATCATGATCAAAATAAGGATCAACGGCCAGGAACAGAGCTGGGACGGCGACCCGGATCTTCCGCTACTCTGGTTCCTGCGCGACGAGGCCGGGCTGACCGGCACCAAATTCGGCTGCGGCCAGGCCTTGTGCGGCGCCTGCACGGTCATCGTCGACAAGGAGGCCGTGCGCGCCTGCATCACATCGATCAACGACGTCGCGGGACGCGAGGTCACGACGATCGAAGGGCTGCATCCCACCGGCGATCATCCCGTCCAGAAGGCCTGGCGCCAGGTCAACGTTCCCCAATGCGGCTTCTGCCAGGCCGGCCAGATCATGCAGGCCGCCGCGCTGCTGATGGAAAATCCAAAACCGTCGCATGAGCAGATCCGCGAGGCCATGGCGGGCAACATCTGCCGCTGCGGCTGCTACCAGCGCATCGAGAACGCCGTTCATCTCGCATCGACGGGGGTGTGATCATGAATTTCATCGACAATCCCCGGAAGCTTCGCGGCTTCGAAAAGCACATCAAGGTCGAGAAGGTCTCCCGCCGCAGTATCCTGAAGGGTCTCGGCGTCACCGGCGGCTTCGTGCTCGCCGCGCCCGTGATGACGCGCCAGGCCTTCGCCTATGAGACCGGAGCGGGAAAGATGCCGCACGGCGTCGTGGTCGATCCACGCGTCTTCGTCGCGGTCGCGCCTGACGGCATCGTCACCATTCTCGCCCACCGCTCGGAGATGGGCACGGGCGTGCGCACCAGCCTGCCGCTGATCGTGGCCGAGGAGATGGAGGCCGACTGGTCCAGGGTCAAGGTCGAGCAGGCCCATGGCGACGAGGTCAAGTTCGGCAACCAGGACACCGACGGCTCCCGCAGCACGCGGCACTATCTGATCCCGATGCGCCAGATCGGCGCGTCCGCCCGCATCATGCTGGAGCAGGCCGCGGCCAAACGCTGGGGCGTGCCGGCTGCCGAGGTCAAGGCCGTCAATCACGAGGTGGTCCACAGCGCCAGCGGACGCAAGCTTGGCTACGGCGAGCTCGCGGCCGATGCCGCCAAGCAATCGGTGCCGAGCATCGAGGGCCTCAAGCTGAAGGACCCCAAGGACTTCCGCTACCTGACCAAGGGCCGGATCGGCATCGTCGATCTCCACGACATCACGACGGGCAAGGCGCGCTACGGCGCCGACATACGCCTGCCCGGCATGAAATACGCGGTCATCGCGCGCCCGCCGGTGACCGGCGGCACGCTGGTCTCGTTCGATCCGGACGCGGCGTTGAAGGTCCCCGGCGTCGAGAAGGTGATGAAGGTCCGCGGCTGGCCGTGGCCCTCGAAATTCCAGCCGCTCGGCGGCGTTGCAGTGATCGCCCGCAACACCGGTGCGGCGATCAAGGGCCGCGACGCGCTGAAGCTGACCTGGGACGACGGCGCGAATGCCAAATACGACTCGGTCGCCTACCGCAAGGAGCTCGAGGACGCCTCGCGCAAGCCGGGCCTCGTCGTGCGCCAGGAGGGCGATGCGGATGCCGCGCTGAAGAGCGCCGACAAGGTGATCGTCGGCGAGTACTACATCCCGCACCTTGCCCATGTCAGCATGGAGCCGCCGGTCGCGGTTGCCGACGTCAAGGACGACAAAGCGGAGATCTGGGCGCCGGTTCAGAGCCCGGGCGGCACACGCGAAGACGTCGCCAAGACGCTCGGTATCCCCGAGCAGAACGTCACGGTCAACGTCACGCTGCTCGGCGGCGGCTTCGGCCGCAAGTCGAAATGCGACTTCGCGCTCGAAGCCGCACTGCTGTCGAAGGAGCTCGGCACGCCGGTGAAGGTGCAGTGGACGCGGGAGGACGACGTCCAGCACGACTTCCTGCACACCGTCTCGGCCGAGCGGATCGAGGCGGGGCTCGACAAGAACGGCAAGGTGATCGCCTGGCGCCACCGCAGCGTGGCTCCCAGCATCGCATCGACCTTCGCCGCCGATACCGTTCACCAGGCACCGTTCGAGCTCGGCATGGGCCTCGTCGACATGCCCTTCGAGATCGCCAACATCTCCTGCGAAAATCCGGAAGCGGCCGCGCACACCCGCATCGGCTGGTTCCGCTCGGTGTCGAACATCCCGCGCGCCTTCGCGGTGCAATCAATGGTCGGCGAGATCGCGCATGCGACCGGCCGCGATCAGAAGGAGACGCTGCTCGCGCTGATTGGAAGCCCGCGGATCGTCAAGCCCGCGGTGAAGGACCTCTGGAACTATGGCGAGCCCTATGACAGCTACCCGATCGACACCGCGCGCCTGCGCAAGGTGGTCGAGCTGGTCGCCGAGAAGGGCGAATGGGGACGCCAGGTGCCGAAGGGCCACGGCCTCGGCATCGCCGTGCACCGCAGCTTCGTCAGCTACATCGCGACCATCGTCGAGGTGGCCGTCGACGACAAGGGCAAGCTGACGGTGCCACGGGTCGACACCGCCATCGATTGCGGCACCTATGTCAACCCCGAGCGCATCGCCTCGCAGATCGAAGGCGCGGCGATCATGGGCCTCGGCCTCGCCAAATATGGCGAGATCACCTTCAAGGACGGCAAGGTGGAGCAGAAGAACTTCGACGACTTCCAGGTCCTCAGGATGGACGAGGCTCCGCTGATCACCAACGTCCATATCGTGCCGCCCGGACCCGACACGCCGCCGAGCGGCGTCGGCGAGCCCGGCGTGCCGCCCTTCGCCCCGGCGCTGATGAATGCGATCTTCGCCGCGACCGGAAAACGCATCCGCGCGCTTCCGATCGGCAAGCAATTGGAGGCGTAAAGCGCGTTGAGCGCTTTAGGTTAGAGCAACCTTCCCCATCCGATGTGCCCTCTCCCCTTGTTGTGGGAGAGGGCAGTGACGCTGAAAGACACGCACTCGGCGCTCTCTTGCCGCAATCCCACGTGGCATATCTCCGTGCCGTCCAGTTCTTCTCGCCGCTTCCTGAAATCGACTTCGGTGCGCTTGGACAGGAATACCGCCGACGCAGCCAAGAACGCAGCACGCGTGCTCTCGAACGTTTTCGCTGTGCCCGACATGCACCCGCCGGCACGTGACCCAGGATAGAAGCTGCAGCGCCATTGCCATGGATCACTCTCAGTCGGATTGCCGCTGCGCAGGCCGATGCTGCCGACCTTGGACATCGCCGTAATGGGATCAGCCAGCTTTCCTGTCAGACGTCGCAGTCACGACGACGGGCGAGATGAGTCATGGTCGAGCGCCGCGTGATACCGCTGGCAAATTGTCAGTGGGTTGGGGGATCGCGGCTTGACCACCGCGCGTCGTGGTTGTGGATGGGTCTGCATCGTTGCGGGAGGCCAACAAGGAGCCTAGGATTATCACGTGCAAGCACCTCAGTGCAGATGGCCGCCTTTCGGCTTACTCCGCGGCTGCCATCGACAAAGATCACAGGAGGACATCGCGATGAAATCGCTGGCTTATGCAACCTTATTTGCTCTCGCATTTGCCCCGAGCTACGGCTTCGCTCAAGGCTCAACCGGCCACAACATGAGCGACGAAGAGCTGATTAAACTATCGCTGTCAGCCGCGCCCGAGGCCATCGCCAAAGATGCAACGATCGTCGCTATGGACCACGACGGCAAGATGCGGACATTGCGCCAAGGAACGGGGCAGTGGACGTGCATGCCAGGTCACGCCGATCCGGCCAACCCGGACCCGATGTGCGGCGATAAGAACGCGATGGAATGGGCAACAGCCTGGATGGATCACAAGGAGCCACCGGCGAACAAGGTAGGGTTCATGTACATGCTCCGAGGAGACGGGGGTGCGAGCAACACCGACCCGTATGCAACAAAAGAAGAGGCCGGCAACAACTGGATCAAGACCGGCGCACATGTGATGATCGTCGGCTCTGGCGCCAAGATGTTGGATGGTTATCCACGCGACGCGAAGGCGGACCCAACGAGACCCTATGTGATGTGGCCCGGCACGCAGTACGAGCATCTGATGCTGCCGGTCCGCTGACCTCGCGATCTCGCACTCCCTACGTTCATACAAGAAGCCGCAAGGCACGCGGCAGACGCCATAAAGAAGTGAGTTCGCTGACACGGACTAACACTCGCCGGACCTTTCGGGGCGGCGCTGTTGTTTGCGCTTCCGTGAAGAGCGCCCGCGCTATGCAGCGGCATTACCTTGCTTGTCCGCCCCACGCATCACGATCTTGAGCGCGTCATCCGGTAACTGCCAATGCAGCGCGCCTCATCCCACGGTGCGCGCATTCAGACATCGCGCTCTCATCGGCCGCCAGGATCACCGGTATCGGCTTGGCTCGACCACTGCGTTCGCTTCCGTGGTCAGGATCCGGTAGACCCGATGCGGCCCGCAGACGGGCTTGGACTTGGTGCCACGGTTGCCAATGAATTCAGTCCTGCGAAAAGGGCGCAGCCCGCATAATTACTGGCTTTCTATGTCCATAAACGAACCGACGCGACTTCCGGAAGTCGGCATGCTGCCTTCATAGGCCACGAAGGAAGACGGCCATGAACGGGGCAGAGCGTAGGTTCATCGTCACCACGATGACCGGATTTTTCGTGCTGATGGGGGCAATGAGCTTGCTTATGATGGTTGGCTAAGGGGCGCCCGAACATGACGATCTCATGTCCCGGTGACTGACGCTGATGGCCCTGCAATTCCACCGCGCTGTCGAGCACATGGAAATATGGAGCGCGAGCAGCGAGGGCTATTCGTTCGTGATCAGCCATGAGAGTCCCGCCGGTCCCGGCTTTCACGGGCAGCCGGGCTATGTGGCGTCATGGCGACCGCTCTATCAGACCAATGGCGCGATCAAGATCGGCGGCTCACCGTTCAAGACTTTCGCGGAAGCGGAAGAAGCCTGCACCACGATGCTGAAACATCTCGAAAGGCAGGACGGCGGCGCCGATCTCGGAGCATGAGGCGGCGTTTGCCCTTTGATCCCGACCAGTCGAATTTCTCTGCCTGCTTCTTGCGTGGCCTTGCAATGTAGTCCGCCTTCTTTTGCGTGGGGACGAGTGGCGGTCCGCCTCAAGCAGGCAGCTATGCCCCTCTCAGGGCGCACACAGCAGAATGCGGCGGACGCTGCCGTCCGCCGCATTCGCTCGCCCCCTGCACACTCCGCTTCTTTCGATCCGCCAGCGGAGCTATTTCTTGAGCGCAAAGACCCAGACCACACCGCCCTGCGGCACGTTGGATTCGATGCCGATATCGTTGGTCGCCAGCGCATCCTGGATGCGCTGCGCATCGACGCCCCAGCCGGACTGGATTGCGATGTACTGCGTGCCGTCGACCTCATAGGAGATTGGCATGCCCATGATGCCTGAGTTGGTCTTCTGCTCCCACAACAACTCGCCAGTCTTGGCGTTGAAGGCGCGGAAATTGCGGTCGTTGGTGCCGCCGGCGAAGACGAGGTCTCCGGCGGTCGCCGTCACCGAGCCGAACAGCTGCGACTTCGGGAAGTTGTGCTGCCACACCTTCTTGCCGGTCGTGGGATCCCAGGCCTGGAGCTCGCCGAAATGATCGGCGCCGGGCTTGGCCTTCAGGCCGATGTCTTCCGGCTTGGTGCCGAGCCAGAGCTCGCCCGGCTTCAGCGGAATCTTCTCGCCGGTGAAGCCGCCGCAGAAATTCTCGTTGGCGGGCACGTAGACGAGACCGGTCTTCTGGCTGTAGGCCGCCGACGGCCAGTCCTTGCCGCCCCAGAGCGACGGGCAGAACTCGACGCGTTTGCCGACGACCGGCTTGTGCGCGGGATCGACGATCGGCTTGCCGCTCTCGGGCTCGATGCCTTTCCAGACGTCGGTGGAGACGAACGGCCAGCCGGCGACGTAATTGATCTTGGTCGGCGTGCGCTCGAGCACCCAGAAGATCGCATCGCGGCCCGGATGGATCAGGCTCTTGATGCTGCGGCCGTCACGTTGCAGATCGACCAGCATCGGCGCATCGACCTCGTCCCAGTCCCACGAATCGTTCTGATGATACTGGTGATGGGTCTTGATCTTGCCGGTGTTGGGATCGAGCGCGATCACGGACGAGGTGTAGAGATTGTCGCCTGGATGCATCTCGCCGGGCCACGGCGCGGCATTGCCGACGCCCCAGTAGATCGTCTTGGCGTCCTTGTCGTAGGTGCCGGTCATCCAGGCCGAGCCGCCGCCGTTCTTCCAGTCCTCGCCCTGCCAGGTATCATGACCAGGCTCGCCTTCACCGGGAATGGTGAAGGTTCGCCACAACTCCTTGCCGTCCTTGGCATCGTAGGCGGCAACGTAGCCGCGCACGCCGAACTCGCCGCCAGAGCCGCCGACGATGACCTTGCCGTCGACGACCAGGGGCATCAGGGTCATGTACTGCCCCTTCTTATAATCCTGCACCTTGGTGTCCCACACCACCTTGCCGGTCTTGGCGTCGAGCGCGACGACGTGGTCGTCGGTGGTGGCGAGATAGAGCTTGTCGTCCCAGAGGCCGACGCCGCGGCTGGTCGGATGCAACTGGAACAGATCGTCGGGGAGTTGCCGCTTGTAGCGCCAGTATTCGTCGCCGGTCTTGGCATTCAGCGCGATCACCTGCCCCATGGGAGTTGCCACGAACATCACGCCGTTGTTGACGATCGGCGGCGCCTCGTGGCCTTCGACGACGCCGGTGGCGAAGGTCCAGACCGGCGTGAGATTCTTGACGTTCGAGGTGTTGATCTGGTCGAGCGTGCTATAGCCCTGCCCGTCATAGGTCCGTCGATAGAGCATCCAGTTGCCGGCTTCCGGATTCTCCAGGCGCTGCGCGGTGACCGGACTGTAATTCTCGATCGGGCCGGCGCCGGCGGCGATCGGGACGAGGCAGGTGAAGGCGACGAAGCCGGACAGTAACCATTGCTTCCTGGTCATGGACGTTTCCCCTTGATTTCATCCGTTGAATTCTTGATGTGAATTCTTGTCGTTCTTCTCGTCACCCGCACGAGATGCGGATGCGGCCTGTCGTGATGCGGGCGCGACCCGCGATCCATCATCCTGGCTGCTGGCCACCTACCTTTCCGATGAAATTGCCGGCGACGTTGAGCGTGGCGTCAACGAGCGCCAGCGGCAGCGCGGCGAGCCGCCGCGGCGCCGGCCCGAATACGACCTGCGCGCCCGCGCGGGGATCGTATTCGGAGTTGTGGCACATGCACTTGAAGACCTCCTTGTCGCCTACATCGCTCTTGACCCAGGCGGTGACGGGACAGCCGGCATGCGAGCAGATCGCCGAATAGGCGATGATGCCATCCACGGCGCGCGATTTGGTTTGCTCGTCGAGTTCGGCGGGATCGAGCCGGATGATCAGGATCTCGTTCAGCCGCGAGCCGCTGCGCACCACCGATGTCTTGGGATCTTTCGGCCAGGCATGCACCGGCGGTCCGCCGCGCGGCAGATCGGCCGCGGTGATGACCTTTCCTTCCTGATCGCCTTCAGAGAAGACGAGGAGATCGCCCTTCTGCGGCCGCTCGTCGGCGCCGGGCGCGTCTTCGCCTGCACGGGACGGTGCCGAACAACCAAGGCAGGCCGTGGTGACAAGCGCGCCGATCAGGAGCGTTCGCCGCGTTTGCTCCGCGCCCGCGTCGGCGTCAGGTTCCGTTGCGATGTCAGAGGACGATGATGTTGAGGTGATGTTGAACGATGAGCTCGACATGCATCTAGCAGGCGCTGCAACTCTGCCAAAAACATGGCGGAGAATTGGCATCGCAGTGCATCAATATGGCTTTGCTCGCTTTGATTGAACGCGAGTGAACGCGTTCACGCGCATTTTCGCGATTGCAACGTCATGATGCGCGATCGGTCATGATGATTTTGCAGGTCAGACCGATGATGTCAGTATTGGTGCAACGCGCCATCATGCGGCGCAATGCAACACGATGACAATGCAACTGCACGTTTTGCAGGCAATTTGTCGTTTCAGCATCTCAGTTTCAGGATCTCAGCATGTGGCGCGGCGCGGCAATGCGCCCCGCGACCGTGGCCGATGCCATCTCAAAACTATCGGCGATGCGCCGCGCCTTGTCGATGAAGAGCGCAGCGGCGGCGGGCGGACAGACGTCGCGGGCGGTCTGCTCGAACAGGTCGAGCCAGCGATCGAAATGATCGCCGATCAGGCTCAGCGGCAGATGCGCCCGCATCGGCTGGCCATGATAGCGGCCGGTCATCAGCACAACCGATGACCAGAAATTCCTCAGCTTGGCGAGGTGCTCGTCCCAATCCTTGACGACCGCGAACACCGGGCCCAGCAATGCATCCTCGCGCACGCGCCCGTAGAAGCGGGTGACGAGTTCCCCGATCATCTCTTCGGTGATCCCGGTGCGCTCGATCGCATCCTGAACCAAGAGGCTCCGCCGCTCGGCCGCAGCTTCCCGCTCGGCCTTCAGTCGATCCGACATTCCCTTGCTATCCGTTCGTTGGTTCCGCAACCGCCCTTGCGACATTGTCTGGGCTGACCACGCCGCTCCGTCTTTGTCGCAGCGCAAATTGCGGGAGAGGAGCGGCGGACGCTATATCTTGAGCATGATCTTGTCGGAAAACCGCTACGCAGTTTTCCGGATCATGCTCCGAACACCCGCCGCCTGCGCCAATCAGGCGCTGTAGGTGTAGAAGCCCTGCCCGGTCTTGCGGCCGAGATGGCCGGCATCGACCATCTCCTTGAGCAGCGGCGCTGGACGGTATTTAGGGTCGTTGAAGCCTTTGTAAAAGACCTCCATCACCGACAACATGGTGTCCAGCCCGACGAGATCGGCGAGCGCCAGCGGACCGATCGGATGGTTGCAGCCGAGCTTCATGCCGGCGTCGATCTCTTCCGCCGTGGCGATCCCTTCCTGAAGCGCGAAGATCGCCTCGTTGATCATCGGGCACAGGATGCGGTTGACGGCGAAGCCCGGGCTGTTCTTGGCGGTGATCGCCACCTTGCCGACGCGCTTGGCGAAGTCCAGAGCCTTGGCGTGAGTGTCGTCCGAGGTCTGCAGACCGCGGATGAGTTCCAGCAGCGCCATCACCGGAACCGGATTGAAGAAGTGCATGCCGATAAAACGGTCGGGGCGATCGGTCGCAGCGGCGAGCTTCGTGATCGAGATCGACGAGGTGTTGGTCGCGATCAGCGTGCGCGGCGACAACGTCGCGCAGAGATCCCTCAGGATCTTGACCTTGAGCTCCTCGTTCTCGGTCGCGGCCTCGATCACCAGGTCGCAATTGGCGAGCTTGGCCCGGTCGGTCGTTCCCGTGATGCGCTTGAGAGTCGCCTCGCGGTCGGACGCGGACAGCTTCTCCTTCTTGACCAGACGGTCGAGGCTTCCGCCGACGGTGGCGATGCCGCGGCTGACGGCGGCATCGGAGATGTCGACCATCACCACGTCGAGCCCCGCCGCCGCGCAGATCTGCGCGATGCCGTTCCCCATGGTCCCTGCCCCGATGATGCCAACGGTTTGGATCATTGATTCACATCCTTCTCGTCCTGCGGGCGTGCCAGCAAGGGCCCAGCCCCATTTTCCCAGCATCAGGGTTTAGCACCGCTGCCGGGCGGGTGCGACCTGATCCTGGCCCTTCCTTAACGCATCCTCGGCCGGAATAAAGCCGCCTGTTCCCTTGGATAGGCCTGATTTGCCGTTCTTTCGGCCTGTTTGGCCCGCGCCCATCTCGCCCCCAGGGAATGCCGAGGATGCGGGGAGACCGGGCCGGTCGGGTGTGCAGGCCGACCGGTCGAGGGCCAGCCTGACGGCGGCGACCTTCGCGAGCATTCCCGCCCATCGTGAGCGTTGCAAAACTCTCGTCTTCCGCTCAAGATCACATCGTTTTTGCATTTCGTTTCAGCAGTCGATTTTGAGCTCGATCAATGTTGCGACGGAATTTCATATGGATGATCGGCGATCCGACGAGACCGGCCATCGCGATGTTGCCTGCCAAACCGAGAATGCCGGCGGTCTACCAATCCAGCCCGTTCATGTCGCTGGGTGCGCTGGCGAGCTATCATCCCAAGATCGAGTCGATCTGCATCAAGGTGGCACGGTACGTCGACCGGGTTTTCAAGGGCGCCAATCCGGCCGAGTACCCCGTCGAGCAACCAGTGATTTTCGAGCTCGCCGTGAACCTCAAGACGGCCGCGGCACTTGGCGTGACCATTCCCGACAGCGTGCTCGCCCGCGCCGACAAGGTGATCGAATGAAAACTTCGCGCCAAGACGACTGCCTGCATTCACATCGTGCACTTAGCCTGGAGACGATCATGCGCAGCATAGCGTTGACAATCGCATTCGTGATTTCATTGAGCGCGCCGGCTTCGGCTCAGAAGGCCGAGATTGACGCGATCAACGCGAAATGGATCGAATTTTTCAACAAGGGAGATTTCGCCGGGATCGGATCACTCTACAGCACTGATGCAACCGCGCTCCCGCCCGGCTCTCCGATGGTGCACGGCCGAGCAGCCATCGAGGCAATGTGGAAGAGCATGGCCGAACAAGTTGCCGATCCGAAGCTCACAACGGTCGACGTCAAGCCACTTGGGCCAGCCGCCGCACGCGAGATCGGCACCTTCGTCCTGAAGACCAAGGGACCGACGCCGCAGGAGGTGACTGGAAAGTATGTCGTTGTTTGGGAGAAGGTCGGAGATGACTGGAAGCTCGCGACCGACATATGGAACGATGGCAAGTAGGCTTCTCTCGTGCGGTAGGACCGCTTTGCGCCAGAAGCTGGCTTCCGCGCGAGATTGCGGTCGACTGGCAGTTGCATCGACGCGCGAAAGATTCCACCGACTAGTGATGCAGTAGCACGGCCTCCCGAATGGCTCGGCTCGAGCCTAAGACGGATGCGAGCCCCAGAGCCATCAGCAGCACGCCAAGCCACCTCCAGTCCCACCCATCATCGCCGGCCTCGATGGTTGGAAAGGCTAGCGGCGTCGCCGAAGACGCGGAAGCGGCAACCACGTCACTGGCGGCCGGCGCGGCCGCCAGAAGCGCCTCCACGTCGACCTGACTCGGCGTGATGCGGTCAGCCGTCAGCCGGTCGTTCGCGCGGTTGAGAACGGGAGCCAGCGTGGTCGCGGTCGCGAGAGGATCGGCATCAGCCACCTGCACGGGCGCGGAAGGGCTTGGCCGAGACGTATCCACAGGTACTGAGCGAACCAGCTCCGCGCGCGCATCCACCGCAACCTTCCGCGTACGCCCTGCAGTCTCGTTCTCCCGAGCCGTGGCATATTTGGCGGCGCGGCGCTGAAGCAGCTTCTTCATCGGCGCGGTCCCTTCTGCAGCCTGAAACCAGCATTTGCGACGGCCCTCCAATCGATAGACCCAGTGCTGGCCGTCGGCGGTCGACTTACCGGGTCGCGGCACGCACGCCTCTTGCTCGGATGTGGGCGCGGGCGGTGTCGGGGGAGCGACATTAAAGAAGTCGGCGAAAGGGTTCGAAGACGCGGGCGACGTCGAGAGGGCTGCAAGAAGGACAAAACCGGCGAAGTAAAATCGCAAATGACCGGACATGGAAAACCCCGGTGTTGCGCCCCGCCCGGCCCTGACCTTTGGCCGTGACCTGGGTCGCAATGCGGCTTAAATCCGGCGGCGCGGTGGATTCATTTCTGGCAGTCGGCGTCGAAAGTGCGAACTACCAGACTGCCTCTTCTGAGGTTAATCAGAAATGGCCGATTTGCACACCAAGCGCACTCGCGGGTCAAAGCCGAACGGAGCGAAGGCGGCCAGATCGCGCGCCGCTATTGGATTTTGGCCAGGCACTCCTTTAGCCGCTCAAGCTCCGAGCGAACTTGAGACTCCATGGCGCCTTGTAAAGCTACCGTACCTTTGCTGAGCAATTCCCCTGAGGCCTTCCTGTCCAGGTTCTGTCTCCAATCCCGGATTGCCTGCTTGACCTCCCGTTGCGCCTGCGTGGTCGACTTGAGGTACGTCTGTATGCAGGCGTCGGTCGACGAGCACGTCTGGCACTCTTGGGCGGCGGCCGGACTCGAGACAAGCAGGGCGAGTGTCGCAGCAAGGACCTTCATCGCTCCATCCTCCCATTACACCATATCAGCGTGCCGGCATCTCGTCGCGCGCCAAAGATCCGCCACAAACCAAGACGCGATCGTTTCGCAACGATTCCGCTAACTCATCGAAATGCAAAGGGTTTCCGCCAGGGAACAGTGCGCGTGCATGCACCGCGCAACAAACGTTGCAGTTAGTTTAAGCGGCGGCCGGGAGCCGCTAATTCGACTTCCGGCGTCACACCTGAACCGTCGTCGGCCATTGTTTTCCGGCCTGATGCGCTACGGCGGACGTCCGCATCACAACATCAACTTGGGTAGGGACATTGATGAAAATTCTGTCTGCGCTGCTCACGGCAGCGCTCTTGCTCGCGGGCATGGGGTCAGGCCACGCGGCGGTTCGGATTGCAGACGACCCGGGTGGGCAGATTGGAGAGTACCTCTCCAAGTACAGCGAACTCCGCGCTTCAGGCCAAACGGTGATGATCGATGGCCTTTGCGCTTCGGCCTGCACCATCCTCCTCTCGACAATCCCTCACGACAAGATTTGTGTCACCTCGAACGCGACGCTTGGCTTTCACGCCGCTTATGATTTCGCCGGCAATGGCCGAACTGTCACTAATCCTGAAGCAACCCAGTTGCTCTATTCGGGGTATCCATCCCAAGTGCGGCGTTGGATTACAAGTCGCGGCGGTCTGACCCGCAGAATGATCTTCCTTCGCGGCAGACAGCTCCAAGCCATGTATCGCCCGTGCTACGTCGATGCCCGTGCTCCCGCCGCGGTGCCAGCCAACCCTGCTTTCGTCGACCAGGACCAGCGCGGCTTCCTCGCCAGTTTTGGCGCCCGATTGGCACCAATCCGCAAATAAATGGCTCGGCTCTGATAGCACCTGCACTCTCGCGCAACCTCGCGCGAGAGCCCGCCGAATGCTGCATCCAAAATCAGTCAAGGAGCCCCGATCGTGTTTCGCTTGAGCGCCGCAATTTGCGGCGCCGTAATGACGCTTGCCACTTCATCCGTTGCCATGGCTCGGAGTGAAATCGGCGCGGTTCGTTCAGATGCCGTCGATAGCGCCGCTTCTGGACCCGCGATCGTCGGCGCAGCCTCCACGTACAACCCGTTCCGGCCCGGATATCGGGAGGGCGGCGTGAACACAGCCTCCGGGGAGCGCTATGATCCATCTGCGTGGGCGGCGGCCATCAAGACTGATTTGCGTAAGAAGTTTGGCGGGGTTCAATTTGGCGCGAAACCGAAATATGCCCTCGTCGAGGGTGCAGGCAAGAAGGCCATCGTCAAAATAAACGATGTAGGACCTCTCACGCCTGGTCGCATCATTGATTTGAATGAGCGGACGATGCGCCATTTCGATCCAAGCCTGCAACGAGGAGTCATTGCTGGCGTCAAGGTTACGCCGCTTGCAGGCGACGATTGGACACCCGGACCAATTGCCTATACGTGATTGCAGGCTGCAGCGGCACCAACGTCCGCTTTGCGAGCGCCCTTAGCGGACATGTTGCAGCCGCATCGCGACACCTGCGTCTCGCTCACGAAAGACGCAGCACCTTTCCCGGGTTCATGATGTTCCTGGGATCGAGCGCCCGCTTGATCGTGCGCATGATGTCGAGCTCGGTCCTGGAGCGATAGTGCGCCAGCTCGTCGAGCTTCTCGATGCCGATGCCATGCTCGGCCGAGATTGAGCCTCCCATCGAGGTGATGAGGTCGTTGACGACCCGCGTGATCGCCGCGGAATATTGGTCGAGCGTCTCGCGATCCATGCCCTTTGGACCCATGAAGGAGAAGTGCAAATTGCCGTCTCCGATATGGCCGAGGGGGTATGGGCGGATCGTCGGCAGGATCTCGAGCACGGCTTTGAGACCCTTGTCGATGAAGTCAGGGATTATGGAGACCGCGACCGACACGTCGTAGCTCAAGCCGGGCCCCTCGGTGCGCGAGGCCTCGGCCACGCTTTCGCGAATGCGCCACATGTTGCGCGACTGCGCTTCCGTTTGCGCGATCACCGCATCCAGCACGCGGCCCGCCTCGAGTTGGTCGGCCAGGAACTGCTCCATCTTGTCCGACATGCCCGCAGCGCCGTCCTGCCGCGGCCGGGCCGACGACCATTCGAGCAGGAGATACCATTCGGTCGCCGCCTTGAGCGGATCCTGGGTGCCGGGTATGTGGCGCAGCACCATGTCGGTGCACGCGCGGCTCATGAGCTCGCAGGAGCCGACATTGTCGTCGGAAGGGGCATACGCTTCCGACAGGATCTCGATGGCGGCTAGCGGATCGCGGATGGCGAGCCACGCCGTGCACACGTCCTTTGGCGCGGGCCAGAGCTTCAGCACCGCCTTGGTGATGATGCCGAGGGTGCCTTCGGCGCCCATGAACAGATGCTTGAGGTCGTAGCCGGTATTGTCCTTCTTGAGTGCACGCAAGCCATCCCAGACGTCGCCGTTGGCGAGCACGACCTCGAGGCCCAGCACCAGATTGCGCGCATTGCCATAGCGCAACACCTGCACGCCGCCGGCATTGGTCGACAGATTGCCTCCGATCATGCACGAGCCCTGGGCACCCAGGCTGAGCGGAAAGAAGCGGTCATGACGTGCAGCCGTGTCCTGAAGCGTCTCGAGGATGCAGCCCGCCTCCACGGTCATGGCGTAACCGACGGGATCGACATTCAGCACATGGTTCATGCGGCCGAGCGACAGCAGGATGCCGCGATGCGTAGGCCACGGCGTAGCGCCGCCCATCAGACCGGTGTTGCCGCCCTGCGGCACGATGGCAATGCCGTTGTCATAGCAGAGCTTCACGACAGCGGAGACTTCCGCGGTGCTGGCGGGACGCACGACCGCTGCAGCCTGCCCGGCCAGCGCGCCGCGCCAGTCGGTCACGAACGGCCGCTTGTCCTGCTCGTCCAGGATCAGGCCCTTGTCGCCCACGATTACCTGCAAGCGGTCGAGAATGGCAGCGGTCACGGGCGCGGTCGGAATGGAGGGAATGGTGGGAAGGGCTGCACCCGGCATGTATTCCTCTCTTTTTGCGGCTCTTCTGCGCAGCCTGGGTGCGCCGGCCTTCGTTCTTGTTTTCGGTTCTGGACGTTTGCGGCCGACCCTAGCATGAGGGCAGCGCTTGCGGGAACGTCTCCGGCTGCGACGCTGGTGCAGATCTGCTTCGAATGCTCAACGGGAGGCGCACTTCCACCGACGCCCGGCATATCCTACTGTGCTCCGATCAACTTGGATCGGAGATCATGAGCCGCTTCTGGAGTCCGGTCGTCCATACGCTGTCGCCCTACGTGCCGGGCGAGCAGCCGAAGCAGGACGGCATCGTCAAGCTCAATACCAATGAGAACCCCTACCCGCCCTCGCCGCGCGTGCTGGCGGCAATCGCATCGGCTGCGGAGCGGCTGCGCCTCTATCCCGATCCGCGGGCGACGCGGCTGCGCGAGGCGATCGCGGCGGGCTGCGATGTGGCACCCGAAGAGGTGTTCGTCGGCAACGGCTCCGATGAGGTTCTGGCCCACACCTTCCAGGCCCTTCTGAAGCACGATGCGCCGCTGCTGTTCCCCGACGTCACCTACAGCTTCTATCCCGTCTATTGCGGCCTCTATGGGGTCGCTCACGAGGAGATGCCACTCGATGGCGCGATGAGAATTGAGCTCGCCGATTACCGGCGACCATCGAGTGCCATCCTGCTCTGCAATCCGAACGCGCCCACCGGCATCGCCCTGCCGCGCGACGCAATCGCCGCCCTGCTCGCCGAATATCCGGACCGGCTGGTGGTGGTCGACGAGGCCTATGTCGATTTCGGCGCGGAGAGCGCCGTGCCGCTCGTTGCACGTCACGACAATCTGCTCGTCGTCCAGACCTTCTCGAAATCGCGCTCGCTCGCCGGCTTGCGGGTTGGTTTTGCGATCGGTCAACGGCCGCTGATCGAAGCGTTGGAACGGGTGAAGGACAGCTTCAACTCCTATCCCGTCGATGGCCTCGCCATCGCCGGCGCGGTCGCGGCCATCGAGGACGACGAGTGGTTTCGGCGGACCCGCGCCCGCATCATCGCAAGCCGCGAAGCGCTGACCCGCGATCTCCGGCAGCTCGGCTTCGAGGTGCTGCCTTCGCTCGCGAACTTCGTCTTTGCGCGTCATCGCAGCCAAAGCGGAGCCGATCTCGCGGCTGCGCTTCGGCAGCGCGGCGTTCTGGTCCGGCATTTCAAGAAGCCGCGCATCGAAGACTTCCTGCGCATCACGGTCGGAACGGAAGAGCAGTGTGGCCGGCTGATTGAAGTGCTGCGCGATCTGATCTGAGCCAGGACTGGCGGCGGACCACGCCGCCGCATCGCGCTAGCCGGCAAGATGCGACAATATAGCTGACAAATCCGAATATCGGCGAAGTGGCTACGCTGGGCTTTTTCCGGTCGCGCCGGCGCCAGAAGCACATTGCACTTTTGTGACATAGACCACATTGGCCTGGTGTTGGAACTGCTAGGGTCGCGCCCATGACAAAGCGTCTCAGGCTACCGATCATCTTCACCGCCCTGGTCATGGCGACGCAAAGCTTTGCTGCCGACACCAGGGGTGCGGGCTCAACCTTCGTTTCGCCGGTGATGGCGAAATGGATCGACGCCTACAAGGCCAGGACCGGCAACATTGTCAGCTATCAATCGGTGGGCTCGAGCATTGGCGTCGGCTTGATCAAGAAGGAAGCCGTCGATTTCGGCGCAAGCGACATGCCGCTTGATCCCAGAGAATTGGACAAGCTCGGCATGATGCAATTCCCAATCGTGGTCGGAGGCGTCGTGCCGGTGGTGAATATTGACGGCATCAAGCCTGGCCAGATTCGCTTCACGGGAGCGATGCTTGCAGACATCTATCTCGGCAAGCTCAGGTCCTGGAACGATCCCGCCATACGGGCGATAAATCCCGACATCAAGCTGCCGAGCACGCCGATCACCGTCGTTCATCGCATTGACGGATCCGGAACGACTTTCAACTGGTCGAACTACCTCTCGAAGGTCAGTCCTCAATGGAAGACGACGGTCGGAGAAGGCACTTCGGTCGAGTGGCCGCTCGGATTGGGCGGACGCGGCAATGACGGCGTCGCCTCGCTCGTCAGTCTCGTTCCCGGCTCGATCGGCTATCTCGAATACACCTACGCACTGCAACGGCTCGACAAGATTTCCTTCGGTGTCGTGCAGAACAGCGCAGGCAACTTCGTTGTCCCCGATGCCGCATCGTTCCAGGCAGCGGCCTCGAGCGCGGACTGGAAGGCAGAGAAGGATTTCCATCTCGTGCTCACCAATGCGCCCGGCGAGGACGCATATCCGATCACCGCCACGACGTTCGTATTGATGCCGAAGACCGCGAAATCTCCGGAACGGTCGGCGGCCGCGATCGACTTCATTCGTTGGTCGCTGGAGAACGGAAAATCCCAGGCCGAAATGCTCAACTACGTTCCCTTGCCGCCTGCCTTGATCGAGCAGATCGAACACTACTGGCAGCAAGGCGTTGAAGCGCCCACGGTGGCATCAGCGGCCGGCAAGCGCTGAGGCCCGAAACTGGCCTCTTCGGGGGCACACGCCGATCTTCCCGCTAGTGGATGATCTGGTTGAGAAAGCCTTTGGCGCGCTGGGTGCGGGGCGCCCGGAAGAACGTCTCGGGATCGGCCTCCTCGACGATGCTGCCCTGGTCCATGAACACGACGCGGTCGGCGACTTCGCGCGCAAAACCCATTTCGTGGGTCACGCAGACCATGGTCATGCCCTCGGCCGCGAGCTGCACCATCGTGTCCAGCACCTCCTTGACCATCTCCGGATCGAGCGCCGAGGTCGGCTCGTCGAACAGCATGATCTTCGGCTGCATGCACAGCGCGCGGGCGATGGCGACGCGCTGCTGCTGGCCACCCGAGAGCTGCGCCGGATATTTGTCCGCCTGACTGTGGATACGCACCTTCCGGAGCAGGTCCATCGCGCGCTCACGCGCCTCGGGACGCGAGAGCCCGCGCACCTTCATCGGCGCCAGCATGCAATTCTCGACGACCGAGAGATGCGGAAACAGGTTAAAGCTCTGGAACACCATGCCGACCTCGGAGCGCACGCCGTTGATGTCGGCCATGCGGTCGGTCAGCTCGACGCCATCGACGACGATCCGACCCCCGTCGTGCTTTTCGATGTGGTTGATGCAGCGGATCAGCGTCGACTTGCCTGAACCGGACGGTCCGCACAGGACGATCTTCTCGCGCTTCGCGACGGTGAGATTTACATCATTCAGGGCGGTGAAGCCGCCGAACCGCTTCACCAGATTCTCCACGACGACGATCGTGGGCGAACGATCAGCCAGGGGTGTTGCGATTTCATGTTGCATCCTGGTCTCCTCTCCAGACTACTTGTGCGCCCCGGTGAGCGGGTAGCGCCGCCTGAGCGAGGCGACGCATTGCGACGCGGCCGAGCTGATGGCGAGATAGACCACCGCCACCACGAGATACATTTCGACAAGACGGCCGTTGAGCTGCGCAAGTTTCGAGGCCGCGCCGAGAAGGTCGGTCAGCGAAAGCACGTAGACGAGCGATGTGTCCTGAAACAGGATGATGGTCTGGCTCAGGATGATCGGGCTCGCGACGCGAATGACCTGCGGCAGGATCACGCATCGGTAGGTGTCGAAGGTGGACAAAGCGAGCGCCTGGCACGCTTCGAACTGCCCCTTGTTCACCGCGCGCAATCCGACGCGAATGATCTCCGAATAATAGGCGGCCTCGAACAGGCCGAAGGTGATGAAGGCGGTCCAGGTGGCGCCGATCGGAATCGGACGGCCGTTGCCATAGAGATGCCCGAGCACGATCGGCACCAGGAAGAAGAACCAGAACAGCACGAGGATCAGCGGGATCGAGCGGATCAATGCGATGTAGGCGCGCACGATGCGGGCGATGACCGGCACCTCGAAGTGCTGCACGAGGGCGAAGCAAGTCCCCAGCAGCATGCCGATGACGAAGGCCGCGGCGGTCAGCGCGAGAGAAAATAGAAGTCCTGACCAGAGATAGGGCCATGCCTGAAGGAGGATCGAGAAATCGAGGCTGTTCATTTCACGACCTCCATCCCCTGGTGCAAGGCGGCGCCCGGCTGTACGTCGTCCGCGAGGGCCGGCTCGATCGCGTCCTTCGCCGGCGTGGAGCCCGGGATCCGCACGGCTCTGTCGATGAGCATCATCGATTGATAGGCAATGAGCGCGAGTGCGAGGTAGATCAACGTCGCGGCGCCGAAAGCGGTGAAGGTCTGGAAGGTCGCTTCGCTGATCTGGCGCGCCTGCGCGGTCAGCTCCATCAATCCGATGGTGAGCGCCACCGACGTATTCTTGTAGATTCCCATGACTTCGCTGGTCAGGCTCGGCACGATCAGGCGCAATGCTTGCGGCACGATGATGTGGCGATAGGTCAAGTATCCGCCAAGACCGAGCGCGCTGGCCGCCTCGGTCTGCCCCTTCGGCAAGGCCTCGATGCCCGCGCGCACCTGCTCTGCGATGCGAGCCGCGGTGTAGAGGCCGAGGCACAGCAGGGCCGGGAAAAACGATCCCCAGGGCGGCGGGATCTGCTTGATGCTGTCGCCAAGCGAGGTCGGGAGAATCTCCGGCAGCACGAAGTACCAGAGGAACATCTGCACCAGGACGGGGATATTGCGGAAGATCTCCACATAGAGCCGCGCCAGAGCCGCAACGAGCCGGTTCTGCACGGTCCGGCCGATCCCGACGACGACACCGACTGCGAAGGCGATCCACCAGCCGAAGAAGGCCAACGCCAGTGTCCAACCAAGACCCGAGAGAAGCCAGTCGACATAGCGCTGACCATCTGCCGTCTGTTCAAAAAGCACTCCGAACATCGCGAACCTCTAGGTTGGGTGCGAGCGAAGGCGACTCCGTCGAGTCCCGCGGCTTTTGCGGTCAGTCGACCGCATCACTCGGATGCGCGATCCGCTCCATCAGCGTCTCGGTGAGCGGGAATGCGAGATTCTCGCCCTTGGGCGGGATGGGCCTCGTAAACCATTTCGTGTAGGTCTTTTCGAACTGGCCCGACGCCATCTGCTTGGACAGGACGTCGTCGACGAGCGCCTTGAAGCCGGCATCGCCCTTCGTGAACATCAGCCCGTAGTAGATCCGCGCGTATCCTTCAGGCAGGAAGATCAGCGCGTCCGGATTCGGTGCTGCGGCCTTGAGGCCGGCGAGGAGGATGTCGTCCTCCATGAAGGCCGCAGCGCGGCCCGTATTCAGCATCAGGAAGGATTCCGCATGATCCTTGGCCTGAACGATGTTGAGACCGAGCTGTTCCTTGGCGTTGACGCCTTGCGCAAAGCCCACCGCGTTCGAGCCCTGGGTGACGACGATCGTCTTGCCCTTGAGATTGCCGGCGGTCTTCAGGCCGCTGTCGGCCTTGACCAGCCAGCGCGGCTGGCTGACGAAGGTCGTCACCGAAAACGAGACCTGCTCCTGCCGCTTCTTGTCATTGGCCGTTCCGCCGCACTCGATATCGACGGTGCCGCTCTGGATCAGCGGGATGCGGTTGGACGAGTTCACCGGCGTGTAGTTGACGGTGAGATTGGCCAGGCCAAGCTCCGCCTTGACCCGCTCGACGATGGCCGCGCAGAGATCGAGCGAGAAGCCGATCGGCTTCTGATCGGGGCCGAGATAGGAGAACGGGATCGAGGCTTCGCGGTAGCCAATCGTGATCGCGCCGCTCGACTTGATCTTGCTCAGCGTCGGACTGTCGGCCGCGGCCGACGGCCCGGCCAGGGCAGCGAGGGCCACGAGCGCCGACAGGGCTGCGGATATCCGTGCAATATTCCTCATGTCCTGCACCCTCCTCTGTGATGTCAGGCCTAAGCGGCCCTGGATGATGTCTTCACGCGCCGGCTGATGAGATCGACCAGGCGGTCGACATCCCCTAACGTATTGAACATCCCGAACGACACGCGAATGCCGTCCCGTTCCGGCGACACGCGCACGCCGTTCTCCTCGAAGTAGCCGAGCCAGTCGGCGGCGGGCAGCGCGATGACATAGATGTGGGGCGCGCGGTGCCTCCGATCGCGCGGGCCGACGAGGCGGATATCGAGTGCGTCAAGCCCTGCAATGAGGTGATCGCCGAGATCGAAGCAATGGTTCTGGATGTTTTCGACGCCGATCTGCTGGATCATGTCGAGCGCGGCGCCGAGCGCATGGATCGCGGGAAGATTGAAATTGCCGAGCTCGAAGCGGCGTGCACTCGGCGCCGGCGCAAGCTGGTCCGGACGCGCGACGAGATCGGCCGGGATCTCGGCAAGGCCTGCGGCGGCGAGATATGCGGGTTCGAGCTCCGCATGTTCGCTGTTCCAATAGAGCAGTCCCAGTCCTTGCGGAACGAGCAACCCCTTGTGACTTCCCGATCCGACAAACGTCGCACCGATGGCCCTGGCGTCGATCGGCACGATGCCGATTGCCTGCATCACGTCGACGACGAAATGGAGATTCATCTCCGCGCACAGGCGACCGATGCCTTCGATATCGAAGCGATGGCCGGCGTGAAACGTTACATGCGACATCGAGATCGCGCGGGTGTGCGCGTCGATGTGGGGACGAAAGCTCGCCGCATCGACGATTTCGGTCATCGGCACGAAGCGCACCTCGATGCCCTTCCGTTGCAGATTAAGGAAGGCATAGGCGTT
The DNA here is from genome assembly GCF_001641695.1 of Bradyrhizobium neotropicale. GTDB lineage: Bacteria > Pseudomonadota > Alphaproteobacteria > Rhizobiales > Xanthobacteraceae > Bradyrhizobium > Bradyrhizobium neotropicale. The sequence continues at coordinate 138,826 of NZ_LSEF01000033.1, forward strand.
GTTGGGATGATCGCCGTGAACCATCAGGACATTATCACCCGCCCGCAGCGGCAGCGCGTTCGCGGCGATGTTCATGCTTTCCGAGGTGTTCTTGGTGAAGGCGATCTCGTCTGCGGACACGCCGAGGAAGCGCGCGACCTTGACGCGCGTCTGCTCGACGCGCTCGAGCCACACGCTCTTCGGGCCGGCCGTCTCCAGACCTTCGCGAAGGAAAAGGTCGATCGCCGCCTTCACGGGGCGCGCCAGCGGCGCCTGGAAGCCGGAATCGAGATAGGTCATCCGCTCGGCAGCCGGGAATTCCTTCCGCACGGCCTCGACGTCGTATTGACGTGACATCCCATTCTCCTCTTCGGCACGTGGGTGGACCCGATTTGCACTGCACAAATCCTGTTCACCCGCCGGCGGAGCCAACGATATGGGCAGCCACAGGAACAGGATAGTTAAATTTTCATATTTCAGTAGCAATAATTCCGAAAATTGATATTTTATGCTCTCAAACAGAGAGACGCAAATGGCAGAGCCAGCCAAAACCGACGGCCCCCTCGACCGCGCATTTGCCATCGTCGGGCATATCGCCAGCCAGACCAAAGCCGTCTCGGTGGCTGAGATCGCGCAGGCACTGGCACTTCCGCTTCCGACCGCGCATCGGCTGATCGGAAACCTGGAGGAGCGCGGGCTTCTCCAAAAGGCGCTCGGGACCAAGCGCTACGTGGTCGGCAATCAACTCGTCACCTTGTCGGCCAAGGTCATCGGCGCGGCCTTTCGCACCGCGCGCCGGCACGCCGTGTTGCGCGCCGTCGCCGGAGAGATCGGCGAGCAGTGCGAGATCGGCGTCGTGCGCGACAACGTCGTGACCTATGTCGACAGCGTCCGCGTGTCGCAACCGCAAGGCCTGCAATTCAATCCGGGCGAAGCGGCCCCATTGCACTGCACGTCGACCGGCAAGATCTACATGAGCCGCCTGCCCGAGAAGGCGCGCGAAAAGCTCTGCAATGCGCTGGCGCTGACGAAATACACCGACAACACCGTCGTGGACCGCGACAGGCTTATGCAGGTTCTTGCGGAGACTCGTCAGCGCGGCTGGGCCAAGACCAACGAGGAGTTCGTCAAGGGGGTCGTCGGATGCGCCGTCCCGATCGTCTCACCCGATCGAGATCTGATCGCATGCCTCGGCGTCTCCGTTCCGGTGGCCCGCGTCAGCTTCGCCGAGCTCGACCACTTCATCGCGCCGCTTCAGAAAGCCGCGGCTCTCCTGTCGGAGACGATCCTCCAGGCAGATGATGATCACAAAGGCGATCGGGTCGAGTAGCGAGGGATCGCCGACTTCGAGCGTCTCGCAGAGCAGCTCCCAATCACCCGCAGCGCGCAGGCCCGTCACTCGTGGACGCGGCGCCTCAATTGGGCCGCATCCATTGACATCTATGTGACGGCCGGGGCAATTTTTGCTTTGCTGGCGAATCAGCGATGTCTCATGCCGAGTACCTCTTGGACAATTTTCAGTGCTTTCGAGACTGATAGCGTTGCTGCGCCGCCTTCCTGCGGTGCAATGGGCGTTCGGTAGGCTCCGGCCTTCGCCGCAGGTCGACACCGCGAGTTCCGAGCCGGTCGCTCTGGAACATTCTTCCGTTGTCGTTGCCGATAGCACGGAAGGTCTTGCGGCTGTTTCTGCCGATATTTGCGTCGGCAGCGAGCCGTCTCGCGATATCACCGCGGTTGCCGTGGAGAGCGCGACGACCGTGGATCTTTCTGAAGAGACTTCGGCCGGCGGCCCCGATGTCGGCAGCGGCCCATCTTGCACCACACTTGCGGACGTCGAGACGATCATCGCAGATGACGCTCCGCTCACCATTCTCGAGACTTCAGACCATTCCGAGATCCCGGACGCCAGCACGAGCGCCGATCCAGACCACAGCGACACCGTGGATGTTGAGCTGGTCGCTGCGGACGAGCCAGTCGTTATCGAGGTCGTCGAGAGCTCTCCCGAGGCCCTGGCAGATATTGCTGGCGCTGATGAGTCAGCCAGCAGTGCGACCGCTGACATCGAGCCTGTCGCGGTAGACACTTCTCCGGCAAGCCTTGCCGCCCTCGCGGAAGATGCTCCGCCCGATCGTTCCGACGTCAGCATCAGCAGCGATCCGAGCCACAGCATCGCAGACCTCGAAACGGTCGCCGCGGGCGAACCGGCCATTGCCGATAGCACAGAGAGCTCTCCGGAGGCTCTGGCAGATATTGTCGCCGACGAGTCGTCTTGCAGCACGGCCGCCGACGTCGAGCCGGTCACGGTAGACGCCTCTGCGGCAAGCCTTGCCGCCCTCGCGGAAGAGGCTCCGGCCGATCATCCCGATGTCAGCATCAGCAGCGATCCGAGCCACAGCATCGCGGACCTCGAGACGGTCGCCGCGGACGAACCGGCCATTGCCGATAGCACAGAGAGCTCTCCGGAGGTCCTGGCAGATATTTCCGGCGACAAGTCATCCAGCAGCACAGTCATCGACGTCGAGCCGGTGGCGGTAGACGCCATTGCGGTCGGCCCGATCGAACTTGCCGAGACTGCTCTGGTCGATTGTCCCGAGGCCGGCATCAGCCGCGACGACGCTGCCAGCGAGGCAGTCACTGTCGAAAGCGCGCCGATTGCTACAGCCGAAGCAGAGGAAGCTCCTTCGGCCTCGACGCTCAGCATCACCTCGACCGACGAACCGCCCGCAGTTGGCGCATCCTCCGCACCGGACGCCCGAGATGTTCCGAAGGCGCCGGCGAAAGCCGCAGAGCCCATCGATCGCGCCACGCTGATCCGGCGGCGCTGGGCGGAGACCGGGATCAGGATGTGGAACCCGCGGCTGCATGGCACCGGTGAGGCCGCGCTGAACATCCAGGGACGCATCGAGCTGCTGCCGCCCGAGCCGGGCGAAAAGATGCCGCGCTACGACAAGCTCGAGTTCAGGATGCTCGGTGGACAGATCGTTTGCGAGGGCGTCATCGTCGAGGCGCCCGTGCATGCGGGCCAGCGCAGCTTCACCGTGCTCGCCGAGCGGCGACAGCCGGAGCGCGCACGTGAGGCTGTGCCGGCCTGATCGTTTTGCCTGCAATGGCCGGTGAATTGTGTTAGGCTTGCGCCCTGACAGGGGGGATCGCATGCCCACGAAATTGTTGCGAACGATCGCAATCGTCACGCTATGCGTCTCGCACGCAGCCTCCGCCGCCCCGGCCAAACGGCCGCGCCATCCGCCACCACCGTTTGTCGATCCGGCAGCCCCCTACAAGGCCGATCGGCTGTCGTTCTCGCGCGGCGAGACGATCCTCAACACGCCCGGGCAAACCACCGTGCTCACGCGGCAGGTCCTCGACGATATGAATGCAACGAGCCTCAAGGACGCCATGCGCTCGACCGCCGGCGTCACGATCGGGCGATAACGCGCATCCCTCCCATCCTTCGCGCCATGCGCAAAGCCAGGATGTGCCGTTATTCCCGCGCATGGGACGAAATATTTTCAACGCAAGGCTGTTGCCTGCCGCGCCTTGCGCGACGTAGCTTGCGCATGATCGCGACGCGCACGCAAAGCCGCCGTCAGCGAGAACGACAAGAACACCTGGGAGGCAGACGATGAGAAGGTTCGCAGCCGCACTATGCGCGGTGGCGCTGTTCGCGACGGGCGCGCAGGCACAGACTCTGAAGGATTTCCTCGCGGCGGTCACCAAGAAATGGACCACGCCATTCGAGCCGTTCCAGCTCATCGGCAACATCTACTATGTCGGCACCGACGGCATCGCCGTCTACATCATCAAGACCTCGCAGGGCCTGATCCTGATGGATACGGCGCTGCCGCAGTCGACGGGCATGATCAAGGACAGCATCGCGAAGCTCGGCTTCAAGGTTGCCGACATCAAGTACATCCTCAACACCCACGCGCATTTCGATCACACCGGCGGCTTCGCCGAGATCAAGAAGGAAAGCGGCGCGCAGCTCATCGCCGGCGAGCGCGACAAGCCGCTGCTCGAAGGCGGCTATTATCCCGGCGATGAGAAGAACGAGGACCTCGCCTTTCCCGCGGTGAAAGTCGATCGCGCGGTGAAGGAAGGCGACAAGGTCACGCTCGGCGACACCACTCTGACGGCACATGCGACGCCCGGCCACTCGCCCGGCTGCACGAGCTGGGAGATGACCGTCAAGGACGGCAGCCAGGACCGCGAGGTTCTGTTCTTCTGCAGCGGAACGGTCGCGCTCAACCGGCTGGTCGGCCAGCCGACCTATGCCGGTATTGTCGACGACTATCGCACGACTTATGCCAAGGCCAAGGCGATGAAGATCGACGTTCTGCTCGGGCCGCATCCGGAGGTCTACGGCATGCAGGACAAGCGCGCGCAGATGAAGGACGGCGCGCCGAACCCGTTCGTCAAGCCGGGCGAACTCACGACCTATGCGGCCGGCCTCGAACAGGACTTCGACAAGCAGCTCGCCAAGCAGACCGCAGCCCTGCAGACTGCGAAGTAGCGGCTTCGGTTCTCGCTTTTCGCCTCTCCCCACGGGAGAGGTGAAGAGCATGGTTAGCATGAGGTAGCACTCGCAGATGAGGGCAATCTGCAGCCGGATGCACTTCCATTCCGGTGCATATGCTTAACGCGGCCTCACCGGTGCACGCGGCGGTGAGAAATCTGCGGCGGCGCGCAACTTGCGCGCGCGGCCCACGCGGAACCGTCTAACCCGCCTTTTTACCCGTGCCATGCAAGATCTCCGGTGTTTTCTCAGCATCCGGGGCTCGTATTTCAATGCCGATTGCCGATGTGAAGTCCTATCTCGCGGCCGCCGCGGGGCTGTTCCGCGTGCGGGCCGACAACCCCGATCTGACGCGCGCCCAATTCGACGCCTTCTCCAAGCAGATCCCGCTGCTCTACTTCATCCTGATCAGCAACACGATCGCCGTGGCCTATACCTATGTGCCGCTGGCGCCGGCCTGGCTGACGATGATCGTGCCGGGCGTGCTGTCCGTGCTGGCGGGCTTGCGGACCTTCTGGTGGCTGCGCCAGCGTCATCTGGTGCGTAGCGATGCCGACATCCTGCGCAACTTGCGCGCCACCAACTGGCTGACCCTGCCGATCGCCGCGGGCTTCACCGCATGGTCGTTCGCGCTCTACCCTTACGGCGATCCGTTCGCCAAGAGCCAGGTCGCCTTCTACATGGCGGTGACCGTGATCGGCTGCATCTTCTCACTGATGCATCTGCGCTCGGCGGCGCTGATCGTGACGCTGGTCGTCGACGTGCCCTATGTACTGTTCTTCTTCGCCACGGGGGAGCCGACGCTGAAGGCGATCGCGGTCAACAATTTGCTGGTCTCGGGCGCGATGGTGACGGTCCTGTTCATCTACTATCGCGACTTCGCCGACCTCGTCGCCAGCCGCAAATCGCTGTTGGCGCAGCAGGCGGCGACGCAAGCGCTTTCGGACGAGAATTTCCGTCTCGCCAATCTCGATTCCCTGACCGAACTGCCGAACCGGCGCCGCTTCTTCGCCGAGCTCGCAACCGCTTTCGGCGATGCCGAGCGCAGGAACATTCGCCTCGCGGTCGGGATCATCGACCTCGACGGCTTCAAGCCGATCAACGACAATTACGGCCACACCGTCGGCGACCGCGTCCTGATCGAGGCCGGACGCCGCATCCGCGAAGTCTGCGAAGGCTTTGGTCCACACCGCGTCGAGTTCGCGCGGCTCGGCGGCGACGAGTTCGGTCTCGTGGTGTGCGGCGATCCCGACGATGAGGATCTGGCGCGGCTCGGTGAACGCATCGGCGATCACGTCAAGCTGCCCTATCAGCTCGATACCGCGCATACCGGGTTGTCCTGCTCGATCGGATTTGCGCAGTTCCCGCGCTCGGCGACATCAGCCGAAGCGCTCTACGAATGCGCCGACTACGCGCTCTATCACGCCAAGCGCCATGCACGCGGCCGCACCGTGATCTTCTCGAGCGAGCTCGAGGCCGAGATCCGCAGCCGCGGCGTCATCGAGAACCTCCTGCGCGCCTCCGATTTCGGCGCCGAGATGAATCTGGTGTTCCAGCCAATCGTGGATGCCATGAGCGAGCGCACCGCGGGCTTCGAGGTGCTGGCGCGCTGGCACAGCCCCCGCCTCGGCCTGGTCTCGCCGGCCGACTTCATTCCGGCCGCCGAGCGCATCGGCCTGATCCGCCCGCTAACGCAGGCGCTGCTGGTGCGCGCACTCGCAACCGCGAAGACCTGGTCCGACGACATCCGCCTGTCATTCAACCTCTCCGCCCACGACATCTGTTCACCCGACGGCATTCTGCCGCTGATCTCCATCATCGAGAAAAGCGGCGTGCCGCCGCGCCGGATCGACTTCGAGATCACCGAAACCGCCGTCACCTTCGATTTCGTGCGCGCCCAGCAGTCGATCGCCGCGCTGAAGGCGATGGGCTGCGGCATTTCGCTGGATGATTTCGGCACCGGCTATTCGTCGCTCAGCCACGTGCACCGCCTGCCGCTGGACAAGATCAAGGTCGACCGCAGCTTCGTCGCCGACGTCAACGACAATCCGATCAGCCACAAGATCATCAAGTCGCTGACGGGCCTGTGCGACGACATGGAGATCGCCTGCGTCGTCGAGGGCGTCGAGACCCGCGCGCAGCTCGACAGCCTGCGCCGCCTCGGCTGCGACTTCATCCAGGGCTACTACTTCGCAAAGCCCATGCCGGCCGATGCGATCGCCGACTATCTCGCGGCGGAAGATCAGCGTCTCGATGACGCCAAGCGCGCTGCCAGGGGCGCGGCCTAAGGCCGCTCACACCGCGCAATAGCGGTCCTGGATCGCCTTGTCCGCGAGCAGCGCCGCGGCGCTGCTCTCGTGCACCACTTCGCCCTGGTCGATGATTACGGCGCGATCAGCAAGGCGCAGCGCCCATTCGACGTTCTGCTCGACCAGCAGCAGCGTCTTGCCCTCGTCGCGCAGGCGACGGAACAGCACACCCATCTCCTCGACCAGCACCGGCATGATGCCTTCGGAGGGCTCGTCGAGCAGGATCATCCTCGGTCTTGCGATCAGCGCGCGGGCGATCGCCAGCATCTGCTGCTCGCCGCCCGAGAGCGTCACGCCCTCCTGGTCGAGGCGCTCCTTCAGGCGCGGAAAGGTTTCGGCGATCTCGTCGATCGCCGCGCGCTCCTCGATATCGCCACCGGCCGCGACGAGGCCGAGGCGCAGGTTCTCGCGCACGGACAGCCCGGGGACGATACGGCGCTCCTCCGGCACATAGGCAAGGCCGAGGTGGAACCGCTGATGCGCCCGCAGCGGCAACAGCTCCTTGCCTGCAAAGCCCACCCGTCCCGTCGCCTTCGGCATCAGGCCCATCATCGCGCGCAACGTCGTGGTCTTGCCGGCGCCGTTGCGGCCGACCAGCGCGACCACCTCGCCCTCCTTCACACGGAGCGAGATGCCGTGAAGGATATGGCTTGCGCCGTACCAGGCGTGGAGGTCTTCGATCTCGAGCAGCGCCGTCTCAGCCATAGCCCTCACTCTGTCCGAGATAGACCCGGCGGACCTCCGGATTGCCCCTGATCTCGTCGGGCGCGCCGTCGGCAAGCAGGCGGCCGTGGTGCAGCACCACCACGCGCTTACTGAGCCCCAGCACCATCTTCATCTTGTGCTCGACGAGGAGCACGGTGCGCTTGTCGGCAAGCCGCTCCAGGAGCGCCACCATGTCCTTGGTCTCCTCCGGCCCCATGCCGGCAGTGGGCTCATCGAGGAGGAGCAGCTCGGGCTCGGAGACCAGCGCGATCGCGATTTCCAATGCACGCTGCTGGCCGTGCGAGAGGAACTTCGCAAGCTCGCCGCGCTTGCCGAGCAAGCCGACCGCGTCGAGCGCCGTGTCGGCGCGCGCGTTCAACTCGGCAAGGCGCGTACGGTTGCGCCAGATGTCGTAGCTCACGGTCAGCGCCTGCGCCGCAACGCGCACATTCTCGTGCACGGTGAGGTCCGGAAAGATGTTCGTGATCTGGTAGGAGCGCGAGATGCCCTGATGCACGAAGCGGTGCTGCGGCAGCCCGTTCAGCTCGCGTCCCCTGAAATGCAGCTTGCCGGACGACGGCGTCAGCGCGCCCGAGAGGATGTTGAAGAAGGTGCTCTTGCCGGCGCCGTTGGACCCGATGATCGAGGTGAGCTGGCCGGCCGCAAAGGACACGGTGATGTCCTCGAGCGCGACGAACCCGCCAAAGCGCTTGCCAATGCCCTCGGCGCGAAGCAGCTCGCTCATTGCCGTGCCTTTCGGATCGGCAAGCCTTCCAGCAGCGTGCCCCAGATACCCTTGGGCAGGAACAGCACGAACAGGACGAAGATTGCACCAACGAATATCTGCCAGTGCGGCGTCCAGAGCGAAATGACATCCTCCAGGATCAGGAAGGTTGCCGCGCCGACGAAAGGCCCGAAGAAGCTGCGCGCGCCGCCAAGTAGCACCATCATCACGATCATGCCGGAGGTCTGATAGTGCAGGATGTCCAGCGGCACGATCGACAGATGCAGCGCCAGCATGCAGCCGCCGAGCGAGGAGATCGCGCCTGACAGCATGAACACGATCAGCTTGCAGCGCTCGACATTGTAGCCGCAGGCTCGCGCCCGCTGCTCGTTCTCGCGGATCGCCTCGATGACGGCGCCGAAGGGTGAATTCAGGATGCGTGACTGGAACCACATCGCCAGCGCCGCGAAGGCCATCAGCACGTAGTACTTGTTGACGGGATCGAGGAAATTGACGGAGAGGCCGAACAGGCTGATGCGGTCGACGGTGAAGCCGCGCAGGCCATTCTCGCCGCCCGTGAAGGAGGCGGCCTGCAGCGCGACGTAGTAGACGAGCTGGGCGAGCGCGAGCGTCACCATCGAGAAATAGATGCCGCGGGTGCGCGTCGAGACCACGCCAATCACCGCCGCAAGGCACGTGCTGAGGAGGACCGCAATCGTGACCGCGGCGAACCAGGGCACGCCATAGCGGCCGATCGCGATGCCGGTGAAATAGGCGCCGGCGCCGAAGAACGCGGCCTGACCGAACGACAGGAGGCCGGTGTAACCGAACAGGAGATTGTAGCCCATCACCACGACGCCGTAGATCAGAACGTTGACCGCCAATGCCTTGGACGGCAGCAGCCACGGCAACACGGCAAGGACCGCGATGGAGAGCAGCACGCGCTGGTCAAGGAGCCAGGCCAGCCCGCCGGGCGCAGATTTGGCCATCGCCTCGCCGCTCGATGGTGACGTCACGCGGTCCTCCCCTTCACGCCAAACAGGCCCTGCGGGCGGATCAGCAGCACCACCGCCATCAGCGCGAACATGACGATGGTCGCCATCTCCGGCGCAAACAGCGCCACCAGGCTGATGGAAATGCCGACCATGAGGCCGGCCACGACCGCGCCGACGATCGAACCCAGGCCGCCGATCACGGTCACGACGAAGGCTTCCGCGAGCACGAGCGAGCCCATCTCCGGATTGACGCTGCGCATGGGACCAGCGAGCACGCCGCCGAGGGCCGCGAGCGCGACGCCGAGGCCGAAGATCGCGAGCCAGACACGGCCGATATCGACGCCGAGCACCTGCATGATGGTGGGATCGCGGGCGCCGGCACGCACGATCAGGCCGACACGGGTCTTCTCCAGCATCAGCCAGAGCACTAGCAGGACGACCGCCACGAGCGCGATGACGAAGAGGCGGTAGCGTGGGAAGAATCCGATGCCGAGGTCGAGCACGCCGATGAGCTGCGGCGGGGTCGGAAACGGGATGCCGTCGCTGCCGAACACGATGCGTACGCCCTCGACCAGGACGTAGCTGAGGCCGAACGTCAGCAGCAGCGGATCGTCGATCGAGCGTCCATAGAGCCGGCGGATCAGAACGAACTCGATCAGCATGCCGAACGCGCCGATCAGGATCGGGGCCAGCAGGAGCCCCCACCAGAAGCTGCCGGTGAGCGATGCCAGATACAGCCCCGCATAGGCGCCGATCATGAACAGCGCGCCGTGGGCGAAATTCACCACCCCGAGCATGCCGAACACGATCGTCAGGCCAAGCGCAGTGATCACCAGGACCGCCCCAAGGGCGATCCCGGAGAGAAGCTGCATGATGATCAGCGACAGGTCCATCGGCGGAGGCTTTAAGTGGCGTGTCCGAGCTCGCTGCAGCTGCGCAACATGTCGTCCGATCCCACGTCGTTGGCAACGACCGCGAACAGGTCGTTGTCGTTGGCCATCGCGGACTTCTTCTTGGACTCCAGCACCAGGACCGACTGCACCGACTGGTGGTCGCATTTGCGGTAGTGCTGCGGACCCTTGGTCAGGTCGTATTGCAGCTTCTCCAGGGCATCGACGACCTTGTCGGTGTCGGTACCGCCGGCGGCCTGCATGGCAAGCAGCAGCGAGGCCACGCCGGAATAGCCGTAGGCGCCGTAATCGGTCGGGATCGCGCCGCCGTTGGCGCTGCGGAACGCCGCGTTGAAATCGGCAGCCGACTTGCTCTGCGTCTCCAGGCCCCAATAGTAATTGGCGCCGCCGACGACGCCCTCGAACACGTCGGGGCCGACCGCGAGCCGCTGGTTGTGCAGGATCACGGGCACGACGATCTTCATCTGCTGCTTGACGCCGAAATCCACCGCCTGCTTGATCGCGTTGGCCTGATCGCGGCCGAAGTTGGAGATGCAGAGCACGTCCGGCCGCATCGACATCAGGCGCGGCATGAAGGTGGAGTAATCGGCCGCACCGAACGGATGCAGGATCTCGCCGACATTGTCGGCACCGATCGCCGCCTGGGCGCGCTTGAAGCCGCGCAGCATTTCGTGGCCGTAGGCGTAGTCTGCGACGAGATGGGCGACCTTCATGCCCTTCTTCAGGGTCCGCCGCGCCACCGCCGCGGTCGTCATGTGCGGATTGAGCGCCTCGTGGAAAGTGTATTTGCTGAAATCCTTGGCCTCGTTGATGGTGTCGGACTGGCTGATCGAAACATAGATCACGCCGCGGGCGCGGGTGACCTCGTTGACGGCGAGCTGCACGGCGCTGGAGAGCGCGCCGACGACGGCATGAACCTTGTCCTTCTCGATCAGCTCCAGCGTGCGGGTCGCGGCCTCCCCGGCGTTGAGCTTGTCATCGCGCACCAAGAGCTCGACCTTGCGGCCGCCGATGCCGCCCTTGTCGTTGGCGAGCTTGACCGCGAGCTCGGCGCATTTGACCTGATCGCGCGCTTCGGCCGCGAAGGGGCCGGTCAGTGGCGTGGGGAAGCCGATGCGGATCGTCTCTTCCGCGGCGCGGCCAAGCCGGGGCATGGCGAGCATCGCGGCGCTTGCCGACAGGCCCGCCAGCGCGGCGCGGCGGGAGATTTTTGGACGAAACAGGTTCGAACCGGATTTGCGCATGATTTCCTCCAAGAGCTTTTTCTAGAACCGCTTCAGGGCTTTCAGGATTTTAGCGGGCGTGATCGGGATTGTACTGATCGTTGCACCGAACGGGGTGAGCGCGTCGTTGACGGCATTGAGCACGCAGGCGGAGGCCGCTGCGGTGCCGGCCTCGCCGCACCCCTTGGCGCCAAGCGCGGTGTCGGCAGTCGGCGTCTCGACATGTGCGATGACGATGTCGGGCATCTCCATCGCCATCGGAACCAGATAGTCCGCAAGCGAGCCGTTGATGAGCTGGCCGGTGTCGCTGTAACGGCATTCCTCGAACAGGGCCGCACCCAGCCCCTGCACGACGCCGCCGCGTAGCTGCTCATCCACCAGCATCGGATTGATGATGCGGCCACAATCCTCGACGACAAAGTGCTTCAGCAGCTTGATGAAGCCGGTCTCGACATCGACCTCCAGCGAGCAGCCCTGGATGCCGTTGGTGAAGGCAAAGGGATAGCCTTGGGGAGCGAAGTGATGGCTGACGGTGAGCTGGGCCTGCGTGCCCGGCGGCAGCGTGTCGGAGCGGAAATAGGCGATGCGCGCGATCTCGGAGATCGGCAGGCGCTGCTGCCGTGTCGCAGCATCAACGACCTCGCCGTCGATAATGTCGAGCGCGGCCGGCTGCTCCTGGAGGATGAGCGCGGCGATCTCCAGAATGTTGCGCTTGAGCACGCGCGTTGCCTGGAGCGCGGTCTCCCCGCCAATGCCGGCACCGCGGCAGGCCCAGGTGGCGCCGCCATGCGGCGTGACCTCGGTATCGCCGGTGATGACCTTGACGTGCTCCTGCGCGAGGCCGAGCTGATCGGCAACGATCTGGCTGATGATCGCCTCGGTGCCCTGGCCCTGTTCGGTGACCGAGATCAGGCAGCGGACCTCGCCGGTGGGCGTCAGGCTGACGATCGCACCGTCCTGCGACGAGATGCGTGCGCCGCCGACGCCGTAGAAGGCGGGGCTGGGATTGGTGATTTCAACGAAGGTCGCAATCCCGATGCCGCGATAGACGCCGCGCTTGCGCAAGTCCGCCTGCTCGGCGCGGAGCGCGTCATAGTCCATCATCGCATGCAAACGCCTCAGACATTCCTGGTGCGACAGCGCCTCGAAACGATAACCGGTCGGCGAGGTCTGCGGATAGGCATCGTCGGCGATGACGTTCCGTTCGCGGATCGCGAAGGGATCGAGGCCGACCTTGGCCGCGGCCATGTCGACCAGCCGTTCGGTGACGGCGCAGGCGATGGGATGGCCGACGGCCCGATACTGGCTGGTCTGCACCTTGTTCTGGAAGATCACCTCCAGCGCGGCGCGATAGTTCTTGAAACGATAGGGCGCGCCGATCAGGCGGATCACCTGGTTGCCTTCGACCACGCTGGTGCGCGGATAGGTCGAGAAGGCGCCGATCGCGGTCAGATCGTGCACGTCCATCGCCAAAATCTCGCCCTTGGCATCGAGCGCGATGCGGGCGCGGACGCGGTGGTCGCGCGCATGGATGTCGGAGACGAAGGACTCGATGCGGTCGGCGACATATTTCACGGGGCGGCCGAGCAGGATGGACAGGCCGACCACCGCCATGTCCTCGTGATAGACATGCAGCTTCATTCCGAAGGAGCCGCCGATATCCGTCGCAATCACGCGGACGCGAGCCTCGGGGATGCCGTAGTGGCGCGAGTAGAGGTCCTGGAACTGGTACGGCGTCTGCGTGCCGTGATGCACGGTCAACATCTCGCTGCCAGGATCGTAATCGGCGACGATCGCACGTGGTTCCAGCGTCACCGCGGTGTGACGACCGAAGCTGAATTCTTCTTCCACGACATGGGCCGCGCTCGCGAAGACGTCATCGACGCCGCCGCTGTCGAGCTGGCTGCGGAAGCAGACATTGTTGGCGCTGCCGGGATTGACGAGCGGCGTTCCGACCTCGCGGGCGCAGTCGATGTCGACGACGACGAGCAGATCCTCGTACTCGACCTCGATCAGCTCCAGCGCGTCCTCCGCGATCGCCCTGGTTTCGGCCACCACCGCTACAACCGCCTGCCCGGCCCAGACCACGCGATCGAGCGGCAACGGCAGTTGCGGCGCCGACGTCATGCCCTTGAAATGATCGAGCGTGCCGGTCCAGGGCGTGCAGATCTTTGCAAGATCGGCTCCTGTGGCCACGAGATGCACGCCCTCGAGCGCGCGCGCCTGCTCGATATCGATGGAGATGATCTTCGCATGTGCGTGCGGGCTGCGCAGGAACGCGGCGTGCAGCATGCGCGGCAGACGAAGGTCGCTGACATAGCGTCCGCGCCCGGCGAGCAACCGCTTGGCGTTCGGTCGCGGCACCGAGCGGCCGATATAGGAGTTGGGACGATCGAGCGAAGTCAGCGGCGCGCTCATGTTGCACTTCCACCTTCGCTGCGCACCTCGACGCGTGCCTCGACGCGAGCCTTGGCGACGGCGTCGATGGCATCGACGATCGCCTCATAGCCGGTGCAGCGGCAGTAATTGCCCGAGAGCGCGTCGCGGATCGCCTCGCGGCTCGGCCGCGTGACCTGTGACAGGAGCTCGTGGGCGTTGACCAGCATGCCCGGCGTGCAGAAGCCGCATTGCAATGCGTTGCGGCGATGGAATTCGGCCTGGAGATCGGCGATCACACCGCTCTCGGACAGTCCCTCGATGGTGTCGATCCTGGCGCCATCGGCCTGCACCGCGAACATCAGGCAGGAATGCACGGCACGGCCATCGATCTGCACGAGGCAGGCGCCGCAGGCCCCCATCTCGCAGCCGGCATGCGTACCCGTCAGCTCGAGCACATTGCGCAGGCAATCGACCAGCGTCTCGCGCGGCGCCACCTCGCAGGCGACCTTGCGGCCATTGACGACGAAACGGACCCGCATGGTCTCGTCGGCTCCGTCGACCAACATATCGTCGCCGATTCCGCTCATGCGCCCTCGCCCAAGCGGCCGAGCAGACGGCCGAGCAGCACGCGGGCGAGATGCAGCCGCATCGCCGGCGGCACCTCATCGCTCTCGGGTGGCGCAAGATCGTCTTCGAGCGCGGCTTGCGCGGCAGCGATACGCGCCGCGTCGAAGGTGAAGCCGGTCAGGGCAGCCTCCGCGCCCTTGACCCGTGTCGGCGTATTGCCGACCGAGAAGAACGCGATGCGAATGTCGTCGATGCGATCGCCCGTATGGCTCGCGAGTATGCCGCAGCCGACCAGCGCATAGTCGCCACGCCGGCGCGCCAGCTCGTCGAAGGCAAAGCGCTGGCCGCTCCTGAACAGCGGAACGTGGACCGCCGTGATCAGCTCGCCCGGCTGCAAGGCGGTCTCGAACAGATCGATGAAGAAGTCGTCGGCCTTGACGCGCCGGCTGCCGGAGGGGCCGGCGATCTCAATCTCGGCGCCGAGCGCCAGCGTCATCGCGGGAAATTCGGACGCGGGATCGGCGAGCGCGACGCTCCCGCCGAAGGTGCCGCGGTTGCGGATCGCGGGATGGGCGACGAAGGGCGCCGCAGCCCGCAGCAGCGGCGCGAACTCGGCAATCAGCGGCTCGCTCAGCATCTCGCAGTGACGGGTGAGCGCGCCGATGCGCAAGGTATCGCCTTCGCGCCTGATCCCACGCAGATCGGCGATGTGGGCGATGTCGATCAGGAGCCGCGGCGCCTGCAGCCGCAGCGACAGCGCCGGCACGAGGCTCTGGCCGCCTGCGATGAATCGCGCGTCGTCCCCGGCGCGCGCATGAGCGTTCAGCGCCTGGTCGATCGTATCAGCGCGAAAATAGCTGAAAGCCCTCGGCTTCACACCGTTTCCTCAGATCCATCGGCTCATCAGCCGGGACGCCAGATTTGTAACCATCTGGTCTCAAAATCCTGACATGCCGGCAGAGGTCGGTCAACATGAAATGACCATTTGGTCACAAACGCGTCCTTGGGCTAAGAAGGCAGCTGGGTATGCGATTCAGCGGCAAGATGGCGAAAAAGACGCAGAAGACGGCGAAACGACCGGCCCGAAGACGGGCCGAGACCGGCGGCAAGGCCGCGCCAAAGCGCCGCAACATGCGCGCCGCCGACCGCGAGCGGGCGATCGTCGACGAGGCGATCCGCTTCTTCGCCGAGCGCGGCTTCGAGGGTCAGACCCGCGAGCTCGCCAAGCGCATGGGCATCACCCATTCGGCGATTTACCGCCACTTCCCCAGCAAGGAGGCGCTGATCGAGCGCGTCTACCAGGAAGTCTATCTCAGCCGCTGGTCACCCGACTGGGGTCCCTTGATCTGCGACCGTGCATTGCCGCTGGAGGCGCGGCTGACGCGCTTCTATCTCGACTATGTCGTGCGCGTGTTCGAATACAACTGGGTCCGGATCTTCGTGTTCTCCGGCATGAAGTCGTTCGGGATCACCGGCCGCTATCTCGACATCGTCCGCCGCGAGATCATCGAGCCGGCGGCGGCCGAGCTGCGCCATGAGCTGAAGCTGCCCGATGCGAAAGTCCAGCCGCTCGGCGAGCGCGAGACCGAGCTGTTCTGGGGTCTGCACGGCCGCATCTTCTATCTCGCCATCCGCAAGTTCATCTACGCGACGCCGATCCCGTCCGATCTCGACGCGATCGTGCGCGATGCCGTCCAGACCTTCATGGACGGCGCCAAGGCGACGATGCCGAAGCTGCTGCTGCCCGACTAGGCTTTGGCTATCTCGCCAGGCTCGGCAGGTCGAGCCCGTTGGCGCGGGCGCATTCGATCGCGGTCTCGTAGCCCGCATCGGCGTGGCGCATGACGCCGGTGGCGGGATCATTCCAGAGCACACGCTCGATCCGCTTCGCGGCCTCCGGCGTGCCGTCCGCGACGATCACCATGCCGGCATGCTGCGAATAGCCGATGCCGACGCCGCCGCCGTGGTGCAGCGAGACCCAGGTCGCGCCGCTCGCGCAGTTGAGCAGCGCATTGAGCAAAGGCCAATCGGATACCGCATCCGATCCGTCGCGCATCGCCTCGGTCTCGCGGTTTGGGCTTGCCACCGAGCCGCTATCGAGGTGATCGCGGCCGATCACGACCGGCGCTTTGAGCTCGCCGCGTGCCACCATCTCGTTGAAGGCGAGGCCGAGCCGGTGGCGGTCGCCGAGGCCGACCCAGCAGATCCGCGCCGGCAAGCCCTGGAACTTGATGCGCGCCTTGGCCATGTCGAGCCAATTGTGCAGATGCTTGTCGTGCGGCATCAGCTCCTTGACCTTGGCGTCGGTCTTGAAGATGTCCTCGGGATCACCTGAGAGCGCCGCCCAGCGGAACGGTCCCACGCCGCGGCAGAACAGCGGGCGGATATAGGCTGGAACGAAGCCCGGAAAATCGAACGCATTGTTCAGGCCCATGTCCTTCGCCATCTGGCGAATGTTGTTGCCGTAGTCGAGCGTCGGAATGCCCTGCGCGTGCAAATCCAGCATGGCCTGGACGTGTTCGACCATCGAGGTTTTTGAGGCGCGCTCGACCGCCTTGGGATCGGAGGCGCGCTTCGTCTCCCACTCGGCGAGCGTCCAGCCCTTCGGCAGATAGCCGTTGATCGGATCATGCGCGCTGGTCTGGTCGGTGACGATGTCGGGCTTGACGCCGCGGCGCACCAGCTCGGGAAAGATCTCGGCGGCATTGCCGAGCAGGCCGACCGAGACGGGCTTCTTCGTCTTCGTGGCCTCGGCCATGATCGCGAGCGCTTCGTCGAGCGTTGCGGCCTGGCGATCGAGATAGCCGGTGCGTAAGCGCATCTCGATGCGGCTCGGCTGGCACTCGACCGCGAGCAGCGAGGCGCCGGCCATGGTCGCAGCGAGCGGCTGGGCGCCGCCCATGCCGCCGAGGCCGGCTGTGAGGATCCATTTTCCCGCGAGGCTGCCACCGTAATGACGACGACCGACCTCGACGAACGTCTCGTAGGTGCCCTGCACGATGCCCTGGCTGCCGATATAGATCCACGAGCCCGCCGTCATCTGGCCGAACATCATCAGTCCCTGGCGATCGAGCTCGTTGAAATGATCGAGCGTTGCCCAGTGCGGCACGATATTCGAGTTCGCGATCAGGACGCGCGGCGCGTCCGCATGGGTGCGGAAAATGCCGACCGGCTTGCCGGACTGGACCAGCAGCGTCTGGTCGGTCTCCAGCTTGCGCAGGGACGCAACGATCCGGTCAAAACTCTCCCAGTCGCGCGCCGCGCGACCGATACCGCCATAGACGACGAGCTCGCTCGGCCGCTCGGCCACCTCGGGATCGAGGTTGTTCATGAGCATGCGCAGTGGTGCTTCCGTCAGCCAGCTCTTGGCGCTGATGTCGCTGCCGCGCGGGGCGCGGATGGTGCGGTCATTGTCCAGTCGGCGGTTCATGAAGACCTCTTTAGCAAAGTCGCGAGCCAAGTCTCGGAAACGGATCGGTTGAAAGTGTCGAGAGCGCCGCGGCCGGCAGCGCGTCCGCCTCGATCAGCGCGGCTGCCTTGGCGAGATCGCCAGCCATGTAGCGGTCGGCACCGAGCGCAGGTACCTGCCCGCGAAGGGTGGCGATGACAGCGACGAGCGGTTTGCTCGTCATATGCGGCGCGCGCAGCGTGATGCCCTGTGCGGCGACCAGCAGCTCGATGCCGAGAATGGCGGCGAGATTGTCGGCCATGTCGGAGAGGCGCCGCGCCGCATGCGCGGCCATGGAGACGTGATCTTCCTGGTTGGCGCTGGTCGGCGTCGAATCGATAGAACAGGGAAGCGCGCGCTGCTTGTTCTCGGCATAGAGGGCGGCGGCCGTCACCTCTGCAATCATGAAACCGGAATTGATACCGGGATCAGGCGTCAGGAACGGCGGGAGGCCGAAATTGAGCGCGGGATCGACCAAGGTAGCGATGCGCCGTTCGCTGATCGCGCCGATCTCCGACAGCGCCAGCGCGACTGCGTCGGCGACGAACGCCACGGGCTCGGCGTGGAAATTGCCGCCGGAGACGATCTCGCCGGTCTCGATCAGAACGAGCGGATTGTCGGTGACGGCATTGGCCTCGACGACAAGGGTACGCGCGGCCTGCGCGATCAGGTCAAGCGCGGCGCCCGCCACCTGCGGCTGGCAGCGCAGGCAATAGGGATCCTGCACGCGCTCGTCGCCTTCGAGATGCGACAGCCTGATATCGCTGCCGTCGAGCAGCGCCGTCAGCGTCGCCGCCGCGGCGATCTGCCCGGCATGGCCGCGCAGTTGCTGGATCTCGGGGCGGAACGGTGCCGTCGACGCCATCGCCGCATCGACCGCCAGCGCCCCGGTGACGAGCGCGGCGCGGGCGAGGCGATGCGCGCGCAGCACGCCGGCGATGGCATAGGCGGCCGAGAACTGCGTGCCGTTGATCAGCGCGAGCCCTTCCTTGGGGCCGAGCGTCAGCGGCGCCAGCCCCGCGGCGGCAAGCGCCTCGCGGCCTGACACGGTCTTGCCGTCGACGATCGCCTGCCCCTCGCCGATCATGACGGCGGTCATGTGCGCGAGCGGCGCGAGATCGCCGGAGGCGCCCACCGAACCCTGCTGCGGCACCAGCGGATAGACGCGCTGCGCCAGCATTGCCTGCAGCTGCTCGATCACCTCGCGGCGCACGCCGGAAGCACCGCGCCCGAGCGAGACGATCTTCAGCGCCATCATCAGCCGCACGATCGGCTCGGGCGTTACTGGTCCGACGCCACAGCAATGCGAGACGATGAGGTTGCGCTGAAGCAGCGCGGTCCGGTCCGGCGGAATGCGCTTGGACGCCAACTTTCCGAAACCGGTGTTGATGCCGTAGACCGGCGTATCGGCGTGTGCGGCCTTCGCGACGATCTCCGCGGCCGCCTCGACGCGCGGCCAGTACGAGGGATCAAGCGTGACGGAAGCACCGGAGAGCACACGCGCAAAATCGTCGAGGCCGACCGTTCCCGGCGCGACGACGATCGGTGCGCCCGCCCCGGTCACTGGCCCCTCCACACCCGGCGGTGCAGCGGGTTGAAGCCGATGCGATAGACCAGCTCAGCGGGACGCTCGATGTCCCAGATCGCGAGGTCGCACCATTTGCCGGTCTCTAACGTACCGGTTTCATGGAGCACGCCCAGCGCGCGCGCGCCTTCGCGGGTGACGCCGGCAAGGCACTCGACAACCGTCATCCGGAACAGCGTCGCGCCCATGTTCATGGCGAGCAGCAGCGAAGTCAGCGGCGAGCTGCCGGGATTGCAGTCGGTCGCGAGCGCCATGTTGACGCCGTGCTTGCGGAACGCCTCGACCGGCGGCTTCTGCGTCTCGCGGATGAAATAGAAGGCGCCGGGCAGCAGCACGGCCACCGTACCGGCCTTCGCCATCGTCGCCGCGCCCGCCTCGTCGGTATGTTCGAGATGATCGGCCGAGAGCGCGGAAAATTTTGCGGCGAGCGCCGCGCCACCGAGGTTCGACAACTGGTCGGCATGCAGCTTGACCGGCAGCCCGAGCGCCGTCGCCGTCTCGAACACCCGCGCGGTCTGCGCACCGGAAAACGCAATGCCTTCCATGAAAGCATCCACCGCATCGGCAAGGCCAGCCCTTGCCACCGTCGGCAACATCTCCTTGCAAACGAGATCGATGTAACGGTCCTTGTCTCCCTCGGCTTCCGGAGGCAGCGCGTGCGCGCCGAGAAAGGAGGTGCGGATCGCAACCGGCCGCATCGGGCCGAGGCTGCGCGCGGCCGCGAGCTGCCGCATCTCGGTTTCGGTGTCGAGGCCGTAGCCTGACTTGATCTCGACCGTGGTTGCGCCCTCGCCCATCAGCGCATCGAGCCGCGGCAGCGCGCTCGCGACGAGGTCAGCCTCGTTCGCCTTGCGCGTTGCGGCCACGGTCGAGACGATCCCACCGCCGGCGCGCGCGATCTCCTCATAGCTCGCACCCTTCAGGCGCAGCTCGAACTCGTGCGCGCGATTGCCGCCATAGACGAGATGGGTGTGGCAGTCGACCAGGCCCGGCGTGATCCAGCGGCCCTCGCAATCGATCCGTTCGGCCGCATCGACATCCGCCGGAAACTCCGCCTGCGCCCCGGCGTAGATGATGCGGCCGTCGCGTGCTGCGATCAGGCCATGCTCGATCTCGCCGAGATCGGGACGGTCGGCCCGCATCGTGGCGAGCCGGGCATTGTGCCATATCCGGTCGAAGCGCTCTGCCATGCGGTGGTCCCTTAGCCGTGGGATGCTTGACATATATGTCTAGACATATAATCGTGGCGGGGTTCTGTCCAGCCGGCATGGAAACATGACACGACTGCATTTCGCCTCCGCGCTCCTGCCTTCGGGCTGGGCCAATGACGTGCAGGTGCTCGTGACCGCCGGCGCGATTGCCGCGGTGACCGCGGGCGTGGCGCCGGCTGCGGGCGACGAACGCCACCAGATTGCGCTTCCGGGACTGGCGAGCCTGCACAGCCACGCGTTCCAGCGTGGCATGGCGGGGCTGACCGAGCTGCGCGGCGGCTCGACCGATACGTTCTGGACCTGGCGCGAGACGATGTATCGTTTCGCGCTCGGGATGACGCCGGACGATGTCGCCACTGTTGCGACGCTGCTCTATGTCGAGATGCTGGAACAGGGTTTTACCCGCGTCGGCGAATTCCATTATTTGCATCACGACCGCGACGGAGCGCCTTACGCCGACATCGCCGAAATGGCCGCGCGCATCGCGCAGGCTGCCGAAGCGTCTGGCATCGCCCTCACGCTGCTGCCGAGCTTCTATGCGCACGGCTCGTTCGGCGGCGCAGCGCCGCATGCCGGGCAGCGCCGCTTCATCTGCTCGGTCGATCAGTTTGCCACGCTGATGGCGGCCTCCCGCAAGGCGATCAGCAGCTTGCCGGGCGCCAATATCGGCATTGCGCCGCACAGCTTGCGCGCCGTGGCGCCGGACGAGCTCGCGGCGATCATTCCGCTCGCGGATGGCGGGCCGGTGCATATCCATGCTGCCGAGCAGGTCAAGGAAGTCGAGGATTGCCTGTCCTGGTCGAACCGGCGGCCGGTTCAGTGGCTGCTGGAGAATGCGCCCGTCGATCGGCGCTGGTGCCTCATTCACGCGACCCACACGACGAATGAGGAAGTCGCCGCATTTGCCGGGACCGGTGCGGTCGCCGGCCTTTGTCCGGTGACCGAGGCAAGCCTCGGCGACGGTATCTTTCCGGCCCGCGAATTTCTCGACGCCGGCGGCGCGTTCGGCATCGGCACCGATTCCAATGTGCTGGTCGGCGTCGCCGATGAGCTGCGTCAGCTCGAATACGGCCAGCGGCTCAAGCATCGCCAGCGCAATGTGCTGTCGGGCGCCGCAGGCAGCTCGACGGGACGCGCGCTGTTCGATCATGCGCTTGCGGGCGGCGGGCGGGCGCTGGCGCAGAGGACCGTCGGCATTGTTCCGGGCGCGCGCGCCGACATCGTCACCCTCGACACCGAACATCCGTCGCTGGCGGGACGCCGCGGCGATGCCGCAATCGACGGCTGGATCTTTGCGGCAGCCAACGGCGCGATCGATTGCGTCTGGGCCGGCGGCACCAAGGTGGTCGAAGGCGGAAGGCACAGACTGCGCGCCAGGGCGCGGGAGCAATTCAATGCAGCCGTGCGGAGGCTCGTCGCATGAGCCTCGCCGCTGATACAGCCGAGAAGCCTACGCTCTACAAGCGGATCCGGGCCGACATCGAGAAGCGCATCCTGACCGGCGAATGGCCACCGGGGCATCGCATTCCCTTCGAACACCAGTTGATGGCGCGCTATGGCTGCTCGCGCATGACGGTGAACAAGGCGCTGTCGGAGCTCGCACAGGCCGATCTGATCGAGCGGCGGCGGCGGGCCGGCTCCTTCGTGCGCCGGCCGCAACACATGTCGGCCGTGCTCAAGATCGCCGACATCCGCGCCGAGATCACCGCGCTCGGCCGCACTTACGGTTACGAGCTGATCCATCGCAAACTGCGCGCGGCGACTGCGGCCGACCGCGACCGTCTCGGCGTGAAGAAGGCCGGCAGGGTGGTTGCGATCGCCTGCCGGCACAGCGCCGACAACGTGCCGTTTGCGGTCGAGGACAGGCTGATCGATCTCTCCTCCGTGCCGGAGGCGGCGACCGCAGACTTTGCGCGGGAGCCGCCGGGCTCATGGCTGCTTCATCACGTCCCATGGACAGAGGCCGAGCACACGATCAGCGCCATTGTTGCGGACGAACGCACGGCGGAAGCGCTCGACATTGCCGTCGGCGCACCCTGCCTCGTGATCGACCGCTATACCTGGCGCAGTGCGCGCACGATCACCGCCGTGCGGCTGCTCTATCCCGGTGACTCTCACCGCCTTGTCGCCCGATTCGAGGGAGGCTGAGAGAGAGACATGTCGGCACAATTCGTGCAACGCTTTGGGCAACGGTCCATCCAGTCAGGACTGACACAGATCAACAGGACGTCAATCCATCGATCGCAAGAGGACGACAACTATGCGTAGTTCAAAAGTATTCGCGACAATCATTGCCCTCGCAGTAACCGGATCCGCGCTTGCGGTATCCGGCCCGGCGCTCGCCGACGACATCAAGGTCGGCGTCGGTATCTCCGGCTGGACCGGTTTCGCGCCGCTGACGCTTGCGAAAGAGGCCGGTATCTTCAAGAAGAACGGCCTCGACGTCACGATCAAGAAGATCCCGCAGAAGGACCGCCATCTCGCTATCGCCTCCGGCGACGTGCAATGTGCGGCAACGACCGTCGAGACCTGGATCTCCTGGAACGCCAACGGCGTCGCCACCAAGCAGATCTTCCAGCTCGACAAGAGCTTTGGTGCCGACGGCATGGCCGTGCGCAACGACGTCGCCGCGATCAAGGACCTGAAGGGCAAGACGGTGGCGGCCTCCGCGCCCGGCACCTCGCCCTATTTCGCGCTGGCCTGGATACTCAAGAAGAACGGGCTGTCGGTGAAGGACGTCACTGTCGTGAACCTCGAGCCGGCCGCGGCCGCCCAGGCCTTCGTCTCCGGCCAGAACGATGCGGCGATGACCTATGAGCCGTATCTGTCGACCGTGCGCGCCGCGCCCGACAAGGGCAAGATCATTGCGACCACGCTCGACTATCCGATGGTCATGGACACCTTCGGCTGCACGCCGAAGTTCCTGACCGACAATCCCAAGGCGGCCAAGGCGCTCGCCGACAGCTATTTCGAGGCGCTGGACATGATCGCCAAGGATCAGGCCAAGGCCTACGAGATCATGGGCGCCGACGTGAAGCAGACCGGCGAGCAGTTCGGCAACTCGGCAAAATACCTGCGCTGGCAGGACAAGGCCGCGAACCAGAAATTCTTCGCCGGCGACTTCCTGACCTTCAACAAGGACGCCGCCGAGCTCCTGCTCGAGATCGGCATCATCAAGGCAGCGCCGAAGGTCGATGACCTCTTCGACGCGAGCTACATCAAGTAAACTGCCTTAGGACCTGCCGGTCCCGCATCGCGGCGGGACCGGCGCATGACTTAAATTATCGGTTCGGATAGATCGTTTGATGCGTCCCCTGGATCCCGTGACATCGAAGCAACGCGCGGCCTACGGCCTTGCGTTCTTCGTGCTGTTCGTTGCCCTCTGGTCGTGGGCAACCTTCGGCGGCCATGTGTCGAAGACATTCCTCGCCAACCCGCTGACCATGGTGCAGGAAGGCGTTGAGCTGCTGACCCGCCAGGGCTTCCTATTCGACATCGGCATGACGATCTGGCGCGTGGTCGGCGGCTTTGCGCTGGCCGCTGCTATCGCGGTTCCGCTCGGCGTGTTGATGGGCGCCTACAAGCCCGTCGAGGCCTTCCTCGAGCCGTTCGTCTCCTTCGCCCGCTACCTGCCCGCCTCCGCCTTCATTCCGCTCCTGATCCTGTGGGCCGGCATCGGCGAGCTGCAAAAGCTGCTCGTCATCTTCATCGGCTCGGTGTTCCAGATCATCCTGATGATCGCCGTGACCGTCGGCGCCACGCGGCGCGATCTGGTCGAGGCGGCCTACACGCTCGGGGCCAGCGACCGCGGCATCATCCGCCGCGTGCTGCTGCCCTCCTCCGCGCCCGAGATCGCCGAAATCCTGCGGCTCGTGCTGGGCTGGGCCTGGACCTACGTCATCGTCGCCGAGCTGATCGGCTCGTCCTCGGGCATCGGCCACATGATCACCGACAGCCAGGCCCTGCTCAACACCGGCCAGATCATCTTCGGCATCATCGTCATCGGATTGATCGGCCTCATCTCCGACTTCCTGTTCAAGGCGTTCAACGCCTGGCTGTTTCCGTGGAAGCTCGCATGACGACGCTGAAGATCGAGCAGGTCTCGCGAACCTTTCCCGCGCGCCACGGCAACGCGCCGACCAAGGCGCTGGAGCCGACCGATCTCACCATCGGCAACAACGACTTCGTCACCATCCTCGGTCCCTCCGGCTGCGGCAAGTCCACGCTGCTTCGCATCGTCGCCGGCCTCGACCGTCCGACCAGCGGGCGCGTCACGCTCGACGGGCGCGAGGTGACCGGCCCCGGCGCCGATCGCGGCATGGTGTTCCAATCCTACACGCTCTTTCCCTGGCTGACCGTGCGCGAGAACATCGCCTTCGGCCTGCGCGAGCGAGGCGCGCCGCAAGCAGAGCGGCACAAGGTCGCGGACGCGTTCATCCGCCAGGTTGGTCTGTCCGGCTTCGAGAACCATTGGCCCAAGCAACTCTCCGGCGGCATGCAGCAGCGCACGGCGATCGCGCGTGCGCTCGCCAATGATCCAAAGATCCTCCTGCTCGACGAGCCCTTCGGCGCACTGGACAACCAGACCCGCGCCTTGATGCAGGAAATGCTGCTCGGGATCTGGGAGCGCGATCAGAAGACCGTGCTGTTCGTGACGCACGACATCGAGGAGGCGATCTTCCTCGGCAGCCGCGTCATCGTCATGAGCGCGCGTCCCGGCCGCATCAAGGCAGAGATTACGGTGGACCTGCCGCATCCGCGCTCCTACAAGATCAAGACCACGCCCGAATTCGTCCGGCTGAAGGAGAGGCTGGTCGAGGAGATCCGCACCGAGGCGCTGAAGGTTGCCGAACATGCCTGACACTCGATCGCGCGCCAATGGCGAGCGGGTTCTCGCCGATCTCAACGCACTCCGCGCCATCGGCGCCTACAAGACCGGCGTGCACAAGCCGACCTTCTCCGAGCCGCACAAGCAATCGCTGGACTGGCTGATGCAGAAGCTGCCCGAGGCAAAGCTCTCGGCTGCGATCGACGGCATCGGCAATGTCTTCGGCACCAGCGCGAAATCCGGGCCGAAGCTGCTGGCCGGATCGCATCTGGAAAGCCAGAACTATGCCGGCTGGCTCGACGGTCCGCTCGGCGTCGTCTATGCGCTCGAAGCTGCGCGCGTGCTCAATGCCGATCCCTCATTCAAGGGCGCGGTCGAGGTTGCCGCCTGGTGCGACGAGGAAGGTCATTTCGGCCACTTCCTTGGCTCGCGCTCCTATGTCGGTCAGGTCACTGAGGCCGACATCGAGGCCGCGCGTGACCGCACCGGCGGCCGGACCATGCGCGATGCCCTCGCCGACATGGGACTTGCCGGCCGGCCGCGTGTCAGCGCCGAGCCGGGACGGCACGTCGGATATCTGGAAGCGCATATCGAGCAAGGCGACACGCTCGAAAGCGGCCGCCTCGCGATCGGCGTCGTGACCTCCATCGTCGGCATCTGGCAATACCGCATCGATTTTGTCGGCGAGCAGAACCACGCCGGCACCACGCGAATGGCCGCGCGCAAGGATGCAGGCCTGGCGCTCGCAAAGTTCTGCGTGGCGATCGACGAGCGCTTCCCGGCCGCATGCGGGCCGCGCACGGTCTGGACCACCGGCCGCATCGCGCTCGATCCGGGCGCGCCGAGCATCATTCCCGGCGGCGCTGAGATGCTGTTCCAGATCCGCGACGACGACCCGGCCGTGATTGCGCGGCTGGAGGATCTGCTGCACACCATGGCTGATGAAGCCAACGCGAAGGGACCGTGCATCGTGAGGGTGGAGCGGATCCGCACCGGCGCCCCCGCGATGATGGATTCCCGCTTCCAGGATGCGATCGAGGCGGCGAGCAAGGCCGTTGCCGACGGACGATCGGTCCGTATGCCGAGCGGTGCCGGCCACGACGCGCAGATGCTCGCAACCATCATGCCCGCAGGCATGCTGTTCGTGCCATCGATCGGCGGCATCAGCCATCACTGGACCGAAAATACCGCCGACGCGGATATCGTCACGGGCGCCGAGGTCTTCGTCGAGGCCTGCCGGCGCATCCTGAGCGGTTAAAAGAAATCCTAAGCGTCGCTGATCACGCCCCGCTGCCCGGGGCGCCCTGCGCTTCGCGCCGCCACGCGCCCGGGCTGACGCCGACCACCGCGGAGAACACCCGCGTAAAATGACTTTGATTGGCAAAGCCCGCCGATATCGCGATCTCCGACAGCGGCAGGTCGCGCACGCTCATCAACTGCTTGGCGGCCTTCACGCGCTGCTGTAGCAGCCATTGATGCGGCGGCAGTCCGGTGGAGACACGAAACGCGCGCGAAAAATGGCTGACCGAGAGGCCGAGCTCCGCCGCGATGGCCTGCAATGAGAGCGTGCTGCCGAGATCGGACTCGAGCCTGTCGCAGGCGCGCTTCACCTGCCACGGCGCGAGACCGCCGCGGCTGGGTTCGGCGGCGCGGTGAAGCCCGCCATAGGTCTGCGCCACGTGTGCGGTCAGCGCGAGCATCATGTGATCGATGAAAAGCTGATTGGCCTCGCCCGGCCGGCGCAGCCCTTGCTGCAGTGAAGCGCCGATGTGACGGACGATGGCGTCGTCATGGCCGACGCCGGTCCGGCAGTCGAGCTCGTCCACACGCGGCCTGCCGGACTGTTCCGAGATGCCGTCGAGCGCGGAGCGCGGAATGTAGAAGAACAGGGAGTGGAACGGCTTGTCGATCACGTAGCGCGGATCGCGCTTGAGGTCGTACAGATAGGTCGTGCCCGCGCGGACATCCGCCGTCATGAGGCATTTGCCACGCTCCCAGAGCTCGCAGGCCGGGTAATCGTGAAGCTTCAGACTGACGAGAAATGCGTCCTCGGCGGCAAGCGAGCCGGACAGCCCCGACACCGGGTTGTCATTCCGGGTCTCGGTGACCGCGAGTTCAGTGCTGCGCAGCGAACGTGTGACCAGCGAAGGCGGGGCGTCCTTCAGATGCAGGAACTGGCCGAGCTTCTGTCCGTAGGCACCAGCTCGAGTCATCAGATGTATCCTTCTGTGGGCGTCCAAGCGCAGGCCACAGCGTCCTGCAGGTCCAGCAACTCATTATCGGGTATTCGCCCACCGCTGTCCACGTTCACTCCAGACTGGCGCGACGGCATACTGCGGCGCGACTTCTCCGACGAGGGAGGAGAATTCCGCAACGATTTCAGAGTGCTTTCGCCGGCCCGCCAGTCCGGACAATACGCGATCAACCCCGCATGGACACATCACGACTTTTCACAAACGCACGGCAAAATGTGTCCCGGCGGAGAACGAAGCGCTGGAACGACGGACGTCGGATTCGCCACGCGCACCCGCTGCTTTCGAACACCAGCAAAGGCAGCTAACTTGCCCTGCAGCTCGACGATTGCATTTCCTGCCAGATCGCCTTCAGGCGCGGGAGATTCTGGTTGTGTTCCCTCGCGTAATTGGTATCCGGATCGCTTTCGGTCTGACGATGGATCCGCCGCTGAACCAACGGCGATTCCCACCAGCTCATGGACAAGGACTTGTTGCCATCGCGCGAGATACGGAGCTGAATCACGAGCTTGTCGCACTCCGGAATGGTGGCGTGCAGTCCGGTGCGCAATGCGTCGACGGCCTGCACGCCATGCGCCGTTCGAAGGTTGAAGACAGTGGTGATCGGAGCGCTGACCTCGCTGAGCACTTCGCCCGCGGTTGCGGTCGGCCGTGGCGGGACCTGCGGATCGTTGGCGACGTCGTCGGTTGGGCCGAGCTGATCGTCGGGGTCATTCGAGATCACGATGACAAGCGGCTTGAGTTGCGGCGCGATTGTGTGAATGGCCAGCGCAAGCTCCCTTGCGGTCAACGTGCCGTAGTTCTCGAAATAGCCGCCGTCCACGATGCGGTCGACCAGCCGATACTCCTGATTGCGAACCGAGCCCGGCGGGGAGATCAGTGGAAAGCGCGCCGAGTTGAGCGCGGCCGTGCTCAGGCGGATGTCGTTGGCTTGCGGGTTGCCGTACAGCAATCGCCCGAACATGCCCAGCCATTCGCGCCAGCTCTCCGACGCGATCTCCGTCCGCAGCAACTGGTGAAAGCTGTCAGCTTCCACGAACAACGGACAGGGGCCGTTCGTTACGGCCGTCGGGCATTTTCCCGGTGGCGCATAGCTCATTGCCAGCGGCGTCGTCAGGATCCTTCGGCCGATGGCTTCCGAAGTACCGTTGAGGACCAGCAGCGGGATCCAGTGTCCCGGCTGCGGCCGCAACGAGAGAAACGGACAATCCAGGCCCCCGCAGCCTAAGGTTTTGGCGTCCTCCTTTGCCTTGGGTACGACATCGCCAAAGCGATTGCGCCAGCTGTCCTCCAGCACGGCGGCGCGGTCGCGGAGGGTGAAGGGCAACGCAT
Source organism: Bradyrhizobium neotropicale (assembly GCF_001641695.1). GTDB lineage: Bacteria > Pseudomonadota > Alphaproteobacteria > Rhizobiales > Xanthobacteraceae > Bradyrhizobium > Bradyrhizobium neotropicale. Next base: position 167,787 of record NZ_LSEF01000033.1, read on the forward strand.
CGTTGAACGCAAACCCAAGGAAGCCGGCCGTCAGGAAGTCCCCGCTGGTCAATGCTTCCAGGCAGTCGCGCCAGTTGTTGACCTTGTCGCCCCACCACTGATCGACGGCGACGGCATTCACGCAAGGCTGCTTGTCGGCGGCCGGCGATGCCGCGCCCAGCGCTGCGGTCACCATCACGGCTCCCATCGCTCCGCCCGATACGCCTGAAATCGAAAACAGGCGGTTGCGGACGTCTTTGGAGCTAAGTCCCTTGACACCGTAATAGTCTGCCTCCTGGGTATCGAGGAAGTAGCCGATCATGCTTGCCATCATGAAGCCGGCGCGGCTTGCTCCGCCCGCCGCCGCGACAATGATCGGACGCGGACAGCTCGCGGCAGGCGCATTGTTGGAGGTCTTCGGATTGCAGCCGTTCTCAGTCATCCAGAGATCGATCGCGTCCTCGATCTTGATGGGCACGACATCTTTCGACGCCACACGGCGTACCGTGTGGTTATCGCCGAACACGACAGCGACGATGGCGACCAGCACGGCCAGTCCCGTGATCAGCGGCGCGCGGATCTGTCGTCCAAGGCCGGACAGATAAGTCAGGAATGGCAGCCATCCGCCCAGGATGAACGGTATTGCCATCGACCGCGGAAACCAGCCGGCAACGTGATCGGCGCCCACGAAAAATATCCCCGCGAAGATAGCGAATACGGCGGCGAGGATAAGCCTGCCGAAGTCGCGGCCTTCCTCGTCTGCCGACCCGCTCTTGCGCCCCGGAGAGATCGCCTGCCAGAACCATCCGAGCTTGGCGTTGATGCGCCCGAGCAGGCCCCTTGGCCTGAGATCGCGTGGCCGGAAAAATATCCAGAGCAGATATGCGACAGCACCGAGCGCGACCCAGCCTGCCATCGCGAGCAGTGCTTGCTCGACAGGCCGCACGACTTCCCGTTGTTGATCCAGCGTCGGAATGTTCATGTAGGAGCGCAGGATCGCAGCTTCGACGGCCACGAATGTCAGAAGTCCAAGCAGACGGGGCAGCCAGAGGGCTGCTCCAGCAAGGCACGGCCCGCCATTCGCGGGCAGCCTGGAATCGCTGTTGACCAGCATGCGGGCGGCATAGTGGGTCGGCAAAGCCCAGAACACAGTCAGAACAACCACGAACAGCAGCATCCGCAACCACATGACAACATCCAGATATTCGGTAAACAGGTCCTGCGCCTGCGGCGCGAAGCAGAGCAGGAGCCATCCGAGCAGCGTTGTTGTTACGGGCACGCGGAGAACCCACAGGATGAGTGCGACGCTGAGCACGCATTGCCACCACGGGGGTATCGGCGGCGCGCTGGGCGGCTCCACCGTTTGGTCCCGACCTGTTTCCGTCGACAAACGCTCGTTCTTGTTCACGGCGCGTCTCCCTTCGCTACTGTGCCCCCAAAGGGCGATCACTCATCTCAGCCCGTCGCACTCTCACTTGCTCAGAAGATCGTCGGCGGCCTTTTCCGCGATCATGTACACGGCCGTCACGATGAAATAGCCGGGGATACGCGGAAAGATCGATGCATCGACGATGCGGAGATTGGGGATGCCGTGGACGCGGAATTTGCTGTCGACCACGCCACCTTGATCTTCCGGCTTCATGGCACAGGTGCCGCAGGCGTGATGGCCCCAGGCGTTATCCTCGACATGGCGGCGCAACTGATCATCGGTGTAGAGATGGCGTCCGGGGGCCTCCTCTTCGACGACCATCTTCCCCAGTGCATCGGCCACTTTGCGCCCAACGCGGATGCCGGTGACCATTGCGTCGAGATCAGGGCCGGGGTCGCAATTGCCTTCAGAAAAATAGTGAAAATTGATCAGCGGCTGCGCGAATGGATTGTCGGATCGCAATCGCACCGTACCCCTCGTGTTGTTTGTGTAGGCCTTGAGGACGGCCCAGGAGAGATAGTTGAGCTTCCTGACGCGCTCGGAATAGTTGGGATAGTAGCCGCGGAAATCTGCGAGGAGACAGAAGCAGAAGAGGTCGGGACGCTCCTGGTCGGTCCGCGACCGAAACTTCGCTGAGAACAGAACCCCGTTGCTGGTGTAAGCGCCGGTGCCCCACCGGCGCCATTGACGATACAGGCGGTCCTTGGTCGTGTACGTCACTCCGCGCAGGGCCTCCCACGGTTTCTTGACCCGATTGACCACGCCGATTTCATATCGATCCTGGAGGTTTTGGCCGACACCCGGCAAGTGCTTTACCTTGGCGATCCCGCGAGCCTTCAGGTGCTCCCAATCACCGATGCCCGACAGCATCAGCAATTGCGGTGTGTTGAAAGCGCCGCCGGCCAGGATCACCTCGCGGCTCGCGCCGACGAATCTCTCCGGCCCGGCCTCCCCGCGAGGCTGCGCCGCGACCCGATAGATCCGCTTGCCTTCGCGATAGAAGACGCCGGATGCGGTGGCCGAGACGTCATCGATCTTGATGCGGGTGACGAATGCGTTCAGCCGTATCGTCAGGTTGTTCGGAAATCGCCTTTGCACCTCGCGCAGGAATTCGCGAGGCCCGGTCCGCGCGTGCCGCGCCGACGACATCGGCGTCAGGCAGACAGTCGAGGCCTCGGCATCCAAAAGCCTCTCATCATTGGGATCGCCGAGGCTGCGCATCAGCCAGCCCCAGCCTTCGGCCGCGTCCGGCAGCAGGCTGGCGGCGGCGAGCACAGCCCGCCACATCGTGCGGCGCAGCCGCCAATCGAGAACAGCCCTTAGCGGCAATGCGCGTTCGGTCGTCAGCCAGCCGCGCCAGCCATGTCCGGTCGGATTCCAGCCGAAGAGCCGGTCGAGCCATCTGAGGACGAACGAGCGGTAGCGGCAGCGCTCGAGGCGGTGAAAATATTGCTGCATGTTGGACGCCCGCCACGAGGCGTCGCCGGTGATCTGCCAGATGTGATTCCAGTCGGCATTGTTCGGCCGCACGATGATCATCGCATTGTGGCCAGTACAACCGCCGAGGCCGCTGGCGCGCGGATAAAGCACGCCATCGACTGCTTCGCCGTCCCAGTACTCGTGGTAGCGCCAATCCTTCCGCTGTTGCACCGTGTTCGCATAATGGCGGACCCAGAAATTCCATCTGAGCCCAGGGTTTTCGGAGGCGAACGGATGGAATGCAGGGACCTGATAGTCCGGCCCGACAGACCGGCTTCCCGGTGGGACGTCGTCCACCGATCCAACGGGATCATCGCCGGCGTCGAGCAACAGCACGCGCCGGCCTGCCTCGGCCAACCGCGCGGCCAGCACGCCGCCGCCGGCGCCCGCTCCGACCACGACGTAGTCATAAGTTTCCACTGCCGTCACGGCACACCTCAGAAATGCTTGAGATAGGCTATGAGCGCTTCCTTATCGCCGGCGGAGAGATCAGACCCGAAGTAGTGGCCGCGATTGACGACGTAGTCCGGGCATTTGCTCAGCCCGACCAGCGTGTCGATCAGTCCGGTGTCGCGCACGGCGGCTTCGGAATTGGCCTGGGTTTGCGGATCGGCGAGTTCACCGGGCGAGCATTTGCCGCCCATCTTCTTGAAGGCGCCGACCAGCGTCGGCATCGCCGTGGCGAGCCGCCAGTAATGGCTGATCCCGCCGGGCTCGTCATTGTCCGGCAACAGCTTCGTATTCGTCATCGCATTGATGGGGAAGTCCTTGGGCAAGGGTCCGAGCGCAATTCCGCCTTTCTCGTCGATCGCCCATGGCGCCAGCCAATGCAACGGCCGCGACAGACGCTGCTCCCATGACGGCATGTAACCCGATGCGATCATCAGGCAGGCCGGCGCGGTGGTGCGATAGATGTAACCGGGCACCGGAATCTGCGTGTGCTTGTCCATACGCCGCGTCGATGGATTCAGCATCTGCCGGATCGACCGATCGAAGACCTTCACCCGGTTGGCCACGCACGGCAGATAAGGATTGTCGTCGCTCGCCGCGGGGCAGTGTTCGGCGGCGGCGTAGTTTCCGTAGCTGCCGCCGCGAGAGGCCGCGGCGTAATCGCGCGCGTAGTAAGTCGCGTCATCTTCGTGCCCGAGCGAGTTGTTCGACAGGAACGGGGCGGTCGACCACAGGCTGATCAGCGAGGGCGGCCGGAGATAGCCGCGCCCGTTGCCAAGCGGCTGCAAGGGCATCGACGCGCCGGAGACCGGATGCTGGACGGTGAGCTCCTTGACCGGAGGCAAGGTCTTGTACGACGACGAGGTGAAATTATCCCAGATGTCACCGGCCAGACCATTGGTGGCGAGCGGCGTGCAGGCGTTGGTCTGCAGGAGGTCGACAGGGACGCGGCGCTCGGACGACAGATAATTGCCCTCCAGAAAGGGCTTGCCCTCCACGACCAACTTGACCATCGCCTCCTTGAACGCCTTGGACTGCGTCCATTCCCAATAGCGGTCCCAGCACTGGCGATAATTTGGTCCGTTGCCGCCGCCGGCGCAGATGCCGTCGTTGATCCCTGAATTCGCCGGGATCTCCGGGATCTTGCTCGAATGGCAGGCGGCACAATTTTCGGCGAAGACGATCTTGCCGCGATTGACCTTCTCGGAAGTGAAGTCTTCGAGAAACGGCTCGCCCTCGCGAACGTCCTCCAGACGGTCGGGACGCGCGGTGACCAGGAAGAAGACTGCCATGTCCGCGGTTCGATCTTCGGTCGCCTGCCAGTAGACCGATTGCTTCTCCGCATCGCTGATCCTGATCGGCGTGATCTTGCGTCCGCCAAGGAACGGGCGGAAATGCAGCAGCCATTCCTCGCTGAAAGTGCCGATGTTCAGATAGACGCGGTTGAGCGCGCCGAGGGTGCCCACCGCGTCAGCGCCGTCCTTCAGCACCCGCATGGTGTGCGACGTGCCGCTGGCGGGATCCCAGAACTGGGGAAGCGCAGCTGTCTGCGGATAGTCCTGGAGCTGCTTGTTATCGAGCTCGCCGCCCGTCAACTGCTCGGCGCCGTGCTCCAGGCTCAATTTCAGACGCGGGATGACGCTGTAGACCGCGTTCATCGTCCGCGGATTGTTCATGTAGTCCGTGGACACCAGCGAGGTGTCCAGGCTTCCGGGCGGGTTGGTGTGGAAGAGCTGGTAGAGGAAGTTGCCTTCATTGGGCGCGGGCGCGTTATCCTCGTCGCGCGGCCTGGTGTTCCAGAAGAAGATCCGGTTGACCCAGTAATATTGAGCGCCGGGATTCGAGGCGAGGTTTTCCCATTTTGGATTTTCCGGGTCAGCGGGCGGATTGATCGCGCTGGGGCCGACGTGACAGAACGCGCAGGACATGCCGACCCGGTAAGGGCGGATCAGCTTGGCGTTGTTGTAGTAGGACGGATCGGTGTAGTAGCGTTCCGCGTTCCAGTCCGCTTTCGCCTTTTCGTCGAAATCCGGATTTGGAAACAGCCGCAGGCCGATGACGCCGGTCGGCTCTCCGTAATAGGAGCCGACAGGGACGGTCTTGCCGCGGGCGCCGACCCGCACTCCCGGATATTTGTCCGGATCGGCAAATGGATCGGGCGCGCAATTCGGATCGCGCCGGTCGAGCCACAGCCCGAACCGCGACGCGTCGCCTTCCGTGGGCTCGCTGAAACACGGCTCATTGACGAGACCGAGCCAGGACCAGCGATTGCGCCGTCCATAGGGCCCGCCCTTGTAGGACGAGACCGTCTTCAGGAGATCGAATGCGCCCGCGGTGTTACTCGCGGCAAAATTCCAGAACCGATCATTGCCGCCGGTCCAGATCATCCAGGCGGTCTGGCCGAGGCTCGCGCTCTCGCGCACCTGCTCCGGGGTCAGCTTTGCGAGTGCGGCGTTTTCATGCACCTGCTCCGGACTGAGCTTTGTCAGCTCGGCGACCTCCATCACCTCCTGCGGGTAAGAGGCGCCATCGGCCGGCTTCAACAGAAGGCCTTTGTCCATGTGAGCAAAATAGCTGCAATCAGCCGGCACTTCGCTGCATGGCTTCGCGACCGCCGACAGCGACTGCCGCGGCCGGTTGGCCAGCTTCGCTTCGTCTGGAACGGTGCCGAATTTGTCGCTCTCCGGTTCGACGATGGCCCGGAACAGGACGACACCGCCAACGACGAGCAGCACCGACAGCACCGCCAGCGAGACAATCGCCCATTTGAGAATGCGTATCGCGATGCTCTTCATGGCTGGCTCTCGTCAATTGGCAAGATCACAACGTCTTCAGAAAAGCTAGGAGCGCTTCCTTGTCGTTCGCAGGCAGGTCCGTACCGTAGGCGTGTCCCTCGTTGGCGTTGCCGGGAAGCGACGTGTCGTAGAGCGTGCCGAAGCGCTCGGCCACCGTGCCCAGCTGACTAACGAATCCGCCATTCGCTGGATCGACCAGGTCATAACCGCGATAGAATAGTTTGGGCCGTTCGGACGGCGGCGACAGAAGATCGCGCAGCGTCGGCACCGAGCCGTTGTGCAGATAGGGGCCGCGCAACCACAATCCGCTCAGTCCGGTCGCGTTATAGCCATTTGTCTTGTGGAAGGCGCGAAAGCCCCAATCGTAGCCGCCCTCACGGTATTGGGTGTAGCGCTGCTTCGCGGCTTCGGTCCACATGTCGATGCGGTGGCGGTCGGTGCCGAGCTCCGTTGCCGAAATGACGGTGCGGAAGCGTGCCCCTGTTGGGTCGTGACAGGCCGCGCAGCGATCCGCATAGACCGCCTTGCCCTTTTTCAACTGTGCGGCGTCGACGTGATAGGGATCGTCATCAGCACGCTCGGCGGAGAAGGGCGAAGGCGGCGGCTTCTGCAGCCGCACGAAGTCCATGATGGTGTCCAGCGTCGCCTTTGCGCCGGTATAGCCCTGATAGTCCATGCCGTCGCCGATCGCGCCCGAGATTGCGGTCTCTCTCAGGCTGGTGCTGAGCCCGTCCCAGTGCAGCGAATATTCGCGGCCGGGATCAGTCAGCCTGTCCAGGTGCCAGAGCGGCATGATGTCGGAATTGCCGATCGTGCAATCATCGGGCAGCTTCAGGTTGAAGTACTTGGCCGGATTGAACGGATCGATCCGCCCTGGCCCCCAATCCGGCCGCAGCGATGTCCGCGAGGGGGTATCAGCCGTGCGGCCCGCGAGCGAACAATCGAGCCGCGCATCCATCCAGGCGAAACGCGTCGCCTGCTCCGCAAATCCCTCGCGGACCGCCGGAATCAGCAAGTAGCGATACAGCAGGCGCTCGCCGAGCGGCATGTCGTAGATCGCCGTGATCGCCGTCATGACCCTGTCGGCAGTGAAGCGATCCTTGTCGCGGCCGATCGCAGTCAGGAAGCGCAGGAAGCCCTGGACATTCACGCGCGTGCCCGCTCCTGCCGGAACGAAGGTGGCGGGATCATCGGCGTGCAGGCGATAGGTGCCCTGATGGCAGAATGCGCAGTTCGGCGCCACGCGCGGGATCACGCCGAGCGTCTTCTTGGAAAAGCCGACGGGCAGCTCCTCGCCGGCGATCCAATAGACGCCGATCGATCCATAGCCGTCCTGGTTGCCCGGCAGATATTCGGGAAACAGCGTCGGCAGCACCCGCCAGATCCAATAGGGAATCCCTTGCGCGCTTTCATTGCCGATGGAGCCGTGGTCGAACACCCGGAGCGGATCGTTGGTGGCGGGCTGCGGGACCGGACGCAGCAGCACGAACCAGGCGAGCGGGACCACGACCGCAATGAGCGCGAGCACGATCGCCAGGATGATGGAGATGATCCTGGTCATTTGATCAGCCCCGTCTCGCGGTTCTGCTGCTCGAGCTTCCTGATGCGGATCAGGCAATACAGCGTGGTCGAGCCGATCAGCGCATCGACGAACGAGATCGACAGGAAGCCCGGAGGTTGCCCGAACAACACCACGGCGAGGAAGAAGAACGTGGCGCCGAACGTCCGCGATGGAAACACGGCGATGCAGGCATTGGCACGATAGCGCACGAAATCGACCGCGGCCGGTATGTAGAAGACCGAGATGATCATCAGGAGGCCGGCAGACGCGCGCGCCCAGATCAACTCCTCGAGCGGAATGTGGAACAGATCGAGGAACCATCGCGGACAAAACAGCAGCGGGATGACGAACAGCGCATTCAGGAGGATGCCGAACCACACCAGGATCGTGTGACGGAGGATCCACGCGCTCACCGTGTCGTCGACGGAGTTTTTCATAGCGTCTTCATGTACTCCACTAGAGCATCCTTATCCTCGCGACCGAGTGCGGTGCCGTAGGCCTCGCCGTCGTGTCCGCTGTTCGAATTTCCGGGCATGCTGGTGTCGTAGAGAAACAAGCGTTCGGGTGCCGCCCCGTATCCGTCGGAGCGGTAGCCGACCTTCTTGAGATCAAGGATGTCGCTTCCCCGAGACCACTTCGGCGGTCGACAATCGACCGGCTTCAATGGGTCCGTGCAGCGGGCCGGGTCTAACAGGTCGCGCAGCGTCGGCACTGAACCGTTGTGCAGATAAGGCGAACGCGCCCAGATGCCATCGAGCGGCTGGTTGGCGTAGCCGGCCGTCTTGGTGAAATGGCTGAAGCGCCAGGGATAGCCGGCGTAGAGCGTGTTCTGCGCGGCCGCGAAATCCTGCGTGTAGGACCGCCAGCGCCCGGAATCCGTGCCGATCTGCTTCAGGCTCTCGACCTGACCGAGACGCGGAAAGCGGTTGGTGTCGTAGCTGTAGGCTCCCGTTTGATCTTTCATCCCGTGGCAGCCCGCGCAGTATTCCGCGAAGAGCTCACGACCGCGGTTCAGCCTGCGCTCATAATCGCGATCGGACCGATCGATCGCGGCCGTCGGAATTTCTGGCGGTGGCAGCTCCCAGATCCAGGCGCGCACCCGCTTGATTGCATCAATGTCGACGCTGACTGGCGTGACGCCGGCGCCGAGCGCCGCGCTCAGATTGCGCTCGTCCACGGATGTATTGTTGCCGTCCCAATGCAGATGCATGCCGTCGCGCGGATGCTGTGCCCAGATCGAGGGGAAGTCGGATGAGCCGTTCAGCTCGATCAATGAGATGTGCGAGGCGTCCATCGGGAAGTTGAACTGCATCGCCTTGTAGGGATTGAACGTGTCGACCCGGCCCGGCCCCCAGTCGTAATAGGGATGGTATGCCGGGCGCCCATTGCCCCCACCGTCTCCCTGCCTGCCGAGGAACGCGAACTGCTGGGACAGGTGCAGGAATGCCGCCTGCACGCGCGGAAACACGATGTACCGGTAGATCGCGCGGTCGATGAAATTGAGGTGTCCGCCGACCTCGGGACCGTTGATGGCCGCGATCAGGTTGTCGGCATTGAACTTCGGATCGGCGCCGACCTTGAGAAAGAATCTCAGGAGGTCATAGAGACGAAGATTGTTCGAGGGTGCGCCAAGAATGAGAGTTGGCTTGTCCGCAGTGTTGATCCTGTAGGTACCGACATGACAAACGGCACAATTCAGCCAGACCCGCTCGATACCGGTAACGATCCGCCTGGACATGCCGACGGGCAGCTCGGACTGCTCGGTTTCGTAGAGCAATCCGAACCGGCGGTAACCCGTCGGCCCGAGCTCGTCGCGGTACATGACCGCGAGCGCCTTGAACACCAGGATGGGAATCCCGTTGTTCGGTTCGCTGCCGATCGACCCGTACTTGAAATGCTCCCTGTCATCCGCATAGGCGACGACGTACTGCCTCACGAACACCAGATAGTAGACGGCGAGCAGCAGCAACAGCAGAACGACCAGGAAACGAATCCACCGAGTGCGGGCCAGAACGCGCTCGACCGGGGTAGGCGGATCATAATTCATGACAACACCCCCTCTCTGTGTTTCGGCTCCCGTCAGCGGAACAGCGGCGGCTGGAACACCGACATGACGCACTTGATCATGTTGTCCCACTTCTCATCGAAGGTATCGCCGTCGTAGCGGGACACCTCGTAGCATCCGAGCGGATTGGCGAGATCGTTGAGCAGGCACTTGTTGCAGTAAGTGCATTCCTTCTGCTTGACCGGTCCGTTGGCGGTCCGCAGGATTTGGGGCAGATCCACGTTCGCGATCAGCGGCCGGGCGATGCTGACGCCGTCGCAGGAGCCGTCCCTGATGACGCCGGCGATGTTGGCGGCGTGCTGAAAGCCGCCGGTGCAGATGAATTTGATGCTCGGATCGATCTTCGTGATCTCGTCGCGCAAATATTTGCTGTAGCCGGCGTTGATTCCTTCGATGACCTTGCCGCGCCGCAGATGCCAAAGCCACCGGAACAGCGGCCCGGCGATCAGATTGTTGAAGATCGCGTAGTTGAAGCGGGTGCGGACGCCGGAGGGAAGCATGCCGCAATACCACCGCAGCAGATTCTGAAGCGAGATGTCGCCCGGCGGATTGCGCGGATGCGGAAACGTCGAACCGCTGGAGATGTGAAAGGCGTCCACGCCCTTGCCGTCATCGAGCAGCATCTTGCAGATCGTCAGCGTGTCGTCGAGCGTGTTGCCCTTTTTCTTCCAGGGATAGAGCCAGTTGTTATGGTCGACGCCGTTGATCTTCATCTGGAGATGAAAATCCGGCCCAACCTCGCGGCGGATGGCGCGCACGATCTCCAGAACGAACCGCGCCCTGTTCTCAACCGCGCCGCCATAATCGTCGGTCCGGTCGTTGATCCCCGAACTCAGGAACTGGGTGATCAGATAGCCGTTGGCGCCATGCAGCTCGACACCGTCAAGACCGGCCTCTTTGGCGCGTCGGGCGCCTTGCGCGAAGAGCTCGACGGTCTCGCGGATCTCGGCGACGGTCATGGCCTGCGCCAATATGCCGTGGAAGAAGTCCTTCTGGCTGGTCGAACTCAGCGCCTTCTTGAACAGGTTCTCGACGCCGCCCATGTCCTGCTGCCGCCCGGAATGACTGAGCTGCATGATGAAACGGCAATCATGCGCGTGGACCCGTTGACCGACCTCGCGCCAGAATGGAATCTTGTCGTCATGGTCGATCATGGCGTAGCGGATCAGGATCCGTCCGCGCACCGCGACGGGAGTGTAGGACGAGATGATGCAGCCGACGCCGCCCTTGGCGAATTTCTCTTCCCAGTTGATCCGGGTGTGCCCGCCATAGCCGTTGTACTCGTCGAACATGCCCGAGAGGTTTGACCGGAACAGGCGGTTCTTGACGTCGAGATGTCGAAACTGCAGCGGCGAGAAGATCAGCGCGGCGTTGTCTTGGTGTAAAAATGATCGATCCGTAACCTGCGTCATATCTGGCTTCCTCAGCGATATGATTAGGTTGATCTGAAAATATCTTCAGCGTCGCGTCGTCACCGCACTCGCATTGATCGGTTCATAAGCCCCGGCATTCGCCGCCGCGTGTGAAGCAATTCACTTTCGAAAAAGAAATCGATCGAGTCTTCCGGCAGGAGAAGGAGCAAACGCTCGCGCTCCGCGCACGATGCAAGGCCCCAGCCGCAATTACTGGACGGAATTTAGCCCGCCATCACTTCGGCAGCAAGAGGGTTTGCTACCACAGCGTGTGTCTATTCGCCGCCCTGCCCTTGGCTCCGGTGATCTGTGAGCTATCCCGGTGGCGCTTTCGCACCGCCGCACGCCGGCATTCTTCTCGTGAGAATACATTTGAGATTCGCGGCATCACCTCAGCGAGATCGTGATCTGGCTGATATTCGCCGCGAGCTCCAGTCCCGCCTTTGCCCCCTGCAGCACCATCGTGACGCCCTTCTCGTTGCGCAAGTGGACGCCGTTGACGCCGCCGACCAGGGCGAAGCCGCCGCCGACGGAGCTGTAGGTGCCGGCGAAGTCGCTGACCTCGCGGATGCCCGAGGCCCAGCCATCGAGCCGGCCGACCGTGGCACCGACCGTGATGCCAAAGCTCATGCCGGAGATTTTGAAGGGATAGGTCTTCCCGCGGTAGGTCAGCACGCCGCTGCCGGCACCGCCGCCGACGAGGAGGCCGGCCTTGACGATCTTGGCACGGACATGGCCGGCGGCCTGCGCGAAGGATGGCGTCGCCGGCGCGGCGGGCGCCAGTGCCAGGAGAGCGATCGCAATCAGGCGGGAAGTGCGTGATGCCCTCCGCAGGTCAGGGTTTTGCGGCATCGACTTTCTTCCAGGTCTGATCCGGATCGAACAGCGTGGTGCGCTCGGCAATGAACTCGGTCCGGTTGCCCAGGTCCTTCTGGTAGACGGTGCCGGCATGATTGACCAGGAAGGTCATGACGCCGGAGTTACCGTATTCGGCAGGCCACGCAATCAATCCGTAGCCGCCGATCATCTTGCCCTTGACGACATAGTTGAGCGCGCCGCCGGGCGCGTCGGGCCCCTGTCCCTTCAGGATGCGGAAGTAGTAGCCGTGATACGGCGCCGGCCCCACGTCGCCCGCTCTGTAGCCCTCCTTTGACGCCTCGGCCGCCAACGCCCCGAGCGGGCTCGGGTCGTTGTCGTCGCGCCAGAACAGACCATCCTTCTTGCCGGGCGAGGAGACGATACGCTGCGCGTAGACGCCCGCGCCTTCGCCGCGATCCTTCTCGGCGTATTCGTTCTGCGCGTCGACATAGGCGAGCATGGTCTGGATCGCATCGAGCTCGTTACGGCCGATCCGTCGATACAGCACCTCCTTGCGCCCCTCGACGGTGTCGAATTCCCAGCCGGCTTTGGTGTTGACCATTGGAATCGGGAACGGGAAGTCGTCCGGGCCCAGCAGCAGCGTCGCCGTCTTGTTGCCCTCCGTCTTGATCGCGTGCTTGGCATCGTACATCGACGCGAAGCGTTGGCGGATGTCGGTATCGGCGACCTCGTCACCGGAGGAGACGATGTCCTCGGCGGCCCTGCCCAGCACCTTCAGGATATCGCTCGGGCCGCTCTTGACCGCGGCCGCGAGCGCCGCGGCAGCGTCCTCCGGTGTCTTGTAGGACTCCTGTGCTTGTGACGCCCCAGGCAGCGCCAGCACCACCAGGCTCAGGAGGGCCACACGTCGAAGCGATTTCAGGCTGATCATGGCAACACCTCCGCAGGGATCCTCGCGCCGCCGGCGAGCCAATCGCTGTAGGTGCGGAATGTCAGCCCGAGCTTTTCGTAGTCAACTCGCAGATAGCCATCGCTGCCGCGGGTCACCGCGTCCGGCATCACCTGCTCGACCTCCTGCGCCATCACGCCGACATAGGCCTTGTGGCTGCCGATGTAGCTGAAGCGGTAATAGCCGAGCCCATTGGCAAGATGGCCGAGCAGAATGATATCGTGCTTCAGCGCGATGTCGGAGCGCCGACCACCGCCACCTCCTCCGCGGAAACCGCCTCCTCCACCTCCGCCCCGGAATCCGCCGCCACCACCACCGCCGCGCATGGCCATGCCCCCTCCGCCGCCGCGCCCGGCGAAGCTCGGGGCGCCTCCGCCACCACGCGGCATGCTGGCCATGCTCGCGCGGCCGCGCGCCGATGCCGCGGCGGCGGCGCGACCGGACGAGACGTTCATGGCCCCGCCGCGATTGCCTCCGCCGGCGCGGTTACCTGCGCCGCCGCCCGCGCGGTTGGCAGCCTTTGCGCGATCGCCACCGCCCTTGGCGCGATCGCCGCCACCCTTTGCGCGATCACCTCCGCCCTTGGCACGATCACCGCCGCCCTTGGCGCGATCGCCGGCTCCTGCACGATCTCCACCGCGATCACCCGCCCGATCTCCGGCCCGGTCACCGGCGCGATCGCCTGCCCGATCTCCGGCACCTTGGTTGGGGCGCAGCACCTGGTTTCCCTCACGGCCGCGGAAATCCATCCGGTCCGACGCGCCGGCCTTCAGATTGTTGTTGCCGAAACGCTGCGCAACATTGGCATTATTGTAGCGCACACCCTGGCGATGCGCCGCATTGTGCTGCCAGCCATTGTTGATGTTGACGTTGCGATGGTTCACATAGACGTTGCGGTTGCCCCAGTTGCAGCCGCCGCCCCAATAATTGCCCCAGCGCCCGATCGCCCAGGCCGTGCCGAAGGCTAAGCCCGCGGCAATTACACCGGCGCCGATATAGGACGGATAGCCCCAATAATATGGCGGATACTCCGCATAGGGCCACGTGCCATAGACCGTCGCCGGATCGTAATAGGGCACGTACATCTCGGCGGGATCGGCCTGCTGGATCACGACGACCTGCTTGCCCTCCTGAGTTTGGACGCTGACCTTCTGCTGCTTGGTGGTGACCAGCTTTTTGTTGTCATAGGCCTTGTTGCGCAGGCGCTGGATCGCATCCATCACGTCGGGCTGCTGCGCGAGGAAGGCATCGCCGAGATTCTTGGTCCATTCGAGCTGGTCGCTCATCATCGCGAGAACATCGGCGGTGCTGGCCAGTGCCTTGACGCTGTCGTCCCAGCCCTGCTTGTCGACCGCGGTCTTCAGTGCATCACCCTTGAGGTTCTTGCGCTCCTTCAGCCAGCGGTCGGCCTGCACCACCTCCAGCGGATAAGTCGAGGCGGCCAGCACGTTGGCCAGCAGCTCGTCCGGATAAAGCGCGATCGGCGCGACCAGGGCCTCGAGTTGCTCCGGCTTCAGGAGCTCGGCGCTAGGAGCCGGCGGGCTTGCCGGCTGCGCCTGCGTAGTGGGGGCCGCCGGCTTGTCGGTGGTCTGCGCGGGTGCAGCGACTGGGATCGCCATCACCAAGGCAAGCGCCATCAGGGTCTTGCAGCAGCGAAACATTACAATCTCCCTTGGACTCCAGTCCGGGAAGATCGTTGCCGGGGCACACGTGTTTGTTGATCAAGATCAACGAAAGGACACCCTCACGCTGTTGCAACGCGAGAGCGATACGTCATTCGATCAACTCGGCTTCCATCAAGAGTCGGCCGGGCACGGTCAGCCCGAGCGCATTGGCAGCCTTCGTGTTGATGACGAGCTCGAACCTGGTGGCAAACTGCACCGGAAGTGTGCGGACATCGACGCCGCGCAGGATGCGGTCGACATAGCCGGCGCCGTCACGAAACTGCTGGGTCAGATCGGCGCCATAGGACATCAGCCCGCCGTTCAGCGCGTAGAAGCGGACCGCGAAGATCGCGGGCACGCGGCGTTGCGCGAGCAACGGGATCGTCATCGCGCTTTGTGTCCCGAAGAAGCCGCCGTCGGGCAGCACGACAACGCCGGCACCGGTTCGCACCGCCGCCTCGATGGCCGCGGCGATCTCGGCTCCGCTGCGGACAGCGGCACCGGTGATCTTCAGGCCGAGGCGGCCTTCCATCTGATGCGCAGCCTGAACGTAAGACGGAGCATAGGGCGCCGATTCCGGATTGAACAGAAGAGCCGCCTGGCTGATGCCGGGCACCATGTCCTTCAAGAGGCTGAGCCACTTCCCGCTCATCGAGTGCTCATAGAGCGAAAAGCCGGTGAGGTTGCTGGTCGGTCGCGCCAGATTGGCGACGAGGCCGGTGCCGACGGGATCGGAGAGGCCCACGAAGACGATCGGGATCCTCGAGGTCGCATCGCGCAGCGCACGAGTTGTCCCCGTGCTGGTCGACAGCAGCACGTCCGGCGCCGCAGCGACGAGCTCAAGCGCCTCCAATTGCTGCCGCGCCGGATTGGGGCCGGGCCAGCGGACCTCCAGCCGGTAGTTCTGGTTCGCGATCCAGCCCCGATCGGCGAGCCCCTGCTGAAAAGCATCGACGCGCATCTGCGCGCCGGGATCGCCCGCGACGTTGCCGGTCAGCACGCCCACGGACGGCATCCTGTCCTGGGCTCTCGCGAAGACCGGGAATGCAGCCGCCGCGCCAACCAGCGACATGAACTCACGGCGTCTCATGGCCACCCACCACTCCCAACCCTGCCCCCGCGCCCGTCCCGGTTATGACGCATCTGCGAAGGAACAGCCAGTCAGACCGGAGGCCTTGATCAAGATCAAGATACCAGCGATCAGCGGATGATCGGCAGCCTGATCGCGAACAGCGCGCCGCCCGACGGCTGGTTCGTGGCGACGATCGTGCCGTGATGGGCCTCGACGATGGTCCTGGCGATCGCAAGGCCCATGCCCATCCCCTGCGGCTTGGTGGTGAAGAACGGATCGAACACGCTTGCGAGATCGGCGGCCGCAATTCCAGGCCCGGTATCGCTGACCCTGATCTCGGCTTGGCTGCCGGCGCGCAGGGTCGACACGCTGACCTCACGCTTCTTCATGTCCGCGTCCGAGACCGCGTCCATCGCGTTGATGATCAGGTTGAGAATAACCTGCTGGAGCTGCACCGGATCGCCCTTGACGTGAAGGCCGGCGGAGGCGGGCACGAACGTCAGCGCAATCCGGCGTCCGTCGGCGAGCGCACGCACGAGGCCGATAGCGTCCCGCACGGTGTCGTTGAGCTCGATACTCCGGACCTCGAACGGCGCCTTCTTCAGCACGCTGCGCAACCTGCGGATCACTTCGCTTGCGCGCTGATCATCGCGCCGGATGTCGGCGAGTATCTGCCGGATCTCGTCGAGGTCCGGCGAGCTGTCTTTGAGCATGAGCTCCGCCGTCTCCGTGTTGGTCAGGATCGATCCGAGCGGCTGGTTCAGCTCATGCGCGATTGAGGTCGTCAACTCGCCGACGGCCGAGTAGCGATTGACGTGAGCGAGCTCGGCGAGGCGTTGACGCGATTCGACCTCGGCGAGCTGGCGGCCGTGGCGCTCGTGGAGCAGCCCGCTGATGAGACCGGCCTGCACCAGGATGACCGCCATGATCAACAACATCTGCCAGCGGTAGCCTTCCCAGAGGGGCGGCTCGCGAAACAGGATTTCGCTGTCCGGCGGCAAACTGCTCTCGGCGATGCCCCAGCGCCGCAGCTCCCGCCAATCGTATTTCGGCGATCCGAATCCGATCGGCTCGTAGGTGATATTGGCAGGCTTCTCGCCGCCGAGGATTCGGATTGCGGCGCTGACGGTCTTCGCACTGGTTTCTCTGACCGAATGCATCGGGCCGCCGACGGTGCTGCCGCCGAAGAATGGCTCCTGGTACGAAAAGATCGGCGCGTTCGCGACCGAATGAAGGGTGCGCAAGGCGACGTCGCCCTCATGGACAACGCCTGCGGCATCGACCGACATCAGGCCCCAGAACAGCGCCGTGTGCGGCGGAAGGTTCGATGCGCGTTTGAGAATCTCGTCGAATGACAGGTCGGAGTACCAGACGAGGTCGAGGCGACCGTCCAGCGGCTTCAGTTCCCGCTTCACCTCGTCGATCCAGAATTTCTCGAGCGGGGATGCACCGACCACGACGGCGACCGCTTTGGTATCCGGCAAGACCTTCAGAATGTTTTCGAAGACCGCCAGGAAATCGTTGCGCACCGCGACGACGACGTCCTTGTCGGTAAGGTCGGACTTGTTCACCAGCCGCTGCTCGACCACCGACAGCACCATCGGCGTATCGGGAAACAGCTTTCCCCGGTATTTCTGCACGAACCGCGCCGCTGGCGCGCCGATGCTCAGCACGATGTCGGGCAGCGCATCGTGGTACAGCGATCCAAGATAGTCGACGAAGGGCGCCTCGGGGCCCGGACCGTTGAAGCGCGCCGTGAGCAGGGTGTGCTCCTGGATGTCGAGCGGCCACGGCGATTGCCGCTCCAGCTCCGTCTTGATGCTGCGCGCATATTCGCTCCAGGGCCGAAACTCGCGGCCGAAGGAATGTAGCAGCAGCACGCGCTTGGGCTCGGTTCGCATGGAGACGTTTGGCGAGGCGTCCGCGAGCTCGGGCAGGATGCATACGGCGAACAGGAGACTGAGACACAGCAGCAACGCTGCCGCTGGCCACGGCTTGATCAACGCAATGGTGCAGCGCCCGCTCATCCTCTTCCCCGGCAGCTTCCCACGGCCGCTCTCGGGGACAATTCTAGCGGGGATCGCCGCGCGCCGACAACCCGAGGACTTGTCACTATTTAGGACAGCGATGATAGCGGATTTCCATGTCCTCCATGCCCGGGAACAGCCGGACGAGACTGTCGGCATCCAGCTCCTTCAGGCTGAACTGGACACTGGAAAGCATCATGTCGGTCGCGCAGGCGGCGATCAGATTAACGTTCGGACCGCTGTCCTTCCTGGCCTTGATCCGGCAGCGCGCGAACTTGCCGATGATCTGGTCGCCATCGATGATGAAGCCGCCGCCATAGACGTCCGACATATCCGCGAAGCCGAGCTGCGCGCCCTGGCGCACGAAGACCTTGCCGCAATTGTCGGTATCGCTCGCCCAGGCGCCGTTGAGATCGATCGCGCCGGCTGCGTTCACCGTGACAAGCAGCGGTGCACCCAGCGCGATCACCTTCCATAAGTTCATTTTTGTCGCCCTTCCCTCGCCGTTCAATGACCGCTCAGCACCAGAGTCTGGATTGGCAGCAGCAGCGCCTGGATACGCAGCAGCAGCGCATGGACGAGGCCGACGCCGTCGACGACGTGCAGAGCGATCCTCCGGCTGGTCGGGGTGTCCTTGGCCGAGATCTCCTCGTGGTTGCTGGTATAGGCATTGACGATGCAACTGCTGCCGGGCGTCACGCCGTCGAGCCCGCCCTTGTAGAGCGGCTCCATGAACACCAGGATCGTGCCGGGACGCACGGCGTTCTGGGCTTCGAGCAATTGCTCGCCGGTGCGAAACTGTCCCGCGGCGATGTAGTCCTGCACCGTCGTGATCACCATCGGGATGATGACCCATGGCCTCGAGATGCAGGTCGCCTCGGCCACCATGCCCGGCTGCATCACCTGCGCCTCGATCTGGCCAAAGCCAGCCTGAAGCACCTTGCGGCCCGCGCCTTCCGGAATGAGCACGCCGGCGGGGCGCATGAGCTGGTTGACGACGTCTCCGGTGCGAACCAGGAATTGCTCGACGCGCCCGTCGACGCCGGCGCGGACGATGGTCTTGTCGAGATCGACCTGGGCCTGATCGAGCGCCGCCTCGGCGCTGGCCTTCTGCGCCGGCAGCAGCGTCGACACCTGCAGGCCCGCGGCCTGTCTGACGGCGGTCGCGGCATCGACGCCGGCTTGGCGCTGATTAACCAGCACCTGCAGCTTCTCGATGTCGCGCTGCGGAACGATGCCGGGATTGCGGCGCTGGAGCTCCGTTTTGACGTCGAGTTCGTCCTTGGCCTGCTGAAGGTTGGCTTTCGCCTCGCCGATCTGCGCTTCCGCCTTGGCCACGTCGGCCTGCGCCGACTGCATGGCGGCATCGACCTCGGCAACCTTTCGCTTGGCGGTTTCGAGCGCCGCCTGCTGCCTGGAACTGTCGAGCGTGAACAGCACGTCGCCCTTCCTCACCGGCGCGCTGAAGCCGACCTTGACGTCCGCCACGCGGCCCGAGCCTTCGGGCAGGATCGGCACGGTGCGGAAATACAGCGTCGCCGACGTCGTCGACGGGTGGAAGTAGAAGATCATGGTGATCAGCGACACCGTGAGCATCAGGCAGCCAGTAATGCCCCAGCGCAGCTCGTACCACACCGAGAAGAAGGTGATCTCCTTGCCGAAGCGCTTGCCCTGGACGTAACGCCGGTAGAGGTAGTCGGGCAGGATCGTCACGAGGGAGCAAATCATGAGCTCAAGCATGACTGTGCTCCTTCTCCCTGGCCGCGTCCGGTTTACCCGCAGGAGCAGGACTTGGTTGCGCCGGCTCGCCCTCCTCTCCAGGCGTCGCGTCGGCGATCTTCTCGACGGAATCGGCGATGCTGCGCAGCGGCGTGCCGAAATCGGGGATGTCGATCAGCGCAAGCAACAGGCCTGCAATCCAGAAGATGTGCATGTGCGTGAAGAGCGAGATAATGCCGAGCACTGCGACAAATTCGAACTGCAGCTTTTGCGACTTATGCGCCATCCGCTCCGGCAGGCTGTGCAGCTTCCAATAGAGCGTTCCGACCCAGAGCAAGGTGCCGACGAGGAAGATGCCCATCACCACCATGAGAGGATCGACCCCACTTCCGGGCGCGAGAAAGAAGGGCAGATGGTGCGGCGCCATCGGATGAAGCTGATCGCTCAAATGTCTCTCCCCGTCAGGACCCCGCCTCACGCGAAGCACGTGCGGCACTGTGAGCAGACGGGCGTGGGGTTTGCTTGATTTGAATCAAGGGAGTGCCCCCTGCCCGACCTAGCCTTTCGCGAACGCCGAACTGCAAACAGCCAATTGAGGAGCCGCAGCCATGCCCGGCCTCGACGAACTCATACCAAATGCCGCACAGATCCGGAAGGAAGCCGCACTCAAGGAAGCCGAGAAGGCCGAGGAATATGCCCGCCTCGCGGCCGCCGCCGAGGGCGAGAAGCGCGCGCTGATCGAACGGCTGACCAAGCCGTCGGGCAAGACCGAGGAGGAGAAGATCCAGCTCGCCTCGACCATCATCCAGCGTGCGGTGCGAAACGGCCAGACCCAGGTCCAGGTCTATCGGTTCCCCAACACGCTGTGCACGGACAAGGGGCGCGCCATCAACCAGCAGGAGAAGGGCTGGGAGAACACACTGACCGGAATCCCGAAGGAGATCTTCCAGCTCTGGACCGATTATTTGAAGCCTCGCGGCTATCGGATCGCCTACCAGATCATCGATTTTCCGGGCGGCGTGCCGGGTGATGTCGGCGTGACCATTTCCTGGGGCGACGACTAGTAGCCGCAAGAACCAGCGAAAGGACAGGCATGGCCAAGGATGCGCCCGCGGAGCGGATGAAGCGGAAGGACTATGAGAAGGAGCTGGGGAAGCTCCAGGTCGAGCTCTGCCATCTCCAGGACTATGTCAGGGAGAACAAGCTCCGGGTCATCGTCCTGTTCGAGGGCCGGGACGCCGCCGGCAAGGGCGGCACGATCAAGGCGATCACCGAGAAGGTCTCACCGCGCGTGTTTCGCGTGGTCGCGCTGCCGGCGCCGTCGGACCGCGAAAAGACGCAGCTCTTTTTCCAGCGCTACATGGAGAAGTTTCCAGCGGGCGGCGAGATCGTGATCTTCGACCGGAGCTGGTACAACCGCGCCGGCGTCGAATATGTGATGGGCTTCTGCACACCCGCCGAGCACGAGCGGTTTCTGAACCTGTGCCCTCAGATGGAAACATACCTCATCGATGGCGGCATCATCCTGATCAAGATCTGGCTCGAGGTCGGGATGGAGGAGCAGGAACGCCGCTTCAATGCCCGCATCGACGATCCCGTGCGGCAATGGAAATTGAGCCCGATGGATATCGGGTCATATCGACGCTGGTACGATTATTCGCGAGCACGCGATCTGATGCTCAAAGCAACGAGCACGGAGGTGGCCCCCTGGTACATCATCCGCTCCGACGACAAGCGCCGGGCGCGGCTGAACTGCATCGCGCATCTGTTGGGCGCGATCTCCTACAAGCGCATCAAGAAGGACAAGATCAAGCTGCCGAAGCGCTCCAAAAAGGGACGCTACGACGACCAGGCCAGCCTGAAGGGGATGAATTTCGTCGCTGAGCGATATTGAGCAGACCAGGCCGCTCAATGGCGGCCTGATCTGTCATCCGCTCAATAATTATAGGGGTATTGCTGCGGGCAGACCCAATTGCCGTAGGTGTCCTGATAGCAGCCGTTGTTATTGTTGTAGTAGCCGTAAGCGCCATAAGCACCCGCTGCTGCGGCTGCTCCAACGGCGGCGGCACCCCAACCGTAGCCGGGGCGGTATCCGGGATAACCTGCGACCGGCCGGCCTGGATAGCCGGCGATCGGACGACCTGGCCGACCTGCGACGGGATAGCGGCCGGGACGGCCGGCGATCGGATGACTCGGACGCGGACCTCCGGCGACGCGATAACCGCCGTGGACACGGCCAGCATGAACCGCGCCGCCACGGAAGCCACCATGAAAACCACCTGCGCGCATCCCACCGCCATGGAAGCCACCGCCACCGCGGAAGCCTCCACCGCCGCCACCGCGGCGAGCTAAAGCCTCGTCGGGAACAAGGCTGATGGTGAGAAGAGTGAAGACCGCAAGAGCAGCAAGAAGATAACGAAGCATGGCATCTCCCTCCATTGATCAGGGTGCCGTCACTCGCTCTTCGGTGATGCCGCCGCACGACTGCGATTGGCACCCGAGGATAACGTCGGGTGTCTATCGCGTTCAAGCTTGACTTAAATCAACAAGACGGAGGCCTTTTGAGCCGTGCCCTTGCAGCGCGCAGGTGAACGGGCCACGCCCGCGTGGCCCGTTCAATGCGCTCTACTTCAGGCGGATCGTGACGCCACCGACCGCAGCCGACACTTCCGCGCCGACCCTCGGACCGCTGAGCTGCAGGATCACGCCGTTGGCATTTTGCAGTTGAACGGCTCCGGCGCCTGCCGCGACGGCGCCGCCTGCCCCGCCCACCGCGTAGGAGCCTTCGATAGATTGCGGTCCTCTCAGATTGAGCGCCCGGCCGACAAACTTCGAGGTCGAGGCCCCGACCGTGAAGCCGACGCTCATGCCGGACACGGTGAAGGGGTATTTCTTGCCTCGGAACAGCAGCACGCCCTCGCCACCACCGACGCCAACGATGAAGCCGCCCTTGGTGAAGACGACGGCAACCTGGCCGGTCTCGGCACGCGACGGCGTGCTGAACCCGGCGACGGCTGCGAGCGAGGCAACCAGGACGGCACCGATGGCAAATTTCCTCATGACGGACTTTCTCCTTTGGTTAGAGCGGCGGCTTATTGAGCGAGGATCACCGCGAAAGCGCGCTTGGACATGCGGCACTCTCGATCCCTTGATCGTGGGTTGGATGCCGGCAGCTCCGTTGATCCAAGTCAACGGGCGCCTATTCTGGTGGCGCCGACGATCACCGCGATGCCCATCGTATCGCAGCACACCGTCGTCAGGACCTCCTCTGAGCCGTATCGGGTTGCTCCCCTCCGAGAACACTGTCGAGCGATCGCAGCCATTGGCCGCTGTCCGTCTTCTCCGCCAGCCCTACGGCGCGCAGCAGGTCGCGCAACTGCGCATGCGCGCCGACGATGCAGAACGTGACCTGACGGGAGGCAAGCTCATCATGGAGGTCATGCAGCATGCGCGCGCCGGCGAGGTCGATATAGGGCGAGGCGGAGAGGTCGCAGGCCACCAGCCGGATACCGGGCGATCTCCTGAGCGCGACCAGCACCGTGTCCAGGATCGTCTCGGCATTGATGTAGAGCAGCGAGGCTTCGGGGCGAAACGCGATGACACCGACCAGCGGCTCGATGCCCTCATGCCTCGCGCTGTCCGAATAGCGGCCGCTCTCGGGCAAGCGGCCGAGGAACGCGACGTTCGGCCGGGAGGCGCGCGCCAGGAGCAGGAAGATCGATGCGATCGATGCCAGCAGCACGCCCTGGAGGATGCCGAGCAGCAGCACCGACGCCAGCGCAATCGCCGCCGCGGTGAAGTCGATCCGGCTGACCTGCCACATCCGCAAGAGCGCGCGCACATCCACCAGCCTGTAGACTGCGGCGAAGACGATGGCCGCGAGCACGGCCTTGGGCAGGTTGGTCAACAGCCCCGTGAAGAATAAAAGGCACAGCCCGAGCGTCACCGAGCAGATCACCAGCGCCAACGGCGTCCGCGCACCGGCGTTGTCGTTGACGGCCGA
Source organism: Bradyrhizobium neotropicale (assembly GCF_001641695.1). GTDB lineage: Bacteria > Pseudomonadota > Alphaproteobacteria > Rhizobiales > Xanthobacteraceae > Bradyrhizobium > Bradyrhizobium neotropicale. The sequence goes on from NZ_LSEF01000033.1 coordinate 191,210, forward strand.
TTGCGACAGGCCGCCGGCGACGGGGTAGCCATGGCCGAAGGCGGCGGCGAGGTTCGCAGCCCCCAGCCCCAAGAACTCCTGCCGGACGTCGAGCGCGTAGCCGTGCTTGGCGGCGAAGCTGCGCGCCGCCGAGACGCCTTCGATGTAGGCCAGCAGCACGCATCCGGCGGCGAGCGGAAAGAGATCGTCGAATTCCAGCAGCCCAAATGTCGGCATCCCCAGCGCCGGCAATCCTTCCGGTATCTTGCCGGTGACGGGCACACCGAGCGAGGGAAAGCCGAGGAGCGTTGCCACCACAATCGCCAGCGCCACAATGGTGATCCCGACCGGCTTTCCCGGCAGGAGGCGCTCGCCAAGCAGGAGCAGCAGCAGCGCGACCGCACCAATCGTCAGCACGAGCGGGTCGATATGCCCGAGCTGCCCTGCGAGCTTGATCGCGCGATCGAAGAAATTGTGGCCGCCGCCGGCGACGCCCAGGAGGCTCGGCAACTGGCTCATGATGATGGTGAGCCCGGCACCGGCCTTGAAGCCGACCAATATGCTGTCGCTGACGAGGCGCACGAGCACGCTTAGCTTGAACAGCCAGGCGATGAAACACAGCACCGCCACCGCGAACGCAGCCAAGCTCGCGATCTGCGCATAGCGGACCGTATCTCCGCCGGCCAGCGCGCCGACGGTCCCGGCGATCATCAAGGAGATCGCCGAGGTCGGGCCGATCGCAAGCTGCCGCGATGCCCCGAGCAGGGCATAGCCGATGCCGCCGAGCATGTAGCCGTACACGCCGACCTGCGGCGGCAGGCCGGCGAGCGCGGCATAGGCGAGCGAGACCGGGATGGCGTAAGCGGCGAGCGTGATGCCAGCGACCGCATCGGAGGGCAGCCACTCGCGCCGGTAGCCGGGGAGCCAGCCGGATGGCGGAAAGAACCGCGTCCACCCGGGCTCGGACGGCGTACTCATTGCGACTCCTCGCGCGGGACCGCACGGTGTAGCAACGCGACAATCAAGGCAAGGATTGAAATGCTCGTGTTGGCGATGCGGGGCTGTCGCAGATTTTGCATGTGCTCATAGGCGGCGCCTCGCCACCGGCGATGCTTGATCTGGATCAAGTAATCTACGCCTCCCGCAAATCATATCGGCGCAAAGCGCCGGGGGAATTGCGACCATGGGCACCATCAGGCGGACCCTCTCCACCGCAGCGGAGATTTTCCTGTCACAGTTCACGGCTCGAGGGAGATCGCGATGCGCGCGCCGCTAACGGCAATCCTCCGGTCACTGGCAACCGCCATTCTGCTTATTGCCGCTCTCGCTGCGCCGGCGCGCGCCGATGAGAATATCCGCATTCAGGAAGAGATCTGGGCCCTGCCCTTGCCACTGCCGATGTTCGCCTATCTGGTGCGCCCGGTCGGCGACGGCCCCTTCCCGCTCGTGATCATGAACCACGGCGTCTCGATGAATCCGACCGACCGCAGCTTCTTTCCGCTGGTCGAATTCCGCGACGCCGCCAAATGGTTCGCAAAGCGCGGCTATCTCGTGGTGGCGCCGGTCGGCACGGGCTATGGCGCGGCCGCCATCGACATTCCCGAGCGCGCAATCTATGGGCCGTTCTTCTCCAAGGTCGGCAAGTGCACCAATCCCAACTTCCACGACGCAGGCCTTGCGGTCGCGCAGGTCGATCTCTGGATCATCGATTACATGACCGCAGAGAAGCGGATCATCCCGAAGGACGTGATCGTGGTCGGACAGTCAGCCGGCGGCTGGGCCTCGATCGCATTGTCGAGCGTGAACCCGCCGCAGGTGAAGGCCATCATCACCTTTGCCGCCGGCCGCGGGGGCCGGGTCGGCGGCAAGCCGAACAACAACTGCGCACCCGACAAGCTTGTCGAAGCAACCGCGGATTTCGGCCGCACCTCGCGCGTCCCGATGCTGTGGATCTACATCGAGAACGACACGTTTTTCGGTCCCGATCTGTCGCAGCGCATGCATGCGGCTTTCACCGCCGCCGGCGGCCGCGCCGAGTACCACCTGATGCCGCCGTTCGGCAACGACGGCCATTTCTTCATCGGCTCGCCGGATGCGATCCCGCTCTGGTCACCGCTGGTGACGAAATTTCTTGATGCGCAGAAATAGAGCCCGACTTCGGAGGCGCAACCATGCCAAGCACCCGTGATTGTCTCGGAGGCCTTCTGGTCCTCGCAATTGCCGCTGTCGCAGCATCTCCCGGTACTGCCGCGCAAAAGGCCGCACAAGCCAATAAATCGGCCGAGGTCGCAACGCGCGGCCAGCGCGAGGCCAAGGACATCACCTACGGCGATTGGCAAAAACTCTGCTTCAAGGCCGGCGGCGCGCCGACGCTGTGTCGGACGTCGATCACCGGCAAGTTTCCGACTGGCCAGACGGCCGTGCGCGTGGACCTGATCGAGCGCGAGGATGCGCCAACGGCGCGGCTGCAATTGTTCCTGCCTGTCGGCATGTACCTGCAACAGCCGGCCAAGCTGACCGTCGATCAAGGGCAGTCCCATCGGGTGCCTTATACTTGGTGCGCCACCAACGCCTGCATTGCGGCGGACGTCGCTGATCCAAAGGTCATCAAGGAGATGGAATCCGGGAAGACGCTGGCCCTCGAGGTCGTCGATTCCAATCTGCTCGCCCTGACGACGTCGATCCCCCTGTCGCAGTTTGCGTCCGTCCACAAGGGCGCGCCGGCGAAGACGCTGGAGCAATATGTCGATGAATGAACGACCCTTGCAGCGCTACATGACGCCTGCGCGCTCGACTGACTCGATCAGCGACTGTGCTGTGAATGGCTTGACCAGGTAGGCGATACAGCCGGATGCAATTGCCGCGGCTCGGTTTGCCGTGCTGTCATTGCCGGTGACGTAGATGACCGGCGCGGTGACGCCTGCATCCGTCAGCTTTTTCCGCAAATCGAGGCCCGAGCTTCCGTCCAGATTGATATCAAGCACGATGCAGATCGCCTTCTCGAAGTTGGCGTGATCGAGCAGAGCGCCCGGGGAGTCGAACAGAGTGGTCGCGAAACCGTGCTCGCGCAGCAGCCTGTTCATGCTGGTCCGCATGGACGGATCGTCATCGACGATGAAAACGGATTCACGCGTCGGCAAGACTGTTGGCCTTCCCGAAAGATGAGCGAAACTGCAAGCCGGTGACCGCAGTGGAATACGCAATACCCGTGTCCTGCTTTCATCGACAAAATATCTGTCACAGCATTGCGCACAGCGCGCGGTGCACTGTCAACACGCTTTCATATTGTCCCTTGGGGAAGTGACATCACGGAAACTGCATCGCAACGACGAAGCAATTAACGGCCGTTCGTATCGAGCATTCCGAGCCGCTCCGCGATCGAAACAAGCTCCGCGAGTGAATGAACCTGCATCTTTTCCATCACCTGATGGCGGTGCGCTTTTACAGTGCGCTCGGTCGTTCCGAGTTCATGCGCGATCTGCTTGTTGATTCTACCGCGCACGATGAGATCGAACACCTGCCGCTCGCGCTGCGTCAGCGTGGCGAGGTGACCGCGGAACGATTCGAGCCTGCCGCGCTGCGCGCGCGCCGCATGCTGGCGCGCCAGCGCGCGCTCGATCGCATCGATCAACTGCTCCGAGGAGATCGGCTTGGTCAGGAAATCCTCGGCGCCGGCCTTGATCGCCCGCACGGTGGTCGGCGTGTCGGCGTGTCCGGTCAGGAAGATGATCGGCAGGGTCGAGCCCGATTCAATCAGACGGCTCTGCAGGTCGGGACCGCTGAGTCCCGGTATCCGCACGTCGAGCAGGATGCATCCCGGCTGCTCGTCGTCAGGAGCGGCATCCAGCAGGTCCTGCGCTGACGCGTAGGTCGCAACGTCATAGCCGGCGAGCTTCAGCCGGCGCTCGATCGCCGTCCGAAAGGAGTCGTCGTCGTCGACCACGTGAACGAGGCCTAGCGCGCTTCGCCTCCCGCCGGATCCACCGAGAACCATCGAAGTCTCACTCTGAAAATACTTGCAAGATAATCCGACAATCAAGACGTCTGCTTAGCAATGGCCTGCATTCCGGCATAGGTAACCTTCTCATTTCGCGCAACAAACGCCCGAAGGAACGTCCGCTGTCCCTTAGGACAATGAACCTTGGGACAATGGATGAGAATACCGCCTTAGTCGTAAATCGCCTCCGGCGGGAGTGGGAAGGCGCGGCGCATTCCCAGCTGTGAGAATTTTTCGTCTGACGGACCAATTCGGCGGTGAGCTGAGGAGTTGGCTATGTTCGTACGCATCACAACGGATTCCACACCGCGCCCCAATTCGCTTCGTGATCTCGGCATGACCAGCGATTCAAATACGCTCGTCAGTTTAAGCGAATTTTCCTACAAGAAAGGCAGCGAGATCTACGGCGAGAAGGAGCCCGCCGAGTATATCTACCAGGTCAGGTCCGGCGCGGTACGCAGCTACAAGCTGCTATCGGACGGCCGCAGGCAGATCGGCGCATTTCACCTCGTCGGCGACATCTTCGGACTCGAGAACGGCGGCGAGCACCGCTTCACGACGGAGGCGATCGTCGATACCACGGTGCGCCTGGTCAGGCGGCAAAGCCTCGAGCTGGTGGCGGAGAGCGATGCCATGGTCGCCAGGAACCTGCTCAGCATGACCACGACCAATCTCCAGCACGCCGAGGATCACATGCTGCTGCTCGGCCGCAAGACCTCGCTGGAGCGGGTTGCGGCCTTCCTGCTCGAGATGGACAAGCGGCTGACCGCGGCCGGGGTCATAGCGCTGCCGATGTCGCGGCGCGACATCGCAGACTATCTCGGCCTGACGCTGGAGACTGTCTCGCGCGCCCTGTCACGGCTGCACGAACTCGGCATCCTCGGCTTCGTCGGCAATACCCAGCGCCAGATCGTGCTCTTGGACCGGCGCCAGCTCGCGAGCCTCGACCTGCAGCCTTGAACAAGTGAGTCACGGTTGGTTGCATCAGGTCGAGGATGATCTGGTGCCCGGCGGTTCGGCCAGCCCCAGGTGCTCGAGTGTCTTGCGCAGGACCTCGAACAGGATGGCAGCCGACCAGCCGAACAGCAGCACACCATTCATCGCAGTCAGCGGGCCGATGAGCCGCCATTGGCGCACCGGTACGATATCGCCGTAGCCGAGGGTGGTGTAGTTGACGAAGGCAAAATAGAGCAGATCACTCCCGGGCTCGGCGGCGTCGATGATGGCGTACGTCGAGGCCCACACCAGGATTTCCAGCGTGTGCGCGACCTTCAACACCGCGGCAGTTGCGACCATCACGCCCATCAGGTGCAATCTGGGTCGTGCGGTTTTCTGCAGGCCGGCGCTGCGAGCGATCCAGACGGCAACGACCGTCACCAGCGCGTGGATCCCGATATTGATCACACTGACCAGCGTACCGACAAGGAACTGAAGCAGCATAAGGGCTGGCCTGAACTTCAATCGCGCTTGGCGGAGGGTGGCCCAAGGCGCGATCGCTGTGCCCTCATGCGCCTGATCTCGCTCTTCATAGCCTCCATCTTCTCGTCTCGCTGCTCCGTCCCCGACTCCCGCAGTTCATCGCGTTGCAGCTTCTTGAGCGCCTTCTCGACCGAAAGCTTGTTCGTCTCAGCCATGACACACCCTCCTTGCATTGCTGCGATCGCGAATTGCGAAAGTCCTGCGGGCAATTGCCGTAGGTGTCATGCAACCGCACGCCAGCCCTTCAGGTTTTCGGGCTGAACATGCCGCCTGCCGCCTTCATCGCCGATTCGCCCACGGTCCTGGCCTGATCGGTCATCGCTCGCATCTGGTCCTGGAAGAACTCGGCCTGAAGCTTGAGCGCGTCCGGCACGTCCTTGGCTTGAATGAGCTTCTCGCCGAGATCAAAACTGGCCGTGACATTGCGCTGCATCAAGCTGCAGAGCTCCCTGGCCTGACCCGCGATCGGCAGCGGCGAAGAGGCGAGGCCCTTCTCCAGCAGCTCGAAATAGTCCGCATTGGCCTTGCGCAGGCGGCCGAGCGCCTCGGTCAGCATCGCGCGAACATTCTCTGCGGACGGATTGATATCTGCCATTACATCTCTCCCTTCAGGGGTTGGCGGTTACGCGGGAAGTCCTCCGAACCAGGCGCCGAAATAACCGACATAGAGCGCCGGCGGTTCCAGATTCATCGAATGCCCGATGCGGGGCACGACGACGAGGCGGCAGTCCGGCATCGCCTCGGCCATGGCGCGAAGATCAGCCGGCGGAATCCAGCCGTCCCATTCGCCCCACAGCACCATTGCAGACTCCTCCTGGCGGTGTTTTGCGCGAACGCTAGGGGGCGCACCTTCCGGACGTTTGATTTAGCTCAATGGAAGCCTCTGCGTTGAGGATTGGCCATCACCATGTTTGCCTAACCTGATGGAGTCCTTCCTCGACTTCAAGCCATTGACGCCGCCGCTCTCGTCAATCACCGTGCCGACCATGATCCTGAACGGCGAGTTCGACTTCCTGACGCCGCGCGCGCTGCACGAGACCTTGCGGGTCGAGATCCCCGTCCAGAGGGAGGTGACATGAGCGAGTTCTTCGGACCCCTCGATTCCGAGGGCCGCGTGCCGCCGTTGCAGCAGACGCGTGTCGCCACATTCCTCATCTCCGCACACGGTGCCCTAGCGCGGCAGTCGGCATTCACCTTGCCCACAAGGCTCGAATCCGCCTGGCAGACCGAGCTGAACGCGCAGCTCTTCCGCGAGACCGAAATCGTCTCGCTGCTGATGCGCGCGACGAGCTGGGCGCCTGATCCCGGCCTGGGCTACATGGTCGCGACCTGGGAAAGCGCCTGGTTTCCGCAACCGGTCTACGAGATTTCGGACTGGCCTCTCGCGGTAGCGATCGGTCTTGCAACGCTCGCCCACGCCGTTCACGCGGGTATCCGGCCGGCAGCATTGTTGCCGGCGGAAGCAAATCCCGAGGATCCGTTCGCAATGGCGCTGCGCCGCATCGAGTTCGAAAGCGGCCGCCTGCTCGAGGCACAAATCCTGTCGCTGAAGGGTCCCGACCTCGTCCCATTTCGCGACGCCGTCAATTCCGCCCTGGAGCGGCGCCACGCCGAGGTGCGCAAGCTTTGGCGCGAGACGCTCCAGAGCGTCGGTGTCGCCTTTGACGAGTGACGTCGAGCCTTGACGCAGATCAAGGGTGCGCGACTGCACCCTGCCAACCTGCATCCACCGCCATTCCTGCGTCCGCCGACCGGAGTTCCGACCATGAAGGCCGTTTCCGTCGAAGAAGCCGTTGCGATGATCCCGGCCGGCGCGAGCATCATGGTCGGCGGCTTCATGGGCGTCGGCACGCCGGAGCGCCTGGTCGATGAAGTGGTGCGGCAGCAGAAGACCGGTCTGTCGCTGATCTGCAACGATGCCGCGATACCGGGCAAAGGCGTCGGCAAGCTGTTCGATGCGGCGCTCGTGTCGCGGCTGACGGCGACGCATATCGGGCTCAATCCGAAGGCGCAGCAGCAGATGCTGGCGAACCAGATCAATGTCGATCTCGTGCCGCAGGGCACCTTCGTCGAACGTATTCGCGCTGGCGGCTGCGGGCTCGGCGGCGTGCTGACACCAACCGGTGTCGGCACCCTGGTTGCCGAAGGCAAGCGCCAGATCGAGGTCGACGGCAAGCCGTTTCTGCTCGAGACCGCGCTGCGCGCCCAGTTCGCGCTGGTGCATGCCTTTCTCGCCGACTACCTCGGCAACCTCGCTTACGCACTGACCTCCCGCAACTTCAACCCGATCATGGCGATGGCCGCCGACACCGTCATCGTCACCGCGGAGAACATCGTGCCGGTCGGCGTCATTGCGCCCGATCACGTCGTGACGCCGGCGCCACTCGTCGACTACCTCATTACGAACGGGTGAGATCATGGATCCGCAGATCATCATCGCCCGACGTGTTGCCAAGGAGCTGAAGAACGGCAATCTCGTCAATCTCGGCATTGGCATTCCAACGCTGGTCGCGAACTACGTTCCGTCCGATCTGAAGGTGTTCTTTCAATCGGAGAACGGATTGATCGGCACCGGGCCGATTCCCGAGCAAGGCATGGCTCATCCGACGCTCACCGATGCCGGCGGGCGCCCGATCAGCGCGCTTCCTGGCGCCAGCACCTTCGACAGCGCGATGTCGTTCGGCCTGATCCGTGGCGGCCATGTCGACATCACCGTGCTCGGCGGCCTCCAGGTCGACGCGCACGGCCTTCTCGCCAACTGGATGATCCCCGGCAAGATGGTCCCGGGCATGGGCGGTGCGATGGACCTCGTCACCGGCGCCAAGCGCGTCATCGTCGCCATGCAGCACGCCGCCAAGGGCAAATCGAAGATCGTCGCCAAATGCACGCTGCCCCTGACCTCGGCGCGGCCGGTGAACCTGGTCGTCACCGACATGGCCGTGATCGGCTTTCCCGATGGCAAGGCGACGCTGCTGGAAACTGCGCCCGGCATCAGCGTCGGCGAGGTCATGGCGGTGACGGAGGCCGAACTTGACGTTCCCGACACCGTGCCGGAAATGAGGATCTGACGAGGTCGTCATGCGAGTCTTCAGCGATTTCGACGAGATAAAAGCCGCCATTGGCACCGAGATCGGCGTCAGCGATTGGGTGGAAGTGGCGCAGGACCGCATCAACCAGTTTGCAGAAGCGACCTGCGATGGGCAGTGGATCCACGTCGACCAGGAGCGCGCCAGCAAGGAGATGCCGGGCGGCAAGACCATTGCCCACGGCCTGCTGTCGCTTGCACTCGCGCCTCTCTTCATCCGCTCGGTGATCGGCCTGAAAGGCCTGCGCAACACGCTGAACTACGGCGCCGACCGGATCAGATATCTCGCGCCGGTGCCGGCGGGCTCGAAGCTGCGCGGCCGCGTCACGGTCGCCGAAGCCGAGGACGTGCCACCGGACGGCCTGCGCGTGAACTACCATCTCGTCATCGAGATCGAAGGCGGCAAGAAACCCGCCTGTGTCGCTGAGCTGATCGCCCTGCACTACCGCTGAACACAAAATATGGAAAACAACCCCATGCAAAGTAGCGTGGGTTGTCGGCATGCTGCCTTCAGTCAGCCAAACCGTTTGACACGTCGGGCAAAACACCGGCACGATGCCATGATCAGCCCAAAGTGTCCTGACCGGTGTCCTAGGCCGTGTGCCCATAGATCGGGTTGCCTAGCGTCTCCTTCGGCTCAAAAAGGTGGCCTTGCTGCAGGCGAGCGCTGAGAGGCGCCGAAGCCGACCGGGAACCCTGCCGTGCGAGTCTGGATTCCCGCGATGGTTGGGGTAAGGTTACGCCGCCTGCGCAGAACAATTGCAAACGACATCCGGGAGGAAGTGATGCTCGACACCACGCTTAGCGCGCGCGTCCAGGTTTTCCTCGACAAGTTTGAAGCCGCGCTTGCGGCGGGCGATCTCGACGCCGCCGTAGGAATGTTCGCTCCGGAATGCTACTGGCGCGATCTCGTTGCCTTCACCTGGAACATCAAGACCATGGAAGGCCGCGATCAGATCCGCGACATGCTCGCGCAATGCCTCGCGCATGTGAAGCCGCACAATTGGAAAATCGCCGAGGGTGAGACGCCAACCGAGGCCGGCGGCGTGACCGAATCCTGGATCACGTTCGAGACCGATGTCGCGCGCGGTTATGGGCTCATCCGCCTGCAGGATGGTCAGATCTGGACTCTCTTGACGACCATGGCCGAACTGAAGGCCCATGAGGAAAAGGCTGGCTTCAGCCGACCGCTCGGCGCCAGGCACGGCGTCAATCCGGGCGCCAAGACCTGGAAGGAACTGCGTGACGAGGAAGTCGAGCAACTCGGCTTCAAGACCCAGCCCTACGTGCTTGTCATCGGCGGCGGACAGGGCGGCATTGCGCTCGGGGCGCGGCTGCGCCAGCTCGGTGTACCGACGATCATCGCCGAGAAGAACGCACGCGCCGGCGATTCCTGGCGCAATCGCTACAAGTCGCTCTGCCTGCACGATCCCGTCTGGTACGATCACTTGCCCTACATCGATTTCCCCAAGAACTGGCCTGTGTTCTCGCCCAAGGACAAGATCGGCGATTGGCTGGAAATGTACACCAAGGTCATGGAGCTGAACTACTGGACCAACACCACGGCCAAACGCGCCAGTTGGGACGACTCCAGGAAGGAATGGACCGTCATCGTCGAACGCGATGGCAAGGAGATTACTCTGCGGCCCAAGCAGCTCGTGTTCGCGACCGGCATGTCGGCCAAGCCGAACATGCCGGACATCAAGGGCATGGAAACGTTCAAGGGCGAGCAACACCATTCCTCACGCCATCCCGGCTCCGGCGGCTACAAAGGCAAGAAGGTGGTGGTGATCGGCTCGAACAATTCGGCCCATGACATCTGCGCTGCGCTGTACGAGGCCGGCATCGACGTGACGATGGTGCAGCGCTCGACGACCCACATTGTGCGCTCGGATTCGCTGATGGAGAGTATCGGCGATCTTTATTCCGAACGCGCCGTCCGCGGCGGAATGACGACGGCAAAGGCCGATCTGATCTTCGCTTCACTGCCTTACCGGATATTGAATCAGTTTCAGAAGCCGGTCTACGACAAGATCCGCCAGGATGACGCCGCTTTCTATGCCGGGCTGGAGAAGGCCGGCTTCAGGCTCGACTTCGGCGACGACGATTCCGGGCTATTCATGAAATATCTGCGCCGCGGCTCGGGCTATTACATCGACGTCGGCGCCTCGCAGCTTATCATTGACGGCAAGATCAAACTGTTCGCTGGACAGGTCGAGGAAATCACGCCCAACGGCGTCAGGCTCGACAACGGCGAGGAATTGCCAGCGGACGTGATCGTCTATGCCACCGGCTACAGCTCGATGAACGGCTTTGTCGCCGATCTCGTCAATCGGGAAATGGCCGACAAGGTCGGCAAGGTCTGGGGCCTCGGCTCGAATACGACAAAGGACCCTGGCCCATGGGAAGGTGAGCAGCGCAACATGTGGAAGCCGACGCAGCAGGAAGGCCTATGGTTCCACGGCGGCAATCTGCATCAGTCGCGACATTACTCGCAATTCCTGTCCCTGCAGTTGAAGGCACGCTACGAGAGCATCCCGGCGCCGGTCTATGGCCTGCAGACTGTCCATCACAAGGCCTGACATTGCCGAGTGCACAGCGGGGCTCGCGGATTGCGAGCCCCACGCCACTTCCGGGTCTCCGCACTCGCCAACGCAATGTCCGCCTCGTCTCGCCGAGCCGGCAGCGCTGACTTGATCCGCCATGTCGGGAGGGGAGAATCCCCCGCCGCGTCACTCGATGACTTCGTCGGCCGTGGCCAGCAGCGAAGGCGGAACGGTGAGACCGAGGGCCTTGGCCGTCTTCAGATTGACGACTAGTTTGAAACGCGTGGGCTGCTCTATGGGCAGATCGCCGGGCTTTGCGCCTTTCAGGATCCTGTCGACATAGCCGACCGCCCGACGAAAATAATCGGGGAAATCCGGTCCATAGGATAGCAGCAGGCCGTAAGGTACCTCTTCAGCGTTGGCTGTAATTGTCGGCACCTTGTGCGCCGTGGCTGATGCGCCCACTTGCACCCGTTCATTGTACATCGGCGCTCCAATGACTAATGCGCCGTCAAAGCCCTCACGCGCAATCGCCGAAAACGTCGGGTCGATTTCAGCTGCCGTGGTCACTTCGAATATTTGTGTCGAGCATCCCGCAGCTTTGCCCGCTTTTTCGTTAGCGATAATGGTAGGCTTGGAAGATGGCTCCCGGGGATCGAGCACGAGGGCCAAGCGGGCTAGCTTCGGAACGATTTCCTTCAAAAGCTCGAGCCGCTTGCTGGTGAGGTCAACGGTCATCAGTGAAAATCCGGTGACATTGCCACCAGGGCGCGCGAGACTCTCGACAAGCCCCTTACCGACCGGATCCGGATCGGCGACAAGTACGATCGGAATGGTGTTGGTGGCTCGTTTGGCTTCCATGGCGCCAAGTCCGGTCACCGCGACGATCACATCGACTTTGCTTTCTGCAAGTTCCTGCGCAAGCGTGCGAAACCGTTCCGGTTGCTCGGCAGGAAAACGGTGGTCGATCTCGATATTCTTGCCTTCGACGTAACCAAGCTCGTGAAACGCTTTGGTCAGGACGACCAGATATTCCTCTTCTTGCTTGGCGTTGGCGGCGTGCCAGAGAACGCCGACGCGCGGGTTTGGCTTGCGTCGTTGCGCACGCGAGGAAAGCGGCCATGCCGCAGCGGTGCCGCCGAGAAGCGTCATGAATTCGCGGCGTCTCATTCGATCGCCTCGCCGATTTTGGCTGACCTGCCGACCGCATTAGAGCACGGCCAAGCCAACGATGTAACCGGGCAAAACGCAATGTCCGTTTGCGGGTCTTCAACGCCAAAACTCCGAGTGAGCATAATAGGTCTGCTTTCAGGCAGAAAGCCTCTCCTTGGCGAGCCAAGTTGAGCCTGCCCGCCAAGCTGCGATTCAAACGTGATCGTGGGGACGAAGCGTGTGCTATGAGCTCACTGGCCAAGAGTAGGCTGCCATCGCTCTAATGCTGCCGAGCAAGCCGCGCAGTTTGCCAGCAACGGCGCGATAATGCGCCGCCTCGCGCTCAATCGATGATGTGATAGCCGCCATCGATGTAAAGAACGCCGCCGGTCATCAGCTTGGCGCCGTCGAGCGCCAGGAACGCGGTGGCATTGCCGACGTCGTCGATGCTGACGAGGCTGCGTGCCGGCGCCTTCGACTGCGCCTTGTCCATGAGCTCGTCGAACTCGGGAATGCCTGACGCCGCGCGAGTCGCCAGCGGTCCAGGCGAGATCGCGTGGACGCGGATGCCCTTCGGGCCGAGCTCCGCTGCGGCGTAACGGACGGCCGATTCGAGCGCCGCCTTCGCCACGCCCATGATGTTGTAGTTCTCCACGACCATCTGACTGCCGTAATAGGTCATGGTGAACATGGCGCCGCCATTCTTCATCAGCGGCTCGGCCAGATGGGCCATGCGCAGAAACGACCAGCACGACACGTCCATGGTCTTGAGGAAGCCGTCGCGGCCGACATCGACGACGCGGCCATGCAGTGCATCCTTGGGCGAGAACGCGATGGAATGAAGCAGGAAGTCCAGCTGCCCCCACTCCTTCGCAATGCGCTCGAACACCGCCTCGGTCTGTCCCTCGACCATCACGTCCAGCGGCATGAAGATCGGCGCCTCCAGCGCCTGCGCCAGCGGCTCGACATGCTTCCTGGCGCGGTCATTCAGATAGGTGACGGCGAGATCGGCACCAAGCGCGCGAAATGCCCGGGCGCAGCCCCAGGCGATCGACTGATCATTGGCGATACCGACGACCAGACCCTTCTTACCCTTGAGGGCCACCTTGCTGTCCGGAAACACAGGAATCATGACACCCTCTCAGGTCTTGGGTTGGTCGATCGGCCGTTCATCAGCAGCGACAGCGTGTGCTGCGCGATCATCAGCTCCTCGTCGGTCGGAACGACATAGACGGGGAGGAGGCTGGCGGGCCGGGAGATCAGCCGCGCATGGCGCGCGTTCTCGGCAGTATCGAGCGCTACGCCAAGCCATCCGAGCTGCTCCGCGATGCGCGCGCGGATCGAGGCCGAGTTCTCGCCGATCCCGGCCGTGAACACGAAGGCGTCCAGGCCCTGCAGGGCAGCCGCCAGCATGCCGGCGTTAAGGCCGATCCGGTAGACGAAATAGTCAATCGCGAGCTTTGCATGCGGATCCGTGCTCGCCTCCAGCTCCCGCATGTCGTTGCTGAGGCCGGAGAGCCCCTTCAATCCGCAGTCGCGGTAGAGGAAGTCCTGCACCTTCGCCGCCGACATTCCCTTTTCCGACATGAGATAGAGCACCACGCCGGGATCGATCTGACCGGGACGCGTCCCCATCGGCAAGCCGTCGAGCGCGGTGAAGCCCATGGTGCTTTCGATACTGCGCCCGTCCTTTATCGCGCACATCGAGGCGCCGCTGCCGAGATGAGCGACGATCACGCGTCGCCTGGCGATGTCGGGCGCCACGCTCGGCAAGGTTCTGGCGATATACTCGTAAGACAGGCCGTGGAAGCCGTAGCGCCGCACGCCCTCGGCATGAAGCTGATGCGGGATGGCGTAGTGATCGGCGACGGCATCATGCGTGCGATGGAACGCGGTGTCGAAGCACGCCACCTGAGGGAGCGTCGGGAAGTTCGCCAGCAGCGAGCGGATCGGCGCGAGGTTGTGCGGCTGATGCAGCGGCGCGAGCGGGACGAAGCGTTCGAGACGGGACACCACGCCGTGGTCGATCAGGACCGGCCGGGCATGGTCCGGACCGCCATGCACGACGCGGTGGCCGACCGCGATCGGGATGACCCGAAGTTCGTCCCGCAACCAGTCGCCGGCAACGGCCATCGCGGCCGGAACGTCCGGCACGGCTTCGATCGGGTAGGCGCGATCGGCCAGCGGATCGCCCGTCGCGTCGCTCGCCCGCAGGCGCGGCCGGCTGCCGATACCGTCCATCTGTCCTTTGATCTGCCGGCGAAGCGCCCCGTCGCCTTCAACCGAATAGACCTGGAACTTGACGCTGGAGGAGCCAGCATTGATGACCAGGATCGTGTCCATGGCAGTCACGCGGCAACTGTCGGCGCCTTCTGGCGCCGGGCGCGGGCATAGAGCACAGCAACCGCGCAGGAAGCCATGCGCGCGCGCGGCGAATCCGCGCGCGACGTCAGGACGACCGGCACCCTTGCACCGAGCACGATGCCGGCGCCGTCCGCCTTGGCGAAATAGGCGAGGTTCTTGGCCAGCATGTTGCCGGACTCGAGGTCCGGAACGACCAGGATCTGCGCGCGGCCGGCGACCTCGGAGGTGATGCCCTTGATCCGCGCCGCTTCCGGGTCGATGGCGTTGTCGAACGCCAGGGGCCCATCGAGCATACCGCCGGTGATCTGGCCGCGATCGGCCATCTTGCACAAGGCAGCGGCTTCGATCGTGGATGGAATTTTCGTGGTCACAGTCTCGACCGCCGACAGAATCGCGACGCGGGGCGCCTTGCCGAAGCCGGCCAGGTTGTAGAGATCGATCGCGTTCTGGATGATGTCGCGCTTGGCGTCTAGATCCGGGAAGATGTTGATGGCGGCGTCGGTCACGAAGATGGTCTCGGCATAGGCCGGCACGTCCATGACAAAGACGTGGCTGATGCGCCGGTCGGTGCGCAGACCGCCGACCTTCGCAGTCACGGCGCGCATCAACTCGTCGGTGTGCAAACTGCCCTTCATCAGCAGCTCGCCCCTGGCGGCATGAATGAGCTCGACGCCTTTGGCGGCGGAATCGTCGCTATGCGCGGCGTCGACGATGTCGAAGCCCGCCACGTCGATATCGAATTTGGCGGCGACGTCTCTGATCTTCCTCTCGGGTCCGACCAGCACCGGCCGGATGATCCCCGCGCTCGCGCTATCGACGGCGCCGCGCAGCGAGGTCTCGTCGCAGGGATGCACGACGATGGTCGGAATCGGCGGGGCAGCCCTCGCTGCCGCGATCAGACGGTCGTACTTGCTGCCGGGCTGCGCTTGCGTCGTGTCGGCCGACATGATGTGACTCCCGATCCTGCCAATCCGCGTTACGACGCCCTTGCCTTGGTGTCGGTCTTGGTGTCGAAAGGGGCGACGTTCGACGTCAACTCCCCTTCCCCGTCCAGACCGAACAGCTCGGCCATGCGCTTCAGACGCCTGGCGCGCTCGCCGGTGATGTCTGCGCTCGCCGAAAGCACCTCCCGCATCGCTGCGAAGGCCGCGCGCCTCTGGTTCATGTCGTCGGGCAGCAGTTTGGGAATGGCAGCGAGCGCGCCCTCCTTATCCAGCAGCAGCATGAAGAACTGCTCGCGCACCAGCATCTTGAATTCGGACAGCGTCAGCCGGGCACCGGAATAGTCGCGCCGAACCTGACGGAGCGCCTCGATGCTTCGCTCGTCGACCATGCCGCGGGCGGAGCCGACATAGAGCAGCGCCCGAAGCGCCGCTTCGCGAAGCCCGCCCTCGCCGATGCGGGACTTCAGCTCGGCAATCCGCCTCGCGAGCATGGCGCGGTGCTCCGCCGACATCTCGCGGACGTGCGACGGCACCGAGTTCGGGTCGATCCCGACGGCGGCCTGGAGCGCCGGCGAGCCGTAGACGTTGAGGAAGATGGTCTCGCTCAGCGCTTCCTGCGCATCGCGCCAGCTATCAAGCGCGTGGACGATCTGCTTGGATATCTGCTCCTGGAACGCCAGGAACGGATTGTCCTTTGAGACGGGCCTGCGGTTGTCCTCGACGGCATCGGCGGCAGACTTGACGGTGGCCATCCAGGGATTCTGGCTGCTGAAGGCCTCATATTGCAGCCGCAGCGGGTGCATGTGGCGCGCCAATTCCGCCATCTGCGGCGTCACCATGCCCTTGACCCAGGGCTGCATGAACTTCCGGTAGGCGGCGAGATTGAGCTCGGAGATGCGCTTGGCGGCGGCAAAGCGCCGCTCATCCTCGGGCGAGTTGCCACCCATTGCGCGGATATCATCCAGCGTCCGGGCCTCGCAGCGCATCACCCACTGGCCGGCCGCGAGATCTGCATTGAGCGTCTCCGCGCCGCGAGCTTCGAACATGGCTTCATAGAGCCCCGGCGGCAGCACGTCGATCAGGTCGATATTGCCTGAGAATTCCGCATGCTCCTTCTTTGCCACTCCGCCGGAGACGAAGATGCCGAGATGGCCGACGCTTTCGTGAACGGTGTAGACGATGGTCTGGCCATAGGCCCTGATCTCGTCGACGTCGGCGTAGCAGTCGAGGATCCAATGCAATGCCTGCTGCGGCGGGGTGATGTTGTCGCCCTTGGAACAGAACACCACGATCGGTGAGCGGATGTTGCGCAGGTCAACCTTCTGCCCGTCGGACATCTCGATCTTGCCGGCGGCGAGGTTGTTGCCGACGAAGAGCTCGTCGACGATGAACTGGATCTCCTCGGCGTTGAGATTGACGTGCCCGCCCCACCAGCGCTCGAAGTCGAGGTAGCGCTCGGCCTCGGTGTCGACCTTGGAATAGACGTTATATTGCTTGCTCCAGAGCGTGTTGGACGGGTTCTGGTTTTCAAAATTCTGCACCAGCCAGGCGCCGTCGAACTTGCCGGCGCCGAGGTCGCTCGCGAGGGCCGTGAGCCAGCTTCCGCCCAGAAGCCCGCCCGAATAGCGCATCGGATATTTGCCGTGCACGCCTGCCCAATATGCGAGCGGCGCACCGGCGATGATCAGGGGGCCGAACAGTTCTGGCCGCAGTGAGGCCAGGATCATGATGGCCCAGCCGGCCTGGCAATTGCCGATCACGCAGGGCTTGCCGTCGGCATCGGGGTGGCGGCTGACGACCGTCTCGATGAACTTGGCTTCCGCGCGCGCGACGCGCTCGATGGTCTGGCCGGGCATGGGCTCGGGCAGGAAGCCGATGAAATAGCAGGGATGGCCCGCCTGCATCGCGACGCCGATCTCGCTGTCCGCCTTGAAGCCGCCGATGCCCGGTCCGTGACCGGCGCGCGGATCGACCACGACGAATGGCCGCCGGCTCATGTCGATCTCGACGCCCTTGGGTGGAACGATGCGTACCAGCGCGTAATTGACCGGCTCGTCCAGCTTGCGGCCGTCCATGATCAATTCGGCGGCATATTGCAGCACATGCGGCGCAGTCTGCGCGACGTGCTCGCGGTACTGGTCGCCGCGCTGGCGCATGATGTCCAGGAACAGGACGCTGCGCTGTCCCGCATCGACCATGTATTCCACGGCGGAGGAGACCAGACCCGACATTGGGCCGCCCGGCAGTTTCATATTTTCCATCGACATGTCCGACCTCGCCGTCGCCCGCACGCCTATTCAAGGAGCCCGGCGGTCGCCGACGTTGACATAGGTCAACGGTCGGCGACGACGTTCGAGGCCGGCGCGGCGCGATCGATGCGGATCCAGGCTGCCGCCAGTTCCCAGGCGACCGACAGGATGATTGGCCCAATGAAAAGACCGATGATCCCATGTGCAAGTGTTCCGCCGATCACCCCGATCAGGATGACCAGCGTCGGCGTGGTCAGGCCGCGGCCCATGACGAGCGGTTTCAGGATGTTGTCGAGGAGACCGACGAAGACTAGGAACACGGTCAGTAGCAACGCCGTACCGACGTCCTTGTCCATCCAGATCCAGATCACCACGGGAAGAATGACGATGGTGGCTCCGATCTGGACGATCGACAGCAACAGCACGATGATGGCGAGCAGGCCCGCGCTCGGGATGCCTGCGAGCTTGAAGCCGATCCCGGCCAGGAGCGCCTGCACGATGGCGACGCCGATTATGCCCTGTGACACCGCACGGATGGTCGCGCCCGCAAGCTCCAGAAAATGCTCGCTCTGCTCCGGCACGATACGGATCAGGAAGCCGCGGATCGCGTCGACCAGCTGCGGCCCGTACGGGAACAGGAAACCGGCAACGAGCACCGACAGCAGGAACTGGAGCGTGCCGATGCCGGCATCGCCGGCGAACGACAGCATCATCCCGGCGAGCGGCTTCAGGTACGGCGCCACCTCGCGCAGCGCCGCGCGGATGTTGGTGTAGGCCTGATTCCAGAAATCGTAGAGCCATGGTCCGATCAGCGGCCAGCCCTTGATCTGCTCAGGCGCGGTCCGGAGCCTGAGATCGCCGGCTCCGATCTGGCTTGCAAGATCCTTGATGCCTTCGACGGCGCTGAGGCCGAGCCAGGTTGCAGGACCAATGACGATGCCGAGCGTGACCAGGGTGAGGATGGCCGCAGCGATCCGGGGACGGCCGCCGAGGCATTTGGCGAGCCAGCTGAACACCGGATAGAAGGCCACCGCCAGGATCGCGCTCCAGGTCAGGATCGTCACGAAGGGCTTGATGATCAGGAAGCTCCAAAGGACCAGCAGCGCCAGCAATCCAAGCCGGATCACGAGCTGAATGATCTCGTCCGTGGACAGGAGCTGGCGCAGTGTCTTCAAGCTTGGTGCCTGTCTCTCGAGGTGTGGCCGCTCTCGCCAAGCGTAGCCGCTCATCTGGCGCGGAAGGCTTGATCCAGATCAAGCTGGGCGTTGCGGCCTAAAGGCCTGATCGGCCAATGCGGGCACAGATCATGGTGTTTCGCCCATCGAAGGATCGCAGCGAGGCCACCGCATGCAGGACTTGGCGAGCTACACGCGACAGGAGCAGCTGCGCGACGGGAGGTCGGTCGAGATCCGGGCACTCCATCCCGAAGACGAGGGCGACATGCTGACCGCACTCGACCACACCAGCGCGCAATCGCTCCAGCGCCGCTTCTTCGTGCAAAAGCGCCATTTCTCCGAGAACGAACGCGCCTTTTTCATGAAGGTCGACTTCGAGAACCACGTGGCGCTGGTCGCCTGCGTGGAGGATGCAGGCCGGAGCCTCATCGTCGGCGGCGGCCGCTATATCGTCTCCGCGCCCGGCGAGGCCGAAATGGCTTTCGTCGTGATCGACGCCTGGCAGGGGCGCGGCATCGGCGCGATGCTCGCGCGTCACCTCATCGCCCTCGCGCGCGAGGCCGGGCTGACGGAATTGACGGCGGAAGTGCTGTCGGAGAATGCCGCGATGCGCCGCGTGTTCGCCAAGCTCGGCTTCAGGCCCGCGGCGAGGCTGGACCCGCACACGATTCAGCTGGTGTTGGCGCTCTCCTGATTGCTCTCATTCGTCCAGGACATCGAAAAGGCTCTCGACTTTTGCAAGCGGTCCATCGGATCCATTGTCGGCATAAACGACCCGATCGCCGTCACGATGCAGCGGCCGCGCCTTTGACTTCGCCTTGGGCTTTCGCAGCCGTCCCGGAAGGAATGTCGCAGCGACCGCTTCCGATCCGACATCCAGCCTTATGACCCCTCTTCGCCTGCAATCGATCCTGAGCTTTGCCGCCGCGAAGAAATCGAGCGCCGCCGGCGGCAATTTTCCGAAGCGACGGAGGGTCTCCTCCTCAAGGTCGTCCAGCTCATCCTCGCTTCGGCACCGCGAGGCGCGGGCGTAGATTTCCAGCCGGACCGCCTCCGATTGCACGTAGTCTGCCGGCAACATGTCGGCGATTGGAAGATTGAGATCGGGTACCCACAGGTCGGCCGTCCTGTCGTCGGCCTTCTCCGAGGCCAATTTCAGGAGATGGCTGTAGAGCACGGGTCCGAACACCTGCACATGGCCGGACTGCCGCTCCGAGAGCAGATCTCCCGCGCCTCTGAGGTCCAGGTCGCGTGCGCTGATCGCAAAACCCGCACCAGGCCTGCTGAACTCCTCCAGAACCGCGAGCCGCTTCTCGGATCGCGCCGCATCCGACTCGGTGAGCAAATACGCAAACGCGCGTATGCCGCCGCGCCCCACCCTTCCCCTCAGTTGATGGAGCTGCGCAAGGCCGAACCTTTCGGGCCAGCACACCACGATCGTATTTGCGCGCGGGATATCCAGACCGCTCTCCACGATATTGGTCGCGAGCAGAACGTCCGCCTCGCCTTCGACGAAGCTCATCATCCGGTCGTCCATTTCGTCCGCGCTCAACCTGCCATGGAGACAGACAATGCGCAGATCCGGGGCCAGCGACTGCACGCGCGCCAGCATCGGATCGAGATCCTGAATCCGCGGGCAGATCAGGAAACTTTGCCCGTGGCGTCTTTGTTCGCGCAGCAACGCCGCGGCGATGGCAGCATCGGAGAGCGGCGCAATTCTCGTGGCGACCGGAAGCCGGTGAGCGGGCGGAGAGGCAATGACGCTGAGATCCCTGAAGCCCGCAAGACCCGCCGCGAGAGTCCGCGGTATCGGCGTGGCACTCATCCAAAGGGTATGGACACCCTTGGCGAGACCGGAAAGCTTTGCCTTCTCAGCCGCGCCAAAATGCTGCTCCTCGTCGATGATGACCAGGCCGAGATCGCGGAACTTCACGTCCTTCGAGGCAAGAGCCTGGGTCCCGACCACGACCTTCAATCTTCCGCTCTTCAGCCCCTCCTTTGCCACCCTGACTTCCGCGCTCGATGTGGCGCGTGACAAGCTCCCCACTTCGATATCGATGGAAGCAAACCGCTTGCGGAACGTCGCCACATGCTGCCGTGCCAGAACCGTCGTCGGCACCGCGATCGCGACCTGCTTTCCCGACAGCACGACGGCAGCCGCCGCCCGCAAAGCCACCTCGGTCTTGCCGAATCCGACGTCGCCGCAAATGACCCGATCCATCGGATGACCGGACGCAAGATCATCCAGGACATCGCGAATGGCTTTCGCCTGATCGACCGTCGTGAAGAACGGAAAGCGTGCGACGAACCTCTCATAAAGATGGCCCGGCGGGACGAGTTTCGGAGCCCGCCGGCGGCGACGCTGGCTGATATGTTTGGAGAGTTGCCTGCCCGCAATCTGAATTTCGTGCCCCGCCTCCGTACGGCGCGCAAACCATGTACTGCCGTCCGCCTTGTCCAGCGTCAGATCGCCGCGCTCCGATGCGTATGGCCAGATCAATGCCAGGTCCGCGGGTGGGACCAGGACGGCATTGTCGCCCGCAAACAGGAGCCTGACCATTTCTCGCGATGATCCGCCTCCGGTCGCCACGGTCTGCAATCCATCGAGCAAGGCCAGTCCCCGCTGCAGATGAACGACCACTGTCCCCTGCTCCGGTACATCTGCGTGGTCGAAAGCCGCGCTCCAGGTTCTCGCCAAAGGCTGCGCGTGATGCGCCTTGCTGCCGAGCGCGTCCGAAGCCGTAACGACGACAAGAGGTTTACCGTCAGGCACGACAAAGCCGGAGTCGAAGCCGGCAAGAAGCGCGGCTTCTCGATTGCGTCCGGCCGTCGCCTCACGCCAACCCGCAAAGCGCTCCGCCTTGACCCCGCTCATTCGTTCGATCGCGCGCAGGTCATCCTCCTGCGCCGCGACAAATACCAGCCGCGAGCCGGCGCTTTGCACCTCGTCGACGAATGCGCGGAGCGCCTTTCTCGGCGATGCGGCTTTGGAAAAGTCCGGAACGGTACGGAACGGAGCCTGTCGAGGCAGAACGTCCATGCGCTTGGTCGCATCCTTCCATTCGCGCCGTCCAAGATAGGCGCGCTCCCTGTCCGCGCGACCAGCCGCCTCTTCGATCGTGCTCAGCCAATTGTCGGCGTGAGCAGGAACGCCGGCATCCGCAATCCACTTGGCTGGGCCGCAATAGTCGAACAGGGTCGAACGTTTTCCGCGTCCGTTTCCGAGCGTGATCCGCTCCGACATCGGGTCGACGAGCAGCTCCTTGGTCTCGAAAACGATGTGATGCTCGACCGGGTCGAATGCCACAATCCGACGTATCGTCCGGCCGGAATGCTCTACTCTGAATGGACCGAGGGCTCCGGCGGGAAATATCTCGAATGTCTGGCCGTGAAACAGCACGTCGCCGGCATAGCGGACATCGTCATCAAGCTCGTATCCGAGCGCTTCGAGCCGCGCCCGGAGATCCTTCTCGGAAAACTCGGCGCCCACCTTCAGACGGAGATTCAGCCGAGACCAACTCGCCGGCGCCGGCAGACGCTCCATCACGGCCTCTGCCGTGGCTACGAGCAGGATGGGTTCCTCGGGCTTCGCAAGCCGCCTCAAGACCGAGCTTCGTCGACCTGCGATTTCGTGCGACGGCTCCATTTGATCGAACGGCAGCGTGTCCAGTCTCGGAAGAACCAGGACACCGCACGAGGCGTCGAGGGCATGAATGATTGCCCCAAGCCGCTCCGCCTTGCTCTCGTTTTCAGCCAAGAACACGACGCCTTTGCGCCCCGACTTCTCCCACTGACCAAGCAGATGGAGGCTCAGCATCCCGAGGGGAGATGACGAGGAGATCGCAGTCCGAGGTGATGACTTCTTTCGCGTCGTTGCCGTTCTGGCAACGCGCGCTTTACTGGAACGGCCCAATGGGAACCCATCGCTGATTCGCGACCAGCGAAAGCTGGAGGCAGTGTTTACCTTGCAAAGGCGGGCTCTGCTGCGGGAGCTACGCCTAGGGCTGCCTACATATGCGAATTCGGGGGCGGACGCACGCTTCCAAATGCCCGTTGTGCAAAGTCCCTGGTTCAACGCGCAGACGGGATCAGGGCACGCAGGATGTCCGGCTTCCAGGTTTGACTGGCACTATCGAAGGCAGCGAAATCATGGTCGAACTGCCAGTAGGCCCATGCCCAGCCAAACCGGTCGGCGGTTCTCGCCACGAACGACAGGTATCTCTCGCGGCTGTCGGATGGAGCACGCTCGTACACCCCGAACTCGCCGAGATAGATCGGGCGCTTCTCTCTCTCGGCCCAAAGACTCATCTTCCCGAAATCAGCGACGACCTTCGCTTCATCGTCCGGGGCGCCCCAGTCCAGGGGCCCGATCCCCGAAAACGTTCGAGACCATGGCGCGCCCTGATGCGTGAAGCGTATCGGCGCGTAGTAATGAAACGTGACGATGAGGTTTCCGTCGCCCGCCGGCAGAGCCAAGTCGTCGACGGGCATATCATCGGTATTGAGAACTGCGGCAATGACCTTCCGCTCGGGATTGGTGAGGCGGATGATGCCAAGACATTCGTTGAGGAGGGAATTCCAGCTGGTGGACGTCATCTGCCCGCCAGGCTCATTCAAGACCTCAAAGACAAGCGAGGGATATTTCCCGGCATAGCGCGCGGCGACCTGCCTCCAGAATGCCTTGAGCTTCTCAGCGCATCCGGAAACGTCGCGTTGACAAAGATGGGTATCGTGCTCGTCAACGATGGGGATGAGGTGCCTGGCGAGAACTTCCTCGATGACGGCATCAAGCCGCTTCAAGACGGTCTCATCCAGAACGTTGCCGGAATCCATGTACTTGAAGCCGAAGAAATTGATCCTGACGTGCGAGAATCCGGCTATGCGGATTTCCGTCAGGTTGTCCAGGCGAAACGGCGCGTTCTCGCCGCCTTCCCAGAGTCCGTCGTAGCCGAGGATATTGATGCCGCGCCCCAACCCCGCGGCGTCCCGGGAAGCACCCTGCTCGACCCCATGGGCCCCGGAGACAAGTGCTGCGAGGAAAATTGCCGTCGCTGCGAGAGTGGGGCTTCTCGACCAACGAGCGCGGATGACAGTCATCTTGCTTCCAATCATGATGGCGGCAGATTTTCCTGCGACACCGGCCTGCACGTCGCGAAGAAAAACGCCACCAGGAGCAACGACGTGAACATCGTCGAACGAAGAAACATCGTCTCGGTGAAATTGGTCTGAAAGCTGAGGACGACAAATCCGATGATGAGCGCGCAATGAGATCGATTGATCGACCTCGTGGCAATCAGATGGAGAACCTTGTTCGAGAACAGAAAGACGCTGGCAACGAAAAGCAAGTACCCCAGAAATCCCGTCTCCATCAGGATGGCGATGTAGCCGCTGTGATAGTTGTCGAGCACCCAGCCGTGGTTCTGTTCGAAATAATCATAAATCGATGGAACCGTCCAAAAACCGTTGATTCCAAAGCCCAGCAGCGGTGCATCGTCAAAATGGCTGATCGCGTACTGCCAGATGAAGGTCCTCTCGGTAAAATCGATCGTCGAGTCGCCGAGATGGATGGAATCATATCCCGTCGTATAAAAATACAGGATCAGGAGGCCGGCCAGAATGCACATGATGGACGGCAACACCGCATAGATCCGCATGCAGTTAATCGACCACAGCGACGTGGCAAGAAGTGCACCGGCAGCCAAGGCAACAGCACCGGCGCCTCGCGATTCCGACCCGATGACGCAGGTCGAGGCGAGCAAGAATGTAACGAGGAAGGCTGCCCACCCCTGGCCCGTCATCTTTCGATAACAGGCAAAGAACATCAGATACGCACTGATAAAACCGAGCGTCTGCTTCGATTCGTAGACGCCTTGCCACTGGCCACCATGCATCCAGCTGTGGTCCAACCCGATATCGGGTACGAAGATCGCACAAAACGCCGATGCGGCAACCAGTATGGAAAACCCCAGGGCTGTCGACTTCACGATCTCGTCCACGTCGATACGCGTGATGAGACAGAACGCACCGAAGGTCGTCATCGCAAGCGCCGCGCCCTTCATGATCGCGGCGGCGTTCAAGGTGGTCCAGAGCACGGAGAGGGCGGCGAGACCATAGAATGCGACCAACGCGATCAGGTCGGGGTTGGACTCCAACCGCAGGCGCGGGCGCACGAAGGCGCTTGCATAGATGACGACGCCCCACATCAAGAGCGCAATGGCCTGTTGCAGATAGGTCAGCTCCGCCGGCAGGATCGCGGCATTGAAGGTGCCCATCGATGCAACGACATTGATAGTGATCGACCAGCTGATTGCGGACCTGGCAATCTTCTCCACGCCAACGCTGCGCGTCTTCCAGATCGCGCTTTCGAGTGCCCCGGAATCCACCTGTGTCTGTAGGCTGGCCATGAAATGACCTTCCTTAAGCGCGGTTAAATATTTGCTATCGCGGGTTGGACAAGCTACCTGGCCCCACCAACCTCACACGACCGCGGGAATTAAGAGTTCGTTAACGTTACGAAATGCCGCGCAATCCCGAACGAAGCGACTGCCAGAACAGCCCGTAACCGGGTCCGGCCCCGCATGGAAGATATCGCGAGGCTCGGCACCGCTGTGAGACGATGGGCACACCGGCTCAACGCGTTAATGAAAACCGCACCCCGTCGGTGTCTGGACCGGCCGCACCCTGCTATATAAGCACTCGCGGCTTTTCCAAATTGTCTGGTTTCCCTGGTCACGTATGAACAGCAATAGCGACACGTTCGATGTCACCATCGATCACGCGTTCAACTTCCTGTCTCCGGAATACGCGGAGCTGTTTGACAGCTCGGCCGCGACCGCATTCCAGCATCCGCTCTGGCTGGATAGCCTTTATACCAAGCTCGCGGCCCATGCGGGGGCAAAACGGATGGTCGTCGTGGTCCGCCACCGCGCGAGCGGCGCGCTTGCGATGGTGCTGCCCTTGCTCCGGATTCGGCGCGGCCCGATACGGACCGTCGAATTCGCCGACCTTCGCGTATCCGACTATTTGGCGCCGGTCTGCAGTCCGGACGTCTTTTCCCAACTGATCGAGGACGAGACTGCGTGCCGAGAGATCCGGCGCCTCATCCGCCCGTTCGATCTGCTTCGCATGACGAAGCTGCCCGACCGACGGCTTCCGATCGAGAACCTCCTGGCAGCGCCGCGCCGCGTATCGATGGACACGAATGCCTACGCGACCGTTCTCGTCGCTCCATTCGAGCAATGGCGAGCCAGTGCGCTGGATCGCTCCTATCAAAAGGAGCTCGCCAAGAAATATCGCCAACTCCAGAAGAAGGGCGCGTTGAGCTTCTCATGCTGCGACGACAGCGCCTCCGTCCTCGCTGCGCTGGACGTGATGAGGAAATTCCGCGGCCCGCGGTTTCAGGCGCAGGGCGACGGAGACCTGCTTCAGCGTCCCGAGTACTACGGTTTCTATTCCGACGTAGCGCTACGCGGTCTCGGCTCGCTTGTCCGGCTCTATGCCATGAAGATGGACGGCAATCTGATCGCTGCCGTGCTGGGGCTGTGTCATCGCGGCAGTTTCCTCGTCATCATGAGCGCCTTCGACATTGCCGGATACAAGAGCCAGTCGCTTGGCGCGCTGATGTTCGAGCAGGTCGCGCGGGACTGCATCGAGCGCGGGGACCAGATGCTCGATTTCACGATTGGCGACGAGCCGTACAAGAAATTGTTCGGCGGGCAGCCTTCGCCGATGTGGACGGTCGTGCAGGCCGGCAGCACCGCAGGTGCCGTGACCCTGTTCGCGCTGAGGCAGGCCCCGTGGCTCAAACTGGCGGCAAAGCGAATGTCGGAGTTCAGGCTCTTCCCGGCCCGCACCTCAACTCCCGCGCGCTGACCGATGGGCAGGCGCCAACCCGGTTCAGCGCTCAGGCGCGCAGCGCGCTGCGGAAGCCCGCGAGCCAGCCGGGCCGCATTTGATCGACGCGGTGGGAGATATTACGCCGCAGGAAGTGCAGCCGTCGCCGCACATCCCAGCTGATATCGTTGCGGGACGTCAGCGCCTGGCGGAAGTGCGCCATCTTCAGCGACTGCTGGTCTGCCGCGACCTTGTCGGAATCGGAATAGAACTGCGATATTTTATCCGTGCCCATGCCCGCGGTGTTGAGCCATTGCGGCACATACTCGGTGCAAAGACGCTCGACATCCACCAGCAGACGGGCAACGCCGGTTCCAGCAGCGGGACAGTTGGTCTGGAAGGCATCGCCGATCAGCACGACGCCGGGCTGCAGGTGTCCCTCGACGACGGACAAATCCATCACCCAATTCTGGACCCGGTCCATGACATGGAAATCACCGAGATAGGGCTGCAATCCCGGCAGCAGGCGCAGAAGGGTTGCTTCCGTGTCGCGACGCACGTCGCGCATGACCGGATCGGTCGGATCGCGAAACATGAAGAGATTTGCCCGCATACCCGCAGGCACGGGAAACAGGCTGAGATAATCGACGCCGTCGGAGGTCCGCTCGCCGTAACAGGTCAGGGCCTTGAAATCGAACGGCGCACCATTTCGGCGGGCGATCGTGAAGCCGAACGAGACCGAGTGGCGCTCGGCCAATACGCGCCGCCTGATTCCCAGCTTGTATCCGAGAACGCCCGCCATGCCCGTCGCAAGGACGACAAGGCGCGCGCTCACGCGCTGTCCGGAGGCGAGTTCGAGATGTTGGACGTCATCGCTGCAGCTTACCGCCGTAACCTCGTCGACAACCAGACTGGATGGATCGGGGATCTGACCGCGCGCCATGGCAACGAGGTTGGCATAGGGAAGTCCGTAAGCCTGACCGACGCTGACATCGACCACCTTGCCTTCCCTGATATTGAGCACACGGTCATATAAACAACCGGCATTCTCGAGACCGCGGATGAAGCCCAGCCTGCGGATCATATCGAGCTGCGGGCCGCCGATCTTTTCGACCCGGAACTCCTCCGGATAGACCGCGCGCTTGTCGACCAGGGCGACGCGATGCCCGGCCCGTGCAAGGACAGCCGCCGCGAGCGATCCCGCAAGGCCGCCGCCGACGATAGCGATATCGGCCACGATCGGCTCGGTCACGCTCTTGCTCGTCGTCATGGTCCAGGCTCCCACGGTTAGCGGTGGTTGCACGTGCAATTCTCTCGCCTGATGTCCCATCGCAGGACCAAACGCGATCATTTCCGGATATCGAGGTTAATGAATTGCGGACCTGCCGGGCCTGACAATGTCCCGGCACGCAGCTTGCTCAGGATGCGCCGAAACGCGGTCTCCGTGGCGGAGCAGCCGTTGTTTCCTATCGTGTCAGGTGGTCCGAATTCAATGTTGGCGAGGCATTTCGCGCTCAAACGGCGGCAGGTCAGCCGATATCGGTTCTCATGGAGCGTCTGCGCGGCGCTACATTGCCATTCGGTAATCGCCGGCCATTGCTCGATCTGGCACAGCTGGGACTGATGGTGTTTCACAGTGAAGCAATTGGCGTAGCGCTGAGGTCCGTCACGGCGGACAAGCTCCTGGCGGTCGCAATTAACACTCGCGGTTTGTTGGCATGCTAGGCTGTCCCTGCTATCGCAACGCGCATCGTCGCGGGAGAATTTCCCTGTAACTTCCATGATCGAATCCATTGTCCAGTTCATGCGACGCGATGTGACGCGCGGTGTTGCCGGTACCATCCTCCTGAAGGTCGGCAGCGGTGCGCTTGCGTTTGCATTGTTCTCACTGGCGGCTCGAGCCATGTCGCCGGACGGATTTGGCATCTTTGCAACCTGGCTTTCGATTGCCCAGATCGCATCGGTCGTTGGGCTGGTCGGCCAGGAGTCGCTTCTGGTGCGATTCCTGAACGAATATCAGGTGAGAGAGCAACACGACCTCACGAAAGGCGTGCTCCTATCAAGCCTGAAGATTTCTGCCGTCGCGATGCTGATCGCAATTGCCGCAATCGCGATGGTGGCGAGCTTGAGAGGCAATTGGTGGCTGCTGATGCTCGCAGTGTCAGCCTACACTGCCGTGAATGCCGCCCTGATGCTCGGCAGTCAGATTGCACGCTCGCTGGTCAGCATTCTCATGGGCGAAGGCAACAGGGAGTTCTTTTGGCGGGTCATCGTGGTGCTGTTTCTGCTCGCCGTGCTCTTCGGTCATCGACAGCTCGATCCCACCGAATTGATCGCTGTGATGACAATTGCCATGTCGGTGGGCCTGATCGCGCAAATCATCGCGATCGTGCGGGCTCTGCCGCATTTGCGCGGCGTGTCCGCGCGTTCCGAGACATCCCGCTGGAGATCGAGCGCGCTTCATTTCTGGGTCGCGTCCATCCTTGAAGCCGCAAACCAGTACTTCGACGTCATTCTGGTCTACTGGATGCTGGATCCGACGACTGCCGGAATCTATTTTGCCGCGTCGCGTCTGGCCAACATCTTCGCCATGCTATCGGCCGCACTGTATAGTTTCGGAGCGCGCCGGCTTCCCTCGCTGTACTTCAGCAAGAATCATCGGGAATTCGAGCGAACGCTGCAGCTCATGGCGGAGGTGACCGCGCTTTGCGTGGTGAGCGGGCTCGTCATCATCTGGCTTGGCGCCCCCTATCTTCTCAACCTGTTCGGGCCGCATTTCGCCGCGCAGCACTGGGTGCTGATCGTGCTCGCGATCGGAACGGCGTTTCAAGCGGCGGGCGGTCCGGCTGCTGCGATATTGCAGCTGACCGGCCATGAGCGTCAGTATGTCCCCGTGGTTGCCGCGAACGTGGCGATGCGGCTGGTCGGATTTCTCGTCCTCATCCCCTGGCTCGGCGTGCTTGGCGCAGCGATTTCGGCCACCGTGTCGCTGGCGCTTGCGACCATCGCCCTCAACATCCTCTGTCGACGGCGAACCGGAGTTGATCCTTCAATTCTCGTGCTTTCGCGCTTCTCGAGATCGAAACGCGGCTCTTATACGGTCCGTGTGGCTGACACGAGCGACTAGGCCTCTACTCAATCGGCGGCATGATTGCCCGGCCCGGCAACACGTTGTCGAATGACGATCAACCAACCAGGCCCAATGCTGCGCCCTGGCGTTGAGGAGCCGGCGAAGCATTCGGCACACGATTGACGACCAGTCCGGTCGGCACGCCGCCGAACCGCGCGAGCGCAGCCGTAGCCCTGCGCATGGCAGCCGAATCGACTGCGTCTTCGCGAACCACGAGGATGACCAGATCGGCGTGAGCGGCCAGAGCCGTCGCCTCGGGTTGCAGGGCAAGCGATGTCGCATGGACGACGATCAGATCGAACTCGGAGCGAATATCGTCTGCGGGCAACGGCTCGGAACTCCTGCTCGCGCCCAGAAGCACGTCGACGCTGCGAAAGCTCGCCATGGACGCGCCCTCCGCCTGCCCCTTCGGCGCCGCCGCGGCACCGCCGAGATCCGGTTGCACCTGGATCAGAACGCTCAACTTTCCCTGGTTCACCGCCCACCGGTTCAGCGACCGCGCGACGGTGTTGCCGCCGGCCCCCTTCCCGACCGACATGACGAGCGCGACCTTGCCCCGAGGCCCCGGCAGCTTCTCCAGCCTGTCGAGCAGCGGACGCAGATGGAGGCTGAGATCAAGTTCAGCCGTCGCGGACACCGGGCCTTGCCAGACGTTTCTGGTTGCCCCTCCGGGCATCAGGTCGGGAATGCGGGCCCATACGGGCGGACGCGGCCACACGGCGGGCTGGGGCACGGCCGGTTCCGGATCGCGAACCTCTTGAACGGACTTGCCCGGTCCGCGCGCCGTGGCGGCAACGACCGCCGTCGACGTCAGCAGCGAGCCGATCGCGAGGGCAGCGAGCAGCAGAGGTAGCGGTGGAAGGGTCGAGCGAAGCGGCGGAATGGCGGGCGAAGCAACCTTGGTCTGGGAGCTCTGCAGAAGGCGCTGCTCATTGGTCGTCTTGGACCGCGAGAGAAACTGCTCGTAGATGTTTCTGTTGGCCTCGGCGTCGCGCTGCAGCTCCTGCAGCCGGACGAGAGCCTGACCGTCGATCAGGAGCTGCGATTCAGCCGCCTTCATCTGGCCTTCCAGAGCCTTCTGTTGGTCGCGCTGGGCCTCATATTCCGACTTTGCAGTCTCGATGGCTTTCGTCCGCTCCAACTCGATCTGCCGGTTGAGATCATTCAGCTGGCTGTACGAAATGACGAGGTCGGGATGGCGGTCGCCGAAGACCGCCCGCTTTTGCGCAATCTGATC
Organism: Bradyrhizobium neotropicale; assembly: GCF_001641695.1. Lineage (GTDB taxonomy): Bacteria > Pseudomonadota > Alphaproteobacteria > Rhizobiales > Xanthobacteraceae > Bradyrhizobium > Bradyrhizobium neotropicale. The sequence goes on from NZ_LSEF01000033.1 coordinate 222,380, forward strand.
ATTGAGCGCCGACCGCTGGGCGCGCAGAACGTTCAGAAGGTTCTGCTTGACGGGTCCTTCGACGTTCGCCTTCAGGTCGCGTTGGGCCTGCTCGTAGCGGGCTCTCGCCTCTTCGGTACGGGCGCGAGCCGCGGTAACTTGCTGCGACAGCTCGGTCACGCGCAACTGCTGGGTCGTGGCGTCCTTGCCGGCATTGACGATCCTGTGCTCGAGCTTGAATGCGGCAACGGCATCCTCCGAAGCTCTCAGCCGGTCGTTCAATGTCTTCAGCCGGCCACTGAGCCAGTCGGCCGCCTCGTCGGTGGCCTCGGTGCGGATGCGACCCTGGCTGGCGACAAACGCCTCGGCTATGGCATTGGCATAGTAAGCAGCCCGCTCCGGGCGGTTCGAGGTGAACCGTATAGCGATGACGTAAGTCAGCCCGCGACGGGAAATATCGAGACGATTGCGAAATCTCTCGAGCAGGCGTGTGGCGTCGGTGTGCCCCCCGGAAATGTCTTCATCATCCCGAACCTTAAGCTGCTCGATCAGCGGCCGGAGAAAGCCATCGGACTTGGCGACTTCAACCAGGCTCTGCAGCGCGGCGCTATCCTGCCCAATGCCCGGCAGAACGTCCTGCTCCGTGGTCACGCGTTGCTCGCGGGGATCGACAACGACCAGCGCGGTCGCCGCAAATCGAACCGGGATCACCAAGAGAACGATAACGCCGACGGCGAAGATGGCGGCCGCGAGCGTCAAAATGCGGCGGAGGTTTTCCCGAACGAAGGAGAGCGCACCCGCGGCGGTCAGCGCGATCGTTCCGCGCGCCTCGCCGTTCGGCAAATTTTTAGCCTGCCACGACGCGGAATCACCGGTCGATCCGGAACTCGTCGGGTCTGCTCGGCGACCGAACGTCATGGATTTACTCGAATTCAACTGGCGAACACTGTTCAGTGGCCTGCCCCAACGTAAATATCTGTGGTTAATCGGCAGTTACCCGCTCTCCAAATGACCGTAACCAATTGGTTAACGAGCTCGCTGCACCCGGTGCGGGAAACCAACGGAATTCCCGCATGAGCGACGCTCGATCGTGCAGCCTGCGCATTAACTCCGTTCGGCGCAAATCGATGTCCGAATGTGTCTCGCGTGATAGGTACGTCCACGAGAAAAAATCCGTCAATGGGTAGAAATCCGTGCTCCGTTATCAGCCAAGCACAGAATTGCGCGAGGCACCGATGCGGTCGTCGACCGCGCCAGCCGCGCGACCAGACTTAAGCAAGCCAAAGCCGCACGTTCTTCTCGTGCAGACTCAGGCCGAGAACGCAGGTGCCCAGGAGATCACCAGGCTGCTGGGTGCGGGCCTGACCGCACGCGGTTATCGGGTCTCCAATCTGTTCTTCTTCCGCAAATCGGACTCCTTCGACGAGCCGCCCAACACGTTCTACTGCGCCTCGAGCCGACCGGGAAATCCGCTCGCTCTGCTACGCATGCTGTGGACGCTCGGCCGCTATATCAGGACCACCAGGCCCGACGCGGTTCTGACCTTTCAGCACTTCGGCAACGTCATCGGCGGCGGCGTGTCGCGCCTCGTCAGCCGCGCACCGGTTGTCGCCAATCAGGTCTCGTCCGCGCTGTCGATGAGCTGGCCGGTCCGCGCGGCCGACATTGTCATGGGCAGCCTCGGCGTTTTCGACTGCATCACGCTGAACTCGCAGGACATGCAACGGGAGTACTCGCGCTATCCCGCCGCCTATCGATCGCGCATGATTCACGTCCCGCACGGCTTCGACGACAAGTCGCTCGCCCTGCCGAAGGAAGCTGCGCGAGGACAATTCAATCTGCCGCACGATCGCGTGCTGCTCGGCTGCGCGGCCAGGCTGCACCCGCACAAGCGGCTTGACGCGGCGATACGTCTTTTGCCGGGTGAACCGTCCTGGCACCTTGCGCTGGCCGGCCAGGGGGCCGACGAAGCGCGGCTAAGGCAGTTGGCGGATGAGCTGAAAGTATCAGACCGATTACATCTGGTCGGCGAAATTCCCCCGTGGCGAATGGCGGACTTTCTCGCTTGTCTGGACGTGTTCGTATTTCCGACGCAAGCCGAAACCTTCGGTCTGGCTGCGGTCGAAGCCGCGAACGCCGGTGTTCCCTCCGTCGTCAGTGATCTTCCCGTCTTGCGCGAGGTGCTGTCTTTCGAGGGAAGGCCCACGGCACTCTTCGTCGATGCCTCCGATCCTGCGAAACTGTCGGCGGCCGTCTCCACAATTCTAACAGACCAGGCCCTGAGCGACGAACTGCGGCAAAACGCCAAAGGCCTGAAGTCGCGCTATTCGGTCGATGCCATGGTGGAGGAATACATTCAAATTCTCAGCCGGGCCATTTGAGCCGGCGCGTTGGAGTAGAGTGGCTCGACATGATCATCGAGTTTCGCTGCGAACGTGAACATGCCCGGCGGTGGATGTGCCGCGCGACATTATCGATCGACGGCCGGGACGTTCCGGTTCAGATCGTGTGGACCGCAACGGCAGAGCAGCGGCCTGCAGGTCTCGATGCGCTGTTCGAACTCGAACGCATGGTTTTGCGCAGGGGCAAGCAGGGCGGCGCCGATCGACTGAAGATCATTCCGGAACCGACGCAGGCTCGCACCGGAGCGGCCGACGTGATTGTCGATTTTACACGCAACCCGCGGCATCCGGACTGTTCTGCCCGGCTGTATCTCCGTCCGTTCTTCAATGGAGCTGCAGGCGAGAACGCCGCACTGACCGCCATCCTCGCGGGCGACCTGCCGGTCATCGAAATCGTCAACGAGCTCGACGGTTCGGTGCTCGATCGCGGCCATCCCTCCGGAGAGATTGCGGCTGGCTTGAGTGGTGCGCTCGAAACCGTCATGGCGCGGACCCTGACCATGGTGACGGCCATCCTGTCGGGAAGGCCGCGAATTCTGCCGCAGATCGCGCGTCCTGCCGGAGACGGCATGCGCCGGCGGCCCGGCGAATACGTTGTACGTGGCCTCGCCGTATCGATCGCCAAGGAGATCTATCGTCTCTGCTGCTATGCCCCGCATTGGCACGTCGGCTGGCGCCACAATGGGAGCGCAGGCGTCTGGGAGACCGGAGATCTGTCCGGGCCAGGCTGGAACGTGCTTGCAGATCCGGGACATCGCTTCTACGCCGACCCCTTTCCCATCACGTGGCAGGGACGAACGTTCGTGTTCTTTGAAGACCTCGATCACCGGGTCGGAAAAGGGGTCATTTCGGCGATCGAGTTCGGCGACGCCGGGCCGGTCGGAGAGGTCGTGCCCGTACTGGAGGAGCCCTGGCACCTGTCCTATCCGTTCCTGATCGAGGACGGTGGCGAGTTGTGGATGATCCCGGAGAGCTCCACACACGGGGACGTCGCCCTCTACAGATGCGTCCGGTTTCCGGACAAATGGGAGCGACACGCGACGCTCTTGTCAGGCCTTGAACTGGCCGACGCGACGATCACACGGCACAACGGCACGAATTATCTGTTCGGAGCCTGGCGCGACGGAACCGGCGGTTATTCGGATTCGCTCGCGATCTTCTACGCCGAGCACCTGCTCGGCCCCTGGTTGCCCCACGCCAGCAACCCGGTTCTGATCGATCGCGCAAGCGCGCGGCCGGCGGGGAATTTCGTCACCATCAATGAACGATTGTGGCGACCGGTCCAGGACTGTGCCGACGGATATGGCGCAGGGCTCGGGCTGGCGGAAGTCGTCGAACTGTCGCCGACGACATTCAGGCAAATCGTTCGCCACTCGCTGAGACCCGGGCCGGCTTGGCCGGGAAGGAAGTTGCACACCCTGAACCGCTGCGGCCGACTCGAGGTGATCGACGGATCGCGTGTTCAACCCAAGGTCCAAGCTTTCGCAAGCCAATCTCCGTCGGCCGGTTTCGCGGGAGAGCGGACGCAGCGGGCCGGCACCCGGGCCAGCTCCGCCGGGACTTCAGGTCGACCGATGAACTAGTAGTTCGTCGCGGACTTCTCGTTGGGAATGCCTTCGATCGGGCATTCAGCGGTTCCTACGGTCGAGCGGGTCATTGCCTCGACCATATCCCGCGTGCCTTCGGGGTCGGCGATCCATTTCGAATAGAAATCATAAGGACAGGCTGCGAGGCCCTTCGCGCTCTCGCCGGAATTGATCATGCCGGTGTAGCCGCGATGCAGGAGCTTGAAGAGATGGTTCTGCGACTGGTTGTTGCGGCGCGCATCGCGGATCAAGCTCTTCGACAGGCCGGCGTACTGGATGCCGTATTCCTCCTCGCCGGTCTCGCCCAGGGTGCGACCATCGAAGCCGATGATCGCAGAGTGGCCGAAATAGGAATACACGCCGTCGAAGCCCGCGGCATTGGCAACCGCGACATAGACGTTGTTGGCCCAGGCCATCGCCTTGGAGATCAACACTTGCTGCTCCTTGGCCGGATACATGTAGCCCTGACAGCGCACGATCAACTCGGCGCCCTTCATGGCGCAGTCGCGCCAGATCTCAGGGAAGTTGCCGTCGTCGCAGATGATCAGGCTGACCTTCAGGCCCTTCGGGCCGTCGGAGACGTAGGTGCAGTTGCCGGGATACCAGCCTTCAATCGGCACCCACGGCATGATCTTGCGGTACCTCTGAACGATCTCGCCCTTGTCGTTCATCAGGATCAAGGTGTTGTAGGGTGCCTTGTGCGGATGCTCCTCATGGCGCTCGCCGGTGAGCGAGAACACGCCCCATACCTTGGCTTTGCGGCAGGCCGCGGCGAAGATCTCGGTCTCGGCGCCCGGCACCTGCGAGGCGGTGTCGTACATCTCCTTGGAGTCGTACATGATGCCGTGGGTGGAATATTCCGGGAAGATCACGAGATCCATGCCTGGCAGGCCGAGCTTCATGCCGACGATCATGTCGGCGATCTTGCGAGCATTGTCGAGCACCTCGGCCCTGGTGTGCAGCCGCGGCATCTTATAATTGACGACTGCGACGCCGACCGTGTCGTTGCTGGAAGAAATGTCACCATGAAGCATTTGAAACGCCCTTCTAGTCTGGTTTGAATTTGCCGCCGTCAAACGGCCACATGCGTCAGTGGCTGATCATCCAGGGTCGCGCGGTCGGGAAACCCTTCGCGCCGCTCTTGCTCATCGTCACCAGCCGTGCCGGCTTCTTGCCGGAGCAGCAGCCGCAGCCGGCACCGTGCGAGGCCTTGTACTGATCAAGCGTCTTCGGCGCGTGCTTGCTGCGCTCGTTGGTAGCGTGGGCCTTGCGCCTGTCCGCGGGCATGCAGGAGAACGCCGGCGCAGTCAGGATCACGCGCGGTGATTCATGCTCGCATTTCGGGCATTCCCGCGGGTCGTCGCATTCGGCCATCGGCCGCATGTCGGTGAACGGGCCGCAATCGTTGCAGAGATATTCATAGACGGGCATGTCTGATCCTTGCGCGATGGTTGAGGGGTGACGGATGCGGGGCGGCAGATGCGCGCCGTCCCGCACCCTTCACGCAGGGATCACTTGTCCGGCGAGATCGGCATCTGGATGTCGCCTTTGATATGTTTCACCGGGCCGGCCGACGACGGCATGATGTCGAAGTCGAATATCTCGGTCGGCAGCCACAGCGTGGCGCAGGCATTCGGCACGTCGACGACGCCCGAGATATGGCCCTGGCACGGTGCGGTGCCGAGGATCGAATAGGCCTGGGCGCCGGAGTAGCCGAACTTCTTGAGATACTCGATCGCGTTCAGGCAGGCCTGGCGATAGGCGATGTGGACGTCGAGGTAATGCTGCTTGCCCGCCTCATCAACCGAGATGCCCTCGAAGATCAGGTAGTCCTTGTAGTTCGGCGTGATCGGCGAGGGCTTGAACACGGGGTTCTTGATGCCGTATTTGGCCACGCCATCCTTGATGACATCGACCTTCAGATGCAGCCAGCCGGCCATTTCGATCGCGCCGCAGAAGGTGATCTCGCCGTCGCCCTGGCTGAAGTGCAGATCGCCCATCGAGAGGCCGCCGCCCGGCACGTAGACCGGGAAGTAGATCTTTGAGCCGCGCGAGAGATCCTTGATGTCGCAATTGCCGCCATGCTCGCGCGGCGGCACGGTACGCGCGCCTTCGAGGCCAACCCTGGCTTTCGCGTCACCCTTGGCTTGCCCGGCATGCGCGGTCGGCGCAAACGGCGGATTGGCAAGGCCAGGCACGCGGGTGGGATTGGTCGCGATCAGCTCGGCTTCGCGCGCGTTCCAGCTCGCCAGCAGCTTCGGATCGGGCAGACAGCCGATCAGACCGGGATGGATCAGACCCGCAAAATTCACGCCGGGCACGTGGCGCGACGAGGTGTAGAGGCCCTTGATGTCCCAGATCGACTTTTGCGCCAGCGGGAAATGATCGGTCAGGAAGCCACCGCCATTCTGCTTGGAGAAGAAGCCGTTGAAGCCCCACAGGCTCTCCTTCAGCGGACCGACGTCAAGCAGATCGACCACCAGCAAATCGCCCGGCTCGGCGCCCTTGACGCCGATCGGGCCGGACAGGAAGTGCACGATCGAGAGGTCGATGTCGCGCACGTCGTCGGCGGAATCGTTGTTCTTGATGAAGCCGCCGGTCCAGTCGTAGGTCTCGATGATGAAGTCGTCGCCCGGATTGACCCACGCCACGATCGGAATGTCGGGGTGCCAGCGGTTGTGAACCTTGTCGTTTTCGTAGGCCGACTTGGTAAGATCGACCTTGATCAGTGTCTCTGGCATCGAGATGCTCCCCTTGGTTTACTGGTTAGACGGACAGGAATTTCGAGATCTGCGCGGCATCGACGCTGTCGCGCGGATCGTCACGCACGATCTCGCCGTTCTCGATCACGAGCACGCGGTCGGCAATGTCGAGCGCGAAGCTCAAGACCTGCTCGGACACGACGATCGACAGCCCGCGCTCGTCGCGGATGCGCTTCAGGGTTTTCGCCATGTCCTTGATGATCGACGGCTGGATGCCTTCGGTCGGCTCGTCCAGCAACAGCACCTTCGGCTTGGTGGCGAGCGCGCGTGCGATCGCCAATTGCTGCTGCTGGCCGCCCGAGAGATTGCCGCCACGGCGCCCCTTCATCTCCAGCAGCACCGGAAACAGTTCATAGATGTCCTCCGGCACTTCCGAGCCGCCGGACACGACGAGACCGGTCTCGATGTTCTCCTTCACCGTCATGGTCGAGAAGATCATGCGCCCCTGCGGCACATACGCGAGACCCTTGGCGACGCGGTCGTAGCTCGGAAGCGCACCGAGCTCGTCGCCGTCCATGGTCACCGAACCGCTCTTGATCGGCACGATCCCCATCAACGACTTCATCAGCGTGGTCTTGCCCATGCCGTTGCGGCCCATGATCGCGACGATCTCGTTGGGCGCGACAGAAACGTTGAGGCCATGCAAGACCTCACTCTGGCCGTAAGCAACATGGAGATCATTGATAGCCAACATGAACGTGCTCCTTAATGGCCGAGGTAGACTTCGATCACCTTGGGATCGTTCTTGACGTGGTCCATGGTGCCCTCGGAGAGGATCTGGCCCTGGTGCAGCACCGTGACCTTGTGGGCGATGTCCTCGACGAATTTCATGTCGTGCTCGATCACCAGTACCGAGCGGTCCTTGATGATGCGGTTGAGCAGCTCGGCGGTCTTGGCGCGCTCGCTGACGCTCATGCCTGCGACGGGCTCGTCCAGCATCAGCAGATCCGGATCCTGGATCAGCAGCATGCCGATCTCGAGCCACTGCTTCTGACCATGGCTGAGCAGGGCTGCGCTCATGCCGAGGCGATCTTTGAGGAAGATCATCTCGGCGACCTCGTGGACGCGGTCGCGCACGGTGGCGTCGCGCGTGAACGTCAGTGCGCCGAACACGGTGCGGCCCCGCGGAAAGGAGATCTCAAGATTCTCGAACACCGTGAGGTCGTCGTAGATCGACGGCGTCTGGAACTTGCGGCCGACGCCGGCCTTCACGATCTGGTTCTCCTTCAGCTTGGTCAGATCCTTGCCGCGGAACTCGATTGAGCCTGACGTCGCCTTGGTCTTCCCGCAGATCAGGTCGAGCACGGTGGTCTTGCCGGCGCCGTTCGGGCCGATGATGACGCGGATCTCGTTTTCCTCGACATAGAAGGAGAGATCGTTGACCGCCTTGAAGCCGTCGAAGGATACGGTGAGACCTTCGACCGAAAGCAGGAAGGGCTTTGGCTGATGACCGATGAGCATGATGTCCTCCTCACTCTGCCGGCGCGCCGTCTGCGACCGAATCGTCGGTCCAGCCGGCGCCGGACTTCGGCTTGCGCGAGCCGATCAATCGGTCGATCCGCGGCTGGACGTAGTCCCCCCAGATGCCGGCGAGGCCGTTCGGGAAGGCGAGCACCACGGCGATGAACAATCCGCCGAGGCCGAACAACCAGAGCTCGGGAAAGGACTCGGACAGACTGGTCTTGGCGAAGTTGACGAGGATCGTTCCGTAGACCGCACCCAGGATCGAGAGCCGGCCGCCGACCGCGGTATAGATCACCATCTCGATCGACGGCACGATGCCGACGAAGGACGGTGACATGAAACCGACATTGAGCGCGAACATGGCGCCGCCGATCGCAGCGAAGATCGCGGCGATGCAGAAGGCGAAGATCTTGAAATTGGCGACGCTGTAGCCGGAGAAGCGAACCCGGTCTTCCTGGTCGCGCATCGCCACCAGGATGCGGCCGAGCTTCGAGTGCCGGACGAACTGCGCGATGAAGATGCAGGCGAACAGCAGGCCGACCTCGAAGAAATACAGCACGATCTTGGCGTGGTCCGGACGGATGTCCCAGCCCTTCAGCGTGCGCAGATCGGTCATGCCGTTGATGCCGCCGGTGTAACCCTGCTGGCCGACGATCAGGATGGTCAGGATCGCGGCGACCGCCTGCGTGATGATCGCGAAATAGGTGCCGCCGACGCGGCGCTTGAACATCGCGGCGCCGATGATCAGGGCAAAGATGCCCGGCACCAGCATGACGGCGGCGACGGTGAAGGTCAGGCTGTGGAAAGGCTTCCAGAAGAACGGCAGCGCGGTGATCTGATTCCAGTCCATGAAATCGGGAATGCCCGGCGTCGACTGGATCTTGGTGTTCTCGACGCTCGAGGCTTCGAGCTTGAGGAACATCGCCATGCAGTAGCCGCCGAGGCCGAAGAACACGCCCTGCCCCAGGCTCAGGATGCCGCCGTAGCCCCAGCAGATCACCAGCCCCAGCGCCACGAAAGCGTAGGTGAGATATTTGGCGACCAGATTGAGCCTGAAGACATCGAGGCAGAGCGGCAGGATCACGACCAGAAAGACCGCGAGCACCAGGATGCCGATCAGCTCCGAACGCGTGGTAAAGCGACTGTCGTTCATGGGTTCAGCCCCCTGCACTTCGTTATTTGCGGACCTTGAGCGCGAACAACCCCTGCGGCCGCAGCATCAGAATTCCGACCACCGCGAGCAGGGTCAGCACTTTTGCCATCGAACCCGACATGAAGAACTCAAGCGTCGACTGCGTCTGCGAGATCGAGAAGGCCGATGCGATGGTGCCGAGCAGGCTGGCGGCGCCGCCGAACACGACGACCAGGAATGTGTCGACGATGTAGAGCTGGCCCGACGTCGGCCCGGTCGAGCCGATCATGGTGAAGGCGCTGCCGGCGACGCCGGCGATGCCGCAGCCGAGGGCAAAGGTGTATCGGTCGACTTTCGCGGTGTTGATGCCGACGGCGCCCGCCATGATGCGGTTCTGCACGACGGCACGGACCTGGCGGCCCCAGCGCGACCTGAACATGATGTAGGCGACCGCGATCGTGATCAGCACCGTCAGGCCCATCACGAAGACGCCGTTGATCGGCACCTCGATCGAGTCGGTGACGTGCAGCGAGCCCAGCATCCACTGCGGCAGCTCCACGCCGACTTCACGTGCGCCGAAGATCGAGCGATAGGCCTGCTGCAGCATCAGGCTGAGGCCCCAGGTCGCGAGCAGCGTGTCGAGCGGCCGCTTGTAGAGATGCCGGATCAGCACCCATTCGACCAGCATCCCCAGCGCGCCGGAAGCCAGGAACGCCAAGATCATCGCGAGGAAGAAATAGCCGCTGAACAGGCTTGGCAAATAGGACTGGAAGACGTTCGACGTCATCCAGGTGACGTAGGCGCCGAGGATCATGAACTCGCCATGCGCCATGTTGATGACGCCCATCTGGCCGAAGATGATCGCAAGACCGAGCGCCATCAGAACGTAGACGGAAAACAGGATCAGGCCGGCAAAGCCCTGCATGACGAAGATGGAGCCGAGATCGCCAATCGAATAGTCGCCGAACATCGATGTTTCTCCGTCGAGGGGGACAGGGTCCCGCGTCGCGAGCGATGTCGCGACGCGGGGTCGTGAAGCGCGGATTGACGGTCCGCGCCAGGGAGCTCTTGCTCGGGGAAGGCTTGCGGAGAATTCCGCGCGCTTACTGGTAGCCCTTCGGGAACGGATCGGGCTCGACCAGATCTGCGGTCTCGTAGATCAGCTCGAACTGGCCATCGAGCTTGGCGCGACCGACGCGGGTCTTCGACCAGAGGTGATGGTTCTCATGGATGCGCACGTAACCTTCCGGCGCGCCCTTGAACTCCACACCGGGCGAGGCAGCGGCGATCTTGTCGACGTCGAAGCTGCCAGCCTTCTCGACCGTCAACTTCCACAGCCACGGGCCGAGATAGGCGGCCTGCGTCACGTCGCCGATCACGGTCTTCTCGCCCCACATCTTCTTGAAGGCAGGGACGAAGGCCTTGTTGTTGGCATTGTCGAGGGACTGGAAGTACTTCATGCAGGCATAGGCGCCCGCGATGTTCTCGCCGCCGATGCCGTCGATCTCGTCTTCCGTCACCGAGATCGTCAGCAGCGCCTGCTTGGACAGATCGATGCCGGCCGCCTTGAGCTGCTTGTAGAAGGCGACGTTCGAGCCGCCGACCACGTCGGTGAAGATCACATCCGGCTTGGTCAGCTTGATCTTGTTGATCACCGAATTGAACTGGGTGCTGCCGAGCGCATAATATTCCTCGCCGACGACCTTGCCCTTCAGCACGTTTTCGACATGCTTGCGCGCGATCTTGTTCGAGGTGCGTGGCCAGATGTAGTCCGAGCCGATGAAGAAGAACGACTTGGCGCCCTTCTCCTTGGCGATCCAGTTCAAGCCGGCGAGAATCTGCTGGGTGGCTTCCTGGCCGGTGTAGATGACGTTCTTGGACTGCTCGAGACCTTCATAGAAGGTCGGGTAGTAGAGCATGCCGTTGTACTGCTCCATCACCGGCAGCACCGCCTTGCGCGAGGCCGAGGTCCAGCAGCCCATGATCGCCGCGACCTTGTCGTTGACGAGAAGCTTCTTGGCCTTCTCGGCGAAGGTCGGCCAGTCGCTGGCGCCGTCCTCCTGGATAAACTTGATCTTGCGGCCGAGCACGCCGCCGGCGGCGTTGATCTGCTCGATCGCGAGCTTCTCGGCTTCGATCGAGCCGGTCTCCGAGATCGCCATTGTGCCGGTGGCCGAGTGCAGAATGCCAACCGTGACCTCAGTATCGGTCACCGCGAGCCCCGTGGTGTTGACCGCGGAAGTTGCAGGCGTTTGCGCAAAGGACGACCGCGGAAGCATCGTCACGGCGGGAATCGCCGCCATTCCCATCAGCAGCTTGCGGCGGAATGCCGATTGCAGGCCCTGGTTGGTTTCGTCTGACATGAGCACCCCATTGGTTTGAGAACGCGCTTATTGGTCAGGCGAGGATTGCCTAGAATTGTGCACCGCACAGATACGCAAGATTGCGTATACTGCACCGCAAAATAGCGACGTAGGTTTTTTGGTACGGGGTTTGCTGGCGATCGAAGGATCGGTCGTTTGCAGTGAGGAGAACGGACGTGGCAGGGCGGCAGCGGATAGACCGCGTCAGGCGCCAGTACAATCAATGGGTTGCCAACCAGACGCTCGAGGACTACGCGCTGCGCTTCACCGCCAAGAGTGCGCGGCGCTGGTCCGCCGCCCGCGTCGCCAACACCGCGCTCGGCGCGATCTCCTTCCTGGCGCTGGAAGCGATCGGCGGCACCATCACGCTGAACTACGGGGCAAGCAACGCGACCGCGGCCATCCTCGTCGTCAGCGTCATCATCTTCTGTTGCGGACTGCCGATTGCCTATTATGCCGCCAAATGCGGCATCGATATCGACCTGCTGACCCGCGGCGCCGGCTTCGGCTATATCGGCTCGACCATCACCTCGCTGATCTACGCTTCCTTCACCTTCATCTTCTTCGCCTTCGAGGCGGTCATCCTGGCGGCCGCCTTGGAAGTGTGCTTCGGTATCCCGCGACCGCTCGGCTATCTCATCAGTGCCATCGTCATCATTCCGCTGGTGACCTACGGCATCACCCTGATCAGCCGCTTCCAGCTCTGGACGCAGCCGCTGTGGGTGATCCTGCACGTCCTCCCGTTCCTCGCGATCTCCTGGGCCAATCCGCATTCGTTCACCGAGTGGCGGAAATTCGCCGGCGAACATGGCGATCCCAACGGCCATCTCGATCTGCTGCTATTCGGCGCCGCAGCCTCCGTGGTGTTTTCGCTGGTGGCGCAAATCGGCGAACAGGTCGACTTCCTGCGCTTCCTGCCGCGCGACCCCCGCAAGTCGCAGATCTCATGGTGGATCGCACTGCTCTGCGCCGGTCCCGGCTGGATCATCTTCGGCGCACTCAAGCTGCTGGTCGGCTCCTTCCTCGCCCATTTCGCGCTGAGCCACGGCGTCGCTCTCGAACAGGCCGCCGAGCCCGCGAACATGTATCTCGAGGCGTTCCGCTACGTGCTGTCGCAACCGGATCTGGCGCTGGCCCTCACCGGCATCTTCGTCATTCTCTCGCAGGTCAAGATCAACGTCACCAATGCCTATGCCGGCTCGATCGCCTGGTCGAACTTCTTCTCGCGGCTGACGCACAGCCATCCCGGCCGCGTCGTCTGGCTGGTGTTCAACGTGATGGTGGCCCTGCTGTTGATGGAGATCGGCGTCTACAAGGCGCTGGAGCAGACGCTGGCGCTCTACTCCAACGTCGCGATCGCCTGGGTCGGCGCGCTGGTCGCCGACCTCGTCATCAACAAGCCGCTGGGCCTGCGCCCGCCGCAGATCGAGTTCAAGCGCGCCCATCTCTACGACATCAATCCAGTCGGCGTCGGCGCCATGACGATCGCGACCATCGTCTCGATCAGCGCGTTCTACGGCCTGTTCGGCCCGACCGCGAAGGCGCTGTCGGCCTTCGTCGCGCTCGTGGCAGCCTTCGTTTCGGCGCCGCTGATCGCGTGGGCCACCGACGGCAAGTATTACATCGCGCGCAAGCCGAAGCGGAGCTGGCAGAACATCGAGGCGATCCAGTGCTGTATCTGCGAGCATTCGTTCGAGCCGGAGGACATGGCCTCCTGCCCGGCCTATGCCGGACCGATCTGCTCGTTGTGCTGCTCGCTCGATGCCCGCTGCCACGATCTCTGCAAACCGCACGCGCGAGCCGGTGCGCAGGTGTCGGAGACACTCGGCAAGATGTTGCCCGAGGCGATCTATACGCGGATCAACTCGCAGTTCGGACATTACCTGGGCGTGTTCGCGGTCTCCGCCGGCCTGGTCGGGCTGACGCTGGGGCTGATCTACCTGCAGACCTCGGCGACCATGCACGCCGACGCGCTGTTGGCAGACGTGTTGTGGAAAGTGTTCTTTGCGCTGATCATCATCATCGGCGTGGTTGCCTGGCTGTTCGTGCTGGCGCAACAGAGTCGGCGCGCGGCCGAACAGGAAACACGGCGGCAGACCACGCTGCTGATCCAGGAGATCGACGCGCACAAGCGCACCGACGCCGAATTGCAGCGCGCCAAGGAGGTCGCCGAATCCGCCAATCTCGCCAAGAGCCGCTATGTCGTCGGCCTGAGCCACGAGCTACGCTCGCCGCTGAACGCGATCTCCGGCTATGCGCAACTGCTCGAGCAGGACGCCAGCCTGCAGGCGCGGCCTCGCGACCAGGTGCGCGTGGTCCGCCGCAGCGCCGATCATCTGTCGGGACTGATCGACGGCATCCTCGACATCTCCAAGATCGAGGCCGGGCGGCTCTATCTCTCCCGCGACGAGGTCCGCCTCAGCGACTTTCTCGATCAGCTCGTCGGCATGTTCCGACTGCAAGCCGCCGCCAAAGGCATCGACTTCGTGTTCAAGCGGCCGGCCGTGCTGCCGATCGTGGTCTATGCCGACGAAAAGCGGCTGCGGCAGATCCTGATCAACCTGCTGTCGAACGCGATCAAGTTCACGCAGGCCGGCAGCGTGCACTTCATCGTGCACTACCGCAGTCCGGTCGCCGAGTTCGAGGTGACCGACACCGGGCCCGGCATCCGGTCCGACGATCTCGAACGCATCTTCGCTCCCTTCGAACGTGGCGCGCTCGGCGTGGCGCAGCCGCAGACCGGTACCGGCCTCGGGCTGACGATCAGTCGCCTGCTCGCCGGCGTGATGGGCGGCGACATCAAGGTGACGAGCACGGTCGGTGCCGGCAGCACGTTCCGCGTCAAGCTGCTGCTGTCCGAGGTGACCAATCCACGCCGCGACGCGCCGGTGGAGGCGCCGGTCTACGGCTATCTCGGCCCGCGCAGGACCATCCTGATCACCGATGACGATCCGACTCATCGCGACCTGCTGCGCGAGGTTCTGGCGCCGCTGGGCTTCATCCTGCTCAGCGCACCCGATGGACCCGGCTGCCTCGCGCTGGCGCAACACTGCCGACCCGACCTGTTCCTGCTCGACATCTCGATGGCCGGCATGGACGGCTGGACGGTCGCAGAGACCTTGCGTGCCAACGGTCACCACCAGGCGCGCATCCTGATGGTGTCGGCGAGCGCGCTGGAAGCGCACGGCGCGCCGCTGGCGCAGCCGTTCCATGACGGTTATCTGATGAAGCCGATCGACATCCCGCGGCTCCTGGAAACCATCCGGCAATTGCTCAGGATCGAATGGCAGTACGAGGCCGATCAGGCGCCGGTGCCGCTGTGGAAGCCGGAGAGCGGCTCGCGACCGCCGGTGAAATACGTCACGGAGCTGATAGGCCTCGGCCAGCTCGGCTATGTCAGGGCGATCCAACTCAAGCTCGACGAGATCGGCGCCGAGCATCCGGAACATGCCGATTTCGTCACCCACATGCGCGCGCTGATCGACCGCTTCGATCTCGACCAATACATGGCCACGCTGAAAACCCTGCACAGCTATGATCACTGATCCGAAAAAGCGCGACGTCGCCCTCGTCGTCGACGATTCTCCCGAGACGCTGCGGTTCCTGACCGACGCGCTCGACGGCGCCGGCATGACCGTGATGGTCGCGCTCGACGGCGTCTCCGCGATGCGGATCGTCGACCAGATCACGCCCGACATCGTACTGCTCGATGCGGTAATGCCGGGCATGGACGGGTTCGAGACCTGCCGGCGGCTGAAGCGCGACGCCGGCCTCGACGGCGTGCCGATCATCTTCATGACGGGCCTCGCCGAGACCGAGCATATTGTATGCGGCCTCGAGGCCGGCGGCGTCGACTACGTGACGAAACCGATCGTGGTCGAGGAGATGCTGGCGCGGATCCGCGTCCACCTTGCCAACGCACGGATGACCCAGAGCGCACGCGCGGCGCTCGACGTCTCGGGCCGCTATCTGCTCGCAGTGAACAGCCATGGCAAGTTGTTATGGGCCACGCCGCAGGGCCAAAAGCTGCTCGCGGACACCCTTGCCGACGACGCCATGGACGATTTCGTGCTGCCCGATCCGATGCCGCAATGGCTCGACCAGGCGCAGAAGGGCAAATCCGCCGCGAAGACCGCGACCATGGCCTCCTTCCCCGGCCACGAGCAACTGCGGCTGCAATATATGGGCAAGCTCGGGCCGAACGAATTCCTGCTCCGCCTCGCCAAGGATTCTGGCGCCGAGGCGCCGGCGGAATTTTCGAGAGAGCTGGGCCTTACCACGCGCGAAGGCGAAGTTCTATCCTGGCTGTCCAAAGGAAAGACCAACCGCGACATAGCGCAAATCCTCGGCTTGAGCCCGCGTACCGTCGACAAGCACCTTGAGCAGATCTATTCCAAGCTCGGCGTCGAGAATCGCACGGCGGCAGCCGCGATCGCGGTCAACGCCAAGAATCTGAAGCAATGATGCGGAAGACCCTAGCTCAAAAGCACCAGTCCACCCGGCAGCGAGGTGGCACGCGCGCCGAACAGCTGCTGAACCTGGGTGACGAAGCTATCGAGCTTGCCGATTTCGAAGTCACCATTGACTTTTTTCGTGCCCGCGCCGCCTAAAGCGGGTTGCTCGCCAAAGATCGTAGATTGGCGAAAAAAACGTATCCCGTGCTAGCGAATCCAACCCCGGCCCAAACAACCAAGTCCTGGCCCTGCGGGACGCGTACCCCGCGGCGAGGGAGGATTGTCCATTTTGCTCGCCTGATATCCACTTTACGACGCGCAGGTCATCGAGCGGAGGACCATCGTCCAAGGCACCCAAGGCACCCAAGGCAGGGCTTCATCCATTCGGGTTTGCATTGGCAACACTAGCGAGATGCCAACGCGAGCTACTAAATCCCGTTTATCGCCCGCTAATGCTGGACACATTCTCGCCCTTCGGACGCTCTTTCGACACTATCGGCTTGCCGGCGCGTTTCTGAAAGCATTGGCCCGGATTTGGTTGGGCGAACGAGATTGGGGTCAAAATCTCTTTCCGTTAACCGCGCCAACCACTTAGCCATAATGTCGGCCGATTCCGGCCTGACCTTCTACTCGCGGAAGGGTGGGGACCCGTCAACGTGATCAGATTCGTTGCCCTCGGAGTGACCGGCTTGGTGGCGCTGGGTGCCGTTGCAGCGCTTGGTAGAAGTGCTGCCCTGGTAGCGCCTGCTGCGATCGCGCCTGAGGTGGTGATATACCCGGTGGCAGTCGGTACCAAGAGTGATCGATTGCTTCCGGCCAAAAGGCAGGAAGTGGCGGTTGCTCTCCCGGCCGCGACAGCCAGCGAGCCGACATCGGCACCCGAGGCTGTGGTTTTGACGCCTCCCCCTCGAACGAAGACGAAGCCAAAAGAGCCCGCCTTCATTCCGCGCCATTGGCACGACAACACGGCCTCTGGATACACTATCCGTAAGCGCAATGCTGCGGAGGCAAAGGCAACTCAAGCCAGAACCATCGAAAGGCCAAAGCAGAATTGCAGCCAAGATGGGTTGAGCCCGCTTCTGCGAAAGCTCAACTTGCAGCCGAACTGCGAACTCTGAGAGCTGTGGGCTCGATTCTCGATCGGCTACGCGAACGTCGACCAACTCATCCGACAATTGCCGAATCAAGCGGAATGGGTGCGGTATCGCTTTCCGCTTTGAGAGCCGACGACCTCGAAATAGCCGTTGGCGTCGAACTGATCGCGCTGTTGGGGAAGATAACCATTCGCTCAAAAGACGCCGACCGCGCGAATCCGGTGCCGCTAGCAGCACCACCCGTAGATTTCCCAATATCGCCCGTGTCGAGCCGGCTGGAAGATTTCGCAATGAAATCCTCGAAGCCCAAGGAATGGACCGACATCGAACGCAAGAAGCTTTCGGCGATGATACGCCGACGCTTCGGCGCGGCGGAAATTGCCGCGGCTCTTCGCCGCCACACCGGGTCGGTAAAGCGGATTGCGCGAGAGATGGGGCTAATCCTGAAGAAATGACGGCGAACCTTCCGCGCCCCCACGACACGACCCGCGAGGTCGTCAACTGCGCGATACCCGCGGTATCTGAGAGCTCGCGGTTTCCTCGCCGGAGAGAACATCACCGCATGGAACCAAGCGATTGGCCGACCGTTGGGCGCTAGTGGCCAGCGGAGACCGGGGCGCGCTCGCGCCAACAGGCTTGACTTCTCGGCTCGGCTTCCACCGCAGGAAAAACGACATGGCCGATGCCGCAAATCAAATTGCCAACCGCATCCCAACCAATCTCGTCGTCAATGGCGTCGGGCGCACGCTCGACCTTGTGCCCTGGACTACGCTCCTGGATGCCTTGCGTGACCATCTCGGACTGACCGGCACAAAAAAAGGCTGCGATCACGGTCAATGCGGCGCCTGTACGGTGCTGGTGGACGGTCGGCGGGTCAATTCCTGCCTGACGCTCGCCGTAATGAAAGACGGCGCGGAGATCACGACCGTCGAAGGTCTTGCCAGGGATGGCGCGCTGCATCCTTTGCAACAGGCGTTCATCGACCACGACGCCTTCCAGTGCGGTTATTGCACGCCGGGTCAGATTTGTTCGGCAACCGGCCTCCTGGCCGAAGGACACGCCAGCGATGCTGACGAGATCCGGGAGCTGATGAGCGGAAATCTCTGCCGTTGCGGCGCCTATCCCAACATCGTCGCCGCCATCCAACAGGCAATGGGGCAGCCATGATCAACTTCCAGTATTCCCGCGCCACCGATGTCGCCGACGCGATCCTCCTGCTCAGCGCCCATCCCGGCGCCAAGCTCATCGCCGGCGGCACCAACCTGATCGACCTGATGAAGGAGAATGTCGAAGAGCCCTCCCGGCTGATCGACATTTCCCGCCTGCCGCTCCGCAAGATAGAGGAGACGGCCGACGGAGGACTGCGCATCGGTGCCCTGGTGCCGAACTCGGATCTTGCCTACCATCCGCTGATCGAGCAGCGCTATCCGCTGGTCGCCAGCGCCATCCTCGCCGGAGCTTCGGCGCAATTGCGCAACATGGCCTCCGTTGGTGGCAATCTAATGCAACGAACGCGCTGTGCCTACTTCTACGATACGGCAACGCCCTGCAACAAGCGAACTCCCGGCAGCGGCTGCTCGGCGATCGACGGCCTCAACCGCAACCATGCGATCCTCGGCACCAGCGCCTCCTGTATCGCGACAAATCCGTCCGACATGAGCGTGGCGTTGGCCGCGCTGGGCGCACGCGTGCATATCGCCGGTCCTTCCGGCGAGCGCACGATGGCGTTAGCCGATTTCCATCGGCTGCCCGTCGACACGCCTCACATCGACACCAATCTCGATATCGGCGAGATCATCACCGCGATCGAACTGCCGCCGCGCGGCTTCGCCCATCACTACAGCTATCTGAAAATCCGCGATCGGCTGTCATATGCCTTCGCCCTGGTTTCGGTCGCAGCCGCACTGGAACTCGAGGGCAACGCCATCAGCGAGGCGCGCGTGGCGCTCGGCGGCGTGGCCCACAAGCCTTGGCGCAGCCTCGAGGCCGAAACGGCATTACGCGGCCAAGCCGCGACGGCAGATCATTTCTCGCGCGCTGCGGATCTCCTGCTGCAGGGAGCACAAGCCTATTCGCATAACAGCTTCAAGATCGAGCTCGCGCGCCGCGCTATTGTTCGGACGCTGATGCAGGCCGCGAACGCCACGCCGCAATCGCAGGCTCACAAGAAGATCGCGTGAGGGACCGATGAACGCTTATGTCGGAACTCCAACGTCCCGTGTCGACGGTCGGGCCAAGGTCACGGGGACAGCCAAATACGCAGGCGAATTCACGGCCAACGGACTCGTCCATGGCTTCGTCGTCGCGGCCACCATTCCACGGGGCCGCATCGCGCGCCTCGACACCAGCGAGGCGCTGAGGGTGACGGGCGTGCTCGACGTGCTCACCCATACGCATCGCCCACCGCTCGCCGACAAGGACGAAGCCTGGATGGACGAGGTGGCGCCGGACGAAGGATCGCCGTTCCGTCCGCTCTATGACGACAACATCAAGTTCAACGGCCAGCCGATCGCGCTCGTCGTGGCGGAGGACTGGGAAACCGCGAAATTCGCCGCGACGCTGGTGCACGTCGAATATCAGGAGGGGGCGTTTGGTACCGACCTCGAAGCCGGGCGCGACAAGGCGATCGAGGTGCAGGGGCCGCACAAGCCGCGCGGCGACGCCGCAGGAGCGCTTGCCGGAGCGGCTGTGCGGCACGAGGCGGACTACTTCATTCCGACCGAGCATCACAACCCGATGGAGCTCTTTGCGACCACGGTTGTCTGGGACGGCAACGGCAGGATCACCGTTTACGACAAGACGCAAGGCGTCCAGAACGTCCACAAATATCTCTGCGGCGTGTTCGGCAAAAAGCCCGACGATATCCGCGTGCTCTCGCCCTATGTCGGTGGGGCCTTCGGCTCCGGCTTGCGGCCGCAATACCAGGTGGTGCTGGCAACGCTCGGCGCGCTTGCGCTGAAGCGCTCCGTTCGCGTGGTGTTGACGCGGCAGCAGATGTACGGGCTCGGTCACCGGCCAGCGACGATCGAGCGCGTCGGGCTCGGTGCGAAGCCCGACGGCACGCTCGAGGCGGTCGCGCACGAGGCCACCGCCGTCACCTCGCGCTACGAGGATTTCTCGCGCAACGACAGCGGCTGGGCGGAACAGCTCTACAGGAGCCCGAACAGTCGCTATTCCCACAAGCTCGTCCGTCTCGACGTCTCCACTCCCTGCGACATGCGCGCGCCCGGAGCCGCCTCCGGCGTCTGCGCGCTCGAATGCGCCATGGACGAGTTGGCCGTCGCGCTGAAACTCGATCCGCTCGAACTGCGGCTGAAGTGCTACTCCGATCGCGACCAGAGCGAAGACCTCCCCTACACGAGCAAGCAGCTGCGCGAATGCTACGCCCGCGGCGCGGAGGCCTTCGGCTGGAGCAAGCGCAATCCCACCCCTCGCTCGATGCGTGATGACAAGGAGCTGGTCGGCTGGGGTATGGCGACAGGTGTGTGGGAAGCGCTGCAGATGCCGGTCGCGGTCCGCATCGTGCTGACTGCCAATGGCCATGCCGAGGTATACTGCGCGGCGTCCGATATCGGCACCGGCACCTACACCATCGTGGCGCAGGTCGCAGCCGATGCGCTCGGGCTGCCAATCGAGAGCATTAGCGTGAAACTTGCCGACTCGACCCTGCCGCAGGCTCCCGTCGAGGGCGGTTCCTGGATGGCCGCATCGAGCGCGCATGCGGTGCTGGGAGCAGCCGAGGATATTCGTCGGGAGCTCGCGCGTCTTGCCAAGACGATGCCAGCCTCGCCGCTCGGCGGCGTCGATGCGGCCGATGTGATTCTTGTCGACGGCACGATTGCCAAGGCTGGCGACAAGGGCCGTGCCGTCTCGATCGCAGATGCGATGCGCTACGGCAAGCTCGAGCGGATCGAGA
Source organism: Bradyrhizobium neotropicale (assembly GCF_001641695.1). Classification (GTDB taxonomy): domain Bacteria; phylum Pseudomonadota; class Alphaproteobacteria; order Rhizobiales; family Xanthobacteraceae; genus Bradyrhizobium; species Bradyrhizobium neotropicale. Next base: position 243,532 of record NZ_LSEF01000033.1, read on the forward strand.
AGCACAAGCTCAATCACTTCGCGGAGGACAAGTCGCACGCCCGCAACACGCATTCGGCCGTCTTCGCCGAAGTGAAGATCGACGAGCAACTCGGCGTCATCCGCGTCACGCGGGTCGTGAGCGCCGTCGCGGCCGGACGGATCCTGAACACCAAGACCGGCCGCAGTCAGATCATGGGCGGTGTGGTCTGGGGGATCGGGATGGCGCTGCACGAGGAGACGGTGACGGATCACCGCTTCGGCCGGATCATGAACGCGAATATCGCCGAGTACCACATCCCCGTGAATGCCGACATTCACGACATCGAGGTCATCTTCGTCGAAGAACGCGACGATCGCATCAACGCCCTGGGCGTCAAGGGCCTCGGCGAAATCGGCATCGTTGGCGTCCCAGCAGCAATTGCGAACGCAGTCTATCACGCCACGGGAAAGCGCATCCGCCGCTTCCCGATCACGCTCGACAAGCTCCTCGCCTGATGCGCCAGATCAGTGTTCCCGCAGCGAGGCTCGTCGCGTATCCATGATCGGCTTGCCGCCGACAAGGTGGATTCCGAAGGAGGCCAAATCGGTCACGTCCCGAGAGGTTCCTTGCCAACGACGAGCCCCGCCGACGCGCCGGCGTTTGACGATCGCACGGCCACCGCTTTGCTGGATTTCGCGAGGGATAGGAAGCCATCGGGCGGAAGGCGCCGACCTCCTTGATGTCGACATGCATGCCCTCAAACATCTCCGGCAGCATGTGCTGTGGGGAAATCCTGCCCTTGGCCTAATAACGCGAACCAGAAGCCTGACGGACATCAGACCCGTCGGCGTCCCCCCGCTGATCATTTCGCCGATGCCGACGCCGACCAGCGCGCAGCCTCAGCATAGAGGCGCTGCGGCATTGCAGGGCAGCGCGTCGGGGTGCACGGAGATGCCGAGCCCCACCCGCGATCGCTCAGTGCATGGCTTGCGCTGGTCGAGGTGATGACGAGAGGCGCAGATAGCTGTAGAACTGGAGCAGGATCAGCGCCAAGCAGAGGACGATGAATGTGGCGCTGATCGGACGCTCCAGGTAGGTCATCAGGTCGCCACGCGAAAGCACCATCGCCCTGCGAAAATTCTCCTCGATCATGGGTCCCAGCACGAACCCGAGCACGACGGGAGCCACCGGAAATTCCAGCAGCAGAAAGATCGCACCGACACAGCCGAACACCGCTACGAGAAGGATGTCGAACACGTTGTTGTGCGTGCTGTAGACGCCGATTGCAATGAAGAACAACGCGGACGGGAACAGGAAGCGATAGGGAATACGGAGCAGCCTGACCCAGATTCCGATGAGCGGCACGTTCAAGACCATCAACAACAGGTTGCCGATCCAGAAGCTGGCGACCAGCCCCCAGAACACGTCTGGATGCTCCGTGATCAGTTGCGGCCCGGTGTTGACGCCTTTGATGATCAGTGCGCCGAGCAGCAGGGCCATGACGGGATCGCCGGGGATACCGAGCGACATTGTTGGGATGAAGTCGATCTGGGTCTTCGAATGTGCGGCCGCCTCCGGCGCCGTCACCCCCTCGATCGCCCCCTTGCCGAATCGATCCGGCGACTTCGAGATCTTCCGCTCCAACGCATAGGCAACGAAGGTCGTGATCGTAGGCCCGGTGCCGGGCATCGCGCCAAAGATGGCGCCGACGCCGGTGCCGCGCAGCATCGGCAGGATAGATCTCTTCAGTTCGGCGCGCGTAGGCATCATCTGCCTCATGGTGATGCGCGTTGTCGTGGTCGAGACCTCCCGTCGATCGACGGTGAGCAGGAAATCGGCGATGCCGAACAGCCCAAGAGAAAGCGCCGCGAGATCGACGCCATCGGCGAGATCCGGCAGGCCGAACGTGTAGCGTTGAATGCCGCTGCTGACGTCGGTGCCGATCGAACCGAGGAAGAGACCAAACAGCGTCATGGCAATGCCCTTGAGCGGCGAGCCGCGCGCCATGGTCGACCCCGCCAGCAGCCCGAGCAGCATCACCGCGCTGATCTCGGTCGGACCGAACTTGAAGGCAACGGCCTCGAGCAGCGGCGAGACGAAGACCATCAGCGCGATGCCGACGGATGCGGCGAAGAACGAGGCCATCATCGTGACGCCGAGCGCAGCGCCGCCGCGTCCGTTCAGGGTCATCGGATAACCGTCGATGCAGGTGACCGCGTGCGGAGGATGGCTCGGCAGATTGAGGAGAATGGCGCAAATGGCGCCGCCATACATGGAGCCGTAGAAGATTCCGGCAAGCATGAGGATGGCCGGAACCGCCGGGATTACATAGGTCAGCGGCAGGAGCATGGAAATTGTAGTCATCGCGCCCAATCCGGGAAGGACGCCGATCAGATTTCCCAGCACCACGCCGATGACGACCCACATCAGGTTCGTAGGCTGCAGCGCGACGCCGAAACCATACAATAGATCAGCCAACGCCTGTTCCATCGCTCTTCCCCCAAATCCCTCGACCGTTCACCCCCAGGCGAACAGCGCGAACTGCAGCTTCAAACCGTAACTGAAGATGACAACCGCCGCGACGACGAGGCCTGTTGCCAACAAAGCCGCAGTCCGTGCCGAATTGGCGGCGCTGCCCATCGCGGCGACGAACACCGCGATGAAGGTTGCCGGCACCAGGCCTCCATACACCCCGATGATCGCGAAAGCGATCAGAGCACCGAGGATGCACAGCCACCCCCGCCAATTGACGGTCGTGACTTCACCGCCCTCCTCTTGATGTCCCCTTGAGAACACGCCGATCGCAAGACCGACCAGAACCATGAACATGCCGTAGAAGAACGGCATGTAACCGGGTCCCATGCGGGTTGCCGTGCCCATTCGGTAGGTGAGCGCGAGCGCCGAGATGCTCGCGCCCATCATCGTCAGCAGCGACGCGCCGATCCGATCCTTGCCGAGACGATCGACTAGAGTGGCAGGNCAGGTCCGCGACGATCGGTCGTGTCCGCCGGCTCACGCAACCCGGTCACCTTTCTTGATCTGGACGGTGCGACTGTCGACGCCCGGCAGCATCTTGGCGGGATCGCGTGTCACCACGACGTCGATCACCGTCGGGCCCACGCGTCGCGCGAGCGCCTCGTGAAGCGCGGGCGCCAATTGCTCGGGGCGCTCGACCCGAATACCATGACAGCCCATCGCCGCGGCGACGTCCGCATAGTTGGTTTCGTTAAGATCCGAGGCGTGATAGGCGCCCGCACCGTACATCAGATGCTGTAACGCTTTGACGTAGCCCGACGCCGCGTTGTTGACCACGATGACGGTGAAAGCGAGTCCCATGCGGCGCGCCGTCTCCAGTTCGCCGATCATCATGTTGAAGCCGCCGTCGCCGGTGAGTGCGAAGACCGGGTGTCCCGGAGCCGCCGCCGCCGCGCCGATCGCGCCAGGCAGGCCATAGCCGATCGAGGCCGAACCCCGATCCGGCACGAAAGCGCGGCCTGCGCGCTTGGTATCGAACAGCAGCCCGCCCCAGTGCGCCGCGAAACCGCCATCAGCCACCAGGTAGCCATCGGCCGGCAGCGCCGCGTTGATCTCTGTCAGCAGACGGGCGATGTCGACGGGATGCTCGTCCGAATGGAGACGCGCGCCGACCTTGCGGCGCCAATTCGCCATTCGCTCCGCGATATCCGCCGGCCGGCCCGCCCAGCGAACCTGCAACCGCTCCCGCTGCGGCGCGAGCGCAGCGGCAAGATCGGTCAAGCCGAGCAACACATCGCCCCACAACCGCAAGGTTGCCGGAACGGTGCGGTCGAATTCCTCGGCGACGCAGTCGAGATGGATCAGCGGCTTGCCTCGGCCCGGCACCGTGTAGCGCTTGGTTGCGATCTCGCCGAGCTTGCAGCCCACCACCAGCAGGAGATCGGACTCCTCGATCAGCTCGTTGGCAAAGCGATCGTAGCGGCCGAACAGGCCTGCATTGAGTGCATCGTTGCAGGGGATCGCACCCTTTCCGGTTAGCGTGTGCGCAACCGGTAGCTTGAAGCTGCGGGCGAAGTCGGTGAGCCGCTCGGCCGCGTCGGAGAGATGCACGCCGCCGCCGGCGAGAATGACGGGCGCGCGGGCGGCCGCGATCAACTCGGCGGCCCGGGAAATACTCGCCGCATCCGGACGCGCGCGCAGCGACGGCGCTCCGCGATAGATCGCGTCGCCATAAAAGTCCGTTGCGCTGAAATCGTGCACGGCATGGGAGACATCCTCGGGAACGTCCACCACCACCGGGCCGGGCCGCCCCGAGGTCGCCACCGCGAAGGCCCGGCGCATCAGCTCTGGAATGCGGCCGACCGACTCGATGCGGATCAGCTCCTTGCATACGGGCCGCAAGACATCCGTCTGTCGGCATTCCTGAGTCATGTTCTTCCAGGAGTGCTCGCGATGGGTATCGCCCACAAGGACCACCAGCGGCGTGCCCGCGTTGAACGCCTCCATCAACCCGGTCACGAGATTGGTCGCGCCGGGACCAAGCGTGGCGTCGGCCAGACCGACCCGGCCCGACACTTTCGCATAAGCATCGGCCGCGAAGATTCCTGCGCGCTCGTCGTTGACGAGGTGGTGTGGGAGCCCGAAGCGCCTCGCCGCATCATAGAACGGCAAGAGCTGAAACCCGCCCATGCCGAACATCACGCCACCATCGAAGACCTGGATCATCCGGGCGATGGCTTCGCCACCGGAGATCGACAGGACATCGGTTCCGCCGTCGGCGTTCACTTCAACGTGCTGATTCATTGTCTCGATCATTCCTCTTGAAAACGTGTGACACTGCTGCTCGAACGTCATTCGATGCTGGCCCCCGAGGCCTTGATGACCCCGGCCCATTTCCTGGTTTCGGATGCGATCAATGCGGCCAGCTCTTCCGGCGTACTCGGCGCGGCATCGGCGCCGAGCTCGGCGAGGCGGGCCTTGACGCGGGGGTCGGCGAGAATCCTGCCAACCTCCTCGTTGAGACGCGCGACGATCGCCTGCGGCGTCTTCGCCGGCGCCACCAGCGCAAACCAGGACGTCACCTCACAGCCAGGCAGGCCGGCTTCCGCCATGGTCGGAATGTCCGGCGCTGCCGTCGAGCGATGCGGGCTCGTCACTGCAAGCGCGCGCAGTTTGCCGGCCTTGATATAGGGCAGCGACGAGGAAAGATTGTCGAACATCGATTGGACCTGGCCGCTGATCAGATCCACGACTGCCGGCGCGCTCCCCTTGTAGGGCACATGCACGAGCTGCACCTGCGCGACCATGTTGAACAGTTCGCCGCTCAAGTGAATCGATGACCCGGCTCCCGAGGACGCGAAGTTGATCTGACCTGGCTTGCTCTTCGCAAGAGCAATGAACTCCTTCAGATTCGCCGCAGGAACCTCTGGATTGACCACCAGCACGTTCGGCACCGTCGCAACCAGGCTGATCGGCGCAAGATCCGTGGCGAAGTCGAAAGGCAGCTTCGGATAAAGGCTGGTGTTGATGGTGTTGGCGATCGTGCCCATGAAGATCGTGTGGCCGTCGGGTGCGGACCGCGCCACCTGAGCCGATGCAATGCTTCCGCCCGCGCCCGGCCGGTTTTCGATCACCACGGGTTGACCGAGGACCTCGGACAATTGCTGCCCCACGATGCGCGCGACGACGTCGGTCGAACCGCCAGCCGCATACCCCACCACGAGGTGAATCGGTTTCGACGGATAAGGATCGGCATGAACCATGGCTGCGGAGCTGCCCCACACCAGAACCAACGAGACCAACGTCCCCAACCAGCACCGCCTCATCGCCCATCTCCTCCACCGCTTGACATGTCCATATTATGGACTATTAATGATCGCCCTTGTGATGCGCGTTCTGGAATCGAATGACCATAACTGTCAAGCGATTCTGCACATGACGATATCATTCATTGCTTGCGATGCGGCATCACGAGATCGACAGGATATCGGAAATATTCCATATATTGGACATACCATGAAGGATGACGCCATCAAGCCCACCGGCACGCAGAGCATCGCCCGCGCGGCCGCAGTGCTGCGTGCGCTCGCGCTCCGCAGCCAATCGGGCGCGCGCATGGCCGACATCGCCCGTGAGACTGGACTTGAGCGTCCGACGGCCCACCGCATCCTCCAGGGCTTGATCGCCGAAGGCATGGCCACTCAGAACGAAGGCACGCGCCGCTATTATCTCGGCCCGTTCATCTACGAGCTCGGCTTGCTCGCGGAGCCGCGCTTTCATCTGCGCGAGATCGCAGGTCAGGCGGTCGCGTTTCTCGCGGAGCAAACAGGCGATACCGTGTTTCTTGCCGTGCGCGGCGGTAACGATGCGCTTTGCATCGAACGCAAGGCCGGTAGCTTTCCGATCAAGGCGTTCACCGTCGAAGTCGGAAGCAGGATGCCCCTCGGGATCGGCTGCGGCGGCATCGCGATGCTCGCCGCGCTCCCGGAAGAGGAGGCCGCGAGCATTCTCAAGTTCAACGCGCCGCGCCTTGCGGAGTACGGCGACGTGACGGCGACACAGCTCGCTGAACTCGTGGCGGCTGCGCGCGGCCGCGGTTATGCGATCAACCCACACCGCGCTCCGGGCATCGCGGCGGTCGGCATGGCCGTGCGTCACGCCGATGGCGGCCTTGCGGGCTCGATCAGCATCGCGGCCATCGAAAATCGACTGCCGTCGGAGCGCATCGAGAAGATCGCGCCCATGCTGCGCGCTGAAATCAGGAAGATCGAGAAGATGCTCCGCGCGTCCTGAAGTGGCACCGCGCAATCGACGCGACTGAAGGAAAGACCGCATCGAGCTTGATCCGGTCAGGCTTCATGCTACTTGGCGGAGTCTTTCTCGCCTTGACTGGTGGTGAGGCTCTCCACGCTGACATGGCACTTGTCGGACGATCTCCCATCAGACTGGCGTGGTACGGCATAGTCCTTTCGCGTTGCTGAGCAGGCACGAGATTCAGATGCGAACGAACTGGATCGACGATTCCCTGATGAGGCTCGGTCTGGAACGCGGCCAGGCCTGGAAGCGCATCGATCCGGCTTCTACGTCAGGAACCTGCCCTGCAGCGGCTCGTTCCTAATGCGGTTCGCGAAGCTGTCGATCGAGGTCGGCGTTCGCGAACGACGAATATCTTCGTCCAGCCGCCGCCCGCAGCTCTCGAACAATGGACCGCGGATTGCTTGGTTCCTGCTGGAATGATTTGTCCATCGCGCCGGACGCCGAACTAGGCTTGAATTAGTTGCTGCTCACAAACGACAAGACACGACCCGCGAGGTCGTCGACTGCGCGATACCCACGGCATCTGAGAGCTGACGGTTTCCTCGCGGAGAGAACATCACTGCGGGTGGTCGATCTGCTCGGCAAGGAATCCGACGCCAGAGCGGCGAACACTATCCCCGCCTTCACCGGTTGCGGTGCTCGCTGGCGTCTCCTACAGCACCTTTGGAGCGAGACTCCGTCGCTTCAAAATCACCGTTTGAGAAATTGGATGCTCAAACGGTTCTGCGGCTAAACCATTGATATGGTGGGCGCACCAGGGCTCGAACCTGGGACCCGCTGATTAAGAGTCTGATCTTTTACAAGAAGTTACAAGCGCTTAGCTGTAAAAGATCACATCGACGGGACTATATAGATCAATAGGTTACAACTGAATTGTAAATCGCGGCCGGCGACTTTGCGACCCGTACCCTGCCTTTCGGGGTTCGAGTCACTGGAGCGCTACCGTTTTTCCCCACACCAACCAAACCCACGATATCCCATCCAATCCTACGCGTGAGGCACTTCATGGGCCGCAGCGCTCAGCTCCTGCGCTCTTAGAGACCTATGCCAAGCGCGACGTTGCTATGCTCCGAACTGGCTCTTGGACAAGGGCAGTAGCAGCCCCGCACATCGCGGTCATGGTCTTCAGGCGGCTCGTCATCGCATGCCCCTCAGCCGGTGAAGCCGGGCCTGACGCCGGGCCTGCGGGTTTTCGTTCACGGAGATAGTGTTATGAACGGCCTGTCGAACTCAAGCATTGCTTCCGCCCCCTCGCACGCAGGCTGACAAGGATTGCGACGCAATAATTCTGATCGATCGGGTTGCAGGAAGACCCTAGTTTGGCACTACGTGGTGCTTCCGGATGACCACGAGTTGGCTGCAGAAAGCGATTTCCAAATCGAGGTTTGGTCGACGAATTTCTTCTAATTCGACCCCGCACCGCGCAAGAGACGCCCCTGTTCCGTCATCCACTTAGCGCGCACGAGGTGACTCTGGTATGCGTTCCGCGCGCGATCGGGGTCAGCCTCTGGATCGATATGTAACACGATTCGAACGACGTCCCTCCAGTCGGCGCCCTCACCTTCGGCCTGTAGAAGCCGCATGTACGTGACGACATGCTGCTGGTCGTAGAGTGTGACGAAGGAATCGCTCGGCACAGCGTCCGCGACATCAGGGTCAAGTGGTGGTTTTGGCATTAGTGCCTACGCTATACTAGGAGTCGAGATTCGGCTCGTCGCCCTCGCAAAGCGCCCAGTCGCACAGTCTCTGACTGTAGCATATGGCATGCCACCTGCCCTAGGTCTGGGAACCGCAGAAAAGCGACTTCTTCTATCCTTCTGCAATCGAAACTCCTTCTCCTTGGCCAAGCGACAAATTAGTTATAGGGACTATATTCCCTAGAGACTATATACCTGACGGTGCTCGATCCTGCAATGAAGGATTGGTGCGCCACCGTGGGAAAGAATGTCCGAAGGCTCCGGAAGCAGAAGGGGATGACCCAAGAGGAGCTTGCCTTCGCAGCTGAGATCGACCTCACATATGTCGGCGGGATCGAGAGAGGGAAACGAAACCCCAGCCTGTTGGTCATGGCGCGAATAGCCGAGGCTCTGTCCGCCCCTCTAAGTCGGCTAGTCTCCGAGTAGGTCCGGGCATAGGTTGAGGTAGAAACTGAGGATAACTTCAAGGGCACACTTTGTGCAGCCCGTGCAACCCTAGCGCACTCGCTAAGCCATTGGGCTACAACAATATTCTGAATTGTGATTAGGTCGCCAGGCAGTGCGGCGCGCAATTGGCCTTTTTGGCGCCAGCAAACGGATCTACCCGAGGTTATCGTTTTCAATAGACTCGGCTGAACCATTTTGCGGAATCCTTAGGGTTGAGCTGGGTCGCGCTTGAGGATGCGCACCACGGGGACGAGCGCGATGCAGCTCAAGCCGGGTTGAACGAAGCCGCGGGCCGGGAGCTCAAGCGGTTATGGGGATTGAGGGCGCCGCAGACGTGTGCGATCCGCGATCAGTTGGGATGGGTAATTGGACAGATTGGCGCGCGCCCGGTCGTCGCGACCGGCTCGGTGTGAATAACAGCGGGATTCGTGCTTGCAACGGAGATTGCAGCGTGGTCGGTCGAGCACCAGCTGTTGGGTACGACGGTGGTAGCAATGACATTGGCGAGAACCATCTGCGCAGTTCGGCTCATGAGGTGTCCGGCCTACGATTACCCCGACGAGGTCAGGGAAGGATCTCGATAACGACCATGCGGCCCCCGCAACAGGGGCATGGCGGTCGTTCGGACGAGTCTGCGACTGCGCACGCAGGCTGCTCGCGCGCCTCGTCCGCAATCGAAGACGGCGTTGCCGCAAGCAAGCGACGGATCAGCATGAGCCTGGCACGGCCATGCACACTACGAACCGGAACAGTCCAAGCGCGACGTAGTGCCCCAGCTCACCGTAGTGCGGGAAGCGCAGCACCAGCTGAATAAGCTCAATGCGGCACGCCAGTGGGTGTTGTCGGAGGCTGATATTGATAAGATCAAACGGGACCTGACGGGCAAGCAGAGGATCCCCGGTGCGAAGGGCATCGAAGGCAGCGCATGAAAATTGACCGAGCTGCCACGGTTGGAGGCCAACCTGCCAAGCTAGTGCGCGACCTCCTGGCCGATGCCACTAACTCCGATGGCTTTTATTCCGATTTGGTCGATGAGCACCTATTGAAGGCATGGTGGCGCTCGACCATCGACACGTTGATTGAGGAAGGCAAGATCGACCGTCAAAACCGCGGCCAGGCTCTACGCAATTGGACCATGGCACGAGATCGCGAAAAGATTTTCGGAGTGCGTTTGCCCAAAGCGCCAGATCTCCCGGCTCAGGCGCGCAATTTGATTGAGGCACTTCTGGCTCACGATCTGATTCGCGAAGACGGTCGGAAAAGCGACGGCCGCACCGTCTATCGCATTACGGACAAGGGCCACGCGACCGGGATGAAAACTCTTGCTCCGCGGATGACCCGCTCCACTGCCGAGGCCCTACTTCAGAAGACGCTAGAGCGCATCGCTAAGATCAACAATGACCCTGAGCTACTCCACTACGTCACTGAAGTTCGTGTATTCGGCTCCTATCTCACGGACACCGACGACCTCGGTGACCTTGACCTAGCGATCAAGCTCGAGCGGAGGCGGGTCAAAGGTGAGTGGGTCAAGGCCTGCCACGATCTCGCGGACAAGAGCGGCAAGACGTTGAGTTTCTTTCAGAGATTAACTTACCCAGAGACCGAAATACGCCGCCGGATCAAGAGCCGTTTGCCGCGAATCTCTTTGCACGAAACCAGTGAGCTTGACGAGAACCCGGAGATGGGCGGCAGTACTGTGTACACCTTCGCGGCGCCTGATAGATCAGATCAGTAGTGAGTCTCGCGGCAATCATCACGCGCCACCGACAGGCGAGTTGACACCCGTCATCGGACACATGAAGGCCGAAGGTCATCTCGGCCGCTGCTACCTCAAAGGCCGCACGGGTGACGCCGCCAACGCCCTCCTCTCAGCCGTCGGCCACAACTTCCGCCGCATCCTCGCCTGGCTCAGAGAACTCTTGGGCCTGTTCCTGGGATTGCTATCGCGAACGCTCACAAGTTCTGCCCAGCTCAATCCGTCTTAACGACGACCAGTTCTGGTTCTGCAGCAAGAGGTACCCTTGGGCGACGGGCAGAATAGATTGTCCGTTTTGCTCGCCCTAATATCCCATTCTACGACGAGCACGTAATCGACCTGTGCCACCGAATCTGCACGCTGTATCCAATGGGGTGACGATACAGAAACAAAGGAAAAGTCGCACAGCGATCTGGCCGTACCACGTCCGACCACAAAAAACGTTGCACGAGACCCGTCTTGTTCTCGGCCCTATCCTGCGAAGCCATCGGCAAAAAAAAGGATTTTTGCTTGGTGGGCGCACCAGGGCTCGAACCTGGGACCCGCTGATTAAGAGGCTTCTGAAAGCTCAACAAATTCAACGGCACATCTGACAATTTCCCTTTCCGTTCTGGCATTGAACTGAAAGGAGAATTGAAAAATGTCAGAACTCGCGGAGCGGCACTCGCTGTCTCCCAAAATGCGAAGGGCCGCCTCGGCAAAGGCGACCCCCATTCGCAAATCGAACATCAAGAGCACATCGAAGAATAGTAACGGCAGCGACCGCGAGCAAGGTGAAACCGCGCTTGCTGCGGCATTCGCGCGCGCGCTTGAGCGCAAGGCGGTGCGGTGATGAGCACCAGCAAGCACCGAGCCGAGTTCTTCATGCGCAAGCTGAAGTGGCTCGACGCCATCGGGTTGGCGGTCGGCAAGGATCATGTCACCGCGCACGTCGCGATGATCATCGCCAAGCACATGAACAGCGATACTGGCAATACGTTTGTGGGCCGGGAGACGATCGCCGATCTGATTGGAATTCACGTCCGCACGGTTGAGTTATCTATCAAAAAGATCGAAGCCCTCGGCTTCGTGCATGTGCAACGCGCGCGTGGCCGGGGACACGTCAACACCTACGTTTTGACCTTCCCAGAAAAAACAGTCTCCACACCGCCTTTCGAAACAGAAAAGGCGGTTTCGGCACCGCCTTTTAGCGGGCAAGAAAAGGCGGTCTCCGAAGACCCAAAAGGCGGTGAAAATGATCCCAAAAGGCGGTCTCTGCGCCGCCCTAACCTTAGTAAGATTAATCTTGAAGATAACCTTAGAGGGAATTTTGAGATTAGAGGTGCTGTTGCGGCGGCACCTACCGCTCCACAACGGCTGTCGCAAGCGGCGCCAGCACCAGCATTCAGGCCAATGTCTCCTCCAGGTCCCAAGACTTTCAAAAACCGCGGCGAATACGAACAGCGCTTAGTCGAGCTGATCACCGAAGCCGGGGGGCATGGCTGGGAGGTGGTGATGGATCTCGATGAGGTCAGGGTCGCAGCGCTGTGCCGTCGACTGAAGAACGGCGTACTGACTCAGCAGGAGATCAACGAACTTTGCGCTCCACAACGAATAGCGGTAGTCGGCGGCTCGCGCTGGCCATCTACCAAGTTGCGCGCGCCGGAGAAAGGCGAGTCGGTTCAAAAGAGTGTGGGACATAAGTGGGACAGTGAGACGGTATAGCGGACACGCGAATGCAGCGAGGAGCGCTACCAAAAGCGCGCACGGCAACCGATTCAGGGCTGTTGCCGCTTTCTCCTAGAGGTGGGGAAGCCGTTCTCAAGGAGTCCCCCACCTGCCACTTCGCCCGCCGGCTCTCTCGCTACGGCGTCGCCTTCCATGACTCGAAATGCACTGCGGTTCGATTGCTCGATTAATTTATCCTGGGGAGTTCGGTCGATCCGCTATGGGTAAATGTCGAACGACATGCCACTCTATGGCTAGATGATCACCTTGGAGCCGCAGCATGTCTGCATTTGAACGCACCTCGGCCGGAATCCAGATTGTCATCCCCGGATGCGAGCGGCGCACACTTCCGAGGTCCACGACTCGCGTTGACGAAATCGGTCAGGGTCTGCTTCACTTCTATAAACCGCCAAGTTTGCGTGAGAAGCTGGAAAATCGCGCGGATGCACCTTTGCGGCCGAGCAAAGGACAAAAGGCACCGCCGAAAAGTGGCTTGTTCGGCACCTAGATTGTCCGCGACGTGCTGGTGCACGCGCACGACGGAGGTATCGATCATCTGTACCGCCGCGTCATGACCGGCGGCCAGCGCATCCATCATCCGGTCCCAGACGCCAGCCCGCCGCCACCGAACGAAGCGATTGTAACAGTGGTGCGGGGGCCGTAGTTCTCCGGCAAGTCGCGCCATGGCGCACCTGAACGCAGGACCCAGAAGATGCCATTGAGCAAGCGACGGTCGTTTACACGCCGAACACCACGCGGTTTGTTCGGGAGCATAGGTTTGATGGCGGTCCATTCATAATCGCTGAGTTCGTAGCGCATGATTCGAGGTTGAATCACGTCTTGGGCAGCGCCATCAATGGCCCGTCGCTATGTCACTAATGCTCTGAATTTATTTCTGCTTTCGGCGGCATAGCGGACATGGCCGGACTTGATACTGGCTCGACCCGGTCGCGAATGACCCATAGCTACCGACGCACCGCCTCAATCAAGCCTTAGGCGGCCTATACACTGCAGGTTGATTTCAAGACTTCATCGAACAGGCAATCGCACTGATGGCGTAAATGCAGTAGCGAGCCCCAGAGAACGTCGGCGGGCGGGCCGGGAGATGATTGTATGAGTTACCTGCGCGGTGAAACGTCGATCTTCGGTAGCCGAAGGAATGCTTAATCGTCGGCCGCAACCGCCCGACTGGCAGCTAATGAATCACCGGCTCGCCATGGAAACGACGGTGCAGCTTTTCGCTGACGCCGAAGCTAATCTCCAGGACGAGGCGCGGCGTGCGTTTGGCCAGCGAACCCATATGGAATCCGAAGGGATCCTCGACAAAGCCGAAGCCTGCAGGCCCCGTCAGTTTTACGATCGTTTCGCGGCCATAGGTCCGCTCGATCTCCTCCGAGGGGTGACCGACCACGAGGGTGAACTGGTGCCGCAGGAAGCGCTGCCTGTGGCTGCCCACGACATAGACATGCGGGCCCGAGTTTTCGTCAACCGCTTCGATGTAGAAGAAGTACTTGATCATCCTCCAATCATCGAGATCAAAATGAAACCGGTCCTGTGAGGCTAGATGGAGGTCGTGGTCTTTCGCTTTCTTGCTCGGAAAGCTCCACCACAGCCGCGTCGCGGTGACGCGCGCCTCGCCTCCCAGATAGTTCTGGGCGATTTGCAACAATAGCGGATCCTGCTGGACGCGGCGGGCCGCTTCGCAATCCAGCACGCGTTCGAAGAAGTGGCCGGTGAGAATGGCCTTCCCGGTCGCAAGCTCGACCGAGCGATGTTCCTCGGCGACCAGCTCAATTTTGCGATCAAAATTGCCGAAACAGGGCGTGCGTCGGGCAAAGGAAGAGATCTCCGACGTAATGTCTGTTGAAAGCCTGACGCCCTGAAACAGCCCGTCTCGCCGCAACTGCTCCGTCACATGCTCGACCTCAAGTTCCGGGAAAAGCGTGTTCGTGAGATCGATGTGTTCGGGCGGAGCGGTCAACTTCCATGCGAGGTTGCGGAACAGCATCACGCGCCCCAGCGCAAACATCGGCAACCATCGGGGATTTTCCTTGATGTCGGCAACATGCGTCGGCAAACGTTTGAGCATTCGCTGTATTCTTGTGACCATTTCTTGGCTCGCTGTACGCATTACGATGGAACCAGTGCTTGCAGCAATTCAGACTCCTTTGTTGTTCCAAATTGGACCAAACCACTACGCGCTCTGTTATTCGACGTACAATTTTTGACACACGATCACGACTAGTGGAGTCTGCGACGCTTTGCGCGTTGCTCGCTCTGGGCTCGGACCACATCCTCTTTGCCGCAGACTATCCCTTCGAGGATTTGCGCACAGCGATCGCGTTCCTGCGCAGTGCGCCGATCAGCGAGGGCGACCGCGCGAAGATCGCCCACGGTAACGCCGAGCGGCTGCTCCATCTGTAAGCGCGGGCGCGGTAACTCCCCCTTCGACGAACTAACCGACGCCGATCACTTACTGCGGTGCATGAGTCCGGAAGTGGCCCTTCGGCGACCTCCAGCGATGTCCGCTTCTCTAATCGGCCGTTTGAGGTCAAGCACTTTCAGACTATCCGCCACTGCAGTGTCGATGTCGCTCACGGGCTCGCGCTTCTCTTCGGAATCGGCACCAGGGCCCTTCCATCATGGGATTCGAGGACGAAGTAGAACAATCTTTTGCGCGGCCTTGTCGTTAGTTTGAACGACAGGTTCAAGCGGACATGCGAACTCACCTCATCCATCGTCCCGCGAGGGACATCTTTCCACTGCTGGGTGGATCTCGAGTTTCCTCCTATCGGCTTTGATCCTGAACGGTTTTCATGCTGCTGTCGCGGTTGGCTCCCGGGTCCACCGGAACTCGGTGCCATCGACCCATATGCGGTGCATGATGACGGCCAGCCGACGGGCCAGGGCCACGATCGCCTTCTTCATTCCGCGACGCCTGGCGATCTGCATGGCCCAGGCCTTGAGCCAGGACCATTTCTTCGAATGCAACATGCTCTGCGCTGCTTCGTAGAGCATCACCCGCATCATCTCATCCCCGCAGCGCGATATCCTGCCGCTCCAATCGATCTCGCCTGATTGATATCTGGAGCTCGTCAGCCCAAACACTGCCCCGACCGACTTGGATTTTCGGAATCGGGCTGGCACATCGACGGTCGCGCGATAGGTCAGCGCCACCACCGGGCCGACACCGGGGGTCGTCATCAGGCGCCGGCACACCTCGTCGTCGCGCACGATGGCCAGCAAGCGGCGGTGCAGGATGATGATCTGTTCGCGTAGCGCCCGCCGCACGACGAGCAGCGGTTCCACCAGGATCGCCAAGTCGGGAATAGTCTCGACAAGCTCCTGGATGCGGGCCTCGAACCTCACCATTCCGACTATGCCCACCTTGAGGCCGAAGTTACGCAAAGTCCCTCGCAGATCGTTCTCGATGGCGATGGCCTTCGACTGCAATAGCTTGCGATGGGTTAGCAGCATACGCAGTTTCTGGCTGCGTAGCGTCTTCACATGCACCGGGCGATACACTCCCACCCGCATCATCTGAGCGATGCCGCGCGCGTCATTGCGGTCGGTCTTGTTGATCTGCGCCTTCAGCACCGCCTGCATGTGCCGAGTCTCCACACAGATCACTGGTAACTCGGCTTCGGCGAGAGCGCTGAACAGCCATTGCGATAACGGCCCGGCTTCCAGTCCGATCCGCTTGAAGCGGTAGGCGGGATTCCCCAGAACCTTCAGAAGCGCTTGGGGCTCACTCGCCACCTTCACTTCCTTCAAGATCTTGCCCGTATCATCCAAAATGCAGACACTCGTCTCCTTGACCGATACGTCCAGTCCGGCAAAATGGTCCATGCTGCGCTTCTCCTGATGCTTGAGGCCGTCACCACGGACCTCGTTTTCACCATCAGCCTGAAGCGCAGCACCTTAAATATTCAGCTATCCACAAGCTGGGCC
>NZ_LSEF01000034.1:0-64194 GCF_001641695.1 Bradyrhizobium neotropicale
TGAGCGGCCCGAGACATAGGTGACAGAACGTACCGGACACATGGGTTACACTTTCCGCTTTTGTTCTGCGGGAGGTGTGGATGCCGTGGAAAGCGAGTTCGGTAATGGAAGAGCGCCTTCGCTTTGTCGCCCGGCTTCTGGATGGAGAAGCCATGGCCGAGGTCTGCCGGGAGTTCGGCATCTCCCGCAAAACTGGCTACAAGATTTTCGATCGTTACAAGGAGCACGGGCTTGAAGCGTTAAGCGACCGCTCCAGGCGGCCGATCCGTTACGCCAACCAGCTCCCGCAGCAGGTCGAGACCCTGATCGTTCGGCTGAAGGGCGAGAAGCCACACTGGGGCGCCCGCAAGATCCGCGAGCTCCTGGTGCGACGGCTCGACGGCGACGTCCGGGTGCCGGCCAAAAGCACCATCCATGCGATCCTCGACCGCCATGGCCTGGTCAAGCGCGGCTGCGTGCCGCGCCACCGCGCGCACGGCACGCCGCTGTCGCAGGGCACGCTTGCCAACGATCTGTGGTGTGCCGACTTCAAGGGCGAGTTCAAGCTCGGCAATGGCCGATACTGCTATCCGCTGACCGTCACCGACCATGCCTCGCGCTTCCTGCTGCTCTGTGAAGCGCTGGATTCCACGCGGGAAGATCCTGCCATTACTGCCTTTGAACGGCTGTTCCGCGAGCGCGGTCTGCCCTTTGCCATCCGCTCCGACAATGGCGTGCCCTTTGCCAGTCCAAACGCGCTGTTCAACCTCTCGAAGCTGTCGGTGTGGTGGCTCAGACTCGGCATTGCGATCGAACGCATCAAGCCGGGCCATCCGCAGCAGAACGGCCGTCACGAGCGCATGCATCTCACGCTGAAGAAGGAGGCCACCCGGCCGCCGGGGTTCAACAGCTTGCAGCAGCAGGCACGCTTCGATGCCTTCCTCCGCGAGTTCAATTCTGAACGTCCCCACGAGGCGCTCGACATGAAGTGCCCCGGAGAGCTCTACACAGCCTCAACCCGCCGCTACGATGGTCTGCCGGAACTCACATATCCGTTCCACGACCGCGACGGTGTCATCACCGCCTGCGGCCGCCTCTGCCTCCATCGCAAGAAGATCAACATCTCCACCGTGCTGGCCGGCCAGAAGCTCGGCATCAAGGAAGTCGACGACGGCATTTGGCTCGTCAGCTTCATGCATTACGATCTCGGTTACTTCGACCTCGAGCAAAAGACCTTGCAACCCCTCGACAACCCGTTCGGCCCGAAGCCCGCCACCCATGTCTCAAGTACGGCCTCGGCGCTCTGACCGAGACGCGCTTTCCTGCATTCTTGGCATGGTGGCCAGTTGCTTGGCCGCGCTGAGCCGTCACCCCCCCGAAGCCCGCAGGGGCGCGGCCTTTGCCGCGCGGGGTTGACGGCGAAAGCGCGGACCGAGCAATAATGGTCATGCCATGAACGCGTCTCGCCGTAACACACCAAATCGGATGCGTTGCGCGTCGGCGGGATCGACCTGGAGTAAATGACCTTGCAACCAATCGGCAACCCGCTCGGCACGAGGTTGTCACCTATGTCTTAGGTACGATCTGTTACCGATGTCTTCGGTCTGGACATACCGGTGCATGGAACACCGGGCGGGATTCGAACCCGCGACCTCTCGATTATCAATCGAAGTAACAGCGATCTTCACCACGGACCGTGATGGGGTTGGCGGGGAACGGGCGATGCTGCTCTGCTCTGTGAGCGGACTGAGCTACGGCATTTCAGCCGGCGGGAAACGAGCCCGCGACCTCCGTTCTGGCAAGCCAGCACGGCGCTCTACCGAAGTAACAGACATCTTCACCACCGCCAG
Source organism: Bradyrhizobium neotropicale (assembly GCF_001641695.1). GTDB lineage: Bacteria > Pseudomonadota > Alphaproteobacteria > Rhizobiales > Xanthobacteraceae > Bradyrhizobium > Bradyrhizobium neotropicale. Next base: position 1,830 of record NZ_LSEF01000034.1, read on the forward strand.
GCCGAAGCACTCGCTTCAGCCATTGATGAGCACGCTGGGGAACGAGCGATATCGGCTTTCAGTGACAACAACACAGCGTCGCTCCTTGCGGAGAGAAGCTGCGCCGGGCCGCGTGCAAGCCTTTCCGAGGCCGCATCCCGGTGCGCGTGTCAAAGGCGGGATTCGAACCCGCTTTACCATGGAAGAAGTATCCGACATCTTCACCACCAGCGTCGGTTGAGCCGCGCCCATCGCGGCAAACCGTACTTAAGAAAATTCGATCGCGGCGCTGTCGACGCGCCGCCATTTGCGAACCATTCGGGTTCGCTCTGCCATCGGTGTCCGGCTCATCGCCTCGTTCCCTCCGGCAGGCCCCGCGCGCTTGGGCACGCGCATCGTTTGCGCGAGCCCCGGGATCCGGGTCTCCCGTTCCGGCATTTGCCGGGAAGTTCGAACGGGCCGCGCGGCGGGCAACAAAAAACCCTCCGGAGCGGCAGGCTCGGGAGGGTCCGTGAGAAGCGGACTGTCGATCTTGCGGTCAGGCAAGATCGCTCCCATGAGCCGGGCATGCGCTATCGATTGGCCGACGGCCATTCGATATGCAGGTTAGGATTTCGTAGCGGTACAGCATCGCTCGGTTCATGTTGGCTTTCGCGAACGGAAGTGCTCGCGAGGGCGGGGGACATACCCCTGCAACTTGCGGATGTCAAGCGACGCGCGTGTGGAAATTGCAAATGACGGACGAATGACGTGCCAAGCTATCTCGGCCTCGATGGATTTCGCTTCGGCTGGGTCGCAGCCTGGATCGACGACAACGGTGATCACGGCTTCGATTATTCACCGGGCCTCACGCGGTTGCTCGCGATGCCGCATGCGCGGGCGATGATCGACATGCCGATCGGCTTGAAGACCGAGGGCTATCGGATCTGCGACCTGCGCGCCCGCGAGCTGGTCGGTGCCGCCGTGTTTGTCGGTGCGCGCCGGGACCTCTGGGCCTTTCCCGACATGGCCGCGGCCAACCGGCATTACTGGGAGCACGAAGGCAAGGGCAGGGGCGTGTCGGCTCAGCTATGGAATATCAGGGACAAGATCAGGGAGGTCGACGATGTCATGACGCCCGCGCGGCAAGCTACGATCGGCGAGGCGCATCCCGAATTGATCTTCTGGAATCTCGCTGGCCGCGTCCGGCTCGATCGGAAGACCTCAGCGCGCGGCCGGGAGCAGCGCGTCGCACTCCTGAGGGAGCGCGGCTTCGCGCGATTGCCGAAATGGCTGACGCAGCGTCACGGCACCGGCATCGGCTGCGACGATCTCATCGACGCCTGCGCTTGTGCCGTTGCGGCGCGCGACAGCAGGCAGTGTGTCGATGGCGGCGAGATCGATCCGCGTGGCTTGCGGATGGAGATCAACTATTGAGGCTGCCGGCACAGGTGGAGACCAGATACTTGTCGGGAAAAAATGGCAATTTCTTTGCGGTAAACAGGAACTGTGGCTGGTGGCCCCGCGTTCACGTTGCGAACCGAATGGACAGAAGTTTTGGCGATGAATGATGCCAGCCAATTCGCGACCGCGATGCTCGCGCTCGTCTTCATTGCAGCCCTGCTCGTCACCGGGGAGCTCTTCATCGAGCAGCGCGCGCAACGCGACATCGTTTACGTGACGAGCCATTTGCTGCGACCACTGTGAAAGAGATTCAGTACGGGAAAATCGTGTGACCTTGCGCCATTCGACGGCTCGCCTAGATTAGGGGCGCGTCGCAAGAATGAACCCGGGGTCCCGATGTCCGATCTGTCTGCCTTTCCCATCACCAAGCGCTGGCCGGCCAAGCACCCCGAGTTGCTTCAACTGTATTCGCTGCCGACGCCCAATGGCGTGAAGGTCTCCATCATGCTGGAGGAGATCGGGCTGCCCTATGAGGTCCATCTCGTCGACTTCGGCAAGGACGATCAGAAGGCTGCTGAATTCCTCTCGCTGAATCCGAACGGCAAGATCCCGGCGATCCTCGACCCGAACGGTCCCGGCGGCCGGCCGCTGCCGCTGTTCGAGTCCGGTGCGATCCTGCAATACCTCGCGGAGAAGACCGGCAAGCTGCTGCCGCAGGATGCGGCGCGCCGCTATCAGACCATCCAGTGGGTGCATTTCCAGATGGGCGGCATCGGGCCGATGTTCGGCCAGGTCGGCTTCTTCCACAAATTCGCCGGCAAGGATTTCGAGGACAAGCGGCCGCTCGAGCGCTACATCAGCGAGTCCAAGCGTCTGCTCGGCGTGATGGAATCCCATCTCGGCGGCCGGCAGTGGTTCATGGACGACGACTACACCATCGCCGACATCTCCATGCTCGGCTGGGTGCGCAATCTCGTCGGCTTCTACGGTGCCGGCGATCTCGTCGAATTCACCCAGTTCAAGTCGGTCGGCGCCTGGCTCGAACGCGGGCTGGCGCGTCCGGCCGTGCAGCGCGGGCTGAACATTCCCAAGCGGCCCTGAGATCAGCTCAGCGCCTTGTAGGTCATGTAGAGCGCCATCAGCGAGACGAAGCCGATCATCATCCGGCGCAGCACCGATTTGCTGACGCCATTGGCCATCCGCGCGCCGAGGTCGGTGCCGACCCAGAGGCCGGCAAGGATGCCGATGATGGCGGGCCATCCGACTACGAGGCCCTTGCTCCAGTAGATCCAGGCCGGCGGAATGTTGGTTGGGATCACCGAGAAGATGAGGCTGACGAGCTGGGCCTGATGCTGCGGCACGCGCAGGCCGGCGGCGAGGCCGACGGTGATCGCGAGCCCGCCGCCGATACCCATGAAGCCGGATGAAAAGCCGGCAAGCGTGCCGATAAGGAGCAGGGGAAGCCAGGGCAATTCGTCTTGATGCTCGCCCTCGTTATTACCGCCCTTGCGCTCGCGGCGCAGAACCAGCGCTGCGATCAGCGCAACGAGGTAGACGACATAGGCCCATTGCAGGAACGAGTCGGACACGGCAGCCGCGGCGTAGCCACCGCTCGCGCCGCCAACGAGAAATCCGACGCCGATCCAGACGATCCATTGCAGCGGGCTGCGATTGCCGCTCTGCCAGTAGCGGCGCACGCCGGCGAGACCCGTCGGAGGGATTTGTGCGATCAGCGACGTGCCCTGGGCGACGTGTTGCTCGGCGCCGAGCAGCAGCACGCAGAAGATCACGAGACCGCCTCCCGGGCTTGCGCCCATGAAGCCGGATGCCAGTCCTCCGACAAGACCAACGCCGGCGCCGGCGAGCAGTTCGTGGACCCAGGTCATCGCTCACGCCCTGGTCCGGCGCCGGACGTCCGGTTTGGTCGTGCGAAAGCCTTCGATCACGTCGGCGACGGCCGTCATGCAGGCCTCGACGTCGATCTCCTCGCCCCAGCATTTCTGCAGCACAAATCCCTGGAAGATGGAGATCAGCACGCGCGCGGTCGCGTCTGCGTTGAGGTCGCGCTTGACGAGCCCGTCGTGCTGGGCGCGTTCGATCAACGCTACGATCAGGGCGCGCGGCATATCGATGCCTTCGACGACACTGGTGCGGACGCGGCGGTTGCGAAGCGCTTCCGCCCAGCCATGGATTCCGACGCGCCGCCGTGATTCGCCGGCGGGATCGGTGAGCCATTGCGCATAGACGCGGACCAGCGCATGCAGCGCTTCGAGCGGATCACCAGAGCCTTGCGCAACCGAGTTCAGCACCGCCTCGCGGCGATGGCGGTCGTCGGCGAGCGCCTCGATCAGATCGTCCTTGCTCTGGAAGTACAGATAGACCGCGCCATGGCTCAGCCCCGACCGCTTAACGATGTCGGCCATGCCGGCCTGGTGAAAGCCGTTTTCGGAGAAGCAGGCGAGCGCAGCGTCGAGAATCTGCTGACGGCGGCCTTCGCGTTTCTTCTCGCTGATTTTCGGCACGGGCTGCTCGCAAAGTAAATGATCGATCGATCGTTTTTGCCTCAGAAAGATGCAGAATAAGGCTAGGCGTCCCTCACCAAGATAAAAAACGATCGATCAGTCATTTTAGAATCAAAGGCACGCTTGGTCAAGGCGTCCCGATCGCCGGCACGGCTCAAAGAGGAATGGACGGGCGACCGGGCGACCGGTGCTCGGTTGCCTAAATCCGGTACTAGAACAGCCGGCCGCCGTTCGGCACGGGCTTGCTCGGCTGCATCAGCACGACCTTGCCCTCCGCATCCGGAAAACCGAGCGTCAGCACCTCGGACACGACCGGTCCGATCTGGCGCGGCGGAAAATTGACGACGGCCGCGACCTGTTGTCCCACCAGCGTCTCCAGCGGATGATTTTCCGTGATCTGCGCCGAGCTTTTCCTCACGCCGATCGAAGGTCCGAAGTCGATCCACAGCCGCCAGGCCGGCTTGCGCGCCTCCGGGAATGGCTTGGCATCGACGATCGTCCCGACGCGGATGTCGACCGCGAGGAAGGTGTTGAAGTCGATGGTCGGCAATGCCGCAGCGGCGGGATCGTGAGTGACGTGCATGGTGTGTCCGTTTGGAGAATTCGGAAGCTTCGTTCGGAATATTGTGACGCGAACCGGAGTTTCGTACAACGCCGCGGCTACAGCATCACACCACGCATGCGCGAGGACCGGGTCTTGCCCAACATCATCTACGGCATCAAGAACTGCGACACTATGAAGAAGGCGCGCGCCTGGCTCGACATGCATGGCGTCGCCTACGAGTTCCACGACTACAAGACCGCAGGCGTGGAGAAGGACAAGCTCAAGCAGTGGAGCGACGAGGTCGGTTGGGAGACGCTGCTCAATCGCGCCGGCACGACGTTCAAGAAGCTGCCCGACGCCGACAAGGAAGGCCTGAACGAGAAGAAGGCGCTGGCATTGATGCTAGCGCAACCATCGATGATCAAGCGACCGGTGCTCGAGGTCGGCAGCAAGCTCCTGGTCGGCTTCAAGCCCGACATCTACGCCAAGGACGTCGGCGCGAAAGCGCGCAAAGGCTAGTTCAGCTCGATGATCTCGGTGGCGACGCCGGGTGCGGGCTGATCGGAGAATTCGACCACGTCCGCGGCCGCGATACGGCCCGGCGCGCGATGATAGAGATCGCGATCGATCACGGCGCGCAGCTTTGGACGCGGCAGCGCGTCATTTCCGCGCATCAGGTTCTTGATCTCGAATCCGCCGTCCTCGCAAAACGCCTTCAGCGACGCGATGACATGGCTGACCTTGTCATCCGTCAGGAAAGGCAGCAGCAGCCGTTCATAAGCGACGACGCGTCCATAGATGTCGTCGACATCGGCAACGCTGTAGACCGGAAGTCCGCGCGCGACGCATTCGTGATAGATCGGCATCACGAAGGGCGCGAGCCGCGGCCCGACATAATCGTCGAGGAAAACGCCCTTGCCGGTATGTCCATAGGCGCGCGAGATGCGCGAGCCTTCACTCTGGATCATCAGATGCGGCGTCGGCGTCGACATATCCACCGTGTAGTAGATGAGGTCGGACAGCTCCTCCTCGAGCCGCGCGGGCTGGTACTCCCATATCGCCGGCGCAATCTGCTGGCGCGCATAAAGTCGCAGCCACGTGTTCAGAAGATCACGCTGCCTGATCGATTTGACGATGGAGGGACCGGCGCTTGCGAAATCCAAAAACAATATTCCCGGCAAACAGAAACCCCGCGCATGATCTTCGTCGCGGGAAAATTTTCTATGAAGGCTGGCGCGTCGGACCAAAGACCGTTAACGACAGCTTGATGACCGGCGCTTTGCGAACCGGGAAGCCGGGCAGGCGCGACATCAACATCTCCGACTAAGGGAGCATGTGTATCCCAGTCGGAGCCTTGATCTGCTCAGCTTTCCGCCTTGCCTAACCCCCGTCACCTCCGGCATATTCCGCGCCCGGAGGCGGCGTTCCGGGCTGGGCTCCAAGGCCTCCGGAAAGCCGAAGCAACAAAGGACAGCCACGCGCGACCAGCGCGTCGTGCGGGCGGGGGGAAATCTGTTTGGCCGATGAGTTCATTCTCGAAACGGAAGGCTTGACCAAGGAGTTCGCGGGCTTCTTTGCCGTCCGCGACGTTGCGCTCAAAGTCCGCCGTGGGAGCATTCACGCATTGATCGGTCCAAACGGGGCCGGGAAGACGACGTGCTTTAATCTGCTCACCAAGTTCCTGAAACCGTCTGCCGGAAAAATCCTGTACAAGGGACAGGACATCACCGCGATGGCGCCGGCCGACGTCGCCCGCATGGGGCTGGTGCGTTCGTTCCAGATTTCGGCGGTATTTCCGCATCTCACCGCGCTTGAAAATGTCCGTGTCGCGCTCCAGCGCCAGCACGGCAGCTCCTTTGATTTCTGGCGCTCGAAGTCGGTGCTCAACCGCTTCAACAATCGCGGGCTGGAGCTGTTGAACGATGTCGGCCTCAGCGAGTTTGCCAATACGCCGGCGGTCGAGATGCCCTATGGGCGCAAGCGCGCACTGGAGATCGCAACCACGCTCGCGCTCGACCCGGAGATGATGTTGCTGGACGAGCCTATGGCCGGCATGGGCCACGAGGACATCGACAAGATCGCGGCGCTGATCAAGCGGATTTCGGCGAAATATACCATCCTGATGGTGGAGCATAATCTGAGCGTCGTCGCCAATCTCTCCGATATCATCACCGTGCTGACGCGCGGGCAGGTGCTCGCGCAGGGCAATTACGCCGATCTCACCAAGGACGAGCGCGTCAAGGAAGCTTATCTGGGAGCCGGTCATGCCTGAGACTGCAACCGCGGAAGCTCCGGCAAAGGCCGCAACCGGCGGCAACATCCTCGGGGTTCGCAACCTGGAAGCCTGGTACGGCGAGTCCCACATCCTGCACGGGATCAATTTCGACGTGAACGCGGGCGAGGTCGTCACCTTGCTCGGGCGCAACGGCGCCGGCAAGACGACCACGCTGAAGTCGATCATGGGCATCATCGGCAAGCGCACCGGCTCGGTGAAGTTCAACAATCAGGAGATCATCCGCGCGACTTCGGACAAGATCGCGCGCATGGGCATTGCCTTCTGTCCGGAAGAACGCGGCATCTTCTCCAGCCTCGACGTGCGCGAGAACCTGCTGCTGCCGCCGGTGGTGCGGCCAGGGGGATTGCCGCTCGATCAGATATTCGATCTGTTTCCGAACCTGAAGGAACGTCTCACCAGCCAGGGCACCAAGCTGTCCGGCGGCGAGCAGCAGATGCTCGCGATCGCGCGCATCCTGCGCACGGGCGCAAGCTTCCTGATGCTGGACGAGCCGACGGAAGGATTGGCGCCGGTCATCATCCAGCAAATCGGGCACACCATTGCGCGGCTCAAGAAGGAGGGCTTTACGATCCTCCTGGTCGAGCAGAACTTCCGCTTCGCATCCACCGTTGCGGACCGTTATTACGTGGTCGAACACGGCAAGATCATTGATGGATTTTCGAATTCGGAGCTTGCCGCCAACATGGACAAGCTCCACACCTATCTCGGCGTCTAGAACTGCCAAACGAGAAACTTCAAAAAAGGAAAGTTGCATGAAGACCAGGTCGATTGCGTCATTTCTGCTGAGCACCGCGCTGACGTTCGCCGCAGCAGGCGTCGCTTCCGCGCAGGACAAGACCGTCAAGATCGGCGCGCTGTCCGATCAGTCCGGTCTTTATGCCGATCTCGGCGGCCCCGGCTCGACCCTGGCCGCGCAAATGGCCGTCGAAGACTCCGGCCTCACGGCGAAGGGCTGGAAGATCGACGTCATCTCGGGCGACCATCAGAACAAGCCCGACATCGGCACCGCGATCGCACGCCAGTGGTTCGACGTGGAGAAGGTCGACGTCATCGTCGACGTGCCGAACTCCGGCGTGGCGCTCGCCGTCAACAACGTCGTGAAGGAAAAGAACGGCGCTTACATCAACTCGGGCGCGGCGACCTCGGACCTGACCAACGCGCAGTGCTCGCCCAACACCGTGCACTGGACCTACGACACCTACATGCTCGCCCACACCACCGGGCAGGCGCTGGTGAAGGCCGGCGGCGACACCTGGTTCTTTCTGACCGCCGATTACGCCTTCGGCGCGGCGCTGGAGCGTGATACCACCGCGGTCGTTACCGCCAACGGCGGCAAGGTCGTCGGCGGGGTCAAGCACCCGCTCAACACGCCGGACTTCTCGTCCTTCCTGCTGCAGGCGCAGGCTTCCAAGGCCAAGATCATCGGCCTGGCCAATGCCGGCGGCGACACCACGAACTCGATCAAGCAGGCGGCCGAGTTCGGCATCGTGAAGGGCGGCCAGAAGCTCGCGGCACTGCTCTTGTTCCTCACCGACGTCAAGGCGATCGGCCTCGAGACCGCGCAGGGCCTGAACTTCACCGAGACCTTCTACTGGGACATGAACGACCAGACCCGGGCATTCTCGAAGCGCTTCGCCGGTCGGATGAAGAACAATGCGCCGCCGACCATGGTTCAGGCCGGCGTCTATTCGGGCCTGCGTCACTATTTCAAGGCGCTGGAAGCGCTCGGCGGCAACCCGCATGATGGCGCCAAGGTCGTCGAGAAGATGAAGTCGATCCCGACGGAAGACGATTTGTTCGGCAAGGGCGAGATCCAGCCCAACGGCCGCACCATCCACAATGCCTATCTGTTCGAGGTGAAGACGCCTGCCGAGTCCAAGGGACCGTGGGACTTCTACAAGCTGGTCGGCACGGTGCCGGGCGATCAGGCCTTCACGCCGCTGTCGGAAAGCAAGTGCGCGCTGCTGAAGAAGTAAGCTAACGGCCCGCAGGCCCTATCGGCCTGCGGGCAAGTTTGAGGGAACGCCGAAGGGACTGGGTGCGGGATCGATGCAGGCTCTCTATGCACAGCTACTGGTGGGACTGATCAACGGCTCGTTCTACGCGCTGCTCAGTCTCGGGCTTGCCGTGATCTTCGGCATGCTCAACATCATCAATTTCGCCCATGGCGCGCTCTACATGATGGGCGCGTTCGTCGCGTATTTCCTGCTGAACCTCGGCGGCATCAACTATTGGTGGGCGCTGCTGATCGCGCCGATCATCGTCGGCATCTTCGGCATGATCCTGGAACGGACCATGCTGCAATGGCTGACCGGCCTCGACCATCTCTACGGATTGCTTCTGACCTTCGGCATCGCGCTGATCGTGCAGGGCGTGTTCCAGAACTATTTCGGCTCATCCGGCCTGCCTTATGCCATTCCGGACCAGCTCAAAGGCGGCATGAACCTCGGCTTCATGTTCCTGCCCGTCTATCGCGGCTGGGTCGTCATCTTCTCGCTCGTCGTGTGCCTTGCGACCTGGTTCCTGATCGAGAAGACGCGGCTGGGCGCTTACCTGCGCGCAGCGACGGAAAATCCGACGCTGGTGCGTGCCTTCGGCATCAACGTGCCGCGCATGATCACGCTCACTTACGGCCTCGGCGTCGGCCTTGCGGCACTCGCGGGCGTCTTGTCGGCGCCGATCAACCAGGTGCGGCCGCTGATGGGCGCCGACCTCATCATCGTCGTGTTCGCGGTGGTCGTGATCGGCGGCATGGGATCGATCATGGGATCGATCATCACGGGTTTCGCGCTCGGCGTGATCGAGGGCCTGACCAAGTATTTTTACCCCGAGGCCTCCAACACCGTCGTGTTCGTGCTGATGGTGCTGGTGCTGCTGGTGAAGCCGACGGGACTGACGGGAAGGGCGGCCTGATATGACAGCCTTGACAGACGATACGTTGCCGGTAACGCCGCGCGCGATGCGCGACGAGATGATCGTGTTCGCGCTGATGGCGCTGCTGCTCGCCGCCGTTCCGTTCACCGGCATCTATCCGTTCTTCGTGATGCAGGCGCTGTGCTTCGCGCTGCTCGCCTGCGCCTTCAACCTGCTGATCGGCTATGGCGGCCTGCTGTCGTTCGGCCACGCGATGTTCCTCGGCACCGCCGGCTATTGCAGCGCGCATGCGCTGAAGGTGTGGGGGCTGCCGCCGGAGCTCGGCATCGTCGTCGGCGTCGCCGCGGCTTTCCTGCTCTCGATCGTGACCGGTTTTATCTCGATCCGCCGCCAGGGCATCTATTTCTCGATGATCACGCTGGCGCTGTCGCAGCTCCTGTACTTCATCTACCTCCAGGCGCCGTTCACCCATGGTGAGGACGGCATCCAGGGCATTCCGCAGGGGCACCTGTTCGGCGTCTTCGATCTGTCGAAGCCGACCGTGCTCTATTACGTCGTGCTGGTCGGCTTCCTCGCCGGATTCCTGCTGATCTATCGCATCATCAACTCGCCCTTCGGCGAGGTCCTGAAGTCGATCCGCGAGAACGAGCAGCGGGCGATCTCGCTGGGCTACCGGACCGACCAGTACAAGTTCCTGGCTTTCGTGCTGTCCGGCACGCTGGCCGGCTTTGCCGGATCGCTGAAAGTGTTCGTGGCGCAGAACGCCTCGCTCACCGACGTGCACTGGTCGATGTCTGGAGAAGTCGTGCTGATGACGCTGGTCGGCGGTCTCGGCACCATCTTCGGACCGGTGGTCGGCGCCTTCGTGATCATCGCCATGCAGCAATATCTGGCGAGCTTCGGCCAGTGGGTGACGGTGATCCAGGGCGGGATCTTCGTAATCTGCGTGCTCACCTTCCGCCGCGGCGTCATCGGCGAGATCGCGCATTACCTTCGTCGTTCGCTCTAAGATATTGATCTGGCTATAATTTAGGCCTGGATGCGAAAGCGGTGGACGATCCGGTTCCGCGGGCGTGCGAGTGACACGCGCGCGGATCGAAAATGGTCTATGACAGTTTTGTGACGGCCTGTTCGGGCCTGGCCATTTCCAACCGGTAGCCTATCCCCATGATGCGTTGGTTTCGTGCTCTCCTCCCCAGGGAAGAGCGCTTTTTCGAACTGTTCGACCGCCATGCCCAGACCGTGATCCAGGGCGCCATTGCTCTCCAGGGGGTGTTGAAGGGCGGTGAGGAGACACCGCTCTATTGCCAGCGCGTCAGCCAGTTCGAGAACGAGGCTGACAACGTCACGCGTGAGGTGCTGACGGCCGTTCGCCGCACCTTCATCACCCCGTTCGACCGCGGCGACATCAAGAACCTCATTACGTCGATGGACGATGCCATCGACCAGATGCAGCAGACGGCGAAAGCGGTGATACTGTTTGAGGTCCGCGATTTCGAGCCGCCGATGCGCGAGATCGGCGGCCTCGTGGTCGAATGTGCCAATCTGGTCGGGCGCGCGCTGCCGCTGCTGCAATCGATCGGTCCGAACGTTGCGATGCTGACGGCTATCACGGAAGAGCTGACCAAATTGGAGGGCCGTGTCGACGACCTCCACGACATCGGGATGAAGGAACTGTTCCTGAAGCACCGCGACGGCAACGCAATGGACTTCATCGTCGGCGGCGAGATCTACGACCACCTCGAAAAAGTCGCGGACCGCTTCGACGACGTCGCGAACGAGATCAACAGCATCGTCATCGAGCAGGTCTAGGCGCCGTGGATCTCGCTTTGGGTCTTCCCGTTCTGGTCGGACTGATCGCTGTCGCGCTGCTGTTCGACTTCCTGAACGGCCTGCACGATGCCGCCAATTCGATCGCGACCATCGTCTCGACCCGCGTGTTGCGGCCGCAATTTGCCGTGCTGTGGGCCGCCTTCTTCAACTTCGTGGCGTTCATGGTGTTCGGCCTGCACGTCGCCCAGACCGTCGGCACCGGCATCATCGATCCCTCGATCGTCGATGCCCAGGTGATCTTCGCGGCCCTCGTCGGCGCCATCGTCTGGAACCTCGTCACCTGGGCGCTCGGCATCCCGTCCTCGTCGTCGCATGCCCTGATCGGCGGCCTCGTCGGTGGCGGCATGGCCAAAGCGGGAATCTCGGCGGCGGTGTGGAGCGGCTTGTCCAAGACCGTGCTGGCAATCGTGCTGTCGCCGCTGATCGGCTTCCTGCTTGCGATGATGCTGGTTGCGATCGTGTCCTGGGCGTCGGTGCGCTCGACACCGTTCGCGGTCGATCGCGCCTTCCGCATCCTGCAATTCGCCTCCGCCTCGCTCTATTCGCTCGGCCATGGCGGCAATGACGCGCAGAAGACCATGGGCATCATCGCCGTGCTGCTCTTTTCGCAGGGCCGCCACGACGGCGAATTCTACGTGCCGTTCTGGGTGGTGCTGTCCTGCCAGGCGGCGATGGCGCTGGGCACGCTGATGGGGGGCTGGCGCATCGTGCGCACCATGGGCCTGCGCATCACCAAGCTGACGCCGATGCAGGGCTTTTGCGCCGAGACCGGCGGTGCCGCGACCCTGTTCATGGCGACCTTCCTCGGCGTCCCCGTTTCGACCACCCACACCATCACCGGAGCGATCGTCGGCGTCGGCGCCGCGCGACGTGTCTCGGCGGTGCGCTGGAACGTCGCAAGCTCGATTGTCTACGCCTGGGTGATCACGATCCCGGCGTCCGCGATCGTTGCGGCGCTCAGCTGGTGGGCGGTCCAGATTTTCAAGTGACGAGCTTCAGCCCGACGATCCCTGCGACGATCAGTCCGATGCTGGCGAGGCGAAATGCGGCGGCCGGCTCGCCGAACAGGATGATTCCCAATGTCGCGGTGCCAACCGCGCCGATCCCGGTCCAGACCGCGTAGGCGGTTCCGATCGGCAGCGATTTGAGGGCGAGGCCGAGCAGGATGACGCTTCCGGCCATGGCTGCGAGCGTAAGGACCGACGGAACGAGCTTGGTGAAACCCTCGGTGTATTTCAGCCCGATCGCCCAGGCGACCTCCAAAAGACCGGCGATGAACAATATGGTCCAGGCCATGACGACCCTCCGTTCAAGGCAGGGTCGTCCCCGCGGCTGATGTGGCTGATCGGCGAAAGGTCGTCCTTCCCAGGGCCGATATGGGGCTGGTCAGACGGCTCTGCAATCACCAAATGAGGCTTGATCAGGCCCGTTTTCCCTGCCAAACGCTCCCGCCATGTCCGACATCGCCACTCCAGCCGAATCGCCGGCCCGTTCCCCGCTTGCCGCCGAAGTGGCGCGGCGGCGCACCTTTGCGATCATCTCCCACCCGGACGCGGGCAAGACCACGCTGACCGAGAAGCTGCTGCTGTTCGGCGGCGCCATCAATCTTGCCGGCCAGGTCAAGGCCAAGGGCGAACGACGGAACACGCGCTCGGACTGGATGAAGATCGAGCGCGAGCGCGGCATCTCGGTCGTCACCTCCGTGATGACCTTCGAATTCGAGGGGCTCGTGTTCAACCTCCTGGACACGCCGGGCCACGAGGACTTTTCGGAAGATACCTATCGGACACTGACCGCGGTGGACTCCGCCGTGATGGTGATCGACGCGGCGAAGGGCATCGAGGCGCGGACGCGAAAGCTGTTCGAGGTCTGCCGCCTGCGCGACATCCCGATCATCACCTTCATCAACAAGATGGACCGCGAGAGCCGCGACGTCTTCGAGCTGCTCGACGAGATCGAGAAGACGCTCGCGCTCGATACCACGCCGATGACCTGGCCGGTCGGCCGCGGCCGTGACTTCCTCGGCACCTATGACGTCGTCAATGGCGGCGTGCGCCTGCTCGAAGGCGGCGGCGCCAAGACTGGCGCGGCGCAGCAGATCGAGATCGCGGAGCTCGCAAAGCTTAACGCGAATCTCGACGTATCAGCCGTGAAGGACGAGCTGGAGCTCGTCACCGAGGCCTCCAAGCCGTTCGAGCTTGGGGCGTTTCGCGAGGGCCATCTGACGCCGGTCTATTTCGGCAGCGCGCTGCGCAATTTCGGCGTCGGCGACCTCCTGGAGGGGCTCGGAAAGTTCGCGCCCGAGCCGCGCGCGCAGGAGAGCAACCAGCGCAAGGTCGAGGCAACCGATCCGCGCATGAGCGCCTTCGTGTTCAAGATCCAGGCGAACATGGATCCGAACCATCGCGACCGCATCGCCTTTGCGCGGCTGTGCTCCGGCAAGCTCAGCCGCGGCATGAAGGCCAAGCTGGTGCGCACCGGCAAGAGCATGCCGCTCTCGAGCCCGCAATTCTTCTTCGCGCAGGACCGCTCGGTAGCGGACGAAGCCTTTGCCGGCGACGTCGTCGGCATTCCCAATCACGGCACCTTGCGCATCGGCGACACCCTGACCGAAGGCGAGGATTTCACCTTCGTCGGCGTGCCGAGCTTCGCGCCGGAAATCGTCCGCCGCGTCCGTCTCACCGACGCGATGAAGGCGAAGAAGCTGAAGGAAGCGCTGCAGCAGATGTCGGAAGAGGGGGTCGTGCAGGTGTTTCGCCCGCGCGACGGCGCGCCTGCCCTGGTCGGCGTGGTCGGCGCGCTGCAGCTCGACGTGCTCAAGGCGCGGCTGGAGGCCGAATATGCACTGCCGGTCGAGTTCGAGGTGAGCGAGTTCCAGCTCGCACGCTGGGTCTCTTCGGATGACCGCAAGAAGCTCGACACGTTCCTCGCCGCCAATACCTCGAGCATTGCGGACGATGTCGACGGCGACCCCGTGTATCTGGCCAGGAACGAGTTCTATCTCGGCTATACCAAAGAGCGCGCCGAGGGCATCGAGTTCGCCAACGTCAAGGACGTGAAGAAGAAGGGGTAGGGGTAGGGGTAGGGCCCCAATCCCCGTTTAAGCGCGAGCATGTGAACACGCGCGGGCTTGACGTGTTCAGGGCCGATGCCACTTTCGCATGGGTGGCATTGCGAGCTCATGTCATGTGGCGCGGTATTATTGTTCTTTTCCTGCTGGCGATATCGACGCTTCCCGCCGACGCCAGACGCCGCCAGATCAATCCGATTCCATTCTCGCACGAGCCGTGCAGCGTGCTCGACAACCGTCCCTGCACGCCGTCCTTTTGCAGCGTGCTCGAGCACGGGCCCTGCATTCCCGAGATCTACTATCCCTACGGCGAAAATCTCCAGCTCACGGTCGAGAGCGTGCCGTCCGAGGCCGATCGCGCCAAGTACGCGAGGCCGGATCACGACCTCGATACGATCGGCGACCTCTTTGCCGAGCTTAGGTCCTGCTGGTCGCCGCCGACCAACGACGTGCGCGCGGGCATGCAGATGTCGGTGCGCTTCAGCTTCAACAAGGCGGGCGGCCTGATCGGCCCGCCGCGCCTGACCTTTGCGACCGCGGGCGTCCCGGCCGACACAAGGACGAGCTATCTCAACGCGATCAATGCGTCGCTGAACGCATGTCTGCCACTGAAATTCACGAGTGGTCTCGGCGGCGCACTTGCCGGGCGGCCGATCGCGATCCGATATGTCGATAATCGGGGGCCTGGAAGGTAGCCGCAAAGATTGCTCCATCCCCTCATCCTGAGGGGCTTGCGAAGCAAGCGTCTCGAAGGATGAAGGCCAAGGTGCCATCCCGGCCTCTATGGTTCGAGGCGGCGCTTCGCGCCTCCTCACCATGAGGGGCATCAGTTGCGATCAGCGGCCGATCAATGGTACGCCATGAGCGGGGGCGCTAGCTTAAGGGGAGGACGTCGTGGGTCTGCTGGTCATGATCCTGGGGCTCGTGCTGTTTTTTGCGGCCCATGTGTTCACCACGAAACGCAAGGCGCGGGCGCAGGCGATCGCAACACTGGGCGAGGGGACCTACAAGATCCTCTATTCGGTGGTGTCGCTGGCGGGCCTGGCGCTGATCGTGTGGGGCTTTGGCCACTATCGCGCAACCGGCTGGATCGACGTGTGGTATCCGCCGAAGGCGCTGAAGCACATCACCGTCGCGCTGATGTTGCCTGCGGTCATTCTGGTGGTCGCGTCCTACATTCGCGGTCGCATCTATGCGACGCTGAAGCATCCGATGCTGGCCGGCGTCAAGCTGTGGGCCGCGGCGCATCTGTTGGCGAACGGCGATCTCGGTTCCATCATTCTGTTCGGCTCGTTCCTCGGCTGGGGCGTGTATGACCGCATTTCGCTGAAGCATCGCACCGATAGCGGCGCGCCGCCGATCCCGGTTGGTGGCGCCACCAACGACCTGATCGCGGTTGCGGTCGGGATCGTCGCCTACGTCGCGCTTGCCTTCGCGTTCCACCCGGTCGTGATCGGTGTGCCTGTCATGGGGTCCTGACAATGTCCATCCAATCCGCCATCAAGCGCAAGACCGCGCCCGACCTTCGCGTTCGCAAGAATGGCGAACCGATCGTGATGCTGACCTCCTATCACGCGCACACCGCCGCGCTGGTCGACAAGCACTGCGACGCGATCCTGGTCGGCGATTCCCTCGGCAATGTCATGCATGGCTTCGAGACCACGGTGCCCGTGACGCTCGACATGATGATCCTGCAGGGCTGCGCGGTGATGCGCGGCTCCCGGCAGGCGCTCGTCGTCGTCGACATGCCGTTCGGCTCCTACGAAGGCTCGAAGGAGCAGGCCTTCCAGTCGGCGGTCCGGATCATGAAGGAAACGCAGTGCGGCGCGGTCAAGCTCGAGGGCGGCGCGCGGATGGCGGAGACGGTGGCGTTTCTCTGCGAACGGGGCATTCCCGTGATGGGCCATATCGGGCTGACGCCACAGTCGATCAACACGCTCGGCTCGTTCCGCGCACAGGGCCGCGAGGAGACGAACTGGGCTCCGATCGAGAACGACGCCAGGGCGATCGCAGAGGCGGGGGCCTTCTCGATCGTGATCGAGGCGGTCGCCGAGCCGCTGGCGCGCAAGATCACGCAATCGGTCGCCATTCCGACCATCGGCATTGGCGCGAGCTCAGCCTGCGACGGCCAGATTTTGGTGCTGGAGGATATGCTCGGTCTGTCGCCGCGGTCGCCGAAATTCGTGCGCCGCTATGGCAATCTGGGGCCGGCGATCGAGGAAGCCATCGCGGGATATGCGCGCGATGTGAAGAGCCGTGCCTTCCCGGGCCCGGAGCACGTCTACGGGATGAAGAAGAGCTGACGAGGGGCGCATGGACTGGTCGCAGCACGCAGTTCCGCCCATGCGGCTCGAGTCGCGCTTCGGCGACCGCGTCGTGCCGGCTTTCCCGGAGCGGCCGGGCAGTGTCTGGGCGATGATTGCGGAGGCCTGCGCGCGCAATCCCGACGGCGAAGCACTGATCTGCGGCAATGTCCGGCTGAGCTGGCGGCAGGTCGTGGACCGGGCCGCGCGGATCGCGGCGGGCTTTCGCAAGCTCGGCCTCAAGCGCGGCGACCGTGTCGCGATCCTGCTTGGCAACCGCATCGAATTTCCGCTGGTCCTGTTTGCCGCCGCGCATGAGGGACTGGTGACGGTGCTGCTCAGCACGCGCCAGCAGAAGCCCGAGATCGCCTATGTGCTCACCGATTGCGGCGCCAAGATCCTGATTCACGAAGCCGCGCTTGCCGATCGCCTGCCTGAGGCGCGGGATGTCCCTGATGTCGTCGATCGCATCGCGATCGACGATGACCCGCAGCGCTCGCGCTTCGCTGTGTTCACGGACAATGCGCCGGCACCTGCGCCAGTCGACGTCGCCGAGGAGGATACCGCGATGATCCTCTACACCTCGGGCACGACCGGCAAGCCGAAGGGCGCGATGCTCGCCCATTGCAACATCATCCATTCCTCGATGGTCTTCGTGTCGTGCCTGGAATTGACGGCGGCGGATCGTTCGATCGCGGCGGTGCCGCTCGGCCACGTCACCGGTGTCGTCGCCAACATCACCACCATGATCCGTTGCGCCGGCACGCTGATCATCATGCCGGAGTTCAAGGCGGCGGATTATCTCAAGCTCGCCGCGCGCGAGCGCGTCACCTACACGGTGATGGTGCCCGCGATGTACAATCTCTGCCTGCTCCAGCCCGATTTCGACAGTTATGATCTTTCGAGCTGGCGGATCGGCGGCTTCGGCGGCGCGCCGATGCCGGTCGCGACGATCGAAAAGCTCAAGGCGACGATTCCCGGCCTGAAGCTGATGAACTGCTATGGCTCCACTGAGACGACGTCGCCCTCGACGATCATGCCGGGGGCGCTGACGGAAAGCTATATCGACAGCGTCGGCCTGCCGTGCCCTGGCGCTCGGATCGTCGCGATGGGCGCGGACGGGCGCGAGTTGCCGCGCGGCGAGATTGGCGAGCTCTGGATCCAGAGCGCCTCCGTGATCAAGGGTTACTGGAGCAATCCGAAGGCAACGGCGGAGAGCTTCACCAGCGGCTTCTGGCATTCCGGCGATCTCGGCTCAATCGATGCGGACGGCTTTGTCCGTGTGTTCGACCGGCAGAAGGACATGATCAACCGCGGCGGCCTGAAGATCTATTCCGCCGAGGTCGAATCCGTGCTGGCCGGCCACCCCGCCGTGGTCGAGAGCGCGATCATTGCGAAGCCTTGCCCGGTGCTGGGCGAGCGCGTCCACGCCGTGGTGGTGACGCGGGTGCCGGTTGCCGGCGACGATCTGCGGGCGTGGTGCGCCGAGCGGCTGTCCGACTACAAGGTGCCGGAGACGATGGCGATCACGGCCGAGCCGCTGCCGCGCAACGCCAATGGCAAGGTGCTGAAGCGCCAGTTGCGGGAGCAGTTGACGGGAACCTGAGCCGGGCATGCGCCCGCCAAGTCGGTCCGAGGCCTTGGGTTAACGCCTTGATCGGGCTCGCTTTGCCTTGCCACCGCCATATCGATAGGGTACGCCGCCGCCACGCGGGGACGGGATTTCCGACGCGAACGATATGGCGCGCGCTCCCGACCGGGCATGGGATTAGCATAAGTGTCTGAATTATTTGACGAAGTCGACGAGGAAGTACGTCGCGAACAGCTCAAGAAGCTGTGGGATAGATATTCGATCTACTTCATCGCCCTGATGGTGCTGATCGTGGCAGCCGTAGGCGGCTGGCGGGCCTACCAGTACCTGGAGGCCAAGAAGGCTGCCGAGGCCGGAGCTCTCTTCGAAAAGGCCGTCGAGCTGTCCGAGCAGGACAAGCATGCGGAGGCCGAGAAGGCCTTCACCGAGCTCGCCGCCAAGGCGCCTTCGGGCTATCGCACGCTGGCGCGGCTGCGTGCCGCGGCCGAGGCGGTGAGCCGCGACCCTAAGGCCGCCGCCAAGATTTATGACGACATCGCCGCCGATGGCAGCGTGAGCGCCGAGTGGCGGGATCTCGCGCGGATTCGCGCCGCCGGGCTGCTGCTCGACAGTGCAAGCTACGCCGACATGCAGCAGCGGCTGGAGGCCTCGGCTGCGGCCGGGTCGACCTTCCGCCACAGCGCCCGCGAGATGCTGGCGCTGTCGGCCTGGCGTAATGGCGACACAACTGCGGCCCGCAAATGGCTCGACGCGATCGCGGAGGACGGCGAAACGCCGCCGGGCCTGCGCTCGCGCGCCGAGGCGCTTCAGGCCTTGCTGCCGCCTGTTGCGAAGAGCTGACGGCCTGAGAGCTTAGACGAGATATCGATATGCGCCGCACCCCACGTTTGATCGCAGCCGCCGTCCTGATCGCCTTCACGGGCCTGTTGGGCGGCTGCTCCAGCGGCGGGTTTGATCCGGCCGATATGCTGGATTTCCTCGATACCAAGAAGAAGCTGCCGGGCGATCGCAAGCCGGTCTTCCCTGAGGGCGTGCCGGGCCTCGAGCAGGGCGTGCCGCGGGACATGTACAAGGGCGCGCAGCAACAACAGCTGCAGGATCCGAACGCGGCCGTTGCGGCTGCGCCCGCAGCGCCGCCGCCTGAGCCGGCTCCGCCATCAAAGTCCGCCAAGGGGAAGAAGACCAAGCAGCCGGCCGCGGCCGCTGCCGCGCCGGCAGAGGCGCCGGCCGGCGAGGTCGATGGCGAGGCCCAGCCTGCCGAGGCGCCGCCCGCCGCCGCCCCGCCGCCGAAGCAGAAGATCGTGCGCAAGCGCACCACTGCGCCGCCGCCCGATCAGTCCACCCAGCAGCCGGCGCAATCGGCCCAGACCACGCAGCAGCAGTCCCAAGGGGGCTTCCCGGCTCCGCTGCCAAGCGGCAGCTTCTCGCGCTGATTGTTTCATTGCATTGACAGGCGCAGCCCCCACAGCGCACGAATGACCGATGTCCTTCACGATCGCCATCATCGGCCGGCCCAATGTCGGCAAATCGACGCTGTTCAACCGCCTGGTTGGACAGAAGCTTGCGCTCGTCGATGATCTGCCCGGCGTCACCCGCGACCGCCGCGAAGGCGATGCCAAGCTCGGCGACCTCCAGTTCACGGTGATCGATACTGCCGGGCTCGACGAGGGTGCCAGGGGCTCGCTCACCGCGCGGATGCAGGAGCAGACCGAAACCGCGATTGCGCAGGCCGACGCGCTGTTCTTCGTGATCGATGCCCGCGTCGGCCTGACGCCGACCGACCGCGCCTTTGCCGATTTCGCCCGCCGCGCCAACAAGCCGGTGCTGCTGGTCGCCAACAAGAGCGAGGGCAAGCACGGCGATGCCGGCGCGATGGAGGCCTTTGCGCTGGGCCTCGGCGATCCCATCCAGATATCGGCCGAGCACGGCGAGGGCATGGGCGAGCTCTATGACGCCCTGAGCGGGCTGATGCCGGAGCCCATCGAGGAGGATGAGGTCGAGGACGACGAGCCGCTGTCCGAGGAAGAGGCGGCCACGCGCCCGATCAGGGTTGCGATCGTCGGCCGGCCCAATGCCGGCAAGTCGACACTGATCAATCATCTGCTCGGCGAGGAGCGCCTGCTGACGAGCCCGGAGGCCGGCACCACGCGCGATTCCATCGCGGTCGAGATCAACTGGAATGGCCGCGAATTCCGCGTGTTCGACACCGCCGGGCTGCGCCGCAGGTCGCGCATCGAGGAGAAGCTGGAAAAGCTCTCGGTCGCGGATGCGCTGCGCGCCGTGCGCTTTGCCGAAGTCGTCGTGCTGATGATGGACGCGCAGAACCGCTTCGAGGAGCAGGATCTGCGCATTGCCGATCTGATCGAGCGCGAGGGCCGCGCGGTCGTGCTCGCGGTCAACAAATGGGACCTGATGGAGACCAAGGGCGGCGGGGCCATTTCCGGCCTCCGTCGTGACGCCGACCATTGGCTGCCGCAGGTCAAGGGTGTGCCGATCGTCGCCGTCTCCGGCTTGATGGGCGAGGGCATCGATCGCCTGATGCAGGCGATCCAGGACGCCTACGCGATCTGGAACAGGCGCGTGCCGACCTCGGCATTGAACCGCTGGTTCGAGCAGGCGATCCAGGCCAATCCGCCGCCCGCCGTGTCCGGCCGCAGGCTCAAGCTCAACTACATCACCCAGACCAAGGCGCGCCCGCCGAGCTTCGTGCTGTTCTGCTCGCGCGCAGACGCGATCCCGCAGTCCTATCTGCGCTATCTCACCAACTCCCTGCGCGAAACCTTCGAGCTGCCGGGCACGCCGGTGCGCATCACTCTGCGTGAGAAGGCCAATCCGTTCGCGCATAAGCGCAAGCGATTGTCGTGAGCGACGGGCCGAGCGAGGCCATCGCACCACATGCCGCGCCGGTCCGGCGCGGCGCCGTCGCCTTCATCTTCGTCACCATCCTGCTCGACATGCTCGCGCTCGGTGTGATCATGCCGATCCTGCCGAAGCTCATCGAGAGCTTTGTCGACAATGACACCGCGCATGCAGCGCGGATATTCGGCCTGTTCGGCACCGCCTGGGCGCTGATGCAATTCGTGTTCTCGCCGGTGCTCGGCGCACTGTCGGATCGCTTTGGGCGACGTCCGGTGGTGCTGCTGTCCAATTTCGGGCTCGCGGCCGATTATGTGCTGATGGCGCTTGCGCCGTCGCTGGTCTGGCTGTTCATCGGCCGCGTGATCTCCGGCATCACCTCGGCGAGCATCTCGACCGCTTTTGCCTATATCGCCGATATCACGGCGCCGGAGCGGCGCGCGGCGGTGTTCGGCAAGATCGGCGCGGCCTTCGGCGCCGGTTTCATTCTGGGCCCGGCGCTGGGTGGCCTGCTCGGCGATATCGATCCGCGCCTGCCGTTCTGGGCCTCGGCGGCCTTGAGCTTTGCCAATGCGCTCTATGGGCTCCTGATCCTGCCGGAATCGCTGGCGCCCGAGAGGCGCGCACCGTTCCGCTGGACGAAGGCCAATCCGATCGGGGCGCTGCATTTGCTGCGCTCCAACGTGGTGCTGGCCGGGTTGTCGGTCGTCAACTTCATCGCGCAGGTCGCGCATGTCGTGTTGCCGTCGACTTTCGTGCTCTATGCGACCTACCGCTACGGTTGGGATTCAAAGACCGTGGGACTGACGCTGGCAATGGTCGGCATCTGCGCCATGGTGGTGCAGGGGCTCGCCATCGGCCCGATCGTGAGCGTGCTCGGCGAGCGAAATGCGCTGCTGATGGGCTTGTGCTGCGGCGCGATCGGCTTTGCGATTTTCGGCAGCGCGCCGACCGGACCGTTGTTCTGGCTTGGCATCCCCGTGATGTCGCTGTGGGGCGTCTCGGGCGCCGCGATGCAATCGCTGATGACGCGGCTGGTCGCGCCCGATCAGCAGGGCCAGTTGCAGGGCGCGAGCTCAAGCGTGCAGAGCGTGGCGCAGCTCGTCGGCCCGTTCCTGTTCACCCTGACGTTCTCGTATTTCATCGGCAGCACCACGCCGCTGCATCTTCCCGGGGCGCCGTTCCTGCTGGCGGCCGTGCTGATGGTGGCGTGTGTGGTCATTGCGACGCGGACGCTGGCTGCGACGAAGGCGGTCTCGTAGGGGGGCAAAGCGAAGCGTGCCCACCAATTTCGTGAGGCCGCGAAGAGATGGTGGGCACGGTGCTTAGGCGCCTATGCCCACCCTACGGCAGCGTCGACTTACTTCTTGACCAGCGGGCACTCGCTGTCCTTGAGCGGCTTGGCCGCATCTTCCGCTGAAATGGTCGCGACCAGTTTGTAATAGTCCCACGGCCCCTTCGACTCTTCCGGCTTCTTCACCTCGAACAGATAGGCCGGGATGATGCGGCGTCCGTCGATGCGCAGGGGGCCCTTGCCGAACAGCGGATCGTCGGTCGGGATTTCCTTCATCTTGGCGACGACCTTGGCGCCGTCATGCGGGTTGCCGCCGAGGGCGTCCAGCGCCTTCAGGTAATGCAGCACGGCGGCATAGTTGCCGGCTTGGGTCATCGACGGCATCGCATGATTGCTCACCTTTTCCTGGAAGCGCTTGGACCAGGCGCGCGTGTTGTCGTTGAGGTCCCAATAGAAGGACTCGGTGAAGGTCAGGCCGTGCGCGGTCTTCAGGCCGAGCGAGTGAACGTCGTTGATGAACAGCAGGAGGGCTGCGAGCTTCTGGCCGCCTTCGA
Source organism: Bradyrhizobium neotropicale (assembly GCF_001641695.1). Taxonomy (GTDB): domain Bacteria; phylum Pseudomonadota; class Alphaproteobacteria; order Rhizobiales; family Xanthobacteraceae; genus Bradyrhizobium; species Bradyrhizobium neotropicale. Next base: position 24,929 of record NZ_LSEF01000034.1, read on the forward strand.
CGATGCCGAACTCGGCCGCCTGCTTGATCGCGTTGGTGGTGTCGCCGCCGGCATTGGCGAGACCGACGATCTTCGCCTTCGAGTTCTGCGCCTGCAGCAGGAAGGACGAGAAGTCGGAGGTATTGAGCGGATGCTTGACGCCGCCAAGCACCTTGCCGCCGTTCGCGGTGACGACCGCGCTCGTATCGCGCTCCAGTGCGGCACCGAAGGCATAGTCGGCGGTCAGGAAGAACCAGGTGTCGCCGCCGGCCTTGGTCAGCGCCTTGCCGGTGCCGTTGGCAAGCATGTAGGTGTCATAGGTGTAGGAGATCGTGTTGGCGTTGCAGGCCTTGCCGGTCAGATCGGCGCTGGCGCCGCCATTGTTGAGCAGGACGGCGTTCTTTTCCTTGACGACGTTGCTCACGGCCAGCGCCACGCCCGAGTTCGGGGTATCGGCGATAACATCGACCTTCTGGGTGTCGATCCACTGGCGCGCGATGTTGACGCCGACGTCCGGCTTGTTCTGGTGATCGCCGCTGATGACCTCGATCTTCCAGCCCTTGGCGAGGAGGCCGGAATCCTCGACTGCCATCTTGATCGCCACCACCGCATTGGGGCCGCCGATATCGGCGTAGAGGCTCGACATGTCGTTGAGCACGCCGATCGTGACAGTCTTGTCCTGTGCGTAAGCGGATGTTGCAAAACCGAAGGCGGCACAGGCCAGAAGGGCCGCATAGCGGCGCGCGAGCGTCGTCGTCATAAAAGGTTTCCTCCATTGTCAAATATCCGGACGGCTCTCTTGGGCGGAGCCTTGTTCCGGCTGGTTTCCCGCTTACCGTGTCCTGCGGTCTGCGGCAATGCGCCTAAAGCCGGATGGCGCTGCGTCCAAGCGTCATCCGGGTCAACTTTTGGACAAGCTCTGCCGCGGTCTATTTGAGCGCGCCCGAGGTCAGCTGGAATTTCTGGATGCGCTTTCCGGTGTCGACCTCGGCGGTATAGACGTTACCCTTGGCATCGATCCCCATGGCATGCACCCAGTGGAATTGCCCGGCATTCCGGCCATTGCGACCGAAGCTGCCGACCACGCGGCCGTCATCGCGGTTGATGACCCGGATCTCGTTGTTCTCGCCATCGGCGCTGAGCAGATAAGTCTGCTTCGCATCGGGCCAGATCGCGATGTCCCAGACCGCGCCGTTGCCGAGCGTGTTCTTCTCGAAGAAGAACCCCTTCACGAAGCTGCCGTCCTTCCTGAACACCTGGGTACGGTTGTTGATGCGGTCGCAGACATAAACGAGCCCGTCATTGGCAAGCTTCACGCAGTGGACCGGGTTGCCGAATTGTTGGGCAACCGGCGCCTTGGGATCGTAAGGCGCCTGCTTGTCGTCGTTCGGCTTGTTGCCGTAGGCGCCCCAGTGGCGCTTGTAGGCGAGCGTGCTCGCATCGAACACGATGACGCGGCGATTGCCGTAGCCGTCGGCGACGTAGATCTCGTTTGCTTCCTTGTCGATCGCGGTCTCGGCGGGCTTGCCGAGCTGGGTCGTGTCGTTGCTGCCGAGGCTCGGCGCGATCTTGCCGATCTGCCCGACAAACTTGCCGTCGAGCGTGAATTTCAGAATGGCGTTGTCGTTGTCGGCATTGCCGCCGATCCAGACGAAGCCGCGCTCGTCGACCTCGATGCCATGCTCGCGGCCGACCCATTCATAGCCTTCGCCGGAACCGCCCCAGGAGCGCAGCAGATTGCCGTCGGTGTCGAATTCGAGGACGGGCGGCGCCGGCACGCAGCATTTCGAGCGCGGCGGATTGAGGGTGGCGCCTTTCTCGTCATCAGTAGGCGAACGCGGGCGATGGATGACCCAGATGTGTCCCTGCCAGTCCACGGTGATGCCGCCGACCTGGCCGAGGATCCAGTTGTTCGGCAGCGGCTTTGGCCAGGATGCATCGACCGCGAAGGTCGGGACGCCGCCTCCGATTGCTACGCCGGGTCGCGCGAGCATCACCGCCGCGATGAGGATTGAAATGGTGAAAGAGAGACGTGCCAGCGCACGCGTACGGCCTGCGCGATCGTGCCACGGCGCCATGGCGACCTCCCATTTTTCCTGCGGCTTGCTGCCGCTTGAGCGCGGCAGTCAATCGCGGGGAGGTCGGGAAGTCAATTACGCCGGGGGGCGGAAGCTCATCAGGGTGCGGGTCTTGTAATCGTAGAATTTGCCGGTCTCGGTCCAGTCCGGGGCGCACATCGGTACGATGAATTCGGCGACCTGCTCAGGCGTATCCAGCGTCGTCGGATCTTCGCCCGGCATCAGTGTCGCGCGCATCCGGGTGCGGATGGGACCCGGATTGAACAGGTTGATGCGCAAGGGCGTGTTCGCGGTCTCCTGCGCCCAGGCGCGCGCCAGCGTCTCCAGCGCGGCCTTGGAGGCGGCATAGGGGCCGACATAGGCGGTGGCCTTGTTGGCGGCGCCCGAGGTGATGAACACCGCGCGGCCGGCGTCGGACTGCTTGAGCAGCGGCTCCATGCAGCGAATGAGCTGGAAGTTCGCGGAGACGTTGACGGCCATTACGTCGTTGAAGGGCTTCAGCTCGATATGGCCGAGCGGCGAGGCGGGGCCGAGCACGCCGGCATTGCCGACGAGGATGTCGAGCTTGCCGTAGCGTTCGTGCAAGCCGGCGCCGAGCCGCGCGATGCCGTCGGAATCGGTGAGGTTGAGCGGCACCAGCGTCGCGGTGCCACCGTCCTTGCGGATCTCGTCGTCGAGCTCCTCGAGCCCGCCCTGCGTGCGTGCCACCGCCACGATATGTGCGCCGGCTCTTGCCAACGCTTGGGCCGTGGCGAAGCCGATGCCGCGCGAGGCGCCGGTGACGAGAGCGATGCGGTTGGCGAGGGGTTTTGTCATGGCGGGGTTTTACAGGCGTCAGCGCCCGGGACAAGCCCTTGCAAAGCCGTCATTCCGAGGCGATGCGAAGCATCGAACCCGGAATCTCGAGATCCCGGGTCCTGCGGACCGCCCCCGGAATGATGCGTTCGGCGTCAGCTCGCCTCCGCCAGCAGCGACAATTGCCGGGGCTGCGCTTCGGTCTGGGTCTGGTCGGTAAGGTGGGTCGGATAGGCGCCGGTGAAGCAGTGGTCCGAGAATTTCGGATTGGCCGGATCGCGGCCGGGTTCGCCCATGGCGCGGTACATGCCGTCGATCGACAGGAAGGCCAGCGAGTCCGCTCCGATGATCTCGCGCATTTCCTCAAGCGAATGCGTCGCGGCGAGCAGGCCGCCGCGATCGGGCAGGTCGATGCCGTAATAGTCGGGATAGAGGATCGGGGGCGAGGCGAGGCGGAAGTGCACTTCGGTCGCGCCCGCATCGCGCATCATGCGCACGATCTTCTTCGAGGTGGTGCCGCGCACCAGCGAGTCGTCGATCAGGATGATGCGCTTGCCTTCGATCGCGGCGCGGTTCGCCGAATGCTTCATGCGCACGCCGGATTCGCGGATCGCCTGCGTCGGCTGGATGAAGGTGCGGCCGACATAGTGGTTGCGGATGATGCCGAGCTCGAACGGCACGCCGGAATGCTGGCTGTAGCCGACCGCGGCGGGCACGCCCGAATCCGGCACCGGCACGACCACGTCGACCGGTACATGGCTCTCACGCGCGAGCTGCGCGCCGAAGGCCTTGCGCACCTCGTAGACGGAGCGGCCGTGGACGATGGAATCCGGACGCGAGAAATAGATGTATTCGAAGATGCAGGGGCGCGGCGCCATCGGCGGGAACGGCTTGTGGACGTCCTGGCCGTTCTCGTCGAACACAATGACTTCGCCGGGCTCAATGTCGCGGATGAAGCGCGCGCCGATGATGTCGAGCGCACAGGTCTCCGAGGTCAGGATCGGGCAGCCGTCGAGCTCGCCGAGCACGAGCGGGCGGATGCCGCGCGGGTCGCGTGCTCCGACCAGCTTCTTGTTGGTCAGCGACACCAGCGCATAGGCGCCCTCGATGGCGCGCAGCGCGTCGATATAGCGCTCGATGAAGCGGTTGCGCTTGGACTGCGCGACCAGGTGCAGGATCACCTCGGTGTCGGTGGTGGACTGCATCATCGCACCGTTCTTCACGAGCTCGCGGCGCAGCGTCAGTCCGTTGGTGAGATTACCGTTGTGGGCGACCGCAAGGCCGCCGGCATTGAGCTCGGCGAACAGCGGCTGCACGTTGCGCAGGATGGTGGCGCCGGTCGTGGAATAGCGGACATGGCCGACCGCGACGTTGCCGGGCAGGCGGTCGATCACCTCGCGGCGGGAGAACGTGTCGCCGACGAGGCCGAGGCGGCGCTCGGAATGGAAGCGGTTGCCGTCATAGGACACGATACCGGCGGCTTCCTGGCCGCGGTGTTGAAGGGCGTGCAGGCCGAGTGCGGTAATCGCGGAGGCTTCGGGGTGGCCGTAGATGCCGAACACGCCGCATTCCTCGCGCAGCGTATCCCCCTCCAGGTCGTCCTGAAGCTCTAGCGCGGCTGGGCCGAGATCGAGATCAAGTTGGGCGTCCTGGTCAGGGTTTCGCATCTCGTCCGCGCCTCTCTCTGGGTTCAATCAACGCGCCGCAGGCTTCTCGATCAGCTTTTTCAGGCTGTCACGAGCTGGTTTACTGTATCCGTCGCTGCCGCCCGAAGGCTGCTGCTCGGAATCAGCTTGATCATCATCTGGTTTGTTTTTCTTGAATCTCTTCAAGATGGTGTTCTCGGGGTCATCCGGCAAGAGCGACATCAGCCAATCTCCGGTTCCCTGGAGCACGACCCGGGACTTGGCCCCGGTGACCCAGTCCGGACGCTGCTTGTCCGGCACCAGCCAGGTGAAGAACAGGAAGGCGACCACGACGATCAAAAGGCCGCGAGCGAGGCCAAACAGGAAGCCGAGGGTGCGGTCGAGGGCGCCGATCCGCGAATCCAGGATCATGTCGGAGATGCGCACCGTGATCACGGAGACCACGATCAGGGTGCCGACGAAGACGCCGGCGACGACGACCACGCTCGCGACCGTGTCGTTGTTGAAATAGGTCTTTGCGGTCGGCAGCAGCTTGGAGAACGAGTAGAGCGTCACGATCGCGGCGGCGCCCCAGGCTGCGATCGACAGGATTTCGCGCATGAAGCCGCGGACCATGGCAAGCAGGCCCGAGATCAACATCACGCCGAGCAGAATCAGGTCGAGGAGTGTAATCGGCATCGGCTGGTCTGGTCCGCTCGTACTCTCAAAGGTGCTCAGCGAATCGGTGTTCTGGCCGCCGCCCTAAGTGAGGGGCAGACAATGCTCCCGGCAAGACCGGAACCACGCAATCCCGTGCTGCTTTTGTGACGGCTGTATAGCGGCGGGGGCCGGGGACGTCACCTCCGGCTAACCCTCTCCACGGCGGAATCTTGCCGGTGTGGCATTTTTCTCTGCCGGCGCGTTCGCATCGCCTCGGCGGGAGCCGCGGGCGGCGATCTCGGCCACCAAGGTCGTCAGGCTGTTGACCGCGTTGAGCGCCAGCCCGGCGTCGCCGCCAGCCTCGCCCCGGGCCGATTCGGGCAGTACGGCGCGGCTGAAACCGAGCTTGGCCGCCTCTTTCAGCCGGGCAGGCGTCTGGGCCACTGGGCGGACTACGCCGGAGAGTGAGATTTCGCCGAAATAGACCGCATCCGTGGGTAACTGCGCATTAACCAGCGAGGACACCAGCGCAGCCGCGGCGGCGAGATCGGCCGCCGGCTCGTGGATGCGCAGGCCACCGGCGACGTTCAGGTAGACGTCATGGCCGGACAGCTTGACCCCGCAATGGGCCTCCAGCACCGCCAGCACCATCGAGAGCCGGCTCGGGTCCCAGCCGACCACCGCCCGCCGCGGGGTTCCGAGCGAGGTCGGGGCGACCAGCGCCTGCAACTCGACCAGCACGGGCCGCGTGCCCTCGATGCCGGCGAACACCGCCGTGCCCGGCGTCCCGAGGTCGCGCTCGGAAAGGAACAGCTCCGACGGGTTCGTCACTTCGCGCAGGCCGAGGCCCGTCATCTCGAACACGCCGATCTCGTCGGTCGGGCCGAAGCGGTTCTTCACCGCGCGCAGGATGCGGAATTGCTGCGAGCCCTCGCCCTCGAAGGACAGCACGGCGTCAACCATGTGCTCGACCACGCGGGGGCCCGCGATCTGGCCGTCCTTGGTGACGTGACCGACCAGGATGATGGCAGCTCCGGTCTTCTTGGCGAAGCGGATCAGCGCCTGTGCGGAGGCGCGCACCTGCGTCACCGTGCCGGGCGCGGATTCCACCGTGTCGGTCCACATGGTCTGGATCGAGTCGATCACGATCAGCCGAGGGACTGCGCCTTCCGACAGCGTTGAGACGATGTCCTCGACAGAGGTTTCGGCGGCAAGCTGCACCGGCGCATCCGACAGTCCGAGCCGTTCTGCGCGCAGGCGCACCTGCGCGACAGCCTCTTCGCCGGAGATGTAGACGATGCGGTGGCCGGCGCGTGCCAGCATGCTGGTCGCCTGCGTGAGCAGGGTCGACTTGCCGATGCCGGGATCGCCGCCGACCAGGAGCACCGAGCCGCGGACAAAGCCGCCGCCGGTGACGCGGTCGAGTTCGGTCATCCCGGAGGACAGGCGCGGGGCGTCCGGACTTTTTCCCGCGAGGCTCTCCAGTGCAAACGTCCGTCCCTTGCGCTTGGAGCGGATCGACACCGGCACGCTGCCGGTCGCGTCTTCCTCGGCAAGCGTGTTCCACTCACCGCAGGCGTCGCACTTGCCCTGCCAGCGATTGTAGGCCGCGCCGCAGTTCTGGCAGACGAAGGAAAGCGTGTTCTTGGCCATGGGAGAGCGAGTCGGAGGGTTTCAGATTTGCTGATAGCACGGAACGGGAAGCCGGGAGCGCGTTTGCCGGCCCGTCACCGGCGTCGCCCGCGCAGGTCAATATCGCAATTCAAGCGATTGGATACACCCTTTGTTAGCTCTGCGCGGCCGTAACCAACCGGATTTTGCGAAGTGTTAGCGGACGCGGGGCCAACCTCGGAACCAATTCGGGGTGGCGAAGAGAACGATGAGATTCCTGCGCATATTGCTGGCCGTGAGCCTGGCCTGCGGCGTTCTTGCGCCCGCCGGCGGTGCCGTTGCGGCCGAGGGAAAGCCCCTCAACATCGTCTTCGTCAATCCGGGCAAGACCGGCGAGGTCTTCTGGGACATGGTCTCGCAGACCATGCAGGCGGCCGGGCGCAAGCTCAATGCGAAGGTCGAGGTGCTGACCAGCGAGCGAAACTACCGCACCATGCAGGAACTCGGCCTCGCCGTGCTCGCCCGTGCCGAGAAGCCCGATTTCCTCATCCTGTCCAACGAAGAATCCGCGGCGGTCCCGATCGTGGAGGCGGCCGAAATCGCTGGCGTCAAGACGCTGCTGCTGTCGAACACGCTGATCGGCGAGGATGCGGCGCGCCTGGGGCCGCCGCGCGAAAAGCTCAAGACCTGGCTCGGCGACATCACGACTGACCTCACGACAGCGGGCGCGCGCATGGCGAATGCGCTGATCGGCGCGGCGCGTGCTCGGAAATGGCAGAGCTCGGACGGCAGGATCCACATTCTCGGAATCGGCGGCGACGAGATCACGCCGGCCTCGATCGCCCGCAACGCCGGTCTGGACCTCGCCGTGGCGGCCGCGCCCGACGTGGTGGTGGACCGGATGCTGTTCGCCAACTGGACGCAATCGGAGGCCGAGCACGTCACGGCCAATTATCTGAACTGGGCCTCCCGCAAGGGCATCCGTCCCGCCGGCATATGGGCCGGAAACGATCCGATGGCGCTGGGAGCGCTCAACGCACTGGCGGCCGCCGGCCTCGCGCCGGGCCGGGACATCGAGGTGGTCGGCCTCAATTGGTCGGAGGACGCCCTGCGCGAGATCAAGGTGGGCCGTCTGCTCCTGACCGACGGCGGCCACTTCCTGCTCGGCGGCTGGTCGATCGTCCTGCTGCGCGACTACGCCGACGGCTGCGATTTCGCGGCGGCTTCACCCCATGTCGAGGTCAAGACATCAGCGGTGACGCGCAACAACCTCGTCTCCGTCAGCGCCCTGATCAGGACGCGCGCCTTCGAGCGTATCGACTTCGCGCGCTTCAGAGCCAAGGCCGGCGCCTGCGGCCGTTATGACTTCTCCATCGACGCGCTCATCTCGTCGCTGTCTCCTGCGAACGGCGCCGGTGAATGATGAAGAAAGACGACGCGATGACCGATCCGGATCGAGCCGGGCAAGCGAGGCCCGCGGCTTCGCGCTCGGTCGTCCGTGCGATGATCTGGGCCACGGTGCCCGTGCTGCTGCTGGTTCAGCTGCTCGCCTCGGCCGGCGTCGAGGTCTCGAGCTTCTGGTCGCAGATCAGGCAGCTCGACGCCCGCATCGCCCGGGTTGCCGACAGCCGCGCCGAGCTCATCGCCGAGCCGCTCTGGAAGATGCGCTATGAGCAGGTCACGAGCGTGCTCGACGAGATCATGCACGACGAGTCGATCTCTGCCGCAGCCGTCTATGACGACACCGGCGCTGCCATTGCCCGCGTGGTGGCGCGGCCGACCGGCCAGGCGGTCGCGGAGGTCTCGCGTCCCATCAAGTACAGCAACGGCAACATCGCCGTTCAGGCCGGCCGGATCGCGATCGCCTATTCCTATTCCTCGCTCTATGCGGATGCGGGCAGCCGGCTGATGATGCTTCTCGTCGTCGGCGTGCTGGCGACGCTTGCGACCGTGATCGCGATGCGGATTTCGGCGAACGTCTTCATCGGCGGGCCGCTCGCCGCCATGATGTCGGCGATCCAGCGCAGCAAGCAGGACGGCCGCGCCTATCCGGCCGATGTCCGCGCCTCGAACGAGTTCGGCCAGCTTGCGCAGGCCTTCAACGCCATGCAGCACACGACGTCCGGCGCGCTCGACCGCCTCGGCCACATGGCCTCGCACGATCCTCTCACCGGCTTGCCAAACCGCCGCTCCCTGACCGAGCGCCTTGTCGTCCTGAGCAGCGAGGCCGGTTCGCACGATGCGCTGGTCGCGTTCTGCTTCATCGATCTCGACGACTTCAAGGGCATCAACGACACGTTCGGTCACGATGCCGGCGACAAGTTCCTGATCCACATTTCGGAGCGGCTTCGCGGTGCGGTCGAAGCGGAGGATTGGGTCGCGCGGCTCGGCGGCGACGAGTTCGTGGTCATTCGCCCCGAGGTGACGAACGAGGCGGCCGCGCAGGCGTTCGCACGGCGCTTGCTGGACGCCATTTCCGAGCCGATCCGGCTGCACGATAAGCTGGTGATGCCGCGCGCCAGCATCGGCCTCGCCGTGCGCCACGCCGACGATCCTGAGCTGTCGCATCTGCCGGCGCTCGCCGACATCGCGCTCTACCATGCCAAGAGCAAGGCGCCGGGCACCGTCGCCGTGCTGGACGAGGCGCTTCAGCGTGACTATCGCCGCCGCAGGGATCTGGAGCTCGCCATTCCGGCGGGCTTCGCCGAAGGACAGTTCGAGGTCTGGTACCAGAGCCAGATCGACCTCGAAAACCAGAGCGTCGCCTGCCTGGAGGCGTTGATCCGCTGGCGCCATCCCGAGCACGGCGTCATCGGACCGGCCGAGTTCCTTCCGCTGATCGAGCGCAGCGGCAACAATGCGCGGCTGACGCGCTATGTGCTGACCGACGCCTGCCGCGCCCTGCAGCGGCTGGCCGCCGCGAGCAAACCGCAGATCCGGATCGCGATCAATCTGCCGCCATCAGAACTGGCGGACCATTCACTCGCCGGCGATATCCGCGAGACCTGCACGCTTTTCGGCGTTGCCGCTTCGTCTCTCGAGCTCGAAATCACCGAGGGCTCGCTGATCAACAACATCACTAGCGCGTCCGAGACGCTGCGCCGCTTGCGGCGGCTGGGGGCCACAATCGCGCTCGACGATTTCGGCACGGGCTACAGCTCGCTCGCGCACCTGCGCCGCTTTCCGCTCGACAAGGTCAAGATCGACAAGGCGTTCATCAGCGAGATCCCGGCCAGCGCCGAGGACAAGGCGATCGTCGGCGTCATTGCCTCGCTCGCGGACACCTTGGGTCTCACCTTGATTGCGGAAGGCATCGAGCGGGCCGAGCAGGCGCAGGCGATGCGCGAGATCGGGGTGAGGTTCGGGCAGGGCTATCTCTATCAGAGGCCGCAACCGCTCGATGCCGTGCTGCAATGGCTCGAGGGGCAGCCGGCACCCGAGAGGCAGGTACTTGCCGAGAGCCCTTCGGTCGTCCCCGAATTCGCTGCGTGAGTGCCGCGTTACGGTGACTGTGTCGCGTTCCAGAGCATGGAGAGCCCGGCCGCGATCATGATCGCGTCCATCACGAGGCGGAACACGTCCGGCTTCAGGTGCAGCACGAAGCGCTTGGCGATGAAGGCGCCCGACATCAGCGAGGAGCCTGCGATCAGGCCCTTGACGAAGACATCCTGCGTCAGAGCGCCGAACCGTTCGAAGGTCACGGATTTAGCGAAATAGAGTCCGAGCGATGAGGCCGCCTCGGTCGCGAGAAAGGCGCCCTTGGTCAGGCCGTAGAACAGGAATAGCGGCACACTGAGCGGGCCGGTCGAGACCACGATGCCGGTGAGATAGCCGATCACGGCGCCGCCGATCGCGAGGTGCCAGAGATTGGCCTTCAACTGGTGTCGCGCGAGATAGTGCCGGGCCGGCACCATGGCGATCAGGAACAGGCCGATGGCGAGATCGACGGCGTGCGAGGGCAGCGCCAGCAGCGTGCGTGCGCCAAGGGCGGCGGCCGGAACGCCCGTGACCGAATAGGCCGCGCAGGCCCGCCAGTCGACCTCGCGCCACCAGGCCAGGATCCGCGAAAAATTCGCCATCACGGACGCGACCGCCATGATCGGAACCGCCTCCTTCGGTCCGTAGGCATAGACCAGCACCGGCATCAGCATGATCGACGATCCCGTGCCGACGATGCCGGAAATGGTGCCGGCCAGCAGGCCGACGCTGAGGACGAAGAGGAAAGCCAAGGGAACCGCTCCGGGAATCGGGGGAGTGTAGCCGGAGGAGCCTCTGAGGGCGAATGGTGGTGCCAGATGTTCGGGAGCGTCGTCTTGAAAATCGGGACGACGGTGAAGCACCGGAACTCGGTGTCGCCGGACCGATCAGGCAAGAGACGAGAGTGCGCTCCGCTGGGGCATGCCGGCCTGCGCGCCACGCTTGAGGCACTTTTGCGCTGCGGCTTCGCACCCAACACGCATCGCTGCTTCCAGTGGCATGGTTTCACTCAGCACGGCGGCCAATGCGCCGGCAAAGGTGTCGCCCGCGCCGGTCGTGTCGACCGGCGTGATGTGCGGGGCGGGCACCCGAAGGCAGGTGCCGTCAGCCGTCGCGGCAAGCGCACCTTGCGCGCCCGCGGTGACGATGCAGGTGAGATCACCGGCCTTCGCGAGATGACCGGCTGCGGTTTCGTAATCGGAAGAGGCGAGGCCGATGGCTGCGGCGGAATCGCGCGCCTCGTGCTCGTTGACGAGGAGGTAGTCGGTCACAGCGAGCAGCTCTGTGATCATTGGCGCAGTCACCTGCTCCGGAACCGGCGCGAGATTCCAGAGCACGGTGCCCGATGCCGATTTCGTCCGACGTGCAGCCGCAAGCGACTGCGCGAACGCGACCTCCATCTGCAACACGAGGAGAGTATCGGCGGCGAAGAATCCGGCCGGAAGGTCTGACGCGCTGGCGGCCATGTTGGCGCCGCTGGCGACGGTGATCGCATTCTCGCCGGCACGATCGACCGTGATGAAGGCACAGCCGGTGGGCTCGTCGGATCGGATGACGAGACCGGTGTCGACGCCGTTTGCCGCGAGGTTCTCGATCGCGTCGTTGCCAAAGCCATCGTGACCGACGCGGCCCGCCATCCGGACACGTCCAGCGCCTCCGATCCGCGCGGCGGCCACTGCCTGATTGGCGCCCTTGCCGCCGAAATCCATCCCGTAGGACGGCGCGAGCACCGTCCGGCCGGGGCCGGGAATGACCGGGACCTGCGCGACCAGATCGATGTTGAGCGATCCGAATACCAGGATCATGGCGCGCAGCCCCGCGAGGTCAGCCTTCCTCGTCCATGACACGAAGCTTCTCGACACGGCGGCGGAAGTCCTCGTCGGTGGAGAATTCGGCGGAAAGATAGGAAGAAACCAGATCCACTGCGAGCCAGGCGCCGACGATCTGGGCGCCGATGCACATGACGTTCACGTCATCATGCTCGACGCTCTGGTGGGCCGAATGAACGTCGTGGCAGACCGCGGCGCGGATGCCCTTCATCTTGTTGGCGGCGATCGAGGCGCCGACGCCGGTGCCGCACACCATGATTCCGCGCGCGGCTTCGCCCGAAGTTACCTTCTGCGCCACGGCGCGCGCGATGTCGGGGAAGTCGACCGGCTTGTCGTCATAGGAGCCGACGTCGACGACCTCATGGCCGAGGCTGCGGATATGGTCGATGACGGTCTGCTTGAGCGGCCAGCCGGCGTGGTCCGATCCGATGACGAGGCGCATGTGATTTCCTTTTCGATTGTCCTTTGACCGTGACGGCCGATGCCGGCCGTCACGGTTCGGTCTCGTTCAGCCACGCATGTCGAGCGGGAGCTCGACCCCGTGGAATTTCTTGTAGATGGCGTTCAACTTGCCGTTCTTGATGTTTTCGGCGATCCAGGCATTGAGCTTGTCCATCAGGCGCGGCTCGCCCTTCTTCAGGCCGATGGCGAGATCGAAGGTTGCGAGCGGGATGCGTGACTCGAAGACGCGCGCCGGATTCTTGACGCCGATCTGGTTGATGATCGTCGCCGACGAGCCGACGCAGTCGACCTGACCGGAGACGGCCGCCGTCACCATGGTGGCATCGTCGTCAAAGCGAGCGATCTTCAGGTCCTTGTCCTTCATGTTGGACAAGGTCGTGTCCTGCGTGGTGCCGCGGGAGACGCCGATCGATTTGTCCTTGACGTCGGGCCAGCCCTTGACGCTCGACGATTTCATGCAGCCGATGTCCGATTGCAGTGTCGCGTAGCGATTGGTGAAGTCGATCACCTTGGCGCGTTCGGGCGTCACCGACAGCGTCGAGATGATGATGTCGGCCTTGCCGGTCAGGACGTTGGGGATGCGGGTCGCGCCGGTGGTCTGGACGAATTCGAGCTCGAGTCCCCAATCCTTGGCGAGCAGTTGCGCCACTTCGACGTCCGAACCGGTCGGCTTCATGCTGGCGTCCATCATGCCCGAGGGCGGAATGGCAAGATCGGTCGAGATGCGGATCTTCTTCGCTTTCATGATGTCGTCGAGCAGGTCGGCCGATGCCGGCGTCGCCGCCATCATCATGAAGCAGCACAGCGATACGGCCGCGCCCAGCAATTTCCTGTTTGTCATCCTTGGTTTTCCTCTCTTGTTATGATTTTAGATTGCCCGTGCCGACGAACTGCCTCAGCTCGGGGGTCGTGGGCGACGTCAGAATCGAGGCGGGCCCGGATTCGTGGACCTTGCCGCGATGCATGAACACGATCCTGTCGGCGATGCTCTTGGCGAACCCCATCTCGTGGGTGACCATCACCATGGTCATTCCGTCCGCGGCCAATTGCTCGATGACCTTCAGCACTTCGCCGGTGAGCTCGGGATCGAGTGCGGAAGTAACCTCGTCGAACAACATGACCTTCGGCTGCATCGCGAGTGAGCGGGCGATCGCGGCGCGCTGCTGCTGGCCGCCGGACAGTTGCTCGGGATAGGCGTGCAGTTTCTCCTCGAGCCCGACCTGGGCGAGCACCTTGCGCGCCAATTCCTTCGCCTGGCCGGTGGCCATTTTCTTAACAGCGCAGGGCGCCAGCGTGATGTTCTGTTCGATCGTCAGGTGCGGGAATAGATTGTAGCTCTGGAACACGATGCCGACGTCCTGGCGCAGGGCGCGCAGATCCACGTCCGGCCGGTCGACCCGGTGCCCGCACACCATGATTTCGCCGCCGTCGACTTTCTCGAAGCGGTCGATGCAGCGCAGGGCCGTGCTCTTGCCTGAGCCGGACCGGCCGATGATGGCGAGCACCTCGCCGCGATCGACCGCGAAGCTGACGCCGTCGAGGACCTTGAGCGGGCCAAAGCTCTTCTGCACGTCGCGGAGCGACACGATTGGTTCGGAGGAGGTGTTCTGCTGCATGTCAGGCCGGAGCGAGGTTGACCCTGCCACGTCCCATGCGTCGCTCCAGCCTCTGGCTGAACAGCGACAGCGGATAGCACATGGCAAAGTAGACGACGGCGATGATCGCGTAGATGACGAAGGGTTCGAACAGAGAGTTGTTGACGATCTGGCCCGAACGCATCAACTCGACGAAGCCGACCACTGATGCGAGCGAGGTGTTCTTGATGATCTGCACCATGAAGCCGACGGTGGGTGGCGTTGCGATGCGGATCGCCTGCGGCAAGATCACCTTCAGCATGCGCTGGGTCCGGCTCAGCGCGAGGCCTTCCGCCGCCTCCCATTGCGGCTTTGGCACGGACTGGATGGAGCCGCGCCAGATCTCGCCGAGATAGGCGGCGACATAGAGCGTGAGCGAGGCAGAGGCCGCCACGAGCGGCGAGACCTGCAGGCCGATCGCGGCGAGGCCAAAATAGCCGAGGAACAGGATGACGAGCAGCGGCGTGCCCTGGACGAGCTGGACATAGGCGGCGCTGGCGAGCCGCACCGATTTGAGCGGCGATATGCGCGCCAGCGCGATCGCGAAGCCGACGGTGCCGCCGCCGATGAGCGCGATGAGGGACAGCCCGACGGTCCACAGCGCGCCGTGGCCGAGGAAGATCAGGTGATTGATGTTGAGATGTCCGCCCATGGTCATCTCACAGCGGTGTGCCGAGCCGGCGCCGGCGCGGAAACAGCACGAGGCCGAGGCCCCAGAATCCGGCGCGCATTACCAGCGACAGGATCACGTAGAGAACGGCGACGATGATGTACGTCTCGAAGGCGCGATAAGTGTCCGACTGGATGTAGTTGGCGATCGCGGTGAGCTCCTCGGCCGAGATCTGCGAGCAGACCGAGGAGGCCAGCATCAAGAGCACGAACTGGCTGGTGAGCGCGGGATAGACCCGCTCGACGGCGGGCAACAGGATGATGTGCCAGTAGATCTGCACGCGCGAAAGCGCCAGTCCCTCGGCCGCCTCGATCTGGCCGCGCGGGATTGCCTCGAAGCCGGCGCGCATGATCTCGGCGGTATAAGCGCCGACATTGATGGTCAGCGCCGCGACGGCCACGGTGAAGGCGGAGAATTTGAGGCCAAGGCTGGCGAGCCCGAAATAGACCAGGAAGATCTGGACCAGCAGCGGCGTGTTGCGGATCGTCTCGACATAGACCTTGCAGGCACCGGCGATCAGCGCGTTATGCGTTCCGCGTCCGACTGCGGCAAGCGTGCCGAGGAGGGCGCCGAACATGGTCGCGAGGGCCGCGAGCTCCAGGGTAAGGGCGGCGCCGCCGAGGAAGCTCGGCCAGCGCTCCAACACCGCAGGAAAGTCGAGTTGGATGCCCATCGCGCCCGGTCAGTCCCTGACCTGGTTGGTCATGCGGTCATAGACGCGGAACAGCGCCTGGTTGCCGTTTGTGCCTTCGCCGTGCGCCCGTGCATCGACATACTGGCTGGTGACGAGCGCGGTGCCGGGCAACGGCACGTTCAGCGCCTGTGCGTGCTCCTGCACCAGGCGAAGGTCCTTCAGCATCAGGTCGATGCGGAAGCCGGCGCTCACGTCGCCCTCGATCATGGCGGGGCCGAGCTTGTCGAGCATCCAGGAGGCGGCAGAGCCGCCGAGCAGTACCCGGCGGAGCAGGTTGAGATCGACGCCTGAGGCGCGTCCCAGCGCGAGTGCCTCGCAGATTGCCTGGATGTTGATGCCGCAGATGAGTTGATTGCAGAGTTTTACGGTCTGGCCGGCGCCGGATGCGCCGACATGCGTAATGGTCGTGCCCATGGCGCGGAAGAATGGTTCGGCCCGCGCAAAGTCGCCGGAATCGCCGCCCGCCATGATCGATAGCGCCGCGTTCTTCGCACCCACCGGACCGCCCGAGACCGGCGCATCGATGAAGCCGACGCCAATCCGTTTCAAATCGGCATGGATGCGGCGGACCGCCACCGGCGAGATCGTGCTCATGTCCACGACAAGCTTGCCGGGTGGGGGCGACTTCAGCAGGCCGTCCTCGCCGTTGATGGTCGCCTCGACATGGGGCGTGTCGGGCAACATCGTGATGACAATGTCGGCGCCGAGCGCGGCATCCGCTGGAGTTTGCGCGCGCACCGCGCCTTCCTTGACGACGTCAGGGACGGCCGCCTCATTGAGATCGAAGGCGTGAACCGCGTGCCCGGCCTTGAGGAGGTTGCGCACCATTTCCCGGCCCATCGTGCCGATGCCGATGAAGCCCACGCTGCCCTTGTCGTCTCGTCCCATGTCGTTTGTCCGTTTCTTGTTTGCTTGGTCCGTCCCGTCGGTCAGCGTAAGGCGCTGCTTCGGTCCACGTCGCCGACGACGGCCCGCCGCCGGTATTCGTCTCCGATGGCAAAATGCTTGCGCAGCGTCGCATCCGCTCGTTCTGGATCGCGCGCGACGACCGCCTCGAAGATGCGCCGGTGGTCGTCGATCAGGTACGTCTTCATTGATGGGAAGGCCTGCACCAGTTCGCGACGGCTGCGATGTGAATGCGTGAGCAGGCCCGCCATTGAATTGTGCAGGACAGTCAGCGTCTCCGAACGCGACGCCACGACGATCGCGCGGTGGAAATCGAAGTCGGCCATGCCGCCGGCATCGGCCTCGTCGATCGTCTCCTCGATCCTCGCAAGCGCGCGCTGCAGGCGCTCGAAATCAGCAATACCTGCGCGTTCGCAGGCGAGCCGGATCGCCTGGCATTCGATCGCGACGCGCGCCTGCATGACGTCGTCGAGCATGTCTGCCTGCTGGGCGAGAGCGAAGGTGAAGAAGTCGTTCAGAACCGACACGTCCGGCCGCGTCACCACGGTTCCGATGCGGTCGCGGATCTCGACGATGCCGAGCACGGTGAGGGCGCGCAGCGCCTCGCGGACGATCGGCCGGCTGACGCCGAGGAGGCTCGCAAGCTCTCGCTCCGAGATCAGGCGGTCGCCGGGCTTGAGCGAGCCTGCAAGCAGGCGCTCGCGCAGGAAGGCAAAGACCTTCTCGAACCCTTTTTCGCCTTCGGCGGCCCGCTTGAGTTCCATCCCCGTCCCGTTTTGATATGACCTTGGTTAGACCAGTAGGATGACCAGAAGGGTGGCGTCAAGAGGCTTGCTTTGCCTGCGCTTTGGAATGGCAGGGGGATGACCCGCTACTTTGCATGGGGTTGTTTTGCGCATTTTCGCAGCGAGCCGATCTCTGGTGCCCGCGAGCGCGAGGCGCCGGTTCGAAAACCAGGGCCGGCGGCGTGCCGCGCTGCTGACAGCATGTTGGCAGCAGGGGCGGGCTATGACCGTCTCCTGCCATTCCTGAAGGGAGCGCTCATGCCGATCGAGGCAAGCTGTCATTGCGGTGAGACGGTATTCGAGGTGACCGAGGCGCCTTCGAACGTGACGCGCTGCACCTGCTCGCTCTGCGCCAAGCGCGGCGCATTGTGGGCCTATTACAAGCCGGTGCAATTCCGTCTGCTGTCGCCTGCCGACAATGTCGCGACCTATCTCTGGGGCAGTCGCACCGTCAGACATCATTTCTGCGCAAGCTGCGGCTGCGGGACCTATTCGGAATCCCCGGACTGGTCGACCGGCAAACCGGACTTCGACAATCCCAAGGTCGCCGTCAACGCCCGCCTGTTCGACGATTTCGATCTCGATGCGGTGCCGGTGATCATGATCGACGGGAAGAACCTGTGGTGACGAGGTGAATTCGCGCAGCTTCGTTGCACTTCCGTCCTCTTGAGCCGTTCAGGAAAAGCTGGTCTGTTGCCGGCCTCAGGGAGCGAACGGGGAGGAAGACGATGCTGCGCCTTTTGCGAGCGATGTTCGCGGTGTGTTTGGCCGTTGTAGCCTGTTTCGGTGCCGCGCAGGCGCAGACCAAGCCGAAGATCACATCGCTCGGGCCGGACTTTCCCAGGGCCGCGCTGTTCGTCGGCAACAGCTTCTTCTACTACAACAACGGCATGCCCGGGCATCTCTCCCTCCTGGAGCGGGCTGCGGATGAAGCAAACAAGGCGAGCTATCGCAACACCATGGCGACCATCGGCGGCTCCGGCCTCGATTGGCACGACATGGACAATTTGCTGCGGCCGGGCGGCCTCGGCGCCTATTCCTTCGACGACCAGAACCACGTCGTCTTCAACAAGCCCGGCAAGCAGTTCGACGCAGTCGTAATGATGGATTGCAGCCAGTGCCCGATCCATCCGCAATTGAAGGACGCGTTCGTCACCTTCGCCAGGAAGGACAGCGACATCGTCCGCGCCCACGGCATGCGACCGGTGCTGTTCATGTCCTGGGCCTATGCCGACAGGCCGGAGATGACCGCCGAACTCGCCGAGGCCTACACAGCCGCCGGCAACGCCAATGACGCGCTCGTCATTCCCGCCGGGCTCGCATTCGCGCGCGTGCGCAAGCTTCAGCCGGAGCTCAATCTCTATGCGCCGGACAGGCGGCACCCGAGTCCCACGGGCACGTATCTCGCCGCATGCGTGAGCCTTGCCGCGCTGACCGGCCGCTCGCCCGTCGGCAATTCCTACACGATGGGGCTGGATGCGCCGACCGTGGAGCTTCTGCAGAAGGCGGCCTGGGACACGGTGCGGGAGTATTACGGGCGCTGACCTATCGCAGCACGATCCACGCCGGCGCGTGATCGCTGGCGCCGTCCTCGCCGCGGATGGTCTTGTCGACGCCGGCCTTGAGCAGGCGCGGGGCGAGGACCGGGCTGAGCAGCAAATGATCGAGCCGTAGCCCCGCATCGCGCGGCCAGCGGTTTCGCTTGTAATCCCAGAAGGTATAGACGCGTTTCTCCGGATGCAGTTCTCGGATCGCGTCGCACCAACCCTGTGCGACGAGTGAGGCAAAGGCCGCGCGGCTCTTCGGCTGGATCAGCGCGTCCTTGTCCCACGAGCGCGTCGGATAGATGTCGATCGCGGTCGGCGCGACATTGTAGTCGCCGGCGAGCACGACCGGAAGATCCTGCTCGAGGAATGTCTTGGCGTGGCGCTTGAGCCGGGCGAGCCAGGCCAGCTTGTAGTCGAATTTCGGTCCGGGTTGTGGATTGCCGTTGGGCGCGTAGATGCTGGTGACGATGATGCCGCGTATTGCGGCCTCGATGTAGCGTGCCTCGTGATCGTCACGATCTCCGGGTAAGCGGTCGCGAGTCAGCACGGGCTCGGCGTCGCGGGCGAGGATGGCGACGCCGTTCCAGGTCTTCTGTCCGCACCACACCGCGCCGTAGCCGGCTTTCTCGATCGCGGCGATCGGGAATTCGCCGTCGGTTGCCTTCAACTCCTGGAGCGCGACGATGTCGGGTCTTGCCGCACGCATCCACGCCAGCAGATTGGGCAGGCGGCGGTTGATGTTGTTGATGTTGAATGTCGCGATCTTCATGTAGAGATGGCGGCCCTATTCGTTACGATCCGAACCGGAGACACCATGTCCAAGTTGAACTTCGCTGCCATCGCCTTTGCCGTCATGTTCTCCGGGGCCGCGCTGGCACAATCGACCGACACGCGCGGCGCGTGCAAGGCCGATTACGACAAATTCTGCGCCGGCATCGCGCCCGGCAAAGGCCAGATCGTCGCTTGCCTCAAGAGCAAGCGCGACCAGCTCAGCGACACCTGCAAGAAGGCACTCGACAGCAGGAAGAAGTAGGCGGCGATCCGCTAGGTCGGCAGCGGCGGCGGGCTGACCGGCTGCTCGACCGGCGGTGGAGAGGGTGGCTGCTCCGCGGCCGGCGCAGGCGTCGGCTTCTCCAGCGGCTCAACCACGTTGCCGCCCTTGTAGACGCGGGCGTAGCGGGGGCCGAGGCTGGTGAGCACCTCGTAGCCGATGGTGCCGAAATGATGCGCGAGCTCGTCGACGGTGATGCCTTCGCCGAGCAGCGTCACCATATGGCCGCGCCGCACCGTATTCGGTGGCAGATCGGTGATGTCGATTGCGATCAGGTCCATGGAGACGCGGCCCGCGACCGGGCAGCGCTTGCCGGCCACGATCACCTCAGCGCCGCGGGTGCCGTCATTGGAGCTGGCGGCGCGGAAATAGCCGTCGGCGTAGCCGACCGCGACGATCGCGAGCTTGGTCGGTCGCCGCGCGGTCCAGGTGCCGCCATAACCAACGGTTTCCCCGCGTTCGATATTGCGAGTCTGCACGATGCGCGCCTTGAGATCCACGACCTGCTGCATCGGGTTGTCGGCCTCCGGCGTCGGGTTGACGCCGTAGAGCGCGGCGCCCGGCCGTACCATGTCGAACTGGAACGGAGCGCCCAGAAAGATGCCGGAGGAATTGGAGAGCGCGGCCGGCACGCCCGCGAACTCGCTGGCGATGCCGCGAAAGGCGGCGAGCTGTTTCGCATTCACCTGGCTGTTGAGCTGCTCGGCCGAGACCAGATGACTCATCACCAGCGTGATGCCGTGGTCGCCGGCATTGATGCGGGGGATGATGGCCTGCGCTTCAGCGATCGTCAGCCCGAGCCGGTTCATGCCCGTGTCGATGTGGATCGCGGCTCCGCCGGACCAGCCGGTGCGGCGGCAGAACACGTCCCATTCGGCGAGCTCATTGAGGTCGCCGATCACCGGCCGGCAGTTGATCTTGGCGTAGTGCTCGCCGGTGTTCTGGAAATAGCCGCCCAGCACGTAGATCGCAATGTCCGGCACCGCGGCGCGCACCGTGCGCGCCTCCTCGATGGTGGCGACGAAGAAGGTTCTGCAGCCGGCCTTGCCGAGTGCGCGCGCAACCTGTTCGGCGCCGCAGCCATAGGCGTCGGCCTTGATCACGGCCGAGCATTCGGCCGGTACCGCCGTCTTCTCGAGCTTGCGCCAGTTGGCGATGATGGCGTCGAGATCGACGGTGAGCACGCCGCCATAGGCGGCAAGCGCGGCGGCCTGGTTGGCCTCCGTGGAGAGAAGGCCGTTTTGCGGAATCATTTTCGGGTCCGACGCCACTGTCATGGCGCCGTTTTACGCAAGAGACCCGCGTGGTTCAAGGAACTCAATAGTCGCTGCGGTCCGGCAATTGGCCGTCATGCGCGAGATCGCCGAAGCGAGTGACCGAGGCATCGAAGTGCAGCTCGACCGTGCCGGTCGGGCCGTGACGCTGCTTGCCGATGATGACTTCGGCCCGGCCGACCGTACGTTCCATGTCGGCCTGCCATTTGGCGTGTTCCTCGGTGCCGGGACGCGGCTCCTTCATGGCGAGGTAATATTCCTCACGGAACACGAACAGCACGACGTCGGCGTCCTGCTCGATCGAGCCGGATTCACGCAGGTCCGAGAGCTGCGGCCGCTTGTCGTCGCGCGATTCCACCTGACGCGAAAGCTGCGACAGTGCGATCACGGGGACGTTGAGCTCCTTCGCCAGCGCCTTCAGGCTGGTCGTGATCTCCGTGATTTCCTGCACGCGGCTGTCGCTGGCGCGCTTGCCCGAGCCGGACAATAGCTGGATGTAGTCGATCACGAGGAGATCGAGGCCCTTCTGTCGCTTCAGCCGGCGCGCGCGCGCCATCAGCTGCGCGATCGACAGGCCGCCGGTCGCGTCGACATAGAAAGGCAGCGACTGCAGCTCGATCGAAACCTGGCGGATCTTCTCGAAATCGGCTTCCGAGATGCCGCCACGGCGGATGTGGGAGGAGGGAATGCCGGTGCGCTCGGCCACGATACGCGTGGCGAGCTGGTCGGCCGACATTTCGCAGGAGAAGAAGCCGATCACGCCGCCATTGGCGGCCTTCATGGTGCCGTCAGCCTGGAGTTCCGGAACGTAGGCTTGCGCGACGTTGTAGGCGATGTTGGTCGCAAGCGAGGTCTTGCCCATGCCGGGACGGCCCGCCACGATGATGAGGTCGGAGTGCTGCAGGCCGCCCATCTTGGTGTCGAGGTCGCGCAGGCCCGTCGAGATGCCCGACAGCTTGCCGTCGCGCTGGAACGCCTTGGCCGCAAGATCGACCGCAATCGTCAGAGCTTGCGAGAATTTCTGGAAGCCGCCGTCATAACGGCCGGACTCGGCGAGCTCATAGAGCCGCCGCTCGGCGTCCTCGATCTGCGCCCTCGGCGCGAAGTCGACCGGCGCATCATAGGCAACGTTGACCATGTCCTCGCCGATGCCGATCAGGTCGCGCCGCAACGACAGGTCGTAGACGGTGCGGCCATAGTCCTGGGCGTTGATGATCGTGGTCGCTTCCGCGGCGAGGCGCGCAAGATATTGCCCGATGGTCATGCCGCCGACGTCGGTATCGGCGGGCAGGAACGTCTTCAGCGTCACCGGTGTGGCGATCTTGCCCATCCGGATCAGGCTGCCGGCGGTCTCGAAGATCGTCTGGTGGAGGGGCTCGAAGAAATGCTTCGGCTCCAGGAAGTCGGAGACGCGGTAAAAGGCGTCGTTGTTGACCAGGATGGCGCCGAGAAGGCTCTGTTCCGCCTCGATATTATGCGGCGCGCTCCGATAGGCGGGAGTTCCGGGATCGGGCGCGAGTTTGAGGACGGTCGAATCGGTCAGAGCCATAGATTTTTACGTATTTGTTGTTCGAGCGCGGGCCGGGGATAAAGCGCTTCTCTCCGCCGCTTAGAAAGCACTCACGTGCCTTATGCCCGATTCACACAATGCGGTGTGTGAATCCTCTCCTCGGGGCCTGTCAATGCCTTGACTGGAATGCGGCCGGAGGGAGCGCCCAGTTCGAGCGTTGACGATTGAGATGATTGGGAAATCTTGCGCGGAACTTGGCCGCCCTCACTCCGATGGCATCTGCCACAGAAACCTCCGGACGGTGTGAACCTAACATGTCGGCGCACCGACTCATCCGGGAGTGCGCGCAAGACGACGCGCTGGGCTTCCGGCTCGGGCTTCAGACCAGCAGGAGGTAGACCAGCGCAACCAGGGCCGCTCCGACGCCGGTGGCGATCAGGGCGTAGTCGGTGCGGAGGTCGTCCTGCACGTCGAAGGAGGTTCGGGTCTCTTTGCTCATAGCGACCGAAATAGGCCAGGGCGGACCAGATTAATGTGAAGCAGATCACATCTTCCCGGGTTCTTTCGGGGTAGTGGCGGAACGGGAAGGCGGGCAGGAGGGTTATGCTCCGGAACCCGTCGTCAGGGAGACGAGGCGAGCGATGCGGCCAGAACGGCAGCCCCAGATTTGGCGAAGCGAGGCAGGTAGCCGGCGTTGGCTGTCGGCGCTGATCGCCGCGATGGAGGATGCCGCACGACCTGAACTGCGGCGGGAGCCCGTGCCGGCTGAGAGTATCGCAGGCCTGCGCGCGCAACTTGCGCTACCGGCTTCGCCCCGGCCCTATCAGACCTCAACCCTTCGTCACTAGATCTTATTCGCCTGCCAGCCTCAGCCTCGGCTTGCGGCCGCGTTCGAGGCCGCGCAGCCGGGCTTCTTCATGGCCGATATAGTCGCGGGTGGTCGGCACCACGCCCTGGTGCCGGGTGAGCTGAATCTGGAAGTTCATCATGTCCTGCTTGCGGAACGTCATCTCGCAGGCTGCGAGATAGAATTCCCACATCAGCGCGAAGCGCTCGTCGTAGAACTGCACGGCTTCCTCGCGCCGCGCCATGAAGCGCTCCCGCCAGGCCTTGAGCGTTTCGGCATAGTGCAGGCGCAGGATCTCGACGTCGCAGACCAGCAGCCCTGCGCGCTCGATCGCCGGCAACACCTCCGACAGGGCCGGGATATAGCCGCCGGGGAAGATATACTTGGCGATCCAGGGATTGGTGGAGTCGGGGCCCTGCGATCGGCCGATCGAGTGCAACAGCATCACGCCGTCCTCGCTCAGGAGCTCGGCGCAGCGCTGGAAAAACGTGTCGTAAAACGTCACGCCGACATGCTCGAACATGCCGACCGAGACGATGCGGTCGAAAGGCCCGTCGATGTCGCGATAATCCTCGAGCAGGAATCGTGCTGACCCGGTCAGGCCCCTCTCGGCCGCGCGCCCGTTGGAGACCTGCAACTGCTCCATCGACAGCGTGACGCCGGTGACGTCGGCGTCCGCAACCTCGGCGAGGTAGAGGCCGAGCCCGCCCCAGCCCGAACCGATGTCGAGCACGCGCTGGCCGCCCTTGAGCAGGAGCTTTGCGGCGATGTGCCGCTTCTTGGCGAGCTGGGCATCGTCAAGCGAGGTCTGCGGGGTCTCGAAATAGGCGCAACTGTATTGCTTGTCGGCGTCGAGGAAGAGCGAATAGAGCCGGCCGTCGAGATCATAGTGATGCGCGACGTTGCTGCGCGAGCGGGAGCGCGGATTGAACTGCTTCAGGTGCCGCGTGAGATAGCGCAGGTGCCACCACGGCTTTGCCCACTGCGGCAATACGTCGGGTTGATCGAGCAGGATCGCGAGGGCATCAGCTATCGTGCCGCGCTGGACGACGAATTCGCCGTCCATGTAGGCCTCGCCAAGCCCGAGTTCGGGATTGATGAGGACCCGTCGCTGCGCGTCCACGGTGACGAAGCGAACCTCCACCGGTTGGCGGGTGCCGTCGCCGACGGTGAACTTCATCCCGCTCGCCGTGGTCACCGTCATCGACCCGCGGCGGATGAACTGAGTCAGAAATCGACGCAACAAACGGTCCATCGACACCCTACCTTTCGAGCGAACCCGAAAAGATGCGACTAACCCGGCCTTCTGATCTGACGCCCAGGGACCGGATCGGTTCCTATGCGTTTGCATGTAAATCTAGCGGGGCTGGTTCCGGCCCGCTATTGCGTTGTGTTCAAAGCCGATATTCGAAAATCGCGTAGTTGCTTCCCCGCGTGATGAGCTGCCTTCCATTCGCGTCACAATCGGCTAAAAGGTGACCGCCGCGCCGGATCCCGGTTGTGTCTGCGGTTTTTTCAATGGAGAAGATGGGAATGTCGAGCCGAGCGCTCAGCCTCGCGACGGTATTGCTTCTGATTGGCTTCGGCGGGACCGACGCTGCGCTTGCGCAGGCGACCAACCTCGAGGCCGGCAAAAGCCCCTCCCAGCTTTTCGCGCAGACCTGCAACGCCTGTCACAAGAGCCCGCGGGGGCTGCTGAAGACGGTCGCGCCGGGATCGCTGCCGAGCTTCCTGCGCCAGCACTACACGACCAGTCCGGATATGGCGGGCATTCTCGCCTCTTACCTCGTCTCCAACGGCGCCACCGACACCCGCTACCAGGCCAAGGACGGTAACAAGGACGGCAAGGACAAGAAGGACGGCGTCAAGGAGAAGGACGCCAATACCAATCCCGCGCAGACGCCCGAACATCAGGGGCGCCGCCAAAGGTCGCAGGAAGCTGCCAAGCCGGAGGGCGAGGGCGCAGCTCCGGCGCCCGAGGGCGCGCGCCAGAAGCGCATGGCGCGGCCGAGCGAGGAGGGCGCCAAGGACGGCGCCAAGGAAACTGGCAAGCCCGAGGCTGCCGACGAACGTGCTCCCGAAGGCCGCAAAGGCAAGCGCCTGAGCAAGCGCGGCAAGCCGGAAGCTGAGGAGGCGCCGAAGGTCGACGCCGCCGCGCCGGCCGACGACAAGAAGGGCGAGGCCAAGACAGAGCCCAAGACTGAACCCAAGACTGAACCGAAAGCCGAGCCCAAGAGCGAGAGCGCCAAGGTCGACGCCGGGCGCGATGAGGCCAAGCCGGACAGCGCCAAGGTCGAGCCGAGCAGCCCGGTGTTGCGGCCCGATCCGGTGCCGCAGGTGACGCCGGCCCCGGCGGCCGCTGCGAAGCCGGCCGAGCCCGCCGCGCCGAAGCCGACCGAAGCAGCCGCGCCCAAACCGGCCGAAACGACGACCAATGGCAGCTCCGAGCCGGCGACCAAGCCGCAGGATCCGCCGCCAACCCCGACCGCCGCAGCGCCTTCATCGGCGCCGGCCGAGTCGTCCGGGCTGCCGACCCCACCGATCTCGCGATAAGCAAATCGTCAGCTCAAGACCCCCGGAGGTCGCGTCCATCGCGGCCTCCACATTGTCTTGACCGTGATTGGAGCATTACTCTAGAGTTATGCTCCAGGAGGTGCCGATGGCGACCGGCATGCGTGAGGACTTGTTGGCCGCGGGGCTAGCGGTGTTCGACCGCGTCGGCTTCGAGGCTGCGACGGTGGCGGCGATCCGCGCCCGCGCGCGCGCCTCGAACGGGAGTTTCTTCCACGCCTTCGGATCGAAGAAGGAGCTCGCCGGCGCGCTGTTCCTGGAAGTGCTGCGCCACTATCACGGCGCGATGCTCGAAGCGCTCGACCCGGTGCCGGATGCCGGGCAGGGCATCGATCGCCTGATCCGCGCGCATCTCGACTGGGTCGTGTTGAGCCGGCGCGAGGCGCGCTATCTGTTCGAGATCTCGCGCAGCGAATGGAGCGAGGACGTCCGCGACGCCCAGCGTGCGCAGAATGCGCGTCTTGCTGAAGGCCTCGAGCGCTGGCGCGCACCGCTCGTGGCACGTGGCGATCTCTTGCCGATGACGCCGGTGATGTTCATCAGCCAGTTGATCGGCCCGGCGCAGGTGTTTTGCCGTGCTTTTCTCTCCGGGCGCGATCGGACCGATCCGCGCAGCGAGGCCGACACGCTGATCGCATGTGCCATCCGCGCGCTGCTGCCGCCCTGCCACATCAACAGAAAATGAGGAGTGGCGCCATGAGCACCGAGACGGATCCCGATTTCGCAGCCGTGACCGAGCGCATCCACGCCAATGTCGGCCGCCAGGGTTTCATGGGTCTGGTCGGCGCGGAGCTGTCTGAGCTCACGCGCGGCACCTGCACGATCGCCGTGGAGCGCCGGCCCGAGCTGTTGCAGCAGCACGGTTTCTTCCATGGCGGCGTCACCGCCTTCCTGGTCGACAACGCGACGACGATCGCGGCGGCGACCTCGCGTGGCCAGGCGGCGCTAACGGCGGAGTACAAGCTCAATCTGCTGGCGCCTGCGGTCGGCGAAAGGCTGATCTGCCGGGCACGGGTAATCAAGCCGGGCCGCCAGGTCGCAGTCGTTGCGGCCGACGTGTTCTGCCTGACCGACGGCGTGGAGAAGCACACGGCGACGGCGCTGGCCTCGATCGCGATGCTGAGCGAGGACGTCGCCGTAAAAACGAAAAGCCCGGCCGCGTGAGCGGCCGGGCTTCGCTTCGCAAGAGTGCGAGGCTTACTTCTCGGTCTCTTCCGCAGCCGGGGCCGGCGCGACGTCTTCGTGCTGGGCTTCCGGATCGAAGAACTCGCCGGCGGCGGCGATCGCCTCGGCGGCCGCATCGCGGTCCTCGTTGCGGGTCGAGATGTCCTCGCCGCGGTTGATGCGCTCGGCTTCGTCCTGGCTGCGCGCGACCGTCACGGTGATCTCGACCTCGACTTCGGGGTGAACAGCGACCGTGACCGTGTGCTTGCCGATGGTCTTGATCGGCGCGTCGAGCTGCACCTGCGGGCGGTCGAGGTGGACGCCGTCGGCCTCGAACGCGGTGACGATGTCGCGCACCGTGACCGAGCCGAACAGCTGGCCGGCTTCGGAGGCCTGGCGGATCACGATGATGTTCTTGCCCTCGATCTTCTCGGCGACCTTGGACGCCTCGCCCTTGGCCTGGAGGTTGCGGGCCTCGAGCTCGGCCTTCATGCCGTCATACCTGGCGCGGTTGTCGGCGGTGGCGCGCAGCGCCTTGCCGCGCTTGAGCAGGAAATTGCGGGCATAGCCGTCGCGAACCTTCACGACTTCGCCCATCTGGCCGAGCTTGTTGACGCGTTCCAGCAAAATGACTTCCATAACGTTCTCCTTTGAAGTGCTCTGAGTTTCTGGTTTCGGGTTTGGACTTAAGAGGTTGGCAGCGGCGGCGGTTGCCGGTTGCGCAGGAAGCGCTCGCGGAAGCCGAACACGGCGTCCGCGAGGCCGAGGATCACCATCGCGATCACTGGCCATCCGAATACGACGACGACGGCGTAGGTCGAGCCGAGCCAGAAGGCGCGGCTCTTCAGGGCGAGTGTCAGCGTATGCAGCACGGCAAAGCCGGTCAGCGCGTACGCCATCATCAGCGCCGCCGTCGCGATCTGCGCGACGATCGCGAGCAGCCCGCCGGTGAAGCAGAAAGCGAGCGCGACGCACAGCACCGCGAGCGTCATGGTCGGCAATTCAGCGGTCATCAGGTTCGGCCAGGGGCGGCGCAGCCGGCCCGAGGTCGCCGTCACCTTGGCGCTGAGCCAGAGATTGAGCGTGAGCGTCATCATCGAGACGGTGGTGGCGGCGGCCGGCGCAATACGCACCAGGGCATCGACGAACTGGTCGGCTTCGCCGCTGGCCTGCGGATCGGTGGCATGGAGGATGCGCATCAGGCCGCGGCGCAGCGTGCCGGTGATGCTGTCGGCATCGGTGCCGAGCGTGAGGAGGGCGGCGATTGCGGTCAGCATCGCGAAGCCCGCGATCCACAGCAGGATGCGGCCGACCGGATACCACTCGATCTCGGGTTCGGCCGGCGGCTCGGTGGCGTCGGGAGCTGCGCCCACGTGCCGGCCGAGCAAGACAAGGTGGCCAAGCCACCACGCCGGCAGCGCGACGGTGACGGCGAAGGCGACGCAATAGGGCAGGCCGAACAGGGCGCCGAGGCCGATCGCAGCCGCGATGCCGCCCAGGCTCGCGCAGAGCGGTCCCCAGCCGATCGAGGCCACCATCAGCGGCAGCGGTGCAAGATAGAACAGGACGAGCGAGATCAGCGCGCCCGAGACGATCGAGGCGAACATCAGGGCCGACGCAGCGCCGGCGATCAGGGCTATCAGTCCAAAGGCCATCATCAGCTGTCCCGCCCCTTCCGAGCGGTTAGAGGCATCTCCTGCCCCAACCATCGGCAACCGGACGACCCGGAAGCCTTATGAGTTCAGAACGTGGTGACCGGCGGCGGCATCGCCGCCGGTCGAAGTCAGTCGTATCAGCGGATCACGTAGGGCAGCAGGCCCAGGAAGCGCGCGCGCTTGATGGCGCGGGCGAGTTCACGCTGCTTCTTCGCAGACACCGCGGTGATGCGGCTCGGCACGATCTTGCCGCGCTCGGAGACGTAGCGCATCAAGAGCTTGGAATCCTTGTAGTCGATCTTCGGCGCGTTGGGACCCGTGAACGGGCAGGTCTTGCGACGACGGAAGAACGGACGGCGGGCGCCAGCTTCAGCCATTGATCTTACTCCTCATCCGTCGTGGTTTCGGCTTCCTCGCGGGGGCGGCGCGGACCGCGGTCACCGCGGAAGCCACCCTCACGGTCGCCACGGAAGCCGCCTTCGCGCTCGCCGCGGAAGCCGCCGCCACGGTCGTCACGCTCGCGATCGCGGTCCGCCTTGCGCATCATCGCGGACGGGCCTTCCTCGAGCTCCTCGACGCGGACGCTGAGATAGCGGATCACGTCTTCGCTGATGCGCTCCTGGCGCTCGATCTCGGCGATCGCCGCGGACGGCGCGTCGATGTTGAGCAGCACGAAGTGCGCCTTGCGGTTCTTGTTCATGCGGTAGGTGAGGGAGCGCACGCCCCAGTTCTCGGTCTTGGTGATCTTGCCGCCGAGACCTTCGACGATACCGGTCATCTGCGCAGTCAGCTCTTCGACCTGCTGCGGGCTCGCGTCTTGACGCGCGAGAAAAACATGCTCGTAAAGAGGCATGGAAGTCCTTTCCTCATGTTGGCGCATCGCCCGGCGTCAAGCCCTTCGAGGCCTTCGGAAAGGACTCGGACTTAAGCTCAGAAGGCGGAAACACGGGACGACGGGCCAACTGGCCCTGCCACATCAAAATCACGAATGATTTGCTGAGACCGTCCGTTCAGCTCCCGGCCAGGGTCTGCGGATGGCGCGCTTTATACGGATTTTGGCCGGCTTGGCAAGGTTAGGCAGGCCAATTTCGGCCCGGAAGGTCCCGGGGAGGGTGTCAAAACGGGTCCGAAACGGCTTGATTTATTTGTTTGTATGTCATACAAATAAATCAAGGGAGGATCCAATGACGGGAAAATCCGTCCAGGCCCCGTTCGAGACGGCCGGCGACCCCAAGCACGCCGCCCGCGCCACGCGCTCGGCCGGGCGCAAGATGCGCTCGCTGCTGCTCGATGCGGCGAGCCCACTGTTCAAGGAGCGGGGACTGTCCGGCACCTCGATTGCCGACATTGCGACCGCCGCAAACGCCTTCCCGAGCCAGATCACCTATTACTTCCGCACCAAGGAGGCGCTGTTCGTCGAATGCGCCTGCCGCGATCTGCTGTACCTGGCGCGCGCGACCGAGCAGGCGGCGCTGAAGGCGCGCTCGCCGCGGGAGTACACTCACGCGCTGGCGGAGACGGTGACGGCAAGCGATTCGGTCGCCTTCTTCGCCGAGGCGCTGACGTTGACGCGGCGGCGCCAGGATCTCGCGCCGCTGGTCGAGCGCACCATCGAACGTCTGCACACCGAGGGCGCGCGAGCCTATGCCGGCCAGGTGGCGCGGCATGGCTGGCGCTCGCTGCGCGCGCCCGACGAAAGCTCGCGGCGGTTCTGGGCCGTCGCCATCGGCGTCATCCTCGAAGGCTACGCCATGGGCCGCTCGCCCGAACAGCTCTGCGGCGAGATGCTGCGTGTCCTCGGCGAGCAGGCCAAACCGAACGGCGAGGCCGCGCGCCTGCGCCTCGTCGACGACGGCGATTCAACTTCCAGGGACGAGGAGGGTTAGGCCATGACTGCGCTCCGCATGCGTGCCCGCGACTTCCTCACCGAGGACCAGCTCGTTGACGTGCGCCAACGTGCGACGTGGAAAGGCGTCGCGCTGATCGCGCATGCCTGGGCATTGATTCTGGGCGCAATCGCGCTCGTGGCCTGGTGGCCCAATCCGCTGACCTACGTTTTCGCGGTCGCCATCATCGGTTCGCGCCAGCTCGGCCTCGCGATCCTCATGCATGATGGCGCGCATGGCTGCCTCTCCGCCGACGAGAAGACCAATCTCGCGCTGAGCCAGTGGCTCTGCGCCTATCCGCTCTTCGCGGAGACGCGCAGCTATCGCCGCTATCACCTTCAGCATCACGCGCGCACCCAGCAGGAGGATGATCCCGACCTCGTGCTGTCGGCGCCGTTTCCGATCACCAAGCTGAGTTATCGCCGCAAATTCATTCGCGACATCACCGGGCAGACCGGCTACCAGCAGCGCAAGGCGCAATTGCTCAACGCGCTTGGGCCAAAGGACTGGCCGTGGCGCCAGCGCGCCGCGCATTTCTGGGAAAAGCTCGGGCCGCAATGCATCGTCAACGCCGCAATGTTCGCGGCGCTCGCCATGGCCGGCGTGTGGTGGGCCTATCCGCTGCTATGGCTGGTGCCGCTTTTGACCTGGATGATGGTGATCACCCGCATCCGCAACATCGCCGAGCACGCGGTTGTCCCCGACAGCAGCGATCCGCTGCGCAACACCCGCACCACGCATGCGAACTTCCTCGAACGGCTGTTCATTGCGCCGTACTACGTGAACTACCACCTCGAGCATCATCTGCTGTTCTACGTGCCCTGCTACAATCTGCCGAAGGTGCATCGGCTGCTGAGCGAGAGCCGTCACGCCGGCCGCATGGAGGTGCAGCCGAATTACGCCGCGGTGCTGCGGCTCGCGACAGCGAAACCCGACCAGGAGGACCGTCCCGGCCAACTCGTGAACAGCGCACGCCGTGCACGGGCAGGTGCGGAGGTCGACGCCAATCAGACAGCCGGCGGGTTTTGAGGGGGGGGGGAGCGTTCCCTGTTGAATGCCTGCCGGGAGGTCTATCTCGGCTTGACAGTCCGGCCCCGGACAGTGTTCTACGGCCCCCTTTGGAGCATGATCCGGAACCAGGGCGTAAGCCTGCGCGTAATTGGCTGCGGTTCTCGAAGGGATCACGCTCGACAAGCAGGGAGCGCCGATGACGGCTGCATTCACATTTCCTGGGCAGGGGTCCCAGGCCGTCGGCATGGGCAAGGCTTTGGCCGACGCTTTTCCGGCGGCGCGCGCCGTGTTCGACGAGGTCGATGCCGCGCTTGGGGAGAAGCTGACGGCCACCATCTGGGATGGCCCGGCCGAGACCCTCCAGCTCACCGAAAACGCCCAGCCAGCGCTGATGGCGGTCTCTGTAGCGACCCTGCGCGTGCTGGAGAGCGAGGCCGGTTTTTCCGTTGCGCGGGATGCAGCCTTCGTTGCCGGCCATTCGCTCGGCGAATATTCGGCCCTGGCTGCGGCCGGCAGCCTGACGATTTCCGACACCGCGCGTCTTCTTCGCACCCGCGGTCTCGCAATGCAAAAAGCTGTCCCGGTCGGCGCCGGCGCCATGGCCGCGTTGCTTGGTCTCGACTACGAGGCCGCAATGGAAGTCGCCCGCGAGGCGGCGCAGGGCCAGGTCTGCCAGGCCGCCAATGATAATGGCGGCGGGCAGGTGGTCGTCTCCGGCGACAAGGCCGCGGTCGATCGCGCCGTCGAGATCGCCAAGGGCAAGGGCGCCAAGCGTGCGATGCTGCTGCCGGTGTCCGCACCGTTCCATTGCAAGCTGATGCAGCCGGCCGCCGATGCGATGGCGGAAGCGCTGTCGAAAGTCAGGATCAAGGCGCCGGCGGCGCCCCTCGTGTCGAACGTGCTGGCGAGCGCCATCACCGATCCCGACGAGATCCGCCGTCGTCTGGTCGAGCAGGTCACCGGAACGGTGCGCTGGCGCGAGTCGGTTGCCTATATGGCCGGGCAGGGCGTCACCCGTTTCTTCGAGATCGGCGCGGGCAAGGTGCTCACCGGTCTCGTCAAGCGCATCGCCGACGGCGCCGTCGGGGTTGCGGTCGGCGGGCCGAACGACATCGCCGCCGCCAAGGATGCATTGGCCGCTGCGAAGCAGGCCTAGAGGAGTAATCGATGTTCGATCTGACTGGCAGGAAGGCGCTCGTCACCGGCGCGACCGGCGGCATCGGCGGCGCGATCGCGCAGGCCCTGCATGCCCAGGGCGCCACGGTCGCCATTTCGGGGACGCGGAAGGAAGTGCTGGACGAACTGGCCGGCAAGCTCGGCGAGCGCACCTACGTGCTGCCCTGCAATCTGTCCAAGGCCGACGAGGTCGAGGCGCTGGTGCCTGCCGCGGAAGCGGCGATGGGACAGGTCGACATCCTCGTCGCCAATGCAGGCATCACGCGTGACAATCTCTTCGTCCAGCTCCGCGACGAGGACTGGGACGAGGTCATCAATGTCAACCTGACCTCGACCTTCCGGCTCACCCGCGCCGCCACCAAATTGATGATGCGCAAACGCTTCGGCCGCATCATCGCCATCACCTCGGTGGTCGGCGTCACCGGCAATCCCGGGCAGGGCAATTACACCGCGTCCAAGGCCGGTCTCATCGGCATGATCAAGACGCTCGGCGCCGAATACGCCAAGCGAGGCGTCACCGCGAACTGCATCGCGCCCGGCTTCATCAAGACGCCGATGACGGATGCGCTGAACGACAAGCAGCGTGAAACGATTCTGACCAAGGTTCCGGCCGCGCGCCTGGGCACGCCCGAGGACATCGCGGCGGCCGCCGTTTACCTGAGTTCGAACGAAGCGGCCTACGTCACCGGCCAGACCATCCACGTCAACGGCGGCATGGCCATGATCTGAGGCCTCGTTTCGCGCCGCCCGCACGGGGGCGGTGCGGGATGCGGCAAACGGCCGTTTCCGGAGCGAATTGAGGCTTGTAGTCAAGGCAGTTGAAGTATGATAACCGGACCATCAACGGATGGGCAAAGAACGCCATTGCAGGTTTTTGAAACCCTGTATATTGGCGATGCGGAGCCTTGGCCGTCGTTCGCCGGGCCTTGCATCGGTTAGGATGGGGCCAAATCAAAGTTCGTAAGCGAAGGCAGTCAACGACCACGACGGCTCGTATCGTCCCGGGGGGTCGGGTCTACAGGGAACAAGAGGTTAAGCAATGAGTGACATTGGCGAGCGGGTTAAGAAGATCGTGGTCGAACACCTTGGTGTTGAACCCGAGAAGGTTGTCGACAACGCGAGCTTCATCGACGACCTCGGCGCCGACAGTCTGGACACCGTCGAGCTGGTGATGGCGTTCGAAGAAGAATTCGGTTGCGAGATTCCGGACGACGCCGCGGAGACGATTCTCACCGTTGGCGACGCCACCAAGTTTCTCGAGAAGAACGCGAAGAGCTAAGGCTCTTCATTTTCGCGGGACAACATTGAAACCGGACGGGCCGCTCACCAGCGGTCAGCCGGTTTCTTGTTATCGGCCGTGAATCTTTCGAAGCGGAGATTTGCGATATGAGGCGGGTTGTCGTCACGGGCCTCGGCATGGTTACGCCACTCGGCTGTGGCGTCGAGCCGACCTGGAAGCGGATCCTCAACGGCGAGAGCGGTGCGCGCCGGATCGAGAGCTTCGACGTCTCGGATCTCCAGACCAAGATCGCCTGCGTCGTGCCGCGCGGTGACGGCTCCAATGGCAGCTTCAATGCCGACCAGTGGATGGAGCCGAAGGACCAGCGCAAGGTCGACGATTTCATCATCTTCGGCATGGGGGCCGCCAAGCAGGCGCTCGACGACGCCAATTGGCATCCGGAGTCCGAAGAGGACAAGTGCGCGACCGGCACCATGATCGGGTCCGGCATCGGCGGCCTCAACGGCATCGCCGACACTGCCATTCTCCTGAAGGAGCGCGGGCCACGCCGGGTGTCGCCTTTCTTCATTCCGGGCCGCCTGATCAATCTCGCCTCCGGCTATGTCTCGATCGAGCATGGGCTGAAGGGGCCGAACCACTCCGTGGTCACAGCCTGCTCGACCGGCGCGCACGCGATTGGCGATGCCGCCCGTCTGATCGCGCTAGGCGATGCCGACGTGATGGTCGCGGGCGGTGCCGAATCGCCCATCAGCCGCATCGGCATTGCCGGCTTCAACGCCGCACGCGCGCTCTCGACCGGCTTCAACGACACGCCCGAGAAGGCCTCGCGTCCCTATGACAAGGACCGCGACGGCTTCGTCATGGGCGAAGGCGCCGGCGTGGTGGTCCTGGAAGAGCTCGAGCACGCCAGACGCCGCGGCGTCAGGATCTATGCCGAGGTGATCGGCTACGGCCTGTCTGGCGATGCCTATCACATCACGTCGCCGTCACCCGATGGCGATGGCGGTTTCCGCAGCATGTCGGCGGCGCTCAAGCGCGCCGGCCTGTCGCCGTCCGATCTCGATTACATCAACGCGCACGGCACCTCGACGCCGCTCGGCGACGAGATCGAGCTCGGCGCTGTGGAGCGGCTGCTCGGCAATGCCGCCTCAGAGGTCGCGATGTCCTCGACCAAATCGTCGACTGGCCATCTTCTCGGCGCGGCCGGCGCGATCGAGGCGATCTTCGCCATTCTTGCGATTCGCGATAATGTCGT
Source organism: Bradyrhizobium neotropicale (assembly GCF_001641695.1). GTDB lineage: Bacteria > Pseudomonadota > Alphaproteobacteria > Rhizobiales > Xanthobacteraceae > Bradyrhizobium > Bradyrhizobium neotropicale. The sequence goes on from NZ_LSEF01000034.1 coordinate 60,321, forward strand.
GCCGCCGACCATCAATCTGGACAATCCGTCGGTCCAGACCGCGATCGATCTCGTGCCGCATACTGCTAAGAAGCGCGAGATCAACGTCGCGTTGTCGAATTCTTTCGGTTTCGGCGGTACCAACGCGTCGGTGATCCTCCGGCGCTTGGCCCAATAAAGCTTGCGTTTGAGACGAATCCACCGTTTTGCCTTATTCGGCGATAGTCATACTCGTGGGCGTGTGCATTTGGCAGGGCAAGCGATTGCCAGGCCGCGATTGAACCGGCAGGATTCAGGTTGCTTCGATGAGTGAAAGGCCGCCCATTTCGCCCAGGAGTCCGCGGGCCGCGCTGGAGCCCGAGCAGGTGCCGCCGCCGCCGAAGCGATCGGACCGTGCGCGCAATCCCTTGGTCGTGGTCGGCAACGCCATCATCACGCTCCTGCTGATCAGCATGCTCGGCGCTGGCGCCGTCTATTATTACGGCCGCCAGGTGCTTGAGGCGGCCGGGCCGCTCAAGGAAGACAAGATCGTCAACATCCCACAGCGCGCGGGCAAACGTGACATCGCCGAGACCCTGAACAAGGAAGGCGTGACCGACGTCAATCCGTGGGTGTTCATCGCCAGCGTCGCTGCGTTGAAGGCGAGCTCGGATCTGAAGCCGGGCGAATATTCGTTCCAGAAGAATGCGAGCCTGCGCGACGTCATCGCCACCATCGTCGAGGGCAAGGTGGTGCAGCATGCCGTCACGATTCCGGAAGGCCTGACCTCCGAGCAGATCGTGGCCCGGCTCTCCGACAATGACATCTTCACCGGCAGCGTGCGCGAGCTGCCGCGCGAAGGCACGCTGTTGCCGGAGACCTACAAGTTCCCGCGCGGGACCACGCGCGAGCAGGTGATCCAGCGCATGCAGCAGGCGCACAAGCGCGTGCTCGCCGAGATCTGGGAACGCCGCAGCCAGGACCTGCCGGTCAAGTCGCCGGAACAGCTCGTGACGCTCGCCTCGATCGTGGAGAAGGAGACCGGCAAGCCGGACGAGCGCAGCCGCGTCGCCGCCGTGTTCGTCAACCGGTTGAAGCAGAAGATCAAGCTGCAGTCCGATCCGACGATCATCTACGGCCTCGTCGGCGGCAAGGGCACGCTCGGCCGCCCGATCAAGCGCAGCGAGATCACCCAGCCCTCGCCCTACAACACCTATGTGATCGAAGGCCTGCCGCCGGGGCCGATCTCCAATCCCGGCCGCGCCTCGCTCGAGGCCGCCGCCAATCCGGCCCGCACCCGCGACCTCTATTTCGTCGCTGACGGCACCGGCGGGCACGCCTTCACCGAGACCTACGACGCGCATCAGAAAAACGTCGCCAAGCTGCGCGCGATGGAGAAGCAGATCCAGAACGACACGGTCGAGCCGGCCGACGATGCGCCGGCGCCTGCGGCCGGAGCGCCCGCCGCCGCCGACACACCGACCGCGACCACGCCGCCCAAGCCGACCCAGCAGAAAAAGCCGCCGGCGCGGCCCGCAAATCCGGCGCCGGCCCGGCAGGGCTCGGTGTGGCCGGCCTCGCCGCCGGTGGTCCAGCGCTAGGATCGCTGGCCTGCCTTACGGACTTTGCGGGTTCCACTTTCCTGCAAAATAGTCTTAAGATTCGCGTGCCTTGATGGCCTCACGAATCCTACCTGTCCGGAGAAACCTACCTAATGGCGCTGTCGTCCATGACCGGCTTTGCCCGAAGCCACGGCGCGAGCGGGCCGTATACGTTTGAATGGGAATTGAAGTCGGTCAACGCCAAGGGGTTTGACCTGCGCGTGCGGCTGCCGCAGGGGTTCGACGAGCTCGAGGCCCATGCCAAGAAGCGCGCGAGCGAGGTGCTGTCGCGCGGCACCGTCTACGCCAATCTGAGCGTCAAGCGTACCAATGCCGAAGCTTCCGTCCGCATCAACGAGGACGTGCTCGCCGCCGTGCTGAAGGCAGCCTCCCAGATCGCGGGCAAGGTCGACGCGGTGGCGCCGAGCATCGACGGCCTCCTCGCCATCAAGGGCGTGATCGAGGTTGCCGAGCCCGAGGGAGACGAGGAGGAGGACAAGGCGGCGCGCATCGCTGCTGCCGAGGCCTTCGACAAGGCGCTCGCCGATCTCGTCGAGATGCGCAAGCGCGAGGGTACTTCGCTCGGGCAGATCCTGACCCAGCGTGTCGACGAGATCGAGGCGCTGGCGAAGCAGGCGGAGGCCGCGCCCGGCCGTAAGCCGGAGGCGATCAAGGCCAGGCTCGCCGAGCAGATCGCCGCTCTGCTCGACACCTCCGATCGTTTCGATTCCGACCGCCTGATGCAGGAAGCGATCCTGATCGCGACCAAGGCCGACATCCGCGAGGAGCTCGACCGCATCGCCTCCCACGTCGCCCAGGCGCGCGAGCTGATCGGCAAGGGCGGTCCGATCGGACGCAAGCTGGATTTCCTGGCGCAGGAGTTTCACCGTGAGGTCAACACCTGCTGCTCGAAGTCGAACGACATCGAGCTGACCAATACGGGACTCGCCATGAAGAACGTGGTCGAGCAGTTCCGCGAGCAGGTCCAGAATCTGGAGTGATCGATGACGACGGGCGGTCACGGAACTGACGGTGTCGAGCGGCGCGGGTTGATGTTCGTGCTGTCCTCGCCATCGGGCGCGGGCAAGACGACGCTGTCGCGTCTGCTGATCGAGCGGATGCCCGGGCTGAGAATGTCGGTCTCCGCGACCACGCGGGCGATGCGGCCCGGCGAGGTCGACGGCCGCGACTATCTGTTCGTCGACAAGCCGCGCTTCGAGGCGATGGTGAAGGGCGACGAGCTCCTGGAATGGGCGACCGTGTTCGACAACCGCTACGGCACGCCGCGCGGCCCGGTCGAGGCGGCGCTGTCGGCGGGCCAGGACGTGCTGTTCGACATTGACTGGCAGGGTACACAGCAGCTGCGCGAAAAGGCGCGCGCCGACGTCGTCAGCGTCTTCATCCTGCCGCCATCAGCCGCCGATCTCGAGAAACGGCTGCACTCGCGCGCGCAGGACTCCGACGAGGTCATCCGCAAGCGGATGAGCCGCGCCAGTCACGAAATGAGCCACTGGGCCGAGTACGACTACATCGTCATCAACCACGACGTCGATGCGGCCTTCGCCGAGGTGCAGTCGATCCTGAAGGCCGAGCGCCTCAAGCGCGAGCGGCGCGTTGGCCTCGTCGGCTTTGTGCGAAGTCTGCAAGGCCAGCTTCAGGGCTAGCCGGCGTCAGCCGCGGGCCTTCCTTCGCCAGACGTTCCAGCATCTGGGTGATGACGTCGATGTCGACCGTGTCGGCGTCGGCTGACTCTTCGACCTGTTCGAGGTGGGCTTCCTCGACTTGGGTCCCCTCGAAGCGATCCTCATCGAATTGATGCCCATCGAATTGATGCTCGTCGACTTGATGCTCGTCGATTTGGGCTTTCTCGATATGGGCGTCGATTGCGGCGAGCTGCAATGCGTGCACCTCGGCCTCCAAGGCCTCGAACTCGCTACCCTCGTGGGTGTCCTCCACGGCGCTCTCGTGCGCCTGGGACGCGTTGCGATTGTCGACGATCGTAATGGGTCTTGTGGCCAGGGGTTTAGTGGCCGAGGGTTTTGGGGCCATGGGTTTTGGGGACAGGGGACGCACGAGGTCGAAATCGACCGGGTGGGGCCGTTGCAGGCGTGATGGGGCGGTCGCCACTGCGTCGAGCCAGGGCGCACGGTCCTGGTCCTGTTGCTCCCAATTGTCCCAATTCACGCGGCGGGAGCCGTCAGCTGCCTGGACGCGGACACGGGAGCGGGAGCCGGCGAAGCGATAGATCACGCTGCCGATAACGCCCGCGAGCGCAAGCGCGCCGCCGATGACGAGCAGGAGCGTCTGGAACGAGC
>NZ_LSEF01000034.1:64205-102984 GCF_001641695.1 Bradyrhizobium neotropicale
TCGGCTTGGCGGGGGCTTCCGCCGTGGCCGGCGTCACCGGCGCAGGCGATTGCGGGGCAGGGGATTGTCCGGGATCTGCGCTCGGCTGCGCATCGGCCGTGACCGGCTCGGAGGCCGGCTGCGGCGCGGGCGCTGCGGCCATCATTGAGGTGTCGGGCCAGCGTGTAGTGACCGCCGCCTGCTGCTGGGCATTATTCCCATCGGCGGAGGCGGCGGGGGGCCGCCGCGGTGCTGGCGGCGCGATCGCTGCAGCCGGCGCGGGCGCAGCCACAGTCGGCTCGGTCGATGCGGTTCCGCTCTGCTGCGCCACATATTCAGCGCGCGCGTCCTGGACCGAGTGCGGCGCTGCTGGTTCCGCATCCGCCGTGCTGGTCGCGGTCTGCGCGTTCGGTGCGGTCGACGTCTGCGCCGCCTTGTCGCCTTCGGCACGCGTGTACCAGCACTTCCGCTTGCTGGCGCGATCGAGACGATAGTACCAGTGCTGTCCCTGCGGCGCGGTGGCCTTGGGCGAGGCGAGACAGTCGTCGGACGTGGTCGCAGCAGCGGCCGGTGTGTTCGGCGCACTCTGCGACACGGCGGCCAATGGCGCGCCGGCAACGATGCTGGCGACGAGTGTGGATACGAATCTCGCGGATCGGTTGCCCATCCTGGTCTCCCGGTTACGCACGCAACTTGTTACCTGCGCTTTCTCGTCAAAGAGTTGGGTGGCAATGAGCCGCAAATCCGGAGAGGATGAGGCTTAAATCGGGCCTGCGCCGCGCTCGTTTCGCCGCGAAATCGCACGATTTTCGGCCGCAATTACCGCACGGTTCAACGCTCTCGCGGCCGGAACGGCCCGAGCTTTGCCGCTTCGTTCAGGCCAAGAGAGATCAAAAGGCGCAGTCTGGCGCTATCAGCGCGGTTCGATCACTTCGCCGTCTTCCTTGACGAAGCGGCCGACCGGGTTGTCCAGGAGGTCAATCACGGCTTCGGAGGGGCGGCATAGGCGGACACCTTTCGACGTCGCCACGATGGGACGATTGATGAGAATGGGATGCGCCAGCATGAAATCGAGCAGTTCGTCGTCGCTCCATCTGGGATCGCCGAGGCCCAGTTCCTTGTATGGCGTACCCTTCTCGCGCAGCAGGGCCCGGACGGGAATCCCCATCGCCGCGACAAGCTCCTTGAGCCTCTCGCGCGACGGCGGCGTCTTGAGATATTCGATGACGGCGGGCTCGACGCCGCTTTGCCGGATCATGGCGAGCGTGTTGCGCGAAGTGCCGCAATCCGGATTGTGGTAGATCGTGACGGTCATCGTGATGTCTCCGCGATTGCGACAGGCCCGCGCGTCGGGTTGCGCCGAGCACCCGATTCATCAACAGCATGCCGACAATTGCACCGTAAAGCTCGGCGGGGGAAGGGCGACTAGGTGGGCGGCGAGTCGAGATAGACGTAAAGAGCCGCGATCTTGCCGTCGCGCGCGATGATGAAGTCCACACCGGTGTACGCGGGCGCTTCGCCTTTTGGCCCCTCGACGCGTCGAAAGCCGGGAGAATAGGAACCGTGACGGCAACTGCCGAATTCCAAGACATGCCACGGTTTTATTTCGACTACCATGACTGCAACGAGGTTATCATCGACGACGTCGGTTACGATCTCTCCGATCGGCTCGCAGTGCGGCGGCTGGCGCTGGAATCGCTTGGCCAGGCCATCCTGGACGGCGCATCCCGCAATGTCCTGGGGCAGCTTGCAATCGAGGTGAGGGACGCGGCGGGCCCGGTGCTGCGCGTGTCGGCAACAATCGAGATGGAGGAGCCCCGACGCTAGCCGTCGGCCGCCGCCGTGCGGCCCAGCACTTCGCCGAAGTGTCGCTTGACCCAGCGATTGCAGGAGCAGGCGCTGGCTTGAAGCGCGAGCGCGTCGAGGACCAGGATGGCGCCGCGGCGGGTGGCGAGGATTCGCTTGGCCTTGAACATCTGGATGACGCGGCTGGCATAGCTGCGGGAGACGCCGAGCATGCCAGCCAGTTGCTCATGCGTGAGGGGAACCTCGTCGCCCCCGATGCTCTCCTGCGCGGCGATGATCCATTTTGCCGCACGCTCTTCGATGGAGTGCGCGGCGTTGCAGGCCGCTGTCTGCAGCAGCTGCGCGAACTGGCACGCCGCATACCGCGCGAACAGTTCCTGCAGGCTCGCCGATTTCTGCTGAGCCTGCTCGAGCGCGCGGACCGGCAGGCGGACGAGCGTGCCGCCGACCTTCACGACCACGCGGGAATAGGCCAGCGCAGGGCCGCGTCCGGTGGTGGGCACGGCGATCGCACCTTCGCGGCCGACCAGCAGGCTCTCGACCTCGCGATCGTCCTCGACCGGCACCGCGAACGACACGAGCGTGGGACCGCAGGGGAAATGGACCACCGCGACGCTGTCGCCGGAATGATGGAGGATGTGGTTCGCCTCATACTCCACGGGCTGGAAGTGAGGGGCGAGCAGCTCGAAGTCCTGTTGGCTGATCTCCCTGAGGAGATCGTTCTGTGGCCGACCGGTCACGTTTCTTGTCTGTCTCTGGCGGGCCGGGAATCGGCTGCAGCTCGAATCCTACGTTTCCGCAGCGCAACTGACGGTCCGAAAGTGCACATAACGGCTTATGGGAAATCGAAAAGTTGCCGATTATCGCCTGCGGCGTCCACGTTGTTGCGCCTTGATCACGCCTCGAACTCTGTTCGCGTCCGGAGAACTACGGAATTTCGAAACGGGGTTTTGGGGCGACGTCAGATCCGGAGCAAGCGCCGTCATCCGGAACGCGCTTCGCGCTCGACTGAGGCGCGAGTTCGCGCGACATGCTCGCGGTAGGCGGCGATGGCCTTGTTGGCCAGCATCAACTGCCGGCGCTCACCGTTCCCGAGCTGCGCCTCAATGGCGTCGAGGATGATGTTTGCGGACGCGCCGGGTTCGCCGAGCTCTCCGCTTCTCTCCAGAAAGCCCCAGGCGATGAAGAATGCGCTTTCGACGACGCAGCGAATGGACATGCGCTGCCAACGCCGTTCGGGCCGTTGCCGTTCCGCGCGCGCCGCTGGCCTTAACGATTCTGCGTCTTCGCGCGTTGACCTGAGCGACGTGCCGACCGGGCCGAACAAGACGTATGCGGCGACGTGTTCCGTCACGCCGCCGCGCGCTTCAGTTCTTCAGCACGATGCGGCCGACCACCTTGCCGGCGCGCAGTTCGTCGATCCATTTCTGGACGTCGGCCATCGGCTCCTCGCGCATCGGCGTCGGCTTGATCTTGCCGGCGCGGGCGAGCGCCATCAGCTCATGAGCTTCCGCGAGCGTGCCGACCATGAAGCCTTCGATGGTCATGCGCTTGTAGACCCACTGCACCATCGGCAGCGTGAACTGGCCGCCCATCAGCCCGGACACCACGATCTTGCCGCCGCGCGCGGCGACCGCGACCGCGAACGCCATCGACTTCTCGTTGCCGGCGAAGTCGACGATCTCGTCGAAGCCGCCCTCGGTCTCCTTCAGGATGCGCTTGATGACATCAGGCTCGGCCGGATCATAGGCGACCGCCGCGCCGTTGTTCAGCGCGGTCTCGCGCGCCGCGGGGCTGAGATCGGCAACCGTGATAGGCTGCTTGAACATGGCCTGCGCGAACGACAGGCCCATCATGCCGACGCCGCCGAGACCGATCAGCAGGAGGTTGCGCTGGCGCGGACGATCGACCAGGCGCTTGAGCGCGCCGTAGGCGGTCACGCCCGAGCACATCAGCGTCGCGGCCTGGTTGACGGGCAGGGGATCGTAGTCGAGCAGGTATTTTGCGTCGGGTACCAGCACGTGAGTAGCAAAGCCGCCGTCGATGGAGACGCCGAGGAAGCGCTGCTTGACACAGAGGTTCTCGTCGCCGTTGGCGCAGTCGCGGCACTGGCCGCAGCCGATCCACGGAAACACCGCCTTTTTGGCGCCGACGAGGCCGGCCGGCACGTCGCCTCCGACTTCCTCGACGACGCCTGCGATCTCATGGCCCAGCGTAAAGGGCAGCGTCATGCCGCGCGTTGTGTCGAGCCTCTTGCCGCCGCCGAGATCGGCATAGCCGTCCTGGATGTGCAGATCGGAATGACAGAGGCCGCAGCGCTCGATGCGCACCAGCACCTCGCGGCCCTGCGGCTTGGGCGTGTCGATGATGGTCTCGCACAGCGGCGCATCGAACTTGACCAGGGACTGCCGACGCATCAGCGCCATATTCCTTCCTCCGAAATTTTGATTGTCAGCCGTTGCTGCGTATATCGGCCAATTCACGGGCCATGGCAACAAAGCCGGAAATCGGAATGGTCTCCGCGCGCCGCGTCGCATCGATGCCGGCAGCCGCAGCGAGCCGCGCTGGATCGGCTTGAAGCGATTTCAGGCTCTGACGAAGCATCTTGCGGCGCTGGCCGAAGGCCGCGGCCGCGACCTGTTCAAGCAGCCGGCGATCGCAAGGCAAAGGATCCGGACGCGGCACGAGGCGCACCACGGAGGACGTCACCTTCGGCGGTGGCACGAACGCCGCGGGCGAGATGTCGAACAGGATCTTCGTTTCCGCGCGCCAGTTGGCGAGCACGCCGAGGCGGCCATAGGCGTCCTCGTTCTCGCGCGCCACGATGCGCTCGCCGACTTCGCGTTGGAACATCAGCACCATCATCTCGTACCAGGGCGGCCACGGCTCGATCGTGAGCCAGTTGATCAGGAGCTGGGTCGCGATGTTGTAGGGCAGGTTGGCGACGATCTTGGCCTTGGCGCCTGCGAGCAACGGCCGCGGGTCGAAGGTCATGGCGTCGCCATGCACGATCTCGAGGCGACCGGGATAGCGCGCGGAAATATCCTGCAAGGCCGGGATAGCGCGCTCGTCATGCTCGATGGCGATGACGCGGGCGGCGCCGAGCGCGAGCAGGGCGCGCGTCAGCCCGCCGGGGCCGGGGCCGATCTCGACGATGGTGGCCGCTTCGAGCGGCGCGGCCGCGCGCGCGATGCGCGCGGTCAGATTGAGGTCGAGGAGGAAGTTCTGGCCGAGCGATTTGCGGGCCGACAGGGCGTGCTGGCGAATGACCTCGCGAAGCGGCGGGAGGTCGTCGATCGCACTCATCAGGTTGTTGCCGCCGCCATGCGGCTCGCCAGTTGAAGCGCGGCGATCAGACTCGCCGGATTGGCCTTGCCGGTGCCGGCGATGTCGAACGCGGTGCCGTGATCCGGCGAGGTGCGAATGAAGGGCAGGCCGAGCGTGACGTTGACCGCGTCGTCGAAGGCGATCGTCTTGATCGGGATCAGCGCCTGGTCGTGGTACATGCAGACCGCGCAGTCATAGGTACTGCGCGCGGCGTCGTGGAACATGGTGTCGGCGGGCAGCGGGCCCTTGGCCTCGATGCCGTCATTGCGCAGCACCTTGATGGCCGGCGTGATGACGGTCTGCTCCTCATGGCCGATGGAGCCGTCCTCGCCGGCATGCGGATTGAGGCCAGAGACGGCGATGCGCGGGCGCGCGATGCCGAAGCGGGATTTCAGTTCAGCGGCGACGATGCGCACCGTCGAGACGATCAACTCGCTCGTGAGCTCTGCGAGCGCGTCGCGCAGCGAGACATGGATCGTCACCGGCACCACGGCGAGGCGCGGCGACCACAGCATCATCACCGGCTGCGGCACGCGGCCCTCCTGCGCGGCAAGCTCGGCGAGGAATTCAGTGTGGCCGGGATGGCGGAAGCCCGCGCGATAGAGCACGCTCTTGGCGATCGGATTGGTAACGACGGCGCCGGCGCGGCCTTCGCGCACGTCGGTGACGGCCTGGCGGATCGAGGCCAGCGCCGCCGGTGCACTGGAGTCATCGGGATTGCCGGGTGCGGCCGTCGCGGTCTCGCCAGTCGCGACCACGGGCAGGGCGTCGCCGAAGGCCGCATTGGCCTCGCTGGCGCGCACCAAAGCGATCCTGACGTCGGTGCCGAGCGCCTTGGCGCGCCGCGCAACCAGCGCCTCGTCGCCGAGCAGGTAGAAGGCCGGCAGGTTCAGTTCACGGCGCTTCAGCCAGGCTGCGATCGTGATGTCGGGGCCGATGCCGGCGGGTTCCCCCAGGGTCAGGGCGAGAGGCTTCACGGAAGGCTCTTCGAAAGGCTTGGCCATCAGCGATTGCGATATTCGATCATCGCTGCCTTGCGGATCTCGTCGAGATACGCCTTCGAGGTCTTCTCGTATTTCTCGGCGTACATCTTCTCGCGGATCTCGCGCTTCTTCGGCGTGTCGATCGTGGTCGGCTTGCGGGAGCAGAGCACGACCATCTCGATGCCCTGCTTGGTCATCTCCGGCGGGGTCAGGTGGCCGATCGGGGTGTCGTCGAGCACTTTGCGCAGCGCTTCGGGCAGGTCCGCGGTCGTCTTCGTGACGCTCTCCCGGATCGCGGCGTTCGGCGTCGAGCGGAACAGCGAATTGGCCTCCTCGCAGCTTCCGACGCGGCCGCGATAGGTCTCGGCCTCCTTGTGGCGCTGCTCGATGAAGGCCTGGGACGATCCGCGCGGCACGATCAGGACGATCGGCTGCATCTTGTATTCGGTGCCCTCGACCTGGAGCTTCTCGCCCCCCTCGGATTTCACCTTCTCGGCGACGTCCCTTTCACCAACCTGCAGGCGCTCCTTGTAGCGGCCGCGCACAAGACTGGTCCAAACCATCTCGGCCTTCATGCGGCTCTTCAGCGTCTCCGGCCGGACGCCCTTGACCTCGAGCGATTTGGTGAGCTGGTCCGGAGAGACGCGCATGCGCTGGGCCATGCCGGCATAGGACTGGTCGATGTCGGCAACGGCGGGATCGACGCCGTATTTCTTGCCTTCCTTGATCTTCACCTTGTCTTCGATCAGCTCGTTGATGACGTCCTGCCGGCTCGGGGTCTTCTGCGTCGTCAGCTGGTCGAGCTTGCTGCGCTGCTCGATATCGAAGTCGGTGATGGGGTCGCCATTGACCATCACGACGATGTTCTGCGCCCGCGTCGCCGCCGGCGTGCCGATGAGAATCAGCCCGGCCCCAAGGACAGGAACGAGGAGGCGGAACAGGGACAATGGGGTCGTCGTCATGGTTGTTGCTCGCATGTCAGCCGCGCTGAACCTGCGATCCCCTAGGGAAACGCGGCCGGCACTTCAGCCGGTTCACTAATAGCCAGAGAGACCGGAAGTGCTGGTCGTCGACGTCGTCGCCAGCGTGCGCAGGCCGATCTGGAACATGAACGCATGGCTCAGCACGGGCGGCGCCGAGCCCGCGGAGTAGCTATAGGAAGTTACATAGTTCGCCGCCAGCACGAAGCAATCGTCGACATAGCCGGCGCCGACCACATATTGGTTGAGCTTGTTGGCTTCGAGGTCCCAGCGCGCAGAACCCGACACCACCCAGTTGGACGCAACCTTCAGAGAGCCGGTGGTCAGGATGCCCTCGCGGCGCGTCAGATAGCCGAGCTCCGGCTGCGGCGCATAGTTGCCGTAGATCATGCTGACCGACCAGCGGTCGAAATTGGCGCGACCCTCTGCCTCGAAGCGCTGGATGTTCCAGGTTTGCTCATCCATGCGGCTGCGGACGCTGAACGTATAGGTCCGGTTCGGGGAGTAGCCGATGCTCGCGACGTAGTCGGAGCGCGGCTTGTCGAGACCGGAATCGAGACCGGTATTGATGGAATCCTGGACCGCGAAGGAGTTCAGGCCGAACAGCTGGTAGGACTGCCCGAACAACGCCTTGACGGCGCCGCCCTGGTCGAACTGCGTGGTGGCCTGCACCCCGACATTGGCGCGGCCGCCGCCCTCGACGCGGTCGTAGCCGGAGAACTTGTCGACGCTGAACAGGTTCGAGGCGTCGAACACCATGCTCTGCGCGTCCTCGTTGGGAAGCTTGCCGGCATAGCTCTCGTTCGGCCGGATGATGATCTGCGCGATCGGCTCGACGGTCGTCGAACCCCAAGGCTGAACGTTGATGAAGGGATAGCGGTACTCGAGGCCAACCGTCGGCATCAGGCGCAACGCCTGGGTGTCGCCGACGGGCAGGAAGTTCGACACGCCCGGCTGGTTGGAAACCGAGGAGTTGATCGCGTCGGCGCGGACGCTGGCGAACGGCGTCCAGATCTCACCGAACGGATCGGTGAAGGACTTGCGCCACTGCGCTTCCGCCGTCAGGCGGGTGTAGGTGCCGGGGAAGCCGCGCAGGAGGCACTGCGACGGCGTGCGCGCCAGCGGGTCGGCCGACGCCGTCGTGCACAGGCTGGCGGTGTTGGCGAGCGTCGTGATCGGATCGAACACCGCGGTCTCACGCGACAGGTTCTGGAAGTTGGTCCTGTAGCTGAACTCGCCGCCGAAGACCGGATAGTTGAGCACGTTCGAGTAGTCGATCACCGGATAGACCACCGGCACCTGGCTCTGGTTGCCCGAGTAGCTCAGCCAGTACATCGTGCGTGCGTCGAAGAAGCTGCGGTTGCCGACACCGGTCAGATAGAGCTGCGACAGCGCTTCGGTCGGCAGCAGCAGGAACGAGCCGAGCGGATCGCGGTACTGATAGAGCCGGTAGTCCGAGAAGAAATAGTAGTCGGACATCAGGACGCCTTCCCAGCCCCAGACCCACTTGTCGTTCAGCGCGAACTGACCCTTGGTGTCGATGGCGCCGCGGAACTGGCGGTCACCTGGCTGGCCGGCAAACGCTCCGGGATCGAGCTGGTCGATGCCATAGGCGCGGATCTGGTAGGCGCCATCGATCAGGCGCTGCCGGAATTCGCCCTGAAGCAGCACGCCTTGGCGCGTCATGAAGCGCGGGGTGAAGGTTGCGTCCATATCGGGCGCGATCGCCCAATAATAGGGAGCTTCGACGCCAAAGCCCGTGTTCGACGTGCCGGGAAAATAGCCGGGCATCAGGAAGCCGGACTTGCGCTTCACGGTCGGATCGGGCGTCGAGAAGTACGGCATGTAGGCCATTGGCACGCCGAAGAATTCGAGCTGCGCGTTCTCGAAATACAGCATCTTCTCCTGCTGGTCGTGGATGATGCGCGCACCCTTGACCTGCCACAGCGGCGGCTTCTTCGGATCGTCCTTACACGGCGCGCAGGCCGTGTAGACGCCGTTCTCGAAAACGGTGTAGTTGCCGCTGGAGCGGTCGGCGCGGGTCGCGGCCATGCGGGTCTGGTCGGCGGTGTCCACGCGCAGCGAATCGACGAACCCGTCACGATAGTCGTCGGACAGGTCCATGATCTCGGCATAGGTGATCTTGCCGTCGGCATCCGTCATGCGGATGTTGCCTTCGGCATGCAGCCGTTTGGTCTTCTGGTCGTAGATGACCCTGTCGGCTTCGACGCTGGTGCCGTTGTAGAAGAGCTGGACGTTGCCGACCGCGGAGACGCGCGAGTTATTGTAGTCGTAATCGACCTCGGTCGCCTGCACGAGCATCTGATTGTCGTTGGCGACCTTGGGCGGCTTCGGACGGGGCGGCAGCGGATTGTAGGTGAAGCTCTGCGCGCCGGCCGGTGTCACGGCGGCGACGTCGATCAGGCCGGCAAACGATGCGGCGGTAATGAGGGCAAGCAGGACCTTGCGCACGGGCAAGCCGGTCCCGTTCGCGCGCACCGTGGTGCGCCGCGTCAAACAAGACACAGGTCCTCGCCGGACGGCAGTCACTAACCGTCCTCCTGATACAGCAAGGCCAAGAAGCCGGTGAGGCCACCCACCACAACGGGCAACCACGCCGCAGCGATCGGATGCATCAACTCAGCCTTGCTCAAGTCTTCAGTTACTTTCGACAGGACGTAGAGCAGAAAGCCCGCGCCCACGCCACTCAAAACCATCTTCTGTACGCCACCCATCCGGAAGAAGCGCAACGACACGGAAGCTGCCAGCATCACCATCGCTGCAAGCAAAAACGGCTGTGCCAGCAGCTTGTGATACTGGAGTCGATATCCGGCTGTCGCGAAGCCTGAGCTCTCGGATGAGCGGATGTAGCTCGGTAGTTGCCAAAAGGACACAGTCTCGGGTGTGGAAAAGCTGTTGCGGACCTGGGCCTCGGTCAGCGTCGTCGGAATCTCCAGCCGCGCCTGGTCGACGGGCGGGGCGTCCAGCGAGAAGCGGCGCACGGTCTTGAACAGCCAATGGCCGTCCTCGAGCGTCGCCTCGCGCGCCTCGATTCGCTCCTTGAAATGCCAATCTGTATCAAACCGGAACAACGTCAGCCCGGTCAGCCGCACGCCCTGCTGCTCGCTGCGCGCCGCGTTGATGATGACCTGGCCGTCATTGGTGACCTGGTTGAGCCAGAAGCCTGAGGCGTCCTGGATGCCGCCGCCCGGTGCCGAGCCGAATAGCTCCGCCTCCATGCGCTTGGAGAGTTCGCGCAAGTTCGCCGACATCGGATTGTAGACGGTGGTGGCGATCACTCCGATCAGCAGCGCGCTGCCGAGCGCCGGCGAGATGAACTGCCAGGCGGAGATGCCGGCGGCGCGGGCGACCACGAGCTCGAGCCGGCGGGAGAGGGCGAGATAGCAGGTCATGGCGCCGATCAGCATGCAGAACGGCGTCAGCTTCTCCAGCAGCTGCGGCACGCGGAACAGCGAGGTCTCGGCGACCATGATCGCGGAGGCCGAGGCCAGCCCTGAGGTTTTGCGCACCATCTCGATGTAGTCGACCAGCACGAGCAGCAGGAAGATGCTCGCGAACACGCCGAGCGCCGCGATGACGAAGCGGCCGGCGAAATAGCGCCCGAGCGTGTTGGTGAGCATGCTCATGCGGCGGCCGGACGTCCAAACAGACGCGCGATCCGCGCGTTCGATCTGTTGATGGCTTCGAGCAGAGCGGGCGGCGGCTCGACCACGACGCCGCCGAGGATCATCCACACGCCGCCGCCGATCGCCGCCGCCAGCATCGCGTACTGGATCAGCGCCGCAAACGGCGACTTCACGGCCATGACCGAGCAGGCGAATCCGGCCATGCGCAGGCCGAACACGGCGAGCACCGAGCCGCCGATCGAGAAGTTGCGGCTCTGACGCGTGGTGCGCGGAGCGCCGAGGAAGGCGAAAGTCAGCGCCGCAAAGGCGAACGGGTAGAGCGGCGCCATGATGCGGTCATGCAGCTCGGAACGGAACTGGCCGGGGACGGCCTTGTAGACCGGGTCGTCCTCGGCGGGCGAGAACAGCTCCCAGAGATAACGCTCGCGGATGCCGAGGGTGACGTCGTGGCCCTGGTTGGAGAACTTCGACATGTCGAAGCCGTAGCGGCCGAATGCCACCAGCGCCGGATCGCGCTTGCCGGCCTCGAAGCGCTGGAGATTGCCGTCCTTGAGCACCAGGAACGAACCGTTGTCGTTCTTCACGACCTCGCCATGTTCGGCGACGATCGAGACGCGCTCATTCGGATCGCGGCGGTCGTCGATGAAGATGCCGGCGAGGATGCCGCCGGGCTGGCGTTCGCGGATCCGGATCGTGAGATTCTTGTCGAGCTGGGCGAAGCGGCCGGGCTGGAGAATGTTGGTCAGCACGTCGGCGGTGATCTCGGCGTCCCACTGCTTGATCCGCCGCATGCCGTCGGGGGCGAGATAGGCCGCGATGAAGGCGACCAGCAGCGCCACCACGCAGGTGGCGTAGAAGAACGGATAGAACAGCCGGAACGGCGAGAAGCCGGCGGCATTCATCACGATGATCTCGGAATCGGTCGCGAGCTTGTTCAGCGTGTGCGAGATCGCGATCATCAGCGCGATCGGCGAGATGATCAGGATCAGCGCCGGAATGACGAGGCTGGTGATGCCGAGGAAGGTGAGGATGGTCTGGCCCTGGCTCGTCATCAGGTCGATGCCGCGCAACGCCTGCGTAATCCAGATCACGCCGGTGAGGCTGACCAGGACGAGCGCAAACGACGCCAGCGTCGTGCGGAAAATATACCTATCGATCGACCCCATGCGCTACCGCACGATTCCCACCAAGGCCCCACTGCAGGTCCCGGAACCTGGCCGCCCGACCCATCCCCGCAAGGGGATCCCCAGGGTCGCGCCGCCACTTCTTCCGCCGCCTAATCTCTCACTACCATCCCTTTGATCCGTCAACAAAATGGCTGCCCCGTGGCACCGTCAATATATGGTTAATATTTCGCTCGTTGTGGCGTTCGCGCCACGGGGGGTGCTTGGCATCGGCCGGGCCTTTCGCCCATAGTGCGGAAAGTCCAGTGAATCGCGGTTCAGCGCCGGCCCTCGGCCGGGGCCGCTGAGCGGCAAAAGCCCCATGTTTTGGAGGAGTTACCCATGTCCGATGCCATCAAGGTCGGCTTCGTCCCGCTTGCCGCCGCGCCCCGTGGCATCCTGGTCGTGTTCTGCGACGACAGCTTGAAGGTGGGGCCGGCGACCGCCAAGGCGCTCGGCGCCGCCAACGAACTCGTGAAGCGGGCGGCGGCTGCTGCCGCCTTCAAGGGCAAGAGTGGTGCGGCTCTGGACATCCTGGCGCCCGAGGGATTGAAGGCCACTCGCCTGATCGTGATCGGCGCCGGCAAGGCTGAAGCGCTGAAGGCGAGCGATTTCCTCAAATTCGGCGGCGTGGCGGCGAGCAAGCTCCACCCCGGGGGCGGCGCCATGACCATCATGGCGGAGCTGCCCGATGACGCCATGACGAGCGAGCAGGCGGTCGCGATCGCCGCGGGTCTGCGGCTGCGCGCCTACAAGTTCGATCGCTACAAGACCAAGAAGAAGGACGGCGAGGAGGGCGGCGCCCTGCACGCCGAGGTCTCGCTTGGGGTTTCCGATGCGGCGGCGGCGAAGAGGGCCTTTGCGTCGGCGGGCCACGTCGTCGACGGCGTGATTCTCGCGCGCGACCTCGTCAACGAGCCACCGAACGTGCTCTTTCCCGAGGAGTTCGCGCGCCGGGCAAGCCAGCTCCGCAAGCTCGGCGTCAAGATCGAGGTGCTCGACGTCAAGGCGATGCAGAAGCTCGGCATGGGCGCGCTGCTCGGCGTCGGCCAGGGTTCGGCGCGGCCGAGCCGCACCGTGATCATGCGCTGGGACGGCGGCAGGAAGGGCACCGCGCCCGTTGCCTTCGTCGGCAAGGGCGTCTGCTTCGACACCGGCGGCATTTCGATCAAGCCGGCCGGCAGCATGGAGGACATGAAGGGCGACATGGGGGGAGCTGCCTGCGTCGTCGGCCTGTTGCATGCGCTCGCGGCGCGCAAGGCCAAGGTCAATGCGGTCGGCGCCATCGGCCTCGTCGAGAACATGCCCGATGGCAACGCTCAGCGTCCGGGCGACATCGTCACCTCGATGTCGGGCCAGACCATCGAGATCATCAACACCGACGCGGAGGGCCGTCTCGTGCTCGCCGATGTGCTCTGGTACGTCGCCAAGCGGGTGAAGCCGAAGTTCATGGTGGATCTGGCGACGCTCACCGGCGCGATCATGGTCGCGCTCGGCACCGAGCATGCCGGCATGTTCTCCAACAATGACGAACTGGCCGAGCGCCTCCTGACGGCCGGGCTCGAGAGCGGCGAGAAGGTCTGGCGCATGCCGCTCGGCCCCGAATACGACAAGCTGATCGATTCGCAGTTCGCCGACATGAAGAACACCGGCGGCCGCCATGGCGGCTCGATCACGGCGGCGCAGTTCCTCCAGCGCTTCGTCGACGGCACGCCCTGGGCGCATCTCGACATCGCCGGTACCGCGATGGGCGCGCCGAAGACAGACATCAACCAGAGCTGGGGCTCCGGTTACGGGGTGCGGCTGCTCGACCGGCTGGTGGCAGATCACTACGAGAGCAAATGACCGAAGTCCTGTTCTACCATCTGCAAGACATGTCGGTTGAGAACGTCTTGCCGCCGCTTCTTGAGAAGTCGCTGGAACGCGGCTGGCGGGTCGTCGTGCAGTCGACCTCGCCGGAGCGCGCCGATGCGCTGGATGCGCACTTGTGGACCTATCGCGACGATTCCTTTCTGCCTCATGCGACATGGCGCGTGAGCGATGCGGCCGACCAGCCGATCGTGCTGGTGATCGAGGAGGACAATCCGAACAACGCCAATGTTCGCTTCCTGATCGACAACGCCGCGTTGCCGCAGGACGCCCAAGGCTACGAGCGCATGGTCCTCTTGTTCAACGGCGACGATCCTGACGCGCTGGCCCAGGCGCGCAGTGCCTGGACGGATTGCAAGACGCGCGGATTCGAGGTGACCTACTGGCAGGCTGACGAGCGCGGCCGGTGGCAGCGGCGGAATTAGCGGTCGATCGCAATTAATGATAATTTGCACTTTGCGGGCGATGCTGGCTTTGGCCACCTTCGTGCCGCAAAGTGATGTTGGGACAATCGCTTAGGGCTGGTCCTTCACCCGGGGGAATTTAGTTTATCGTGCGACATCAAAAGCTTCCAAAGGCGCTCATAGTTGCGTTGGCCGCCGTCGCACCGCTGATCGCGGGCTGCTCGAGCGGAAGCGATGTGTTTTCGAAGGACGCCGAGTGGTTCGCCAGGGCCGGCCGCCTGAGCATCAAGAACATCTCGATCGAATCGCCGCCGCTGACTCCCGACAAGCCGGTGAGGGCCGACGATCTCGTCAGCGCCGAGGGCGCCTGTCCGGGCATGGCCCCTGTTGGCGCGCCGGGCGATGCCAATGCCTCGACCGAGCCATCCGCTCCGTCGGGCGGGACGGTCGCACTCGGCCATACCGAATGCGACGTGGTGCGCGGCATCGGCGCGCCCTCGAACGTCAACATCTCCAATGATGCCGGCGGCCGGCGTGTCGTCGTCGTCACCTGGCTCACAGGGCCGCGCGCCGGCATCTACACCTTCACCTCAGGCCGCCTGTCCTCGATCGAAGCCGGGCCCGAGCAGGCGCCCGCGCCGAAGCCGGTCAAGCCGAAGGCAAAGAAGAAGTCGGCGTAGTCGCGGCCGCTCGTGTCCCGGGCGCGGCGCGGCATGAAATGACGCGACACTGAGCCGGGATTCAGTTCGTAACGACGATGGGCCCCGGCTCAGCAGCGCATCACCGTCGTGCTGCGCTGCGTCCGGGGCACTAGAGCAGCGATCTACCCCACCGCCTCGTCGTATTGCGCGCTGGCTTCGAGCCATTGCTCTTCTGCGCGTGCCAGCGCGTCCGCGGCATTGGCGCGTGCCTTGGAGAGTTGCGCGGCCTGCTTGGGGTCGCGGGTGAAGATGTCGGGCAGGGCGAGTGCGGTGTCGATCTTGGCGATGATCTCGCTGACGCGCGCGATCTCGGCCTCCGCCTCGGCGATGCGCTTCTTCAGCGGGCCGCGATTGTCTGATCTTGGACGCTGCTGCTTTTCGCTCACGGCGCTCCGCTCGCGTGGCGCGGCTTCCGCGTTGCGCGATGACAGCACCAGGCGGCGATACTCGTCGAGGTCGCCGTCGTAGTTGGTCACGGTGCGATCGGCGACGATCCAGAGCCGCTCGGCGCAGGCCTCGATCAAATAGCGGTCGTGCGAGACCATGATGACCGCGCCGGGAAACTCGTTGATGGCTTCGGCGAGCGCGGCGCGGCTGTCGATGTCGAGATGGTTGGTCGGCTCGTCCAGGATGATCATGTTGGGGCCGAAGAAGGTCGCAAGGCCGAGCAGGAGCCTTGCCTTCTCGCCGCCCGACAGCTTTCCGGCCTTGGTGTCCGCCGCCTTGCCGGAAAAGCCGAGCGCGCCGGCACGCGCCCGCACCTTGGCCTCGGGCGCATCGCCGCCCATCAGCTTGCGGACGTGATCGTAGGCGGAGGCGTCCTCGTTCAACTCGTCGAGCTGGTGCTGCGCGAAATAGGCGATCGACAGCTTGTCGGCGCGCGTGACCTTACCCGAGAACGGCGCGAGGCGGCCGGCTAGCAGCTTGACCAGCGTCGACTTGCCGTTGCCGTTGGCGCCGAGAAGCGCGATGCGGTCGTCATTGTCGATGCGCAAGGTGACGCGGCCCAGCACCGGCGTCGCCGTGTCGTAGCCGACCGAGACGTTGTCGACGGCGATGATCGGCGGCGACAGCATCTTCTCCGGCGCGGGGAAGCTGATCTCGTGTACGTCCTCGGTCACGAGTGCCGTGATCGGCTTCAGCCGTTCGAGCATCTTGACGCGCGACTGCGCCTGGCGTGCCTTCGACGCCTTGGCCTTGAAGCGGTCGACGAAGGCCTGCAGGCGCGCGCGCTCGGCCTCCTGGCGCTTCACCTGCTTGGCATCGAGCAGCTCGCGCGCGGCGCGCTGCTCCTCGAAAGAGGAGTAGGAGCCGCGATAGAGCGTGAGCTTGCCGCGCTCCAGATGCAGGATCTGGTCGACCGAGCTCTCGAGCAGGTCGCGGTCGTGGCTGATCACGATCACCGTGCGCGGATAATGCGCCAGATGGTCCTCCAGCCACAGCGTGCCTTCAAGGTCGAGATAGTTGGTGGGCTCGTCGAGCAGCAGCAGGTCAGGGGCCGCGAACAGGGTCGCGGCCAGCGCGACGCGCATGCGCCAGCCGCCGGAGAACTCCGCGCAGGGGCGCGCCTGATCG
The DNA here is from genome assembly GCF_001641695.1 of Bradyrhizobium neotropicale. GTDB lineage: Bacteria > Pseudomonadota > Alphaproteobacteria > Rhizobiales > Xanthobacteraceae > Bradyrhizobium > Bradyrhizobium neotropicale. The sequence continues at coordinate 80,640 of NZ_LSEF01000034.1, forward strand.
GCGGCCGAGAAGCCGAGGCCGGAAAGGATCGCGGCTGCTCGGCTCGGAGCCGAATGCGCGTCGATGTCGACAAGGCGGGTCTGGATCTCGGCGATCCGGTGCGGATCGGTCGCGCTCTCGGCCTCGCGCAGCAGCGCGTCGCGCTCGAGATCGGCCCTGAGCACGACCTCGATCAGGCTTTCCGGTCCGTTTGGCGCCTCCTGCGCGAGGCTGCCGACGCGCCAGCGCGGTGGCAACGTCACCGTTCCATGCTCGGCGGCGAGCTCGCCGCGAATCACCTTGAACAGCGTCGACTTGCCGGTGCCATTGCGCCCGACCAGACCAACGCGCGAACCGGGCGTGATCTGCACGGAACTCTGGTCGATCAGGAGGCGTCCGGCGAGCCGGACCGAGAGGTCGGTGATGGAAAGCATGCGGCCTTGTCACCGCAAGGCGGCGCGAACGCAACCCGTTTTTGCGCCCGTCAGTTGTGCGGGCCGCCCTCGCGGTCGCGCTTCTTCAGCTCGTTCAGGAGATGCTCGAGATGCGACGTCAGCCGGGGTTCCGGGCGAAGGCTCTGCTGCAGCCGCTCGCCCACGGCATCGCAAATCGAGCGGCTGGTGCGCCGATCGATCTGTTCGCTGTCATTGGCAAAGTGGCCCGTCATGGCAGAGTTCCGTGTCCAGAGGTCATTTCACGGTACCAAGTCATTGGCCCCCAAAATGGTTTCGGCATCTGCGGGGAGTGCTGAGGATTCTAGTAAAAATTGTATTAATGGTCGCAAGATCCACCCAAATGCGAAGCCCCGGCGGGGGGACGCGCCGGGGCTTCTCTTGGAGGGTACCTGGGGGATGGTACCCTTGGGAAGGTGCTGTCGGGCTCAGTAGCAGCGGTTGATCAGCCGCCAGCGGGGTCCCCAGGGGGTCGGGACCAGCCGGCGCACATAGCAGCCGCCATAGCCGTAGGAGACGGGGCCGCCGGCATAGAAGCGCGGTGCACCCCAGCCGTAGCCGTAGCCGTGGTGCCAGCCGCCGCCATGCCAGCCCCAGCCGCCATGCCAGTGCGCGGAGGCGGAGGTCGGTGCCAGCGCGGCACCCAGCGCGACCGCGGCGACTGCGGCAAGCGAAAGTTTCCTCAACATCGTGATCTCCTCAAAACTGCCGGCGCGGGCCTGCGCGTCGATGGAAAGGCCGCCGAAACGGTCCGCCTCGGGTGGAGGCTTTGGTTTCGATGGATGGACCTTACGTCAGCGACGCTGAACCGAACCCTGACGGAGCCTGCAGATTGGGTTCATCTGGGTGAAATTGTTGTAATCCATGCTGAAAATATCGGCTTGTCTCCTGCGGCGAAGCGCGCATGGGACCGTTTTGGCGGTCGCTTGCCGTTCGGCGATGGCGCCGATATAAGCCCGGCAACTCCACACCACCCCTTTTCCTCAAGGACAAGATCATGGCGACCGAACGCACTTTCTCGATCATCAAGCCCGACGCGACCGAGCGTAACCTGACCGGCGCGGTCAACGCCGTGATCGAGAAGGCGGGCCTGCGCGTCGTCGCCCAGAAGCGCATCCGCATGACCAAGGGCCAGGCCGAGACCTTCTATGCCGTCCACAAGGCGCGTCCGTTCTTCGGCGAGCTCGTCGACTTCATGACCTCGGGCCCGGTCGTGGTTCAGGTGCTGGAAGGCGAAGGCGCGATCGCCAAATATCGCGAGGTGATGGGTGCGACCGATCCGTCGAAGGCGGCTGACGGCACCATCCGCAAGCTCTACGCCAAGTCGATCGGCGAGAACTCCGTGCACGGTTCCGACGCGCCGGAGACCGCGGTGATCGAGATCGCGCAGTTCTTCTCGGGCAACGAGATCGTCGGCTGATCCGTCAGCCGGCGCCTTAATTCGACGGGGCGAAAGGACGCATTGTGAACTGGCTCTGGCAGATCTTCGATCCCGCGACGATCGGGGCATTCTTCACCCAGTTCCGCAATGAGATGGCCGAGCCGACCTTCTGGATTGCGGTCGGCAAGATCATCTGGATCAACATCCTGCTCTCCGGCGACAACGCGCTGGTGATTGCGCTTGCCTGCCGCGGCCTCAAGCCGCGGCACCGGCTGTGGGGCATGGTGCTCGGCGCCGGCGCGGCGGTGCTGCTGCGAATCATCTTCACCGGCATCGTCGCGAGCCTGATGGGGCTGCCGTATCTCAAGCTGGTCGGCGGTCTCGCGCTGATCGTGATCGCGGCGAAGCTCCTCGTGCCGGAGGAAGAGGACGAGGAGGGCGTCGAGTCCGCCTCGCATCTCTGGCAGGCCGTGCAGATCGTCGTCGTTGCCGACATCGTGATGAGCCTCGACAACGTCATCGCGGTCGCCGCCGCCGCCAATGGCAGCGTGCCGCTGTTGATCCTCGGCCTTGCCATCAGCGTGCCGCTGATCGTCGCCGGCGCCGCGCTGATCATGGCGCTGCTGGCCAAACTGCCGGTCCTGGTCTGGGCGGGTGCGGCGCTGCTCGGCTGGATCGCCGGCGAGGTGATCGCGACCGATCCCGGCATCGAGCCGAAGCTGCATACGCTGTTCGACGGCCCGCTCGGCGCCTCGCTGGATTCGATGCTCGCAGCCCTGCGCATCCCGCCGCAATTCGCCCATGGTGGCGGAGGCGGCGAGTATCTCTGCGCCGCGCTCGGCGTCGTCGTTGTGCTGGTCGTCGGCTATATCTGGCGCCGGCGCAGCATGAGCGCGGCTGCGCTCGAATCCTCAGAGCGCCACGCCAAGGCGTCGGCGGAGTAAGCTTTATCGCCTAAAGCGCGATGAGATTGGGATAAATCGTCATCGCGCTTTAGGCTGTTGTTTGAGCATGATCTTTTCGGAAAACCGCTGCGCACTTTTCCGGATCATGCTCTAGCGGCGGACGATCGAGCCGGAGCGGCCGATCAGGCGGGCAAGCTGCCGGAAGCGGCCGCCGACGCGATCGGCGACGAGATCGCCGAGCCGGTGCTCGAACACCAGCATCAGCTTGCGACCCTCGCTGCGGAAATGCGTGGCCGGCAGCACGCCGGGCCGCGCCGCCGAGATCAGGTGCGCGACGCGGAACGCCGCACCCAGCAAGCGGGCACGTTCGAGCTGGGCCGGCGTCAGCAGTTCCTGCATCGTCATCGGCGGCTGGTTTTCCTCGCTGAGGCCCGCGTAGCGGTAGAACACCGAGAGGCCGACGAAGGCGCGCTCCTGGTGATTGATCGCGCCAAAATTGCCGTTGACGACGAGGCTCAGCGTCTGCTCGCCGCGATGGTCGGGATGCACGCGCCAGCCGATATCGGAGAGCAGGCATGCGGTGTGGCGCAGGCGGCGATCCTCCTCGGTCTCGCGCAACTTCACCACGCGCGCGAGGCGGTCGCTCCAGGTGATTAGCTCGCGGGCGTGGCGGGCCGAGCGCGACAAGAGCTGGTTCAACTCTTCGGCCGCGCAGATCAGGCCGTCCTTGCTGCGCTCGCTCTCGGAGAGCTTCTCGTGCAACAGGCCTTCGCGCACGCCAAAGGTCGAGAACACGATGGTCTTCGGCTGGGCGACGCGGATGATGTGCTCGAGCACGAGCGCCGCATAGGTGAGGAGGGGCCGCCGGGCATCGGCGACGACCTCGATGTCGGCGAGCATGTCGGCGGCCGCAAGGCGCCGCAGCCGGCGCGCAAAGTCGAGGGCTTCGGCGGCAGCAATGGAATAGCCGTGCATCACCTGGAGCGGATAGCCGCTCTGGATGATGTGGATGCGTGCGAGTGCGCGCCAGGTGCCGCCGACCGCGTAGAAGGTGCGACCGCGGCCCGCGATGAGCTGCGGCAGCTCGTCGATCTCCTCGCGCACGATGCGATCGGCGCGCTTGAGCGATTTGTGCGCGAGGTCCTGCAGCGCGAGGCCGCCGAGCGGCAGCGTCACGCCGCTGCGCACGCTGTTGCGGCGCACGTCGATCAACTCGAGCGAGCCGCCGCCGAGGTCGCCGACGATGCCGTCGGGATGATGAATCCCCGAGATCACGCCGAGCGCCGACAGCCGCGCCTCGCGCTGTCCGGACAGGATCTCGATTTTCACGGCGCAGATGCGCTCGGCTTTCGCGATGAAGTCGGGGCCGTTGGAGGCGTCGCGGCAGGCGGCGGTGGCGATCGCAAAGACGCGACCGACCTGCATCACGCGGCACAGCGCGCGAAAGCGCTTGAGCGAGGTCAGCGCCTTGTCGACGGCATCGGGCGCAAGCAGGCCCGTGCTCTGCACCTCGCGTCCGAGGCCGCACAGCGTCTTCTCGTTGAAGATCGGAATGAGGCTGCGCGTCAGCGCCTCGTAGACGACGAGACGGACCGAGTTGGAACCGATGTCGATGACGGCGACGCTCGCGCTGCGCTTGCGCGCCCGTGTCACCACGACAAACTCCGATCAGGATTGATGACGTTCGTTCCGGCGCGTGAGACGGCGCGGCGAGGATTCCTTGAGCGACTTTCCACGGCCAGACAGACTCGGATTTGTCATGAAGTAGTTGTGCACGTTGAAAGGCTCCTCGCCCTTCGCGGCCTTCATACGCGTTGAGGACCCGTCCGGCAACAATTGCCAGCTCTGCTCATTGTCCTTCAAGTTCGCGACCATGATCTGTTCGAGAACCTGCTGATGCACAGTCGGATTTTGCAACGGACACAGCACCTCGACGCGGCGATCGAGGTTGCGCGGCATCATGTCGGCCGAGGAGATATACACAGCCGCCTTGGCGCTCGGCAGCCCCTGGCCCATGCCGAAGCAGTAGATTCGGCCGTGTTCCAGGAAGCGTCCGATGACGGATTTGACGCGGATGTTCTCCGACAGGCCGGGGATGCCGGGCCTGAGGCAGCAGATGCCGCGCACCACGAGCTCGACCTGGACGCCGGCCTGCGAGGCCTCGTAGAGCGCGTCGATGATGTCGGGGTCGACCAGCGCGTTCATCTTCATCCAGACCGCGCCGGGCCGGCCGTGCCGCGCATGCGCGGTCTCGGCCTGGATGTGCTCGATGATGCGTCCGCGCAGCGTCAGCGGCGACACCGCCATCTTTTCCAGATCGCTCGGCGCCGCATAGCCGGTGATGAAGTTGAACACGCGCGCGGCGTCGCGGCCGATGGTCGGATCCGAGGTGAAGTAGGAGAGGTCGGTGTAGATGCGCGCAGTGACCGGATGGTAGTTGCCGGTGCCGGTATGGACATAGGTGGTGAGGATGCCGCCCTCGCGGCGCACCACCATCGAAAGCTTGGCGTGGGTCTTGAGTTCGAGGAAGCCGTAAACGACCTGCACGCCGGCGCGCTCGAGGTCGCGCGCCCAGCGGATATTGGCCTCCTCGTCGAAGCGCGCCTTCAGCTCGATCAGCGCGGTGACGGACTTGCCGGCCTCGGCGGCTTCCGCGAGCGCGCGCACGATCGGCGAGTTGTTGGAGGTGCGATAGAGCGTCTGCTTGATCGCGACGACGTCGGGGTCGCGCGCCGCCTGCTGCAGGAACTGGACCACCACGTCGAAGGATTCGTAGGGGTGGTGGACGATCAGGTCCTTCTGCCGGATCGCGGCAAAGATGTCGCCGCCATGCTCGCGCACACGCTCGGGATGGCGCGGCACGTAGGGGGTGAATTCGAGGTCGGGCCGGTCGAGGCGGGTGAGCTGCGAGAGCTCGTTCATGGCGAGCACGCCGTCCACGAGGAAGACCTCGTCGTCGGCGGCGGACAGCGCATGCTGCACGAAGCTGCGCAGCTCCTCCGGTGTCTTGGCATCGATCTCGAGCCGGATCACCGATCCGCGGCGGCGGCGCTTCAGTGCGGTCTCGAACACGCGGACGAGGTCTTCGGCCTCTTCCTCGATTTCCATTTCGGAGTCGCGGATGATGCGGAAGGCGCCCTGGCCGTGAAGATTGTAGCCGGGGAACAGGCGGTTGATGAACAGGGCGGTGGCCTGTTCGAGCGAGATCAGCCGGACCTTGCCGTCACCGGGCATGCGGATGAAGCGGTCGATCTTGCCGGGCATGCGGATCAGCGCGTTCATCTGCTTGCCGTCGGCAGCGCGCGTTAGTTGTAGCGCGATAGTGAAGCCGAGGCTCGGAATGAACGGGAAGGGGTGCGCAGGGTCGATCGCCAGCGGCGTCAGCAGCGGGAACACGTTGTTGAGGAAGTAGTCCTCGAGCCAGATCCGCTCGGATTTGGTGACGTCCTTGCCGTCGACCAGCACGATGCCGACGTCGGCGAGGGTGCCGCGCAGGTCGCGCCAGATCGACTGCTGGTCGCTGGCAAGCTGAGAGACGGTGCGGTTGATCAGCGCGAGCTGCTCGGACGGCGTCAGGCCGTCGGGGCTGCGCTCGGGAATGCCCTCGCGCACCTGGGCCTTGATGCCGGCGACGCGGACCATAAAGAATTCGTCGAGGTTATTTGCCGAAATCGACAGGAATCGCACCCGCTCCAGCACCGGATGGTGGGCATTGACCGATTCTTCGAGGACGCGGCGATTGAAATGCAGCCAGGAGAGCTCGCGGTTGATGAATCGCTCGGGGCTCGTGGCGATCGCCGGCAGTCCTTCGGCTTCCGGAGCTTTCTCTTTTACTTCAATAGCTTGCACGGATTCCATCAGAAGTCGGTCCATCTTGTCTCGCCTTACTTTGCGACTTACGCGCAAAACCGGCGGGAGCATGTGTTAATGCGGTGACGTTTCGATGACATTGATGTTCCGCCGCCCGGCCGCGTCAAGCGGCGTCGGAAGGCGGCCCGGTCAGGCATCGCGCAGCAGGTCGGCGGCGAGCGCCCGGGTCACGGGCCGGCCGAGCCGCAGCGCCTCGCTGTCCAGCAGCTCTACCGCGCGCCGGGCGGCGGCCGAGGACCGCTCCAGGCGGGTGGCTAGGTAGCTGACCACGCTCTCGTCGACCGTGAGCTGGCGGTCGGCGCAGAACTTTACGATCAGGCCGCGGAACAGCTGGTCGTCCGGCGGCAGCAGCGAGATCGCCGGCACGGCGCGCAGGCGCGAGCGCAGGTCGCGTAGCTCAATGTCGAGCGCGGCCGGAAGTTCGCGTCCGGTGAAGAGGACATAAGCGCCGTCCTCGCGGGCGAGATTCATCAGGTGGAAGAGGGCGCGCTCGTCGAAGTCCCCAACCCTGAGATCTTCAACCACCAGCGCACCCGTCGCCAGTGCCCCCGGCACGGTAGACGCGGTCAGCGCATTGGCCGTGGTCGAGCGGGCACCCGCCTCCTCGGCCCAGATCGCGGCGAGGTGGCTCTTGCCCGATCCTTCCGGGCCGGCCAGCCACATGATCCGGTTCGGCCATTCCGGCCAGCCATCGATCAAGGCGAGACCGGCCGCGTTGGCAGGCCCTTCAAGGAAATTGTCCCGGCTGAGGCTCTCCGCATGCGGAAGCGAAAATGCCAACTGTCGGGGATGAACGCGGCCTGCCACGCTTGCTTTGCTCCATGCCGGACGTGCCGGCCTCACTTGAAGGGATCTGACGGATCGAGCGCTGCTCGTTCAACTCGATTTGGCCCATTTGCTGGGCCGCTCATTTTGCCTCGATGGTGCTCATGTGCCGCAGCCACTCGACGAGATAGAGCGACACCGAGGACAGCGTGAAGACCGTTACGAAGCCCATCAGGATAATATCATAGGGCGCCGGCTTGAAGCCGAAGGCGAGGGCGGCCAGCACCAGGGCCGCATAGGCCACCTGGGCCGCGGTGTTGAGCTTGGACACCATCGACGGCTTCATCTCGACCGGCTTGTCGAACAGCCAGGACACGATCACGGCGGCCACGATCATGATGTCGCGCGACACCACCAGGATCACGATCCAGCGCGGGATGTCGCCCCAGATGCCGAGTGCCAGGTAGATCGAGACCAGCAGCGCCTTGTCCGCGAGGGGGTCGAGCAGGGCGCCGAGCTCGCTCCTCATGTTGAAGCGCTTGGCCAGGAAACCGTCGACGGCGTCACTGATGCCGGCGATCAGGAACACCGCGAACGCCACCTCCATTTGGCTCGACACGATGGCCCAGACGATGATCGGGACCAGCATGATACGGCCAAGGGTGATGATGTTCGGGATACTCACGCGGCGCTTCCTGGCACCTTGTCTGACCTCAAATCCGGCCCTTTGAAGGCTGAACCGGTTGATATCTACATAGTATAGCCCCAGGCGCCATGCGAGCCATTGCGTGTCCCCGGAATTCGACGTAACCAGCCGCAAACCCACTGGAAATCGGGCATGACCGACCGCAAAAACGGCCTCACTTACGCCGATTCAGGCGTCGACATCGATGCGGGCAACCGCTTGGTCGACCTGATCAAGCCGATGGTGCGCGCCACCGCTCGCCCCGGCGCCGACGCCGAAATCGGCGGTTTCGGCGGCCTGTTCGACCTCAAGGCGGCCGGCTTCAAGGATCCCGTCCTGGTCGCCGCGACGGACGGCGTCGGCACCAAGGTCAAGATCGCGATCGAGACCGGCCTGCATGGCGGGATCGGCATCGACCTCGTCGCCATGAGCGTCAACGATCTCGTGGTGCAGGGCGCCGAGCCGTTGTTCTTCCTCGACTATTTTGCCTGCGGCAAGCTCGACCCGGAGGCCACCGCCGCGATCGTCGCAGGTGTGGCCGAGGGCTGCCGCGAGTCCGGCTGTGCCTTGATCGGCGGCGAGACGGCCGAGATGCCGGGCCTGTACAAGGACGGGGATTACGATCTCGGCGGCTTTGCCGTCGGCGCCGCCGAGCGCGGCACGCTCCTGCCGCGCAAGGACATTGCCGCGGGCGATGCCGTGATTGGCCTTGCGTCCTCCGGCGTCCATTCCAACGGTTTCTCGCTGGTGCGAAAGGTCGTCGAGCAGTCCGGCCTCGGCTTCGAGGCGAAGGCGCCGTTCTCGCCGGTCATGACCCTCGGTGGCGCGCTGCTGACGCCGACGCGGCTCTACGTCAAATCCTGCCTGCGCGCGATCCGCGAGACCGGCGCAGTGAAGGGGCTCGCCCACATCACCGGCGGCGGCTTCACCGACAACATTCCACGCGTGCTGCCAAAACATCTCGGCGTCGGCATTGATCTGACGCGCCTGCCGGTGCTGCCGGTGTTCAAATGGCTGGCCGCGCAGGCCGGCATCGCCGAGCTGGAAATGCTGCGCACCTTCAATTGCGGCATCGGCATGATCGCGATCGTCGAGCCAGACGCGGTGGATAAGGTGACGCAAGTGTTCACCGATGCTGGCGAGACGGTGGCCCAGCTCGGCACCGTGATCCCGGCCGAGGGCGAGCATCGCGTCGTCTATAGCGGCCACCTCGATCTCGCGCTGTAAACCGATGAAACGCCGCGTCGCCATCCTGATTTCCGGCCGGGGCTCGAACATGGCCGCGCTGATCAAGGCCGCGGCCGCGCCTGATTTCCCGGCTGAGATTTCGCTCGTCATCTCGAACAAGGCCGATGCACCGGGGCTGGAGCGGGCGAAGGCGAGCGGGGTGCCGACGCTGGTGATCGAGAGCAAGCCGTTCGGCAAGGACCGCGCCGGTTTTGAGGCGGCACTGCAGGCCGCGCTCGATCAGCACGGCATCGAGCTGATTTGCCTGGGCGGCTTCATGCGCCTGTTCACGGCCGAATTCACGCAAAGCTGGTACGGACGGATGCTCAACATCCATCCGTCGCTCTTGCCGTCCTTTCCCGGCCTCGATCCGCACGGCCAGGCGCTGCGCGCCGGGGTGAAACTGTCTGGCGCGACAGTGCACTTCGTGATCCCCGCCACCGACGCCGGCCCGATTGTGATGCAGGGCGCGGTTCCCGTCAGCGACCACGACACAGGGGATACGCTCTCGGAACGCATCCTCGAAGTCGAGCATCGCATCTATCCCGAGGCGCTGCGGCTGCTCGCCACCGGCAAGGTCCGGATCGACGGCGAGGTCTGCAAGACCGAGGCAAGCGGCGCTTCCGAGAATTTCCTGATTTCGCCCGTAGTGGCCCGGGCCTCGGACCTAACCGACCGTTAGACGGCCCAACCAGGCGGTGCGAGCCGCGCCGCCATTGGCTTGCAACGGCTGAAAGCTCTGCCGTGCCCAGAATTCCAGTGCGCGCGCGTTGGCGCGATTGACGCCGACATGGACGGCGCGCGCGCATCTCTCGTGCGCGAGCTCAAGCCACGCCTGCAAGAGTCTCGTGCCGAGGCCCTGCTGTTGCAGCCGCGGCAGCAGATTCAGATGTATGTGGGCCGGGTAGTCCTGCGCGATGTTCGTCGGTGTCCGCTCGGGATGATGGATCATGGCGCAACGCCTTTGATCCGCGGTCCAGTCGCCGGGTGCCCCGGTGGGATCGGGATAGCGCCTGCGGAGGTCGGACCACCATTCCCGATCGAGCCGCGCTTCCCAGTCTTCGGTGTCGATCGCGCCGACTGCAAATCCGGCCACTCCGGCTTCGTCTTCGACCACGAGCGCAAGATCGGGCGCGAGGCGTGCATAGGGGGCCGAGTAGATGTGACCCAACAGTCGGTCGTCCTGGTAGAGATGACCTGCGTCGGCTCCCGCGGACCCCGTCGCAAGCGAGATCGCATAGAGCGCGTCGAGGTCAGCGTCCCGGACCGGTCGAATCCTCATCATGCATGCGGCCCAAACAAAATCCCCCGGCAGAGCCGGGGGCAACGTCGTGATCTCTACGCGAGAACAATGCGAAGGGATCAGGAGACCTTGAGATTCTCGGCGGACGATTTGCCGCGGTTCTCCACGAGGTCGTATTCAACCACCTGGTTTTCATTGAGGGTGGAGAGTCCGGCACGCTCGACGGCGGAGATATGGACGAACACGTCCTTGTCGCCGCCGTTCGGCTTGATGAACCCATAGCCCTTGGTCGGGTTGAACCATTTGACGGTGCCCTTTTGCGGCATCGCTAGTCTCCTCCACTAGATATAAAAAAGACGCGGCCACGCTTTTGCGCGTGCCACGCCACAAACGGGCTTCCGGAAGTCTGTTCGAGTCTTGAGTCTCAACGTCACGATACGCACAGCCGAGCGGCCAAATCCGATTGTGCCTGATATTGCAACATGAAAACCGGCCGTTAGCAAGCAGCGCGCGATTTTCAAGAGCGACGCGAATATGTCCGGCGGCAATGTATGACCTGTGGCAGCGGAACCACAATCGGAGGCAATCCCCCTTAATCTTCCTTGGGCGAGCCCTGCGACCGATTGACCACCCGTGGCAGTTCGGCACAAATCGCGGCACGTAACGCCGCGCGTGTTGCATTTTTGCGCGCCGCCTTTTGCTTCGGGATTTGTTGTCATGTGCTGCGCGTCGCAGCTCTCCGGGACACGGATGATCAGGTTGGATCGGGTCCGCAGGATCGCGACTGCGATCGCCGCGGCTCTCGCGTTCGTCATGGTGATGTTGGCCGCCACGCCGGGCTTTGCGCAGAGCCCGACGCCCCTGCCTCCGGTGCCCACACCGCTGCCGTCACCGACCCCAATTCCGGTGCCGACCGCCACCTCGCTCGATCTCGGATCGAGCTTCCTGGAGCGGCTCGGCAATCAGGCGTCGGGCGGCATCAACCGCGCACTGCGCACCAATCCCGGTGGCGGCGGTGCGTCGGAGAGCACGGAGGATCCGCGCTACCGCACATGGTTCGAAGGCTATGGCATCTCGGTACGGACCGATGCGCAGGGCGATTTCGTCGGCGACAAGCGCAAGACGTTCGGCGGCGTCGCCGGCTTTGGGGCGCGGCTCGCGCCGGGCGTGAACATCGGCTTCTCCGTCGATCAGAGCCATACTGATGTCGACGTCCCGCTGGCGCTGCAATCGGCCACGCTCGACCTGACCCAGTTCGGCGTCAACGGTTCCGTCGACAAGGGGCCGTGGACCTGGGCCTTTGCAGTGGTGCACGGCTCCGGCAAGGTCCACTCCAGCAGGGACACAGGCTTTGGTCTCGCAACCGCGGGCTACCGCGCCACGGTCGACGGCGCGCTGACTGAGATCAGCTACTACTGGACCAAGGACCAGATGCGGATCGTGCCCAAGGGCGCGCTCGAATATGTCCGCGCCACCAGCGCGTCGTTCCAGGAGACCGGCGGACTCGATCCGTTCAATGTCGGCTCGACCACGATCTCGCGTGCGCGCGCCTTGATCGGGGCCGAGATCGGACGCTACTTCATCTTCGACCGGAAGATCCTCGACCTGTCCGCCTACGGCAAGTTCGTCGACAATTTCTATCAGAACCTGGGCTCGGTTCAGGTCAGCCTGGGGACCACGAGCGTCATCGTGCCCGGCATCGGCGAGAGCCGCTACGGCATGGATGCGGGTGCGGCCGCCTCGCTCAGCCTCACCAACACCGCGCGACTCTACATCAACTACGATGCCAAGTTCCGCAACGACCTCCAGTCGCACCAGGGCACGGTCGGCTTCGAGTACAAATGGTGAGGCGCGAGCTCACCTCGGCGTCGCCGCGACATAACCGCTGAGACCAAATCCTTCGCGTGCTGCCGCCATCATCGGAACCAGTGCGTTCGGATGGATGAACTCGTCGCGGAAGCAGGGGTAGGCCCTGGGGTCAAAAATCTTCTTCAGCCAGTCGACCACGATCTTATGCCGCTCCGACGTGCGGAACTCCTTGTGATAGGTGAGCCAGAGATCGGCGTGGTGACTGACGCCGAGATCGACGGCGATGAGCGGTGCACCGAGCGCGATCGAGACCGTCGGCAGGAAGCCGATGCCGGCGCCGCGCTCCACCGCATAGAGCACGCCGACCGAGGAGTTGGTTTTGATGCCGACGATGCCCTCCAGCGATTTCAGTCCGAGCACGCGGGCATAGGCGCCGTCGTCGACCTGCGGCGCGCTCTGCTTGATGATGCGGTGGTTGTTCAATTCGGCGAGCGTCGCCGGTACGCCGTAGAGACTCTCATAGTCCTTCGAAACGAAGGGATAGATGTGCAGCCGGCCGAGCTTGGTGACGATCAGGTCGGGATTGGTCGGCGGCTCGAGCTGGATTGCGATGTCGGATTCCAGGCGCGCGACGTCGGTCTGTTCCATCGCGCAGCGCAGATCGACGGTGATCTTGCGATAGGTCTTCTGGAAATCGATCAGCCGCGGCAGGATCCAGAAATTCCCGGGACCTTCAGTCACCGCGACGCGCACGGTGCCGACCGTGTCGTTCGACGAACGCGAGGCGCGGCGGAATACGTTGAAGGCGTGACGTTCCATATGAGCGACGTCGGCAATCATCGCGGTGCCTTCGTCGCTGAGCGTGAGCCCGCTCTGGTCGCGCAGGAACAGCTTGCAGCCGATGCTCTCTTCGAGCCGATCGATCCTGCGCATCAGCGTCGTCGATGTCATGCCGAGCTCCTCGGCCGCGTTGCGAAAACTTTTAAATTTCGCGCACGCTAAAAACAGCTTCAAATCGTCCCAGGACGCATCCAGGGCTTCTTCACGGTGCTGCATCATCGCAGCACCCCGGTGCAATAGTTGCTGCATACTCCTGATCCCCAACCGCTAAGCTCGTTGTCATAGCGGGGCGCGAAAACAGCGAACGATAGAGGGGTGACATGGGTATGGAAAGGGGCTCGTTTGCCGCAAGGCATCATTTCGACTCGTTGCCACTGAGCCCGGACATCGATGTCCGTTGCGCGCAATTTTCGGAAATTGCTGCGCTTTCCGACATGGCACGCCGGCTGGTGCCGGGCGTGCGGATCGGAACGGCGGAGCTTGCAAACTACTTCACCTTCGATCCCCAGAGCCTGCTCACCTTCAGCCGGAAGGGGCGCCTCGTTGGCGGCATGGCTTTCCTGTTTCTCAATGACCGCGGGCACGACGCGCTGCTGCTCGACGAAATCTGCCTGACCGCGCCTGACACGCGCCATCTCGCCGCCGCTAATGAAGAGGTGTCTGCCATCTACATCTGGGCGATCGCGGCCACGGGCCGTGGCATCGCCGGTCTCGGCAAGGCCGCGGCACATCTGCGCCAGGCGCGGTTTCGCAGTGCGGACTGCTATGCGCAGCCGTCGACGCTGGCAGGACGCGACATCATGAAGGCGACGGGTTTTGAGCCCGTCCCGAGCTTTCAACCCGACCTCTGGTGTTACGAGCGGCCCTGGAACAGGCAGCCGCTGCGCATGCCGGGCGCGATCATCCAAGCAAGGAGTTTTGCAGATGCACGGCACTAGGATTCCTCTCGCCAAACCGGACTCCCGCGCCATCACCGTCAGGCTTGCGCGCGATCCCAGCGATCTCATGCTCGTCACCGCCATCCGTTCCGCGGTCTATCTCGCCGAGCAGGATTGTCCTTTCGAGGAGGAGTTCGACGGCAACGATCTGGTGGCGGCGCATTTCATCGGCTTCGTCGGTAACGAGCCTGCGGGCTGCCTGCGAGTGCGCTTCTTTGGCGAATTCGCCAAGGTGGAGCGGCTCGCGGTGCGTCACCAATATCGGCGCTCGCGCGTTTCGTTCAAGCTGGTGCAGGCGAGCGTCGACTATGTGAAGCGCAAGGGGTTTCGCAAGATCTACGGCCAGGCGCAGGACCGGCTGGTCGATTTCTGGGCCCATTTCGGCGCCAAGCCGCTCGGTCACAATCGCAAGATCACGTTCTCCGATTTCTCCTACACCGAGATGGTGCTCGAGATCGAGCCGGGTCCGGACGCCATCACGCTGGACAGCGATCCCTATGTGATCATTCGCCCCGAGGGCGACTGGGACCGGCCTGGCGTGCTCGATGCTTCCGCCGGGCGGGCGGTGACCTCGCCACTGCGTGACCTCGCGCTCGCTGACCGTTGAAATTGGTGCAGCTACAAGCAAGAAAATGCTGGATCCAACCCACGACGATCCGCCGATCCTGGTCTGCGCGGATCTTCAGGTCGAATATCTGACCCAGGGGCGTCGCCACGTCATCCTCGACGGCGATGCCGCGCTGCCGCGCTGTCTCGACCTTTTGACGTTGTGGCGCGACAATCTCTGGCCGGTGATGCACTTAAAGCGCATCGCACAGGCGGCATGGTTCAATCCGGCATCCAAGCTGACTGATTGGATCGCGGAAGCAAAGCCGCGGCCGGGAGAGATGACGTTCGAGCACCCGCTGCCCTCGGCCTACAGTTCCGCGCGGTTTGTCGACTACATGTCCAATATCCGCGCGGTCCGCTGCGTGCTACTCGGCTTTTCCCTGGATGAGACCGTCCTGGCCACAGTCGTCGACGGGTTTCATCGCAGCCATCGCTACCAGGTGGTCAGTGACGCCGTGGCCTGCCGGCAGCCGGGCGCCGACGATGCCGCCGCATACAAGCAAGCAGTGGTGAATGTCATCGGAAATTTTGCTATAATCCGCACCAGCGCCGAACTGATCAGGACCAGCGGCGCCATCGCGATGCAAGCGGGCGCGACCGGATAGGTGGACGGCGACCAGGGTGGACTAGGGCGGTGTCTCGGGGGGACGAGCTGAAGGACTTGGCGGGCGAGCTGTCACGCGCGGCCGAGAAGGCGCGCCGGCTCGGCCTGCCCACGACCGTCTATCTTCTCTCAATGGCGCTCGTCGAAGCGAGGGAGGCCGCTGAGGCCGCCGATGACGATGATGACGACGGGGCGGCCTGAACGCGGCGCGGCGACGCTTTCTGCATCGCTGCCGGGCATTTGCTGCTGGCGAAATGGCGTTGCAAGTTCTCTAGTGTCGCAATAGCCAAGTGATGACGCTGGCTTTGCCGGCGACGTGAAGCCTAGAGGATCTCCGCAATGTCGATGCTGCCGAATTCGCAAGAGGCCCGGGATGTGGCCTACCAGCTCCATCCCTACACCAACGCGCGCACACATCAGCAGGCAGGACCGTTGGTGATCGAGCGCGGCGAGGGGCCTTATGTCTTCGATGCAACGGGCAAGCGCTATTTCGAGGCGATGGCCGGGCTATGGAGCGTCGGGCTAGGTTTCAATGAGAAGCGGCTGGTCGAGGCCGCCTACCGGCAGATGCAGGCGCTGCCGTTCTATCATACGTTCTCCGCGAAATCGCACGGACCCTCGATCGATCTCGCCGAGCAGCTGGTCGCGCTCGCGCCGGTGCCGATGAGCAAGGTGTTCTTCACCAATTCCGGCTCGGAAGCCAACGACACCGTGCTCAAACTGATCGCGTATCGCTCGAATGCGCTGGGACAGCCGCGGCGCAAGAAGGTGATCAGCCGTCTGCGCGCCTATCACGGCGTCACGATCGCCTCCGCAAGTCTCACGGGGCTGCCGAACAATCACCGCTCGTTCGATCTGCCGCTGCCGAACATCCTGCACACGGGCTCGCCGCATTTCTACAAGGACGGCGCGGCGGGAGAGAGTGAGGAGGCCTTTGCGACGCGGCGGGCCGAGGAGCTCGAAGCCCTCATCGTCAAGGAGGGGCCCGAGACGATCGCCGCCTTCTTCGGCGAGCCCGTCATGGGCGCGGGCGGCGTCATCGTGCCGCCGGCAACCTACTGGGACAAGATTCAGAAGGTCCTCAACAAATACGACATCCTGCTGGTCGCCGACGAAGTCATCTGCGGCTTCGGTCGCACCGGCAAGATGTTCGGCTGCGAGACCTATGGCATCAAGCCCGATGCGATCGTGGTCTCCAAGCAGATCACCTCGAGCTACTTCCCGCTGTCGGCGATCATCCTGAACGACCGCATGTTCGAGCCGGTCGCGGATGAGAGCAACAAGATCGGCGTGCTCGGCCATGGCTTCACTGCCGGCGGTCATCCCGTTGGTGCCGCCGTGGCGCTGGAAAACCTGAAGATCATCGACGAGCGCGGCCTGGTCGCCCATGCCGCCGAGACGGGTGCCTATATGCAAGGCAAGTTGCGCGAGCTCGCCGGCCATCCGCTGGTCGGCGAGGTCCGCGGCGTTGGCATGATCGCGGCGCTCGAGCTCGTGCTCGACAAGCAGCGCAAGACCGCAGCGGCAACGCCCGGTGCCGTCGGCGGCATCGCCAGCCGCATGCTGCAGGAGCGCGGCGTGATCTCGCGCAACATGCTCGACGCCATCGCCATCTGCCCGCCGCTGATCGTCAACAAGAGCCAGATCGACGAGCTCGTCACCGCGATCGCCGGCGTGCTGGACGACATGAAGGGCGAGGCGGCGAAGCTGACGCCGGCGTAGGGACGCATCAGAAATAGCCGACCCTCACCCTGAGGAGCGCGCTCTTTGCGCGCGTCTCGAAGGGCGAGGCTGAGAGCCGGGCCTTCATCCTTCGAGACGCGCGTTCCGCGCTCCTCAGGATGAGGGATTGGCGCTGTCGGCGTTGCGATTCTCGCCGATTGTCGGTCGCTACGCCCGCTTCACCCCGATCACGCGGCCCTTTTCGATCGCGAGTGCCAGCTCGCCGCGCTTGAGCTTTAGTGCGGCGTCGCCGAACAGTTCGCGGCGCCAGCCGCGCAAGGCGGGCACGTCGGCCTCGTCATCGGCCGCGATCTCTTCGAGATCGTCGACGGTCGCGATCACCTTGCTGGCGACCGCATGACGCTCCGCGGTCATGCGCAGCAAGACCTTCAACAGCTCGACGATCGCTGCACCATTGGAATTGTTGCGCGGCTTTTCCAGCTTCGGCAGCGTCGCGAAATCGCGCGCCAGTCCGCGCTCGACCGCGGCGACGATGTCCGCGCCCCATTTGGACTTCTCAAAGCCCTTCGGCACCGAGCGCAGATGAGCGAGCTTCTCCAGCGAGGTCGGCGCATGGGTTGCGATGTCGCTGATCGCCTCGTCGCGCAGCACGCGGCCGCGCGGCACGTCGCGGCTCTGCGCCTCCTGCTCGCGCCAGGCCGCCACTTCCATCAGCACCGCGAGGTCCTTCGGCTTGCGCACCCGCGTCTTCAGCCGCTCCCAGGCCCGTTCGGGGTGGAAGTCATAGGTGCGCGGCGAGGTCAGGATCTCCATCTCGATCGAGACCCATTCGCTGCGGCGGCGCTTCTTGAGGTCGGCGTCGAGCGCGGCGAACACGTCGCGCAGATGCGTGACGTCGGAGACCGCGTAATGCATCTGCTCCTTGGTCAGCGGCCGGCGCGACCAGTCGGTGAAGCGATGGGTCTTGTCCGGCCGGTGGCCAGTGACCTTCTCCACGAGCTGATCGTAGGCGATGCTGTCGCCATAGCCGAGCACCATGGCCGCGATCTGGGTGTCGAACACCGGATGCGGGATGATGTTGGCCTGGTGCCAGACGATCTCGATGTCCTGCCGGGCGGCGTGGAACACCTTCAGCACGGCCTCGTTGGCCATCAGCTCGAAGAACGGCTTGAGGTCGATGCCCTCGGCCAGGGCGTCGATGACGATGGCTTCCTCGGCGCTTGCCATCTGCACCACGCACAAGAGCGGGTAGTAGGTGGTCTCGCGCAGGAACTCGGTATCGACGGTAATGACGGGGTGCTTGGCCAGCCGGCTGCAGGCAGCCGCGAGGTCAGCGGTGGTGGTAATCAGATCCATGAACGGCCCATGACACGTACATCAGCCGTTCTGCCGAAAGTGCTGTGATGTCAAGGGGCTCGTAGCGAATTCGGGCCTTGAATTTGGGTCGGAATCGCTTGAACCGGTCCAAATCCTACTCGTAGCGGATCCGCTGCGAGGGTTTGCGGGCGCAGGGCAGCGCCACCACGACCACGCACATCGCGACCAGCGCCAGTCCCAGGAACTCGAAAACCAACAGATCCACGGCAAAATCCCCCGCAAGACCGTTAGAATTGTCGGGGGCGCGTTGACGGTCTGTTAATTCTCGTGGTTACCGCCGGCGGGACGGGTCGAATGGTGGACGAGAGGTTAACGGGGGCTCGGATCGCGTGTCCCAAAACGCATTCGGCGCCCCGCATGGCGGAGCGCCGAAGGTCGTTGGGCTATCCAGCCGCCCTCAGGGCAGCTTCAGCGAGGTCTCGGCGTTGTACGGCTTGAGCAGCTCGTCGGCGGCCTTCTGGGCGGCGGCGAGGGCTTCCTTGGGCTGCTTCTTGCCGTTCAGGACCAGCATCACCTCGTCCTCCAGCGTCTTGCGGACGGGCACCGTCTTGTAGGTCGCGAACCAGGGCTTTGCGACGTCGAGCTGCTCGACGGCAGTTTTTGCGTCCGGGTTCTTGTTGAGGAAGTCGACCATGTCGGGCGTCTTGTAGGCGGCCATGTTGGGCGCGAAGTAGCCGGTGGCGCGGCTCCACCAGCCGCTCTTCTCCGGCGAGGTCATCCACTTGATCAG
Organism: Bradyrhizobium neotropicale; assembly: GCF_001641695.1. Lineage (GTDB taxonomy): Bacteria > Pseudomonadota > Alphaproteobacteria > Rhizobiales > Xanthobacteraceae > Bradyrhizobium > Bradyrhizobium neotropicale. Next base: position 99,737 of record NZ_LSEF01000034.1, read on the forward strand.
CGTCCAGGCGGCCTTCTGCTTGTCGGCCTCTAGGCCCGCCGGAATGATCAGCGAAGCGCCGCCGATCGGCACGGCGTTGCGGACGTTGCGCGGGATGAAGGCGACCTTGTAGTTGAACTTGGCGTTGTCGCGGACATAGGTCAGCGAACCCGTCGACAGCATCATCATCGCGGCGTTGCCGGAGATGAAGGAGGTGCTCACGGCCGGACCTGGCGTGGCGCCCGGCGCATGCACCTTGTGCTTGGCGACGAGGTCGTTCCACCAGGTGAGCGCGCCGAGCATCGAGGGCGTGTCGTAATAGACCTCGCCGCCGAACTCCTCGTTGTAGTAGCGCCCGCCATTGGACATGGTGAGCGTTTCCATCATCCAGCCGCAATAATCATAGGCGCAGGGGATGGCGATGCCCCAGCGCGTGACCTTGTCGCCTTCGCGCTTGGTGAGCTTCTTGGCCCAGTCGGTGAGCTCCGCCCAGGTCTGCGGCGGCTTGTCCGGGTCGAGGCCGGCTTCCTTGGCCTGATCGGCGTTGATGTAGAGCAGCGGCGTCGAATTGTGGAAGGGCACGCCGTAGACCGAGCGGTTGATCACCGCGTTGCCTTGCAGCGCCGGGAAGAACTGGCCGAGGAACTGCTCCTTGGTGGTGCCGTCGGCGGCGATCAGGGAATCGAGATTGGTGAGCTCGTTCTCGATCTGCATGTCGAGCAGGAAGTTCGCCGACATGATCACGGCGGCGGGTGGCTTGCCGGCCTTGATCGCGGCGCGAGTCTTGATCAGCGTGTCGTCATAGGAGCCGGTGTAGACGGCGGTCGCCTTGATCGCGGGATGGCTCTCGTTGAACTCCTTGATCAGCGTGCCCATGTCGCGGGCAAGCTTGCCGTCGACGGGCACGGGGAAGAACAGGTCGATCTCGGTCGGGCCTTCGGCCATCGCCGGGAAGGCGAGGGCGCCAGCCAAAGTGCCTGCGATGGCGAGGCCAAGCATGAGCCTGCGGGAGAACAGCATCGAAAAATCTCCTATTTGATGCCTGAGGTGACGAAAGAGCTGATGAAGCGCTTCTGGAAAATGAGGAACGTGATGAGCAGCGGCGCGATCACCATGAGCGTGCCCGCGGCGATCGTGCCCCAGGCCTGGGTGCCCTCGGCCGTGGCGGTGAAGACGGACAGACCGACCGTGAGCGGCCGCTTGTCCGGCGAATTGATCACCATCAACGGCCACAGGAAGTCGTTCCAGTGGCTGGTCACGGAGATGATGGCGAAGGCGGAGAAGCTCGGCAGCGACAGCGGCACGTAGATGTGGCGGATGCGCTGGAGCAGGCCCGCGCCGTCGATCAGTGCGGCATCCTCCAGCTCGGTCGGGATCGCTTCGAAGGCCTGGCGCATCAGGAAGGTGCCGAAGGCGGAGGCGAAGAACGGCATCATCACGCCGGTCAGCGTGTCGTAGAGGCCGAGCTGCGCCACGAGCCTCAGGTTCGGCACGATCAACAGCACCGGCACCAGCATGAGCTGCATCAGGAACAGATAGAAGATCAGCGTCTTGCCGGCGAAGGCGAGGCGCGCGAACGCAAAACCCGCCAGCGTGATCGTGACGAACTGCACGAGCAGGATGCCGGTGCAGATGAAGGTGGTGTTGAGGAAATAGCGCGGGAAATCGCCGATCTCCCAGGCATCCCTGATGTTGTCGAGCGTCGGCTTCACGCTCGGGATCAGCTCGGCCATGAGGTTGATGCCGTCGGAGGCGGGGCGCAGCGTTGCCACGCCCATCCAAAGGAACGGGATCAGCCAGACGATCGCGAGCAGCACCGTCAGCGCGAAACCGAGCTTTGGCGTGATCTCGCCCCGGGTGGCGAGCGGGGCTTCCTTGAACAGTGCGTCGAACAGTTTCATGGGCCGCCCTCCCGGTTCGCAAGCGTCCGGAAGGAGAGCGCGGTCAGGGCCATCAGCGCCGCGAGCGTCAGCAGCGTCGCCGCGGAAGCCTTGCCGATGTCGTAATGCTCCACGGCCTGCTCGTAGATGTAGAACAGCACGAGGTTGGTGGCGTTCGACGGGCCGCCCTTGGTCATGACGAAGACGTGGTCGACCTGTGTCACCGCGTTGAGCGTTGCGATGACCGTGACGAACAGGAAGGTGGGCTTGAGCTCCGGCAGGATGATGTAGCGCAGACGCATGAACGGTCCGGCGCCGTCGAGATGTGCCGCCTCCATGACGTCCTCGGGCACCGCCTGGAGCCCGGCGAGGAAGAACAGCATGTAATAGCCGGCGTTCTTCCAGATGGTGATGACCATGATCGCGTAGAGCGCGATATCGGGGTCGCCGAGCCAGTTCGGCAGCACCGGAAGCAGGCGGCCGATGTAGTAGTCGAGCAGGCCGACATTGGGCAGGAAGATAAACAGGAACAGCGCTGACGCCGCCACCATCGGGATCAGCACCGGCAGGAACAGCGCGGCGCGCAATGCGCTGGTCACCGCGTTGGTACGCGACAGCGCAAGCGCGAACAACAGCGCGAGGCCGATGCTCGGGATCGCGGTGCCGACGGCGTAGATGAGGTTGTTGACGACCGCGCCGGTGAAGGAGGGATCGGCAAGCACCGCGCTGATGTTGTCGAGGCCGACGAAGCGGACCGGCGCCTTCGGCGTTGTGCGCTGGTAGAGCGCATCGACGAACACGCGGCCCATCGCGCCATAGGTGAACAGCGCGAGAAAGATCAGTGAGGGCAGCAGCAGGAGATAGGCCGGCAGCGAGGCCTTGAGGCCCGCGGCAAATCTCCTGAGAGCATGTAGTCGCGGCGGCGCCGAGGTCGCGACCGGGAGAGCCGCGGGTCCAGCGAGGCTCATCTCATCGCGCCGCGAAGTTGAGCGCATAGTCGCGGTCGTCCATTCCCGCCGGTGCGGCGAAGGGGAAGCGCAGACTGGTGTCGAGGAAGTCGTGGCTGTGCACGACCAGGTTTTCCTGATCGATCAGCACCACGCCATAGGCCGGTGGCTCGTGGCTCGCGAGATGGTCGGTGGCGGCGGGATCGAGCTCGAACCAGACCTGATGGTTGGTGCCGCGCAGGGTGGAGAAGGGGATCTTGCCATAGCTGCCGAAAATCGGCCGGTGCACATGGCCGAAGAAGAGGTGACGGATGCGCGAACGATAGGGCGCGATCACCTCGGCGAATTCCGCACTCTGCTTCAGCGCGATCTCGTCCATTGCGTGCACGCCGACCGGGAAGGGCGGGTGATGCATGAACACCACGAACGGCGTGTCGGCGGG
>NZ_LSEF01000034.1:102990-180894 GCF_001641695.1 Bradyrhizobium neotropicale
CGCGGCAAGCGTGTTCGCGAGCCATTCGAAACGCTTTGCGCACATCTCGCCGGCGTGGCTGGTCTCGTCCAGCGTGTCGAGGAAGACGAACAGGCCGTGCTCGGTGGTCCGCGTGCCCTGCACGAAGCCGTTGGGATCGCGCGGCGCGGCTTTGAGGCCGTCGAGACAGGCGACGCGGCGGTCGTGATTACCCACCATGGCGATGTAGGGCATCTTGAGCGCGGCCATCGCCGCGGCGAAATCAGCGTAGGCCTCCGGTTCGCCCCAATGGGTGAGATCGCCGGTCACGACCGCAAATGCGGCATCTAGCTGGTGCTTGTTGATGTCGGCGATGGCGGCATCCAGCCGGGCGCGCGGATCGAGCCCATAGAGCTTCAGCCCGGGGCCAGCGATGTGCGTGTCGGTGATGTGGATGAATTTGAAGGGCATGGCGCGCTTGTCTGGATTTTGGGAGGACGGTCGCCTCCGGCAAGACGGCCTGCCAGCCCGTTAGAGCGCGAGTGTATCAGTTTGATGACAGCGGTTCCACGCCTACCGCATTGCACCGCAACTGCTGGATGGATCAACCGATCTTGCCACCCGGAAGGTGCGTGGGATGGCTCGGTCCGCACCAGTGTAGGGTGGATTAGCCGGAGGCGTAATCCACCACTGTGAACCAATCTCAGGTTGTGATATCCGACGAGGATGTCCGACTACCGCCGCGCATTCGTTCCCGGAGGATGCTGGTTCTTCACGGTGAATCTACTCGATCGGCGTAAGGCTCTTTTGATTGACCAGATCGGAATCTTGCGAAAGGCGGTGGCCGCAACTCGCCAGAGCTATCCGTTCGCCATCAATGCGTTTGTAGTTCTGCCCGAGCATCTGCACGCAGTCTGGACATTGCCGCCAGGCGATTCCGGTTTTTCGATGCGCTGGCGGCTCATCAAGACCCGCTTCGCCAAAGCGCTGCCATCGACCGAGCGGTTGAGCGCGGTCCGCGCCGCGCGGAACGAACGCAGCATCTGGCAACGCCGGTTTTGGGAACATCTTATTCGCGACGAGGCCGACTACGCGCGCCACGTCGCGTATTGCTATTACAATCCCGTCAAGCATGGGCATGTCTCAAGGGTGTGCGACTGGCCGTACTCGTCGTTTCATCGCGACGTCCGCGCCGGTTTGTTTCCCGAGGATTGGGGCGGCGATTCCAATGTCGTCGGCGACTTTGGAGAGCGGGAATGAGCCGATGGTGGATTACGCCTTCGGCTAATCCACCCTACGAAGATCGACGCGCCTCACGTCCCGCAGAACGTCCGCAACACGCGCTGATCCGGCAGCGGCGGGTCGGCGTAGGCGGCGTACTCGGGCTGGTCGTCGTACGGCTTGGCCAGCACCTTCACCAGCTCCTCGAACGGCGCGTAATCGTCGTTGTTGACAGCGGCCTGGATCACCGCCTCGACGCGGTGATTGCGCGGGATGAAGGCGGGGTTGACCGCGTGCATATCGGCTTGCCGCTCGGCCGCGGACTGCGGCTCCAAGCCGGTGCGTTCGCGCCAGCGCTTCGCCCACTCGTCGAAAGCCGAGGGATCCATGAACTGAGCGCGGACGTCGCTAGCGCGGTCCTCATTGCCTGCGGCATCGCCGAGCCTGCGGAAGGTGAGGGTGAAGTCGGCCTGGTTCTTCGCCATGGCGTCGAGCAGGTCCTGGATCAGGGCCTCGTCGCCGTCACGCTCCGTGAACAGACCGACCTTCCTGCGCAGGCCAGCCTGATAGGCTTGGCTGAAGATGTCGGGGAACGCGCCGAGAATGTCCTGCGCTTCCTCAATGGCCTTCTCCTGGTCATTGGAGAACAGCGGCAAGAGGCATTCGGCGAGCCGGGTCAGATTCCACAGCGCGATGCGCGGCTGGTTGGCATAGGCGTAGCGGCCCATCTCGTCGATCGAGGAAAACACCTGCGCGGGATCGTAGGCATCCATGAAGGCGCAGGGGCCGTAGTCGATGGTCTCGCCGGAGATCGAGGTGTTGTCGGTGTTCATCACGCCGTGGATGAAGCCGACCAGCAGCCAGCGCGCGACGAGATCGGCCTGGCGCGCGACGACGCCGGCGAGCAGCGCGTGATAGGCTTGCTCGGTGCCCGACAGCTCCGGGTAATGGCGGGCGATGACGTGGTCGGCGAGCCGGCGGATCGCGTCGGTGTCGCGGCGCACGGCAAAATACTGGAAGGTGCCGACGCGGATGTGGCTGGAGGCGACGCGGGTCAGTACCGCGCCAGGCAGCGCGGTCTCGCGGAGCACATGCTCACCGGTCACGACGGCGGCGAGCGATCGCGTGGTCGGAATGCCCAGCGCGAACATCGCTTCGCTCACGATGTATTCGCGCAGCACCGGCCCGAGTGCGGCGCGGCCATCGCCGCGACGGGAGAAGGGGGTGGGGCCGCTTCCCTTGAGCTGGATGTCGCGGCGGACGCCGTCCCTGTCGATGACCTCGCCGAGCAGGATCGCCCGGCCGTCGCCGAGCTGGGGCACGAATTGCCCGAACTGGTGGCCAGCATAGGCCATGGCGATCGGGTCGGCGCCGGCTGGAACCGTTTTCCCGGCCAGGATTTCCACGCCTTCAGCGGTCTCAAGGACATCGGGATCGAGCCCGAGCTGGACCGCCAGGGGCCGGTTCAGCTTGATCAGCCGGGGTGCGGCGACCGGGGTCGGCGCGACCCGGGCAAAGAACGTGTCCGGCAAGGCCGAATAGGAGTTCTGGAAGGGGAAATGAACCGTCATGGCGCTAAAGATAGGCTGACAACGCCGATCGGCAAAGGCTTGGGCTCTGAGGGGACAAAAATGGGCGTTCCGGGCCCAAAACAAGCCGTTCCCTTGGTTGCCGCCCCCGGCCTCGTCGGGTAAACCCTGCCGCAACTTCGGACCGGCCTTTTGGCCGTCCGATTCGATCCTCCGACATTGATTTTGGGACGACCATGCATCGCTACCGGTCACATACATGCGGCGCGCTCCGCGACAGCAACATCGGCGAGACGGTCCGCCTCTCAGGCTGGGTCCATCGCGTTCGCGACCATGGCGGCGTGCTGTTCATCGACCTGCGCGACCATTACGGCCTGACCCAGTGTGTGGTCGACCCGGACTCGCCTGCGTTCTCGCTCGCCGAAAAGCTGCGCTCGGAATTCGTGGTGCGGATGGACGGCAAGGCCCGCCGTCGCCCCGAAGGCACCGACAATGACGACCTGCCGACCGGCAAGGTCGAGGTCTATGTCAGCGAGATCGAGGTGCTGGGACCTGCCGGCGACCTGCCGCTGCCGGTGTTCGGCGACCAGGAATACCCCGAGGACATCCGCCTCAAGTACCGCTTCCTCGATTTGCGTCGCGAGAAGCTGCACCAGAACATCATGACGCGCGTCGCGATCATCGACTCCATGCGCCGGCGCATGAAGGACCAGGGCTTCTTCGAGTTCAACACCCCGATCCTGACCGCGTCCTCGCCGGAGGGCGCGCGCGACTTCCTGGTGCCCTCGCGCATCCATCCCGGCAAGTTCTACGCGCTGCCGCAGGCGCCGCAGCAGTACAAGCAGCTGCTCATGATGAGCGGCTTCGATCGCTACTTCCAGATCGCGCCCTGCTTCCGCGACGAGGACCCGCGCGCCGACCGTCTGCCCGGCGAGTTCTATCAGCTCGACGTCGAGATGAGCTTCGTCACCCAGGACGACGTCTTCGCGGCGATGGAGCCGGTGATCACCGGCGTGTTCGAGGAGTTCGCCAAGGGCAAGCCGGTAACGAAGGGCTGGCGCCGCATTCCGTTCGCGGAAGCCTTGCGCAAATACGGCAGCGACAAGCCGGACCTGCGCAACCCGATCGAGATGCAGGAAGTCTCCGAGCACTTCCGCGGCTCCGGCTTCAAGGTGTTCGCGCGCATGCTCGAGGACCCCAAGAACCAGGTCTGGGCGATCCCGGCACCGGGCGGCGGCTCGCGTGCGTTCTGCGACCGCATGAATTCGTGGGCGCAGGGCGAGGGCCAGCCGGGCCTCGGCTACATCATGTGGCGCGAGGGCGGCGAGGGCGCAGGTCCCCTCGCGAACAACATCGGGCCGGAGCGCACGGCAGCGATCCGCGCGCAGCTCGGCGTGAAGGAGGGCGATGCCGCCTTCTTCGTCGCCGGTGATCCCGACAAGTTCTGGAAGTTCTCTGGCCTTGCCCGCAACAAGGTCGGCGAGGAGTTGAACCTCACCGACAAGGAGCGGTTCGAACTCGCCTGGATCGTCGACTTCCCGATGTACGAGTACAACGAGGACGACAAGAAGGTCGACTTCTCCCACAACCCGTTCTCGATGCCGCAGGGCGGCCTGGAGGCGTTGAAGGGACAGGATCCGCTGACCATCAAGGCGTTCCAGTACGACATCACCTGCAACGGCTACGAGATCGCATCGGGCGGCATTCGCAACCACGTGCCGGAAGCGATGGTGAAGGCGTTCGAGATCGCCGGCTATGGCGAGCAGGAAGTGGTCGATCGCTTCGGCGGCATGTACCGCGCCTTCCAGTACGGCGCGCCGCCGCATGGCGGAATGGCGGCGGGCGTCGACCGCATCGTGATGCTGCTGTGCGGTACCACGAACCTGCGCGAGATCTCGCTGTTCCCGATGAACCAGCAGGCCATGGACCTCCTGATGGGTGCGCCCTCGGAAGCCACCACCAAGCAGCTCCGCGAGCTGCACATCCGGGTCAACCTGCCGCAGAAGTGATGTTGTTTCGCCTCTCCCCGCGCGCGGGGAGAGCATTGTTGGATCTCGTGCCCCGGACGCAGCGCAGCGCTCTTTAGCGGTGCGCTGCAGAGCCGGGGCCCACGTCTCAGCGTACGGTGACCTTTCTGGGTCCCGGCTCTGCGTCGCGTCATTTCACGCCGCGCCGCGTCCGGGACACGAGATGGAAATCGGCTCAGCAGCCGTGCTTACAAACCCGTCGAGGCCTCGATCCTAAATTGCGCCAGCGCGATGATCGGTTCGGTGTTGAGGAGATCCATGAGCTGAACCAGCGGCACCTTGCCGAGCGGCGTCAGCTTGAGGGCGAGCGTCTGGCCGGGTGTCGCAACGAAGCTCGCGATCGCATCCACCGCTGCACCTGCGTCGGGATTGGCGTCGGCGAATTGTTCGCGCTGGGCCTTGATGCCGTCGATGATCGCCTGTCGTGCGCCGTCGCGGCCGACATTCTGCATGCGCGCGAACTGCGCGATCGCGAGGTCGACGACGCCATTGTCGTGCAGGCTGAGCTCCACCGTGCCGGCCTCGATCTTCCCTGCCTCCGCCATGGCCTGCGCCGGATCGGACGTGAACACGCCACGCGGCACGTTGGCGAGTGCGACGCGGGCCTGCGCCTTGGCGAGGTTGCCAAGATCGATGGTCGCAGGCGCGAGCGCAAAGGAGCCGGACGACTCGGTCCAAGCGGCGCCGAGATCGAGATCGATCGCGAGCTTGTCGATGCCGGCCATGGTCAGCGGCATCTGCGCCGGATTGGCCGGATCGGTCGGGGCAACCATCTTCACGACCAGATTGGCTTTGCTCGGGATCGATCCGACCAGCTGGCCCCAGTTCAGGCTGATCGTATCGATGGTCACCGATTGCTTCGCATTCCCGTAGGGCGACACCACGCCCTTGATCTCGGCGCCTTCGAGCACCCGGAACAGGCCGAGCATCTGATCCGGCGACGGCGTCTGCCCAGGGTTGGTCAGGCCCGCCGCCCAACGCATCAGGTTCGCCGCGCTGAAGGATTTGAGAGCGAAGCGGTCCATCTTGAACTGGCCCTTCGGGGACGGCGCATCGAGGCCTTCGATTGCGAATTCGCCTTGCTGGTAGCGGACCGCATTGATTCTGGCCGTCCCTTGCGGCGTTCCCATCGACGTCCTGCCGACCTCGATCTTGCCGACGCGAAGACCCTCATAGAGCCCGGCGAGCTTCTCCATCATCTCGCGCGACTGCGCCGGTGTCGGGAGAACCGACCGGTCCGCCGGCATCAGCGCCAGAATCTCGGCTGGCCGGAATTTTGACGGCTGCACCGCAATCTCGTCGAAAGTGACGCCATCGACCTCGATCCGCACGCCCTGTGCCGATGTCAGCACATAGGGACCGGCGGCGATTTGCCGGTAGACGCGGTGGTAGCTGTCGTCATTGGTCTTCTGCGGATCGAGCGTGGCGGCGATCGCGGTCGCATCGAAATCATTGACCACGAGATTGGAGAGTTCGCCGGTCACCTTGTCCTGCTTGCCAGGCTGCGGCACGTTGATCGTGAAGGTGGCCCGGTCCGCCTTCATCGCATCGACCTTGCCCCGGGCGAGCTTCTGGATTGCGAGCCCCGAATAGACGATGTCGCCGTTGCCGCCGGCGTTGCTGCCGGCATCGAATGAGACGGTGAGGGTTGGGGCTACGACCGAAGATGCCGTGACGGTCGCATATTGATCGAGCACAAACCGGCAGATGTCGATGAGGGAGCTCGACGTCGGCGCGCTCTGGGCGCGGATCGGGCCGGAATAATCCCGGATCGTGACCTGCGGAATCTTGTAGGCGGCTTTCACCGGCGGTCCGACCTGCTCCAGCGTGACGTCCAGGCCGGCGAGCTCGATATTGTCTGCCGAGAAACGCGTCTCGTCGACCTGGCGGACTCCCGTGCCCTTGAGGTTTGCGATCCTGACACGGGCCTGCGGCTGCTGGGCGGGCTCGACTGCGATGTCCTCGATCGTCAGCGTCCGGCTCATCACGTCGAAGGTCACCTTGCCGTAGCTCGCCTTGCCGCCGCCGGCGCGGATCTGGTCGAACGCGGCCTCGACCTCGGCGGTGGCGCGATGTTTGGCGTAGAGGTTGAAGCCGAGCCATCCGCCTGCGGCCAGCACCGCCACTGCGATCAGGCCGATCAGGATCCTCTTCATTCCTCAGCTCCAGTTGCTCATTTTGCACCGCGCAAGCTGCCATATTCGCGAAACCTTGGCCGGTCCAGGGAAAGCTATGGTTTTCAAATATTTGACTGGGCGGCCTGTTGATGGGCTTGCAATCGGATGTTGCCACCGGGGCGCCGACCGTGCTTCATCCCGGTTTCCATGGGCCGGAATACCGTGTGCACCGCGGCGAACGGGTCAGGACAATGCATCTTTGAGGCCGCATAACGCGAGGCGAGACACCGCATGTCGTCTTATTCTGAAGATCTCCATTCGGCGGCACTGGCCTATCACCGTCTGCCGCGCCCCGGAAAGCTCGAGATCCAGGCGAGCAAGCCGCTCGCCAACCAGCGCGATCTCGCGCTTGCCTATTCTCCAGGCGTTGCCGCCGCCTGTACCGAGATCGCCAAGAACCCGGCCGAAGCCGCCTCGCTCACGACCCGCGCCAACTTGGTCGCCGTGGTCTCGAACGGCACCGCGGTGCTGGGCCTCGGCAATATCGGCCCGCTGGCCTCGAAGCCGGTGATGGAGGGCAAGGCGGTCCTGTTCAAGAAGTTCGCCGGCATCGACGTCTTCGATATCGAGATCGCCGCCGACACCATCGATCGCGTCGTCGAGACCGTCGCGGCGCTGGAGCCGACCTTCGGCGGCATCAATCTCGAGGACATCCGCGGGCCGGAGTGCTTCGAGATCGAGGCGCGGCTGAAGGAGCGCATGAAGATCCCGGTGTTCCATGACGACCAGCACGGCACCGCGATCATCGTCGCCGCCGCCATCGTCAACGGGCTCAGGCTGAACGGCAAGAAGTTGTCCGACGTCAAGATCGTGGCGTCCGGGGCAGGGGCCGCGGCGATCGCCACGCTCAATCTGCTGGTGTCGATGGGCGCGCAGCGCAAGAACATCTGGGTCTGCGACATCGACGGGCTCGTGCATGAGGGCCGCAACACCTCGATGGACCGCTGGAAGGCGGTCTACGCGCAGAAGACCGACAAGCGCACGCTTGCCGACGTGATCGACGGCGCCGACATCTTCATCGGCCTCTCGGCACCGGGCGTGCTCAAGCCCGAGATGGCCAAGGCGATGGGCGACAAGCCCTTGATCATGGCGCTCGCGAACCCGACGCCGGAGATCATGCCGGAGGAGGCGCGCAAAGCCCGTCCCGACGCCATGATCTGCACCGGGCGCTCCGACTATCCGAACCAGGTCAACAACGTCCTGTGCTTTCCCTTCATCTTCCGCGGCGCGCTCGACGTCGGCGCCACCGCGATCAATGAGGAGATGAAGCACGCCGCGGTCGAGGCCATCGCGCAGCTCGCGCGCGAGGCGCCGTCCGATGCCGTCTCCCAGGGCAGCCTCGACACCGGCGAGGCGGGCGGCTTCGGCCCCGGCTCGCTGATCCCGAGCCCGTTTGATCCCCGGCTTATCTTGCGCATCGCGCCGGCGGTGGCGAAGGCGGCGATGGAGTCCGGCGTCGCGACGCGTCCCATTACCAATTTCGACGAATATCGCGCGCTGCTCGAACGCTTCGCCTTCCGCTCCGGCCTCGTCATGAAGCCGATGTTCGCGAAGGCCAAGACCCAGCCGGTCCGCGTGATCTATGCCGAAGGGGAGGACGAGCGCGTACTTCGCGCGACCCAAGTCGTGCTGGAGGAGAAGCTGGCGCGGCCGATCCTGGTCGGGCGTCCCTCGGTGGTCGAGGCGCGCATCAAGCGCTTCGGCCTGTCGATCCGGGCGGGCAAGGACTTCGACCTCGTCAATCCCGAGGACGATCCGCGTTACCGCTCCTACGTGCAGTCCTATGTCGAGGTTGCCGGCCGCCGGGGTGTGACGCCGGATGCGGCACGCACGGTGGTGCGCACCAACAACACGGTGATCGCGGCGCTCGCGGTGACACGCGGGGAGGCGGACGCCATGCTCTGCGGCGTCGAGGGCCGCTACATGAGCCATCTGCGTCATGTCCGCGAGATCGTCGGATTCTCGCCGGGGATCAGCGACTACGCCGCGCTGGCGCTGCTGATCACCAGCAAGGGGGCCTTCTTCATTGCCGACACCCAGGTGCGGCCCAATCCGAGTGCGGAAGAGCTCGCCGAGATCGCCTCGCTCGCGGCGGTCCACGTCCAGCGCTTCAACATCAAGCCGAAGATCGCGTTCGTGTCGCACTCCGATTTTGGCGGCTACGACACCGAGTCCTCGCGCAAGATGCGCTACGCCACCCAGCTCCTGAGGGAGAAGCATCCGGAGATCGAAGCCGATGGCGAGATGCAGGGCGACACCGCGCTCTCGGCCGCGGCGCGCAGAATGGTGCTGCCGCACTCGAAGCTCGAGGGCGAGGCCAACATCTTGATCATGCCGAGCCTCGACACTGCCAACGTCGCCTATCAGATGATCAAGTCGCTGGCGGACGCGCTCCCCGTCGGCCCGATCCTGATCGGCCCGGCACGCCCCGCCCACATCCTGACCCCCTCGGTCACCGCGCGCGGCATTCTCAACATGACCGCGGTCGCCGTGGTGGAAGCCCAGGAGCGTGCGGCGCGGCAGCAGCCGAGCTTGTTCACGTAGGGCGCTGTTCCTTCACCTCGCCCCGCTTGCGGGGAGAGGTCGAATTCGAGCGCAGCTCGAATTCGGGTGAGGGGGAGCTTCCGCGATTTCAACTGTTACCGTAATCGGGGAGCCCATCACCCCAACCCTCTCCCGTAAGAACGGGGAGAGGGAGCACACGCCCGGAGCCTCGGTCGCTCGATCTTTTCAAAACAGTTTCGCAATTTCCCCGTTTGAAAACCTCAGGCGGACTCTTCATAATCACCTCAAGCGTCCCGTGCTCTAGAGTTTGCCAAGAGGCCGACCATGCCAGCGTTCGTGACTTTCGGGCGGATCCTGTTCGCCGTGCTGTTCATCTACACGGGCGCGACAAAATTGTTCGCGATCCAGGCGACGGCCGATTTCATCGCCACCAAGGTCGTGGTGCCCGAGGTGATCGCGCCGTACGCAAAGCAGGTCGAGACGGCAACCGCGATGACCACGCCGCAACTGCTGGCGATCGCGGTCGGCGCGCTCGAGATCATCGCGGGCCTGATGATCGCGCTGAACTTTGGCGCGCGATTCTTCGCGATGCTGCTGATCATCTACGTCGCGGTCGCAACCCTGCTGTTCTACGATTTCTGGAATCAGGCGCCGCCCGACAACGCCAAGATGCTGGTCGACGCGCTGAAGAACCTGTCGATCATCGGCGCTCTGTTCATGATCATCGGCTACGGCCGCGCCACGCGCCCGGTCGAGGCGGCCTACGGCGACGTGTAGCTGACGTCTCACGCCCCGTCAGCCTGGCTGGCATCCAAAGCAATCGAAGCCGAAATCTCGGGTTGGCGACTGTTGCCGCGTCGACGTTCGCGGTGTGTCCAGCTTCGCGCAAGGTCGTTGCTGCAGAGTGATCGAGACGAGGCATGAGGCAAGTTCGAGAGTCGCTCGGCGTTCAAGCGGCTTGTCTGGCTGTCTAGTCCGCCGGGGGGCAGGCCGCTTCAGAGAGTCTGCATGAGCGGCAAACGCAAGAAGGGGCATCGTCTCGCACCTTACGCGTTCGCATCGATGATGGGTCCATCGTAATGTACGCTGAAGAGTCCTCGGGTTCTGTCTCATTAGAGGCCGGTCTCGCACACCATCGCGCAGGCCGCTTGCCGCAAGCGGAGGCGATCTATCGGCAGATACTGGCATCCGAGCCGGATCATGCGGAAAGTATCTTCCTTCTGGGGATTGCGTCGCTCCAGGTTGGTCACCACGACAGGGCGCTCGATCTCTTCATCCGTGCCGTCAAGCTCCAACCTCGCAACAGCTTCTATCACAGCAGCATGGCTGCCGCTCTGCACGGCCTCGGACGAAGGGGCGAGGCCGTCGCGAGCTATCGGGAAGCGCTGCTGCACAAGCCCGACAATCTGGATGTGCACATTCAGCTTGGTATCCTGCTGGGTGAGTGTGGGGACGTCGCGGGTGAGGAGGCCCACTACCGGTTCGCGCTGCGATACGCTCCCGACCACGTCGATGCCCGTTTCAAACTCGCCAATCTGCTGGTGGGGCGGAAACATTTCGATGATGCGATCAGCGAGTTTCGGCAGGTGCTGCAGCATAGGCCGAATTTCGCGGCGGCCCATTTGCACCTTGGGGCAGTGCTATTCGATCTGACCGCTTTCGAGGAATGCGAGCGTTGCTATCGTGAGGCCCTGCGTCTCGATCCGACATATGCGGAGGCCTATTGTAATCTTGGCGGTCTTCTCATCAAATTGGGCCGCCTCGACGAAGCGGAGGTCAATCTTCGCGAAGCCTGCAAACTCAATTCATGTTTCCCCGAGGCCTTGAACAATCTCAGTGACTTGCTGCGCCTCCGGGGGCGGCCGGAAGAGGCGGAAGCATGCTGCAGGGAAGCTTTGCGTCTGAAGCCGGACGATGTGCAGGCGCAACTGACCTTGGGCAACGCCCTTCGCGAGTCCGGCCGTTTCCACGAAGCGGAGTCTTGCTATCGGGCGGCTCTCGATCACAATCCGGCTTGGCCCAAGGCGCTCAATAATCTCGGCACCTTGCTGGTCGATCTTGGGCGGCCTGATGATGCCATTCGGAGTTTGCGGATGGCGGTGGCGCAAAAGCCGGACTATCCCGACGCGCATTTCAACCTTGGGGTCGCGCTGTTGCTGGCAGGCCAGTTCGACGAAGGATGGCGGGAATATGAGTGGCGGTGGAAGCAGGATAGGAAAAAGTCGCAGCTTCGCGGCTTCCGCCAGCCTCTCTGGAGCGGAGGGGATATTGGTGATCGGGTCCTGCTGGTTCATGCGGAGCAGGGCCTGGGCGACACGCTTCAGTTTTGCCGTTTCGTGCCGGCAATTGCGGCGGGGCGGCGGGTCGTTCTCGAGGTTCAGCGGCCGCTGGTGCCGCTCCTGGCGGGGCTGCCGGGAATCGAGGGCATCGTCGCCCTTGGCGATCCGCTGCCGTCATTCGATCTGTATTGCCCGCTGTTGAGTCTGCCGCGGGTCCTTGGCACCACCCTCGAAACCATCCCGCAACAGGCATCCTATCTCCGGGCCGATCCGCAACGCGTGGCGGCCTGGCGCCAGCGGGTCCGGCAACTCAATGGCCCGCGGGTCGGCCTCGTCTGGGCAGGCAATCAGGCGATGAGCGGCGACCGGCGGCGATCCATTCCGCTTGAGCGATTTTCAGAGCTGGCGGACCTGCCGGGGGTGAGTTTCGTCTCATTGCAGAAAGGACCGGCGACCAGCCAATCGCCGCCGCCCGGTCTGTCATTGCACGATTGGACCGATGACCTCCACGACTTCGGTGAAACGGCCGCGCTGATCGAGGCGCTCGATCTGGTCATCAGTGTCGATACCGCGGTGGTGCATCTTGCAGGAGCGCTTGGCTGCCCTGTCTGGCTGCTCAATCGCTTCGACCGGTGCTGGCGCTGGTTGCTGAACCGCGACGACAGCCCCTGGTATCCGACGCTGCGGCAGTTCCGGCAACCTCAGCCCGGCGATTGGTTAAGCGTCCTCAAGGACGTGCGCGCTGAACTCGAGAAGTACGAGCTCTCGAACATCGCACGCTCTTAGGCCGTCAAGGGCGTCGTTAGCTTTGCGTGACAAACGTACGCGTTGTACGCGGGTATCAAGACACCGGTACTGTGCATGGGGTTGTTCTTCGAGATTTAGTTGGAGTCTCCCGCTGGCCGCCACGGCGTAACCGTCACGTCATTCGCCGCATCCAGCACGAACGGTGCGCCCGGCTTCATCCCGTGCGCGGCAAGCACCTGATGCGGCGTCCGTTCCGGCACGCCCACGAAGCAGCCTTCGCCGCCGGCTAGCCGCACGCGTGGCGCTTCCGACAGCCAGAACGTGTCGTAGCGGTCCATGAACATGTCGAATACGACGGGACCGCCGATGATCGCGACCGTGCCGGAGGTGACGTCGGCGAAGACGCAGGCCTCCTCGAAGCTCGCATGCTCCGGATTCCACAACGTTGTGTTCGGCAGCTCCGGATCGACGGTAAGGGCCCTGATCCTGCGGGTCAGGACCAGCCGCTTGCGCTTGGGCGAGTTCGGCTGCTGCTCATGCGAGTGCCGGCCGTGCACGATCAGCGCGGCGCGATCGAGCGCCTGCTCGAAGAACAGCTTGTCGCCGTCGAACTTCAGGCTGTCGGGCATGACATGACCCGCGTCGGCGAGCATGCCGTCCGCGGAGACGATGACGTAGCCTTCGAAGCGGAGAGACAAAGGGGGACGGCTATTCGGAAACGGTCGTCACCACGCTGTTGACCGGGCGCTGGCTCACCGTGGGCAGCTTGACGTCCTTGAGCAGCTCCTGGTCGTATTCGGGCAGCGTTGAGACCGGCGCCTTCGCGCGCATCGCCACCACCTTGAAGCCGCCGGCCTTGAGGCGGTTCAAGAGCTCGGGCAGGGCCTCGGCGGTGTGCTTCTGGAAGTCGTGCATCAGGATGATGCCCTTGCCCAGCTTGTCGAGCTTCTTCATCACGGTCTCGATCACCTTCTCGGGCTTGGAGGCCTTGAAGTCGAAGGAGTCTAGGTCACAGGAGAAGATCGCGACGTTGCGGTTGCCGAGATAGGTGACCATCTCGGGCGGATGCTGGAGCGCCGGGAAGCGGAAGAACGGCGAGGGCGCGATGCCGCCGAGCGCCCATTTCACCGCGCTGAATCCCTTCTCGATCTCGTCCTTCTTCTGCTGCTCGGTGAGCTTCTTGTTGTTGAGATTGGCATGCGACCAGGTGTGCGCGCCGATGGTGTGGCCGGCGGCGTAGACCTGCTTCAGGATCTCCGGCTCATAGGTCGAGTGCTTGCCGATCGGAAAGAAGATGCCGGTGGTGCACTGATCGGCGAGCGCCTTCAGCACCGCCGGCGTGTTGTGCGGCCAGGGACCGTCGTCGAAGGTCAGGACGACCTCGTGGTCGCGCAGGAAGTCGAGCTCCTTGAAGTGCTCGAAGCCGAAGCCGGGACCACCGGTGGTGTCGATCTCGACGGTGCGGGCAACGCCCAGTGCGTCCGGATTGTTGCAAGCGGCGCGCGCCGGCTGCGCCGCCTGTTTCGGCGCAGGCGGATTGGCCAGCGCGGGCTGCGCGGCTGCTGCAGCGGGAGCGGCCGCCGGTGCCGCCGCAGCCGGCGCGGCTTGCGTCGCGGCCGCAGGCTTCGCTGCCGGGGTTTGTGACCATGCTGCGCCTGCCATCGCAACAGACATCGCGCTTGCCAAAATCAGTCCTGCCGCCACACGCATGGTGTTGTCCTCGAGATTGATCCCGTTGTTCCGCCGTGGCTTTTCGCCCCCGGCAAAACCCATCCTGCCCCATATGATCCTAGCCTAGATGGTGCGCCATCGCCATTGCAACGGCTGTTTGGCGCTTCGCCATAATTGTGCCCAACCGTCTTGGGTCGCCGCGCATCAGCTGTCTGCCAGCGCCTTGGCGACAGCTGTTTTCACCCGTGTGTCGGTCGGTTCGACCGCGGACGCAAACACTTCGGCGATATAGCCGTCGCGGCCGATCAGGTATTTGTGGAAGTTCCAGCGCGGAACCTCTTTCGGCCGCGTCTCCGCGGCCCACTTGTAGAAGGGATGCGCTGCCGGTCCGATCACGACGGCCTTGGCTGTAATGGGGAAGGTAACGCCGTATTGGTGGTGTGCGGTCTCCGAAATCTCGCTCGTGCCGCCGGGCTCCTGGCCACCGAAATCGTTGGAGGGCACGCCGATGATGGTCAGCCCGCGCTGGCGAAACTCGCTCCAGAGCTCCTGCAGCCCAGCATATTGCGGAGTGTAGCCGCAGAGCGAGGCAGTGTTGACGATCAGCAGCGGCCGGCCGGTGAACGCGGCGAGGCGGATGTCGTCACCCGAAAGCGCCGGGAAGGAGAAGGCGTAGGCCGATATTCGGCTCATGCCGCCATCGGCCAGCGCGCGCGTTGCGGAGGCGGCCGACGCCGCGAGCGCCGTGGTCAGCATGGTCCTGCGGTTCAGCATGGCAGCGTCCCCCGAGATGATCCGGGGATGCATGTTACGCCGCCGGCGCCACCGGCCTGCTCAACACCGCGTTATCTTAAGCGGCAAAGCGCTCAATACAGGCGCACGATGAAGTCGGTCCCTTCGCCGGTCTCGCCCTGGTTGATGCCTTGGTCGGAGACGATGATCGAGCCACCGCTGGTCATCATCTCGTTGATCTTCGCCATGGTGTCGGCAGAGATCGAGATTCGATCGAGCGCTTCGGCCGGACTGTCCGGCATGATCACCGGTTTTGCGGCAACGGGGACCACGGCGGCGTTACGCTGGCGGCGCGTGATGTGGTTGTCATCATCGCGTGCGGCGGCGCGAACGGAGACGGGCAGCGACACGACCGACCAATGCAGCGCATTGGTGTCGGTCTTGTCCACCTCGGCGGTGAAGACATGCGTGCCGAGCGGCCGATCACTCGCCGTGATGGTGGCGGGCGTCTCGAACAGCGGGGAAAAATTCTGCCGCACATAGATCTTCCCATCCTTGCGGCTGATGAACACCGCAATCTGACCGGCGCGCTTCGGCGGCTCCTGCTTTGCGGCGGGCGCGGGATCGGCGACGCGGGTCTGGTCCTTCTTCGCTTCCGGCGAAGTGGCCTGCGCGGGCGCCGTTACCGTCGTGTCGGGTTTATTCGCGGCCTCGGCGGCCTCGTTCTTGGCTGCTTCGGTCTTGGCCGGTTCAGGCTTCGCTGCCTCAGACCTGACAGTCTCAGGCTTGGCGGCCTCAATCTTCTCGGCGNCTGGCTTCGGCCTTCGGTGCGTCCTTGGAAGCATCGGCACTGGCGGCAGGCTTTGCCTCCACGTTCGTCACCTCGGCCGGCTTGGCAGCCTGCTCGGGTTGCGGCTTCGCCGGTTCGGACGCCTCGGCAGTCTTGGTCTCAGTTGCTTCGGCCTTGTCGGCCGGTGAGGCGGCTCCGGTCGCGTCCGACATCACGGCGTGGCCGACCGTCGAGCGCAGCTCGGGGACGGCATCCGCGCTGGCCGTCTTGGTCTCGGTGGGCTTCGCCTCGCCAACGGTCGCCTCCGCGGCCTTGGTCTCCGCGGCACCCTTATCCGCCTTGTCGCCGCCATTGGTCTGCGGCTCGAGGCTGGCCGCGGGTTGCGGCGGCACGCGCACGGAGGCGAGGAGCGGATGCGAAAAGCTTTGTGGCGTCATCTGGCCGGGCGTGACGATCACGCGCGCGCCCATCTTGGTCCAGTTCCACATCTTCACTGCAAACGCCATCGGCATGCGGATGCAGCCGTGCGAGGCCGGATAGCCTGGCAGCACGCCGGCATGCATGGCGACGCCGGACCAGGTGATCCGCTGCATGTACGGCATCGGCGCGTTGCTATAGATGTTGGAGTGGTGGAATTTGTGCTTCTGGATGACGCTGAACACGCCCATCGGCGTGGAATGGCCTTTCATGCCGGTCGACACAGGGGATTCCGCGAACACCCCCTTGGAGTCGTAGATCGTCACCTTCTGCCGGTCGATCGAGACAACGATGACGAGCGGTCCTTGCGGCTTGGCTCCGCTTTCCTTCTCGACGACGACGTCTTTCTTCTTGCCGGTCGCGCTGCGCTTCTGCGGCTTCGGCCGCAGCATTTCCGGATGGCGCTCCTGCCGGGTGAAATAGGAGCCGTCGGAATAATCCGTCCAATAATAAAACGCTGCTTCCGCTTGGGTTGTCGTACCGATCGCACCCGCCGCCGTCAAAACGGCGACGTGCCAGAACCGCGCCGATGCGGCGATAGAACTGGACCCCTTCACGCTATTCATCCTCGAATCCACAATTCCAAATCACTCTTTAGTCTCCCAGAGGGAATATGCGTTCACCAGCACGGCGGTTGTGCGGCAGGCTAGTTTTGTCCAAGCCGTAGCAAAAAAGCCTCACAGACCGGTAAACGGTGGCCGTCCCTGGCCTGCGGCCGACTTCCTGATCGGCTGTCCCATGCCTACATTGCGGGGACTGCTACCGGAGTACTTCATGTCATCCCGTTTCCCCGGTCTTTTCGGCATCCGCTTGAAAGACTTCGCTTTATCCCTCCTGCTGCTGATCGTGCCCGCGACCTCCGCCTTGGCTGCCGACGAGCCGGATCTGATCTTCCGCCGCTCCACCGTGTTCAAATGGGTCAGCCCGAATGACAAGCTCGCGACCTACGGGTTGGACGACCCCGAGGTGGAAGGCGTGGCCTGTCATTTTACCGTGCCGGAGAAGGGCGGCTTCAAGGGTTGGCTGGGGCTGGCCGAAGAGGTCTCTGACGTCTCGCTGGCCTGCCGCCAGGTTGGCCCCATCAAGTTCAAGAACAAGCTCGAGCAGGGCGATGACATGTTCCGCCGGCGCCGCTCGCTCTTCTTCAAGAAGATGCAGATCGTGCGCGGCTGCGACGTCAAGCGCAACGTGCTCGTCTACATGGTCTATTCCGACAAGCTGATCGAGGGCTCACCGAAGAACTCGACCTCGACGGTGCCGATCATGCCGTGGGGGACGTCTGATACGAACATCGAGAAGTGCGGCGACTTCTTCACCCAGTGACGGCGTCTTTAATCCTGACGCGGCGCGCGCGGCTTGACGAGATGCGAGCCGGTCAGCCGCACGAATGTCGGCGGCGCGGCCTCGCAGCCGGGGCTGGATTGCTGCGCCATCGTGCCGGAAGAATTGGCGCCCGACGAGGCGGTGCGGCCGTGGTCGGGTCGTTGATTGGCGCAGTCCGTCCACTGGTCCGAGTCGCGCGACGCTGCGCGATCTGTCGCCATCATGATGGCCATCCCTCAGGTGAACGCCCGGGCGCATGGCCGCTTGCCGGACAAGGTGAAACTGCTGCGCGACCCGTCTGAAATGATTGGTGTTTTCCGAGAATTGTTTCGTCGCCTCGCGTCCGACGAAACAATTCGCACGAACACGAAACCATTTTGCGCTTTTGGCGCATCACGGACGAAACGACGCATGGTTATCAGGTTCCGCAACGAAAACGGCGCACCGCCGGCCGAACAGATCCTGGAGACAGTCAATGCGCGCGCTCAGCTTCATCCTTGCTTTCGGCCTCGTGCTCGTTGGCTCCTCGGTGGCGGGTTCGGCCGATGGCAGCCTGCCGGGCGTTGGCACCTTCGAGTACAGCGGCTCGCCGGTTGCCCCGGCGCCGCAGCCGATCGTGGTCGCTGCGCGCTTCTGATCGCAAGGCAAAGAAAACCAGCCGGCACCGCCATCATGCACTTCCGTCTTTGCGCCGCAGCATTCATTTCCCTCGCAGCAATCAGTTCTGCCCAGGCGCAGGTGCGCTCTCCGAATAGATTGCCGGATCCCCGCGGCGAGTTCGTGCGGCTATGCGCGCCGCACATGCTCGGCCGCTGGGAGCATCCGGAGGAGGTTTGCGGCTGCCTGCATGATCATGCCGCGGCGGTCGTCGAGGACCGTGACCTGCGCGAAGCATTGCTGCGCGGCATCAGCGAGACCGGCGTGCCGACGATCGAGACCGACTGGGTCCCGGCATCCAAGCAGAGCGAGATCGGTCCGACCTTCACCAAGATCGCCAAGCCGACCTTGCAGTGCATGTTCGAACCGGCGAAGTAGGGCTTTTAGTCCGTCACTTCGATTTCGGACCGAAACGCGGCACGCAGGCACTCGTCCGCGAGACCCCTTGGTCGGTCATCTTCGCGCCGCGCACTTCCTTGACTTGTCCGGCGGGGCAGGTTCCGTCATCCACGAGCACACGCTGACCAAGCTTGAGGTCGACGATGTCCTGTTCGCGGCCGACGGTGCCCGCGCGGGCCGTGGTGGCGAGCGCGATCGAGATCAGGAGCGAAAGGCAGGTCGCGCGGCGCAGCAGCATGATGAGAGGTCCCGGCATCGATGGCGCAATCTAGGGAGCTGCGCGCGATTCTGATAGTGAACCTTCGTCACGCCCGGCGGGCCGGCTTGCTTTTGGCGCGCAAGGCCGCGCGCGACGCGCGTGCCAGCAGCTCTGCGGATGCGACGAGTTGCGGAATCGCATGCCCCGAAAATCCCAGCACGAAGCCGGGCAGAGGACGCGCGCGCATATAGGTGTCGGCCAACAGCCAACCCTCCGCACCGGCGGCTTGTTTCGCCTGGGCCGCGACCGCAAGATCGATCGATGCATCGAACCGCGCGACCAGATGCAGGCCCTGCGACGGCACCGGCACCGAGAGTATCCCGTCGGACGCGGCTTCGAGCGTCGTCGCCAGCGCATCGCGCGCCTCGCGATAGAGTTTTCGCACGCGCTTCAGATTTGCAGCGAAGGCGCCGGAATGGAGCATGTCGGCGACCGCGCCTTCCATCAGCGTGCCGGGAAAGCGGTCGAGTGCGGCGCGCGCGGCCGTGACGTCAATGATGAGGCGCTCGGGCAGCGCGCAATAGCCGATGCGCAGGCCAGGAAACAGGGTTTTTGCAAAGGTGCCCATGTAGATCACGCGCTGGAGACGATCGATGCCGGCGAGCGACATAAGCGGCGCGCCGTCGTAGCGGAACTCGCTGTCGTAATCGTCCTCGAACACGAAGGCGCCGGCCGTCTTCGCCCAGTCCAAAAGCTCGAGCCGCCGCGGCATCGACATCTGCACGCCCAGCGGAAATTGATGCGACGGTGTCACATAGGCCGCGCGCGCGGAAGGTGCCGCGGTGCGGCCCTTGGCGATGCGCATGCCATGCTCGTCGACGGGAACAGACACCGTGCGATAGCCACAATGGGCAATTGTCCTGCCGGCGGCGGGATAGCCGGGATCCTCGCACCAGACCTGATCGTTCGGTTTGAGGATCGCGCCGAGGACGATGCGTAACGCGTGTAACGTTCCCGACGTGAGCATGATCTGGTCGGGATCGCAACGCAGGCCGCGCGCCGACAACAGGTGATCGGCGATTGCGGCGCGCAGCTCGCGGCTGCCGCGCGGATCGCCATAATGGAGATGCTCGGCACCGAAGGCACGCATGCGCCGCCCCACGAAGGCGCGGAAGCGCTGCACCGCGCGCTCGTCGATATGGGTGCACCCGAGCGAGAACGCGCCCTGACGCGGCGCCTCGACCGCGGCTTTCGGCTTGGTTGGCCCGGCCGCGCGTGCCGGAATGC
Source organism: Bradyrhizobium neotropicale (assembly GCF_001641695.1). Taxonomy (GTDB): domain Bacteria; phylum Pseudomonadota; class Alphaproteobacteria; order Rhizobiales; family Xanthobacteraceae; genus Bradyrhizobium; species Bradyrhizobium neotropicale. The sequence goes on from NZ_LSEF01000034.1 coordinate 122,969, forward strand.
GCGCGGCGACGAAGGTGCCGGAGCCGACGGTCGCTTCGGCGAAGCCGTCGGCGATGAGGCGTTCATAGGCGATGACCACCGCGTTGCGTCGAAATCCCGTCTGCTTTGCGAGCGTGCGCGATGGCGGCAACGGCTCGCCGGGCTTCACCAGCCCGCTCACGATCGTCTCGCACAGCGCCTGGTAGAGCCGCTGCGCCGCGGAGGCGCCGGCCGTGATGTGCGGGCCGGTGAGGTCGAGCGGCAGCTCGGACTTGGCCGGCGAGGGTGCCAAATTGGTCGGAATTTTTTGCATGGAATTGGCACTATCGCAGACCAAATCCACCGCTACAACTGTTCTGGAATTCTTCCAGTCCCGACAGGAGCGACCGTGAGCCAAAGCGATACTCAAAGTTCCTATCCGACGTCAGCGCGCAATCAGGTTAAGCGCCGTCACGACCGCGGCTTCTACGATCACGCCACCGTTCACCGCATCCTGGACTCCTCGATGCTCTGTCACGTCTCCTATGCGATCGACGGCCAGCCCTATTGCACGCCGACCTTCTTCTGGCGCGAGGGGACGAAGCTCTATTGGCACGGCTCAAGCGCCAGCCGCATGCTGCGCAACCAGTCGAAGGGCGAGCGCGTGTGCGTGACGGTGGCCCATCTCGACAGCCTCGTGCTGGCGCGCTGCGGCTTCAACCACTCCGCCGACTACCGTGCCGTGATGGCCTTCGGCATCGCCTATCTCGTCACCGATCCCGAGGAGAAGCAGCGTGCGCTGGTCGCCATGGTCGACCGCTTCTTCCCGGATCGCACGGCAAGCTTGCGCCAGAGCAACACGCAGGAGATCAAGGCGACCTCCTTCATCGCGATGGAGATCGAGGAGGCGTCGGCGAAAATCCGCGCCAAGGGTGTCGCCGACGACGAGGAGGACTACGCGTTGCCGATCTATGCCGAGCGCATTCCGGTGCGCACGGTGCTCGGCGCGCCGGAGCCGTGCGCGCGTCTGCTCGACGGCGTGACGCGGCCTGCGACGCTGAATGGCTATACCGAAGGCCGGTTGCTCGAAGATGCATTGCGGGGTGCCTATTTTAAGCAGTACCCGACCGGCTGAAATCGGCTAGCTTGCGCGCTCCTTGGACCTCTTGAATGCCTGGAGTTGCCTGATGAATGCCGAAACGCAGCAGAGGATTGTCGACGCCGTCGACGCCGGCTTCGACACCCAGCTTGCGACCACACGCGATTTCGTCGCGATCCCCTCGACCCGCGGTGCCGAGGGTCCGTGCCAGGACATGATCGGCGACCTCCTGCGCGCGCGCGGCTACGAGGTCGACGACTGGCACATCGATGTCGACGATTTGAAGGACCTGCGCGGCTTTGGGCCGATCGAGCATGATTTCTCCAGGGCGCGCACGGTGGTCGGCACCTATCGTCCCAGGATCGAGGCCGGCAAATCGCTGATCCTGCAGGGGCACTGCGACGTGGTGCCTGCCGGTCCGCTGGAGCTGTGGGATACCCCGCCATTCTCGCCGGTGATCAAGGACGGCAAGATGTTCGGCCGCGGCGCCTGCGACATGAAGTCCGGCACCATCGGCGCGCTCTATGCGCTGGACGCGATCAAGGCCGCTGGTCTCCGGCCGACGGCGCGGATCCACTTCCAGTCAGTGATCGAAGAGGAGAGCACCGGCGTCGGTGCGCTCTCGACGCTTCAGCGCGGCTATCGCGCCGATGCCTGCTTCATTCCGGAGCCGACCGGCGGCAAGATGGTGCGCTCGCAGGTCGGCGTGATCTGGTTCCGCCTGCGCGTGAAAGGCCATCCGACCCATGTCGCCTTTGCCGGCTCCGGCGCCAACGCGATCATGGCGGCCTATCATCTGATCCAGGCGCTGCAAAAGCTCGAGATCGAGTGGAACGAGCGCGCCAAGGCCGACCGCCATTTCAAGACGCTGAATCATCCCATCAACTTCAACCCCGGCATCATCAAGGGCGGTGACTGGGCGTCCAGCGTGCCGGCCTGGTGCGACGTCGATTGCCGCATCGCGGTGCTGCCGGGCTGGTCGATCGCCGATCATCAGAAGGAGATTCTGGCCTGCGTCGCCGCCGCGGCGCGCAACCATCGCTTCCTCGTCAACAATCCGCCTGAGGTCGAATGGTCGGGCTTTTTGTCGGAAGGCTATGAGCTGACCGACGCCGCCGCTCCGGAAGCCGCCTTCGCCAAGGCCTTCGACAAGGCCTATGGCGGCGCGGTCGAGGATCTCGTTTTCACCGCGCTCACCGATATCCGCTTCTACGGCCTCAACCACGGCATCCCAAGCCTCTGCTTCGGCGCGAGCGGCGGCGAGATGCACGGCTTCAACGAATATGTCGACCTGGAGTCGCTGAAGAAGGCGACCAAGGCGATGGCGCTGTTCATCGCGGAATGGTGCGGGGTGGAGAAGGGGTAGGTGTTTCGCGCGCTGAGTTCGTAGGGTGGGCAAAGCGAAGCGTGCCCACCACTCCGAGCGGAAATGGTGGGCACGGCGCAAGAGCGCCTTTGCCCACCCTACGATTTCTGGATTCTGGGCGTCGCCGCTGCCCGAAACACGGGCGCCACCAAATGCTTTAAGCTTAAAATAAAGACTAGGATGCCGGCGGCGCCGGTGGCAGACTGGCGCGCAGTCGCAGGCCGAGTCCGTCAGGGAGTGACAATGCGCGATTGGGATGATGCCTATGCCAACTCGGCCCATGTGCCGGGCTCGGACAAGCTGCCGGCGCTGTGGGCGGAGCGGGCGGCGGCTTATCGTGCGGGACTCCGCGGCTTTCGCCCCGACATCGCCTACGGTCCCGGCCAGCGCCAGCACCTCGATCTCATCCTGCCCGATGGCGATAGCAAGGGCCTCGTCGTCTTCGTGCACGGCGGCTACTGGATGCGCTTTGACAAGTCGGACTGGACCGATCTCGCCGAAGGCGGACGGCATCACGGCTGGACGGTCGCGCTGCCGAGCTACACGCTGACGCCGGCCGCGCGCATTTCCGACATTACCGCAGAGATCGCCGCCGCCATCGCCAAGGCGGCCTCGCTCGTCTCCGGCCCGATCCGGCTTGCCGGCCATTCCGCCGGCGGTCATCTCGTCACGCGCATGCTGTGCGACGACAGCCGCCTCGAGCCTGCCGTCTACAACCGCATCGCCGCGACGCTCTCGATCAGCGGCCTGCACGATCTGCGCCCGCTGCTGAAGACGAAGATGAACCAGACGCTTCGGATGACGACGGAGGAGGCGACGCTCGAGAGCGCGGCGCTGCATGTGCCGCGTGGGCATGCGCCGGTTGCGGCCTGGGTCGGCGGCGCCGAACGGCCCGAGTTCATCCGCCAGTCCGAGCTGATGGCGAATGTCTGGACCGGTTTTGATGTGCCGACGCACCTTACGATCGAGCCCGGGCTTAACCACTTCACGGTGGTCGACGGACTGAAGGATCCGTTGTCGCCGATCACCGCGCGCCTGGTCGGCCTCGACTGAAGTTACGAGAGGGATGATCGAGAGGGGCTTGTCATGACGTCCAGCGATTACGATCCCACCAGCGAAGGCGCCGAGACCGATTTCACCCGGCGGATGTCGTACGGCGATTATCTGGCGCTGGATGCGATCCTCACCGCGCAGCATCCGCTGTCGGAGGCGCATGACGAGATGCTGTTCATCATCCAGCATCAGACCACCGAATTGTGGATGCGGCTCGCCATCCACGAGCTCAGCGCCGCGCGCCGCGCGATCGCGCAGGACGAGGTGGCACCGGCAATGAAGATGCTGGCGCGGGTGTCGCGCATCTTCGAGCAGCTCAACAGCGCCTGGGATGTGCTGCGCACCATGACGCCGAGCGAATACACGCGCTTCCGCTCGAAGCTCGGCCAGTCCTCGGGCTTCCAGTCGCGTCAGTACCGGCTGATCGAATATCTGCTCGGCAACCGCAACCACGCCATGCTGAAGCCGCACGCGCATGATCCAGAGACGACGAAACTCCTGGAGGCCGAGCTTGCGACGCCGAGCCTCTATGACGAGGTGCTGCGGCTCGCCGACCGCCGCGGCCTCAAGATACCGGCCGCGGTATTGTCGCGCGACGTACGCGAGACCCACAGCCTCCACGAGGGCGTACTTCAGGCCTGGCGCGAGGTCTACGAGGCGCCGGAGACGCACTGGATGCTCTACGAGCTCGCCGAAAAGCTCGTCGACTTCGAGGATTATTTTCGGCGCTGGCGCTTCAACCACGTGACGACGGTCGAGCGCGTCATCGGCTTCAAGCGTGGCACCGGCGGCACTGGTGGCGTGAGCTACCTCAAGCGCATGCTGGAGGTCGAGCTGTTCCCCGAGCTCTGGCGCGTCCGCACCATTCTCTAGAGGTGTCCATGACCGAAACCCGCTTGCGCGTCTATGACGACACCAGGGCGCTGTTCCATCTGCCTGACGGCGTGATCTATTTCGACGGCAATTCGCTCGGCGCACTGCCGCTTGGCGTGGCCGAGCGCGTCAACCGCGTCATCACGGCCGAGTGGGGCAAGGAGCTGATCCGCGCCTGGAACACGGCGGGCTGGTACGTCCAGCCGCGCCGGGTCGGCGACCGCATCGCGCGGCTGATCGGCGCGGAGGCCGGCTCTGTGATGATGGGCGATACGCTGTCGCTGAAGGTCTATCAGGCGCTCGCCGCCGCGCTCGACATGAACCGGGAGCGCCTGGTCGTGTTGTCGGACACCGGCAATTTCCCGACCGATCTCTACATGGCCGAAGGCCTGATTGCGACGCTGGGGCGCGGGCATCAATTGCGCCTGGTCGCGCCAGAGGAGATCGAGGCCGCGTTGTCGGAGGAGATCGCGGTGCTCTACATCACCGAGGTCGACTACCGCACCGGCCGCCGCCACGACATGGCGAAGCTGACCACAAAAGCGCATGCGCTCGGCATCGTCACCGTCTGGGACCTCGCGCATTCCGCCGGCGCGTTGCCGGTCGATCTCGCCGGCAGCGGCGCCGATTTCGCTGCCGGCTGCACCTACAAATATCTCAACGCCGGCCCCGGCGCGCCGGCCTTCCTCTACGTCGCGCCGCGTCATGCCGACAGGGCGCGGGCCGCGCTGTCCGGCTGGATGGGCCATGCAAAACCCTTTGCCTTCGATCTCGGCTATGCGCCTGCCGGCGGCGTCGAACGCATGCGCGTCGGCACTCCGCCGGTGCTGGCGATGGCAGCGCTGGAGGCCTCGCTCGACATCTGGGACCGCGTCGATATTGCCGACGTTCGTGCGCGCTCGCTGGCGCTCGGCGATTTGTTGATCGCCGAGGTCGAGCGCCGCTGTCCGCAGCTCAAGCTCGTCACGCCGCGCGTGCACGAACGCCGCGGCTCACAAGTCTCCTTTGCCTTCGACGGCGGCTATGCCGCCATGCAGGCCCTGATCGCCCGCGGCGTCATCGGCGATTTCCGCGCGCCGGATATCATGAGGTTTGGGATTACGCCGCTCTATATCGGCGAGGCCGAGGTGCTGAAGGCGGCTGAGATCATCGAGGAGATCGTCAAAGGCGAGGTGTGGAAGCGGCCGGAGTATCAGGTCGTGAACGCGGTGACGTGAGACGAGGGCGCTTCAACGTCATTGCGAGCGCAGCGAAGCAATCCAGAATCGTTCCCCGGCGATACTCTGGATTGCTTCGCTGCGCTCGCAAGGACGAGGAGGAAGGAGCCGTGTGCTCAACTCGATCACCGTCACCCTGAGGTGCCGGAGCGCAGCGGAGGCCTCGAAGGGCGACGGCCCGGCTGCATCCGGGCCGTTCATCCTTCGAGGCTCCCTGCACGGTGCTGCGCACCGTGCAGCTCGCGCCTCAGGATGACGGGCCATCGAGGGTGACGACGCAGCAATTCACCCGTGCTCGCCCCACAGCGCCCTCACAATCGCATCTAGCCCATCCGTCAGCGCGGCCGGCCCGGGTTGCAGGATGATCGTCGACTTGATCTCCACAATGCGATCGTCGCGCACGGCCGGAATCTCGGCCCAGCCATCGCGCTGGCGAATGCGGGCGGGCACGACCTTCTTGCCGCACCAGGAGGCGAGGATGATTTCGGGGGCGGCCTCACGGACAGCTTCCGCCGAGACGATGCGGTCCTTCGCGGACTGCCGATGCCGCAACTCCGGGAACACATCCTCGCCACCGGAGATCTCGATCAGCTCGGAGACCCAGCCGATGCCGGAGATCAGCGGATCATCCCACTCCTCGAAATAGACCTTTGGCCGAGGCGAGGGGCGGGGCGTTGCGGCGATCGCGGCGAGGCGATGTTCGAAATCCTCGGCTAGATGTCCCGCGCGCTCCGCCGCGCCGACCAGCGCCCCGAGCGTGCGGATCATCGCCAGGATGCCGGCGACGTCGCGCTGGTTGAAGGCGTGGACGGCAATGCCGGCGCGCACGAGATCGGCGACGATGCCGGCCTGGAGATCGGAGAAGGCCAGCACGAGGTCCGGTTCGAGCGCCAGGATTTTTGGAATGTCCGCCGAAACGAACGCCGACACCCGCGGTTTCTCACGACGCACTTGGGGCGGGCGCACCGCGTAACCGGAGACGCCGACGATGCGATCTTGCTCGCCGAGCAGGTAGAGCGTTTCGACCGTTTCCTCGGTCAGGCAGACGATGCGGCGGGGCGGGAAGTGGCGCATGGCAGGAGCATATGCCCAAATGCCGGCAAAGATGTCAGCAGGGCCATGACCTCGGACGTCATTGCTTTGCTGATCCAAGCCATTCACCTTGAGACAACAAGGAATTGGGAGGAGGTCCGATGACGCCGCTTGAGAAACTTAAAGCGATGAAGATGCCGTTCGCCGAGCTCAAGGGCGTCGAATTCGTCGAGGCCGAGAAGGATCGTGTGGTCGCACGGATGACGGTCAGGCCGGACCTCTGCACGCTCCACCACACCATTCACGGGGGCGCCGTGATGGCGCTGGCCGATTCCGTCGGCGCGGCCGCGACTGTCATCAACCTGCCGGAGGACGCCAAGGGCACCACCACGCTGGAGAGCAAGACCAACTTCATCGGCGGCGCCAAGGAGGGAACCACGGTGATCGCCACCGCTACGCCCGTCCACCGGGGCCGGCGGACCCAGGTCTGGACCACGCGGCTGGAGACCGAGGACGGTAAATTGGTAGCTGTCGTGACCCAGACGCAGCTAGTCCTCGTATGACTACGGAGCCTTGATTTCATTAACGAATTGTCACTTACATGCCGCTAACTTAGGCAGGTTCCCGTCTTGAAAAAGATGCTGCGACGCACAATATTGGGGACCTAGGGATTCGAACGCCTCCTCGAGGGACACCAAGAGGAGTTTTGACGTGGCACTAAAAGAGACCGTCCGCACCGCTCCGGGCTATGTACGGACCCTGATCCAGCAGGAAGAGCTGCCGCTCCTGCGCGATCACCTGCTGAGGCTCGACGCCGAAAGCCGGTACGACCGTTTCAACGGCTTTCTCGACGACAGCTTTATCGAGCGGTATGCCGCCCGCTGTGCCGAGGACGGCACCGTGATCGTCGCCTATATCGTCGACGGCGTGGTCCGTGGTGCGGCTGAGCTGCATCCGCCGGAAGGCGATTCGTTGCCCGAGGTCGCTTTCAGCGTGGAAGCCTCCGCGCGCCGCCAGGGCGTCGGCACGGTGCTGTTCCGCCGCCTGATCGCGGAGGCGCGCTGGAAGGCTTACACACGCCTGCGCATCACCACGGGTGCCGAGAATCACGCGATGCGGGGCCTTGCGAACAAGTTCGGCGCCCATCTGCAATTCCGCCATGGCGAATCGACCGGCACGATCGATCTCACCAAGCCGCCCGAAGCTGAACTGGCGGATCTTGCGGCAGCGCCGTTCACGGCCGGCCGCGCCATTCTCAGCTTCAACTCGACCTGCTGGAAGCTGATTTCCAGCATGTACGGCAATCGCGCAGCCTAAAGGCTGCTGCGCAGAATCAAAAAGCGGACCGGCAAAACCGGTCCGCTTTCATATTTGGGTCGACGAAAAAGCGCTCAGGTGCCGGTGCGCTTGTCGTTGCCGAAGCGGCGCACGACGCGGCGTTCGACCACGATCGAGCGCTGTGCGCCCTGTTCGCCGGCGATCACGCGGGTCGCCGAAACGCGGGTGTTGGTGCGTGCCTGCTTCTTGACTTCGGCCTGCACGACGTCGAGCGGCATCCCGATCAGCGCGGCAGCGATCTCGGCCTGCTGGTCATGATCGTCGGTGATGCCGACGGCGGCGAAAATCGCCTCGTCCAGGGTCGGCGGATCGTGGCGGACGCGCCGCGTGCCATATTTGGTATTCCAGTCTACGCTCATGGGGGCCTCGTTTCGATCCCGGGATACCTAGTGCTGCCTATGTTGCATTGCAATATGAATTTGCTGTGGCAAGTCAGCTATTCACGGCTTGCATCGATCCGATGTCAGGGCGGTGACGCGACACCGGCATCGAGCTCAACCCGTTGCTGCGGCCAGCGTTTCAGGGCCGCATGGCCGGCTTCCGTCAGGCCGTAGATCCCGCGCTCGGCGCGCTCAAACCAGCCATAGACATTGTGCAGCAGGATCTTGCCGGCATCCGGACAGCGTTCGCGCAGCTCGCGCACCTTCCGCGGCCCGTCGGCGAGCGCGGAGGCGCAGGCGAGCGCCTGCTGCCGGTAGGCCGTCATGATCGGCGTGCGCGTGCTGCCGCCGAGCACGGGATCGCCCTGGCGGCGCTGATGCTCGGCGACGAGGCGGGAGCGCGTCTTTGGCTCGCGGCGCGGGGCCGCCGTCGGTGGCTTCACCAGCACCTCGACCTGACCGCCGTCGGTCACGCCAAGCATGCCGAAGCCGAGCCGTCGGCAGAGATTGCGATAGCGCGCATCGCTCTCGCGTCCCTTGCCGCGCGCCGACATCTTCGCCGCGATCCAGATCTCGTCGGCCGCCGGCGCGCGGTCGACGGCCTGGAGGATCAGCTCGAGATTGAAGGCGAGCTTAAGCTCGCCGATCACCACGACCGGCGGATCGCCGGCGCTGAGGCCCACGAGATCGCAGCCGCCGATTTCGCCCTTGACCGTGAAGCCGAGCTCTTCGAGGAAGCGTTTGACGGGCAGATAAAGCGCGGTTTCCACTTGGTGTCCGATCGGAGAATCAGTTGCGGGCAGTCTAGCCCGGATCGGACTTGGCCCTCTGCGCCATTTGATCGGGAACCGATGGTGCGGCTATCCTGCACGGGGGACAGCCGGGCGCTTGCGAAGATGACAATCAGGAATGGGCTCTATCACATCCGGATCGAGATGCTGGATGGCGTGCAGGGCGGCAATCAGGGCGTCATGGTGTTGCGCGACGGCACCATGCGCGGCGGCGATTCATTCTTCTTCGCCTACGGCACCTACAGCTCGGGTGACGGCAAGTGGAAGGGCGAGCTGACCAACGAGGAGCACTCGCCATCGTTCGATGAGCGTCCGGTGTGGGGCCGCAAGGTCGTGACCATCGGCTTCAGCGGCACCTACACCGACGTGACCGCTTATGGCGAAGGCATTGCGCTTGCCGGCAAGCAGAGCATCCGCTTCAAGGGCAATCTGCGGCTGTTGGTGCCGGACTAGACCCGCCCGCTTACGGGGATCAGAGCACCGGTGATACCGCTCGCGGCGTCGCTGGCGAGGAACAGGATCACCTCGGCGAGCTCCTGCGGCGTCACCCATTTTGAGAAATCCGCCTTCGGCATGTCGGCGCGATTGGCCTTGGTGTCGATGATCGAAGGTAGCACCGCATTCACGGTGACCTTGCCTTTCCATTCGTTGGCCAGCGCCTCGGTGAGGCGATGCACGCCGGCTTTGGAGGCCGCGTAGGGGCCCATGCCGCCGCCGGCCTGGAGCGCGCCCATCGCGCCGATGTTGACGATGCGACCGGCCTTCGATGCGGCCAGATGCGGCAGCGCCGCGCGCGAGGTATTGAGCGCGGTCAGCACGTTGAGCGCATACATGCGCTGCCATGTCTTGACGTCCCCGTCGCCGACCGTCTCGAAGGCGAAGCCGCCGGCGATGTTGATCAGCGCGTCGAGCTTGCCGAAGTGCTTTGCCGCCGTATCGACGGCCGTCTTCGCCTGTGGCGCGTCGGACAGATCGACGCCGCCGATTTCGATGCGGTCGGCGGTCGCCGGCGTCTGCGAGGGGGCGTAGTCGATGCCGGCAATGCGCGCGCCGCGCGCCTGCGCAGCCTCGGCCACCACCTTTCCGAGCGCGCCGAGCGCGCCGGTCACGACAATGACTTTTCCCTGCACGATACTCTCCGTCGTTTCATTCGCGCAGACTATTGCGCAAGGCGAATTGGACTTGCAATGGCGGCCGCTTCAAGGCTGAATCATCGCAACCTTGGATCGCAAAGAGGGGGCTTGGCATGTCTGACAATTTGCCGATCATCGAATTTCCCTCCGCGATCGTCGACCTGAAATACCCGCTCAGGCAATTCCGGCGGGCGTTGGACGGAAAAGGACCGGTGCGGATCGTGGCCATGGGATCGTCCTCAACGGCAGGACGGGGCGATGTCGTTCCCTATCCTTATCGGCTCGAGATGTATCTACGGCAGCACTACAAGGATGCCGACCCTCATCCCGAGATCCGGATTGACGTGCTCAACCGGGGCAAGGGCGGAGAGGAGGCAAGCGACGAACTTCGGCGCTTCGAGACCGATATTTTCCAGGACAGTCCCGTGCTGGTGATCTGGCAGGTCGGGACGAACGCGGTGTTTCACAATGACCTCTACGATGTCGACGTGGTTGCCGCAAAGATCGGGGAAGGCCTGGCGCAGTTGCGCGATCGCGGATTCGAGGTCCTTCTGATCGATCCTCAATATGTGACGAAGATGCTCTGGGATGACCGTGCCGAGCTGTCGGACAAGATGGTGCAGTTGATCCACGCTGCTGCCGATCGCGCCGGGGTCAACCTGTTTCAACGCTGGGCGTTGATGCGGCATTGGCACGTGCAGAACGGCGTATCGTTCGAGCAATTGGTGGATCCGACTGACCCAGACAAGCTGCACCAGAGCGACTGGAGCACCTGGCAGGTGTCGCTGGCCCTCAAGTCAGCGATCGTCAAAGCCGCTGGGGCGACGAGCTGATTGGCGGCGATCACGACTGCAGATAGCGTGCCTTCAGCGCGCTCCGCTCCGGTGTCCCGAGCTTGAGCCCGTCACGCAAATAGGTTTCGAGATCGCCATATTCGGCGCGGACGGCCTCGAAGCCCGCATCGAGATAGGAGGCCTCGACGCTTCCGATGGCGTCGAGCACATCGGCGGGAAGATCGGCGGCGCTGGAGGCGTCGCGGCGGTAGAGCTGGTTGGTCAGCAGATAATCCCCGGCGATCACATCGTCCGCCACGCCGAGCGCATGCAGGATCAGCGCGCTGGCAAAGCCGGTGCGGTCCTTGCCGGCGGTGCAGTGGATGACGAGCGGCGCGCGGTCTTCCAGGAGGTGCCCGAACAGCGCGCGGAAACTGTGTGTGTTATGGCGGACATAGTTGCGATAGGACTCGCGCATGATCTCGAGCGCAACCGGCGCGGTCAGCGTGCCCCGCGCGAGCTCGGCGCGCAGCGAGGCCACCACGGTGGGTTCGATCGGCAGCGAGTGCACGGTGATCTCGTCGACGACGCAGACGCCGGCCGCGCGCTCCTCCACCCCGCGAAAATCGAACGCGCTTCTGACGCGCAGCGCGCGGACGATCTCGACGTCGGCGGTCGTGAGCAGGCCGAGATGGTTGGAGCGGAAGAGATGCCGCCAGCGCGTGGTGCGGCCGTCGGCGGTCGGATAGCCGCCGAGATCGCGAAAATTGCTGGCGCCTTGCAGGTTGAGGTGACGGGTATGGGAGTCTGACATGGGATCAGCTTGGGCTATGTTGCCGGCGGACGCGCGTAGCGGGCACCTTCGGGATTTTTTCTTGAAGTCTATTACAGGGGGCGATCATGGAGAGGCACAAGGCCATTATTTTGGCTTTCGCAGCAATGGCGGGAGGAACTTTCCAGGCGCTGCCGGCAGGCGCGCAGACATTCCAGACCTATCGTTGTGCCGATGGTACGCAGTTCATCGTGGGGTTTTATGACTACGACAAGCGCGCCTTTCTCCAGATCGACGGCGAGCCCATCACGCTCGCCAAGCGGCTGACGGTCTCGGGCACACGCTATTCAGGGGCGGGCATCACGCTGAAGATCGGCAGGACGGGCGCGACAACGGTCAATCACCTCAAGCGGCCTGTCACCGCCTGTGCGGCGATCTGAGCCCGTATTCCAACCGGGAATCAAAAAGGGTCGAAACAAAGTTGTTTCGACCCTTTTTCAACTTGCCGCCTGAGCTTGCGAGAGCGCGGCGGTACCGAACCAAACGCGGGCATCAGCGATCCCATTTTGGCTTGGCTTCGTCGATCGCCTCCTGATGGTACCAGCTTCCGCTGCAGATCGTCTCGTTCACGGGAGCTGCGACCTGTTCGGGAAGGCGGGTCTCGCCATAGCGGCGTCCCCCGAGGGCCGTGCGGCCCCCGACGGGGAATTGGTAGATCTTTGCAGATCCCTGACTCAGACCATTGTCAATCATTCGATATCTCCTTGGTCGAAGCGCTTGGCCTCCATGCTGCGCCCGACTCCTTCGATTGTGGTTACTGGAATCTCGATATTGGCCGAGCATTCGGAAATGCAAAGTGCTCAAAAGCACATCATTGACTGCTCATTCGTTGGGCAGCCCGTATTTTGCTTCCTCCAAGGCATCAGGCGGGTGACTAACGCGCGGGCCATTGCGAAGGTTGCGAGCGCCGGGGTGACGGCTTTGCAAAAATTGCGGGACAGTGCTGCGCGTTTCATCGACAACGGCGCTGCGGCGCCCGGCTGCATCAGAATCAAGCGTTTTCCGCGGGATTTTTGCAGTGCAGCTTCACGGAAAGGTGCGCTGCTATGACGCATGTCCCTGTGGACCACTGGCCGGCCCGCCGGCGCGGACCGTGACCGGTGGATAAAGGTCAGCACTGCGACCCTTTGGCACGTTAAATGCTTGTAAAGCGCCGGCCGATGATGGCCGGGTAAACGTGCGGGAACTCCCGGTTCCCACCTTTCGCATCATCTACAGAGAGGCTCAATGACCAAGTACAAGCTCGAGTACATCTGGCTCGACGGATATACGCCGACTCCGAATTTGCGCGGCAAGACTCAGATCAAGGAATTCGCGTCGTTCCCGACGCTCGAGCAGCTTCCGCTCTGGGGCTTCGATGGCTCCTCCACGCAACAGGCCGAAGGCCACAGCTCGGACTGCGTGCTGAAGCCGGTCGCGGTTTTCCCGGACGGCGCCCGCACCAACGGCGTCCTCGTGATGTGCGAAGTCATGATGCCCGATGGCAAGACCCCGCATCCGTCCAACAAGCGCGCCACCATCCTCGATGACGCCGGCGCCTGGTTCGGCTTCGAGCAGGAATACTTCTTCTACAAGGACGGCCGTCCGCTCGGCTTCCCGACCGCTGGCTATCCGGCGCCGCAGGGTCCGTACTACACCGGCGTCGGCTATTCGAACGTCGGCGACGTCGCGCGCAAGATCGTCGAAGAGCATCTCGACCTCTGCCTCACGGCCGGCATCAACCATGAAGGCATCAACGCGGAAGTCGCGAAGGGCCAGTGGGAATTCCAGATCTTCGGCAAGGGCTCCAAGACCGCTGCCGACCAGATGTGGATGGCCCGTTACCTGATGCTGCGCCTCACCGAGAAGTACGGCATCGACATCGAATTCCACTGCAAGCCGCTCGGCGACACCGACTGGAACGGCTCGGGCATGCATGCCAACTTCTCGACCGCCTATATGCGCGAAGTCGGCGGCAAGGAGTACTTCGAGGCGCTGATGGGCGCGTTCGAGAAGAACCTGATGGACCACATCGCCGTCTACGGCCCGGACAATGACAAGCGTCTGACCGGCAAGCACGAGACCGCGCCCTGGAACAAATTCAGCTATGGCGTGGCCGACCGCGGTGCCTCGATCCGCGTTCCGCACTCCTTCGTCAACAACGGCTACAAGGGCTATCTGGAAGACCGCCGTCCGAACTCGCAGGGCGACCCATACCAGATCGCTTCGCAGATCCTGAAGACGATCTCGTCCGTGCCGACCGACAAGAAGGCCGCGGCCTAAGATCCTCCCGGCCCGGGCTGGGGCTGGCCCGGGTTGGCTTTCAATCCGCCAGAGCCGAAAGGCTCTGGCGGATTTTGCATTTTGATGACGGCCTTGCTGTGGTCTGCCTCGCGATGAGGGTGCGAAATCTCTCCATCGCCGATGAAAGCGGGATAGACTGCACGCGGGATGCGGGCCGGGGACACGGCTGGTGTTTGAAGGTTTCTACAAGGTGCGATTTCAGCTTGGCGACGCGGTCGGCCGGAGCGTGATGCATGCTGGCAACGGCAAGATGCTCGGCGGCAATTCGGCCTTCGCCCATATCGGCACCTACGAGAAGACCGCCGGCGGCGTCGACGTCGTGATCAAGACCGTCCGCCACAACCCCGATCCGAATTACCGCGCGATGGCCGGCACCGATGATGCGACCTTGATTGCGAAGGGGACGCCGGACGGCGATCTCTACCGCTTCAAGGGCGAGCTGAAGGAGCTGCCCGGCGTGCCCTTCCAGTCGGTGATGACGCCGATCACGGAGGACGAGGTGCCGATCGCCGGCGGCGTCGGTGAGGGCGGCATCGTCGACGGCCTCTATTCGGTTCACTTGCGGATGCTGGATGGCGTCGACGGTGGTCTCACGGGCGTGATGCTGCTCAACCAGGGCCGCATCCTCGGCGGCGACGCATCGTTCTATTACGTCGGCAGCTACACCGCGGCGAAGGGCCGCTGGAAAGGCCAGATCCTCAACCAGGAGCATACGCCAGCCAAGGACGATCCGATCTTCGGCGGTCATGAGGTCGGCATCGGCTTCTCCGGCACCTATGACGGCGAGCAGGCGGTGCTGGAGGCAACGGCGTTTGCCGGCAAGCGTAGCCTGCGCCTGACCGCCGCGCTCAAGCTGATGCACCGCGCCTGATCATGATCTCGGAATCGCACATGGAAAATGCCGTTCGTATGCTCTCTACGCTCGGTCTGCTAGGGGCGATGCGTCAGCTGTCGTCCGCCTTTGAAGCGGCAACAGATATCCGGATCGACGCCGATTTCGCGCCGACCCAGGCATTGCTCAAGCGGCTTCGCGAGGGCGAAGCCGCCGATCTCGTGATCCTCACGCGCGAGGGGCTCGACGAGGTGATCGGCGAAGGCCGCGTTATTGCGGACAGCGCCATCGACCTGGCGCGCTCCTATGTCGGCATCGCCGTCAGGGCAGGGCACGCGCATCCCGACATCGCCGGCGAAGGCGCGTTGCGCCAGACATTGCTCGCCGCGCGATCGGTTGCCTATTCGCGGCTGGGTGCGAGCGGAATCTACTTCGCGGAGCTCATCGAGCGAATGGGAATTGCCGCCGAGATCAATGCCAGGGCAACCATCGTGCAGCAGGGCTTTACGGCAGAGCGGCTCGTGACTGGCGAAGCCGATCTCGCCGTGCAGCAGATCAGCGAGCTGAAGCAGATCGACGGCATCGAGGTGGTGGGACCGATCCCGCACGCCCTGCAAACGCCGGCCGTGTTCTCCGCCGGCCGCATGGCAAATGCGAAACATGCCGCGGCCGCCGACCGCTTGCTGCACCATCTGGCCTCGCCCGAGGTCGCGCCCGTCCTGCGGCAATCGGGGCTCGAGCCTTGAATTCGCCCGGGCGCGGACGCAACGTGATGGCGATGCGGTCCTGTCTCTGTGCCATCCTCTTCACCCTCGCTGCGCCCTTGTCGGCGCATGCGCAATCGGCCGATCTCGTTCTGTGCGATCGGCTCGCCGCCGATCCCAGCGATCCCGACAAGCCGGCCGATGTGAAGGGCGTGAGCGAGCTGGCAGCCGCCGATATCGCCACCGCCATCAAGTTCTGCAAGCAGGCCGCGCCGTCGTCACGGCGCGCGATGTTCGAGCTCGGGCGCGCCTACGCGGCTAACCGGCAGATGACGGACGCCATCGCCGCCTGGCGCAAGGCGGCGGACAAGGGATCGAGCGCGGCCATGGTCGAGCTCGGCGTGCTCTATGCGACCGGCTCAGGCGTCGCGAAGGACGAGGCACAGGCGCGAAAGCTGCTGGAGAAGGCGGCGCAGGCCGGCAACCCGCGCGGCGTCAGCAACCTGTCGGCTCTCGGCGGCACAGGCGGNCCCGCCGATCCCGCGCGGGCCCGCGAGCTGCTCGGCAAGGCGGCCGAGACCAATGCCGAGGCGCAGTACCAGCTCGGGCTGATGCTTGCGAGCGGCAATGGCGGCGAGAAGGACGACGTCGCCGCGCGTGCCTTGTTCGAGAAAGCGGCCGCGCAAAACCATCCGGGCGCGCTGGAGCGGATGGGCGCGTTCGCCCAGGAGGGACGTGGCGGTCCGAAGGACAAGGATGCCGCGAAAGCCTATTACGAGCGCGCCGCCGCGCTCGGCGACGAAGATGCCAAGAAGGCGCTGGAGCGGCTGCGCTGCCCCTACGCGATCAAGGACAAGCAGGGCAAGCTCGTCACCACGCTGTGCTTCTAGCTCACTTCATACGATTCCCCGGGGAACTGCGCCCGCAAGCCCGCCGTTGACTCCTTGACCAACGAAAGGCGCGGATCATGATCCGCAAACTGGCATCCGGCGAATATCGCCTCTATTCTCGCAAAGTGAATCCCAAGACCGGCAAGCGCCGCAATCTCGGCACCTTCAAGAGCCGCGCCGCGGCCGAAAAGCACGAGCGCGAGGTGCAATATTTCAAGCGGCACTAGCGGGTGACGAACGCAGTCCCGGACCTGCAACAAAAATATCGAAAACAACCCCATGCAAAGTAGCCGGGGACCGGAATGGCGAGTTGCGGATTTGACGAAATTCGTTGACGCGTCGGGCAAAACACCGGCATGATGGCATCATCGCAGCGGAAGGCCCACCACCGGTCCCTGCGCGAAAAAGCCCGATGGTCAAGGCGCGCCGGCAATGCTAGGTAGCCGCCGATTAGATATTGCATTTGCGGGTTCATTTCATTGCTGGACGGACTCTACAAGGTTGAATACGGCATCAATGATGCGGCCGGGCGCAGCATCATGTGCATGCATGACGGCAAGCTGCTGGGCGGCAATTCGGCCTTCGCGCATCTCGGCACGTATCAGGAGCGGGACGGCGAGATCATCGCGGAGGTGATCACCGAGCGCCACAATGACGATCCTCACTACAAGCCGTTTCTCGGCGCCGACGTCGTCAGCATCAGCGTGCGTGGCCGCTCGAGCGGCAACCAGATTCGCTTCGAAGGCAACGCCGCCTCGATGCCCAGCGCGATGTTCTGGGCCAATCTTACCCGGCTTGACGACGAGGGGTTGCCGCCGCGCGGCACGATCGGTCCGGGCGGCATCCTGAACGGACTTTATGCGATCCATCTGGACGCGCTCGACGGCGTCGATGCCGGGCTGTCCGGCGTCATGCTGCTGATGGACGGCCGCATCCTCGGCGGCGATGCGTTCTTCTACTATCTCGGCTCCTACTCGTCGGCGGACGGCCGCTGGAAGGGCGAGATGCTGAACCAGGAGCACACGCCGGCGAAGGGCGAGAACCCCGTGTTCGGCGGCTATGAGGTCGGGATCGGCTTCTCCGGAAGCTGCACGGCGGACAGCGGTGAGCTCGAAGGTGTCGCGCTCGCAGGAAAGCGCAGCCTGCGGCTTGCCGCTTCGCTGAAGCTGATGCGTCGGGCCTAGAGCGCGTACTCAAAAATTCATCGCGTCCGCTTTGCTATTAGAAAGCGACGTTGAAGCCGATAGGTCTGCATGTCGGCCTTGGGCCCAGGCTGTGTGAAAACGCTCTGTTTGCTGTGATTCGCGGGTTAAGATTCCCTGCGATTTGCGGGGCAGCCGATGAAGCGCTTTGTTGAAGGGGTGGTTCGTGGACAGAGCACCTTATTTCCAGCGTCGCTCGATGATTATGTGACCGAGGACAACCCGGTGCGAGCGGTCGACGTGTTCGTCGACGGCCTCGATCTCGATAAGCTCGGGTTCGTCGGTGTCCAGCCACTCGACACCGGCCGACCCAGCTATCACCCCGGTACGATGCTCAAGCTTTACATCTACGGCTATCTTAATCGGATTCCATCGAGCCGGCGCCTGGAGCGGGAATGCCAGCGCAACATCGAGATGATCTGGCTGACTGGGCAGCTGGCGCCGGACTTCAAGACCATTGCGGACTTCCGCAAGGACAATGGAAAGGCCATTCGTGAGGTCTGTCGCGAGTTCGTCGCGCTGTGCCGCAAGCTTGATCTGTTTAGCGAAGCGAGCGTTGCCATTGACGGATCAAAGTTCAAGGCTGTGAACGCACGGGACAAGAACTTCACCGAGGCCAAGATGAAGAGGCGTTTTGAGCGGATCGATGAGAGCATCACCCGCTATCTCTCTCAGCTTGAAACCGCCGATCGGCATGGCGATGCGGTGCCGGAGGCGAAGGTTGATCGGCTGAAAGGCAAGATCGAGAAGCTCAAGGACGAGATCGGCCGACTCAACGCGATCAACGCGGAGATGATGAAGAGCGAGGACAAGCAGATCTCGCTCTCCGATCCTGACGCCCGCTCGATGGCGACAAGTGGCAAAGACACCGGCATCGTTGGCTACAACGTGCAAATTGCGGTTGATACGCAGCATCATCTCATTGTGGCTCACGATGTGACCAACGTGGGCAGCGATCGCCACCAACTCGTCAACATGGCCGAGCAGGCTCGCGCCGAGATGGCTGTCGAGACGCTCGATGTCGTTGCTGACCGCGGCTACTACGAGGGCGAAGAGCTTCGTGCCTGTGAGGAGGCCGGTATCACAGTCACATTGCCGAAACCGCTGACCTCAGGTGCCAAAGCCGCCGGCCGTTTTGGCAAGCAGGACTTCATCTATGTTGCAGCGGAGGATGTCTATCGCTGCCCTGCCGGTGAACGGCTGACGCATCGCTTCACCAACCAGGAAGATGGTAAGATGCTGCGCCGTTACTGGACGAACGCTTGTCAGAGCTGCGCGCTCAAAGCTCAGTGCACGACTGGTCCTCAGCGACGCATCTCCCGGTGGGAGCACGAGGCTGTGCTGGAGAGGGTTCAGCAGCGGCTCGACCAAGACCCCAACAAGATGACTTTACGCCGGAAGACGGTAGAGCATCCGTTCGGGACCTTAAAGGACTGGATGGGTGCGACACACTTCCTGATGCGGGGACGACACAAGGTAGCCACCGAGATGGCGCTGAATGTGCTCGCCTACAACATGAAACGCGTAATAGCGATTCTGGGCTGCAGACCACTGCTGGAGGCGATGCAAACGTAAGGGGGATCTGCACCGGCACCTCGGCGTTCAGAACCCTCTGGTTGTTCTTTGGCAGCCAAATCCAGCCGCGAAACCGGGGGCTGGGCCTCAACCCGCCCGTCGACAAAGCGTTATCACACAGCCTGGGCCACAACCGGACGCATGCACTGCGGCATCGCCATGCACGGATTGCGACCGTTTTACTCGATTACCTCCTGATCGCGGCCATCGGCGCCGCATCACGAGATGGGCGTCCCAATCTTGTCGAACAAGGTTTGCGGCGGGCGGTTGTTGCTTCGGTTCCAGCTACGGATCACAGCGATCGCCGACGTGCGATCGGGACAGTAGCCACGCGCTTATCTCCGTTGACCGTCCCGACACAACGGCGCAGTCTCATCGCGGGAGGACTCGGCCGGAGTCATCGCCCGGCCAGAGTTGCACACCGGATCAAAAAAGCAGCGATCAGCGCAACCGGGAGACGCTGGCAATGACAGCATCCGTTGCTGGTCCGGCAAGCGCGCCAGGGGCCGACCAGTGGACCCGCTACAATGCCACGGTGCTGACGATCTGCATTGCCGGCTGGGCGTTCGACGTCTACGAGCAGACCATCCTGCAACTGGTGACGCCTCTCATCATCATGGAGTGGGGGATCGCTCCGGCGACGATCGGCATTGTCACCACAATCGCGCGCTGGGTCGGGTTGATCGGCACCCTTGTCTTTCCGGCGCTCGCTGATCTCTACGGCCGCAAGCCGATCCTGATCCTCGCCATCTTGGGCTACTGCGTCTTCTCGGGGCTCACCGGCTTTGCCACCGGCTGGGTGTCCTTGCTGATTTTCAGCGCACTCACGCGGATTGCCCTATCGGGAGAAGAGCCGGTCGGCATGGTCATGGTTGGCGAGACGGCGCCGACCAAATGGCGCGCCACCGCGCTCGGCGGGCTGGTCGGCGGCTATCCGCTCGGCTACATGCTGTGCTCAGGGATTGCGCTGATCGCGGTGCCGCTGTGGGGCTGGCGCTCGCTCTATTTCCTCGGCGTGCTGCCGGCGTTGCTGGTGCTGTGGATCAGGATCGTCATCAAGGAAAGCCCACGCTACGAGCGCGTCACCGCGGCGATGCTGAAGGAGGGGCTGAGGAAGCGCTTCGATCTCTGGTCACCGGTCAGGCAATGTCCGCGTGAGATGCTGATCGCCTCCCTCTGCGTTTTCTTCTATCTCTTCACCTGGTTCGGCTGGGCGGCCTGGATGCCGCTGTTCCTTGCCAACGAGAAGCATCTCGGCTTCGAGACCGCCGCAACCTATCTCACGATCTGGATGTTCGTCGCCATCTTCGCGTACTGGGTTTGTGGTGCGCTCTCCGATCATTTCGGGCGTCGCCATGTAATCCCGGCCTTCGTCATTCCGTCCTCCATCCTGCTGGTGGTGCTCGGCTCCATCAGCGATCCCACGTCGCTGTTCTGGGTCGGCCTCGTCGCGAACTTCCTGATCACCGGCAGCTTCGGCAGCGGGCTCGGCTATACCACCGAGCTGTTCCCGACCCAGATCCGCGGCACCGCGGTCGGCGCGGCTTTCGCTTTCGGCGCGGCCGCGGGCTCGACCGCGCCCGCGATCGTGGGCTGGATCGCGACCGGGCACTCGATTGCGGCCGGCCTGCCGCTGCTCGCGTTCTCGTTCTTCCTGCTGGCGCCGCTGTTCTACTTCGCGCGCGACACCACCCGCAGGGAGCTGACCGACTTCGTGGGCGAGAAAGGACATCGTCATGCCGGTTCGTGAGTGATAAACTTCAATATATGAACCCATCATCCAAGTTCGGCGCTGGTGGGAACAGCGGCCTCCTTGTGTTGTGGCAGGACAGCGAACGCGTCGTCTGCCGGGAATGGAGGCTGGACGCCGACGCCCAGCGCAAGACCGTGCTGGCCGTACGGCCTGCCGCCGAGCACCCAACGCCCGCCAGCCTCGATCGCCTCGGCCACGAATTCGGGTTGAAGGACGAGCTGGACAGTGCCTGGGCGGTGCGGCCGCTGGACCTCAGGCGTGATGGCCGGCGGACCACGCTGGTGCTCGAGGACTCCGGGGGCGAACCGCTCGCCGCGCTGCTCGGCGGCCCCATGGAGGTGGGACGCTTCCTGCGCCTCGCCGTCGGCATCTCTTCGGCTCTGCGTCAGCTCCACCAGCGCGGTCTCATCCACAAGGACCTCAAGCCGGCCCACATCATGGTGACCGGCGCGGGCGGCGAGGTGCGGCTCACCGGGTTCGGCCTTGCCTCGCGTCTGCCGCGCGAGCGACAGGCACCCGATCCGCCCGAGTCGATTGCGGGGACGCTCGCCTACATGGCGCCCGAACAGACCGGACGCATGAACCGCTCGATCGATTCCCGCAGCGACCTCTACGCGCTGGGTGTCACGCTGTACCAAATGCTCACGAGCTCACTGCCGTTCGCCGCGTCCGATCCCATGGAATGGGTGCACTGCCATGTCGCCAGAAAGCCGGTGGCACCGAGCGAGCGGTTGGAGAATGTCCCGGCCGCGGTCTCCCAGATCATCATGAAGCTGCTCGCCAAGGCCGCCGAGGAGCGTTATCAGACAGCCGCAAGTGTCGAGAGTGATCTTCGGCACTGTCTGGCCGATTGGGAGCGTCAGGGGTGCATCGACCCGTTTGCGCTCGGCGACCACGACGCGCCGGACCGGCTGTTGATCCCCGAGAGGCTGTACGGGAGAGGGCGCGAGGTCGAGACGTTGCTCGCCGCCTTCGATCGCATCGTCAAGAGCGGCTCGCCGGAGCTGGTCCTGATCTCGGGATATTCCGGCATCGGCAAATCCTCTGTCGTCCATGAGCTGCACAAGGTGCTCGTGCCGCGACGCGGCCTTTTTGCGTCCGGCAAGTTCGACCAGTACAGGCGCGACATCCCCTATATGACGCTCGCACAGGCCTTTCAGAGCCTCGTCCGGCCTCTTCTCGGCAAGAGCGACGCCGAGCTAAGCGGTTGGCGCGACGCCCTGCAGGAGGCGCTGAGCCCGAACGGACGGCTCATGATCGACGTGGTCCCCGAGCTAAAGCTCATCATCGGAGAACAGCCACCCGTCCCTGAGCTTGCGGCGCAGGACGCGCAACGGCGCTTCCAGCTGGTGTTTCGACGACTTATCGGTGTCTTCGCACGGCCGGAACATCCCCTGGCACTCTTTCTCGATGACTTGCAATGGCTCGACGCGGCGACGCTCGATCTGCTCGAGGATCTGTTGACCCGGTCGGATCTCCAGCACCTCATGCTGATCGGTGCCTATCGCAGCAACGAAGTCACTGCCGGCCATCCGTTGATGCGGAAGCTCGACGCCATCAAGACCGCCGGCGGAAAGGTGGCTGAGATCACGCTAGCACCCCTCGCTCGTGAACACCTTGGGCAACTCATGGCGGACGCGCTGCGCTGCGAGCCGGAGCGCGCCGCGCCGCTCGCGCAACTGGTGCATGAGAAGACGGGGGGTAATCCGTTTTTTGCCGTTCAGTTCATTTCTTCGCTCGCCGAAGAGGGAATGCTCGCCTTCGATCATGATGCTGCGAGCTGGTCCTGGGATCTCGACCGCATTCATTCCAAGCGATACACCGACAACGTCGTGGACCTTATGGTCGGTAAGTTTGCCCGCCTGCCGATCGAAACGCAGAACGCATTGCAGCGCCTGGCCTGTCTCGGAAACATCGCCGAGATCAAGCCCCTTTCACTCGTCTACGGGGCGTCGGAGGAGAACGTCCACGCGGCCCTGCAGCCGGCCGTCCACCAGGAGTTTGTCGAGCGCCTGGCCGGCGGCTACCGGTTCGTCCACGATCGCGTTCAGGAAGCCGCATATTCGCTGATCCCGGAGGCGCTGCGTGGCGAAGCGCACCTTCGAATCGGCAGACTGCTGGCGACCCACATCCCTCCCGAGAAACGCGAGGAAGCGATCTTCGACATTGTCAATCACCTCAACCGGGGCGCCACGCTGATCACGGCACCGGACGAGCGCAAGCGGCTGGCCGAACTCAACCTGATCGCGGGCAAGCGGGCCAAGGCCTCTACCGCCTATGCGTCGGCGCTCACCTATCTCGCCGCCGGCGCGGCGCTGCTGCCGGAAGACCCGTGGGAGCGCCGGCACGAACTGATCTTCGAGCTGGAGCTGCACCGGGCCGAATGCGAGTTCGTGACGGGCGCTCTGACGGAAGCGGACGAGCGCCTGGCTGCGCTTGCTCCGCGCGCCGCAACGACGGTCCAGCGAGCGACCGTGGCGTGTTTGCGCGTGGATCTGTATATGACCATCGATCAGAGCGACCGCGCCATCGCAGTGGGTCTGGACTACCTCCAGCACCTGGGCATCGACTGGTCCCCGCATCCGACAGCAGAGGAAGCACGCCGCGAATACGAGCGCATCTGGTCGCAGCTCGGGAACCGCACGATCGAGGAGCTCGTCGAGTTACCCTTGATGAGCGATCCGGAATCGCTCGCGACAGTCGACGTCCTGATAAGGATCGCACTGCCCGCCTTCTTTACATCGTCCCATTTGGGGACCCTGGCAACCTGCAGAGCCGTCAACCTCAGTCTCGAGCACGGCCACAGCGACGCGTCGTGTCCCGCCTATGAGCTGCTTGCCATGTTGGCCGGGCCGTATTTCGGCAACTACGATGCCGGATTTCGATTTGGCCGCCTCGGCTGTGAGCTCGTCGAAAAACCGGAGCTGAAGCGCTTCCAGGGGAGAACGCTCGAGGTTTTCGGGTTCATCGTGCCTTGGACGAGACATGTCCGGACCGGCCGTGATCTCCTGCGTCGTTCGTTCGAAATCGCAAACCGTGTCGGCGATCTCACTTATGCGGGATACGGCTGTGCCCAGCTGAACACCAATCTTCTCATGGCAGGCGATCCGCTCGTAGAGGCGCAAAGCGAAGCGGAAAAGAGTCTCGAGTTTGCGCAGAAATTCCGGTTTGGTCTCGTCGTCGGTTGGATCACCGGGCAACTCGCCCTGATCCGGACGTTGCGTGGCCTAACGACGAAATTCGGTGCCTTTGACGATGGGAGCTTCGATGAACGTGCGTTCGAGCGCCATCTGTCAAGTCACCCGGCATTGGAGCTTCCCCAATGCTGGTACTGGATACGAAAGCTGCAGGCACGCTTTCTTGCCGGCGACTATGCGGCTGCTGTCGATGCTGCGTCGCGGGCGCAACCGCTGCCTTGGCCATCGCTGGCACACCCGGAAACGGCCGAGTATCACTTCTATGGCGCGCTGTCGCGCGCCTCATCGTGGGACATCGCACCAGCCGGCGAGCGGCAGCAGCATTTGGAGCCCTTGGCCGCGCACCACCGACAGCTCGAGATCTGGGCAGCGAATTGCCCGGAGAATTTCGAGAACCGCGCCGCGCTCGTAGGGGCGGAGATTGCGCGGATCGAAGGCCGGGAGCTCGAGGCCGAGCGTCAATACGAGCAGGCGATCCACTCGGCGCGCGCAAACGGCTTTGTTCATAACGAAGCGCTTGCCTACGAGCTGGCCGCGCGCTTCTACGCGGTGCGCGGGTTCGAAGAGTTCGCGCGCGTATATTTAGCAAGCGCGCGCGATGGCTATCTCCGTTGGGGTGCCGTCGGCAAGGTGCGGCAGCTCGACGAGATGTATCCGCACCTTCGCAAGGAGGTGCCGGCGCCCGCTGCGACGGGCACGATCGGCACCCCGGTCGAGCACCTCGACCTCGCGACCGTGATCAAGGTGTCGCAATCCGTCTCAGGCGAGATCGTGCTGGACAAGCTGATCGACACACTCATACGCACCGCGATCACTCAGGCGGGCGCCGAGCGCGGCCTGTTGATTCTTTCGCGAGGAAACGAGCTGCGGACCGCGGCAGAAGCCACGACCAGCGGCGACGCGGTCATCGTGCAACTGCGCGAGGAGGCCGTCGTTGCAGCAATGTTGCCGGAATCGGTCCTGCATTACGCCTTGCGCACGCAGGAGAGTGTGATCCTCGACGATGCCGCGGTCCAGAACCCGTTCTCCGCGGATCCGTACATCGACCGGCACCGTGCGCGCTCGATTCTCTGCCTGCCTTTGCTCAATCAAGCCAAGCTCATCGGAGTGCTCTATCTGGAGAACAACCTAGCTCCTCGCGTCTTCGCGCCGGCCCGGATCGCGGTACTGAAGTTGCTCGCCTCGCAGGCGGCGATCGCGCTGGAGAACAACCGTTTGTACCGCGATCTCGCTGAGCGCGAAGCGAAGATCAGGCGCCTGGTCGACGCCAATATCATCGGGATCTTCATCTGGGATTTCGACGGTCGGATCATCGAGGCCAATGACGCGTTTCTCCACATGATCGGCTACGACCGAGAGTCTCTCGTCTCTGGTCGCATACGCTGGACGGAGCTGACGCCGCCGGAATGGCTTGACCGCGACGAACAACGCTGGGTGCCCGAGTTGAAGATGACCGGAAGTTCGCAGCCGTTCGAGAAGGAGTATTTCCGGAAAGACCGGAGCCGTGTTCCCGTACTGATCGGCGCGGCGACTTTCGAAGAAGGCGGGAACCAAGGTGTCGCATTCGTGCTCAATTTGACGGAGCGCAAGCGCGCAGAGGAACGCCTTCGCGTGCAGCACACGGTCGCGCAGATCTTGGCGGAAGCGGTCACGATCGAGGAGGCTACTCCGAGAATACTGCGGGCTATGGGCGAGTGTCTGGGATGGGACGTGGGCACGCTCTGGCGCGTGGACCGAGAGGCCGAGGCGCTGCGCTGTGTCGAGCTTTGGCATGAAGGGTCGATAGAAGTCCCGGAATTTGAAAGAGTCGGTTCTGAGTTCACCTTCGTTCGGGGGGTGGGACTACCGGGCCGGGTGTGGTCCAGCCTTAAGCCCGAATACGTTCCCGATGTCGTTCCTGATCAAAACTTTCCGCGCGGCCTCATCGCCCAACGCGAAGGACTGCACGCGGCCATCGGCTTTCCGATCCTGCTCGGGAGGGAAGTCTTTGGCGTGATCGAGTTTTTCAGTCGCGAGATCAGGCAGCCCGATCAGGAGCTGCTCAATATGCTGGCTACCATCGGTAGCCAGATCGGTCAGTTCATCGAGCGCAAGCGCGCCGAGACGGAATTGCGCGAGTCGGAACAGAATTACCGCACGTTGTTCGAATCGATTGACGAGGGTTTTTGCACGATTGAAGTTTTGTTCGACCAGAACGAAAGGCCGGTCGATTATCGTTTCTTGCAAATCAGCCCGTCGTTTGAACGGCACACGGGAATCAAGAATGCGGCCGGCAGACGGATGCGCGAAATCGCGCCCCAGCACGAAGAACATTGGTTCGAGATTTACGGCAGGATCGCCCTGACGGGCGAGCCGATGCGCTTTGAAAGTGAAGCCAAACAACTCGGACGCTGGTATGACGTTTACGCCTTCCGGGTCGAAGACCCAAAGCGCAGACGCGTCGGAATCCTTTTCAACGATATTTCCGAACGCAAGCAGGCGGAAGCCGAAGCACGAGACAGCGAACGCCGCTATCGCGAAGTGCAGGCGGAGCTCGCGCACGCGAGCCGTGTCGCGACAATGGGACAGCTCATGGCCTCGATTGCCCATGAAATCAGACAGCCGATCGCTGCGATTGTCACCAACGCAGGGGCCGGGGTGAACTGGCTCGATGCTCAACCGCCAGGTCTGGAGAAGGTCCGGGAGACGCTCGGTTGGATCGTCAGCGACGGCATGCGAGCCGGTGACGTCATCAGCCGGATCCGGGCCCTTATGAAGAAGACGCCTCCGCGAAAGGAGGACTTGGACATCAACGAGGCGGTGGTTGAGGTTATAGCCCTGACCCGTGCCGAAGTGGTGAAGAACGGCGTCTCGGTGCGGACGGAACTCGCGGAGGGCTTGCCGCTCATTCAAGCAGATCGGGTCCAACTGCAACAAGTGGTCCTCAACTTGATCGTCAACGCCATCGAAGCAATGAGCGGCATCGGCGAGGGGGCGCGAGAGTTGCTGATCAGCACGGGCAGAGATGGGTTGAATGGCGTGCTCGTCAGCCTGCGGGATTCGGGTCCAGGACTGGATCCGGCGAGGCTTGAGCACATCTTCAACGCTTTCTACACGACCAAGTCCGGTGGCATGGGCATGGGATTATCAATTTGCCGTTCGATCGTCGAAGCGCACGGGGGACGGATATGGGCGGGCGTGAATGAACCTCGGGGCGCAGTCTTTCAATTCAGCCTGTCTCTGGACCGAGACGAGACCGTCTCCGCTGAATACACCGGCCAATGCCGGCGGCATGAGAGAGCCGATACGGAACGAGAGCCCGTTCTCCGGGACGGCAGATGACCTTACCGAGATCGGCCGCAGCGCGCCGGTGTCGCCGGACCCTGGGCGGTGAGTGGGATCGGGCTGCTGAGGTCGGCTTGGGGTCCTAAGCCGTCGATGACGACCAAGCAGGGCGACTTCCGCCTTACCCTTGGAAGTCGACCTTTGAGCCTATTCGCCTTAGCGCCTCGTCACGGCGCGGGGCAGGCGGCCCCGGTCTTCACCCAGGCCTCGACCAGCTCGCCGGCTTGCGCCTGGGTGCCCGGCACGGGCGAGCGGCCGAAGCCGGGCTTCCAGGCCCAGCCGACCAGCGTGTCCTTGCCGATATGGTCGATCAGCGCTTCCACCTTGCGCCCGCCATTGCGCGCGGGGTCCCTGATCTGTTCGCAGATCTCGCCGATGGTCTTGCCTTCCCAGGCCATCTCTCGCGGCGCGAGATGCCACTCGGGATGGCCGGGAATGCGGCCGGGTTCGAAATTGGCTTTCTGGTGACAGGTGTGGCACCGCATCGACTCGACGCCGTGACCGTCGGCGCCGCGTGCGACCGGCGGCTGATGGAGATGCGGATTATCGCCTTGGCGCGGGCTGTCGCCGGCCGGGTGGCAGTTGGTGCAGCGCGGATGCGTCAGCACCTTGCCGAGTTCGGTGAAGATCGCGGCCGAGCGTTTCTCGGTATCGGCAATGTTGGCAAAGCTCTCAGGCGAGGCCAGCGCATGGCTCGCCGTCTCGGAGGCTGCGTAGCCCGTGCAGAGGCTGCAGGCGAGCGCCGCGACCACGGCCATCGTCTTGAAGCGCGTGTCGGAAATCATGGCCCGTGTCCTTCGCGCCTTCACTTGGTGGCGATGAGATAGCGTGTTGAATCGGCCAGGATCACGTCGCGCACCGCCTCGTGATATTTGATGTAGCCGGTGCAGCGGCAGAGATGGCCGTCGAGCGCGTCCGCGATCGTCTGCTCCAGCGCCTCGCGCGCCACCGGCTTGTGCGCCAGGCGTTCGAGCAGGACCTGGCCCTCGTTGAGGAAGCCGGCGGTGCAATAGCCGCACTGGAAAGCGAAGTGGTCGATGAAGGCCTTTTGCAAAGCCGAGAGCTGTCCGTCCTTGGCGTGGCCCTCGACGGTGCGGATCGACTTGCCGTCGAAATTTGTGGCGGGCGCGATGCAGGTCGGGCTGGTATAGCTGGTGCCGTCGGGCTCGTCGACGATGATGGCGCAGCTCAGGCATTGCGCGGCGCCGCAGCCGAACTTGGTCCCGGTCATGCCGAGGATCTCGCGCAGGAAATCGTTCATCGAGAGATCGTCGCGGACATCCATCGGGCCGTGCTTCTGGCCGTTGATGGTGAGGCTGAGAGTCGTCACGCGAGCACTCCCTTCAACAGGCTTGCCGTGACCGGCAGCGCGCGGAAGCGGTGTCCGGTGGCGTCATGGATGGCGTTGATCAGCGCGGGCACGATCGGGATCATGACGACTTCCGCCATGCCCTTCGGCTCCTCATCGGGTGTCAGCGGCTTCAACATCTCGATCTCGAGGTCACGCAGGGGCAGGTCCGAGCCACGCGCGATCAGGTAGCGCCCGAGATTCCATTCGCCGTTGCCCGGGCCGCCTTCGAACGGCGGCAGGGTTTCGAGCAGCGCGTAGCCGACACCCATGGCGAAGCCGCCATGGGACTGGCCCATCACCACCTCGGGAACGAGCGCGGTGCCGCATTCGAACACGCTATAGGCCTTGGCGATGCGCAAGTTCCCGGTGGCGCGTTCGATCTCGACGCGGACGGCGGTGCCGCACATCGAGGTGTAGGCGGTGCCGATACGATTGTTGTCGGTCGGCGGAAATTTGACGCCTGTGCGGTTGATCCGCTCGAACTTGCCGCTACCCCTGCGGATCGCGAGCGCGTCGATATCGCCACGCCATTGCTCGCCGAACAGGGAGAAGCGGGCGCGCGACCAGGCCCAGCGCGAGAAGCTGTGCGCCACCGCGCCGGTGACGAAGCCGCGCGCATGCGCCGTTGTCGCAAGCGCCGGCAGCGCCAGCGGTTCGAGGCCGGGCACCACAAGCTGGCCGTTTTGCCAGGTCGCGCTCGCCCATTGCCGTGCGCGCGGATCGGTCTTCGGGATGCGCCACAGCTCCAGCGCCGCGGGCCAGAGGCCGAAGCGGAAGATGACGCGGGCGGCTTCCGCCGAGGAATGCGTGCCGACATGAGCGCCGATCGAGGCTGATGTCGGCGAGCTGATCGCAGGCACCCAGCGCGGATTCCGCGATGCCGCATCTTGGGTCTTCTGATCCATGGTGTAGGGATCGCCCGAGGTGACGAGGCCGAGCACGTCGTAGCTGTCGACGCGGGCGACCGAGACCTCGTCGGCGATGGTGCCGAGATGGCCGGCGACGCGGTTTGCGAGCGCCGTGCCGATGCCATTACCCATCTCGACGTGGTCGCAGAATATCGCGATCTTGCCGTCGGCGCCGATCTCGACACGGCCGAGCGAGCAGTCCGCACCGGAGCCGTAATCCTTGGTCACGCAGGCAACGCCGGTGCCGACCAGCCGGTCCGTCGACGCCTGCTTGAACTGTGCGCGTTGCTGCCAGATCGGATGCTTTTCCAGCTTGTCGAGGATTTCGGGCGTCCGCACCGAGACGATGTAGGGATTGCCCGTCATGGTCCGGCCGTTCTGCTTGAGCGCATTGCGCCGTCGGAATTCGATCGGATCGAGCTTGAGCTCGCCTGCGGCCTCGTCGATCAGCACTTCGAGCGCCGTCATGGTCTGCAGCGTGCCATAGCCTCGCATCGAGCCCGCGGTCACGCCGCGCGAATGCAGCGCGACCGTGGTGACGTCGACTTTCGGGATGTCGTAGATCCCGATCGCGCCGGTGGCGGCGACGACCGCGACATTGGCGGAAAAGTTGGCGAGCCCGCCGCCGTCGAGCACGTGATCGGCGGCGAAGGCCTTGATCTTGCCGCTGGCACGGTCGATGCCGATGCGCGAGCGCATCTTGATCGGGTGACGTTTGATGCCGCCTTGGAATTGCTGGTAGCGGTCATGCGCGAGCCGTACCGGCTTGCCCGGGAAGCAGATCGCCGCGAGCGCGACATAGAGAATGAACGGCGTGTGATCGCGGCCGCCGAAGCCGCCGCCGACATGGGCGAACTGGGCATTGATATGCGCGGGCTTAAAGGGCGCGCGGGCCTTGGCAAGCAGATGCGCGATCGACTCGGCCGCCTCATAGGGCGACTGCACGCCGAGCACCAGCTCGAGATTGCCACCCTTGCCGTTGTACCAGGCGAGCCCGCATTCGGGCTCGAGGAACAACGGGTCGACCGATTGCGTCTCGAATTCGCGGTCGAGCACCAGGAGCGAAGCATCCTCCGTCGCAAGCTCGGCGCGGATCTGCTCGCCATGCTTGGCGGCCTTGGCGTAATCGGCGGGCATCTCCTTGGCGAGCGGTGACCACACCGGCAGCGCGGCGTTCTGCACCTTTTTGGGCGAAACCCAGCCGGCCTGGATCGGGGAATAAATGTCCGGCTTCTCAGGTGCGCTGCCTGCCACGCGTGTGAAGCGGAAGGAGCCGTAATCGGGCGCCATCACCGGCCCGGTTTCCTCGCCGAATTTGACGAAGGTGCCGTCGCGCAGCACCAGACGCGCCTGGTCGAAGGCGTCGAACTTTTCGAAGACGAGAAGTGCGACGGGCTGTCCGAGATAGAGCGGCGTCTTGCCGGGCGGGCAGAACAGGTCGCCGGTGTAGAACTCCGGCACCTGCGTGCCGATGCGGTCGAGATCGGCGGCGGTGATGACGACGGACGGCTTCAGCGCGCCCGAAAGACGCGCGAGATCCATGCCGGTGTAGACATGCGTGGCGTCATTGGCTCGCACCAGGATCGCGTGCGAGGTAGTCTGTGGCCAACCCGGCAGGTCATTGGCGCGAAAATCGGAGGCGTACAGCTTTGCGCCGGTGACCTTGGCGACGCCGTCGACGCGGCCTGCGCCCTTCGCCGCGGGGTTGAAGTTGCCGCGCCCGGGAAGCGTCTCGTGGGACGCGAACGGAGCCTCCTTCGCCACACCGAGCTGCGACAGGCTGATCGAGATGCCGCCTGCCGACAACCACTTCACGAACTCGCGTCGCGAAGGCCGCATGTTCAGATCCTTGTGTGAGGTTTCGAGGACATCATGATGCCGACGGCATCGATGACCCGGAGGGTACGCGCCAACGCTCGCGTGAAGCTGTCATGATTCGTCATTCGACGATAGAAACGGGTAGGGCGTTACCAACGAATGAAGACGGCGGCCGTGATGCCGCCGCCGTCTGTTTCGATATTTCGCTGACTATTTGAGGTCCGCGATCGTCGCGGGGCCTGGGCCTGGCGTGATCAGGGTCGGCCACTGCTTGGAACCGAAGGGGACCAGCGGCGGCAGGAACGGCGTCATGCCGCGCTTTGCCGTCTCCGCCACGATCGCCGCGCGCCCGTCGCCCCCCATGAGCTCGTAGTCCATCAGATGATAATTGCCGAAGAACAGGGAACCGACCGAGCGATCGGCGATGATCCGCGTCAGCGATTCCAGCATGTCGGCTGGCGTCGTGGTGAAGGAGACGGTTTCGATCAGCAGCAGGCGCGAGTTGATCGCCTCGGGGCCGAAGAACTGCGCCAGCACGCTGAAGAGCACGTTGTTCTGCCGCGCGACATAGATCGTATTGCTGGCGGCATAGGTCTTCTCCCAATCGGGACCGAGCTGCGCCTTCCAGTCTGCGAGCACTCCCATCCAGTGTGCGACCTGGGTCTGGGCGGCCCAGGCGACATTCTTGGCGAGGAACGGTGCCTGCTGCTTGCCGAACGCTTCGAGCTTCGCGAACGGAATGACGCCGCTTGCGAGGCATTCGTCCATGAAGCCGAGGTTGTTTTTCAGGATGGTGCGGCTGTTGTCGCGCCAGTCGGCCTGCATCGGCGTGGCATCGAGGGCGTCGATCGCCGACTGCATCCGGGTGCGAAACGCCAGCATCGGGCCGCGCCACGATTTGTTGTCGGGATTGTCGACATAGGGGCCCACGACCTCGGCCAGCGCCATGGTGCTGTGGCCGACCGATTTCAGAAGCTGGTAGACCACCGGAACCTGCGGCGCATCAAGCGGCGGCTGGCCGGGCCGGTAGAGGATGAAGCGCCCACCGGCACCGGAGAACAGGCCAAGGATCACCGGGTGCTTGTCGAGGATGTTCTTCTGGAACACTTTTGCAGCGTCGCCATAGAGCTCGAACATGGCCGTGTTGAGCGCGATCACGTCCTTGGTCGCGACGTCGCCGGGCGCGGCGGTCGTCTTGCCGGAGATCGGCGCCATATAGTCGGGCAGGATTTGGGCGGTTGCGGCTCCCCCGCCACCAAGCATCAGTGTGGCGGCCACGGCAAAACGAATAGGATATTTCATCGGAATTCTCCGGGAGCATTTCCAGAAGGCGGTATGTCAGCACACGCCTGTCAAATCTTCGGCGGGGCGAGCACCGTTTTGGCGCAAAATTGCTAAGGATTCGTCAGGGGACGGGTGAACCCGGGCGCGGCCGGGCTTCCCCTTGGCGTCCGCATGGACTAAGACGCCGCAACGCAAAATTCCCCCCAAAAAGACCTCATGATCCGCCTCGACAACGTCAGCAAGCAAGCCGGCCACCAGATCCTGTTCATCGAAGCCTCCGCAGCCCTCAACAAGGGCGAGAAGATCGGCCTCGTCGGCCCGAACGGCGCCGGCAAGACCACGCTGTTCCGCATGATCGCCGGGCAGGAGCTGCCCGACGAGGGCCAGGTCTCGATCGATCGCGGCATCACAATCGGCTATTTCAGCCAGGATGTCGGCGAGATGTCCGGCCACAGTGCCGTCGCCGAGGTCATGAATGGCGCGGGGCCGGTGAGCGAGGTCGCCGCCGAGCTGCGCGAGCTCGAGGCGGCGATGGCCGATCCGGATAAGGCCGACGAGATGGACGAGATCATCACGCGCTACGGCGAGGTGCAGCACCGTTTCGAGGAGCTCGACGGCTATGCGCTCGACGGACGGGCGCGCGAGGCGCTGTCCGGTCTCGGCTTCAGTCATGAGATGATGGACGGCGATGTCGGTGCGCTCTCGGGCGGCTGGAAGATGCGCGTCGCGCTGGCGCGCATCCTGTTGATGCGCCCCGATGTCATGCTCCTGGACGAGCCGAGCAACCATCTCGATCTCGAAAGCCTGATCTGGCTGGAAAAATTCCTGCGCGACTACGAAGGCACGCTGCTGATGACCTCGCACGACCGCGAGTTCATCAACCGCGTGATCTCCAAGGTGGTCGAAATCGACTCCGGCTCGCTCACGACCTACACCGGCGATTACGAGTTCTACGAGCAGCAGCGTGCGCTGAATGAGAAGCAGCAGCAGGCGCAGTTCGAGCGCCAGCAGGCGATGCTTGCCAAGGAGATCAAGTTCATCGAACGCTTCAAGGCGCGCGCGTCGCATGCCGCGCAGGTGCAGAGCCGGGTCAAGAAGCTCGACAAGATCGAGCGGGTCGAGCCGCCACGCCGCCGCCAGACCGTGGCGTTCGATTTCCCGCCCGCGCCGCGCTCGGGCGAGGACGTCGTTGCGCTCAAGAACGTCCACAAGGGCTACGGCAGCAAGCGCATCTATGACGGCCTCGATTTCATGATCCGCCGCCGCGAGCGCTGGTGCGTGATGGGCATCAACGGCGCCGGCAAGTCGACGCTGCTCAAGCTCGTTGCCGGCGCGAGCGAGCCCGATCAGGGCTCGGTGGCATTGGGCGGCAGCGTCAAGATGGGCTATTTCGCCCAGCATGCCATGGACCTGCTCGACGGCGAGCGCACGGTGTTCCAGTCGCTGGAGGATGCGTTCCCGACCGCGGGGCAGGGAAGCTTACGCGCGCTCGCCGGCTGCTTCGGCTTCTCCGGCGATGACGTCGAGAAGCGCTGCCGGGTTCTGTCAGGCGGCGAGAAGGCGCGCCTCGTGATGGCAAAGATGCTGTTCGATCCGCCGAATTTCCTGGTGCTGGACGAGCCGACCAACCATCTCGACCTCGCCACCAAGGAGATGCTGATCACGGCGCTGTCGGATTTCGAGGGCACCATGCTGTTCGTCTCGCACGACCGCCACTTCCTGGCGACGCTGTCCAACCGCGTGCTGGAGCTGACTCCCGAAGGCATCCACCAATATGGCGGCGGCTACACCGAATACGTCGCCCGCACCGGCCAGGAAGCGCCGGGGCTGCGGTCGTGATCGGCATCGCCCCGATCGGTTGCCAGTCGTGCATGTGACCGATCCGTAACGTTGTGAAGCGGTCGCGGACGCGCAACCCTCGCGCAACGCTCGTGGGCGATAAACCGTCCTGGGGCGAAGGTTGTGGAACGGGGCATGATCACCAAACTGAGACAAGTTTCGACGGCACCTCTGTCGTGCAAGATCTGCGGCGCGGAGGCCGCGCTGTTCGGTGTGGTCGATTTCGCCAAACACTGCAGTGAAGCACGCAGCAGGCGGCTGCCGCTGTCTGGGACCCCGGTCTATTACCATCGCTGCCAGGTCTGCGGATTCCTGTTCACGGATGCATTTGACGATTGGAGCGAGGCGAACTTCAAGACCAACATCTATAACGACGGGTATATCGAGGTCGACCCCGATTACCGGGAGGCTCGGCCGATCAGCAACGCAAAACTGGTGCAGCATTTTTTCGGAGCGAGGAAGGCTGAGTTGCGCGTGCTCGATTACGGTGGCGGTGATGGCCTGCTGAGCACGACGTTGCGCGGCTCCGGCTTCCTGGATGCGCAGACCTTCGATCCCTTCGTGGCCGATTTCGCGCAGCCGCCGCAGGAGAAGTTTGATGTCGTCACCTGCTTCGAGACGCTGGAGCACATGCCCGATCCGATGACGGGCGTCGCCGCCATCGTGTCAAGCACGAAGGAGACCGGGCTCGTGCTGTTCTCGACGCTGGTGCAGCCGGCTGATTTCGAGATGCACGGCGTCAATTGGTGGTACGTCGGCCCACGCAACGGCCATGTCTCGATCTTCAGCCGCGCAGCGCTTGTCCGCGCCTGGCAGCACCACGGCTATCAGACCGCCTCCTTCAACGACAACCTGCACATGGCTTTCCGCACGCTGCCCGAATTCGCCCGGCATCTGCTGAAGCAGGCCTGACGGGCGTCCGACGCGCCTTGAACGCGTCGATCTCGCCCGGTACGATTCCTGGCGCAACGAACTATTCGCGCCGAAGAGAACGCGCGAACGTTTGAGCTGCCATGCC
Source organism: Bradyrhizobium neotropicale (assembly GCF_001641695.1). Taxonomy (GTDB): domain Bacteria; phylum Pseudomonadota; class Alphaproteobacteria; order Rhizobiales; family Xanthobacteraceae; genus Bradyrhizobium; species Bradyrhizobium neotropicale. Next base: position 158,792 of record NZ_LSEF01000034.1, read on the forward strand.
GTTCGCATCCTTGAACGCCTGCAGACCGCTCGCTACGCTCGCTTGAGCCGATTGCCGGCTTCGAGGGACTCGGCTTTTGGAATGCGGGAGTAGCGGGAATGGGCGGCTTGGTGATCACGGGCGGCCGGGTGGTCGATCCGGCCAGCGGGACGGACGCCGTCGGCGACGTCGCAATGATGGATGGCCGGATCGTCGCGGTCGGCACCTCCCTTGGCGGCGCCGAGCGGACCATCGATGCGACCGGTCTGGTTGTGGCGCCCGGCTTCATCGACCTGCACGCGCACGGCCAGTCGATCCCCGCCGATCGCATGCAGGCGTTCGACGGCGTGACCACGACGCTCGACCTCGAGGCCGGAGTCCTGCCGGTCGCTGCCTGGTATCGCAAGCAGGCGGCGAAGGGGCGTGTGCTCAATTACGGCGCCGCCGCCAACTGGGCTTTCGCGCGTATCGGCGCGATGACGGGCGCCAACTCGGAAAGTTCGCTGGAAGCGTTCGGCAATGCCATGCGCGATCGCCGCTGGATCGAGAACGTGGCGAGCGACACGGAAGTGGCCGGCATCCTCGATCGTCTCGCCGAAGGCCTCAACGAGGGTGGCATCGGCATCGGGATCCTCAATGCCTATGCCCCGGGCGCCGGCGTGCAGGAGCTCACCGCGGTCTGCCAGCTCGCGGCCACGCATGACGTGCCGACCTTCACCCACGTCGCCTTCATGTCACGCATCGATCCGGAAAGCGCGGCCGAGGCCTATATCCGCCTGATCGGCTATGCCGGCGCCACCGGCGCGCACATGCACATCTGCCACTTCAACTCCTCCAGCAAGACCGACATCGAGCGCTGTGTGAAGCTGGTCGCGAAAGCGCAAGCGCAGGGGCTGCCGATCACAATCGAAGCCTATCCATACGGCACCGGATCGACCGTGCTCGCCGCCGCCTTCTTCAGCGACCCAAAATTCGTCGAGCGCAACGGCACCGGCTATGACTCGGTGCAGCGCGTTGCCGACGGCACGCGCTTCCGCGACCGCGAGGAGCTGCTGGCGGCGCAGGCCGCCGAGCCCTCCACGCTGGTGCTCTGGCACGTTCTCGATATCGAGAACAACGCGCACCACCGCGATCTCCTCGACATGGCCGTGCTCTATCCCGGCGGCGCGATCGCGTCCGACGCGATGCCCTGGACGCTCGCAGATGGCAGCGTCTACACCGGCGATGCCTGGCCACTGCCGAAGGATGCCACCTCGCATCCGCGCTCGGCCGGCTGCTTCACGCGTTTCATCCGCGAGTGGGTGCGGGAGCGGCGGACGGTGTCGCTGCTGGAAGGCATCCGCAAATGCTCGCTGATCCCGGCGGAGATCCTCCAGCACAGCACGCCCGCGATGCGCGCCAAGGGACGGCTGGCGTCAGGCGCCGATGCCGATATCGTGGTATTCGACTACAATACGCTGACCGACCGGGCGGAGTTCTCCGCAATGAATCGTCCGTCCGAGGGCGTGCGTCATCTCATCGTGAGCGGTTATCCGCTGATTGCGGACGGTGTGCTGGATGTGGCGGCAAGGCCCGGCCGGCCCGTTCGCCGCCCCGCGGCCGAGGGCTAGAGTGTGGCCGTCCCGGTTCTGCTCGTCGCCGGCTTCCTCGGGGCGGGCAAGACCACGGTCGTGAACCATCTGTTGGCACACGCCGAGGGACGGCGGATCGCAGCCGTCGTCAATGATTTCGGCGCGATCAACATCGATGCCGAGCTGATCATGGGCGCTGCCGACGGCGTCGTGAGCCTGAGCAATGGCTGCATCTGCTGCACCCTCGAAGGCGATCTCTTGCGCACGCTCGCCGGCCTGCTTCGGCGCGATCCGCGGCCGGACGTCATCGTGATCGAGACCAGCGGCGTTGCCGATCCGGCCGACGTCGTGCGCAACCTGATGGACCCCGTCATCTTTCGCGAAGCGCCGTTGGAAACCGTGTTGTGCGTGGTCGACGCGACGATGCCGGTGGCCATGCTGGACGACGCATTGCTGCGCTCGCAGGTGCGGGCCGCCGACATCATCGCGCTGAGCAAGGTGGATCTGGCTGATCCGGCCGCTTACGTGCAGCTACGCGATGCCGTTCGTGCGATGCGCCCCGCGGCCGTACTGGTCGATGCTGTCAATGGCGAAGTGCCTGCGGCAGTGCTGTTTTCGCCTGACGTCGATCGCGCACCGGCGCCGCGCGAGCCGGGGCCGCGACGGCCGGCCGCCGAGCGGTTCGAGACCATGAGCTGGTCGTCGGACAAGCCGGTGTCGCTGCCGCGATTGCAGCAGGCGATCGGCCGGCTTGCGCCAAGACTCGCGCGGGCGAAGGGGCTGTTCGAGACTGCCGAGCAGCCTGGGCGGCTGATGGTGTTTCAACTCGCCGGCGGGCGGGCGACGCTGGCCGCGGGAGGGACGAGGACCGAGCGGGCGCCGCGGACGCGGATCGTCTTCGTTGCCGAGATCGGCGTCCTCTCGCGCGAGGAGGTCAACGCAATCATGGAAGGGTGTACCGAAATCGGCACCGCGTGAGACGGGAGCGAAACGACGATGAAGCAGCTCAGGATCGGCGACATCACCATCGATGCGGTGATCGAGCGGGAAGGGCCGTGGCGGCGGCCGCAGGATTTCTTCCCGGCCTATGACGAAGGCGTATTCAAGCGGCATCTGCCGACGATGGAGCCAGAGGTCTTCGACGCCGCGCGCGGCATGATGGTCATCACCTACCAGACCTTCGTCGTGCGCACGCCGCGGTACACCATCCTGGTCGATACCTGCACCGGCGAGGACAAGGGCCATCCGCCGCCGTTCGACTTTCCCGGCAAGGAGCGCTGGCGCAACGAATTGTTCGCGCTCGGCATCGGCTTCGAGCAGATCGACTACGTCTTCTGCACCCATCTCCACATCGACCACACCGGCTGGAACACGACGTTGCGTGACGGCCGCTGGGTGCCGACGTTTCCCAATGCGAAATATGTCTTTCACAAAGGCGAGTACGCCGCCTGGGAGGCCGAGCATGCCAAGGGCAACGATCCGCCCGGCACCGTCTTCCGCGACAACTGCCTGCCGATCGTCGAGGCCGGGCAGGCGCTATTGGTCGACGATGACTACGCGCTCGACGAAACCGTCACGCTGACGCCGACGCCGGGGCATTCGCCCTGTCATTGCTGCGTGAATATTTTCTCGAAGGGCCAGCGCGCGGTGGTCGCCGGCGACCTCATGCACCATCAGATCCAGTGCCGCGAGCCGGACTGGTCGGCGAAGCCGGATTGGGATCCTAAGCAGTCGGCGGTGTCACGGCGCAAATTCTTCGCCTCCGTCGCTGACACCGATACGCTGATCCTGCCGATCCATTTTCCGACGCCGACGGTCGGATGGATCAAGCCGCTCGACGGTGCCTTCGACTACCGCTTCAAGCGGGACTGAAGCATTTCCGTATCGTCATGGCCGGGCATAGCCGTCCGAAGGACGGCGTCGCTTCCGCTCGCCTATGTCCCGGCCATCCACGTTCTTCTCACTTGGAAACAACTACGTGGATGCCCGGGACAAGCCCGGGCATGACGAGTTTGTGGAACGACTGCCCGCTCACGGGCAGCAAATTCGCAGTGATTACGCGCTGATCTCGCACTTCTTCATGAAGCTGTTCTTGGCCGCGCCGGCGAGCGGCTTGCCGTCTGAGCCGACGGCCTTGGGTGCGCAGGCGTCCGCCTTGCACTTCTTCAGGAACGACGTCTTGGCTGCGCCGGCGAGCGGCTTGCCGTCCTTGCCCACTGCCTTGCTTTCGCAGGTGTCTTCCGCGAAGGCCGAGCCGGCCGCGAAGGTAGCGAGGATGGCAGCCAGAAAAATCCGCTTCATGATGGGTGTCTCCCTAGACCAAAATGGCCTTCCCGAATTGGAACTCGGAATCATGGCGCAATCAAGCAGGATCAGCGCTCGCATCCGCTATCCGCCTGAATTTTTCCAGCGCGCGACGAGTGCGATCGCCTTTTCGAGCACATCGTTCATCGCGGCCTGATTGCCCGGAACGGATCGGTGCCGCGGTGAAGGATCGTCGAAATCGTGTGTCGCGCCGGGATAGGCGGACAGGTCGATCCGCGCGCCGGCCCGCCGCGACCGGTCGGCGACCTGCTGGCAGATCAGCGGCGAGACTTCCTCATCGTGGGTGCCCAGGAACAAGGCAATCGGGGCTGTCGCGGGAATCACAGGCTGCAGCAGCGCGGCGGGGCCGCACCCGGGATAGAGCACGAGCGCGCCGCCGTAGCTGGCCGGCTTAGTGCCTTGCCGGATCATCACGTTCAGTGCGGTGCTGCCGCCGTTCGACCAGCCCTGCAGAAAAATCTGGCTGCCGATCACATCGTTGCGCCCGTGCAGGTAGGCGAGCGCGCCCTCGGCATCGAGCGGACGCACGGTCTTCTCGTTGACGTCGGCACGCTCGGGATCGTCATGGGTGAAGCGGCCAAAGCCGTGCGCCTTGCCGCGCGGCCCGAAGCTGTCCGGCAGGAGCGCCAGATAACCGCGGTCCGCCCAGTATTGGCCCCACATCGCATGTCGCCGCGACAGCGTCGTGGCGTTGCAGGGCGAGGCCGCTCCGGGCGCAACAAGGGTGCAGTCATCGTTGACGTTGCTGGAATAAGGCCCGCCGCGGCCGTGCAGCATCACGATCGCCGGCCACGGCCCAGCCGCCTTTGGGCGGAACAGGTAGCCGACGAGCTTCGTCGTGCCGTCGGCACTGCGAAAATAGACCGTCTCGGGGCCGGCCACGGCGTCCGAGATCAGCCACATCGACGCGATGACGGCGCAGGTGATGCGGAGGATCAATGGCCGATCTTTCAGACTCTCATCACTCCCAGAAGACACTGTTGGCGGCGAACATTCAACGTCGCTTGCTGCACTGCGCGATGACCGGTCGCTACAAACCCGTTAGCCTCGGCTCATTCCAGCAGGAACGGAGCATTGCGATGGACGCCGCGACAGGCCCGCAAACCGCCGACCAGCATTCCCACCTCGTTCAGCCCCAGGCCATGGACTGGCAGAGGACGCGCTTTCCGGGCTGCGAGGCCAAGACGCTGCTGTTCGATCGCAGCACGGGTTTGATGACGGCCCTGATGCGCTTCGCGCCGGGGGCGGTGCTGCCCGATCACGAGCATGTCGGCATCGAGCAGAGCTATGTGATCGAAGGCGCGCTCGTCGACAAGGAGGGGCCCGCCAAGGGCATCGCCTGCAAGGCCGGTGAATTCATCTGGCGCGAGGCGGGCAGCCGTCACGCTGCCTGGTGTCCCGAGGGCGCGCTGATCCTCGCGATCTTCCAGGTGCCCAACAAGTTCTTCGAGGCAGATGGCCGGGTGGTCGATGCCTCCGGCCAGGATTGGGATGAGGCCTGGGGCCATACGGCTGCGCAGCGGGCGCGTCGCGCGTAGCCGGGTCAAACGCCGCGTGCGAGCAAGGCCTTGAAATCGGCGCGCGCACGCTGTGCCTCGGCACGGGCGACGTCGGACGCCTCGCCAAGGCCGAAATAGCCGTGGATCAGGCCGGCACCCTCATGATGCTTCACCCGCACGCCGGCCGCCTCCAGCGCCCGCGCATAGGCTGCGCCTTCGTCGCGGAGCGGATCGAACCAGGCGGTCGTCACGATCGCGGGCGCGACGCCGGCTAGCGATGCAACGCGCAGCGGCGAGACTCGCCAGTCCGCGGCGTGGCCGGGATCGGCGAGATAATGACCGCAAAACCACTCCATCACGGCGCGCGACAGGAAATAGCCCTCCGCGTTCTCCGTACGTGACGGATAGGGCGCGTTTTCGCGAGCATCGGCGTAATTGCCGACGACGTCGGTCACCGGATAGACCAATAATTGTGCAGCAAGCTTGATGCCGGCGTCGCGGCAGGCGATCGCGGTGGTCGCTGCGAGATTGCCGCCGGCGCTGTCTCCGGCGACGCCGAGCCGCTTTGGATCGCCGCCAAATTCCGCGACGCGGTCGAACACGTCGCGCGCTGCAGCAAAGGCATCCTCGAACGCGCCGGGAAAGCGTGTCTCGGGCGGCCGCCGATAGTCGACGGATACCACCACCGCGCCGGTTTCGATCGCCAGCCATCGCGCCTGCCGATCGTGGGTTTCGAGATCGCCCGCGACCCAGCCGCCGCCGTGGAAGAACACCACGGTGGGCGCGGGCCCAGAGCCGATCCGATAGACGCGTGCATGGAGCGGCCCGGCGCCGCCCTTCACCTTGATATCCTGTACGTCGTTGACGGGTGGCGGCGGCACGGCGGCGCGTGCGGCAGCCAATGCACGCAAGGAATCGCGGGCGCTCTGTGGCGTCATCGTCGCGGGATCGCGCAGCGGCAGCATCGGAATGATCTGGGCGATGACGGGATCGAGCGGTGCAGCCATTTTTTCAGGTCCTCACGGGGTGTGGCGGGTCCACACGGGTTCTTGGTCTTGCTTGTGCGTTAGCATAGATTTCGCGCGCCGCATCGGCAACCGGCAGTCCATTGCGGGGCCGCCGGAAGAACGGGCAGGGGAGGTTCGTCACGTGGAATTTGAAACGCTGGTCCAGTCGCGCCGCAGCGTGCGTGGCTTCAAGAACGAGCCGGTGCCGCGCGCGGTGATCGAGGCAATCATCGACACCGCCAAGCGCGCGCCGTCCTCGATGAACACCCAGCCTTGGCACATCCACGTGCTCACCGGCACGCCGCTGGAAGAGGTGCGCCGCCGCAACATGGAGGAGATGGCGGCCGGCGCCAGGGTCAAGCGCGACATCGTCAGCCACGGCGAGTATCAGGGCGTTCATCGCACGCGTCAGGTCGACATCGCCAAGAAGCTGTTTGGCGCGATGGGGATCGCGCGCGACGACAGGCCGATGCGGCAGGACTGGGTGTTGCGCGGCTTCCGTCAGTTCGATGCGCCGGTCTCGCTGGTGCTGACCTACGACCGCGTGCTCGACCCCGGTGCCGTCTGTCATTTCGATCTCGGCGCGCTCTGCTACGGCATTGTGCTCGCGGCCTGGGATCGCGGCATCGGCTCGGTGATCAACGGGCAGGGCATCATGCGATCCGACATCGTGCGCGAGGTCGCGAGGATTCCGGATGACGAAGTCATCATGACCTGTGTCGCAATGGGATACCCCGATGATGCATTTGCCGCGAACGCAGTGCGCTCGGATCGCGAGCACAATGGCGAGTTCGTGCGTTTCGTCGGCTTTGCCGACTGAGAGGGTATGAGTCGCCGGTGGCAGAGGAGATTGTTCTCCACCAGAAATTTTTGCTGCGGACAACTTGTCGGCTCTTGCAATCTCGATTGCGCGGGAGGAACAATATCGGACGTGAAGGGTTTGTTGCTGGCGCGAGGGAATTGACATGCGGCGGCTGGCTAGCCTGGTTCGACGGTTCTTTGGTCCGCGAATGCGGCCCCCGATCGATGATGATCCAAGTCTCCCTTTCACACCCGAAGAGTTCGGACGGCTGATCCGCAGCGGCAAACGCGAAGATATGAAGGTGCTCGCGGAAGGGCTGGCCAGCCAGTCGATTCCGCGGCGCGCCAGATACCGGGCCGCGCATTAGGCCCGCGTCGCAACGCTCGTCCCTGGAGCAGGTCGGCCGGGCGCACGCTTACCTTGTGAGCGCGACGTTCTTGAACGACGCGACCAGCGCCTTTTCCAGCTTTCCTGTCATCCCGCCTAGAATATTGTAAGCCTCTTCGCGCGGCATTGTCGGCTTGTAGTGCCGATGTTCGATGAGCGCTGCGAAGATGTCCGAGATCGTGAGGATGCGGACGACGTCACTGATGCTCTCGCCGCAGAGCGCGTCGGGATAGCCGCTGCCATCGAGATACTCGTGATGATGGCGCACCGCGTCGAGGATCTCGGGCGAAATATCCTTGTGGTCCTTCAGGACATCATAGCCCGCGGCCGGATGTGTCTCGATCAGGGACCTTTCCTCGACATCCAGACGCCCGGGCTTGTCCAAAATCGCAAGCGGGATCCTGGCTTTGCCGATGTCATGGAACATGGCGGCCGAATAGAGACGCTCGAGATCGCTCCTCCTGACGCCGAGGCTCAGTCCGAAGTCGATTGCGACGCCGGTCACGAGCAGGCAGTGCTGGTAGGTCCCCTCATGATGACGCCGCACCGTCGCCAGCCATTCGGAGAGGCCATGCTCGGCGATGCAATTTGCGATCTTGCGGCCGGCTTCTTTCGTTCCTTCCACGTCGATCGGCTGACCGAGCGTCACGGCCGTGAACATCGAGGCGATGGCGGTTGCCGCACTTTCGACGGCGTTATCCGGCTGCGGCGCCCCTGAGGGCGGTACCGCTGGTTCGGCGGGATCGGCCAATGCGGCCAGCAGCCTTGCCTTGCTGATCGTTCCGGGCAAGACGAGCGTGGCCCCGAGGGCGTAAGCCTGCGAGATGCAGACGTGGGACATGTGCTCGACCAGGAAGATCCGCTTTTGGGCTTTTGCCAGCTTGGTTGACCGCTTCTTGATTGCTGCAATGTTCTCGACGGTGCGCAGGTCAGCGCGGATGATCACGGCGAAGGGCACCTGCGAAAGCCTGGCTTCTGCGTCGAGCCGTTCGCCCGCGACGTTGAACCGTCTTTCCAGGACCGAGCAAACGCCTGCGAGTTTATCGGAGGAATCGGCCAGCACGTGCACGAACATGGGAGCCGCCTGGGCTTCGCGGATACTTCCGGCGCCGCTGACAGGGCTGGGTATGGTTTGCGCGTTCTGCACGGCTGAATTCAATGACGCTGGTGTTTAGATGCTCCGGGGATGCGTTGAGGCCTACTTCGCTTCGGCAGGCTTCTGCGTGGCTGCCTTTGGTCCGGCTGCTGCCTTCTTCTTGCTGTCAGCATGGACGAAATGAACGCCGGCCATGGTTCCGTCGATCCAGACCAGTTCGCAGCGCCGGTAAGCCAGCCCCGTCGACGACAGCAGCATGAAGAATTCCTTCGCTTGAAGGACGTCGAGCGTTCCCTCGACCTCGATCTTGGCGCCCGTATCCGATACGTCGAGCAGGACGCAACTGCGCCGCCACGTGCCGTCGGAGCCCATCAGGTTGACGGGCTGCCTGTGATCCATTCGCACGCGAAGCGCTTTGCGATTGTCGAATCTCATCGGTGAACCCCCGTTCTTGCGCTGCGATGACCTGGACCGCCTATGTCTGCGTTTGCAGCCAGTTCCCCCCAGCGAACCGTCCATTGGCTGGTCGACAGAAGAAGTGCTTCGAAGATTTTCTGCGCTCGTTCGCGTTCTGCGAAGGAGAGCCGTCCGCCGCTTCGGTTGCTGAGGATGGCGAGCGTTGTCTGCCAATTCAGTCGCGATGCGCGGCAGGCCATGACCAGCGCTTCGCAATCGGGGTCCGTCATGATGTGCTCGATGATCTCGATCGGAGCTCCCGAGAGCACCGACAACGCCATCAGGAGATTGGCGATCTCGCCGCGCATGGCGAAACGGTTCACCGTCGAGTCGCTCAGCTTGCCGACGCGATTCAGTGCGACGATTTCGGGTCTTGCACGCTCGTAGTCGGCGGCGCAGGGCCGTTTCGAGGCGATCGGAGCAGGCTTGGGACTCGAGTATGTGCCCTGTTCTGGCGGCACGCAGGATTCATTCGTCTTCGCGGCTGGCGCCTGCCGCGGTGACGGGCGGAGCAGCTTGCGCACGACCATGTCCGGCGTGTCCGGTCTGAGCGCCAGCGCCTTCGCGATCTCGCCGTCCTGCTCGCTCCTCTCGATCAGCGTGGCATAGGCTGCATCGGAAAACCGGGCCCCCGGGTTCTTGATCAGTGCAAGGCAGACCGCGCTGCTGCCACGCTTTACCACCATACCGGCTAAGGCCGGTTCGATCCTGTCCCGGGCCGAGATCGCGAGAAGGTGAGGATCGCCACGGGACATTGCGACCACTTCAAGATCGGTCGGAGATAGCGCCTGCGATCCGCGCAGCACCGGGTCCGCAACGGCGGGATCCTCGTGCAGCGCCAGCCGCTGCAACGTCTCCTTCGGAGCCACCGTCAGCTCGGAGAGAGTTATGCTGAGCTGGAACAGTGTATTTGGCGTGACCCGTTCGGTCAGACGAAGGAGAATGCCATCGACAACATTGACGAGCAGCTCCTGGGGGCGGTTGCCCGAGGCAGAGAGCAGGCGAACGATGCCGGAAAGGATACGAGCACATCGCTCGGGCGGGCAGATCGCGACCGCCTGTTCCAACTCGGCAAGAATTTGCACAGGCGAAATTGCCGTCATGGCAGAGCCTGAAGTGAAAAACGCTTGAACTATTTCAATGAACTGATTTTCGCCTCAGAGTTGTTAATTTGGGTTTTAGATCTCGAAGGCTCGGGTATTGCCGCACCGTCGTAGTCACTGGAAACGCTATCGAAATTCGGCAGGCGTCGATCCGCCACCTTGTCGTTTGAGTTAAGGACTCGCCAACTGGTTGAGTGCCTAGGATGATTCTTTCGGTCGAACGGGACAACGGAAAGGGGAAGACCAAACCGAAGCGTGCCGGCCACGCGTCGTTTGCCGACGCGCTTTCAATTTGCCATGACCAGTTTTGATGACGCGCCTGGACTGGCGCCAAAGATATTTCGCTTTTCAGACGTCGACGAGTTTCGCAGTTCGATCCGCGGGTTGAACATCGAGTTCACGCCGTTCGTGCGAAGGATCGCGGCCGAGCAGATCGTCCTGCAAATGCCTGGCTGTGATGTGAACGTGACGCGGACGTTCCCGCGTATGCTGGACGGGCAGCTCGTGGCGAACTGCACAGCGATCGGCTTTGCGCTGGATGATCTCGATGTGCCCATTCGCTTCAATGGTGCGCAGCGGGATCGCGCGGTCGTGGTCATCGGCAGCAGCGGGGCGGCTTATAATACCATCGAGGAGGTGCAGCGGCAGATCGCCTTCCTCGTCTTCAGACCGGAGATAACGGATCGCGGCTGGCCGGAGACGAAGTTGAATTTCAGGATTGTCGAGACGAGCGTTCCGGCCCTGCACCGGCTGCGGAGGGTCGTCGCGGAGGTCGTCGCTGCCGCCTCAGTGCCGATCGATCCCGCTGAAGTTCCGCTGAAGGCATCTGCCATGAAGGAGTCCCTGCTCGGCGCGGTCGATGGAGCCTTCGAGAACTTGGTGCCCGCGCGCTGGACGGTGCGACCGAATGACGAGCGGCACTTCAGGACCTTCCAGGACATCCGGGCTTTGCTGTCCGACGATGTCGCCCAGCCCATCTACAGCGAGGAGATCGCGCGCAAGCTCGGGCTCTCTGTCCGGACCCTGCACGACATCGTCCGGCGCTATCGCGGCATGAGCCTGCATCGCTATCTGCGACTGCGTCGGTTGTGGCTGGTGCGCAAGCGGCTGCTCGCAGGGGCCGACAGCGTGAAGGCCGCGGCGCTCGCCTTCGGCTTCTGGCACCTCAGCGATTTCTCGAAAAGCTACCGCGACCAGTTCGGCGAGTCGCCGTCGGAAACGCTGGAGCGCGGCCGCAAGGACTGATGTTGGGTGACAACTGGATTGGGCCCGGGCTTCGGTTTCGTGCTAGCCTGTTGCCATGAGCAACCGCATCCTCGTCCTCTACGGTTCCTACCGTTCCGATCGCATGGGCATTCGCCTTGCGAATTTCGTCATCGATCACCTGCGTGGCCGCGGCGAGGACGTCGAATTCATCGACGCCAAGGCGATTGGCCTGCCGATGCTCGACCGCATGTACAAGGAATATCCCAAGGGCTCTGCGCCCGCGGCGCTCGAGAAGTTGGCCGGCCAGATCCGCAACGCTGACGGCTTTGTCTTCATCACCGGCGAGTACAATTGGGGCATCCAGCCCGGCCTGAAGAACCTCACCGACCATTTCCTGGAAGAGTGGTTCTGGCGTCCCGCTGCGATCGCGAGCTATTCCGCCGGCCGCCTGTCCGGCGCCCGTGCTTCGACCGCCTGGCACGGCACGCTGTCGGAAATGGGCATGGTGGTGGTGTCGAGCACGATCGGCGTCGGGCCGATCGCGCAGACGCTGTCGGCCGACGNGAGCCGATCGGCGAGGGCGGCAAGGCTCTGGAACGCTCGTTCCCGCGCTTTGCCGATGACCTCTTGTGGTGGATCGAAGCGGCGAAGGCGCAGCGCGCGCGGAAAGCGCCGCCGTACTGAAAGGCGGTCTAGGCAGCCCTGACCTCGCCGAGGAAGCGATCGAACTGTCCGGCGAGGTCGCGCGACTGCGTCGAGAGCTGCTCGGCCGCGCCCAGCACCTCCTTGGCGGCCACGCCCGTATCGTCGGCGGCGCGCTGCACGCCGGAGATATTGACGTTGACCTCCTGCGTGCCGCGGGCGGCCTCCTGGACGCTGCGGGCGATCTCCTTCGTTGCCGAGCCCTGTTCCTCGATCGCGGCCGCAATCGCGGTGCCGATCTGATCGATCTCGGCGATGACGTCGGCGACGTTGCGGATCGCGGTCACGGTCTCGTCGCTTGCGGCCTGGATCGCCGAAATCTGCTCGGAGATTTCGGTCGTGGCCTTGGCGGTCTGGCCGGCGAGCGACTTCACCTCGGAAGCAACCACCGCAAAGCCGCGGCCGGCATCGCCGGCGCGCGCGGCCTCGATGGTGGCGTTCAGTGCCAGAAGATTGGTCTGCTCGGCGATGCTCTGGATCAGCGTGACGACGTCGCCGATCTTCTGCGCGCCCTCGGCGAGCGCGCGGGCGGTGTCGCCGGTGCGGCGGGCGTTGTCGACGGCGCGCGCGGCGATCTCCGTGGACTGGGCGACCTGGCGGCCGATCTCGGCTATCGAGGAGGTCAGTTCTTCCGTGGCGCTGGCGACCGTCTGCACGTTGGTCGAGGTCTGCTCGGAGGCCGCTGCCACCATAGCTGCCTGGCTGTTGGTTTGAGCCGCCGTCGAGGTCATCGACTGCGCCGTGCTTTCCATCGTGGTGGAGGCCTGCGACAGCCCGCCGACGAGCTCGGTGACCTTGGCCTCGAACGTGCGCGTCAGCTCGTCGAGCACCTGGGCGCGGCGCATCTTGCCGTCGTTCTCGGCCTGCTTCTCGGCCGCGAGCCGGTCGGCCCTAATCATGTTGTCCTTGAAGACCTGCACGGCGGCGGCCATCGCACCGATCTCGTCGGAGCGTTCGGCGCCGGGAATTGCCTCCGCAACCTCACCCTCGGCAAGCCGCGACATCCGCGTGGTCAGGCTGACGATCGGAGCACAGACCCGGCGGCGCACCGTCACCACGAGACCGATGCTCGCGATCAGCACGGCGGCAAGGCCCGCCAGTGCAATGCCAAAGCTCGTGCGGGCAGCGGAGGATGCATTGGCGAGGATCTGCTCGGCATTGTCATAGAAGGCGTCGCGGACGTCGATGATCGCACCGAGCCCGCGCTGCGAGGCGGCGTAGAAGGTTTCGATGTCGTGCTCGTATTTGCCGCTGACGGCGCCGTCCTTGGCGAGCTTGAGCTCCCGGCCGAATTCCTCAATATAAACCGAATTCAGCTTTTCCAGCGCGGCGGCGACGTTGGCGGGCGTAGCAGGATTACCGCGCAATTCCATCAGCGACATCACGAGCTGGTCGTTGCGGCCCTGCGAGCGGCTGACCTCGGCCTTCTCGGTGTCGCTCGCTACCTTCTTGCCGCCGACGAGGTTCTTATGCAGGCTGGAATTGAAGCCGCCGATATCGCGCAGCGTCATGGCGATGTTGGCATAGCTGGCCTGGCGGTAGGCATCCCCGTTCAGGATCGCCATGCGGCGGACCTGCTCGTTGAGGAGCGCCGTGACGCCGCCGTTCAGCACGGCATTGTCGGCGACAACTTTCTTGGCGGCGTCCTTGCGCGCCTCCGCAGGCCCTGTGATCGCCTTGTCGATGGCCTCGCGCAGCGCGGTGAATCTCGAATTGATGGCATCGATATTGCCGCCGATGGAGTTGCCGTCATCGAAAGAGCCGGGCAACTCCTTGCGCAACGCCGTCATTTTCTCGCGTGCGCCGTCGGTCTGCTTGCGCAGCCTGTCCTGCTCGGTGAGCTGCGCCGGGTCGACGGTCGCGGGGCCATAGAGGATGTTGGTAGAGAAGCCCCGCTCGGGATTGAGATAGCGCGGGATGTCGCTGACGGCGCGGACGATCGCGAGCCGGCCTTGCGCTTCCGCGATCCGGTCCATCGTCTGGTATTTCGTCACAGCGACGTAGACGGCGAGTCCGCCACCGACGGTCGACAACGAGACGATGGCGGTGGTCAGAAGCGTTCCGATTTTCATGGGCAGCCCGGTAATCGATTCTTGGGAAGATTCTTGGGACGAATCTTGGGAGAATTATTTTCCACGAACCATAGGTTGTGCTTGTTAATCCCGGGTTTACGCTGACTTGCGGGTGCGCCGCTGTGTGGCGCGTCCATTGGTCTTAGGCGTAGGTCGCGCTCACGGTGCCGAACGGGCCGAAATCGGCGACGTAGGTTTCGCCGACCTTCGGCCGCAACATGCCCGTGAGCGTGCCCGTGCTGATGGTCTGGCCGGCCTTGAGGCCGATGCCGGTTCGCGATAGCTCGTTGGCGAGCCAGGTGAGCGGCACCAGCGGATGGTCGATCGCTTCCGCGGCGGTCCCGCGACGCCTCAAGGCGCCGTTGCAGATCAGGAGCACATCCTGGTTGGCGATGTCTCGGCTCTGCCAATTCGGGATGGCCTCGCCAAGCACGATCGATCCCGATCCGGCGCCATCGGCCAGAATCGCCGGCATCGGCGGAAAGGCCGCATCGTGAACGAAGCGGCATTCGGCGAGCTCGATGCCTGGATGTAGCGACGCAACGGCATCGCCGATTTCTTCGACCGTGTAACGCCTGGTGCGGGGCGGCAGGTCGGTGCCAAGGCGCGCCTGGTATTCGACCTCAGGGATCGGGCTGCATTGGCTGGCGTGTTCGACACTGACGGGCGAGGCCTTGATCAAGGGCGAGAAAACCCGGCCGTAGATTGGCGAACTCGTGCGCAACTGGCGCTGGAGCCCCGGCTTCATTCCGGCGATCTTCCAGCCGACGACATCCCAGCCCAGCTCCTCCTCGACCATGCGCGCGACGCGATAGGCCGTGTCCGCATCAGGCGGGACGAGCCGCTCCTCGAGACCGCTCTGTTGCCGGCGCTCGCGGCGCAAGGTGGCGAGGTGGCGCGCGAGTTCGCGCTGTCGGGTCAGATCCATCGGTTCGTGTCCATTCTATGCGGGGGTGCGGCCGAGGGCCTCGGACAGGATCGCCTCGAGTTCCTCCTGGACCTGATCGAGCGGCCGTGCGCTCCGCGCCGCGCGGCACATCGCCACCGTGCCCTCGATCGAGGCGACGATGAGCGTTGCAAGGCGCTGCGCACGCGCCGCGGCCAGCCCCTCGCGCAATAGAGCGGCCTGCATGATCTGCTGCCAGTCGGCGAACACGCCGTTCGCGAGGTCGAGCAGATGCTGCTGCGCCGCCGCGTCGCGCGCATCGCCCTTGTCGGCGGCCTCGCCGACATAGCGATCGACGGCGACTGCGAGCACCGGGCATCCGGCCTCGAAGAAGGTTGCTTCCAGGTGCCTGCGCCACGATGCGACGAAGGCCTTCAGGCCTGCGACGGTGCCGCGCTCGTTCATGGCTTTCTCCAGCGGACCGGACACCTGCCGGCCGGCGAACACCACGGCTTCGGCGATCAACTGCCGTTTGCCGTCGGGGAAGTGGTGGCTGATCGAGCCGCGCGGGGTCGCCGTATGGCGGACGACGTCGCGCATGCTGGTGGCGTTCACGCCGCGCCGGCTCATCAGGTCGGCGGCGCCGGCGATCATCTTGTCGCGTGTGGTGGCGGTCATGGGTCAGCCTTTCGGAATCATCGCCAATCTAGACTATGACACTTGACATAGCCAGCGCAGCGCTCGAATATGACAAATGTCATATTGAGATCAGGAGACACACCGCGTGACCATCATCACCGTGACTGCGCCCGCGGGCCGGCTCAGCCAACCGCAACGGCGGCGCCTCGCGGAAAGCCTGACCGACGCGGTGCTCGTGCCCGAAGTCGGCCAGCACGCGCCGGCGGCGCGCACGGGCTTTCAGGTCCATTTCCACGAGCTGCCACCCGACTGCATGGCGATCGGCGGCCGGCTCTTGTCCGACCAGGAGGCGCCGCGCGACATCATGACGGTGACCATCGCGGTGATGAATGCGGCCTGGTCCGCGGAGGTACGGTCAGAGGTGATCCGCAACGTGCTCGCCCGGCTCGCCGAGGCCTGCGGAACGGAAACGCCGTCGCCGACCTGGTGGGTCAATTTCGAGATCATCGACGAGGGAAGCTGGGGATCACGCGGCGACGTGCTCTCGATCCTCCAGCTTCTGGACTCCGGCGTGTTTTCACCCGAGCGGATCAAGGCGATCCGCGCGGCGATTCAGCCGCCGGTCTGACCGGCGGCAACATCAAGCGGCAATCAGGGAGAGCTAGGCATGACCGAGGGACGGGTTCGCAGCGAGGCGCATGGCCACGTCTTCAAGATCATCATCGACAGCGCGGCGAAGAAGAACGCGTTCACGCCAGTGATGATGGAGCAGCTGTCTGATGCGCTGACCGAGCTGCACGACAGCGAGGCCCATCGGGTCGGGGTGATCTGCGCCGAGGGCAGGGACTTCACTGCCGGGCTCGACATGCCGAAATTCTTCGGGCCAGCCGCGGAGAAGCGCAACATCAAGGACGGCAACGTCGATCCGTTCGGGCTCAGCAAGCGATGCCGCAAGCCGATCATCACCGCCGTCCAGGGCATCGTGTTCACGGTCGGCATCGAGCTGATGCTCGCTGGCGATATCGTCGTGGCGGCCGACGATGCGCGCTTCTGCCAGATGGAATCCAAGCGCGGCATCGCACCGCTCGGCGGCGCGCATTTCCGCTATCTGTCGCGCGCCGGTTGGGGCGATGCGATGTACCACCTGTTCCTGTGCGACGAGTTCTCGGCCCAGCGCGCCCGCGCCATTGGCCTCGTCCAGGAGGTCACCCCAGTGGGAGAGCAGATCGACCGCGCGATGGCGCTCGCGGCCATCATCGCGCAGAACGCTCCGTTGGGGATCCAGGTCACCAAGGAGGCCGCCGCGAAGTATGTCGAAGGCGGCGAGGCGGCGGCGATCGCGTACATCCCGAAGATCAGGGATCGCGTGCTCGCCAGCGCTGATGCGAAGGAGGGCATTCAGTCGTTCATCGAGCGACGCGCGGCCGTCTTCCAGGGACGCTGATCCGCTACCGTGGTGGCGGCGCGAGCCTGTCCAAAATCTCCAGCGTCGCGCCATCGCGCTCGCCATCGAAATACTTTGCGATCGCCTGGCCGAAGATCGGCGCGTCCGACACCGCGCCGAACAGCGTCATCGACGAGCGGAATTTGGCATCGTCCGGCGCGCCGAGAATCGCGTTGATGGTGCGCCCCTCGACCGCGAGCACGAACCCCGTGCATTCGGTAAGGCGGGAGCCAAGGACGGGGTGGGCGAGGTAGGCTTTTGCCTCCTCGCGCGAGTTGATGGCGTAGCGCTGCGACATGGCGCTGAAGCCGAGGCCCGCCACTTNACTTGCGGGAAGACGAACCACATCCAGTGGCTCTGCTTGCGGCCCCGGGACAGCTCCGCCAGGACGTCGCGATAAACCGGGTCCTGGGCCCGGATAAAACGCTCTAGGTCGAAAGGATCGGTCATTGGATACCTCGTCGGCCGCGATTATGCCTAACTTTTGGATCCTGATATGGTAGCTGGTATAGAGTCTCCGGGTGGGGTTGGGCACCCCCGGGGGTCGATTTGGGGATCTGATGGTTTCCGACGCCGCACGAGCCGACAGGCTATTGTCGCGCCGCCGTATTGGGCGAGCCGAGACAATCATGCTGTCTCTCGCCGCGATCGCACTCTCGGTCGGCGCCGCTGCCTGGATCGCGGACATCGGCGATTCGACCCCGCTCGTCTCCGCATCGCTGCCGCCCGCCGACCTGCCGCCCGCCAATATGCCGTCGTTCAACGAGCGCTTCACCTCGCTTTCAGGCGACCAGCCTGCGCGCGACCTTGGTCTGCGCCCGCTGGAGCGCTCGGCCCTGAATGCGGTC
This sequence comes from Bradyrhizobium neotropicale, assembly GCF_001641695.1. GTDB lineage: Bacteria > Pseudomonadota > Alphaproteobacteria > Rhizobiales > Xanthobacteraceae > Bradyrhizobium > Bradyrhizobium neotropicale. The sequence goes on from NZ_LSEF01000034.1 coordinate 176,814, forward strand.
CAGGTCAAGCTCCGTGACGCCAAGGCGCTGCTCGCCCAGCAGCTCCAGGGCGGCGACTGGCGCTCGACCCTGACGGATGACGACAGAGCCGCCGCCGTCGCCGACGACACCAAGCCGGTGCAACGAGCCGACGGCGTGCCGATGCCGCGCTCGCGCCCGGTCCAGGCGGACTTCGCCGCCCAGGTCGCCTCCAGCCAAAGCTATGCCGACGCGACGCCCAAGGTCGACAACCGCAGCTTCTTCGAAAAGTTCACCGACAAGATCAAGCTGGCTTCGCTGACGCCCGACAGCGGCCTGTTCCGCAGGGGGCCCGATCTCGCCGCGCTCGGCTACGATTCGCGGACGGCGGTCTATGACATCTCGGCCAAGGCGCTCTACCTGCCGAGCGGAATCGCGCTGGAAGCCCATTCGGGCATGGGCGCTTTGATGGACGACCCTGATCATGTCGACCAGCGCATGGTCGGCGCGACCCCGCCGGCAACCTATGACCTGAAGCCGCGCGAAAAGCTGTTCCACGGCGTTCGTGCGCTGCGCTTGACCCCCGCCGAAGGCACCAGCGCGCTTGGCCGCGTCGGCCTACTCACCCACAGCTACATGCTCGGGCCGCGCGGCGACTCCAACGGCTGCGTCTCGATCAAGGACTATGATCGCTTCCTGAAGGCCTACGACAACGGCGAGTTCAACCGCCTGATCGTCGTGCCGAACCTCAAGGGGTCGGCGACCGCCTCGCAGCGCGCGACCACCGACTCCTGATATTTGCCTGCTACGGCAGGGCTGCCATTTCCCCTTCGTTAAGCCGTTCTCGTCCAGAAGCAGCCCATGACTGATCCATCAAGCTCCGACACTCCGCTGCGCACGACGTTCAAGATTCGCCTGAACGGCAACACGCTGGCGATCGCGACCGTCGGCCAGGCCTATCAATTCCTCACCAATTACAGTTCCGTCGAATGGATGGAATTCCGCACGCTGCATGAGGACGCCGTCGCGGCGCTGGAAGGCGCAGCCGACCATGCGATGCTCGCGGTGCAGGCGACCAACGCCGTGCGCGCGCTGTTCGTCAGTGCAAAGCTGCTCTGAGCACCGGCACGTCTTAGTCCGGATGAAGCAAAATCCGGGACAGCCATGCAGAATGGAAGCTTCCCGGGTTGGGCTGTGCTTCATCCGGGCTTCCTGTCACAGCTTGAACTCCGCTACAGGAACAGGCAAACGGTCCGCGAAGACCGTGATCCCAAGCCTGTCCATTTCAAACTGACCTAGAGGGAGAGACCCCATCATGAAACGCCGTACGTTCATCAAGGGCGGCGCCGTAGCCGGCGCGGCGACGCTGGTTGCGGCGCCTGCGATTGCGCAGAGCATGCCCGAGATCAAGTGGCGCCTGACCTCGAGCTTCCCGAAGTCGCTCGACACCATCTACGGCACGGCGCAGACTTTTGCGAAATACGTCGCGGATGCGACCGACAACAAGTTTCAGATCCAGACCTTTGCGGCCGGCGAGCTCGTGCCCGGCCTGCAGGCGCTCGATGCCGTGAGCTCGGCGACCGTCGAGATGGCGCAGACGCCGCTGTATTTCTACATCGGCAAGGAGCCGGCGCTGGCTTACGCGACCGGCGTGCCGTTCGGCATGAACCATCGCCACCAGGAATCCTGGTGGGCGTTCGGCGGTGGCGCCGAGCTGTGCAACGAGGCGCTGAAGCCGTTCAAGACGCACGCCATCCTCTGCGGCAATTCCGGCACCCAGATGGGCGGCTGGTTTCGCAAGGAGATCAAGACGGTCGATGATCTGAAGGGCCTCAAATTTCGCATCGCCGGCATGGGCGGCCACGTGCTGGCGCGGCTCGGCATCGTCCCGCAGCAGCTCGCCGGCGGCGACGTCTATGCGGCGCTGGAGAAGGGCTCGATCGACGCCGCAGAATTCGTCGGTCCCTATGACGACGAGAAGCTCGGCTTTTACAAGGTCGCCAAGTATTATTACTTCCCCGGCTGGTGGGAAGGCGGCGCCATGCTGCACATGATCGTCAACGACGAGAAGTGGGCGTCGTTGCCGAAGCAATATCAGGCGATCCTCACTCAGGCGGGCTCTGCCGCCGGCGCCTGGATGCTCGAAAAATACGACAGCGTGAATCCGGCTGCGCTGAAACGGCTGGTTGCCAACGGTGCGGAGCTGAAGGCCTTTCCGCAGCCGGTCATGGAGGCCTGCTACGCGGCGACCCAGGATCATCTGAACGAGCTTGCCGGCAAGAGCGAGCTGTTCAAGCGGACGAAGGAAAGCCACGACGCGTATATGAAGGAGCTGCTCTTCTACACGCAGATCGCCGAAAACTATTACGACAACTATCTGCTCAGCAAGATGCGCAAGAGCGGCTAGGAGCTAGAGGAGGGCGCGGTGTTCTCGCCGCGCCCGCCCGGCGTCGCATCGATGCGGCGCGCAGATGTGGCCCCGATCGGCGTCTGCGTCATTTCCGAAACGTGCACTCCGTCATTGCGAGCGCAGCGAAGCAATCCAGAATCCCTCCGCGGAGACAGTCTGGATTGCTTCGCTGCGCTCGCAATGACGAGATTGGGCACACACGTCCCACAATCTCAGTGTCATCGCCCGCGTATGCGGGCGATCCAGTATCCCAGAGGCCGTGCGAGGACACAGAGACGCCGCGGCGTACTGGGCGGATTCAACCGCTCGTCGCAACACTCCGTGTATCGCTCACTCGGAGCAATTCGTCGAGGGTTTCTGCCGGTGTTTTCCAGCCGAGGGTTTTGCGGGGCCTTGTGTTGAGTGCAAGAGCCACGGCCTCCAGATCATCGGCATCGTGCATGCTGAGATCCGTCCCCTTTGGAAAGTACTGGCGCAGCAACCCATTCGTGTTCTCGTTGGTGCCGCGCTGCCACGGGCTGTGAGGGTCGCAAAAGTAGACCTGCACGCCTGCATCGATCTTCAGACGCGCGTGCTGAGCCAGCTCAGCTCCTTGATCCCAGGTTAGAGACCGCCGCAGTCGCTCGGGCATGGTGAAGATTGCGCGGGTGATGGCGTCTCGCACCGCCTCAGCGCCATGTCCGGCGAGTGCAGGTCCATTCTTCACGCGAGCATCCTGTTCCTGACCGGTCATGCGCGGCAAATGCAGCAGAATGGTAAAACGGCTCGTGCGCTCCACCAAAGTGCCGATCGCGGAACTACCGAGGCCCATGATGAGGTCACCTTCCCAGTGACCCGGCACAGCTCGATCGGCAGCTTCCGCCGGACGTTGACTGATCATGATCTCGGAAGGAATGAAGCTTCTGCCTTTGCGGGCGCGCGCCCTCGGCATCCGCAAGGCCCGCCCAGTGCGCAAGCAGGCCGTCAGTTCACGGCGCAAAGCTCCTCGACCCTGCACATAAAGGGCCTGATAAATTGCCTCGTGACTGATGCGCATCGTCTCATCCTCGGGAAAGTCGAGCCGAAGTCGCCGAGAAATCTGTTCCGGGCTCCATGCCGTCGCCCAGCGTCGGTTTTGCCGATGCACCGCCCGGCGGCCCTTCCACACGACCTTCGGGCCAACGAGGAGCGCCCCGTCTGGCTTAGCGATCATACCGGCAAGCCTGTCCTGCACATAATCCCGCAGGGTCGGGTTGATTGCCAACTTCGCAAACTTGGGCCGTCGGGCGGACTGATCAGCATGCCATTGTGCCGTGGTCGCCCGGTACTCTGGAGCGCCATGGCGGCGCGCCACATTGCGACGGAGCTCACGGGAGATCGTGCATGGAGGCCGGCCGAGCTGACGAGCGATGGCTCGCACCCCATGCCCCTGCGCGCGCAAGATGGCAATCTCCTCACGTTCGGCGAACGACAGGTAGCGCTCCGACCGAGGTTTGGACGATCGCGACAAATGTGTTGGCGGCATACCGCCCGCCCTCCGGAACCAGCGTACTCCGACCGACGGCGACACCCCGGCCTCAACCGCAGCATCCCCGCTCGATCGCCCCAAGGCAATCGCAGTCCAGAACGGTCTATAATCTTCTCGTAGGACCTCTCGGGGACGATCTGTCCGCACACGCTTCTCCATCGCAACCTCTTTTGCTCGAGTGTTGCGACGAGCGGTTGAATCCGCCC
>NZ_LSEF01000035.1:0-2500 GCF_001641695.1 Bradyrhizobium neotropicale
TGTCATTCGGCCTGCAATATTGACCCCCTAAGCTGGGGGATCGGCGTCCAAAATTGACCCCCTAACGTTGGGCTGTTGCGCTGCCTGCTTTGGAATGAAGCAGGTGGTCGGGGATGCTGGTCGTGGAGACGATTGCGCGGATACGGCGCGAGCACTTCATCAAGGGCAAGACGATCAAGGAGATCGCCCGTGACCTGAAGGTGTCGCGGAACACGGTCCGCAAGGTGCTGAGGTCTGGGGAGACCTCCTTCGAGTACGAGCGGCAAGTGCAGCCGCGGCCAAAGCTGGGACGATGGGCAGTAGAGCTTGACGGATTGCTGGCGGCGAACGCGGCCAAACCGGCTCGTGAACAGCTGACGTTGATCCGGATCTTCGAAGAGCTGCGCGGCCGCGGCTACGACGGCGGTTACGATGCGGTGCGGCGTTACGCCAGGCGGTGGAGCAAAGAACGCGGGCAATCGACCGCGGCGGCCTATGTCCCGCTGAGTTTTGCGCCGGGCGAAGCCTACCAGTTCGACTGGAGCCACGAGGTGGTCTTGCTGAGCGGGACCACGGTGATGGTGAAGGCCGCCCATGTCCGGCTCTGTCACAGCCGCATGCTGTTCGTGCGGGCCTATCCGCGCGAGACGCAGGAGATGGTGTTCGACGCCCACGACCGGGCGTTCGCCCTGTTTAAGGGCACCTGCAGTCGCGGCATCTACGACAATATGAAGACCGCGGTGGAGACGATCTTTGTCGGCAAGGATCGCCGCTACAATCGCCGCTTCCTGCAGATGTGCAGCCATTACCTGGTCGATCCGGTCGCCTGCACGCCAGCCTCGGGCTGGGAGAAGGGCCAGGTCGAGAACCAGGTCGGGCTGGTCCGCGAACGCTTCTTCACGCCGCGGCTGCGGTTCAAGAACCTGGACGAGTTAAACGCCTGGCTGCTGGACAAGTGCATCGCCTACGCCAAAGCGCATCGCCATCCGGAGTTGGCCGATCAGACGATCTGGGAAGTGTTCGAAGCCGAGCGTCCTAAGCTCGTCCCCTATGCCGGTCGGTTCGACGGCTTCCATGCGGTGCCGGCGTCGGTCTCGAAGACCTGTCTGGTGCGCTTCGACAACAACAAGTACTTGGTCGCAGCCAGCGCCGTCGGGCGCCCGGTCGAGGTCCAAGCCTATGCCGATCGCATCGTGATCCGTCAGGACGGACGCATCGTTGCCGAGCACCCACGATCCTTCGGACGCGGCGAGACGACCTACGATCCCTGGCACTATGTGCCGGTACTGGCGCGTAAACCCGGCGCCTTGCGCAACGGTGCTCCCTTCAAGGACTGGGTGCTGCCGGCCGCGATCGAGCGGATCCGGCGCAGGCTTGCCAGCACCGACGATGGCAATCGTCAGATGGTCGACATCCTCAATGCGGTGCTGACTGACGGCCTGCCCGCGGTAGAAGCCGCCTGTGCCGAAGCGCTCGGTCACGGCGTCCATTCCGCCGATGTCGTTCTCAACATCCTGGCCCGACAACGTGAACCCGCCCCACCGGCCAACATCATGACGCCGGCTGCATTGACGCTCCGCCATGCGCCGATCGCCGATTGTGCCCGTTACGACAACCTCCGGAGGATCATCTGATGGAACGAACCCAAATCTTCGACCTCATGGGCGAGCTCAAGCTCTACGGCATGAAGGCCGCCTTCGACGAGATCATGGCGACTGCGGTCAAGCGCCAACACGAACCGCAGCGCATCGTCGGCGACCTGCTCAACGCCGAGATCAACGAGAAGCAGGCCCGGTCGATCAAGTACCAGCTCACCATCGCCAAGCTGCCGCTTGCTAAGGACCTCGAGGACTTCCAGTTCGACGGCACGCCGATCAACCGGACGCTCGTCAATGATCTCGCCGGCGGCGGCTTCATCGCCCAGCAACGCAACGTCGTGCTGGTCGGCGGCACAGGCACCGGCAAGACCCATCTGGCCATCGCAATCGCCAGGAGCTGCATCCGATCCGGTGCCCGTGGCCGCTTCTACAATGTGGTCGATCTCGTCAACCGCCTCGAGATTGAGACCCGCAATGGACGGCAGGGCCGGCTTGCTGAGCACTTGACCCGGATGGACTTCATCGTTCTGGACGAACTCGGATATCTGCCCTTTGCCCAGTCCGGCGGTCAGCTTCTGTTCCATCTGATCAGCCGGCTCTACGAGAGAGCTTCCGTCATCGTCACCACCAATCTCGCCTTCGGCGAATGGCCCAGCGTGTTCGGCGACGCCAAGATGACCACTGCGCTGCTCGATCGGTTGACCCATCACTGCGACATCGTCGAGACCGGCAACGACAGTTGGCGATTCAAAAGCCGCGACGACGATCACGCAACCCGCGCTCGTCTCGCCTCCGCAATCCCGGCCAGCTCCGACGAGACGAGCGCTACCAGCAAACCCCGCCGCACAAAGGGGTCAAAATTGGACGCCGATGAGGGGTCAAATTTGAACGCCGATTGACAGCTCCAGTGCTCGTCGTTGATC
>NZ_LSEF01000035.1:5000-8431 GCF_001641695.1 Bradyrhizobium neotropicale
CAACGAACTTGGCGCCCTATTCAGACTCGCTTTCGCTACGCCTTCGCCTATCGGCTTAAGCTTGCTCGTTAAATTAAGTCGCTGGCCCATAATACAAAAGGTACGATGTCACCCAGAACGAATCTTGGGCTCCATCTGTTTGTAGGTGTCCGGTTTCAGGTCTATTTCACTCCCCTCGTCGGGGTGCTTTTCACCTTTCCCTCACGGTACTGGTTCGCTATCGGTCGCTGAGGAGTACTTAGGCTTGGAGGGTGGTCCCCCCGTGTTCAGACAGGATTGCACGTGTCCCGCCTTACTCAAGGATACATCATCGCATTACTCGTACGGGGCTATCACCCTCTGAGGCCCAGCTTTCCTGACTGGTTCCGATTGTCTTTGATGTATCACTGGCCTGGTCCGCGTTCGCTCGCCACTACTAACGGAGTCTCTGTTGATGTCCTTTCCTCCAGGTACTTAGATGTTTCAGTTCCCTGGGTTTGCTTGAAACCTCCTATTTTATTCAGAAGTCTCATACCTTCACTTGATAACCGGAAATCCAAAACCTCTTCGATCGAAATCTAAAGGCCTGGCTTCTCGCATTATCTGGTCGAACCCCACACCGATGTCTTTCGACAAAGGTCTTGGAGTTCCGGCTATCGAAGGTGGGTTTCCCCATTCGGAAATCCGCGGATCAAAGCTTCTTCGCAGCTCCCCACGGCTTATCGCAGCGTAGCACGTCCTTCATCGCCTCTCAGCGCCAAGGCATCCACCGAACACCCTTAAGGCACTTGATTGCTCTCATTATCAATGTCCACACACTCGGCAGAATGTTGTCTGCGCAACTGCCATCAAAGGCACGCGTCCTCGATGAACGCGATTGTCGCAGCCGGACATTGACTAGAAAGACCAGCTTGCTTCGTAAGATCGTTCCGATAGCGAGGCGGTCAAGCTTCGCTAAAAGGATCATTTACAACTCGCAACCAACCTCACGGCCGGAAGCGAGCGCCGAAATGATCCGGAGATAATGAAGGCTCGCGCAACAATTGCTGCACGACCCAACTCGGATCGATCTCCTCTTTACGATGTCAGAAAACACGCACGTCACTGTCCATCCGGACTAGTGGGTGCGAAGTGATGTTTCGCGGACGATTTCGGTACAAGCTGCGCCGGCAATCAAACCATCTGGTGGAGCCAGACGGGATCGAACCGACGACCTCATGCTTGCAAAGCACGCGCTCTCCCAGCTGAGCTATGGCCCCGTAACCAGAAGACGAATGCTCACTCGATGAAAGTGGTGGGCCTGGGAAGACTTGAACTTCCGACCTCACGCTTATCAAGCGCGCGCTCTAACCAACTGAGCTACAAGCCCCTAACGCATATCCTTCGGAGGACAAGGGATCTTGCTCGCGTGCAGCCGGCCACTAGCGCCGAATGCAACCGCACAGCGCAGCCCCTGGCGCGTGTTCGTCCGCGAAGAAAGAGAAACGTAGACGGCGAAATCCCGCCAATGGAGCTCAACGATCTGGCGATCTGTTGGCCCCTGATGTTTCTAAAACGGTCCGATAGTGAGCGTGAGCTCTCTGAAGGACCATCCTTAGAAAGGAGGTGATCCAGCCGCAGGTTCCCCTACGGCTACCTTGTTACGACTTCACCCCAGTCGCTGACCCTACCGTGGCCGGCTGCCTCCATTGCTGGTTAGCGCACCGTCTTCAGGTAAAGCCAACTCCCATGGTGTGACGGGCGGTGTGTACAAGGCCCGGGAACGTATTCACCGTGGCGTGCTGATCCACGATTACTAGCGATTCCAACTTCATGGGCTCGAGTTGCAGAGCCCAATCCGAACTGAGACGGCTTTTTGAGATTTGCTAGGACTTGCGTCTTCGCTTCCCATTGTCACCGCCATTGTAGCACGTGTGTAGCCCAGCCCGTAAGGGCCATGAGGACTTGACGTCATCCCCACCTTCCTCGCGGCTTATCACCGGCAGTCTCCTTAGAGTGCTCAACTAAATGGTAGCAACTAAGGACGGGGGTTGCGCTCGTTGCGGGACTTAACCCAACATCTCACGACACGAGCTGACGACAGCCATGCAGCACCTGTCTCCGGTCCAGCCGAACTGAAGAACTCCGTCTCTGGAGTCCGCGACCGGGATGTCAAGGGCTGGTAAGGTTCTGCGCGTTGCGTCGAATTAAACCACATGCTCCACCGCTTGTGCGGGCCCCCGTCAATTCCTTTGAGTTTTAATCTTGCGACCGTACTCCCCAGGCGGAATGCTTAAAGCGTTAGCTGCGCCACTAGTGAGTAAACCCACTAACGGCTGGCATTCATCGTTTACGGCGTGGACTACCAGGGTATCTAATCCTGTTTGCTCCCCACGCTTTCGTGCCTCAGCGTCAGTATCGGGCCAGTGAGCCGCCTTCGCCACTGGTGTTCTTGCGAATATCTACGAATTTCACCTCTACACTCGCAGTTCCACTCACCTCTCCCGAACTCAAGATCTTCAGTATCAAAGGCAGTTCTGGAGTTGAGCTCCAGGATTTCACCCCTGACTTAAAGACCCGCCTACGCACCCTTTACGCCCAGTGATTCCGAGCAACGCTAGCCCCCTTCGTATTACCGCGGCTGCTGGCACGAAGTTAGCCGGGGCTTATTCTTGCGGTACCGTCATTATCTTCCCGCACAAAAGAGCTTTACAACCCTAGGGCCTTCATCACTCACGCGGCATGGCTGGATCAGGGTTGCCCCCATTGTCCAATATTCCCCACTGCTGCCTCCCGTAGGAGTTTGGGCCGTGTCTCAGTCCCAATGTGGCTGATCATCCTCTCAGACCAGCTACTGATCGTCGCCTTGGTGAGCCATTACCTCACCAACTAGCTAATCAGACGCGGGCCGATCTTTCGGCGATAAATCTTTCCCCGTAAGGGCTTATCCGGTATTAGCACAAGTTTCCCTGTGTTGTTCCGAACCAAAAGGTACGTTCCCACGCGTTACTCACCCGTCTGCCGCTGACGTATTGCTACGCCCGCTCGACTTGCATGTGTTAAGCCTGCCGCCAGCGTTCGCTCTGAGCCAGGATCAAACTCTCAAGTTGGACTTGAACTTTGAACCGGCTGATCACAACGTTTGACGAGGTCCCACCATTGTCGACCGAAATCGACTTGCTGTCTGCGATTCACATCGCGGACAACGATGGTGTTTCCTTTGAAACGTGTACCGCCGAAGTCTTTCGTCCTCTCTCAGTACTCAAAAGCCGAAGCTCTTAAGTGGTCCGAGAGGCGCAAGGACTCCGCCGTCCACGTTTCTCTTTCTTCATCTTCACTTGTCAAACAGCCCGGGACCGGAGAGGTCCCAACCTTCCTGAGAGGAAGGGTTCCGACACCCTTACCGACGATGAATGACTCCAACCGACTGGTGTCGATTGTTGTGTCACTCAACAAGGTGAGGAGCATCAGTG
>NZ_LSEF01000036.1:0-79282 GCF_001641695.1 Bradyrhizobium neotropicale
TGTCGATGTCGCTCACGGGCTCGCGCTTCTCTTCGGAATCGGCACCAGGGCCCTTCCATCATGGGATTCGAGGACGAAGTAGAACAATCTTTTGCGCGGCCTTGTCGTTAGTTTGAACGACAGGTTCAAGCGGACATGCGAACTCACCTCATCCATCGTCCCGCGAGGGACATCTTTCCACTGCTGGGTGGATCTCGAGTTTCCTCCTATCGGCTTTGATCCTGAACGGTTTTCATGCTGCTGTCGCGGTTGGCTCCCGGGTCCACCGGAACTCGGTGCCATCGACCCATATGCGGTGCATGATGACGGCCAGCCGACGGGCCAGGGCCACGATCGCCTTCTTCATTCCGCGACGCCTGGCGATCTGCATGGCCCAGGCCTTGAGCCAGGACCATTTCTTCGAATGCAACATGCTCTGCGCTGCTTCGTAGAGCATCACCCGCATCATCTCATCCCCGCAGCGCGATATCCTGCCGCTCCAATCGATCTCGCCTGATTGATATCTGGAGCTCGTCAGCCCAAACACTGCCCCGACCGACTTGGATTTTCGGAATCGGGCTGGCACATCGACGGTCGCGCGATAGGTCAGCGCCACCACCGGGCCGACACCGGGGGTCGTCATCAGGCGCCGGCACACCTCGTCGTCGCGCACGATGGCCAGCAAGCGGCGGTGCAGGATGATGATCTGTTCGCGTAGCGCCCGCCGCACGACGAGCAGCGGTTCCACCAGGATCGCCAAGTCGGGAATAGTCTCGACAAGCTCCTGGATGCGGGCCTCGAACCTCACCATTCCGACTATGCCCACCTTGAGGCCGAAGTTACGCAAAGTCCCTCGCAGATCGTTCTCGATGGCGATGGCCTTCGACTGCAATAGCTTGCGATGGGTTAGCAGCATACGCAGTTTCTGGCTGCGTAGCGTCTTCACATGCACCGGGCGATACACTCCCACCCGCATCATCTGAGCGATGCCGCGCGCGTCATTGCGGTCGGTCTTGTTGATCTGCGCCTTCAGCACCGCCTGCATGTGCCGAGTCTCCACACAGATCACTGGTAACTCGGCTTCGGCGAGAGCGCTGAACAGCCATTGCGATAACGGCCCGGCTTCCAGTCCGATCCGCTTGAAGCGGTAGGCGGGATTCCCCAGAACCTTCAGAAGCGCTTGGGGCTCACTCGCCACCTTCACTTCCTTCAAGATCTTGCCCGTATCATCCAAAATGCAGACACTCGTCTCCTTGACCGATACGTCCAGTCCGGCAAAATGGTCCATGCTGCGCTTCTCCTGATGCTTGAGGCCGTCACCACGGACCTCGTTTTCACCATCAGCCTGAAGCGCAGCACCTTAAATATTCAGCTATCCACAAGCTGGGCCGGCCGATTACCCCATCTTTGGCCTACCTCGCGGACTCAACTCGGACATCTCCCTAGGTTCGAGAAGGGGGCCAACAGCGGACATCGGGCCTAGCGGCCTTCGCAATCTAAATTCCTGTTCGCCGTCTCGATGCGCTCTCGGATCGCCGAATAAATCTGGGCAGCCAACGGAGCCCTTTTGGCACAACCGAGTTGGATGGGGACGGCAACCATCGCGCTGAACAAGCGCAACGCATCAATTTGCTAACACCAGCGACCGGAACGATCCCGACCCATCAGCTTAGTGGGAGCTCCGGTCAATGCAGACAGCGCAGATCGCAGACCCGGAGACAAGAGTTCCACGCTGCCTGGCATTTTGTGGATAGCCGGCGCGTCCACGCTCCCTGCAACATGTCCACCAAAGAGACAAATGACCGAGGAGATAGTTCCCATGAAGGCGATCGTTGTAACGGATCAGGCCGCGGGAACGGCCGGGATGAAGCTGGTGGACCGGCCCGAGCCGCAGGCAGCGATAAACGACGTCGTCGTTCAGGTTCATGCGTCAGGATTTGTCCCGACTGAGCTGGCGTGGCCATCGACCTGGACCGATCGCCTCGATCGTGATCGAACACCATCGATCCCCGGGCACGAGCTGGCCGGAGTGGTCACCGCTCTCGGATATGGCACGACCGGGCTGTCGGTGGGACAGCGGGTGTTCGGCCTCGCGGACTGGTATCGCGACGGCACGCTGGCCGAGTATGTGGCGATCGAGGCACGCAACCTCGCGCCGCTGCCGGGCGACGTCGACTTCACGGTGGGCGCGAGCCTGCCGATCTCGGGCCTGACCTCATGGCAAGGGCTGTTCCAGCACGGCCGCCTTCAGGCGGGGCAGAGCGTCCTCGCACACGGCGCGGCCGGCGCAGTCGGGTCGATGGTGACGCAACTCGCACGAGAGGCCGGCGCCTACGTCATAGGCACCGGACGCGCCGCCGACCGTCAGACGGTGCTCGACTTCGGTGCGAAGGAGTTCGTCGACCTCGACAACGACGCCCTGGAAGACGTCGGCGAAGTCGATCTGGTGTTCGATGTCATCGGCGGTGACATCCAGAAGCGGTCCGCAGGATTAATTCGAGCCGGAGGAACACTGGTGACCGTGGTCGGGCCGGCCGAGGCGCGGCCCTCCGACGGCCTGGCGGTCGACTTCGTCGTCGAGTCCGATCGTGCCCAACTGAGTGAGATCGTCCAGCGGGTGCGGGACGGACGACTCCGGACGCACATTGGCAACGTCTCGACCCTCGACGATGCCGTCGCCGCCTTAAATCCGGCCGAGCGACGCAAGGGGAATACGATCATCCGCGTTCGTCTCTGAGCGACGCACGCCCATCTGATCCTGCCCTAACTCTGAGATGAAGAAGGGCAGAGCGTTGTCGCTCTGCCCTTTTGTCGTGTGCGCGGCCGGCCGTGATCAGTGCATGAAGCTGCGGCGATTGTTGCCGCCGTTCATGCTCGGCGCCTGGTTCATCGATTGCCGGAAGTTGTTGTTCGCCGCGCCGCTGTTATTGTGGTTTGGCATCGTATTGAGCTGCGGACGGTTGTTCTGCACCTGAATCTTGTTCGCCGGGTTGTTGTTGAGCTTCACGATGCCGGTGTTGCCGTTGTTGGTGCGGATCGGCTGATTCTGCGACTGACCATTGGTCGTCTTCACGTCGATGTTCTTGACGTCGATGTTTTTCACGTCGCCGCCCTTGCCGACATTCGTCACCGGCAGGCTGACGATCTTGCCCGAGCCACCGTTGTTGCCGGCATTCGGCGTGTTGTTGGTCGCCGGCAGCGTCACGATCTTGCCGATCGTGCCGTTGTTGGTCGTGCCGCCAGTCGGCGCGGGCAGGGTGACGATCTTGCCCGGATTTTGCGACGGCGGGTTGTGCGTCTGGTTGCCCGCCGGCAGGGTGACGACCTGGCCGCCATTGCCAAGCTTGGCGATGACGTTGATGTCGACCGGCTTCTGCACGACCGGCAGGTTACCGCCGTTACCCTGCTGCACGAGCGGCAGGTACTTAGGCGTGCCGAGATTGCCGAACTTCAAGGTCGGCGCGATGGTTTGCGGAGCCAGAAACTTCGTCGGCTGCATCAAGGGGATCAGCTTCGGCTGCGCCGCCAGCTTCAGCGCGACTTGCGCATAGGGGCTGTTGCCGTAGCTGTCATAGAAGGTCTGGTAGCCGAGCGGCGAGTTGGCGAGCACTGCCTTGTGCCAGGCCTGCGAGATCAGGAGATTGGAGAGCAGCCAGCGGATATGATCGCACAGGGGGTCATGCGGATACATGTGGATGAACTCCTGATAGTAGGCGGGATTGCCTTCGGACAGCACGTAGTCATAGGCCTGACGCGCCGAGCGGCTCGGCAGGTTGGACGCCATCTGCACCACAGGCGCATTCACCGGCGCGCGGTTGGCGGCAACGGCCGTGTCGCCGAAGAAATAGAAATCGGACGTCAGCGACGAGCTCTCCCACGGCGTCTGCGCGCCGTCGGTTGAGTGGTTCACCTCGAGCCGCACGCGCTTGAACAGCTGCTCGATCGGCACGTTGGGCTGGCGCGCGGCGTTGAGGAAGGCCTGGGTGTAGGGGCTGTGGCCGCCACTGCCATCGAGCGCTTCGGCGCCCGGTGCGGTCGAATAGCCGACGATCGAGCCGTTCGGCGCATCGACGATCGCAAGGCCGCGGCCGGCATCGTTGACACTGGGGAACGGGTTGTTGCGGCAGGCATCGAGGATGACGATGCGCATGCGGCTCGGGATCGTCTCCAACGTCGACATCACGTCGACGAGGCGGACCGAGTTGCTGACGAGCTCGGTCGGGGTCGAGACCTTCGCATCAACGGGAACGAGGTAGTTCTCGCCGGCGAGCTGCACGCCATGGCCGGCGTAGTAGACCATCGCCACGGTGTTGGGGCCGCGGGCGGCGACCTTGGCCGAAAAATCCTGCACGACCTTGAGCATGTCGTTCTGGGTCAGGTCGGTCGCCGAGATCACCTCGAAGCCGGCCGAGTTCAGGAACTGCGCCATCGATTGCGCATCATTGTCGGGGTTCGAAAGCTGCGGCGCGTTCTGGTAGTTCGAATTGCCTATTACCAGCGCCACCCGCTGCTCCGGGCCTTGCAGCGCGGTGGGAGCGGCCGACTCGACCGGGGCAACCTGCGCGGAAACCGGGCCGCAGGCGAAGCCGAACAGGCTTCCCAGCAGGCCCGCATACATCAGGAAGGACTTCAGGCGGAACATGGCGTGCTCCCTCGGGGCTAATCTCGATGCGAGATTGGTTGCGGGGAGGCTAGACCGCGTTCGAGTCTTGCGTACGCGATGCCGATCACCATGATCCGGTGCGTGATCTGAATCACGCTGGAACCGGCTATGCTGAAATCGATCTAGCCGCGACCGACGAGATGAATCGCCGAGCGCCAGGCGTGCTGCGACAGGGCCTTGAGGTTTCGAACCGTCTCGACGCGAAGCAGGGCGGCGTCGGCGGTGAGGGTCCCATTGGACACCGCGCTGAGCGTCGCGCTGCGGTGCCTGCGCAGCACTTCGTCGAGTTCCGTCGTACAACGCTCGAGCTCGGCGATGGCCTCGTCAGGCGGGTTCGCGCGGGGGCCGGCCATGACGTCGGCATGTGACGCTGGCGGCGATCCCGCGACGCGGGGCGGTGCCGCCACACCACGCGCAATCGCGGCTGCGCTTCGCATCACTTCTGCGCATAGCTCTTTGGCGCGGATGTCCTCCGGTCCATCTGCCACTGTAGCGAAATTGATTCCTCCATTCGCGAGGTCCGTCAGTCGAGACGCGTGGTCGAGCGCGTGCAGTGTGCTCGTGAGCGAGCGTTGCTCGTCGTCGATGTCGGGCGGTCCGGCCGCGTCCGACAGGAATAGTTGCGCCTGACGCACGGCGTCGGCCGCCTCCTGCACGGACACGGTGTCCTTCCCCACGCGTATGGGTCCGGTGTGGCCGGCCAGTCGCGCCTCGACCGAACCGCACACCGTCACGAGCACGCGTGCGATCGTTCGCCGCACCGCTTCCACCGCCACGGCAGGCGTAGCGAGTGCCAACGGTTCGAGGCACCGCGTGAGCGGTGAGCCACGCTCGGGCAGGATGCGCTCCACCAGTCGCGTGAACCAGTTGATCAGCGGCAGCAGGACCGCCACGCCGACAACATTGAACGCCGTGTGATAACCGGCGAGCAGCGTGACGCCGTCGATCGTGCTCGAGGCACGCAGCAGCAGAGGCGTGACAAAGGGAAAGGCGACCAGCGCGACCAGTGCCGCGGTCAGCTTGAAAAGCACATAGGCGATGGCCAGCCGCTTGGCGGTGGTGCTCGCGCCGATCGCCGCCAGGGCCGAACTCGTAGCCGTGCCGATGTTCTGGCCGATGATCAGCGCACAGGACTGGTCCAGTCCGATCGCACCGGCGAAATAAGCGGACAAGGTCACCGCGATGGCGGCCGTTGACGATTGCATCAGCGCGGTCATGACCAGTCCGATCACGACCAGCGCCAGCACGCCGAGCAGGCCCGACCACCATGGGGTCCCGGGGCTACCGAGAACGGCAGGCAGGTCCGCCGGGTGCAGTCGTTCCGCGAGGCCACCCATGCCCTGCTGCAGAGTCGTCAGCCCAAACAGCACAAGTCCGAATCCGGCAAGCGCCGCACCGACGCCGGAAATGCGTCCCTTGCCCAGAAGCTTGGTCAACGCACCGACGAAGATCATCGGCAGCGCCGCGGCCGTGAGCGATACGCGGACGCCGATCAGCGCGACCAGCCAGCCCGTGCCCGTGGTGCCGATGTTCGCGCCGAAGACGAGGCCCAACCCCTGCTGGAACGTCAAGAGGCCGGCGCTGACCAGACCGATCGTCGTCATGGTCGTTGCGCTCGAGGACTGCACCAGCAGCGTGACAAGGGCGCCCCAAATGGAGCCAAGCAGCGGCGTCGACGCCGCCTTGTTGAGCACCGCGCGCAGCGCGGAGCCGGCCAGCGTCTTCAGGCCTTCCGTCATCACGGTCATGCCCAGGAGGAACAGACCTACGCCGCCGAGTGTCGAGATCGCCGTAGACATATGCGCTCCTGAGGAGGCCGATTGGGCGAGCCTTCACACTGTAGCGCAGTTGCCGGGCGAGCGCAGCCATCAGGCTGTGGCGCGTATGGTCGCGCGCGAATGGATCAGTGGCTGGAGGTGACGCGACTGAGTCGGGCTTCGGCGTCGTGCAGTTTCGTGGCGGCAGGGGTTACGGACGCTTCCTGATCTGCAAGGGCGTGATCACCGCCAGGCGCTTTCATTCTTTTGCTCATAGTCCTTGAAGGCCTTTTCCAGGCCGCCAAGCACCTCGGCGGAGGTCTCGAACATCGCCTTGAGCTGCGGCTCGTCGACCTTCTTGATGTCTTCGCGGAGGTGGTTCCGGATCTCGTGGAGGGCCTTTTGCATCTTCTGCGTATGGTGCCGGGGATCGCGATCTGCCGCACTTGCCATGGCCAGTCTCCTCGCCGCTAATATCGTCTCGAGGAAGCCCAAGCCGGCTCCGACGAGGCTGCGCGTTAACGGCCGGCGGCTTGCGTCGTTCCAATTACGGATTTCGATAAAGGGCGCATGAAGTTCAAGGATCTGCTCAACGGGTTCATCAGGCTGCACATTCTGCACCATGCGGCGGAACACGAGATCTACGGCCAGTGGATGATCGAAGAGCTGGCGCGGCACGGCTACAGGCTCAGTCCCGGTACGCTCTATCCGCTGCTCCACGGCATGGAACGGAAGGGCTATTTGCGCTCCCGCAAGGAGCATCCCGGCCGGACGGCACGGACGCTCTACCGCGCGACGCCGCTCGGCAGGAAGGGGCTTGCGCTTGCGAAGTTGCGCGTGCTCGAATTCACGGGCGAGGCCATGAAGGATTAGGACTGGCCGAAAGGGCCGATTTCCTTTATCGAAAGCCGATAAACGCGGCAGTCGGGATCAAGCGGCCGTGAGCGACATGAATTCTTCAGCCGACGCCTCGGTCGATCGCGGAGCCTGTACCGGCTCGCCGTTGGAAGTCCTGCGCATCTTCCTCAAGCTCGGATTGACCTGCTTCGGCGGCCCGATCGCCCATATCGGCTATTTCCGCGATGAGTTCGTCGTGCGGCGGAAGTGGATCGACGAGCACGCCTACGCCGATCTGGTCGGGCTGTGCCAATTCCTGCCGGGGCCCGCCAGCAGCCAGGTCGGCTTCTCGATCGGCTTGATGCGGGCCGGTTATCTCGGCGCGCTCGCTGCATGGACGGGTTTCACGCTGCCTTCGGCTGCCGTCCTCATCGTCTTCGCCTACGGAGCGGGAGCGTTGACCGGGCCGCTCGGAACCGGCCTGCTTCACGGCTTGAAGCTGACCGCGGTTGCCATCGTCGCGCAGGCGGTCTGGGGCATGGCGCGCAATCTCTGCCCCGACCGCGAGCGCGCTTCGATCGCAGCGGCGGCGGCGATCATCCTGCTTCTCAGCACCTCATCAGTGGTGCAGATCGGCGCGATCGTCCTCGGCGGGCTCGCCGGCCTGTGGTTGTGCCGTTGCGAAATGGCGGCACCGTCGGGACATGTCGCGATGCCAGTCTCGCGCACCGTGGGGCTGATCACGCTTGCGGCCTTCTTCATTCTGCTGGCGGGCCTGCCGGTGCTCCGCGGCCTGACGGGATCGGCGGGCGTGGCGCTGTTCGATGCCTTCTACCGCTCCGGCGCACTCGTCTTCGGAGGTGGCCACGTCGTCCTTCCGCTGCTGCGCGAAGCCTTCGTCGCTCCGGGCTGGCTGAGCGACGACGCGTTTCTCGCCGGCTACGGCGCCGCCCAGGCCGTGCCGGGTCCGCTCTTCACCTTCGCCGCCTACCTCGGAACAGTGGTCGCTCCCGAACCGCACGGCCTCGCGGGAGCGGCCCTCGGCCTCATTGGCATCTTCCTGCCGGGGATGCTCGTGCTGCTCGGCGCGCTGCCATTCTGGGACGCCTTTCGAAAGCGCACCGGCGCACAGGCGATGATGCGTGGCGTCAACGCTGCAGTCGTGGGCGTGCTGGGCGCGGCGCTGTACAATCCGGTATGGATCACGACCGTTCACAGCCCTAAGGATTTCGCCGTCGCGCTGGTCGGCTTCGTCCTTCTGGCTGCCTGGCGCGCGCCGCCGCTCGTGGTCGTCGCTTTCAGCGCGGCTGCGGGTGTGGTCATGGCGTTGGTCTGAGCTTGGAAGCAATAGAAGCTTGGCGAAGTTGAGAGGGCAAAGCTCGGGTGGAATGCGCCGCAGGGCAAGCCTCGAAGGGCGACGGCCCGGCTGCATCCCGGCCGTTCATCCTTCGAGGCTCCCCGAGGGGGGCGCTACGCCCCATGGCTCGCACCTCAGGATGACGGATTCGCAGCCTCGTCATTGCGAGCGCAGCGAAGCAATCCAGATTCTTTCCGCGGCGACGGTCTGGATTGCTTCGCTGCGCTCGCAATGACGGTGTGGAAAGAGAGGGAGCGCCTAGACCTATGCCCTCGTGCCCCGGACTCAGCGCAGCAACGCTTGCGCGTTGCGGCGCGTCCGGGACGCGAGAGGAGCGGCGTGGAGAGACTTTGAGCGCCCCTCAGGAGAAGAACGCGATCTTCTCGGCCTGGGTCATGCGGCGGATCGGGGCGAGGGGATCGTTGGCGGGGGCGCGGGGCTTTTGCAGGATGCCGCTGGCGAGGATGGTGGCGCCGAGCGAAGGCTCGGGCAGAGGTGAGGGCATCGGCAGCGTCGCGGTCGGCGCCATGGTGAGGGGCGCGCTCGGCGCCATGGCCGGGGCCGGATGCTCCATCACCTCGGCGGCAGCTTCGGCGATGGCATCGGTGAGACGCGCGAGCGATTCAGCCGCGATCGGTGCTTCGACAGCGGGAGCCTGTGCTGCTACCGGGACGACGGCCGGCTCGCCCGCGATCGACGCGACGGCTGGCGCTTCCGCGACCGGTGCAACGACCGGCTCCGCTGCGACCGGCTCAGCGACATCAGCGGCAACTGGCTCGCGAATGTCCGCAGCCATCTCCATCGGCTCGATGATCTCGTCGAAGTCCGGATCTGGCGCGGCCATCTCGAATGCGATCCGCTCGAGCACGGCCTCGTCCTCCGCCTGCGCAGCGGCATCGAACGGGAGCTCGTCGGGCCCTGAGACCGCCTCCTCAACCGCGTCGTGGCTTTCGGCGACGATCTCCGGCCCGCCGGCGATGTCCATCGCCGTATCGGCAACCGATGTCGTTTCAGCGGCGCCGATCTCTTCAACGGCGGTTTCAGCCTCGACCGCCAGTGCGAGGTCCTGCGGCGCCTCCGTAAAAGCCACGGGGGCTTCGCTCGCCATCACGGCAGGGGCAGCCTCGACAGCCGGCGCTTCCTGCACAGGCGCCGGGGAGGGACGCATCGCCGTTTGCGGCGCCACGCCGCCGTCAGCGTCGGTCTGCTCGATCCGGTCCTTGAGCAGATCGAAGGCGGCCTTGAGCTCGGTGCGCGGGTCGATGGTCGAAACCTGCGTGCAGGCGCCCTCGATGGCCGCGAGCTGCGAATCAATCAGGTCGCAGATTCGCCCGTCGGCGCCGATCTCGCGCCAGCGCCAGGAGATCTCCTTGATGATGCGCACGCCGCGCTGGATCGGCGCGAGGCCAGACTCGATCGTGGCCGGATCGAACGCCGCAACCGCCGCGGCTTCGGTCTCCTCGACCGCGCGGCGGATCGCCACCAGCGCCTCGGGCAGGCGGTCCTCGATAACCGGTTGTCGCTGTGCCGCAATGGTTTCTTCGATTTTCGCGACCGCATCGAGCACCATGCGGGTATCGGCATTGCGGTTGCGCTTGGCATATTCGCCGAGGAACCAGCGGCCGCGCGCGGTCTCCATGAACGCTTCGCGGATCGCGTCGTAGTCCTGCTCGTTCGGCTTGGCCGCGCGGGCGGACATGGGCGAGAGGGCGAATGCTTCAGTGGCCATGGCAATCTCGTCGCGCAAATCAGTGCGCGTTACAGTAACGATCACCACGATATCGACCGAATCGCAATTGGTTTGATGCAACCCGAATCACAAATCCCCATCGCTGCAACCGTGAGACGCCGATTCGCGGTGCGGCTGGCGCTGTTCTATTCGGCGGTGTTCGCGGTCTCGGGCGCCCATCTGCCGTTCTTCTCGGTCTGGCTGAAGGCGATCGGCATCGACGCGGCCTGGATCGGCGTCATCATGGCGCTGCCGGCGATGACGCGCTTCACCACGCTGCCTTATGCAACCGCCTTTGCCGAAAAGCGCCACGCCATTCGCGCCGGAATGACGATCTCGGTGTTCGCGACCGCCGTGGGCTTTGCGGTGCTCGGCCTGCAGCAACAGCCGCTGGCGCTGTTCCTGGTCTACGCCGCGACCTGCGTGCTCTGGACCCCGACGATCCCGCTGACCGACGCTTATGCATTGCGCGGCGTCGCTCGCTACAAGCTCGACTATGGGCCGGTGCGGCTGTGGGGCTCGGCGGCCTTCGCCGCCGGTTCACTTGCTTGCGGCTTTCTGGTCGACACCATTGCCGCGCGCGACCTGATCTGGGTCATCGTCGCGCTCGCCGCCGTCGCGGCGTTCACAAGCCTATTGCTTCAGCCGCTCGACGACGTGCGGCGAAAGAGCGCGGAGGCGCGCGGCGGAACGGCGCTGCTGCGCGATCCCGCCTTCTGGGCCATCATCGTTTCGGCCGCGCTGATCCAGAACAGTCACGTTGCCTATTACACGTTCTCGGCGATCAACTGGCGGGCCCACGGCCTCGGCGGGCTGACGATCGCAGGCCTCTGGACGCTGGGTGTGATTGCCGAAATCCTCGTGTTCGCGCTGTCGCCGCGCTTCTCGTTGCACGCCTCAACGCTCATGGCGATCGGCGGTGCGGGCGCCGTCGTGCGCTGGATCGTCACCGCGAACGAGCCGCCGCTCGCGCTGCTCGCGATCGTGCAGCTTGGCCATGGCCTCACCTTCGGCATGACCATCCTCGGCACCATGAGCCTGCTGGTGCAGCGCGTGCCGTCGCGTCAGATCGCGCGCGGGCAGGGCTACTACGCCGCGTGCATCGGGCTGTTGGGAGCGGCGACGTCGATCGTCTCGGGCGCGATCTACGCGCGCGTCGGCGAGGGCCTGTATTACGTGATGGCCGGGATGGCCGGCCTTGGTGCGCTGCTGATCTGGTCTGCGCGGCACCGGCTCAAGGCTCATCCCCAGAGCGAAGCCTCCGGGGGATAGACCAGGCTGCCGTCATACCGCAGGGCGTGATCACGATCGCGCGCAAGCAGCAGCGGTCCGTCGAGGTCGACGAAGCGCGCCTGTGGCGTGATCAGCATCGCCGGCGCCATCGACAGCGAGGTCGCGACCATGCAGCCGACCATGATCTCGAAGCCGAGCGCCTGCGCCGCGTCGGCCATGGCGAGCGCCTCGGTGAGACCGCCGGTCTTGTCGAGCTTGATGTTCACGGCGTCATAGCGCTCGCGCAAGGGCGCGAGCGAAGCGCGGTCATGCACGCTTTCATCGGCGCAGACCGCGAGCGGCCGCTTGACCCGCGCCAGCGCGCCGTCCTGCCCGGCCGGCAGCGGCTGCTCCACCAGGGTGACGCCGGCCGCGGCGCAGGCGGCGAGGTTCTGCTCCAGATTGGCCTCGGTCCAGGCCTCGTTGGCGTCGACGATCAGCTCCGATTCGGGGGCGGCCTTGCGCACCGCCGCGATTCTGGCTCCGTCGCCGTCACCGCCGAGCTTGATCTTGAGCAGCGGCCGGTTTGCCGCCTTGGCAGCCCCCGCCGCCATGGCCTCGGGGCTGCCCAGCGAGATCGTGTAGGCCGTGGTGCGCTCGCCGGGCACCGGGCGGTCCAGCAGGTTCCAGGCCCGGACACCCGCTGCCTTGGCCTCCAAATCAATCAGGGCGCAATCCAGCGCGTTGCGGGCCGCTCCTGGCGGCATGGCGGCCTGCAGGGCCTGCCTGGTGAGTCCGCCGGCAACTGCCTGCTGCATGACCTGGATCGCGCCGAGCGTTGCCTCGGGGGTCTCGCCATAACGGGGATAGGGCACGCATTCGCCGCGGCCGGTCAGGCCGTCCCGGCTCACTTCCGCCACAACAGTGACGGCCTCCGTCTTGGCGCCTCGGCTGATCGTGAAGGTTCCCGCGATCGGAAAGCGCTCGATTCGGACCGAGAGGACCGGAACTTTGCTGGAAGTCATTTTGAACTCTGGCAATTTCTGAACCGGCTGATTACCTCTTGCAACTAACAATGGCCAGTTGGGGGTACCTTCTCCAGGTAGGGGCGCGTGCGCAACCATCTCTATTCCTCCGCCTCCGATGCCTCGGCACAGGAGCGGACATCTTGAGCGGCGATCCGAAACTCGAACGGATTGCGAAAGGCAACGCGCTGGCACTCTGCGCCACCGGAACGTGGACCGCGAGATTCGCGCCGGTCCTGGAGCGGATGGTCGCCGACGCCGAAAAGCTTGCCGGCAGCCCGCAGAGCATCTTCATCGATGTCTCCGACGTCGCCAAGCTCGACACGTTCGGCGCGTGGCTGATCGAGCGGCTGCGCCGAAGCCTGACGCAAGGCGCCGTCGAGGCGCAGATCGCGGGCCTCTCCACCAACTATTCCAGCCTCGTCGACGAGGTGCGCCGGGTCAGGGCGACGCCCGTCGTCGAGACCAGCGCGGTCACGATCACCGGCATGCTGGAGCAGATCGGCCGGGCCGTTTCCGGCGTTGCCGGCACCGTGGCGGGCCTCGTCGACATGCTCGGCGCCGTGCTCGCGGCAAGCGGCCGCGTGCTGATCCATCCGCGCTCGCTGCGCCTGACCTCGACCGTGCATCATTTGGAGCAGGTCTGCTGGCGCGCGGTGCCGATCATTGTGCTGATCACCTTCCTGATCGGCTGCATCATCGCCCAGCAGGGCATCTTCCATTTCCGCAGGTTCGGCGCCGACATCTTCGTGGTCGACATGCTGGGCGTGCTGGTGCTCCGCGAGATCGGCGTCCTGCTGGTCGCGATCATGGTCGCGGGCCGCTCGGGGAGCGCCTACACCGCCGAGCTCGGCTCGATGAAGATGCGCGAGGAGATCGACGCGCTGCGCACCATGGGTTTCGATCCGATCGAGGTCCTGGTGCTGCCGCGCATGCTGGCGCTGGTGCTGGCGCTGCCAATCCTCGCCTTCCTCGGCGCCATGGCGGCGCTCTATGGCGGCGGCCTGGTCGCCTGGCTCTATGGCGGCGTCGATCCCGAAGCCTTCCTATTGCGCCTGCGCGATGCCATCTCGATCGACCATTTCATCGTCGGCATCGTGAAAGCACCGGTGATGGCAGCCGTGATCGGCATCGTCGCCTGCGTCGAGGGGCTGGCGGTGCAAGGCAGCGCGGAGTCGCTCGGACAGCACACGACCTCGTCGGTGGTGAAGGGCATCTTCTTCGTCATCGTCATGGACGGCGTCTTCGCCATCTTCTTCGCATCGATCGGAATGTGATGATGGCAGGCGATATCCAGAACCCCATCATCCGCGTCCGCGACATCACCGTGCAGTTCGGCGCGACGCGCGTGCTCGACGGCCTCAATCTCGACGTCAAGCGCGGCGAGATCCTCGGCTTCGTCGGCCCGTCGGGCGCGGGCAAATCGGTGCTGACGCGCACCATCATCGGCCTCGTGCCGAAGGTCGCCGGCAGCATCGAGGTGTTCGGCGTCGACCTCGATGCGTCCGGTGGCGCGCAGCGTCGTGGCGTGGAGCGGCGCTGGGGCGTGCTGTTTCAGCAGGGCGCGCTGTTCTCCTCGCTGACCGTCAGGCAGAACATCCAGTTTCCGATGCGCGAATACTTGCGGGTCTCGCAGCGGCTGATGGACGAGATCACCATGGCCAAGCTCACCATGGTCGGCCTCAAGCCTGAAGTGGCCGAACGCTTCCCGTCCGAACTCTCCGGCGGCATGATCAAGCGCGTGGCGCTGGCGCGCGCGCTGTCGCTCGATCCGGACCTCGTGTTCCTGGATGAGCCGACCTCGGGCCTCGATCCGATCGGCGCCGGCGATTTCGACGAGCTGGTCAGGACCCTGCAGCGCACTTTGGGTCTGACGGTTTTCATGGTAACGCACGACCTCGACAGCCTTTACACAGCTTGTGACCGCATCGCCGTTTTAGGGAACGGTAAGATCATTGCGGCAGGGTCGATGGCCGACATGCAGGCCTCGCAACATCCCTGGCTGAGGCAGTATTTTCATGGCAAGCGCGCCCGCGCGGTCATGGGTTGAGTACCTGGGTTGAGTAGCCGGAGCACCTGATGGAAACGCGGGCGAATTACGTACTGATTGGATCGTTCACGCTGGCGGTGATCGCCGCGGCGATCGGCTTCGTGCTGTGGTTCCAGTCGCTGCACACCACCAAGCAGCGCAGCCCCCTGCGCGTGGTCTTCGAGGGCCCCGCGGCCGGCCTGCGTAACGGCGGCAGTGTCAATTTCAACGGTATCAGGGTGGGTGAAGTCGTCTCGGTGAAGCTCGACAACCCGCGGCGGGTTGTCGCACTCGCCATGGTCGAGAACAACGCCCCGATCCGCAAGGACACCCTGGTCGGCCTTGAATTCCAGGGCCTGACCGGCGTTGCCGCGATCTCGCTGAAGGGCGGCGAGGAGGCTGCGCCCCCGCCGGCGCTCGACGAGGATGGCATCCCGATGCTGACCGCCGATCCGAACAAGCTCCAGGACGTCACCGAGGCGATCCGCGGCACGCTGCAGAACATCAACAAGCTGGTTGCCGACAATCAGGAGTCGGTGAAGAAGTCGCTGAAGAATCTCGAGACCTTCACAACCTCGCTCGCGCGCAACTCCGAGAGGATCGACGCCGTCATGGCCAAGGTCGACGGCGTGATGCTCAAGGCCGACAATCTCATGCTCGGCCTCAACACGCTCGCCGGCGGCAAGGACGGTGGCGAGCTGTTCCAGGCGGTGAAGTCGATCCGCGAGCTTGCCGATGACTTCGACAAGCGCTCCGGCGCGCTGATGTCCGACGGCCGCCGCACGCTCGGCGACATCAGCCGTGCCGTGAATAATTTCGACCGCAACCCGACGCGCGTGCTGTTCGGCGCCAGCAACAGCACGCAGGCTGCTCCGCCACCGGCCGAGCCGCCGAGGCCCGCGCCGTCGAACGAGCGCAAGCGGCAGTAGCGGTCCCCATCCGCCCTTTAGTCGTCCCTCGCGCCAGGCATCAGCCTCGCGCGATGACCACGTCGTGTGCGCTGCTCCATTCGTGAGGCGGCGATACGAAAGTAGGGGGGTCTGGCCGAGCCAAGGTAGGGGGAGGGGCTGGCGGATATTGTCAGCTATATCGCGCTCAAGGCGCGCTTCACGAAAAGCGCGTCGACTTCACTCACAGGGGAGGAGAGCGTGATACGTCTGCTGCTGCTGTTGCCGTTCATCGGTCTGATGATCGTGCCGTTCTACAATATCCGGGAGCCCCATCTGTTCGGCTTCCCATTCTTCTACTGGTATCAGCTCGCCTGGGTGCCGCTGACCTCGCTGCTCACCTACATCGTCTACAGGAGCGTGCGCCGTGCTGACTAATGTCGATAGCGCGGCGTTCGCCGTATTCCTCGTCCTGTTCATCCTCGTCACCGGCATGGGCTTCGTCGCCTCGCGCTGGCGCAAGCCGGAGACGCTCGCCCATCTCGACGAATGGGGCCTTGGTGGCCGCAAGTTCGGGACCTGGATCACCTGGTTCCTGGTCGGCGGCGACTTCTACACCGCCTACACCGTGATCGCCGTCCCTGCGCTCGTCTATGCGGTCGGCGCCTACGGATTCTTCGCGCTTCCCTACACCATCATCGTCTATCCCTTCGTGTTCGCGGTGATGCCGGTGTTGTGGAAGGTCGCCAAGGAGCGCGGCTACGTCACCGCGGGCGACGTGGTGCGCGGCGCTTACGGTTCGCGCGGGCTCGAGCTTGCCGTTGCTGCCACTGGCGTGCTTGCGACGATGCCCTACATCGCGCTTCAGCTCATCGGCATGGAGGTGGCGATCAAGGCGCTCGGCCTGAACGGTGAGGTGCCGCTCGTCCTCGCGTTCCTGGTGCTGGCGCTCTACACCTATTCGTCGGGCCTGCGCGCACCAGCGCTGATCGCCTTCGTCAAGGATATCATGATCTACATCGTGGTCATCGCCGCGATCGCGATCGTGCCAACCAAGCTCGGCGGCTATGGCGCGATCTTCACCGCGGCGGATACGGCGTTCGCAGCGAAAGGCTCGGGCGGCATCCTGCTGTCGCCGGCGCAGATCGTGCCCTACGCGTCGCTGGCGCTCGGCTCGGCGCTCGCCGCCTTCATGTATCCGCACACGCTGACCGGCATCTTCGCGTCCTCGGGCGGCAACACCATTCGCAAGAATGCGATGCTGCTTCCGGCCTATACGCTCCTGCTCGGCCTGCTTGCGCTGCTGGGCTACATGGGCCATGCGGCGGGCCTCAAGCTCGCGAGCAACAACGACGTCGTGCCGGAGCTGTTCAAGACGCTATTCCCGAGCTGGTTCGCAGGTTTTGCGTTCGCGGCGATTGCAATCGGAGCGCTGGTGCCGGCCGCCGTCATGAGCATCGGTGCGGCCAACCTGTTCACCCGCAACTTCTGGAAGGTGTGGGTCGATCCGAAGGTGACGCCGGCGGGTGAGGCGAAAGTCGCCAAGATCACCTCCATGCTGGTGAAGGTCGGCGCGCTGCTCGCGATCCTCTTGATGCCGACGCAGTTCGCGCTCGACCTGCAGCTGCTCGGGGGCCTCTGGATCCTGCAGACGCTGCCGGCGCTGGTGTTCGGCCTGTACCTGAACTGGTTCTCGAGCCCGGCGCTGCTGGCCGGCTGGGCCGTCGGTCTTGCTGGCGGATCATGGCTCGCCTGGTCGGACGGGCTGAAGCCGCTGCACGGCATCGACTTCGGCGCCGGCACGGTTGCGGTCTACACCGGGGTGCTGGCGCTCGCGCTGAACATCGTCGTCGCCGTCGTGGTCAACCTCGTGCTCAAGGGCCTGCCGCAAGCGCGGCTGTCGCGCGAGGCGGCCTGAGGTCAAACTCCAACCGGCGGCCGGACACCCGGCCGCCGGTCTGATTTATCCGATGGCTGAAAAGTGCCTTCCACGCGATTGAAAACGCTCTAGTATCCGCCCGCGTTCCGCACCCCGCCCGTGGGTGGGCGGATCGGTCTCGAGTGAGGATGTCTTGCAGGCGTGGTTCGTTCTCGCGGTCGCAGCCGGCTATGTGACCACGCTGTTCCTGATTGCCTGGTGGGGCGATCGGCGGAGCGTGGGCGGGCCGCTGGTTTCGCCAAAATCCTGGGCGGCCGCGATCAGCTATTGCCTGACGCTTGCGGTCTACAACACCTCGTGGAGCTTCTACGGATCTGTCGGTCGCGCCGCCACCAGCGGCCTGGACTTCGCCACGATCTATATCGGCCCGACGCTGGTGCTGTTGTTCGGCCAGACCTTGCTGTCCAAGGTGATCGCGATTGCGAAGGCGCAGAACGTCACCTCGATCGCGGACTTCATCGCCGCGCGCTACGGCAAAAGCCAGGTGCTTGCGGCCTTCGTGACGCTCGCTTCGCTGCTCGGCGTGCTTCCCTATATCGCGCTTCAGCTCAAGGCTGTCGGCAAGAGCTTTGACTATCTGATCCTGCAGCCGGAGCGGGCCGGCGGCGAGGCGCTGCAGTTCTGGCAGGACTCCGCCTTCGGTGTCGCCGCATCGATGGCGCTGTTCGCGATCGTGTTCGGTGTCCGGCACGTCCACGCCAGCGAGCATCATCGCGGCTTGATGCTGGCGATCGCCTTCGAGAGCGTGGTCAAGCTGGTCGCCTTCCTGATCGTCGCGCTGTTCGTGCTGTTCGGCCTGTCCGGCGGGCCGGTCGCTCTGCTGTCGCAGTTTCAATCGGATCCGCAACTGGGGAGCATCCTGACCTTCGATCCCACGCAGCCGGTCTGGCCTTCGACGATCATCATCTCGGCAATCGCCTTCCTGTGCCTGCCGCAGGCATTTCACGTCGCGGTCGTCGAGAACGAGGCGCCGAGCCACACGCGCACCGCGGCGTGGCTCTACCCAACATATCTGGCGCTGTTCAGCCTGCTGATCCTGCCGATCGCCGCGGCCGGGCTCAACCGCTTCGGCGCGATGATGGACCCCGACACCTACGTCATCTCGCTGCCGATCGCGGCGAATGCAAGCACCATCAGCCTGATCGCCTTCCTGGGCGGACTGTCTGCCGCCACCGGCATGGTGATCATGACCTCCGTCGCGCTGAGCACCATGCTCTGCAACGACGTCATCATGCCGCTGCTGCTGCGCTCGAGATTCTTCGGCCTGCGCGCGCAGAGCCGGCCGATGACTTCGGTGCTGGTCGCCGTGCGCCGGTTCTCGATCCTCGGCATCCTGCTGCTCGCTTATCTCATGCACCGCCTGGTCAACCAGGCGTACCCGCTCACCGTGATCGGACTCCTGTCGTTCGTCGCGGTCGCGCAATTCGGGCCGGCGTTCGTCGGAGGCCTGTTCTGGCAGCGTGCCAACAAGACCGGCGCGGCGATCGGGATCGCGGTCGGACTTTGCATCTGGGCCTATACGCTGCTGCTCCCCTCGGCTGCGCCGCTCTGGCCCGCGATCGAGGAGATCGTCCGCCAAGGCCCATGGCAGTTCGCTTCCCTCAGGCCCAACGCGCTATTCGGCCTCGAAGGGGTTGACCCGATCTCGCATGCCGCGCTCTGGAGTCTCGGCGCCAACCTCGTCTGCTTCCTGATGTTCTCGGCGCTCGGGCGGCAATCGACCGTCGAGCGCAACCAGGCGGCGGCGTTCGCCGATGGCGTCGTCCGCGAGTCGATCCCAAAGCTGTCCTCTCGCGTGGTGGTCCGCCTCGACGATCTCCGCGCGCTTGCGCTGCGCTTTGTCGGTGCTGAGCGCGGCGCGGCCGCCTTCGACAGCTATATCGCTGCTCGCTCGTCGGGCGCCGGGCCACGCCTCGATTCATCGGGTT
Source organism: Bradyrhizobium neotropicale (assembly GCF_001641695.1). Lineage (GTDB taxonomy): Bacteria > Pseudomonadota > Alphaproteobacteria > Rhizobiales > Xanthobacteraceae > Bradyrhizobium > Bradyrhizobium neotropicale. The sequence goes on from NZ_LSEF01000036.1 coordinate 19,343, forward strand.
TCGTCGATCTCGACTCGATCCGATTCACCGAGAACCTTCTTGCCGGGGCGATCGGCGCGGCATCGGCGCGCGTGGTGATCGCGGCCTCCCTGGAAGGGCACTCGCTGTCGCGGCGGGCGGCGATGGCGATGCTCGACGAGGCTTCGGAGGCGCTGCGCTTCAACCGCAGCCTCCTGCAGAGCACGCTCGAGAGCGTGCCGCAGGGCATCTGCGCGTTCGACGCCGACTTCAACATCACGGCTTGGAACGGCCGTTTCATCGCGCTGCTCGACCTGCCGCCGGATTTCGTGCGCGTCGGCCTTTCGCTCGCGGACCTCATCGCCTTCAACGTCGAGCGCGGCGAATATGCCGCGTCCGAATTCGCCGCGCTCCTCGTCAATCGCGACGTCGCCACGCAGAGCTGGCCCTATTTGTACGAGCGCAAGCGGCCGGACGGCACGGTGCTCGAGATCGTCTACGATCGCGTCGCCGAGGGCGGCTATGTCTCGACCTACACCGACGTGACCGAGCGTCACCGCGCCGCGGAAGCGTTGCGGCGCGCCAACGAGGATCTCGAGCTGCGCGTCCGTGAGCGGACCGAGGCGCTCGAGCAGGCGAAGGCGGAGGCCGAGCAGGCCAATCTCGGCAAGACCCGTTTCCTGGCGGCCGCCAGCCACGATCTGCTGCAACCGCTCAACGCGGCGCGCCTGTTCCTGTCCGCGCTCGACGAGAGTCTGAATGCCTCGCAAGCCGGTACAGCCGAGAAGGAGCGCACCCTCGCGGGCAGCGCCATCACCGCGCTGCGTTCGACCGAGCACGTGCTGGACAGGCTGCTCGACATCTCCTCCTACGATGCCGGCGCCGTTCGGGCCGAGCCGTTCGACTTTCCGATCGCGGATATGCTCGTGCAGTTGAACGTGGAATTCTCGGCGATGGCGCGTGAACGCGGGCTCGTCCTTCGCGTCGTCGATTGCCACCTTGCGGTGAACAGCGATCCGCATTTCCTGCGACGGATATTGCAGAACCTGCTGTCGAATGCACTTCGCTATACGCCCAAGGGGCGCATCCTGCTCGGCTGCCGGCGGCGCGGCGGCGATCTGCGCATCGAGGTCTGGGATACTGGCGTCGGCATCGCCGCGGAGGACCAGAAGCGGATCTTTGAGGAGTTTCAGCGCCTCGTGCCCGGATCGGAGAAGGGGCTGGGCCTTGGGCTCGCGATCGTCGATCGCGTCTCGCGGCTTCTGGGCCATCCCGTCGATGTCCGTTCGCGCCCGGGACATGGCTCGTGCTTTGCCGTCACGGTGCCAATCGCGCGGGGGCCGGGCGTTCCGCTTCAGCGCAAGGCGGCGACTGTAGCGCCGGCGGTGGCGGAGCAGCCACTGACGATCCTGTGTCTCGACAATGAAGCGACGATCCTCGATGGCCTGACGGCGCTGCTTGGCGGCTGGGGGCATCGCGTGCTGGTCGCAACGGACGCCGCCAAGGCGATGGCTGCCGCCGCGGCGAGCCCGCCAGATGTCGTGCTGCTCGATTATCATCTCGACGGGGAGCGTAGCGGCTTGGACTTTCTCGACGATCTGCGGCAGAAGTCGGGGCGCGGCATCTGCGCGCTCGTCGTCACCGGAGATCGCAGCGAGGCGGTGCGCAAGGAGGCGAGGGCGCGCGGCTGCGAGGTCCTGTCGAAGCCGGTCAAGCCGGCAGCGCTGCGGCGCTTCCTCGGCGGCGAAGCCTTGAGCCGGCAGTTCGGGACGAAACAGGGAGCCTCTTCGGCGTAACCATGCGCATCCTCATCGGCGACGATCATCCGCTGGTACAGGCTGCGCTCCGCAGCGCGCTGTCGACCGTGCTGCCCGATCTCGACATCGTCGCCTGCCAATCGCTCGACGAGGCGATAGGCGTGCTGTCGGCCCAGTCCGACGAGATCGACCTGATCCTGTGGGACCTGACCATGCCGGGCGTTCAGGGATTCGCCGCGCTGTTCATCCTGTCGGCGCAGTTCCCGACGGTGCCGGTCGCGATCATCTCGGCGCGGCAGGATGCCGCCACGATCCGCCGGGCGATTGCCTATGGCGCATCCGGCTACATCCCGAAATCGCTCAGCCTGCCCGAGATGGCGGAGGCGATCACGAAGATCCTGGCCGGCGAGATCTGGATGCCGCTCAATGTCGGCGGCCGCGGCTCGATCCAGAGCTCCGATGTCGAGCTTGCCGCGCGAATGGCCTCGCTGTCGGCGCAGCAGCTGCGCATTCTCGCGATGATCGTCGAAGGCAAGCTCAACAAGCAGATCGCGGGCGAGCTCGATATCGCCGAGCAGACCGTGAAGGGCCATGTCTCGACCATCCTGCGCAAGCTAGGTGTTGGCTCGCGCACCCAGGCCGCCGTCCTGGCCGAGCGGTTGTCATTCGGCCAGCCTGGCGGGACGTAAGTCTTCACCTCAAAACAAAACGGAGGCCGCGAGGCCTCCGTTTTCATTGTGTTGTTCGCGAGCCTTGCCGCTTAGCCCAGCCGTCCCGCCGCGTGTGCGAGCAGGGTGTAGACCAGACCCGTTTCCGAGGTCAGGTGGCTGCGCAGCTCCTGCGGGCCACGGCCGTCGCGGGCGACTTCGTCGAGCAGGCGTTCGAACTCCGCGATGTAGCGGTCGACCGTGCCCTTGAAGTTGCGGTCGGCGCGGTACTTGCGGGCGACCTCGTCGAAGGCCTTCTGGCCTGCGGGCGTGTAGAGGCGCTTGGTGAAGGCCTTGTTCTCGCCGCGCTGGTAGCGGTCCCACATCTCGGAGGCGAGATTGCGGTCCATCAGCCGGCCGATGTCCAGCGACAGCGACTCCAGCGGATTGCCACCATTCTGCGGGGCCTGCGGCTGCTGCGGAGTCGCAGCGCGGCCGCGCTGAGCCTCACGTCCGACGGGAGCCGGAGCAGCAGGACCGGTGTCGGCGCGGTTCAAGAGGTCCGACAGCCAGCCGTCACGGCCCTGGTCATTGCCGCCGGGCGCGACCGGGGGAGCCTCGGTGCGGCGCGAAGCGGGCACGCCGAGGTCCGGCGGCGGCAGGGTCGAGGCGCTGGCGCTCTCGCGCGTGCGCGTTTCGGTGCTGCGGCCGCCGACGGCTGCTGCCAGCAGCGGCTCTTCCTGGCGCTGGGCCGTGGCACGACCCGCTGTCGAGACGTCGAGACCGCGGCCATGCTGAGCGACGATGCGGTTGAGCTCGGCGAGCGCCTCGATCTGGTCGACGATCACCTTGCGCATCTGCGCAGTGCTCTCGGCGGCCTCCTGCGGCATCTCGAGCACGCCGCGGCGCAGCTCGTTGCGGGTGGATTCGAGCTCGTTGTGCATCTCGAACGCCATCTGCTTCATGCTGGAGACGAGATTGGAGAACTTCTCGGTCGATTGCTTGAACATCGCATCCGCCTCGTCCGTGGTCTGGCGGTAGATGTCGTGCATGGCCTCGATGGTCTGCCGGTGCTCCTCCTCGGACGCGGACCGCACCGCCTCGAACTGGCGGGTGATCGCGGCCGAACCGGCGCCGGCGGTCTCCGCCACGACGCGGGCGATGTCGCGGGCACGCTCTTCGGCGGCGGCGAGCGATTCATCGAGCAGGCCGGTGAAGCGCGACAGCCGCTGGTCGAGATCGGCCGTGCGCAGGTCGATCGTGGTGACGAGCGATTCCAGCGCCTGCTTGCGCTCGGCAAGCGAAGCGGTGGTGTTCTTGTTGCTCTGCTCGACCACAGAAGCGGCATCGACCAGCGCCTTGCCGTGGGCGTCGAACTGGGTCGACAGCTCGCCGAGATCCTGGAGCGCCCTCGTGGTCTTGGTGTTGAACACGTTGAGCTGGTCTTCCAGGTTCTGCGTCGCAGCGCCGTTGCGCGAGGTGACGTCGTTCATCGCCGAGACGAAGTCTGCGACGCGCGTCACCAGCGCCCGCTCGAGCGAGTTGAGGTTGTCGTGCGCACCGGTCAGCACCTCCTGGAGGAGGATGTTGCCTTCGCGCAGCCGCTCGAACAGGGCGACCGTGTCGGTGCGCAGGATCTTGCTGGTTTCCTGCATCTCGGTGACGGCTGCGATCGAGACCTGGCGCGACTGGTCGATCGCCGAGCGGGAGGCCTGCTCGAGGTCCTTGAGCGACTTGCTGACCGCACCGGTGGCGATTTCGCTCGCCGCGTTGATGGTGCGGGCCACTTCCGAGCCGTTGCCCATCATGGTCTGCGAGAACGACTGGCCGCGCGTCTCGATCGACTTCAGCGCGTCCGACGTGACGCGGTCGATGTCGAGCGTGAGCTGGCTGGTCTTCGAGCCGATCGCATCGACCAGCGCGCCGCGCTTGGCGTCGATCATGTTCGAGAGACGGTCGGCCTGCTGCTGCACGTAGGTGACGATCTCGTCGGTCTTGCCGGTCATGGCCTGGCCGAAGCTGCTGCTGGCGGCGAGCACCGAGCGCTCGACGTCGGCCGAGCTCGACTTGACCCGCGAGCTCGCCTCGTTGGAGGCGGAGATCAGCGCATTCTGGGCGTTGAGCGCGCTGGTCTGGATGTCGTTGGTCGCGTTCGTGGTGGCCGTGCTGAGCGCGCGCTCGATCTCGGTCGAGATCGTGCGGATCTGGCTCGCGGCGTCCGCCGACGTCGAGGTCAGCGACGTCTGCGCTTCGCGTGCGCTGTTGAGGATCGTCGAGGCGGTGTCGGCGCCGACCGCGGTCAGCGTGCGCTCGATGTCCGTGGTCAGCGACTTGATCTGGCTCGCCGCGTCGGTCGAAGCGGAGATCAGCGTGCCCTGGGCCTCGCGCACGCCGCTGGTGAGCGCCTCGATGGTGGCGCCGCCGGCGGTCGCCAGCGCGCGCTGCATCTCGGCCGCGAGCGAGCGGACCTGGCCGGTCTGCTCGGCGGAGACCGCGAGCAGGGTGCTTTGGGCGTCGCGGGCGCTGGCCGTGATCGTCTCGGCGGTCGACTGGCCGGCCTGCGAGAGCGAGCGGTGCACTTCCACCGCGAGCGACTTGACCTGGCTCGCCGCGTCCGAGGACGCGGTGACCAGGGTGGTCTGGGCCTCGCGGGCGCCGGCCGTGATGGTCTCGGCCGTCGAAGTGCCAGCCATCGAGAGCGAGCGCTGGACGTCCGAGGACAGCGCCTTGATCTGGTTGGCGGTCTCGGTCGAGGCCGCGATCAGCGTGCCCTGCGCATCGCGTGCGCCGGCGGTGATCGCCTCGGCCGTGGTGGCGCCGGCCATCGACAGCGAGCGCTGCACGTCGGCGGTGAGCGTCTTGACGTGGTTGGCGGCATCCGAGGAGGCGGTCACGAGCGTGGTCTGCACCTCGCGGGCGCCGGCGAGAATCGAGGCGGCAGTCGCCGCTCCCGCTGCCGACAGCGTGCGGTCGATGTCGGCCGACAGGGCCTTGATCTGGTTCGATGCTTCGCTCGATGCTCCGACCAGGGTCGACTGCGCCTCGCGGGCGCTGGAGAGGATCGAGTTCGCCGCACCCGTGCCGACTGCGGTCAGCGCGCGCTCGACCTCGGCCGAGGTCATCTTGAGCTGGGCGTTGACGTCGGAGGAGACCGTCATCAGCGACTGCTGGGCAGTGCGCGCACCGGTCTGGATGGTCTCGCTGGTGTTGACCACGAGGTTCGTGAGCGAGCGCTCGGCGTCCTCGACGTGCGAGCGGATCGCGGTGGAGATCATCTCGGAGCGAGACATCAGGTCGTCGCTGGCCTGGCGTCCGCTGCTCTCGATGCGGCCGGCGACGGCCTCGACACGTGAGCCGAGCAGGTCCTCGAACTGGGCCACGCGGACGTCGATGTCGTTGGCGACCGAACCGACCTTGGTCTCGATGGCGTGGTGGATCTCCTGGAAGCGCGCCGTGACGGTGTCGGTCAGGTGCAGGCTGCGGCCGTCAATGGTCTCGGTGACGCCGGCGATACGGCGGTCGACCGCTTCGATCGCCTGCGCGGTGCCGTCCGTGAGCGTCGAGGTCAGGAGGGTGAGGCGCGTATCGATCGACTGCACGGCCTGCGATGCGCCGTTGGTCAGTGTGGCCGTCAGATGGGTGAGGCGGGCGTCGATGGAATCGAGCGCCTGCGATGCGCCCCCGGTGAGCGTCGTCGTGAGGTGGGTCAGCCGCGTATCGATCGACTGGATCGTCTGCGAGGCGCCGTCGGTGAGCGACGTCGCAAGGTGGGTGAGGCGGGAGTCGATCGACTGGATCGCCTGCGTGGCGCCGTCAGTCAGCGACGTCGCCAGCGTGTCGAGGCGGCTGTCGATGGTGTCGGTGACTGCCCTCGCACGGGTATCGAACGACTGTTCGAGCAGTCCGACGCGGCCGCCGAGCTGGTCGTCGAAGGTCTTGATGTGGCCGTCGATGGTGGAGTCGAGATTTGCGATCTTGCTGTTGAGCGAGGTGTCGAGGTTGCTGACGCGTTCGCCCAGCGTGGTCTCGAACTGCACCAGGCGCTGGTCGAGCGCCGCGGTGATCTGGCCGCTGTTGGAGGTGACGCGGGTGTCGAAATTCTCGACATAGGTCTTCAGGCTCTCGGCGATGTCCTGCGTGCGCTGACCCATGCGATCGACGATCTCGCCGCCGAAGGTCTTCACGGTGCGGTCGAACTCGGAGATGTGGCGCGTGATCAGCGCGCCCAGCGTGCCGGAGTCGCGGGCGAACTTCTCGACCAGCTCCGAGCCCTGGTTCTTCACCAGCTCGTCGAACGCGCTCATCTGGAGCGACAGCGAGTCGTGTGCGGTCTCGGTCTGGCTCACGACCTTGGCGACCAGCGTGTTCACGGTGGCGTCGAGCGCCTCGCTGGCCTTGTCGCCGGAGGTCATGATCTGGCCGGCGAGCCGGTTGCCGGCGTCGTCGATCTTGGCGGACAGGTCGTTGCTGCGCAGCTCGAGCTCGAGCAGCAGCGAGTCGGACGAATTCTTCAGGGAGTCGTGCACCTGCTCGGTCCGCTCCGAGATGCCATCGACGATCGCGGCGGAGCGCTGCTCGAACTCGCCGGTGATGCGGTCGATGCGCTCGTTGAGCATCTCGTGGACGCGGTCGGCGAGGTCGACGAACTCGTCGTGGACGTGGCCGGTCTTGAAGTTGAGGCTGGTGGTCAGCCGCTCGCTGGCGTCGAGCACGGCGCGCGTGGTCTCGTTGCTGGCCTCCTCGAGGCGGTCGAGCAGGTCGCCGCCGCGCTCGCCGAGGGCGAGGATCATGTTGTCGCCGGCGTTGCTCAGTGCGCTCGTGATGTGGGCGCCGCGCTCTTCCAGAGCGCCGGTGATGCTCTTGGCGACCTCGTCGACACGCGAGGCGATCGCGTCCGAGATCAGCGCGATGTCGTGGCGCAGGTCGATCTGCACGCCCGAGATGGCGCTGCGGACCTGCTCGGCCTGGCCGACCAGGTTGTCGCGCTGATGCGCGATGTCCTGGAGCAGGGCGCGAATGCGCACTTCATTGTCGGAATAGGCGCGTTCCAGCGCCGCGACCTCGTTGGCGACCAGGGTCTCGAGCTCGCCGGCGCGCGCGATCGCGCGCTCGATGCCGTCGCCCATGGCCGCGACCTCGCGGCGGATCGCCTGGCCGACGGTGACCATGGAGTCGGAGGCGGAGCCTTCCGGCTCGGAGAAGCGCATCGCCACCTGCGCCATTGCCTGCGCGATCATGCGCATTTCCTGGCCGCGCCAGACGAGGCTCGCGAGGAAGTAGAACAGCATGATCGGCGCGAAGAACATCGCGATCAGGCCGGCGATGACCAGCACGCCGCCGCTCTGGCCCATGGCGGCCTGGATCGAGGGCAGGAAGCCGACGCTCAGCGCAGCGCAGGCCGCGAGCCAGATGCCGGCGAACACGGTCGCGAAGGTGTACACGCTGCGGGCAGGGCGGCCCTTCTGCAGCGCCTGGAGCAGCTGGCCGATGGTCTCGCGGTCGTCATTGGCCGCACGGTGCGAGGTGCGCGGCTCCTCGATCGGCTCGAACACCGCGCGCTCGTTGGCGGCCGGACGCGGCTCGAAGGCGGGATCGTCGAACACGGGAGGCGCTGGCGGTGGCACGGGAGGCACCGCGTCGCTCCGCGCTGCAGATGCAGCGCGGCTGGTATCGGCAGCCGTGTCGCTGATGTTCAGGGCTTCCTGGATCGCAGAGAGTGCCACCTCAGTGGGGTCTTTGACCTTCTTGGGAGTGTTCGCCATGTTCAGTCCGAGCCCTCGTTACTTGTACACGCCCACCGCGAGCCCCGCGCGCCACGCAAGCCCACAGACCGGATCATGCCGCTAAGGCGGATCGCCGAGCCGTCCCCACCCGAACGGCTTGTCCGCCAATTTCCGCAACATCCTATTGGCAGAGCGTCGCGAATGAAATGCCCGCGATTAAGACATTCTTAATCATCGTTAACAGGATCGGGCCGTAACGCCTTAGCATTAAATGGAATTCTCCACGGAACTCGCCCGATTGCGGCAACTTTTCGTCAATAAACGGGCAGAATTACGCAAGAGGATCCAAACACTTCGTTAACCATTTCCATGCTTGGGTTGGGCAAAGCTCGCCGCTCGATCGGGGAGCGCCGCGCGATGCCGGGGGGCCTGTCGCCATGACGCCTGAACTGCAACGGATGGATTGGATGCCTTCGCCGCCGCTTGCACCCCTCGAAAGCCCCCTTGACCTCGACCAGCTCGCACGCATGACGCTCGGCGATGCCGAGCTGGAACAGGAAGTGCTCGCGATGTTCGCCGAGCAGTCGGTCCGCCTGATCGCCGCGATGGCGGCGCTGCCGGCCGAGGCGGGCGCGCTCGCCCACAAGCTCAAGGGGTCCGCGCGCGGGATCGGCGCCTTTGCGGTGGCCGATGCCGCCGCCGGCCTCGAGGCCGCGATCCGGACCGGCGTCAACCCGTCCAGCGCCTTCGCCGCGCTGAAAGAGGCGGTGGCCGAGGTCCGCGCCGCCATCGAGGCGAACCGCAAGGCCTGAGCCGAGATCCCGCGGGGACCCGTGGCTGTGCGCACTAGCGCAGGCCGGATCGACCCGTTATAGGACAGCCCGGACCCTCCCTTATTCCAAGAAATCCCGGCAGCACGAGCACACATGGCCAAGATTCACTTCATCGACCACAAGGGTGAAACCCGCACGGTGGACATCGAGAACGGCGCGACCGTGATGGAAGCCGCCATCCGCAACAGCATTCCCGGGATCGAGGCCGAATGCGGCGGCGCCTGTGCCTGCGCGACCTGCCATGTCTATGTCGATGAAGCCTGGCGCGAGAAGGTCGGCAGCCCGACGCCGATGGAAGAGGACATGCTCGACTTCGGGTTCGACGTGCGCCCGAACTCACGTCTGTCCTGTCAGATCAAGGTGAGCGACGAGCTCGACGGGCTCGTGGTCTCGACGCCGGAGCGCCAGGCCTAATTCTGCTCGACCATCAAATGCTCGGCAGCGCGACCTCGATGCCGCGCTTGTGCCAGGGTCTGAGCTTCTCGATGATCTCGGCGGTGAGGGGCGCCGGCCGCCGCGTTGCCTCGTCGAGCATGACGCCGACTGACGTCGCCGACGCGATGCACTTTCCTTCCGAAAAAACGACCTGCTCGAAGGTCACAGAGGTCCGGCCCAGTTTCACGACGCCGAGGCCGAGCTCGATGGTGTTGGGCCAGTGTAGCTCGGCGCGGAAATGGATGTCGAGCCGCACCATGATCCAGGCGAGGCCCGGCGGCGTCAGCCCGTATTGCGGGCTCTTCATCAGCGTGACGCGGCCGGTCTCGAAATAGGTGGCATAGACCGCGTTGTTGACGTGCTGGTTGGGATCGAGATCGCCGAAGCGCACGTTGTCGCTGAGCCGGTAGGGGAAGTCCTCCAGTCGCGGCGTCGTGTCGAGGCGGGTTGGCGCGTTCACCGATTGATCTCCGTCATATCGTTAGCTCTTACAGCCCAGTTATCCTGCCCCGGCAAGTAGGCTGCGTGCGGGGCGCTCCCGCTTTTATGCCTTCCCTGATCCATCCCCGTTGGCTAGACAGGAAAGGTTCCTCTGCCCGCCGGGCGCCGTCCAACCGATAACCACTGGCAAAGAGACGATATGAGCGACACGATCAAAACCGATGTGCTGATTATTGGCGCCGGCCCCTGCGGTCTATTCGCCGCCTTCGAGCTTGGGCTTCTCGACATGAAGGCGCATTTCGTCGACATCCTTGACAAGGTCGGCGGCCAGTGCGCCGAGCTCTATCCGGAAAAGCCGATCTACGACATTCCCGGCATTCCGCAGGTCTCCGGCCAGGGCCTCACCGACGCGCTGATGGAACAGATCAAGCCGTTCCACCCGACCTTCCATCTCGGCGAGATGGTGGAGACGGTGGAAAAAATCGGCGATCCCTTGTTTCGCTGCACCACCGACACCGGCAAGGTGTTCGAGTGCAAGGTGGTGGTGATCAGCGCCGGCGGTGGCTCGTTCCAGCCCAAGCGCCCGCCGGTGCCGGGCATCGAGGCTTATGAAGGCAGCTCGGTGCACTATGCCGTGCGTAAGATGGAGGCGTTCCGCGACAAGAACGTGCTGATCGTCGGTGGCGGCGATTCCGCGCTGGACTGGACGCTCAATCTGCATCCGGTCGCCAAGCGCGTGACGCTGCTGCACCGTCGCGACGAATTCCGCGCCGCGCCCCACAGCGTCGAGCAGATGCGTGCGCTGGTCGCGTCCGGCAAGATGGATCTGAAACTCGGCCAGGTCACCGCGCTGTCCGGCGCCGACGGCAAGCTCACCGGCGCCACAATCAAGGGCAACGACAACAGCGTGACCGAAATTTCCTGCGACACCATGCTGCCGTTCTTCGGCCTCACCATGAAGCTCGGCCCGGTGGCCAACTGGGGTATTGCGCTGGAGAACAATCTGGTGCCGGTCGAGACGAGCGCGTTCGAGACCAACGTGCCCGGCATCTTCGCGATCGGCGACATCAACACCTATCCGGGGAAGATCAAGCTGATCCTCTGCGGTTTCCACGAGGGCGCGCTGATGGCGCAAAAAGCCCACCGTTACGTCTATCCGGACAAACGGCTCGTGTTCCAGTACACGACCTCGTCCTCCAGCCTGCAAAAGAAGCTCGGAGTCAACTGAGCTGCCGGGGCGGGGAGGCGATACCCCATGTTTCTGGTGCTGGAACCGTTCGCGAAATCGCCGTAGTCTGCGGCCACTCCAGTCGTGGCTTAGCAAGGTGATCATAATGCGGAATCTCTTTCCCGGCTTTCGGCTGCTCTCGCTCCTCACGCTCGCTCTCGCGCTCGGCGCGGTGCGCCCGGCTTCGGCGCAGACGCCTGAGCCCACCGCTGCGGGCCTCTGGCAGAAGATCGAGGACGGCAGGCCGGTGGGATGGTTTCTCTTCATCGACCACAACGGGGTCTTCGAAGGCGTGATCGCCAAGACCTTCCCGCGCCCCGGCGACGATCCGAACGAGACCTGCGCCAAGTGCGCGGACGACCGCAAGAACGCGCCGATCCTCGGCATCTCCTTCGTGCGCAACATGAAGCGCGAGGGCTTGAAGTACGAGGGCGGCAACGTGCTCAATCCGCGCGACGGCAACATCTGGAAGGCCAACATGAAGGTCAGCCCGGACGGGCAGACGCTGACCTTGCGCGGCTATCTCGGCATCTCGCTGCTCGGCAAGGACGAGACCTGGACCCGCCTGCCGGACACCAACATGGCGCAGATCGATCCGGCCATCATCGCCAAATATCTCCCCGCCCAAGCCGCCGCCGCGAAACCGCCGGCACCTGCGGCGAAGAAGGGCGGCGCGATGATGGCGCCGAAGCAGTAACGTACGCCCGCGCCTGTTGCGTCTTCACCGCCGTTAGCCTCACACGTCGCAGTCATTCCCCGCGAAAGCGGGGAAACGGTGCTTCCATATTCCTTGCACAGTCTCTGGAATGCTGGAGCGCCCTCCCGTGTGCGCAATTGCAGCCACACCAGCCCGAAGACGAATGCCGGGCGTGCCTTGCGCCAGTAGTTCCCCGGAATGCACCTTGGCTCCGGATTTGCAAAGCTGTCCCAAAGCCGTTGGGGAAACGAGTCGCTGTCGCGGCGCCTGACGCTTTCGGCACAGACGGCGGGCGGTGTTGTCCCTTGCGGCGGTGATCTTGATCCGCGGAGACGACATGAGACTTGCAAGACCGTACGCGGTAATGCTGCTCGGCTTGACGACGCTGCCGGCGACATCGGCGCTCGCGCGTGACGACGGGCGCTATGCCAACTCGCCGCTCAAACCCTGGTTCGAGAGCCTCCACAGCGAATACGGGCAGTGCTGCTCGGACGCCGACGGCTACATCGTTGCCGACGTCGACTGGGAATCCGATCGCGGCCACTACCGGGTGCGCATCGACAGCGAATGGGTCACGGTGCCTGACGGCGCCGTCATCACCGAGGCGAACAAGATCGGGCGCACCATGGTGTGGAAGCACTATATCGACGGCCACCCGCGCGTGCGCTGCTTCATGCCGGGCAGCATGACCTGAGGGGGCGAGATCCCGACTGCCACGGCAGGCTAGCGCAGGCGGAGGGCGGCGTGACGGATGTCCGATGGCGTGGCGTTGTAGGCGCGCCGGAACGTGCGGTTGAAATAGGACAGTTCGCTGAAGCCGCAATCGAATGCGATCACGCTGATCGTCAGTGCCGCAAAATCCGGGTCGCGCAACATGCGCAAGGCGCGCTCGAGCCGGCGGGCGAGGACGAACTCGGAGAAGGTCGTGCCGTCGCGTTCGAACAGCTTCTGGACGTAGCGCGGCGTCACGCCGTGCCGCAAGGCAATGGTCGCAGCAGAGAGGTCGCCGTCGCCGACGCGTTCGCGGATCTCCGCCTTGATCGATTGCAGCCGTGCGGCGGCAACGCCGCGTTGCCGCGCCTCGTGCGCCGCATCGGCATTGGCGCCGATCGCAAGTGCCGCGAGATCCACGATGTGGTTCGCGGCGGCCTTCGCCAGCTCGACCTCGAGCGGGCCGCTCTCGTGCAAGGTCTGCACGTAGCGGATCAGGAGCTGCAGCGCGCCGTTCTCGGCCGGGATCTGCCGCGCATAGGCGGCGCCGAGATCCGGGACGAGCGCCGAGACTTCCGGCCGCGGCAGCACGACGGTGATGAAGCTGCCGAAGCTGTGCATCGTGCTCACCGAGGGATCGGTGCCTGATATCACCGAGGCGGTGCCGGGCCGGCAGATGATCTCGCGGCCAAGTTGCTGCGTGGTGGCAGCTCCACTCATCAGCATCGACAATCCGAAGCCGTCCCTGGCGCGGGCAAGGTGTTGCCGCGTGGCGTGATAGTGCGCAGGTGATCGCGATCCCGAGACCAGCCCGACGCCGGGCAGCCCCTGAAAGGTCACGCTTGCATGAAACGGCTCGTCGCCGATCGGCTCGATGTCGACGCTCGCGATGTTGCGCCCATAGAGCTCGCGCCACATTGCGAGGCGCTGGCGGGCCGGAAATGCGTCAGTCGATGCTTGAGCGGGCGAGAAGAACGGCGGAGGCGAGGTCATGCTGCGTAGTCGTGATCCATCGTCCGGCAGTTCGATGGCTTGGCCGCGTTGATAGCGGATTTTCGCGCCAATTCAATCGCGTTGATCCACTGTGGCCGCAATACATCGTCTGCCGGTAAAGCGAAAGGCGAGTTCGCTTCAGTCCCATCCAGTTCTTCCCAGTCCGAGCGCGTGACGGCCTCGCGCGGATAGGTGTTCGCTCTCGCGTCGAATTTGGCGCGATCGAAGCTGATTCTGGAGGAGTTGGAATGAGGTTGGGGCTCGGGATTCGCAAGGCGCTGCTCACGACGACGGCGGTCGCCGCGTTTGCTGCCTGTGGCGACACATCCGTCATGGCCGGCGATACCGAGGCTCTGCTTTCGCTGCTTGCCAGCAAGGGCGTGATCTCATCGAGCGAGGCCAGGGCGGTTACCTCCGCGCCACCGGCCGAGCAGGGCGATCGCCTGGTGGCGATCCTGCGCAAGAAGGGGGTGCTCGCCGACGGCGACATGCAGGCGCTGAAATCGAAGTCGCGGCCGGCGAGCGTGGCCACGACGGACGCCCGTCCAGCCCCGGCGTCCGTCGTGGTGCCGCCGGCGACCGCGCCCGTCGGCCCCGCGCCGATGCCGCGCAAGGCCGCTTCCATCGAAGTCGGCGGCTTCGAGATCGCACCGGTCGGCTATCTCGCACTGACGGGCGTCAGCCGCAACACCAATGCCGGGACTGCGACCACGACCAATTTCGGCGCGATTCCGTTCAACAACACCATCCAGGGCAACAACACCGAGACGCGGCTCTCGGCGCAGAACTCGGTGCTCGGCCTGCGCGCTCACGGCAACATCAGGGGCGTCGATCTCACCGGCTATTTCGAGGGCGACTTCAACGGCAACGATCCCGCCAACGTGTACGTCAATTCGAACAGCCACACCTTCCGCATGCGGCTTGCCTATGCCGACGTGAAGGCGGGTCAGTTCGAGACGACCTTCGGCCAGACCTATAGCTGGCTGACGCCGAACCGGTACGGGATGGGTCCCGATCCCTCGGACATTTTCCTGACCAACAACATCGATCAGAACTATCAGGTCGGTCTGCCCTGGGCGCGCCAGGCGGCAGCGCACTTCGCGTGGCATGCGACACCGAATTTCACCATCGGCGCCGGCGTCGAAAACCCGCAGCAGTTCACCAATAACGAGGTGGTCTTCCCGACTGCCTTCAATGCCCAACTCCAAAACCAGTTCGATAATGGTGCCAACCCCGGCACGCCGAACAGGATTCCGGATGTGGTCGCCAAGGCCGCCTATGACAGCGACGTGTGGTCCGGGACGCGGCTGCATCTCGAGGCGGCCGGCATGTGGCGGCATTTCCGGGTCAACAACTTGGTGCAGGGCGCACCGGACTTCGGCTGGCACGATGCGAATGGATGGGCGACGACAGTTGCGGGCAACCTCGAATTTTTCAACACCTTCACGCTTGTCGGCAATGCGTTCTGGAGCGCTGGCGGGGGCCGCTATCTCGGCGCGCTCGGTCCGGACGTCGTAGCGTTGCCGACAGGGCCTGCCGGGATGCACGACATCGCGCTCTCGACGGTGCGCTCGCACGGCTTCCTCGGTGGCTTCGAGTGGCGCGTTCTCAATCCGACTGTGCTGTCGGCCTATTACGGCCAGGCCTATTTCGACCGCAACTACGCCGTGGACACGACGAGCATGGCGCCGGTGCAGCCGTACATCGGCTTTGGCTTCCCGGGCTCGCTGACCATCCCGGGCTCGGCGAACAGCAACAACAAGCAGATCGAGCAGTGGACGCTCGACCTCAAGCATACCTTCTGGGCCGATCCGCAATACGGCGCCATCACTGGTCTCGCGCAGTACTCCTATCTGCGGCGTGAGGCATGGTTCGTGGCCAACGGCGCTCCGCCCGAAGCGCACACGCATTTGTTCTTCACCGAGCTCCGCTACCAGCTTCCCGGCAACTAAGCGAAACACAGGAATACACCAATGATGAAGCACGTAATTGCCCTGATTTCGCTGACAGCGCTCTTCGCCGGCAAGGCCGCGGCGGCGGACATCGCGCCAGTCCCGTATGCAAAGGTGCCGGTGGTCGCGGCGCCGTGGTCGGGATTTCACGTCGGCTTGGCCGGCGGCTGGGGCCGCGCAACCGGGAGCCAGGACGAGATATTTCCCGGCAGTGGCTCCGGCGATTTCACGCAGACGGGCTGGATCGGCGGAGGAACCGTTGGCTACGACTGGCAGTTCGGAATGTTCGCCGTCGGGGTCGAAGGCGACATCTCCGCGGCCTCGATCGATGGCAACACGTCGAATGGCCCCTGCGCGGGCAGTGTTCCTTGCCGAACGAAGATCGAATGGTTGCACACCGGCCGCGCGCGCCTGGGTGTGGCATTCGGAGATTTCATGCCTTACGTCACGGGCGGCGTTGCTTTCGCTGGCCTCAAGGCCTGGAACGTGACTAATTCGAGCCGGTCCGAACCGGACGCGGTCTGGGGCGGCGTCGTCGGTGGCGGCCTGGAATGGATGTTCCTGCCGAATTGGTCGGCGAAGGCAGAGTATCTTTTCATCCCCTCCTTCACGACGTCGACGCCGAGCGACATGTTCGGCAAGCTGACCGAACGCAATGTCAGCCTCGCGCGGTTCGGTGTGAACTATCATTTCGGGGACGCGCCAGTGACGGCGCGCTACTGATCGCCAGTACGGTACGTACCTGACGCAATCAGAATGCCGGAAGCGGAGCTCTGTTTCCGGCATTTGTCCTGACTGAATTCACTTGGCGTTCCGAACTCGCGCCGGCAACGACCTTGCGATGTGACGACGGCACTGAAATCTGGGCCGGCGACGATCAGAGCCGGTGCGGTCGTGCCGTCTGCATCAAGCGGTTCCCGATTTTGTCTTCGATCAAGGCACCTGGCGCGTTCTCGTGCGTTACACGAGGTAGCCGAGCGCGAGGAGGTTGGGATGGCCGTCGAAGCCGAGCTGAAATTCCACGTGCCTGCACGCCACCTTGCGGCGTTCGCGAAGGGCCGTGTGCCTGGCGGCAAGGCGGCGGGCACGCATGACGGGAGCGATCTGCTCTCGACCTATTTCGATACCGCCAAATGCAAGCTGAAACGGCACGGCTTGACGCTTCGCGTGCGGCGGGATGGCCACAAGCACGTCCAGACCGTGAAGTCGGCGAACGGGGCCGAGTTCGGCCGCGGCGAATGGGAGAGCGAGATCAAGGGGAGCACGCCGCATCTCGGCAAAGCCGACGGCACGCCGCTCGAGCCGATCGCCTCCAAAAAGCTGCGCCGCAAGCTGAGGCCGGTCTTCGAGACGTCGGTCCGTCGCATCACATTGCCGATCCGCACCGGGGGTAGCGAGGTCGAGCTCGCCATCGATCGTGGCAGGATCATTGCCGGAGATCGCTCGAGCCCGATCGCGGAGCTCGAGCTCGAACTCAAGAGCGGCCGCCCTGTTGACCTGTTTCGGATGGCCAAGACGCTCGAGCGCAAGTCGCAGGCCGAGCTCGACCTGCGATCGAAATCCGACCGGGGCTATGCGCTCGCGCGCGGCGAGGAGCATCCGGTCATGTCCGCCGATGGCATCATGCTAGATGTCGACATGAGCGCGGGCGATGCATTCAGGGTCGTTGCCCGTGCGACCGCGCGCCATTTCTGCGGCAATGCCAACGCCGTGCGCAACGGAGATGCGGAAGGCATTCACCAGATGCGGGTTGGCCTACGGCGCCTGCGCGCGGCGATCTCGTTGTTCTCGAAAACCCTGTCCGGGGCCGGTCGCGAAAGAACCAGGACGGAGCTGAAGTGGCTGACGAACGAGCTCGCACCAGCGCGCGAGCTCGATGTGTTCGTGAAGGACAATATCGAGCCGGCGAGCCGTGATGCGCTGCTGCGCCGCGGTGGCAAAGCGATCAGACGGGAATTTACGGAGCGGCGAGAGCGGGCCTTCGAGCGCGCGAGGAGAGCGGTCGATTCGGAGCGATTTCGCGCGCTCCTGATCGATACGCTGCAATGGATCGAATCCAGCCGGACCGTCGCGCCGGACCAGGCGAAGGCGCGGATCGGAAAATTCGCGCGCGAGCTGCTCCATCGCCGCATCAAGAAAGCCCGCAAGGATGGCCGGCACCTCGACGAAATGTCGGCGCGCCAGCGACACAAGTTCCGGATCAGCATCAAGAAGCTCAGATATGCGATCGAGTTTTTCGATAGCCTGTTCACGGGCAAGGGCGAGCAGAAGCAGCTCGCGCGGCTATCGAAGCATTTCAAGAAGATCCAGGATGCGTTGGGGTCGCTCAACGATTTCGTCGCCCATCGCAGGATGGCCGTCGATGCCGCACTTCATGCGCCGCGTCGCAACGGCAAAGCCAGCGCCTTTGCATCGGGCGTCGTGGTCGGTCGCGAGGATCGGGCAGCGAAGCCGCTGATGGCGGCCGCGGCGCGGGAGGTGCGGGCGCTCGAGCGATTTTGAAGCAGTGCCGCCGGGGCGCGGCTTTGCGCGCCCGGCATGACGGAAGTTGGTTTAGCGCGCCTCGCTCGTCGTGGTCACGCGGGCGAACCGCTTGGCGCGCGGCGACAGCACAGAGACCTGCGCAGGTGAGGCGGGCATGCCGGCGATGGTCAGAGCCGGGGCGGTCGATTGCTCCTGAACGCCGGCGCCGCCGAGTACCTGGACTTGCGTCGCCGAGATCGGAAACGACTTTACTTCATAAGAGGGAAGCTCGCCGGCGAATGCACTGGTCGCGCTCGCAATCATCGCGCCGGCAACGGCAATCATCGAAAGAACACGCATTTCAAATCTCCGTGGAAGGATACCAATCGGAGGTTGGTCGCGCCTGTGCCGGAACAGGTTCGCTTGTGTACGAACATTCGATCACTGTAAGCGGATATATTTGGTTGCGTACTGGGGCCGCAAGGAAGTGAGGACGAAGTTTTCTTCGCCAATGTTTCCGGACAGTTTCGCGCAACCGTCGTGAAATGACGCTGATCGTGCTCTACGCGCCGAGTTTGGATTCTCGCACCACTGTATCCGGTCGGCGGCGCAAACCCGGATTGAGGGCAAGTCCAAGGCCCGGCGCCGTCGGCGCCGACACGATGCCGTTGCTCACGGCCGGAAGCGCGGTGACGAGATCGCGATACCAGGTCGACAGCGTCGCGCGTACGACCTCCTGGAAGATCGCGGTCGGCGCATGCAGCGCCAGGTGCAGGCCCGCCATCAGTGCCACCGGGCCGGTGCAGTCGTGCGGGGCGAGCGGCTTGTTGTAGGCTTCAGCCAGTGCCGTGATCTTGCGTGCTTCGCTGAGGCCTCCGCACCAGGCGATGTCGAGCATCACGACATCGACGGCGTCGGCCGCGAGCAGATTGCGGAAGCTCGCCGCGCCCGCCAGCGTCTCGCTGCCGCAGATCGGCGTCTTCACGCGCCGCCTGAGGTCGACAAGGCCCTGCACGTCGTCCATCTTGCCCAGGGGGTCCTCGACCCAGAACACGCCGTAGTCTTCGAGCGCGCGACAGATGCGCTCGGCGGTGTGAGCGCCCCACAGGCTGTGCAGCTCGCACATGACCTCGATGCGATCGCCGACCGCAGCGCGGATCTTGCGAAAGGGCTCGAGGCCGGTCTTGAGGTCGGCGAGCGAGATCGAATGGCCGCCATTGGCGGCAAAGGGATCGAACGGCCAGATCTTCATGGCGCCATAGCCTTCGCTCAAGAGGCTTTCGGCGAGCGCGCCGGCGTCGCGCATGAAGGCGATCTGGTCGTCATAGGGGCCGAGTGCCGTATCCTCAGTGCCGATCTCGCGGCGCTTGGCGCTCTTGGTGTTGTAGGCGTAGCCGGCGCAGGTGTTGTAGGCGCGAATCTCGAGCCGGCTGGCGCCGCCGAGCGCCTCGTGCACGGGAATGCCGTGGCGCTGGCCCTTGATGTCCCACAGCGCGATATCGATGGCGCTGGCGGCGCGCACTTCGGCGCTGACGCTGTGGAAGCCGAGATAGGGCGTCAAAAGTTGACGCGAGATCGCTTCAATCCGGCGGGAATCCTGGCCGAGCACCAGGGGCGCGGCGAGCTCGTGCACGGCCGCCTCGACGGCCTGCGCGCCGCGAAAGCTCTCGCCAAGGCCAGTCAGTCCTTCGTCGGTCCCGATCTCGACCCAGATCAGGTTCGGCCGCTCGTCGATGCGGATGGTGCGCAGGGTCGTGATGCGGGACATTGAGGAGTCCTCTTGGTCTTGCGGGTGTCGTGATCGGCGCTCAGGTCACCGGCGCTGGATTGAACAGCGTGAGATCGTTGTGGATGCCCCAGCGGTCCGACCACGGCTTGGTGCGGCCGCTGGCGACGTCGAGGATCAGACGGAACAGGTCCCAGCCGGTTTCCTCGATGGTCTTCTCGCCGGTGGCGATTCGGCCCGCATCGAAGTCGATCAGGTCCTTCCAGCGGCGGGCAAGCTCGCTGCGGGTCGCGACCTTGATCACGGGCGCGGCGGCAAGGCCATAGGGCGTGCCGCGGCCGGTGGTGAAGACCTGCAGCGTCATGCCGGAGGCGAGCTGCAGCGTGCCGCAAATGAAGTCGCTCGCAGGCGTTGCCGCGAACAGCATGCCCTTCTGCGTCGCCTTCTCGCCCGGCGAGAGCACGCCGGTGATGGCGGAGGAGCCGGACTTGACGATCGAGCCCAGCGACTTCTCGACGATATTGGCGAGGCCGCCCTTCTTGTTGCCCGGCGTGGTGTTGGCGCTGCGGTCGGCGCCGCCGCGGGCCAGATAAGAGTCGTACCAGGCCATCTCCCGCACCAGTGCGCGGCCGACATCCTCGTTGATGGCGCGGCGGGTGAGGAGCTGGATGGCGTCGCGCACTTCCGTCACTTCGGAGAACATCACGGTGGCACCGGCACGCACCAAAAGGTCGGCGGCGAAGCCGACGGCCGGGTTCGCGGTGACGCCGGAGAAAGCGTCGCTGCCGCCGCATTGCAGGCCGATGACGAGGTCGGAAGCAGGGCAGGTCTCGCGCTTGCGCGTGTTGAGCACCTTCAGCCGCGCCTCGGCCTGGGTCATGATCGCGTCGACGATAGCACCGAAGCCGTCGAAAGCTTCGTCCTGCATGCGCACGATGGCGTCATTGACGCCTTCCGGCACCAGCCGTTCGGGCGCGAGCTTCTCGCAGCCGAGGCCGACGACGAGAATTTCGCCGCCGAAATTCGGATTGAGCGCGATGTTTTGCAGCGTGCGGATCGGCACGACTGCGTCGGGTGCGGTGATCGCGACGCCGCAGCCATAGGCATGGGTGAGAGGAACGACGTCGTCGACGTTCGGATATTTCGGCAAGAGCTCGGCGCGGATGCGCTTCACCGCATATTCCATCGTGCCCTTGACGCATTGCACGGAGGAGGAAATGCCGAGGATGTTCTTGGTGCCGACCGAGCCGTCGGGATTGCGATAGCCCTCGAAGGTGTAGCCTTCGAGCGGCGGCAGCGGAGCGGGAACGGCGGTGGAGATTTCCAGCTTGTCGAGGGCAGGGGCCTCCGGCATGCGGATGCGCGCTTCATCCACCCATTCGCCGGCGAGGATCGGCGAGAGCGCGTAGCCGATCACCTCGCCATAGCGGATGATCGGCGCATCTTGCGCGATGTCGACCAGTGCCGTCTTGTGCCCTTGCGGCACGAAGGCACGCAGCGTCAGCCCGCAGGCGAAGCGGGAGCCGGCGGGAAGCCCGAAATCATTGACCACGATCGCGACATTGTCGCGCTCGTTGAGCTTGATGTAGCGGGGCTGCTCTTTCGCTGCGATGTCCTGGTCCATGCGCTTTCCTCAAGAACAGAATTGTAGGGTGGGTTAGCCGAAGGCGTAACCCACCCTGCTTCATGCGTTTTGGCCGTGGTGGGTTACGCTGACGCTAACCCACCCTACGACGTCAGCTTATCAGCCGGGATAGGTGTAGGCCGTCTTCACCGTGGTGTAGAACTCGCGGGCATAGGAGCCCTGCTCGCGGGCGCCGTAGCTCGAACCCTTCCGGCCGCCGAACGGCACATGATAGTCGACGCCGGCGGTCGGCAGGTTGACCATCACCATGCCGGCCTCGCTGTTGCGCTTGTAATGTGAGGCATATTTCAGGCTGCTGGTGCAGATGCCGGAGGCGAGGCCGAACTCGGTGTCGTTGGAGATCGCGAGCGCCTCTTCATAGTTCTTGGCGCGGATGACGGCGGCCACGGGCCCGAAGATCTCTTCACGGGCGATGCGCATGTTGTTGTTGGCTTCCGTGAACAGCGCAGGCTGGAGGTAGTAGCCGGGCGTCTCGCGGTTGAGCAGCTCGCCGCCCCAGGCGAGCTTGGCGCCTTCGTCCTGGCCGATCTTGAGATAGCGCAGGTCCTGGTCGAGCTGGCTCTGGTCGACCACCGGGCCGATATGCACGCCGGCTTTCAGCGCGTCGTCGACCGACAGGCCCTTCATGCGCTCGGTCAGCGCAGCGACGAAGCGGTCGTGGATACCTTCCGTGACGATCAGGCGCGAGGAGGCGGTGCAGCGCTGGCCGGTGGAGAAATAGGAGCCGTTGACGGCGACCTCGACGGCGGTCTTCAGATCGGCGTCATCGAGCACGACCAGCGGATTCTTGCCGCCCATCTCGAGCTGGAATTTCTTCATCGGGTTGGAGAGCACGCAGGCCTGCGCGATCTTTCGGCCGGTCTGCACCGAGCCGGTGAACGAAATCGCAGCGACGTCCGGGTGCTCGAGCAGGGTCTGGCCGACCACCGAGCCGGAGCCGACGACCAGGTTGAACACGCCGGCCGGAATGCCGGAGCGGGTGATGATCTCGGAAAGAGCGTGCCCGGAGCCCGGCACGAGCTCGGCGGGCTTGAACACGACGGTGTTGCCGTAGCAGAGCGCGGGGGCGATCTTCCAGGCGGGGATCGCGATCGGGAAATTCCAAGGCGTGATCATGCCGACGACGCCAACCGGCTCGCGGGTGATCTCGACCTCGAGGCCGGGACGGACCGAGGCACCCTTCTCGCCGATCAGCCGCAGGGCTTCACCAGCGAAGAACGCAAAGATCTGCCCGGCGCGGGCGACCTCGCCGATACCTTCCGGCAGCGTCTTGCCTTCTTCGCGGGCCAGCAGGCGGCCGAGCTCTTCCTTGCGGGCGAGGATTTCGGCAGAAATCTTGTTCAGCGCGTCATAGCGCTCCTGCGGCGTCGAGCGCGCCCAGGCGGGGAAGGCGGCCTTCGCGGCAGCGATCGCCTTCTCGGTCTGCGCCTTGTCGGCCTTGGCGTATTCGCCGACGAGGTCGTTGGTATTGGAGGGGTTGATGTTCTTGGTGACGCCGGAGCCGTCGACCCACTCGCCACCGATGAAGTTCTTCAGGATCGCAGTCATCTTGTCCTCCAGTTACTCTTTAGGGGCACAATCCTTATCGGAAAACCGGTGCCCACTTTTCCGGGATCACGCCTAACGCACGAGGCAGGGACGCTTGTCGTCGAAGGTCCAGCCGTGGATCAGGTCCTGCATGGCAATAGCGTCATCGCGGGCGCCAAGTCCATGCTGCTTGTAGAGGTCATGCGCTGCGTCGATGGCTGCCCGGTCAATTTCGATACCCAGGCCCGGCCTGTCGGGGACGGCAATCTTACCGCCCTTGATCTGGAGCGGCTCCTTGGTCAGCGCCTGGCCGTCCTGCCAGATCCAGTGGGTGTCGATCGCGGTGACCTTGCCGGGGGCGGCGGCGCCGACATGGGTGAACATGGCGAGCGAAATGTCGAAATGGTTGTTGGAGTGCGAGCCCCAGGTCAGGCCGTTGTCGCGGCAGGTCTGGGCAACACGGACCGAGCCTTGCATGGTCCAGAAATGGGGGTCGGCGAGCGGAATGTCCACCGCACCCAGGCGCAGCGCGTGCGAGAGCTGGCGCCAGTCGGTTGCGATCATGTTGGTCGCGGTCGGCAGGCCCGTGGCGCGGCGGAACTCGGCCATGATCTCGCGGCCGGAGAAGCCGGCCTCGGCGCCGCAGGGGTCCTCGGCGTAGGCGAGGATACCGTGCATGTCCTTGCAAAGCCGGATCGCCTCATCGAGCGACCAGGCGCCGTTCGGGTCCAGCGTGACGCGCGCATTGGGGAAACGCTTGGCGATCGCCGTGACCGCCTCGATTTCCTGCTCGCCGCGCAGCACGCCGCCCTTGAGCTTGAAATCGGCGAAGCCGTAATGGTCGTGGGTGGCTTCGGCGAGCCGCACCACCGTGTCCGGCGTCATCGCTTCCTGATGGCGGAGGTTGAACCATTCGGGCTTGCCGGTCTCGCCGCCGACATAGTCGAGCTTGCTCTTGCGGCGGTCGCCGACGAAGAAGAGATAGCCGAGCGTCTCGACGCTTCTGCGCTGCTGGCCTTCGCCGAGCAGGGCCGCCACGGGCAGGTCGAGATGCTGGCCGAGCAGATCGAGCAGGGCGGATTCCACCGCCGTCACCGCGTGAATCATGACGCGAAGATCGAACGTCTGCTTGCCGCGGCCGCCGGCGTCGCGGTCGGCGAAGGCGGTGCGGATGTCGGCGAGGATGTTGTTGCACGCACCGATGGTCTTGCCGATCACGAGATCGCGCGCGTCCTGGAGCGTCTGCCAGATCTTTTGCCCGCCCGGCACCTCGCCGACACCGGTGTGGCCGGCATTGTCGGTAAGGATGACGATGTTGCGGGTGAAGAACGGCGCATGGGCGCCGCTCAAATTGAGGAGCATGCTGTCGCGGCCCGCGACCGGGATCACCTGCATCGACGTGACGACTGGCGCGCCGGAGATTCCGCTCTCGACCATCCGCTGCTCCTCCCTGTTGTCTGTTATTCTGCCGCCTGTTGTGTCGATCGGATGGCGGGCAGCTTCTCGACCAGCGCGGTCAGTTCCGCAATCTCCTGCTCGGTGAGGTCGGTGAGCGGCGGGCGAACCGGGCCGGAGTCGCGGCCAATCACTTTCATGCCGGCCTTGATGATCGAGACCGCATAGCCCTTCTTGCGGTTGCGGATCGCGATCAGCGGCAGGATGAAGTTCTTCAGGCCGGCGTGGATCGTCTCGTGGTCGCGCTTGCGCACGGCGGCGTAGAAATTGGTCGCGAATTCCGGCACGAAGTTGAACACGGCCGACGAATAGGTCGTCACGCCCATGTCGAGATAGGGCAGCGCGAAGGTCTCGGCGGTCGGCAGGCCGCCGACATAGGTCAGGCGATCGCCGAGCTTGGTGTAGACGCGGGTCATCAGCTCGATGTCGCCGATGCCGTCCTTGTAGCCGACGAGGTTGGGGCAGCGCTCGGCGAGGCGCGCGAGCGTGTCGGGCTGGAGGATTGCGTTGTCGCGGTTGTAGACGATGACGCCGATCTTCACCGAGGCGCAGACCGCCTCGACGTGGGCGGCAAGGCCTTCCTGCTCGGAATGGGTGAGATAGGGCGGCAGCAGGAGCAGGCCGTCAGCGCCGGACTTTTCTGCGCCGATTGCGATCTCGCGCGCGATCGCGGTGCCGTAGCCTGTGCCGGCGAGCACGGGCACGCGGCCCTTGGTCTCCTCGACGGCGACCTTGACCACTTGCGGAACTTCGGTCGGCGTCAGCGAGAAGAACTCGCCGGTGCCGCCAGCGGCGAAGAGACCTGCGACATCGTAACCGCAGAGCCAATCCATGTTGGCGCGGTAGGTGGTCTCGTCGAATGAGTAGTCAGCCCTGAACGGCGTGACGGGGAAGGACAGGAGGCCCGAGCCGATCTTCTGGGCCATCTCCTGCGGGGTCATCTTGCTCACGGGCGCCACTCCCTTCTGTGTGTTGTGGAGGACGCAACTGCCGCGTCCATGCGCCGTTGTTTAAGAGACCGTTCGATGCGGGTCCAAGCCAAAGCCTATATCGACCGATGCGGAATCAGTATCAATCTTCCGCAGTCTCCGCCGAGGTCAGTTCGCCCGCGATTTTCACCAGGGCCGAGAGCAGCGGATTCTCGTCGTCGCGGCGCCAGACCATGAAGAGTTCGACCGGAACGCGTGTACGCAGCTTGAGCGGGCGCAGACGCACGTCGGAGATCTTCAGGCTCGCGGCCGCAGCCGGCACGATGGCAAGGCCGAGGCCGGCGCGCACCATGGCGAGGATCGAGTGGATCTGGCTCAGGTGCTGGACGTAGCGCGGCAGGATGTCTGCGCGGGTGAACAGTGCCACCAGCAAATCGTGGAAGTAGCGGCTTTCATAGGGCGAATACATCACGAAGGGCTGGTCGTCGAAATCCTTGATGGTGATGCTTTCGGCGTTCGCCAGCGGATGCTTTTTCGGGATCGCGGCGAGCAGGGGCTCGGCGACGACGCGGCGGCTGGTGAGCTCCGGGCGCGCGATCGGCGGCCGCAACAGGCCGGCGTCGATCTGGCCCGAGGTCAGTGCCTCGAACTGGTCGCCCGAGACCATCTCCTTCAGCGAGAAGTCCACCTCCGGCAGTTTGGCGCGGCAGGCCGCGACGAGCTCGGGCAGAAAACCGTAAGCGGCGGCGGCGGTGAAGCCGATCTTGAGCGAGCCGGTCTTGCCGAGCGCGATGCGGCGGGCGACCTGGGATGCGCTCTCCGCAAGCTTGAGGATGCGCCGTGCTTCGGGCAGGAAGCTGCGCCCGGCCGGCGTCAGCCGCACCGAGCGGCTGGTGCGCTCCAGCAGCGGCGCATCGATGATGTGCTCGAGCACCTGGATCTGCCGGGACAGCGGCGGCTGGGTCATGTTCAGCCGCGCGGCGGCGCGGCCGAAATGCAGTTCCTCCGCCACTGTGACGAAACAGCGGAGTTGGTTGAGGTCGAACATCGATACATGCCTTAGATGGATAAGGCGTTTCCCCGGCACTTCTAGCATCGATCACCCCCGAAACAAAGACGGCGGCTGTTGAGGCCGCCGTTGAGTTGCCTGGTCAAGCTCCCATGGGAGCCCTCAGGAGGAACGGTTGAGCACCACCCGCTCGATCTTGCCGACCACGACGAGGTAGGCGACCGCCGCCACCAGCGCGTTGATGCCGACGAACACCAGGGCACCGTTGAACGAGCCGGTCGCAGCCACGATGTAGCCGATCACGATCGGGGTGGTGATCGAGGACAGGTTGCCGAAGGTGTTGAACAGGCCGCCGGAGACGCCGCCGGCTTCCTTCGGCGAGGTGTCGGAGACGACGGCCCAGCCGAGCGCGCCGATACCCTTGCCGAAGAAGGCGAGCGCCATGAAGCCGACCACCAGCGCGTGGCCATCGACATAGTTGCAGGCGATGATCGACATCGACAGCAGCATGCCGCCGACGATCGGGATCTTGCGCGCCATGGTCAGCGAGCCCGTCTTGCGCAGGATGGCGTCGGAGATGATGCCGCCGAGCACGCCGCCGATGAAGCCGCACAACGCCGGCAGCGTCGCGACGAAGCCGGCCTGCAGGATCGAGAGCCCGCGCTCCTTGACAAGGTAGACCGGGAACCAGGTCAGGAAGAAGTAGGTCAGCGTGTTGATGCAGTACTGGCCGAGATAGACGCCGAGCATCATGCGGTTCGAGAGCAACTGGCGGATGTGGTCCCATTTCGGGCCGGAGTCCGGCGCGCGCTCGTCCTTGGGGGCGTCGAGATCGACCAGTGCGCCGCCCTCCTTGATGTAGTCGAACTCGGCCTCGTTGATTCCGGGATGCTCCTTGGGCCCGTAGATGGTCTTGATCCAGGCGAGGCCCATGACGACGCCGAGCCCACCCATCACGAAGAAGACGTAGCGCCAGCCGTAGTCATGGGCGATCCAGCCCATCAGCGGCGCGAAGATCACGGTCGCGAAATACTGTCCCGAATTGAAGAAGGCGGATGCGGTGCCGCGCTCGTTGCCGGGAAACCAGGCCGCGACGATGCGGGCATTGGCCGGGAAGGAGGGTGCCTCTGCGATGCCGACCAGGAAGCGAAGTGCGAACAGCACGACGATCGCGGTGCCGGCGCTGAAGAAGCCGACCCAGCCCTGCATCAGCGTGAACAGCGACCAGACGACGATGCTGAAGGCGTAGACGAGGCGCGAGCCGTAGCGATCTAGCAGCCAGCCGCCCGGCACCTGCGCGATCACATAGGACCAGCCGAAGGCCGAGAAGATGTAGCCCATGGCGACGGGATCGAGATGGAGCTCCTTGGAGAGCGCGGGGCCCGCGATCGACAGCGTGGCGCGGTCGGCGTAATTGACGGTGGTGACCAGGAACAACATGGTCACGATGAACAGTCTGACGCGAGACCTCCTCACGTCGGCTGCTGACACCACTGCGCTCATCATGCGCCTCCTCAACTCGAATGTTTCCTCGCGAGGACTCCTAGAGGCGCGCGCGGGAAAGTGTCCAAGTTGAAGGGGGTATCGATTGATACCGTTTTTGGATTGATGGAACGGCAGGTGCGCTCACTGCACGACCGACGTAGGGCGGGAGCGGGGAGGCCCGCCTCAGACCAACGCCAGATTCGTCGGATGAACGCCGGTGAAAATGCGTTGTACGCTCTCGTTGCCGAGGCCGAAGACGTGGCCGAACAGATCGGCGAACAGCGCGCGATAGTCGGTCAGCACGGGATAATCGCGGTTCTGGAACAGATGCGGCTGCTCGACCTTGACCTGCTCGCCGAGAATGCGGCCGCCATTGATGCCGCCGCCAAGCACCCAATACACGCTGCCGTGGCCGTGATCGGTGCCGCGGTCGCCGTTCTCGCGGAAGGTGCGGCCGAATTCGGAGATCACGACCACCACCGTATCCCGCCAGGCCGCCGGGCCGATCTCCTCGGAGAAGCCGACGAGGGCGCGCCCGAGCTCGCCGAGCCGATCGGCAAGATAGCCGTTGGCTGCGCCCTGGTTGACATGCGTGTCCCAGCCGCCGACGTCAACAAAGCCGAGGTTGAACTGCTCGCGCATCAGCCGGCCGATCCGCCGTGCCGATAATTCGAAGCCGCGCGGCGAGACCGCGCCGCGGTTGGCGGCATTCATTTCCTCGGAGATCGAGCGGTAGACGTCGTCGCGCACCCTGAAGCCCTCCGACACCGAGGAAGCAAGGTTGGACTGGGCGTACATCTGCTTGATCAACTGGGCCTGACGGTCGTCAACGCCGGGCTTTGCGACATTGTTGATGCTGGCGTTCGGGACCTGGGATTTTCCTCGGAAGATCAGCGGGAGCTGGTCGGTGAATGAGATCGGCCTTGCGCGCGTGAGCTCGGTGGCGAGCCGGCTCATGAAGCCGGAGCGATAGTCGCGCGAGCCGCCGGTGGACTGGCCGAGCTCGATCGTGTCCTGGGTCTCGAAATGGCTCCGGGTCAGGTCGTCGCTGGTGCCGGCGAACGGGATGAAGGCGATCTCGCGCTTGGCCCACAGCGGATAGATGCTGTCGCGCATGGCGGGATGCAGTCCCCAGTCGGCGTCGAGCGCGAGGGCCGCGTTCGGATTGCCGACATCGGGCTTGGCGATGGCCAGCGTCGGCCGCGATGCACGGTAGAACTCGCTCGAGACCGGCACGACGACATTTGCGGCGTCATAGGCGCCGCGCAGGAACACGACGAGCAGTCGGGCATCGGTCGCAGGAGCCGCCCAAACGCGGCCCGCGACGGTGAGCGGGGCGAGGGCCGCAAATGTCTTGATCAGCTCGCGACGGTCCATGGCGATCTCCGTAGCTGTCAGTGCATGAATTCCGGGGACGACAGAAACAGCGTGTTCCAGTCCTGCGGTGAAACGGCCTTGTCCAGCGATGCCAGCGTTGCCGGGCCAAGAGTTCGGCGGAGGCCGTTGAAGTAGAGGGCATTCTGCAGGAGCGGGAATGCGGGCTGCTCGACCGGGTTCGGCCCGTCGGATTTGAACAGGCCGGACGATCCGGAGCCGATTTGCCGCGCGATCTCGAAGCGAAGCATCATCTGTCCAGGCCCGTTCCACGATGCTGATGTCAGTGCGTAGCCGTCCGGCGTATCGTGATTGAAGAGGCCTTCGCCGAGGCGATTGATCCAGCCCTGGATCGGTGCCGTATTCAGGATCACCCTGTCATCATAGGCGAGACGGACCGCCGACAGCACGTATTGCACGGGATCCTTGAAGCGTGTGCCAGGCTTCAACGCGGCTTCGAATTCGGCCGAATGGACCATCGTGGCCAGGACCGCAGCGATGTCTCCATCCGTGGATTTGAACGTCTGCGCCATCCGTTGCAGCAGCGCCTCCGGCGGATTGTCCGACACGAAGTAGGTCGCGATCTTGCGCGAGAGATGGCTCGCGGTCGCCGGATGGTGGACCAGGATGTCGATGGCCTCGTCGACTTCGGCGAGCCCGCGTCCCTTGATGGTATGACCGAGGAAGGTCTTGTCGCTGTAATCGTGACGGGACGGGTTGAACTCGAAGGCGCCCTCGCGCACGAGCTGGGATTGCAATTCCGGCTTGAGCTTCGGGTCTTCTGGTTTGGTGTCGATGCCGACGCCCGTGAGTATCTTTGCCAGCGCCTCGACATCAGCCTGCGTGTAGCCCGAGCCGACACCCATGGTGTGCAGTTCCATGATCTCGCGGGCATAGTTTTCGTTGACATGACCTGCGGCGTTGTCGGCGTTGTCGAGATAACGCAGCATCGCGGGATGATGCACGGTAGCCGCCAGCAGGTCGCGAAACTTGCCGAGCGAATAGGGGCGAAGGGCGTGATCGACATAGTCCCCGACCAGCACGCGCAGATTCGATTTGTACTGGTGGACGTTGAAATGGTTGAACCAGAACCAGACCATCCGCTCGCGCAGTTGATCAGGCGCGTAGAGCGCGCGCAGGATGGTGCGCGCCGCGGCCTGCCTGGCGCGATCGTTCATCGCCTGCTGGAAGACCTGCTGCGCCGCCTTTTTCTGCTCGGGATCGGCGACCTGGTTGGCGCTCTTGGATTGCTGCTCGAAGGCGACCGCGATGTCGAACGGAAAGCTATGGACGTCGGGCATCGCTTCGATCTGCGCTTTTGCCGCGTCAGGCAGCGCCGGATTGCCAGCCGGGTGCAACTGCTCCTGGAGCCAGCGTTCGGCGCCGATCGTGTGCAGATGCATGGCACTCGACGTGCTCACGCCCCAGGTGAGCCGATCGAGCAAGGCAAGATCGTGCGAGCTGAGATCGTCGGCATGGGAGGCGTTCGCGGTCATTCCTCCTGCGGCGACCACGAGCGCCGCAAGGCTGAAGCGCCGCAACCGGCGATATTCGCCTCTGCAATCCACGATCATCCCCGGCTGGTTGGGTCGCCCCGGGAGCCCATAGCCCCAAAACACGCGCATCATCGTGTGTCGAATCGGCTGAACATGCCCTGAATGGAATGGAATCAAATGACGGCAGCACGATCAATTTCAAGCGAGCGGCGAACCGCAGCGTATCCGGCTCCGGCGGTTTGCGCCGGCGCTCGCTCAAACAAATCGCTGAAGACAGGCGGCTATTGCCGCGTGCCCGGCAAAAGCTGCGGCAGAAATCCCCGCGTCACACCCGGCGGCACGGCATCCAGCCCGAGCACGGCGCTCGCGGCCGGCAGCGCTGCGTCCGCCATCGCGGCGTGGCCTTCGGCGGTGGGATGCACGGCACCGCCATAGACGGCCGACAGCACGCCCCAGGTGGCGTCGTGGATGTCGGTTGGCTGGCTCGCCGCAGGCAAGCCCTGCGGATAGGTCATCGCGGCGAAATAGCTGTCATTGGCATCGCGGATCCAGCGGGCGCGCGGCAGATAGGCGCGGTATTCCGAGGCGCCGCGGCCGCACAGCATCGGCTGGCTTGCAGCGGTCACGATGTCCGGATTGAAGCTCTGGCCGTTCTCGGCAAAGCAGGTGCGGTCGAATTCGGGATCGTTGCCGGAATGGGCGCAGAAGCCGTGGTCGGCGAACGCGGCCTGATGCGCATCGACGAAGGTCATGCGATCGGATTCAGGATCGCGGCACAGCGCGCCGCGGGTGCAGGTGGCGAGCCCCTTCAGCTGCGGCAGGAACTCGGTGTCGACGAAGGTCGAGACGTGAGCAAGTCGCTGCGGATCGGCGTTGAAGGCCGGATGGATGTCGAAGCCGGCGCGTCCGCCGCGGCAGGGCACGCCGCCGTCGGCGAGCGCTGGATTGGCGTAGGAGACGTAGACGACGTGCGAGAGGTCGCCGCCGACGAGCGGCTTGAGCGCGTCACGCAGCTTGACGAAATTCCCCGGCAGCTCGCGCGCCAGCGCATCGCGTGAATCGTCGACGCTCGCCATCACGCCGGAGCGGCGGAACAGCGTGCGCTCGGTCGCGGTATCGACGATGACGTCGGCAACGAGGCCGGAGAAGTAGACGTCATTGGCGCCGATCGAGAGCAGCACGAGGTCGAGCGTGCGGTCGGGCTGGCGCTTCTTCGCGGCGGTGAGCGCCTCGCGCAGCTCGGAGACCTGCGCGCTCACGCTGGTCTGGCAGGCGCCGCTCTTGCCGGGCGGACATTCGCGGGCGCGCTGCGAGCCCAGAAGCCCGTCGCCGATGCTGGCCCCGGTGCAGGCGAGTGGCAGATAGGTCACGGCGACGTGGGTGTAGCGCACCGCGAGCGCCAGCGCCGTGCGGGTCTGGTAGCTGTAGAGCGAGCGATGGCAGGGCGAGTTGAGCCAGAGTGCGCCATAGCGCTGCCAGTTGGCGAGCGTATCCGGTGCCTCGCAGGCGCGCCCGCCCTTGAAGCCGGCGCGGCTCGGCCTGTAGTACTGGGCGCCCGCCGTGCCGAGATAGGAGCGGAAGCAGAAGCCTTCGTCGGACAGCGCCAGCGGCCGGTCCGGATTGCCTTCGCCGGACGCAATGCTGTCGCCGAGACCGGCGATGAAGATGTCGCGGACCTGGATCTCGGTCTGGACGCGCTGGGTCGGATCCGAGCCGGAGGAGACGTCGACGGTCGCGACCGTCTGCTTGCCGTAGCGCACGCGCAGGTTCACCGGCTCGGCGCAGTCGAAGGTCGATTGTTGCGGTCCATCGCCGTCGTCGAACGACCAGGCGCAGGTGGCCCCCACCGGCACCGCGCCGGTCAGGCGCACGGTGACGGGATGGTCGATCGGGGTGATGTAGTTCTCTTTGACGTTGTCACGGTTGCAGGGCTGGTTGACCCGGCCCTGGAGGTCGATGCAGAGCCGGTTGACCATATTGCGGGCCCAGCCGCGGCCCTCGCTCTGTATCTCCAGCGACTGCTCGGCGGCAAGGATGCTGCGGTTGCGGGCGTTCTCGACATGGAGCAGGAAATCACGCTCCTCGCGGAACAGGCGGAAGCGGTTGCGAACCTCCCAGCTGATCTGCATCGCGCCCGCGTCCTGGGCGGCGGCGCGCTCGAGCGGCAAGGCGGTCAGCATCCCGGCGAGCAGCAGGGCGCCTGCGGAGAGACTACGAGGGAATAGAGGGACCATGGCCCGCGTCTTCAACGGCAAAGTTGAGGCGGAAATAAGAGAGGAACTGTTCCCCCGCCTGCAACATTTGTCTGACGGTTTTGCGGGCGGTCGTCCAGCAGTTAGCGCTTGCTGGCCTGGCGCAGCGACCGTTCACGCTCCATCGGAGTGACCTGCTTGGGCAGGTTGGCCTGGGCGCAGGCCTCGGCCAGCCGCCGCCGTTCCTGCCACGGCTCGACCACGTTCATCCAGAGCTCGCGCGCGCCCATGATGGAAATAGCAAGCCCGAACGGGATCATGAAATAGAGGATGCGGAAGACCAGGAGGGTGGCCAGCAGCTGCTCGCGGCCGAACTCCGGCAACGCCACCAGCATGGCGGCGTCGAACACGCCGATTGAGCCGGGGGCGTGGCTGGCAAAGCCCAGCAGCGTCGCCAGGATGAACACCACCGCAAGCGACAGGAAGTCGATCGGCGGATTGGCCGGCATCAGCAGGTACATCGCCGTGGCGCAGAAACCGAGGTCGACCACGCCGATCAGGATCTGGACCAGCGTCAGCGGCGCCGACGGCAGCACCACCTTCCAGCCCTTCTGGCCGAGTTCGCGGCGCTTTTCGCCCATGCACAGCCAGACCAGATAGGCGCCGATCGAGGCGAGCCCGCCCACTGCGATCAGCCGGTTGATGGCCGAGGGGAGCTGGTCCATCGACGAGGCTGCGTCCGGGTGGACGACCATGCCGATCGAGAGCACGAAGATGTTACCGAGCCAGAAGGTCAGGCCGGAGAGAAAGCAGATCTTGGCGACGTCGATCGCGTTCAATCCGTAATCCGAATAGATCCGGAAGCGGATCGCCCCGCCGGTAAAAACGGTCGCGCCGATATTGTGGCCGATCGAATAGGAGGTGAAGCTGGAGAGCGCTGCGATGCGATAGGGAACATGTTTCTTGCCGATCGTGCGCAGTGCAAAAAAGTCGTAGAACGTCAGCGTACAGAACGCGAAGAACACGCAAATCGCGGCGAGCCCGATGTTTCCACGGGGAATCTCGGTTAACGCGGTCAGGATGACGCTGGTATCGATACCCTTGAGGGTCCGAACCAGGGTGGTGATCGCGAAGGCGATGATCATGACGCTTGCGGCAATCCCGAGGCGTCGCCAACCGATCCATCTCTTGAAGCCGCGTTTCAGCGCGGGCAGCAGTCCGTGCATTCATCCTCCCGGCGGGGGCAAGAGCGCCCGATCGGGCCGCTGGCCGATCGGGGTGCGATCGCTGCCAAAAGTGGGGCGCCGATCGCTAGGCATGATTTAGCTCAATAAGGCAAGAACGTCGAGTTGTGCAGCCCTTGACAAGGGTGGGGTCTGCATCTGCCCGGCCGCTTCTGTCATACCTGCTACACATTGCAGGCCGTTAACAATTCTTGAGTCGCTGGGGCCCGGCTGTTGCGGCGGGCGGCATCGGCATGGTTTCAAATCCTGGCGCCGTCGGCATTGTTCCAGCGCAAGCGATGCAGGCTTTTTCGGAACGTCGGCGCGATGTGCCGATTAGCGCCCTATCAGCAATCGAACATGGCCGGTTAGGGCTTGCGTGCAAGCCGTGCCGTCCTGTTCCCGAACTTCCAAGGATCGGAACGATGGGACTGTTCACAAAAGACATCAAGACCATGAACGACCTGTTCGTGCATCAGCTGCAGGACATCTACTATGCCGAGCAGCAGCTCACGAAGGCGCTGCCGAAAATGGCAAATAAGGCGAGCGATCCGCAGTTGAAGCAGGGCTTTTTGACGCACCTCGAAGAAACAAAGCAGCACGTCACGCGGCTGGAGGAAGTGTTCAAGATGCATGGCGTCGCCGTGAAGGCGGTCGACTGCCCGGCGATCGACGGGATCATCGAGGAAGCCGAGGACACAGCCGGCGAAGTCGCCGACAAGGCCGTGCTCGACGCCGCGCTGATCAACGCGGCGCAAGCTGCCGAGCATTACGAGATCGTACGTTACGGCAGCCTGATCGCCTGGGCCAAGCAACTCGGCCGCAACGATTGCGCCGCCGTGCTTGCCAAGACGCTGGAGGAAGAGAAGGCGACCGACAAGAAGCTCACCTCGCTCGCCGAGAGCAGGGTGAATTTGCGCGCCGCAAGCTGAGGCGAAATGCCCTCTAAAAACGCCGCGCGTCTCGCGCGGCGTTTTCCGTTGCGACAGCGCTTAACCAGCCTGGTACTTCAGTCCAAACGCGAGGGCGATCACCGCGAAGGCTGCAATGGTCACGGCAAAGACCATGCTCGCCACGGTCGAGCTGATCAGGGTCGAGAGGATGCCGATGCCGATCACCGGAAGCGCGTTGCCGAGGAAGCCGCAGATGAAATAGGCCGAGACCACCTCGGCGCGGCGATCATCCGGCGCGAGCTGGTTCACCACCTGCAGGCTTCCGCGCCGACCGCGACGATGGTTGCAGTCCTGCCGAACTCCGATCCTGCAACTGACGGGATCGAGTAGTTGCCAATTCTTGCCATGACTTCTCTGCCTTGAAGACAATATGAAGGGGTCAACACGAAGCAATCTCGCGCTGTTCCCATGCTCTGGCGCAAGCAGGGTTTGCATGGCGAGCAGGGCGAACGGCTTGATGTGTTCCGCAGCACGATACGATTTATCGTACGACAATGCTTCGATCAGAACCGAAGCATGACCACGCAACGGAAGTCTAATGGCAGCGTTCACTCGGCAAACATCGAGGTGGATCATGCCGGCAAAATCTTTTGAGCTGTACGCGCTACCGAAAGCAGGAAACGCGCGACGCACGCAAGCTGCCTCCTCGCTGACGCTCGCTGCCATGAGCCTCGGCTACGGCGTCGTGCAGCTCGACGTCACCATCGTCAACACTGCGCTCGATGCCATGGGCAAGACGCTCGGCGGCGGCGTCGCCGAATTGCAATGGGTGGTCAGCGCCTACACCATCGCCTTTGCCGCCTTCATCCTCACCGCCGGCGCGCTCGGCGACCGCATCGGCGCCAAGCGCATCTTCATGGCGGGATTCGCCATCTTCACCGCGGCCTCGCTCGCCTGCGCGCTGTCGCCCAATGCGGTGGTGCTGATCGGCGCGCGGCTGGTCCAGGGACTGGCGGCCGCGATCCTGGTGCCGAATTCGCTGGCGCTCTTGAACCACGCCTATACGGACGACCGGCAGCGCGGCCGCGCCGTCGCGGCCTGGGCCGCCGGTGCGAGCCTGGCGCTGACTGCAGGTCCCTTCGTCGGTGGCGGCCTGATCACGCTGGTCGGCTGGCGCGCGATCTTTCTGGTCAACCTGCCCATCGGTTTAACGGGGCTATGGCTGACGTGGCGCTATACCGACGAGACCATGCGTGCGCCCTCGCGCGAGATCGACCTGCCGGGCCAGCTTGCTGCGATCGGCACGCTGGGCGCGCTCGCCGGCGCGATCATCGAAGGTGGCGCCGTTGGCTGGGGACATCCGGCCGTGATCGCAGCCTTCGCCGCGGCGGGCATCCTCGGAGGCCTGTTCGTGTGGCAGGAGAGCCGCGCGGCACAGCCGATGCTCCCGCTCTCTCTCTTCAGTCACCGGCTGTTCGCGCTGACCGCGCTCGTAGGCCTTCTGGTGAACGTCGCGATCTACGGCTTGATCTTCGTGCTCAGCCTGTACTTTCAAAGGATCAACGGTCTGTCGGCGTGGTGGACCGGGCTTGCCTTCGTGCCGATGATGGGCGCCGTGCTGCCGGTCAATTTGCTGGCGCCGCGCGTCGCCGAACGCATCGGACCATGCCCGACGATCGTCGTTGGCGCCTGCATCTCGGCGCTCGGCTGCCTCGGCCTGCTCTGGATCGGTGCAGGGACACGCTACTGGTCGATCTGCGCACAGCTGATCGCGATCAGCGGCGGGCTCGGGCTGCTCGTGCCGCCGTTAACCTCGACATTGCTGGGCAGCGTGGAGAAGGCCCGCTCCGGCATTGCCGCTGGCGTCCTGAACGCGACGCGGCAGACCGGCAGCGTGCTCGGCGTCGCGCTGTTCGGCTCCCTGGTCGCGGGCGAAGGCGCATTCATGGCCGGTCTGCATCTGTCGCTGGTCATTTCAGCCGCCGTGCTGCTGCTTGCGGCGACCGTGATCGGGCTCTGCGCGCCATCGCGGGCATGAACAGAACAATATGAGCCAGCGCACACATTCTCTGTTCACCATTCCGGTATGCGGTTTGTAGCCGGTTACCGACTGTCCACTTCTGTTGGCTCAAGTGCGGTCCAACAGGGGCCAGCAATGTACCAAGTTCTTTACTGTCTCACGGACGAGCACGACTGGCGCCTTGTGGCGCTCGCCGGCGCAGTGTGCCTGCTTGCCAGCGCGGCTGCGATCAGCCTGTTTCACCGGGCGCGCGCGGCGCATGGAGGGGCCCGTGTGGCGTGGATTTCGCTCGACGCCGCTGTCGCGGGCGGCGGCATCTGGGCAACTCATTTCATCGCGATGCTGGCCTATGGTCCCGGTGCGGCAGGCGCCTATGACGTTCCGGTCACGGTCCTCTCGCTCATCTTCGCGATCGCCGTCACCTTCATCGGGCTGAGCATCTCGGTGTCGACGACGCGCAGCCCACTGATCGCGCTCGGCGGCGCCGTCGTCGGCGGCGGTGTGGCGGCGATGCACTATA
The DNA here is from genome assembly GCF_001641695.1 of Bradyrhizobium neotropicale. Lineage (GTDB taxonomy): Bacteria > Pseudomonadota > Alphaproteobacteria > Rhizobiales > Xanthobacteraceae > Bradyrhizobium > Bradyrhizobium neotropicale. The sequence goes on from NZ_LSEF01000036.1 coordinate 56,675, forward strand.
CCGGCATGATGGCGCTCGATATCCCTGCGAACGTCACCTGGGCGACCGGCACCGTGACGGCGTCAATCGTTCTCGGCATCGTCTTCGGATCGCTTGCCTTGTTTGCCGCTGGACGAGGCGACAGTCTGTCCGGCGCGCTGGGCGCGACGGTCCTGCTGACTGTCGCCATCGTCTCACATCATTTCACCGCTATGGGTGCGGTGAAGTTGACGCCGGATCCCGCGCGCGCGATCGGCGGGTTGTCGATCCCGCCGGGCTCGATGTCCTTCCTCACCGCCAGTGCTGCGGTCGCGATCATCGCGATTGCCCTCGTGGCCGCGCTGCTCGATCGCCGCGCCAAGGGTGAGCTGGGACGCCAGCAGGTCGTGCTGGACACCGCGCTCGAGAACATGTCGCAGGGACTGTGCATGTTCGACGCCGACGGCAAGATCATCCTGTTCAACGAACGCTACGCCGCGATGCTCCGCCGCGCCGACATGCCGCTCACCGGCCGTCTGCTCGTCGATGTGCTGAGGGAAGAGCAGGCCAAGGGCCACTGGCAAGGCGATGTCGAGGAATTTTTCGCCCGCCTCGTGGTCGATGCCCGCGAGGGCCGCACCACGACCGACGTCGTCAAGCGTTTCGGCCGCTCGATCCGCGTCGTCAACCAGCCGATGCAGGGCGGCGGCTGGGTCGCGACCTTCGAGGACATCACCGAATGGCTCGAGGCGCAGGCGAAAATCTCGCACATGGCGCGCCACGATGCGCTCACCAATCTGCCGAACCGCATGCTGTTTCACGAGCGGCTTGAGCAGGGACTTCGCGTCGCGAAGGCGAACGACCAACTCGCCGTGCTCTGCCTCGATCTCGATCACTTCAAGGACATCAACGATTCTCTCGGTCACCCGATCGGTGATGCGCTGCTGCAGGAGGTGGGCCGCAGGCTCGCCGCCTGCGCCGGCGAGAACGACACTGTGGCGCGGCTCGGCGGCGACGAGTTCGCCGTGGTCCAGCTCGGCCGGTCAGAGGAGGCCGCTGCGGCGGTCCTTGCCGGTCGTCTCGTCGAGGTGATCTCAGCGCCTTACGAGATCGCCGACCATCAGATCGTGATCGGCGTCTCGATCGGCATCTCGCTGTCCCCGCAGGATGGCAGCAATCCGGACGAGCTTCTGAAGAATGCCGACCTTGCGCTGTACCGCGCCAAGGCCGACGGCCGCGGCACCTATCGGTTTTTCGAAACTGGCATGGATGCGCGCGCGCAGGCCCGGCGCCTGTTGGAAATGGATCTGCGCGCTGCGCTGCAGCGCAACGAGTTCGAGGTCCACTACCAGCCGATCCGCGACGTCGCCAGCGATCGCGTCGTCGCCTTCGAGGCGCTGCTGCGCTGGAACCATCCGCAGCGCGGCCTGATCTCGCCGCTCAACTTCATTCCGCTTGCCGAGGAGACCGGACTTATCGTGCAGCTCGGCGAGCAGGTGCTGCGTTCGGCTTGCGCGGATGCCGCGACCTGGCCGGACGACATCGGCGTCGCCGTCAATCTGTCGCCCGTGCAGTTCAAGAGCCCGAACCTGATTGCGTCCGTGATCGATGCTCTGGAAGCCTCGGGGCTCGCGGCGAGCCGCCTCGAGCTCGAGATCACCGAATCGGTGCTGCTCCAGAACAGCGAGGCGACGCTTGCCACTCTGCACGAGCTGCGCGCCAAGGGCGTGCGGATCTCGCTCGACGATTTCGGCACCGGCTATTCCTCGTTGAGCTACCTGCGCAGCTTCCCCTTCGACAAGATCAAGATCGACCGCTCCTTTGTGTCTGAGCTTGCGACCCGGCAGGATTCCATGGCGATCATCCGCGCGGTGACAGGTCTGGGGCGCAGCCTCGGCATCGTGACCACGGCGGAAGGTGTCGAGAACGACGCGCAGCTCGAGCTGCTGCGGCGCGAGGGCTGCACCCAGGCGCAGGGCTACCTCTTCAGCAAGCCGAGGCCGGCCTCCGACGTGGCGATGATGCTGGAACGGCCGCGGCTGCGCGCCTCGGCGTAAGGGTCACCCGCGGCGGAGCGCGAAATGCGCGCCGCAAAATGCCATCACGGCGCCGAGGCTGAGTGCAGCAAAGCCCGCGAGCACGGCGGAGCCGGTCGGGATCGTGCTCGGCGCGGCAGCCGCTTGGCCCGCACCGGCGAGCAGAAGCACGCCCACCGCGATCAGGAACTGCCGCATCCGCTGCGGGATCTGGCCCGACACGGCGCTATGCATCAGCGTCGCCGTGAAGTAGCCGCCGGAAAAGCCGACCGTTGCGATCAGCCACCAGGCGATCGCCGCGCCCGCCGGCATGAACTCGTGCGCGTCGAAGCGCCAGAGGCCGCCGAGGTCGAGCCCGTAACGCGCGCCCAGCATGTGAACGGCGAGCGCGAGCAGCACGCCGGAGATCACGGCGGCGCCGAGAATCAGGCGGCGCGGAAAAAAGGTCGTCTCAGCCATGCCTCGCTTGTAGGATGGAGGTGGGCGATCGCGCAAGTCGATCGCGGATGGGATCGGTTGAGAAGATGCAGGTTTCCGAAGCGCAGGCCGCTTCAGTCACGAGCTACGCCTACAAGGCCTCGCTGATCGGCTCGGCGCATCGCTTCGAACTGACCGAGGAGGGCCTGTCCTGGCACATCGCAGGCCGCTCCGGCCTGTGGCGCTATGAGGAAATCAGCGCGATCCGCCTGTCGTTCCGTCCCGTCTCGATGCAGCAACACCGTTTTCGTGCCGACGTCAGCCGTGCCGGCGGCGGCCGCATCGCGATCCTGTCGACGAGCTGGCAGTCAGCGGCCCTGATGGCGGCACAGGACAATGGCTATCGCGACTTCATCGCGGAATTGCATGCGCGGATGGCGAAAGCCGGCAGCCGCGCGGTGCTGACCGCGGGGCTCGGGCGCATAACCTATGCGGCGGCGCTCGCGCTGCTGGCCGTGCTGGCGGTGGCGATGGCCGGGCTCCTGATCCGCGCGCTCATGGTCGGCGAATTCGCCGGCGCGCTGTTCGTCATCGGCTTTGCCGCCTTGTTCACCTGGCAGATCGGCGGCTTCGTGCGGCGCAACCAGCCGCGGAGCTATGCCTTCGATTGTCTGCCGGAGGCCTTGTTGCCCTAGTTGCGGCGCCTGCGCGCTACTCGGTCGAGTCGAAATCCTCTTCCTTGGTGCCGAGCAGGGAGGCGATCGTGCGCAGGCCGGCATCGAGCTGTTCGGGCGAGGGCGGGGCGAGCGCGAGCCGCACGGCGTTCGGCGCGTGACCATGGGCGATCGCAAAGGTCGAGGACGGCGTCAGCGCGATGCCGCGCCGGGCCGCGGCAGCGACGAAGGTCTGCGAGCGCCAATGCGGCGGCAGCGTGAGCCACAGATGATAGGACCGCGTGTCGGCCGAGATCTGGTAGCCGGCAAGATGCCTCGCCGCCGCCTGCTGGCGCCGCGTGGCGTCGATCCGCTTCAGCCGCGTCAGCTCGGCGACGGTGCCATCAGCCATCAGCCGCTGCCCCGCCGCGAGCGCGTGGCCCGAAGCAATCCATCCGCCGGTCCTGATCGCGCTCATCACGCTCTCGCGCAGGCGAGGCGGCGCGACCAAAATACCGAGCGCGAGACCGGGCGCGACCTTCTTGGACAGGCTGTCGAGCACGAGGCAGCGGTCGGGCCCGAGCGCGGCCAGCGGCGTCTCGTCGGCGAGGAAGCCGTAGACGGTGTCCTCGACGATGGTAAGATCGAGCTTCTCCGCAATGCGCATGATGTCGGCGCGTCGCGTCGCATTCATGGTGACGCCGAGCGGATTGTGGATCGTGGGCTGGATGTACAGCGCCGTAAGGTGCGCCTCGCGATGCGCTTTCTGCACCGCGTCGGGACGCGCACCGTACTCGTCCATCGCGATCGGGACCAGGGTGACCCCGAGCCGCGCCGCGATGCTCTTGACGTAAGGATAGGTGAGGGCCTCGACGCCGCAGCGGCCACCGGCGGGCACGAGCGCGGAGATCGCCGCAGCAATCGATTGCTTGCCGTTGGCGGTGAAGACAATCTGGTCGGCGTGCGGCGTGAAGTCCTTGCGCGCGAGGTAGGCGGCCGCCGCATTGCGTGCGCTCTTCGTGCCGGTGCTGGTCGAGACGCGCAGTGCGGATTCGAGCGCGTCGACGCGCTCGAGTCCCGCGAGGCTCTTGGCGATCATCGCCCATTGCTGCGGTAGCAGCGGGTAATTGACCTCGAAATCGATGCGCGCATCGCGCGGCTCGCTCAGCGCCTCGACCTCGCGCTTGACGTCGCCCGAGATGAATGTGCCGCGGCCGACCTCGCCGACGACGAGCCCGCGGCGCAATAGCTCCGTATAAACACGGCTCGCGGTCGAGACCGCGATGCCACGGTCATAGGCAAAATTGCGCTGCGGCGGCAGCCGGTCGCCGGCCTTTAACGTCCCGTTAGAGATATCGGCCGCAATGGCATCGGCGAGCTTCACGTACTCGAATTTGGACATTATTGCACCGAGAGCAATGTTTTCCTTGCACCGAGGATTGTACTGGAGCATTTAAGTTCCATCAAGTTCCGCGATTGAACCGAGGACGGCGAGAGCAATCCGAGGGCAACAAGGTGCAGGCGCCTCACTGGCGTGTGCGCCAACGGCATCGGCTTCGCCGCGCGGGACGACACGCCGGAGAAGAAGAATGACCACGATCTCGCAAACTGCCGGGCAGAGTTTACGCCCATCCTCATCAGGCGGATTTTTCCGCTCGCTCGCCAACGGCGCCTACGCCCTGTTCGAACGCCTGGAGCGCCGCTCCGCCATCAAGACGCTGAACGAGCTCGACGACCGCGCGCTGCGCGACATCGGGATCACGCGCTGCCAGATCGAGGACGCCGTCTACGGGCAGGTGAAAGCCGAGCTGACGCGTTATCTCTGAGACCGCCGCGATCAGGCGATCGCGTACCGACCCCATGCCGCGCCAAAGTCTCGATCGTCCTCAGTGCGGTTGGACTTGCGGCGCGGCCTCGCCGCCGGACTCGCGCTACGCCGGTGGCCGGCATCGATCCGCTGCACGCTGGTGCGAAGCCTTGCGAGCAGCGCCGTAGCGCGCGCCGCGGCCCGCTTCACCAGGAACGCGATCGTCGCAGCCCGGCTCAGAATGCTGAGCATCAACACCACCGAGAAGATGTCGATATAGGCGATGAGATCCCCGGCCAGCATCAGCGCGGGCGGGAGCGGCACGCTGTGGTAATAGGCGATCAGCAGGACGGCCAAGGGGAGGAGGGCAGCGACCTTTCGCCATGTCAGTCGGTCGAGCAGCGCCGCGAGCTGTACGACCAGCACCTCCCACAGCGCATCGCCGATCGCGAGCGGGATCTCATGGCTCCACTTGCGCCACCAGTTCTTCACGTCATTGCTCCGAGGTTAGTGCCGGACCACCAGCACCGAGCACTTGGCGTAGCGCACGACATGCCCGGCATTCGATCCCAGGAAATAGGTGCGCATCGCCGGCCGGTGCGAGGTCATGACAATCAAATCGGCCTTCATGTGGGCGGCTTCCTCCAAAATCTCGTGATAGATGCCGCCCTGGCGCACCACGCTGGAGATGCGCGCTTCCTCGATGCCGGATTCGCGCGCGACGATGGCGAGCGCCTCCTCGGAGGTCTGACGCTGCTGCTCGTCGAAATCCGCCGGCACGTATTCGGCGAGCATCACCGGCGTCATCGGCAGCACGTTGAGCAGCCGTATCGTCCCGCTCCAGGTCTGCGACAGCGTCGCCGCGGTCGCAATCGCCGGTTTTGCGAGATCGGTGTCGGCGAGGTCGATGGGCACGAGAATGGACTTGAACATCTGCGCCTCCCTCTCAATCAAGCCGGATCGACCGGTCGAGACGGCGCCCGCGCGTCTCATCCCAGTCGAAGCAGCTTGGGGCTGACGAACAGCACCAGTTTGCCGCGGCGGTAGGCCACGTCTTCCCAATCCTTGACGTCAAAGTCGAAGACCGCAAGTCCCGCGGTGGGCAGGTTGTGGGCGAGCGCCTTGGCGCCGGCCGGATCGCCGCCCTTCATCAGCATCAGGGCGGCCTCGTGCATGCCGGGATTATGACCGACCAGCATCAGGTGCCGGGGGTTGGCGGGCGCGGTTGCAGTGCGAATGGAGTCCAGGATCTGCGCGGGGTCGGCGCCGTACAGTTCCGGCAGGATTTCGACCTGCGGCGCCGCGACACGGTCCTTCATCGCCTCCCAGGCGATGTCCCAGGTCTGCCTGGTCCGGACGGCGTGAGACACCAGCACGACCTCGGGGAAGGGGGGGTGGGCGGCGATCCAGTCGCCCATTTGCGCCGCATCCCTGTGGCCGCGGTCGTCGAGCCGGCGATCCTGGTCGCGGCCGCTGGGTGCGTCAGTCTCGGTCTTGGCGTGACGCAGCAGCATCAAACGGCGCATGGCATTCTCGAATCGTTTCGCGTGCAGGATAATCTACAGGCGCGGGTTGAGGACAAGGTGACAAGCGCCCGATCGGTCCTTTAAGAAAACGACATGAGCGAGACTTTCACAAGCGTGTCCCAGGAAGAAGCCGGCCTTCGCGAGCGGGCGCGGCTGACGTTCGATCTCGATGCCGACATCTGCGTCATCGGCGCCGGCCTTGCCGGGCTCTCCATCGCGCTGGAGGCGGCCCGGCTCGGCGCCAGCGTCGCGGTACTCGAAGGCCGCCACATCGGCTGGAACGCCTCCGGTAACCAGCTCGGCACCGTAATGCCGGGCTTTGCGCTGCCGCTTGCCGATTTGATCGAGCGTATTGGCCTCGAAGACGCTCGCGAATTGTGGGCGCTCTCGAAGGAGGGCGCCGAGTTCGTCCGCGCCAATGCCACCGAAGAGAACATGCCGGGCATTGGCGTCAGCAACGGCGTGCTGGAAGTGTCCAACGTCGATGCCGGCGACCGGCTGATCAGCCGCTTGCAGATGCTCAATGAGGATTTCGACACCGAGGTCGAAGGCTGGCAGGTCGATCGCGTGCGCGACGTGCTCAAGACCGATCACTACTTCCACGGCGTGCACTACCCCAAGGCGTTCCAGGTCGACGGCCGCAAATATGTACATGGCCTTGCGGCGCTGGCGCGGCGGGCGGGGGCGCGGATCTTCGAGGATACGCCGGTCGTCAGCATCGATCATTCCGGCATCCGCAAGCGTATCGTCACGCCGTCGGCACGGCTGCGTGCGACCCACATCGTGCTCGCTGGGAATATCCATCTCGGCGCGCCTTTGAAGCGCCTGTCGGAGACGCTGCTGCCGGTCTCACGCTATGCCGGCATCACCGCACCGCTCGGCGAGCGCGTCCATGACATCATCGCGTTCAAGGGATCTGTGATGGACTCCGACGGCGTCGACCATTTCCGCATCGTCGACGGCGACCGGCTGATGTGGGAGAGCCCGGAGACCACCTGGGCCGCGCGCCCGCAGCGTTTCGCCGGCGCCGTCAAGCGGCGGATCCGCAACATCTTCCCCGAGCTCGGCAATGTCGAGATCGCCGACATGTTCGGCGGCGCCACCGGCCAGACCGTGCACGGCATGCCGCAGATCGGCCAGTTGCGCAAAGGCCTGTGGGTGGCGAGTGGCTTTGGCCGCCAGGGCATGAACACCTCGGCCATGGCCGGGCAATTGATCGCGCGCAGCATCCTGTGGGGCGACGAGCGCTGGCGGCTGTTCTCGCCGTTCGAGCTGGTGTGGGCGGGAGGCGCGACGGGAAGGGTAGCCGGACAGCTGGTCGGGATCTGGGGCAGGGCGAGTTCCGCCGCCGCGGGCTCGCTGGCCCGGTACCGCGAAAAAGTGCGGGTCAAGGATCGTGAACGGGAGGCGCGGCTCGCCGAAGCCAACCGGGCTGCTGGCACCGGTCCGCGTCGCCTGCACCCAGGCCACCCGCCGGTACGGCCTGCCCCACCGCGGGAACGGGCTCCAGAGGCGAGCAGGGCCGGGGAGGAGGAACCCGTCTCCCAATAAGTTGAGAAAAATCTCCGCCTGACAGTGTAACGTCGGCCGTTAGAGCCCGTATCTCAGCGCGTGGACTCCCTCGCGCACGGAGAAAGAGATGTTTGACCGCCGCATCCTGTTGACGACTGTCGCCGGCCTGTTCGGCCTTTCGGCCTTTCGCTGGCTGCGAGGATCGCCTGCCGAGGCGGGCGAGAAGACCGCGGAAAAGTTCGAGATCGAGAAGACGGAGGCCGAGTGGCGTGCCCAGCTCACGCCGCAGCAATATGAGATCCTGCGTAACCACGGCACCGAGCGGCCCGGCTCCAGCCCGCTGCTGAAGGAGCACCGCAAGGGCGTCTTCGCCTGCGCCGGCTGCGACCTGCCACTGTTCGCCTCCGACACCAAGTTCGAGAGCGGCACGGGCTGGCCGAGCTTCTACCAGCCGATCGAGGGCAATGTCGGCAAGACCGAGGATCGCACCTACGGCATGGTCCGCACCGAAGTGCATTGCCGCCGCTGCGGCGGCCATCTCGGCCACGTCTTCGACGATGGTCCGAAGCCGACCGGACTGCGCTATTGCATCGACGGTTTCGGGCTGGTGTTCCACCCGGCCGCGGCATCGGCAACCTGAGGCGCCTTTGTTTGACGCGTTTTCTTCACGCGAACCGGTAGCCACTTCGCTCGAAAACGCCATGTAATCCCGGCAATTGTTGCCGGCCCGGCAATTGTGCCCCGGTCATTTGGCCGGGGCCTGTTCATTTAAGTCATTGATTTACTAGGGATACCCGCATTGGCATAGGCCTTGCGACGTCTCCTCCGACTGCGGCCATGGCTCGACCCGCCGCCGAGATCGGATTTGGAGACAAAGTTATGGGTATCTTCGATGCAATGAACACCTCGGTGGGTGGCCTGCAGGCGCAGTCCTATGCGCTTCAGAACATTTCCGGCAACATCGCGAACTCATCCACCACCGGTTACAAGGGCATCGGGACCAGCTTCGAAGACCTCATCCCCGACGCCTCCGTACCCAACAAGCAGGTTGCCGGCGGCGTCACCGCGCATGCCCAGGCTACCATCACCACGCAAGGCACGATTTCGGCCTCCAGCGTCGCCACCAACATGGCGATCACCGGCGACGGCTTCTTCTCGGTGCAGAAGGCGAATGGCGTCGTCGACAACGTGCCGGTGTTCAACGGCGTCACCTATTACACCCGCCGTGGCGACTTCCAGGTCAATGCCAACGGCAACCTGGTCAACGGCGCCGGCTACTATCTCATGGGCGTCGCGGTCGACCCGAAGACCGGCAACCCGCTCGGCAGCGTTCCGACGGTGCTGCAATTCCAGAACAACTTCATCCCGGCGCAGGCGACGACCTCGATCCAGTATGCGGCGAACCTGCCGACCCAGCCGAACACGGCGGCAAGCTCGACGGCGGCGAGCGGCTCGTTGCTCGCGGCTGGCGGGCTGAACCCGTCCGATTTCGGATCCAACCCGCTGATCGTGGGCACGCCGCCCCCGCCCTATACGAATGCGAAGGTCTCCGGCGCGGCGGCCACCGGCAATCTGCGCTCGGCCTATACGTCGACGACCGCGACGGGCTCGGTGGCGCTGCTGAACAGCTCTTCGGCGGTGGCAAACAGCGCTACCTCCCTCGATCCCGGCACGACCCCGCATCTCGCCGCCTCGCTGGCCGGCCAGACGTTGACGATCAACAACGGCAGTGGCGCCTATACGATCTCCTTCGACGGCACCGCCACGGGCGTCACGACGACCGGCACCAGCACCACGATCGGTGTGGCCTCGGGCGCTACCACGCACATGTCCGATATCTTTGCTGCGATTGCAGCAGCCGGCGGCGCCGGCAACAACGTCACCGCGTCGATCAACAGCAGCGGCAACATCCAGATCTCAAGCGGCACCAACGTCGACCTCGCGATCAGCGGCAGCGCGGCCACCACGCTGGGCCTCAGCAGCGTCACGCGCGGCGGCAACGTGCTGTCCACGCCTGCGATCACCGGCTCAACCGTGCTGGGTGGCGCTGCGACGCCGGGCGGTTCGGAAGTCCTTTCATCGGGCTTCTCGGTTGGGCCTCCCCCCGATACCATCACGGTGAACGGTAGTACGCTGACTTTCGTCAACACGGCCACGACGCCAGCTAGCCCGAACCAGATCAGCATCACCGACACCATCTCGACCTTGCTGCTCAAGATCGACGGGCTCAGCGGCGCGACGGGGTCTTCGATAGCCAACGGCGTGATCACGCTGAACACCGGTACCGCCAACCCCACCCTCCAGGTGTCGAGCTCGAACACCGCAGCCTTCGCTGCGCTCGGCTTCACGTCAGCCGTCTCCAAGAACCGCGGCGGCGGCGGCACCGCGGGTACGGGCACCGTGATGGGCAGCGACGTCACGACCTTCACCAAGGAATCGATCAGCGGTGGCGCGGTGACGGCCTACAACGCGGCCGGCACGCCGGTGAACCTGCAACTGCGCTGGGCCAAGACCGACAGCGCCTCCCTGGGCACGGGTCATTCCGACACCTGGAACCTGTTCTACCAGACCGATCCGAATGCAACGACCAACTCGCAGGTCGCATGGACGAACTCGGGGCAGGCCTTCACATTTGCTGCCGATGGCTCGCTGACCTCGCCGAGCGGCTCTGGGATCACCCTCAACAACGTCACCGTCGGCGGCCAGTCGCTCGGCTCGGTCGCCTTCAACATCTCCTCCGGCGGGCTGACGCAATATGCCAGCACGAGCGGCGCGGTCACCATCAACACCATCACGCAGAACGGCTACGCCGCCGGTCAGCTCCGCTCGGTCGCGGTCAGCAACAACGGCCTGGTGGTCGGCACCTTCTCCAACGGCCAGAACCTCGATCTCGCTTCGGTGACGCTGTCCCACTTCAACGGCACCAACTACCTGAAGGCTATGGATGGCGGCGCCTACGCCGTGACCGACCAGTCGGGCCCGGCGATCGCCGGCGCCTCGGGCACCATCAGCGGCTCGTCGCTGGAGGGATCCAACACCGACATCGCCGACGAATTCACCAAGCTGATCGTGACCCAGCAGGCCTATTCGGCCAACACAAAGGTGATCACGACGGCGAATTCGATGGTGCAGGACCTCTTGAACGTGTTGCGCTGATCGGCGCGTAACGTAACCAAAGGCGGCAAGTAACATGGGTTTGAGTTCAGCCCTTGCCAGCGCGATGAGCGGCCTGCGTGCCAACCAGGCCGCGCTCTCGATCGTCTCCTCGAACGTCGCAAATTCGCAGACGCCGGGCTACGTCGCCCAGACGCCGAACCAGATCGAGGTCTCCACCGGCGAGTTCGGCTCGACGGCAATGACGACTGGCGTCAGCCGGGAACTCGACACCTTTGTGCAGAACCAGCTGCGCACCGAGACCGGTGGCAGCGGCTACGCCGACCAGATGGCCAACATTCTGAAGCAGCTTCAGAATGTCTACGGCACGCCCGGCAATGACGGAACGCTCGAAACCGCGCTGAACAATTTCACCTCGTCGCTGCAGGCGCTGTCGACGAGCGCCGGCTCGTCGTCGGCGCAAAGGGTTGCTCTCGGTGCGGCGCAGACGCTGGCGCAGCAGCTCAACACCACCACCAAGGGCATCCAGTCGCTTCGCTCCAATGTCGAGCAGGATCTCGGCACGTCGGCGCAGCAGGCGAACGCGGCGATGCAGAAGGTCGCCGACATCAACACCAAGCTGCAGGGCCTGTCACCGAACGATCCATCGGCCGCCACGCTGATGGATCAGCGCGACCAGGCCATCAACACGCTATCGAAATACGTCGACGTGCGCGTCGTCACCGACGGTTCGAACCAGGCCAATATCTTCACTAACACCGGCATCCAGCTCGTCGGCGCCGGGCTTGCCTCGCAATTCTCCTTTGCACCGGCAGGCGCGCTCACGGCGACCTCGCTCTACAACGCCGATCAGTCCAAGTCCGGCGTCGGCGCGTTCACCATCAAGCTGCCGAACGGCTCGCAGGTCGACGTCGCCGCCAACAACGTCGTCTCCTCCGGCCAGATCGCGGCCGATCTGAAGCTGCGCGACCAGACGCTGGTGCAGGCGCAGAACCAGATCGACCAGCTTGCCGCGACGATGTCGAGCGCGCTGTCCGACAAGACGACGGCCGGGAGCACGGTCTCCGGCCCGCCGGCCGGCTTTGACGTCGACCTCGCCGGTGCGCAGCCCGGCAATACCGTCAACATCACCTATACGGACACGACGACCAACACCCAGCGTCAGATCACGCTGATCAACGTCACCGATCCGGCGGCGCTGCCGCTCCAGAACGCGACCAATGCCAACCCGATGCAGGTCGGCGTGAACTTCTCCGGCGGCATGGGTGCGATCGCCGCCGCGCTCAACACCGCACTTGCCGGCACGCATCTGACGTTCTCCGCCGCGCCGTCGCCGGCCACTGCCACCACGCTGCGGATCACCGATGACAACACTGGCTTCACCAAGGTCAATTCGTCGTCCAGCACCAAGACGATCTCCTCGCTGACCTCGGGCAATCCGCAATTGCCGCTGTTCACGGACGGTGGCCAGGCGCTGTATACCGGCGCGATCACGGCATCGGGCTCGCAGATGACCGGCCTTGCCGGCCGCATCGCCGTCAACACGTCGCTGGTGACCGACCCGACCCGGCTGTCGGTCTACAACACCTCGCCGGTGACGCCGGCCGGCGACACCACGCGATCGGACTATCTTTACTCGCAGCTCACCACGGCGGTGTTCTCCTATTCGCCGCAGACCGGCCTCGGCTCGGCGAGCCAGCCTTTTGCCGGCAGCGTCTCGAACTACCTCCAGCAGTTCCTGAGCGTCCAGAGCAACGCGTCGACGCAGGCGACCCAGCTTCAGCAAGGGCAGAGCGTCGTGGTGTCGACGCTCCAGGCCAAGTTCAACTCGACCTCCAGCGTCAACATCGACTCGGAGATGTCGAACCTGATCCAGCTCCAGAATGCCTACGCAGCCAACGCTCACGTCATGTCGGTGGTGCAGAGCATGATGAACACCTTGCTCCAGGCTCAAGTGTAACCAGTACAGGGCTCTGAAAGATGTCGATCAGCAGTATCAACTACTCTTCGTCGGTCCTCGGCGCGCAGATCCGCAACATCAATCAGCAGCTCACCGACCTGTCGACGCAGCTCTCCACGGGCAAGCTGTCGCAGAATTATTCGGGCATGGGAGCCAACGAAGGCTTTGCGATCGCCTCGCGGGCGCAGCTTTCCAACATCGCGGCCTATACCGACACGATCACCAACGTCAACGTCAACATCAACCTCGCCAACACCGCGCTGCAATCGCTGACGACGATCCGCAATACGGTGCAGAAGGGCTCGGCCAGCACGGCGCAGGATCTCAACGTCAACGGACAGACCGTCGCGCAGAATACTGCTGCCGCCCAGTTCGGCTCGATGGTCGGTGTGCTCAACACGCAGTCCGGCAACCGCTATCTGTTCTCCGGAACCGCGGTGAACACGCAGCCGGTGGCGAACGCCAGCGACATCATCAACGGCACCACCACTCAGGCCGGCTTCAAGACCGTGATGGCGGAGCGCCAGGCGGCCGATCTCGGCGTTAACGGCATGGGACGGTTGGTTCAGACGCAGACGGCAGGCGTGATCAACGTGGCTGAAGACTCTCCGACCTCGCCATTCGGGCTGAAGATCGCAGCGGTCTCCTCGACGCTGACCGGCGCAACCGTGACTGGCCCGAGCGGGTCGCCGGTGTCGTTCTCGGTCAACCTCAACGGCGTCAATCCGAACAATGGTGACAAGCTGAGCGTCCAGTTCACGCTGCCGGACGGCTCGACCGAGCAGATCGACCTGACCGCGTCCACCGCGACGCCGACACCGGCGGGCAGCTTTGCGATCGATGCGAGCGTCCCGGTCAACCCCGCCAATACGGCAACGAATCTCGACACGGCTCTGAACACCGCGATCAAGAAGCTTGCCAACACGTCGCTGGTGGCGGCATCCGCGGTCACCGCCGGTGACAATTTCTTCAACACGACAAGCTCGGCGATGGGTGCTCCGGCCACCAGCCAGGTGCCCGCACCAATTACCGGCGCGACGCTGCTCTCCGGGCCGGCTTCGTCGGACTCGATCGCGCCCGGATTTGCCAATGGCGACAAGATCACGGTCAACGGCACGACCCTGACCTTCGGTGTCGATATCAACACCAATGACAGCATTCAGACCCTGCTCGGCAAGATCGACGCCATCACCGGGACCTCGAAACCATCGACGGTCCATGGCGGTGTGATCACGATCAACACCGACAACGCGGCAAGCCTCAACATCTCGAGCGCGAACACGGCGGCGCTGGCCAAACTCGGTTTCACCTCGTCCCCGATCACCGCCACACAGCCGCCGCTGCGCGTCGGCTCCTCGCCCGCGAGCTCCGCCACCACGCTGGTGAACGGCTCCGCCAACACCGTGAAATGGTACCGGGGCAATGACGGCCCCGGTTCGCCGCGCTCGACCGCCATGGCACGGGTCGACGATTCCGTCACGGTGCAATACGGCGCGCAGGCGGACGAGGACGCGATCCGCCGGCAGCTGCAGGCGATTGCCGTGTTCGGCACGTTCTCCACGTCGCAGACCGGGCAGTATTCGGGCGGGCAGGTCTCGGCGCTCAGCCTGCGCGTGACCCAGGCGCTGACGCAGCAGCCCGGGCAGCAGCGCATCGAGGACATCCAGACCGATATCGCCATGGCCCAGAACACGATGAAGGACGCGACGACGCGCCAGACCCAGGCCAAGGCGCAGCTCCAGACCATCATCGACCAGGCCGAGTCGGCCTCTCCCGACCAAGTGGCGAGCGAGCTCCTGTCGCTCCAGAACGCGCTACAGGCCTCCTACCAGACCACGGCGAAGCTCGCGCAGCTCTCGCTCGTCAAGTTCCTGTAAGGGAGCGTTAAGACGCCGTTAACCATGCCTGTTTACCTCTTGGTGAGGATTTGAGCGGGGTGGGGCCGTCGATGTCGGACAGGATGCAACTGGTGGTGGCGACCCCCTGCTTCGGCGGGCAGGTCTCGAGCATTTATGCGAGCTCGATCTTTGCGCTCCAGCGCGCCGTGCACGGCATGTCCAACCTCGAGCTCAAGGTGCACCTGCGGGACGGCGATGCACTGATCACGCGGGCGCGGGCCAATCTGGTCGCGATGTTCCTGGACGATCCCAAGGCGACGCATTTCCTGTTCGTCGACGCCGATATCGGCTTTAGGCCCGAGCAGGTGTTCCGGCTGATCGAATCCGGCGCCGACGTCGTCGCCGGCTGCTACCCGATCAAGCGCGTCAACTGGGACAAGGCGAGGCGGGCGATCACGGCGGGCAGGACCGACGTGCCGGCGGCTTCTCTCGACTATGTGCTCGAGATCGAGGATCCCGACCGCATCGTGGTGGTCAACGGCTTTACCCGCGTGCGTTATTCCGGCACCGGATTCCTGATGATCCGGCGTCACGTGCTGGAGGCGATGTGCCGCCATCCGAACTATGCCGGGCTGCAGTTCTTTCGCGAGCATTCGCATGATACGCTGGCGGCGAGCCCGAACCGCTTCGCGCTGTTCGAATGCATGATCGATCCCGCCACCGGCACCTATCTTTCCGAGGACTTCGCCTTCTGCAAGCGCTGGACCGACATCGGCGGCGAGATCTGGGCTGACATCCAAAGCTCGCTCGATCACGTCGGGCCGTCGGTGTTCCACGGCGACATCGCTTCGCAATTCACGCCGGCGCCCGCGGCGGCGGCCGATGCGGCGTGAGCCTTTCGGGATGAGCGTCGGCGCATCCCGCTCGCACGCAGCCGAACGCTCCTTTGGCGGCGGCTCGCGCTATGGCCTGCGCGATCTCTTCACGCCGCTCGACACGCTTCTCATCTCCGGCGGCGACGTACGGCTGGCGCTCGATCCGCACACACGCCTCAACAGCTATGGCTGCGCGCTGTCGCCGTCACCGGATGTCTGGGGTTTCGCGTCCTCGACGGCATCGCCGATCTCGCAGGCCGCTTACGACCGCGCCGCGCTCGCGCGCGAAGAGCTCGTGCACAAGTCGCTGTTCGACGAAGTGGAGGTCGCCTTCGACTCGCGCTGCGAGGACATGCGCGACGAGCTGCGCGGCCACCTCCAGCTCTCGCCGCGGGTGGAGGTGGTGTTCTCGCCGTCCGGCACCGATTCCCAGCTTCATGCCCTGTTTCTGGCGCGCGCGGTGCTCGGCGCAGCCCCGGTGACGATCGTGGTTGGTGCCGACCAGACCGGAAGCGGCATGGCGCATACCGCGCGCGGGCGGCATTTCAGCGCGATGACGGCAAGCGGTTTCTCGGTTCGCAAGGACGGCGCGATCGCGGGGCTTGCCGGCGACAGCATTGCGTTGCCGATTCTGAATGCCGCTCCCGGAATTGCGCCGCGGGCAGATGCCGACAGCGCGGTGCTACGCGCAATTGAGAGCACGATCGCGCAGGGCGTGCCCGTGCTGCTCCAGATCATGGATTGCTCGAAGCTCGGCTGGCGCGCGCCGAGCGCGGCATGCCTCGACGAGATCGCGCGGCGCTGGCCCGGAAAGGTTCAGATCGTCGTCGATGGCTGCCAGATGCGGCTCGGGCGCCGGCGGCTGCGGTCTTATCTCGACCGCGGCTACATGGTGCTGATCACCGGCTCCAAATTCTATGGCGGCCCCGCCTTCAGCGGCGCGCTGCTGGTGCCGAAGGGGCTTTCGCGATCGCTCGATCGGGTCGAGATCGCGCCGGGCTTCCTGGACTATGCCGATCGCAGCGACTGGCCGAAGTCATGGACGGCGCTGCGATCGCGTTTCGAGCGCCGGCCGAATTTCGGCCAATGGCTGCGCTGGGAGGCGGCGCTCGCGGAGATCGGCAGCTACTATGCCGTGCCGGGAGCTTTCCGCACCCAAGCGCTGGCCGAACTCGCGGCCGGCATCGAGAGCATGATCGCGCTGACGCCATCGCTCGCCGCCGTTCGGACGGCGCTGGAAAAGACCGGCGCGGACGACGAGGAATTCGCTAACACCACGATCTTTCCGTTCGCGCTGCGTCGCGACGGCAAGCCGGTCTCGATCGCCGAGACCAGCGCGGTCCACCGCGCTTTGACACGCGACATGAATGAGGAGATCAGCGGCAGCGCGGCGGACCGGCAGGTCGCGGCGCAGTGCTGTCTGATCGGTCAGCCGGTGCGGCTGGAGCAGCCGGACACGGCTCCGCAGGCTGTGCTGCGCCTGTGCGTCGGCGCACGAGACGTGACCGACGCCTGGTCGGCAGACAAGACGCAGGCGCAACGCAATTTGCAGCATGTCCTCGATCGTATCGCCCACGTCCTGGTGAAGATCGAGCTGCTGCTTGATCGCGCGAGCAGCGCGGCTTCGCCGGGAAAATCCGTATTCGAGGTGTGAGATGCAGCATCCCGTTTCCGCGCCGATCGGCGTGACTGTGCCGAACTTTGCCGATCGCATCGGCTTTGCCCGGCTGACCCATCAGGCCTTTGACGGCGTCGATCTGCGTCCGTTGCGCGACCGGCTCGTCGCCCGCATCGCGGAAGGCACCGCGCAGGCCGGCGAAGGACTCGATCTGTCGCTGATTGCCCAGCTCCTCGGCGACAAGGAGGGCGGGCTTGCGATCCAGTCGGAGATTCTCGCCTTTCATCAATTGTTTCGTTCGCCCTGCGCGGTCACCCAGCCCGCCTTGCGCGTCCTTGCGCTGGCGGCCGCCATCGACATGGGCGGCAATACGCCGATCGAGTTCCTGCTCGAGGGCTCCGACATCGAGCTGATGACGCTCTACGTCGTCGAGGGCGTCGGGTTGCCCGACCCATTGCCGGACCATGACATCGCAATCGTTATCGCATCCGATTCCGAGGAATGCCGTGAAGCGCTCGCCTCGATCGAGCAGGCGGCACCGCGCTGGCCGCGGCCGCTGCTCAACCGCCCGGACCGCATCGCCAGTCTCGATCGCGACAAGCTGCACCGGTTGCTCGCGGGCATCGCGGGTCTCGACATTCCCGCAACCGTCAACGCCGCGCACGCGCAATTGTCGGCGCTTGCGCAAGGTGCGATCCGCTGCGAAGACATTACCGGCGAGCTTCGCTTTCCGATGATCGCGCGGCCGCGTGGCTCGCATGCCGGCGTGGGCCTCGCAAAGCTCGACGATGCCACGGCGCTTGCTGCTTATCTCGCTGGCCGCCAGGAACAGGAATTCTTCGTCGCGCGCTTCGTCGACTATGCGAGCGCCGACGGGCTTTATCGCAAGTATCGTCTCGCCATGGTCGACGGCAAGCCTTACGCCTGCCACATGGCGATCGCCGACCGCTGGGACATCTGGTACCTCAACGCCTACATGGCGTTCAGCGACGAGAAGCGCGCGGAAGAGGCCGCCTTCATGCGCGACTTCGACGAGACCTTCGCCGCGCGTCATCGTGGCGCCCTGGCGGAGATGTCGAGGCGTGTCGGTCTCGACTATTTCACCATCGATTGCGCCGAGAACGAAGACGGCGAGCTCTTGATCTTCGAGGCCGACAACACGGCCGTCGTGCACAACATGGATTCGCCGGACGTGTTTCCATATAAGCAGCCGCAGATGCGCAAGATCTTCGCGGCATTCACGGCCATGCTGACGCGCCAGGCGAGGGCCGGCGAGGGAAGTGCAACATGAACGAGATCATCCGCGACACGCAAGCCGCCGCCGCCGGCGCGTCACTCGATCCGCAGGATTGGAACGAGTTTCGCACGCTCGCCCATCGCATGCTGGACGAGGCGATTGACGGCATCGCCAACGTCCGCGCGCGTCCGGTCTGGCAGCCGATCCCCGACGAGATGCGCGCGAAGTTCAGGGCTGACGTGCCGCGTCAGGCAAGCGATCTCGCCGACGTCTATCGCGAGTTCTCCGAGAGCGTGTCGCCTTACGCGACCGGTAACGTGCATCCCGGCTTCATGGGCTGGGTGCACGGCGGCGGCACTGCGGTCGGCATGCTCGCCGAGATGCTCGCAGCGGGACTCAACGCAAATCTCGGCGGGCGCGATCACATGCCGATCGAGGTCGAGCGCCAGATCGTCGAGTGGATGCGCGCCCTGTTTGCCTTTCCGGAGAGCGCGAGCGGCATCTTCGTCACGGGCACGTCGATGGCCAATCTGATGGCGGTGCTGGTGGCGCGTAGCAGCGCCCTCGGCACGCTGGCGCGGCAGCACGGCATCGGCAATGACAGGGCGCTGCTCACGGCCTACACGTCGAAGGCCGCGCATGGTTGCATCTCCAGGGCGATGGATATCGCGGGCCTCGGCACCGACGCGCTGCGCAAGATCGATGTCGACGCCGATCATCGCATCGACATCGCCGCGCTGCGCGCGCAGATCGCGATCGATCGCGAAGTCGGGTTTAAGCCGTTCCTCGTCGTCGCCTCCGCCGGCACGGTCGACATCGGCGCGATCGACGATCTGAAGGCACTCGCGGCGTTGTGCCGCGAGGAGGGCATCTGGTTTCACGTCGACGGCGCATTCGGCGCGCTCGCGATCCTCTCGCCCGAGCTTGCGCCAGTGCTCGACGGCATCGAGCTTGCGGATTCGATCGCGCTCGATTTTCACAAATGGGGACAGGTGCCGTATGACGCCGGCTTCCTCCTGGTGCGCGACGGCGAGCAGCACCGGCAGGCATTCGTGCAGCCGGCGGCGTATCTGCGGCGCGAGGCGAGGGGGCTTGCGGCCGGCGCGGTCTGGCCCTGTGATCTCGGTCCGGATCTGTCGCGCGGCTTCCGTGCGCTGAAGACATGGTTCACGCTGAAGACTTTCGGCACCGACCGGCTTGGCGCGGTGATCGCGCGAAGCTGCGCGCTGGCAAGATATCTCGAGGCGTGCGTGCTCGCAGAGCCGCGGCTGGAATTGCTCGCGCCCGTGAACCTCAACATCGTCTGCTTCCGCTACCGCGCCGACGACGCGATCAATCGCGAGATCGTCGCCGATGTCCAGGAGTCCGGCATTGCGGCGCCGTCGAGCACGACGCTGGACGGCAAGTTCGCGATCCGTGCCGCGATCGTCAATCACCGCACCGATGAGAGGGACATCGATGCGCTGGTGTCAGCCGTGCTGGAGTTCGGCGCGCGGCGATCGGGCGACGCTCTGATCGAGACCGAGGCGCCGCCGCTCGCGGTGCAATGATCGGAGGAGAGCTTGAAACGACGACGGCCCGGAGATGATCCGGAGCCGTTGTCTTTTACGGAAAGTCGTGGTCGAACGGAAGCCGCGCGTCAGGCGGCCGAGCTGACGTCACCCTTGACGTCACCCTTGGGATGGGTGGCGTCGAACTGTTCGCGCAGCTTGTCTTCATAGGCGATCAGCTTGCGAGCGTCTTTCAGCGCCCGATAGAGGTCGCCGCCCATGATGTTGTTGTTGATGTCCTCGATGATCGGCCAGGCGCTCGGCACGGCAGTGACGATGTCGCGCACCAGGTTGAAGTAGGTGCCGTGCTGGGTCGCCGGATCCGGCGAGATGTACATGAGCTGGACCGCCAGATAGACGAGCTTGGCCGGCGTGTTCGCGGTCTCCGGCGTAAGGATGTCGCGCTCGCGCAGGATCGGAACGTTCTCGCCTTCGATCAGGAAGCGGGCGCGCTGGTCGGTATTCGTGATGACGCAGTTGCCGACGATGATGCGCTCGTGTGGTCTGAGCTCGACCTTGAGAGCCATGCCTGTTCTCCATCAAATCTTTTGTAACGGGCCGGGCGCCCACGATATTTGGGCGATGGACGCCGATTTGGGAGCAATCCTTGCGCAACATGGTTAACGGGTCGTAAACGATTGCGGCGTCGACTGAAAATCCAATGATTTCAAGGATGATGGCGGGGCTTTGGTTCCATCTGCAGCTCTCTCGAAGGGGACTGAGGGCGCCGACGCAGCGAAAGTGCCGGTTTCATTTCACGGATTGTTAGAGGCTTGGACGCACGGTCCGGCGGTCGTCTGACCAATCAGGGTCAGATAGGACGCGTAGCTACCAGAAAGGTAACAGTATGTCCGTCGTTCTCTCCGCATCGGTTCGTCAGAACCTGCTCTCCCTCCAGTCCACCGCCGACCTCCTCGCCACCACCCAGTCGCGTCTGTCGACTGGCAAGAAGGTGAACTCGGCTCTCGACAATCCGACCAACTTCTTCACCGCCCAGGGCCTCGACAACCGCGCCAGCGACATCGGCAACCTGCTCGATGGTATCGGCAACGGCGTCCAGGTGCTGCAGGCCGCCAACACCGGCATCACCTCCCTGCAGAAGCTGGTCGACAGCGCAAAGTCGATCGCAAACCAGGTGCTGCAGAGCCCGACGGGCTATTCCACCAAGTCGACCTTCACCTCGGCTGCGATCACCGGCGCGACCGCCAGCAACCTGCTGGGCACCAACTACACCAACAACACGGTCGCGGGCACCGCCGTGCTGAACGACAACACCGGCACCGCGGTCAATATCACGGCCGCTACCCAGTTGGTTGGCACGGCGGGCGCTGCGTCTGACGACCTCGGCACCGCCATCACCACCGGTTCGGTCCTGACGGTCAACGGCAAGACCATCACGTTCGACAACACCAAGACCACCTCGAGCCAAGACGCCGCCGGTAATTTCACCATCGGCATCAAAACGGGCGCTGGCGGCAGCACCTTGACAGTGGGGACTGTGCTCACCGCGATCGACACCATCACCGGTACCGGCACGGCTTCGACCGTCGCGGCTGGTAAAGTCACGCTGAGCACGGGCACGACCTCTGATCTCACGATCTCGGGTTCGGGCAACGTGCTCGCCGCTCTCGGCCTGACGGCCGGCACCACTGCTCGCACGCCGCCCGCCATCTCGGGCCAGACGCTGACGATCGGCGCCACCGGCGGCGGCACTGCGACCAGCATCACCTTCGGCACCGGCGCTGGCCAGGTCAATACGCTGAACGGGCTCAATTCGGCGCTGGCGGCCAACAACCTGCAGGCCTCGATCGACTCGACCGGTGTGATCTCCATCACGACCACGAACGACGCGGCGTCCTCGACGATCGGCACGCTCGGCGGTACGGCCATCACTGGCGCCGGCCCGTTCCACAGCTCTGCCGTGGCTGCTCCGGTCGCCGATCCGACTTCGCAGAACCAGCGCGCAAGCCTGGTCGCGCAGTACAACAACGTGCTCGCGCAGATCAACACGACGGCGCAGGATGCCTCCTTCAACGGCGTCAACCTGCTGAACGGCGACACGCTGAAGCTGACCTTCAACGAAACCGGCAAGTCGACGCTGAGCATCACCGGCGTGACGTTCAACACCGCGGGTCTCGGCATCTCGTCCCTGACCTCGGGCACCGACTTCCTGGACAACGCTTCGGCCAACAAGGTCCTGACCACGCTCAATTCGGCCAGCAGCACGCTGCGTTCCGAAGCATCGACGCTGGGTTCGAACCTGTCGGTCGTGCAGATTCGCCAGGACTTCAACAAGAACCTGATCAACGTTCTGCAGACCGGCTCGTCCAGCCTGACGCTGGCCGACACCAACGAGGAAGCGGCCAACAGCCAGGCGCTGTCGACCCGCCAGTCGATCGCGGTTTCGGCGCTGTCGCTGGCCAACCAGTCGCAGCAGAGCGTGTTGCAGCTTCTGCGTTGATACGCGATTAAAATCGTCACTCGAGGCATCGCGGCGGGGCTTTTGC
>NZ_LSEF01000036.1:79330-86855 GCF_001641695.1 Bradyrhizobium neotropicale
CTGCCGTTAACCTTGCGGCTTAAGCCGCCATTAACCTTAATTTAAAGGACGCCCTCTAAAACTGGACAAAAGTAGATTCCCCGATCGGCGAGCCCCGATTCGTACAGCGTCGCGCTTCAAGAGGAAGATCCGCCAATGTCCAACATCGTTCTCTCGGCATCAGTTCGCCAGAACCTGTTGTCGCTGCAGTCGACAGCCGACCTGCTCGCCACCACGCAGCAGCGTCTTGCGAGCGGCAAGAAGGTCAACACCGCGCTGGACAACCCGACCAACTTCTTCACCGCCCAGGGGCTCGACAATCGCGCCAGCGACATCAGCAATCTCCTCGACGGCATCAGCAACGGCGTGCAGGTGCTGCAGGCCGCCAATACCGGCATCACCTCGCTGCAGAAGCTGGTCGACAGCGCCAAGTCGATCGCCAGCCAGGTGCTGCAAAGCCCGACGGGCTATTCGCCCAAGTCCAACGTGACGGCGGCCGCGATCACCGGCGCGACCGCCAACAACCTGCTGGGCACCGCCTACACCAACAACACGGTTACCGGCACCGTCGTCAACAACGACAACACCTCTTCTGCGGCCCCGATCTCGGCGGCAACGAAGCTGGTTGGCACAGCGGGTGCAGCGTCAGACGACCTCGGTACCGCCATCACTAACGGCTCGGTCCTGACCGTCGACGGCCACACGATCACCTTCTCGACCTCGCAGACCACCTCGACCACCGACTCTTTCGGCAACGTCACGATCGGCATCGGCGCCGGCAGCACCCTCACGGTGCAGTCCGTGCTGAGCGCGATCGACGGCATCACCGGAGCCGGGACGGCCTCGACCGTGTCCGGCGGCAAGCTCGTGCTCAGCACCGGTACGAACCAGGATCTTGCGATCTCCGGCTCGGGTAACGTGCTTGCAGCGCTCGGCCTCAGCGCCGGCACCACGGCCCGCGTCCCGCCCCCGCTCAGCGGCAAGACATTGACGATCGGCGCGACCGGTGCCGGCACCCCCACCAACATCACCTTCGGCACAGGCACGGGGCAGGTCTCCACGCTCAATCAGCTCAATGCGGCGCTGGCGTCGAACAATCTGCAAGCAACGATCGACCCGACGGGTCACCTCAATATCGTGACCTCCAACGATGCTGCTTCCTTGACGATCGGCGCAATCGGTGGCACCGCGGCGGCGAGCGGTCAGCCCTTCTATGGTCTGATCGCGCAGCCGCCCGTCGCGGACCCGAATTCGCAGTCAACGCGCGCCAATCTCGTCGCGCAGTACAACAACGTGCTCGCGCAGATCAACACCACCGCGCAAGACTCCTCCTTCAACGGCGTGAACCTTTTGAACGGCGATACGCTCAAGCTCGTGTTCAACGAAACGGGACGTTCGACGTTGACCATTCAAGGCGTGACGCTCAACGACGCCGGCCTCAGCCTTGCGCCCTTGAACCAGGGCATTGATTTCCTGGACTCGAATTCGGCGAACTCCATTCTGGCTTCGCTCAACGCGGCCAGCACAACTCTACGTTCGGAAGCGTCGACGCTTGGTTCGAACCTCTCGATCGTGCAGATCCGTCAGGACTTCAGCAAGAACCTGATCAACGTGCTGCAGACCGGCTCCTCGAGCCTGACGCTTGCCGACACCAACGAGGAAGCGGCGAACAGCCAGGCGCTCTCGACGCGCCAGTCGATCGCAGTCTCCGCGCTGTCGCTCGCCAACCAGTCACAGCAGAGCGTGCTTCAGCTTCTCCGCTAAGCGCGAGGCCGACGAACACGACGGATGAAACACCGGCGAAGCCAAGGCTTCGCCGTTCTTTTGAGCGAGATCGCTAACTGTCGATTAGCTGAGATCAGCGCATGATGGACGCGATCGTTTACAGTGCGCGCACTCGGATTTAGCCTTGAGATGAAGGTGGACTCCGCGACCCGTAATTGTCCGGAGGCCGTCCGCAGTCTCACGTAAGCAAATCTTAAGCGGTGCTGCCTAGGGTTGGGAAAGAAATCCTTAAGCCTTGATAACGGGCGAGGAAACCTCCAGGGTGATGAATGTCGAGTTCTGCTGCTTCGGCCTACGCGCGTGTAGCCACGGCCACTGCGTCTCCTCGCGACGTCGAGGCGCAGACACTGCTGAAGGCCGCCAACAAGCTGCAGGATGCGATCAACAGCGCCGATCCCTTCAGTGAGCAGACCACGCAGGCGCTGATGTTCAACCGCAAGCTCTGGACCATCTTCCTGAGCGAGGCCATGCGCGACACCAATCCGCAGCCGCTTGATGTCAGGCAGAAGATCGCCAACATCAGCGTGTTCGTGCTGAGCCAGACCGCGGCGCTGCAGATGAGCCCGCAGCTCGATCACTTCCGCCCGCTGATCGAGATCAACAGGAACATTGCTGCCGGCCTGTCCGGCCGTCCGTGACGGAGCCTTGTCATGGCCGACCTGATGGGCATCCTGTCAAGCTCGTATAAGTCGGCCGGTAATTCGGTCCCGAGCAACACGAAATACGTGGCGGTCGATTCCACCCTTTATCAGGGCAGCTGGACCGGTACCTATCCCGACGGCAAGAAGTTCTCGCTCAACATCTCGCAGGTCGACGGCTTTCGGGCACAGGTGCACTACGACAGCGCTGGTACGTCTCAGTACCAGCAGGTGCTGATCAAGGATTCGTCGTTTCGCTTCGGAAATACGAAGTTCATGCTGACCGGCTACGGCAAGGCGCAGATCAGGAACGTCGTGACCGATCCCGCGACCGGCTCAAGTTATCTCGATACGGCCGTCGCCACCCGCGCAACGTGAACGTCAGGCGCTGAGATCGGTATTCAGCGGACGCGATGGCTCGGACTTCAAATCCAGTGCATGGAAATAGGCGCGCCGGCGCAGCATCGCCTCGTCGGGAAACTGGTTGACCACTGCGTCGGTATTCTCGTTGACGACCTGGAAGACGAAGGACGCGGCCGCCTGGTCGAACACGACCTGGCGCGAGATGTTGTCGTTGTTGTGCAAATCGTTGCGCACGGCCGCGCTGGTATCGCTCGCGGCCACTGTCTGGCTCACGGGCAGATCGGTCTGCACGGCGTCGTTCGCCGCCGCGTTCGACGTCGTTACGATTGGCGCGGGGGCCGGTATCCCCACCGGCCTGATGCTGAAATCTGTACTCATGGCAGCCTCCTGGTTGCCTCGTCTGAGTCAAATCCCAACCCCTCTAATCACGCAACCATGAAGTACCAGGATTGAAGGTCCGGTTAGGAAACGTGCCTAACCGCGCGGCGACATCGCCGCGCGGTTTTTCGTAAAATTGTCGCTTGTTTTCGCGTGCTCTCAGAGCGAGCGGCTGACCGCGAGCGGCGTGATGTGGCGGGGGCCCGGCGCTGCGCGACGTCCTGCTGCCGTATAGGTGTTCGGCACGTTGCGCTTCTGGATCTCGGCATTGACGCCGCGCACCACGCTCTCGCTCACCGCGTGCGCGGTCGCGAGCACGGTGAGATTGACCTGGAGCATCGCGCGGAACGCGTCGTGGTGACGGTGCAGCGTCGAGAGCAGTTCGGGTGCGGATTTCGCAAGCTGCGCCTGGTTCGCCTTCAGCTGGCTGACGGCGCCGACATAGCGTCGCGACAGCTCCTGCTTCGTGCTCTCGAATGCCATCGCCTCGCGCAGCTTGCCGGCCCGCACGAACTCGGTCTCGCGCTCGATCAATCCCAGCAGCGCGTTCATCGCGTCCATCAGGTCCTCGGCGAGCTTGCGTTCCTCGGCGCTGCCCGGCGTGGCGGCCTGGCGCGGAGCCGGCATCGGCTGACGTGATGCGTTGAAGTGGTTCATGTCGTTGGACCTTATGCCGTGCGGACGGTTTTCGCCTGCTGCAGGATGAGGGTGCGGTAGACTTCGCTGGCGACGCCGACGCCGCCGGCATTGGCAAAGTTCTTGGAGTACTGCTCGGTCAGCATCGAGCGCCAGACGCCGGTGCCTGTCGTGCTGCCGAACGGGCCTTCGCCCTTCAGGCCCGAGGTCATCTGCGAGAACATTGCGTTGAGGAACATGCCCTCGAAATCGGTCGCGGTCTTCTGCGCCCTGGCCTGCTGCTGCGGCGAGACCCTTTTCAGCGCGTCCGCGAGTTCGAAATCGGGGCGGCCGTTGCGGCTCTGCACGGCGAAGGCGGACGATGCGACATGCGCGGTGTTGATCATGCCCGTCTGCATCACATCACCTCGATGTCGGCCTCGATCGCGCCCGCGGCCTTGATCGCCTGCAGGATGCTGATGAGGTCGCGCGGGCCGATGCCGAGGCCGTTGAGGCCGTCGACGAGCTGCTGGAGCGAGACGCCGTCCTTCACGACGGCGAATTTCTTGCCGTCCTCGGTGACGCCGACGCTGGTGCGCGGCGTAACCACGGTGCGGCCCCGCGACAGCGGGTTGGGCTGGCTGACCTGCGGGCTCTCGGAGATCGTGACGGTGAGGTTGCCCTGCGCGACCGCTACGGTGGCGACGCGGACGTCACGACCCATCACGATGATGCCGCTCCGTTCGTCGATGATGATCTTGGCGGCGAGGTCAGGATCGACCTGGAGCTGCTCGATCTCGGTGAGGAAGGCGACCACGTTGCCCTTGAACTCCGGCGGGATCGCAAGCTGCACCGTGGAGGGATCGAGCGGCTCGGCGGTCTTGACGCCGAGATAGTCGTTGATCGCGGCCGCGATGCGCTTGGCGGTGGTGAAGTCGGCGTTGCGCAGTGCGAGGCGCACGTTCGGCAGGCGATTGAGCGCGAACTCGATCTCGCGCTCGATGATGGCGCCGTTGGCGATGCGGCCCACCGTCGGCACGCCGCGCACGATCTTGGCCGCTTCACCCTCGGCCTGGAAGCCGGAGATCGCGAGCGAACCCTGCGCCACCGCATAGACGTTGCCGTCGGCGCCGAGCAGGGGGGTGACGAGCAGGGTGCCGCCCTGGAGGTTCTTGGCGTCGCCGAGTGCCGACACCGTGACGTCCATGCGCGTGCCCTGGGTGGCGAAGGCCGGCAGATTGCCGGTCACCATCACGGCAGCGACGTTGCCGGTGCGGATGGTGGCGCCGCGGATGTTGACGCCCATGCGCTCGAGCATCGCCTGCAGCGACTGCTTGGTGAAGGGGATGTTGTTCAGCGTGTCGCCGGTGCCGTTGAGGCCGACGACGAGGCCATAGCCGATGAGCTGGTTCTGCCGCACGCCTTCGATATTGGCGAGGTCCTTGATGCGCGAGGTCGCGGCCGCCGAATTGACCGACAACGCCAGCGCAGATAGCGCGGCGCAGGCCACTCCCAGAATCCTCACCCAACGAACGCCTGGCATCCTCTGCTCCCCGAGGCTCCTCAAATCGAAGGACCTTCTGCGACACTCCCATGACGAGCTGGTCCGAACCTCTCCATGCGAGCGCTGTGCCAGCCTGGGGCAGAGGGGGTAGGCGGTTGAATAGGTTGAATAAACCTGTTTGGACCGGCGTCAGCCGGCGTTCGCCCTGAGGCGCGAAACTGCCGCCTGTCGGCAGATTTTGCCGGACTGTTTACGCCTCATTAACCATAATCCGGCCAAGCTGACGCATCGATCACCCGGATTGCTTCGATGCGCATCTACGGACCGAACGGCACCACGCTTGGATCGCCGGCCAGCCAGGCCAGACGAACCGGCTCCGGCACCTTCGTGCTGCCCGACACCTCGTCGGCGCAAGAGACACGTTCCGCAGCCGCGCCGAAGGCCGCCGCCAACATCGATGCACTGCTCGCGCTGCAAGGCATCGAGGAAGATCCCGTCGAGCGGCGCAAGCGCTCGGTCGCGCGCGGCAAGACCGCGCTCGACGTGCTCGACGATCTCAAGATGGGACTTCTGTCCGGCAATCTCGACGCCTCGACCGTGATGCGCCTGCGCGATGCTGCGGCGAACTTGAAATCGTCCTCAGGCGATCCCGGCCTCGATGCCGTGCTCTCCGAAATTGAGCTGCGCGTCGAGGTCGAGCTGGCGAAAGCCGGGCAGGGCTGAGCCCGCGAGTTCAGCTTGCATCCGGATTGACGTCTCTCTCAGCAAATCGTCGCCCGGCTTGACCGGCGACCCAGTATTCCAGAGACAGCGAGGTTCACGGAGAAGCCGCAGCGTACTGGGCGGATTCAACCGCTCGTCGCAACACTCCGTGTATCGCTCACTCGGAGCAATTCGTCGAGGGTTTCTGCCGGTGTTTTCCAGCCGAGGGTTTTGCGGGGCCTTGTGTTGAGTGCAAGAGCCACGGCCTCCAGATCATCGGCATCGTGCATGCTGAGATCCGTCCCCTTTGGAAAGTACTGGCGCAGCAACCCATTCGTGTTCTCGTTGGTGCCGCGCTGCCACGGGCTGTGAGGGTCGCAAAAGTAGACCTGCACGCCTGCATCGATCTTCAGACGCGCGTGCTGAGCCAGCTCAGCTCCTTGATCCCAGGTTAGAGACCGCCGCAGTCGCTCGGGCATGGTGAAGATTGCGCGGGTGATGGCGTCTCGCACCGCCTCAGCGCCATGTCCGGCGAGTGCAGGTCCATTCTTCACGCGAGCATCCTGTTCCTGACCGGTCATGCGCGGCAAATGCAGCAGAATGGTAAAACGGCTCGTGCGCTCCACCAAAGTGCCGATCGCGGAACTACCGAGGCCCATGATGAGGTCACCTTCCCAGTGACCCGGCACAGCTCGATCGGCAGCTTCCGCCGGACGTTGACTGATCATGATCTCGGAAGGAATGAAGCTTCTGCCTTTGCGGGCGCGCGCCCTCGGCATCCGCAAGGCCCGCCCAGTGCGCAAGCAGGCCGTCAGTTCACGGCGCAAAGCTCCTCGACCCTGCACATAAAGGGCCTGATAAATTGCCTCGTGACTGATGCGCATCGTCTCATCCTCGGGAAAGTCGAGCCGAAGTCGCCGAGAAATCTGTTCCGGGCTCCATGCCGTCGCCCAGCGTCGGTTTTGCCGATGCACCGCCCGGCGGCCCTTCCACACGACCTTCGGGCCAACGAGGAGCGCCCCGTCTGGCTTAGCGATCATACCGGCAAGCCTGTCCTGCACATAATCCCGCAGGGTCGGGTTGATTGCCAACTTCGCAAACTTGGGCCGTCGGGCGGACTGATCAGCATGCCATTGTGCCGTGGTCGCCCGGTACTCTGGAGCGCCATGGCGGCGCGCCACATTGCGACGGAGCTCACGGGAGATCGTGCATGGAGGCCGGCCGAGCTGACGAGCGATGGCTCGCACCCCATGCCCCTGCGCGCGCAAGATGGCAATCTCCTCACGTTCGGCGAACGACAGGTAGCGCTCCGACCGAGGTTTGGACGATCGCGACAAATGTGTTGGCGGCATACCGCCCGCCCTCCGGAACCAGCGTACTCCGACCGACGGCGACACCCCGGCCTCAACCGCAGCATCCCCGCTCGATCGCCCCAAGGCAATCGCAGTCCAGAACGGTCTATAATCTTCTCGTAGGACCTCTCGGGGACGATCTGTCCGCACACGCTTCTCCATCGCAACCTCTTTTGCTCGAGTGTTGCGACGAGCGGTTGAATCCGCCC
>NZ_LSEF01000037.1:0-48904 GCF_001641695.1 Bradyrhizobium neotropicale
TGTCGATGTCGCTCACGGGCTCGCGCTTCTCTTCGGAATCGGCACCAGGGCCCTTCCATCATGGGATTCGAGGACGAAGTAGAACAATCTTTTGCGCGGCCTTGTCGTTAGTTTGAACGACAGGTTCAAGCGGACATGCGAACTCACCTCATCCATCGTCCCGCGAGGGACATCTTTCCACTGCTGGGTGGATCTCGAGTTTCCTCCTATCGGCTTTGATCCTGAACGGTTTTCATGCTGCTGTCGCGGTTGGCTCCCGGGTCCACCGGAACTCGGTGCCATCGACCCATATGCGGTGCATGATGACGGCCAGCCGACGGGCCAGGGCCACGATCGCCTTCTTCATTCCGCGACGCCTGGCGATCTGCATGGCCCAGGCCTTGAGCCAGGACCATTTCTTCGAATGCAACATGCTCTGCGCTGCTTCGTAGAGCATCACCCGCATCATCTCATCCCCGCAGCGCGATATCCTGCCGCTCCAATCGATCTCGCCTGATTGATATCTGGAGCTCGTCAGCCCAAACACTGCCCCGACCGACTTGGATTTTCGGAATCGGGCTGGCACATCGACGGTCGCGCGATAGGTCAGCGCCACCACCGGGCCGACACCGGGGGTCGTCATCAGGCGCCGGCACACCTCGTCGTCGCGCACGATGGCCAGCAAGCGGCGGTGCAGGATGATGATCTGTTCGCGTAGCGCCCGCCGCACGACGAGCAGCGGTTCCACCAGGATCGCCAAGTCGGGAATAGTCTCGACAAGCTCCTGGATGCGGGCCTCGAACCTCACCATTCCGACTATGCCCACCTTGAGGCCGAAGTTACGCAAAGTCCCTCGCAGATCGTTCTCGATGGCGATGGCCTTCGACTGCAATAGCTTGCGATGGGTTAGCAGCATACGCAGTTTCTGGCTGCGTAGCGTCTTCACATGCACCGGGCGATACACTCCCACCCGCATCATCTGAGCGATGCCGCGCGCGTCATTGCGGTCGGTCTTGTTGATCTGCGCCTTCAGCACCGCCTGCATGTGCCGAGTCTCCACACAGATCACTGGTAACTCGGCTTCGGCGAGAGCGCTGAACAGCCATTGCGATAACGGCCCGGCTTCCAGTCCGATCCGCTTGAAGCGGTAGGCGGGATTCCCCAGAACCTTCAGAAGCGCTTGGGGCTCACTCGCCACCTTCACTTCCTTCAAGATCTTGCCCGTATCATCCAAAATGCAGACACTCGTCTCCTTGACCGATACGTCCAGTCCGGCAAAATGGTCCATGCTGCGCTTCTCCTGATGCTTGAGGCCGTCACCACGGACCTCGTTTTCACCATCAGCCTGAAGCGCAGCACCTTAAATATTCAGCTATCCACAAGCTGGGCCAGCCGATTACCCCATCTTTTGTGCCGCTGTTGAGGGATGAGCGGGACATCAGGAGCGCTCACGCCGTAGAACGGCAGCTACATCTCAATCACTCTCTGGCCGCATGGGTATCGTACCAACCGGGCGGCGGGAACTGCGTCGCCGGATTCAAGTATCGTTTAGAGCCCTTGAGACGAAAAACCTTCTCTTGAATCTTGCCGACCATGTTGAACATGCTTTTTGCGCCGCCACCGAACAATCCAAGATCTCCATTGATCGCATATCCACGAAAAATGCTCTTGTAGAGTTCGATGGCTTCAAGCGCGCTTACCCATGTTCCGGGCAACTCATCTCCGAAAAGGCCGCTGCTTCCGTTCTTGAACCGCCAATCGACAAACTTTCCTTCTTTCGGAATCGTTGGGCATGTCTGCATGGAGACAAGTGACTGATCCATTATTCTGTATTTGCGGTATCCCAGCTTTTCGAATGTCTCGAACTCTTCAATAAGCTTTTCCCAGCTCGTCTTGTCAGATTCAATGGATACGAATTTTGGCAGCTCGGAAAGTCCCTCCAGAGAGGCCAGCGCTTCGAGGTCATTGCCTTCAATGTCGATTTTGCAGTATCGCGGGACACCGTGCTGCTTCAAAATGTCCGCCAGTTTCGCAGCGGGTACCGTCAACGTCCGCCCCGTACCTGCGCCAAATCTCCTGTTTCTTTCGGACCAATCCGGATTGGTTGTTCCCCACTCCGAAACACGATCGTCAGCATAAAAACTGACGTTCCCAGGCGAGTTCGAAACTGCAACATTGACCACCGACAGGGCGCCGGACTTGACGTGTTCCGAGAACCGGTTGGCGATGGAATTGCAGAATTCCGGCATCGCCTCTATGGCGACAACGCGAAATCCCTTTCTCAAATAGAATTCGGTATCCTCGCCCTTGTGGGCGCCGACGTCGTAAATGAGGGTTTCGTCCATGGCTCGTCCTTTTTGTGCGCCCGAAGGCCCAAGGGTCGAAGGTGGCTAATCCTTGTGAGGTCGCGTTCGTCAACGCCGCGGCTTGAGCCGCGATCTCTCACGCCGACGACGCAGCGAATTTAAGTGATGCTGGGACGCAAGCCGCCGACATCAATGCCGCGCAGCCTGCCCCGTCTCGCAGAAGCGGAACAGAGCAAGCACGAGATCGCCACCGAACTGGTTCGATCTCGCGACCTCGAGCACCATCCCTGGGGAAAGTGACAATTAAGGGGCTGCCACGCGCCGGGACGTGCCTCTCGTCGTCATCCTCGTTGCCCAGCGACAAAATTGCAGCAAGAGATGTGCCACATTCTTGTGAAGCCGATTACAGAAATCATCGCTTCCAGTCTCTGGTGAACGGCACCGCATGGTCGACCCTGTCATGCCAGTTCGAGACCGGAGCCACATTCGGTTGGCCACAATAAGAGAGACCCCGGGGCATCACCCCGGGGTTTTTCATTTAATGATGCTGGCCTTCCAGCGCTTCTTGACGTGTATATTCGTGCACGAATTCCACGATCGCGCCGTGCTGATTAGCGACCGGCAAATCGAGGGATTTAGGCCGTGAGGCGCGGACGCGCGTCGAGCATCACGTCGTCTAATCTGGGGCGATAAAAGTGATGTCGGCTTCTGAGGGCAGAGCGGAAATCTTCTGATCGGTTAGAGCATTACTGCTGGTGACCCAAGTGTATGGTCCGGCCGTGCGGTGCAAGAAGATTTCGACGTCCAGTAGATGCGGTCTTGCATCAATGTATCCGGCCTCTGCTTGGAGCGCAGTGCTCCGGGCCATCATGGATATCAGCGCGCATGTGATCTGATTAGCGGACAGGCCTCGACCGGGCCATTTGGGTCACCAGTGTTCGCATGCGCCGGGAAGACCGATTCTCCATCGTCGTCTCATCCTCTCGCAGACCTCGGCGGGTAAGGGTGTTGTTACGTCATCGATAGCTCCTCACGTCGCGCTGTTCCTTTGTTCGTGCCTGGCGGTCGTTCCTTCGTCCCGGCCTGCGCGCGCAGACGCGCCGCGCGCAAGGGGCCGTCAAGGCCGGCCGTCGTGCTGTCCTGACGTCTTGCTCTGCTGCTGCCAGGCCGCGCCTTGACGGCGCCGCGCACGGCGCGAGGATCACGCAGGTCAGGACACCGTCTCTACCGTCTTGACGCACGCGAAGGCGCGTCCCTTATTGAGGACCGCCCAGGCGATCCGGGCGAGCTTGTTGGCGAGCGCGATCGCCAGCACGTTGTGGTGCAATCGCTTCTTGGCGGCTTCGATCCACGAGCTGAGGCCATAGCGCTCCCAACACCTGACCTTGACCAGCACAACCCATGCGGCTTGCACGAACAGCGCGCGCAGGTAGCGATTGCCGCGCCTTGATATACTGCCGAGGATCGTGCGGTCGCCGGTCGAGATCTGCTTTGGCACAAGTCCAAGCCAGGCGCCGAAGTCGCGGCCTTTCGAGAACACGTCTCCAGCGCCGATCGCGGCCACCATTGCGCTCGAGATGATCGGGCCAATGCCAGGCACCGTCATCAGTCGCTGGCAGGCCTCATCTTGACGAGCGAGTGTTTCGATCTCGCTGGATAGATCCTCGATACGCTGATCCAGCCGCCGCCAGTCTTCCGCCAGCCCCTCGATGATGCGCAACATGCGAGGCGAGAGCACATCGGTGCGTGTTGCCAAGATACCCGGCAACTCGAACCGCAGGGCATGCAGGCCTTGCCGCACGGCGATGCCCCGCTCCAGCAGGAACGCACGGATCTGATTGATGACGCCGGTACGCTGACCGACCAATCGATCGCGGACGCGGTGCAGGGCCTGAAGGTCGAGCTGATCGGCGGACTTGGTCGCGACGAACTTCATGGTCGGACGTTGGACAGCCTCGGCGATGGCTTCCGCATCTCGGAAGTCATTCTTCTGTCCCTTCGAATACGGGCGCACGTATTTCGCCGGCATCAGGCGGGCGTCGTGGCCAAGCATTTGGAGTTTGCGGCTGAGATGATGGGCGCCGACGCAGGCCTCCATACCGATCAAGCACGGCGGCAGGTTGGCGAGCCGCGTTGCCACCTGGCCGCGTGACCACTTCTGCCGCAGCACGATGGCACCGCGGTGATCATGACCCACGATGTGGAACGAGTTTTTGCCGATATCGATGCCGATCACGGCGATCGCCGCGTTGAGTTTCTGAGACATGGCGTGCTCCTTGTCTTGAGCGCCCCTTGCCAGCTTCTCGTGCTGGCAGGGCCGGAGCACGGCCGGACCATCCCATTAGCGGACATCAAGTGGCGAGCTGGACGCCGCCCGCGCACCCTTCAGCCGTGGAAGCAGACTTAGCCGAGCAACCTCTTTCACTCGCGATTCAATAACATCTTTCGAAATATTGCCTCGAATAAATCCTACGTTCGACAAATCCAAGCTTCTCCGGCGATCATATGGGATCAGTCTGCCCCACGCCCATTGGATCACGGGTGGGGAGTGGAACCGGGATTTCGGAGCCCGATACTAGTATGTCCCCAAAAGTCCGAAGAACCACCACAGCCGACGAAATCTCAACTCGGTTCCGCCTCGATTCGAACTTAATAATGTCGCGCCCTAACTCCATCACACCCGAGTGAGTTCCGCGGCATTTGCGCGGAATATCCATGCGCTGAGCAAGCGAATGGATGTCGAAATTGAGGCGACGGGGATCGGTGGGGCGGTGAAGTTTGGAACTTTTGGTCGCGGTCAGATGCGTATGGCATCCCGCGATGTCGGATCGGCATCCGACGTCTTGATTCAGATTCTCCCGATCGATGGTTGCGGTTCGATTGAGACGCCGGAAATTTCCGTGCGCCGCCCTCTTTGCCTTCAACTTTTGCCAGCGCAGCGAGAGCACCAATCCACAAGAGCAGAGCATCACAGGAGTAGCGTATGAGTGCCCTGAGTGAACAAGGCCGAACGACCCCTCACGATCCACTTTACTATGCACCCCGCCGATTGCGCGAAATGCCAAGGTCGCCGGTATCCACTCTTGACGAACTGCTCTCCGGACCGGACAGCGCGCACGCCGAGCGGCCCACTTCAGTCGACATCGCGCTTGAGAATGCGGTCTACCAATCGCTGCGTCGGCCGCTCGAGCCTGAGGTCATGGACGTGCCTCCGACGCCGAGGCGCGGTCGGAATCGGCGCAAGGTGTTGTTCGGGGCTGCGGCGATTGGCGTTTCGGCGGTCGCGGCGCTGTTCATTGTATCGAGGGTTCAGACCTCCCAGGAGTCGAGCATTGCAGCGTCCTTTGCAGCGGCCGTGCAGTCGGTGAAAGACGCGCGGCCACAGCAGAGCGCGGGTCAGGCCGTCACGCCCGAGCAGTCCCAGGAGCTGCTCCAGCAATTCATGCAATGGCGGCAAAAAACCGTTCCGCCGAGACAGCTCAATGATTGAAATGGCATATACGGAGGCCCCGACGATGCCCGATATCGGATCCAACATCACGGCCGTACGGAGCTCGCGTTTGCGTTCGGTAGCGGCTGCACTTGGCGCTCTGTTCGCGACCGCCGCGGGCGCCGCGCCTAGCGATAATTTGAACATCGTGCGCGACCTGGCGGGCCGCATCGGACCGATCGTTGGTTCGGCGCTGGCCTGCCCGGACGTCGCGCGCCCCCGGATTCAGTCCATCGTCGACAAGTTCCAGACGGTGATCAGGGCAAATGCGTCCAACGAGGCCGAGCGCGACGAGCTTTCGCGGCTGCTCGATCGCTATGTCGTAGATGGCCGCAATGCTCTGACGGCAGGTCGGACCAATTGCAGAACGGCGGAACGCCAGCTTGCCGATCTCGAACAGTCGCTTCCCGGAAAGTCGCCATCGCTGATCAGCGCGATCGGGCCGACGCCAGCCGCTGCCGCGACGGCGCCAACGGCGCCCCTGCCGCGAGCGGCTCTCGCTTCCACCTCGCGCGGCGTGACCGCAAACGAAATCCGGTTCGGGATCGTGGGACCGCTTTCCGGTCCAGCGAAGGAACTCGGACGGCAGATGAAGCTCGGGATCGATACCGCCTTCAATCAGGTCAACGACGCCGGCGGCGTGGAGGGCCGGATGCTCCGGCTGACCTCGGCGGACGACGGTTACGAGCCGACGCGCACTCTCGAAGCCATGAAGCAGCTCTACGAGAAGGATCAGGTCTTCGGCTATATAGGAAATGTTGGAACGCCAACCGCGGCCGTCGCAGTCCCCTACGCGCTCGAGCGGCGGACATTGTTCTTCGGCGCGTTCACGGGAGCGAATGTCATACGCAACGATCCTCCCGATCGTTATGTGTTCAACTATCGCGCGGGCTATGCGGAGGAGACCGACGCTGCCGTCCGCTATTTGACGAAGCTGCGTCGGCTGCAGCCCCGACAAATCGCCGTATTCGCTCAGCAGGACGCCTATGGCGACGCCGGATTTGCGGGCGTCTCAAAGGCGTTTCGTTCGCTCGGCCTGAACGACGCCTCCATTCTTCGGCTCAACTACAAGCGGAATACGGTGGACGTCGACGACGCGGTCAATCAGCTAAAGGCGCAGAAGGGCGTGATCAAGGCTGTGGTCATGGTTGCAACCTACCGGGCCGCCGCCAAGTTCATCGAGAAGACGCGAGATGTCTTTCCTGGAATGGTTTACACCAACGTCTCGTTCGTGGGCAGCACCGCACTTGCCGACGAACTGATGCTGCTTGGGCCGCGCTTTGCCAGCGGCGTCATCGTGACGCAAGTGGTTCCAGCGGTTGGCGGCTATTCAAGCGCTGTCCTCGAATACAAAAACGCGCTCGCCAAATATTTTCCAGGCGAGTCGCCGGACTACGTGTCGCTTGAAGGATACATTGCCGCCAACGTCCTGATCCAGGCACTCAAACGAACGGGCCCGCAGCTCGATACCGAAAGCCTGGTCGACGTTCTTGAGAATACGCACAATCTCGATCTGGGTCTCGGCACTTCCCTCAATTTCGGCCGTGCGGAACACCAGGCGTCGCACAAGATCTGGGGAACGACGATTGACGAAAACGGTCGATACCGATCGCTCGAGCTTGAATGAGTATCGGAGCATCGGACGAAGCTGCAGCCCGTCCGATGCTCCGCCTCACAGAGGCAAATCGATAGCTTTAGCATATTCCATTGTGAACCGCGCGATCAGTTCGGCGGCGAGCATGAACTGGCTGACGCTGACGCCACAGGCCGCTGCAAAGAAATTCTCCATCGTATCGACACACATCGAATCTTAGTGCCGATCGATTTCTCCGCAAGCAATTGCGGAGTTCTGTCGTGCCTCGCGGCGCCCGCTAGACCCGGCGTCTGCAGCCTGCACGTCCGGACACATCCGTTGCGGGGCTGTCGAATGCGCTTGACGATCCTGCGCATCTCGAGAACGTGCCGACTGCAATCAAGTTCGCGCCGCGAATTGAATGCAGGGATCGTGGGCGGCAAACCCGCCCGGAACTTGGAATCTACAGGGGAACAATTTCGATGACGACGATCAGTAGTGTTGGAGCCATACCTCGCGCCGGAGGTGGCATTCTCGACAAGGAACGCACGATTGCGCGAGCGGGCTTCAATCGCTGGCTGGTCCCGCCGGCGGCGCTGTGTCTTCATCTTTGCATCGGCATGGCTTACGGCTTCAGTGTGTTCTGGCTGCCGCTGTCGCGCGCGCTTGGACTGACGGCACCGAAGACCTGTCCCGACATGACCCTCGTCCAGGAATTGTTCACGACAACCTGTGACTGGAGGGTTGCGAGCCTCGGCTGGATGTACACGCTGTTCTTCGTGCTACTCGGCATTGCCGCAGCGGTGTGGGGTGGCTGGTTGGAGCGGGTTGGACCGCGTAAGGCCGGGTTCGTCTCCGCCTTGTGCTGGTGCGGCGGCCTCTTTCTTGGGGCGATCGGCGTCTACGTGCATCAGCTTTGGCTGTTGTGGCTGGGCTCGGGCGTCATCGGCGGTATTGGTCTCGGCATCGGCTACATCTCGCCGGTGTCGACGCTCGTGAAATGGTTTCCCGATCGCCGCGGCATGGCGACCGGCATGGCCATCATGGGCTTCGGTGGCGGCGCAATGATCGGCGCGCCCCTTGCGAACCTTCTGATGAACTATTTCAAGACGCCGACCTCGGCCGGTGTCTGGGAGACTTTCGTTGCGATGGGCGTCATCTATTTCGTGTTCATGTTGGTCGGAGCCTTTCGCTATCGCTTGCCGCCGGCGGGCTGGCGTCCGGAGGGATGGACAACGCCGGCCAAAACCAACTCGATGATCTCGCAGTATAACGTGCACCTCAAGGACGCGCACAAGACTCCCCAGTTCTGGCTGATCTGGTGGGTGCTCTGCCTAAACGTTTCGGCGGGTATTGGCGTGATCGGCATGGCGTCGCCGATGCTCCAGGAAATCTTCGCGGGCAAACTGATCGGGTTGCCGGATGTCGGCTTCAATCAACTGACAGCCGCCCAGAAAGCGACGATCGCGGGTATCGCGGCCGGCTTCACCGGTCTGCTGTCGCTGTTCAACATCGGCGGCCGCTTCTTCTGGGCGTCCTTGTCCGACAAGATCGGCCGCAAGAACACCTATTACACGTTCTTCATCCTGGGTATTGTTCTCTACGCGCTCGCTCCGACGTTCGCGGCGATGGGTTCGAAGCTGCTGTTCGTCCTCGGCTTCGGCATCATCCTGTCGATGTATGGCGGTGGATTTGCGACCGTTCCGGCGTATCTTGCCGACATGTTCGGTACCCAGTACGTCGGAGCAATCCACGGCCGTTTGCTGACGGCATGGTCGACAGCGGGAATTATTGGCCCGGTCGTGGTGAACTATATCCGCGAATTCCAGCTCGCGGCCGGCGTCAAGCCCGACCAGCTCTACAACACCACGATGTATATTCTGTGCGCGATGTTGGTCGCAGGTTTGATCTGCAACTACCTGATCAAGCCGGTCGACCCGAAGTGGCACATGCGCGAGACGGAAGTCGCGAGAATGCAGGCGGCCGCCGCAAGCGCGAGCGCATCGGGACCCGCCGGCTCGTTTGGAATCGGGCTTGGCGGACTCGACGCGAAGGCCGCACTGTTCTGGGCTTTTGTCGGCATCCCGCTAGCATGGGGGGTCTGGATCACGCTGCAGAGCGCGGCTAAGATCTTCTGATCACCGCTCCCAGGCCGTGCGGCAGCCCCCATTGCAAAGCTGCACGGCCTTTCCCGCTACCATCGCCGAGGTGCTTCGCTTCGCCGGGTGTCGCAAGACGGCCCTCAGAGACTGACTCAAGAAAAATTTCGAATGACCGCTTCTGGCCCTTCGCGACAGTTTGCGCGGCGCAGCGACATGTCCGAAGTCGGGGGCAGACCGGAAGTCATCGGCCGAGGCTCGAACCGGCGCTTTTGACCCATTGCTGACCAGTAGGCGGGCGTTTACGCGCTTCGATGTCTTGCGCCCGTCCCGACTCGCCTTCCGATGCAGAATAATCGCGGATCGCTGCGAACGGGATGCTGAGGGTGACCATCCTCTGTAAGCTTGGCTTCAATACTAACAGCCGGGTGGGCCGATGAACGGCCGGGAAGTTTCGGTCAACTCTTTGTTTTTGCTTGAAGAAAAATTCGATCTCCGCCCCCCGAAAATTTTCAGCGACTGCCGTTATGGGGGTTAGAAGCAGGGCGGTCCTGACTTCGTAAGATACAAGGACGACTTCCATGAAACATGTTTTCGCAGCGGTCCTCATCATCACGACGGCGGTGGCTTCGCCGGCGAGCGCGTTCGAGATCAGCACCCGCGGCGGCGTCGGCATCCGCATCGGCAAGACCGAGTTGATCCACAACTCGAACGGCACGATCTCCCCGGACCGCGTCCAAGTCGAAGGCCAGACCGAAGCGACCGATGGCGGCAAGCTCCAGATCATCCATGGCCGTTCCATCGACTTCAAAAAGTAAGCAGT
The DNA here is from genome assembly GCF_001641695.1 of Bradyrhizobium neotropicale. Lineage (GTDB taxonomy): Bacteria > Pseudomonadota > Alphaproteobacteria > Rhizobiales > Xanthobacteraceae > Bradyrhizobium > Bradyrhizobium neotropicale. The sequence goes on from NZ_LSEF01000037.1 coordinate 10,271, forward strand.
TGAAACTGGGCGCAGTAGAAATACTGCGCCCCCATTCATCGGACGACGCACCATGAACAGCCGCACTTTTCTGATCTTCGTTGCCCTTGTCACTGGCGTTTTCAGCTTGGCGCCTCTGCCGCGCAGCACTTCTGCGCAACGGGTGCTGGAAGCCCGGCCTGCGACTTCGGAGTTCCTCGCGGGCCCGCGAGCAGCAGGATTTGGCGAGCGGCTGGTGCCGCTAGTGCCGATTGACCCGGCAATGTTTAACCCGCGCTATCGCATCTCTGCTTCGGATGTGAGAGCGTATTGTATGAACGCCGCCGCCGGCCCGCTGAGAGACGTTGTCAAACGAAATGCCGAGCGTGAGCTGCGCAACGGCTTGACCTTCGGACGTGTTAGCGCGGACGACATTACCCAGCAGGTCATGCTCAAGATCTGGGAGAACTGCCAATTGCTCTCGGGCAAAACAGATAGCGAAATGGGTGGCTATGTCCAACGCATTCTGCAGAACCAGATTACAGATGAAGCTCGGCTGGAGCTTCGTCAAAAAAGGGTGATTTCCGCTCACACGACAGTTGATGCGCCGCCGGCCCTTGCGGTTGAGGACACCCGGCAGAACCCTGCGGTCCGCGTCGAAACGAGGGATACGCTGGCCGCTCTTGTCGCTAAGCTGACGCCGGCAGAGCGCACTGTGCTGGAAGGCTTGGTCATGAATATGGACCTTGATGCTATAGCCGAGAGCATGAACATCCAGCCAGGCACGGTCCGCGACCACCGGACAAGCATTCGCAGGAAGTATCAAAGTTTGCTCTTGAACAACTCCGCGGCGAAGTAGCGGACGGGCATACGCATTGTTTGTTTCGGCCGACAACCTCATGCTTAGAAGTCGAAGGGCGATTGTCGATCTGACAGCTCAATACCCGATACCCACTGTATATCCGCGCCGCGAATTTGCGTTGATGGCGTTTTGGTGAGCTTCGGAACAGACTACCCCGACGCCTTCCGACAAGTGGGGGAATATCTTGGCCGCGTGTTGAACGGCGAAAAGCCTCAAGACGTACCCGCTAAAGCAGGTCACCAAGCTTCAACTCGTGATCAATATGAAGACAGCAAAAACGCTCGGATTTGGGTTCCGGCATCACTCCTTGCCCGTGACGACGAAGTGATGGAATAGAACGCACCGACTTCCTGTTTTGGCCCGGAGCCGTCTGTGAGGGCAAAGCAGAGCGCGTCTGCTCTGCCCCCGAGTTCAAACGTCAACTTGTTCTGCTATCGCGAGGGCATCGTCGACCTCGATGCCAAGATATCGGACCGTACTCTCGATCTTGGTGTGCCCCAGGAGGAGCTGCACGGCTCGCAGGTTGCCGGTTCGCCGGTAAATCAAGGTTGCCTTGGTCCGGCGAAGGGAATGCGTCCCGAACAGGTGCGGGTCCAGTCCGATGTCAGCGATCCAGTGTGATAGGAGGCGGGCATACTGGCGGGTCGTCATGTGTTCAGTCCGCCGCCGGCCAATGAACAGGTATTCGCCTGACTTTCTGCCGGTCACCCGCAAGTAATCATCGATCGCCTGACGTGGCAAAGCCCCGCGCACTGGTGGTTCGTTCGATTGGCTGGTCGCAGCGTACCGATCGAGCAACAAGTTCACCAAGCGGCCGCCCCGTACCCGCGCAAGCTATGATCGCGCGCTAAACGACGTTGCGCGGTACATGTTGAAGGACGGCCGCCGCTTTGGATCTCTACACGTCAAAAGCATCAGCGCCGGTGCAGTCGATCGCCTCTATGAGAAACTGAAGGTCGGCGCGAACGGGAGGACGCGGCACCGGAGCGCCCTACTCTCTATGACGGTGTGCAAGCGCGCGTGGGACGTGGCGCATCGCATCCACCCCAGCGTGGTGCCCGCTTCCAATCCGTTCAAGGGCCTCGAGATTGAATATCAGCCGAGGCAAAACAGGTCGGCAACACTCGCCGAACTGAATCAATTCGTCGCTGCTGCTGACGCGGATGGTAGTCCATCGCTTGGCGCTGCTGCCATGATCGCGTTCTATTGGCTGGTCCGTGAGGAAGATATTTTCGGTCGCTTCGCCTGGTCTGACTATCGACCCGCCGACCGGCCTGATCATGTTCTCGCCTGGCACCACAAGAACCGCAAAACCGAGAAGGTTGCCATCCCGCTCTTTGACGTGGATGGGACGGCTCTCTGGCCGGAGATGATGACGCGCCTTGAAGTCGTGAAGCGAACTGGGACGCTGATTGTGATGCGCGACAATCCGGATCGGCGGAAGAAGGTCCACCTTCCGTGGATGACCGGCGGGCGCAATCCGATGCGCTACGTTCAGGCCGAGGTGCGCCGCATATGCCAAGCCGCCGGCTTGCCTGACGATCTCACCTTCACAAGCTTTCGGCATGGCGGACACACTGACGGTGCGGACTCCGGTCTGACCGACGCACAGATGCGCGCATTGGGCGCTCACAAGAGCACCGCGGCTCTACTTCGCTATGCCAAGGACACCGAGACACAACGTCAGATTGCAGGACGCAAGAGACTGAAATCGAGAACGGAAAGGGGGAATTTGTCAGAATGAGCAGGTGACGAGTTGTCAGAATGACAACTTTGCGCCGTTGCTAAGTCGTTGAAATGTTTGGTGGGCGCACCAGGGCTCGAACCTGGGACCCGCTGATTAAGAGTCAGCTGCTCTACCAACTGAGCTATGCGCCCGAAAGGCGGTCAAAGCCTTGCGAGGCCGGTCGTTTAGCAAAGCAGTTCGGGGATGGCAAGCGATGTGGCGAAGGTTTTCCAAGGGTTCGTCCACAAGCCCAAAAATGCGAAAAGCCGCTGGAATCCAGCGGCTTCGCGAGGGCTAATCCCAGGGGAATCCCGGCCCGCTCAAAGGCGGCCCTCCCGGTCGCGGTCCGGCCCGCCGTCCCGGTCGCCGTCATGGAAGCGGTCCATGCCGCGTTCCATGCCGCGTTCCATGAAGCGGTGGTGCCAGCCCTCCTCGCCACCGCCGCCGAACGGGCCCCGGTGCCGGGTCAGCACGGCGAGACGCCGCTTCTGGCCCTCATCCAGCGTCTTGTAGAGCGGATCGGCGGCATCGGCGATCTTCTTCAGCGCCGCGGAGGTCGCGGCCATGTCCTCGGCGCGCTGGCGCAGGCGGGCAACCGGATCATCCGGCTTGTCGGCATCGCCCGGGCCGGCATTCATTCGGGCGTTGGCCCGGTCGATGCGTAGCTTGGCGAACTCCCGCACGGCGGCCTCGACCGGCGGCCACAGCTTCTCCTGGTCGGCGTTCAGCTTCAGCCCGGCATGGACGGCGGCGATGCGCGCGTCGACGAAGGCAGCGCGATCTTCCGGGTTCATGCGCATGTGGCCCATGTGCTCGAACATCCACGGACGATGATACTGGGCATAGACCGCGCCCGAGCCGGCGATGCTGAGCACGGCGATGGCGGCGATGGTAAACTTCCTCATGAGAACCTCCTCTGGAAGGATGTCCATGAAAATGAGCGCCACCCGGCCCGTGCGCAACTTACAACTTGGACAGGGAAGGCGCTCTCATTGCAATTTAATTCGCACTCGCACTCAGAAATCATTTGCAACAATACGAAGGGGCTTCCGCGCGGTCAGCGCGGAAGCCCCTTCCTTCACGACTCATTCACACTAGTTCGTCGTGCTCTTCGCTTCCTTCTGGAACTCGTCGATCAGCGACTGCCCGACGCGGCTTGCGGCGTCCTTGTAGACCGGCTCCATCGCCTTGCGCATCGCCTCGTCCTGCTCCGGCGTGAGTTTGATGATCTCGCTCTTGCCGCTCTTCTTGATCTCGGCGAGCGCGTCGTCATTCTCCTTCTGCGACTGCGCGTTGTTGAAGTCGGTCGCTTCCTTCATCGCCTTCGAAAGCTGGTCGCGGATGTCGGCCGGCAGATCGTCCCAGAACTTCTTGTTCACGATCACGACGTAGCCGATGTAGCCGTGGTTGGTCTCGGTGATGTACTTCTGCACCTCGTGCATCTTCTGGGTGTAGATGTTCGACCAGGTGTTCTCCTGGCCGTCGACCACGCCGGTCTGCAGCGCCTGGTAGACTTCGGAGAACGCCATCACCTGCGGCAGCGAACCGAGCGCCTTGAACTGCGCCTGGAGCACGCGCGAGGACTGGATGCGGAATTTCACGCCCTGATAGTCGCCAGGTGCGACCAGCTTCTTGTTGGCGCTCATCTCCTTGAAGCCGTTGTCCCAATAGGCAAGGCCGGTGATGCCCTTGGGCTCGAGCAGCTTGAGCAGCCTCGCGCCGAGCGGCCCTTCCGTCACCTTCCGCAGCGTCTTCAGGTCGGGGAGGATGTAGGGCAGATCGAACACCTCGAACTCGCGGATGCCTAGCGGTCCGAATTTCGAGTTGGACGGCGCCAGCATCTGCACGCTGCCGAGCTGGAGCGCCTCGAGCTCTTCCTTGTCCTTGTAGAGCGACGAGTTCGGATAGACCTCGATCTTGACCTTGCCGCCGGTATATTTCTCGGCGAGTTCCTTGAACTTCTCGGCCGCCTTGCCCTTCGGCGTGTCGGTGGCGACGACGTGGCTGAACTTGATGATGATCGGCGATTGCGCCCATGCCGTCCCGGCAAAGGCCAGTGCCACGATCGACGCCGCAGCCCAAACGAACTTTCGCATGCTTCCTCCCGCACGTCCTTGGGAGCACGGACCGCCGGCCCCGAGACTTTAAATTGAAGACTTGGAGGCAGCATTATAGGGAAGCAGGCACAGGCGCCATTGCCTGTTAGCAGGGGTCTCCTTGCAAAAATGCGGTATCCGAGGGGTGGTCTTCGCCCCGCTCCCAACAAAAAACGCGGCGCCGAAGGCACCGCGTTTCCGCCGATCGGTCTGGCGAGTAAGCCTCAGCTCGCCGCGGCAGTCGTCACCGTGTCGCGCTGGCGCTTCATGACGATCTTGTTGAGCGCGCCGAGATAGGCCTTGGCCGAAGCCACCAGCGTATCCGGATCCGCCGCGCGCGCGGTCATCGAACGGCCGTCTTGAGACAGGCGCACCGAGACCTCGGCCTGCGCGTCGGTGCCTTCGGTGACGGCGTGGACCTGATACAGCTCGAGCTTGGCCTCGTGCGGCACCAGACGCTTGATGCAGTTGAACACCGCATCCACCGGACCGTTGCCCTCGGCCTCCTCGATTCTAATCTGGCCGTCGACGTCCAGCTTCATGGTCGCGCGCTGCGGGCCATGGGTGCCGGCGATCACGGTCAGCGAGGTCAGCTTGATGCGGTCGTGCGAGGCCGCCATCTCCTCGTCGACCAGCGCCTCGATGTCCTCGTCATAGATGTCCTTCTTGCGGTCGGCGAGCGCCTTCATCCGTGTGAATGCATCTTCCAGCTGGTTGGGGCCGAGCTTGTAGCCCATCTCTTCCAGCTTGTGCACGAAGGCGTGGCGGCCGGAGTGCTTGCCGAGCACCAGCGAGGATTGCTTCAGGCCGACCATTTCGGGCCGCATGATCTCGTAGGTCGAAGCATCCTTCAGCACGCCGTCCTGGTGGATGCCGCTCTCATGCGCGAAGGCGTTCCGGCCGACGATGGCCTTGTTGTACTGGACCGGGAACGAGGTCGCCGCCGACACGACCTTGGAGGCGCGGGTCAGCTGCGTGGTGTCGATCTTATTCCAGTACGGGAATTTGTCGTTGCGCACGTTGATCGCCATCACGATCTCTTCGAGCGCGGCGTTGCCGGCGCGCTCGCCGATACCGTTGATGGTGCACTCGACCTGACGCGCGCCACCGACGATGCCGGCCAGCGAATTCGCCACGGCCATGCCGAGGTCGTTATGACAGTGGACCGAGAAGATCGCCTTGTCCGAGTTCGGTACGCGCTCGATCAACGTCTTCATGAAGTGGGTGTATTCCTCCGGCACCGTGTAGCCGACGGTATCGGGGATGTTCACCGTGGTGGCGCCGGCCTTGATCACGGCTTCGACGATGCGGCACAGGAAGTCCATCTCGCTGCGGGTGCCGTCCTCGGCCGACCATTCGACGTCGTCGATCTGATTGCGGGCGCGCGCGACCATCGCAACCGAGGTCTCGATCACCTGCTCCGGGGTCTTGTTCAGCTTCACCCGCATGTGCAGCGGCGAGGTCGCGATCACGGTGTGGACGCGGCCACGCTTGGCGAACTTCACGGCCTCGGCGCAACGATCGATGTCAGCCGGATGCGCGCGCGACAAGCCGGCAATCACCGAATTCTTGGAGCGGCGGGCGATCTCGCTGACCGCCTGGAAGTCGCCTTCGGACGTGATCGGGAAGCCGGCTTCGATGACGTCGACGCCCATATCATCCAGGAGCTCGGCAACTTCGAGCTTCTCCTCGAAGGTCATGGTGGCGCCGGGGCACTGCTCGCCGTCGCGCAGAGTGGTATCGAAAATGATGACGCGGTCCTTCTCGGACTTATTTACGGGGGCCATTATCAAATTTCCTTTTGAGCTTTCGCGCCGTTCAGGCCGTTCAGGTTCTGGGCGCTTGAGGTGTCCGGTGATCTCGTACAACCCCTGAGTGCCCAGGCGCGTGGCGCCCAGCCGGCCCTCAGGGGCAGGTAAGAAGAAGCCCGTCAATAAGGAGGGTGGGCAGCAGCGCGGCCGGGATCGTGGCGGCGGCCAGAGCCACCTCCCCCGAAATCCCATCGATTTGGCCGCGAATCAGCATTGCCAGACCCTTTTGAGCCCAGAAATCCTCAGCCAAAACCGTTGACGGTTCGTTGCCGGGTGGCTCGATGCGTCGTTTCTAGACGAGAAATAGGAGCAACTGCAACGCCAAAAGATGGTCAGGGGAACTGACCTAGTGGGACAATGAGATCGCCGGTTGGTGTCTCGTCATTGTAACGGCCAGGACCGTACCCCGACCAGAGATTGGCGAAATGCTGGTGCGTAGCGTCCCGGCTTCCGGGGCGCGCCACTTGGCGCGAGCCCCATTGCGCACCTGCGCAATGGGGAATGACGAGCTGAGACACTATCCCGTGCGGCGGGCGCGGGCCCTGCTCTCCCAGCGATTCAGCATCTGGCCGAGCTCGCCGACCGGCTGAGGCGCGGCTTCGTTGGTGTTGGCGGGGGCGGCGGCTTGCAGCCAGTCCGGCTGCGTGTAGTCGCGCCAGCGGCGCGCTTCCTCACGCCGTTTGCGGGACTTGAAGTCGCGCGTGAAATAGCCGGCCGCGTAAGCGAGCCCGAGCAATATGATCAGTATGACGACGCCTTGCACAATGAGCTCCGGCTCTAGACCCCAGGCGAAGTTCTGCCAGCATCGCGCGCGAGGTCAAGGCTTGACATGGGTTCATGTGAGCTCGCGCCTGCCTTTGGAACAGGGGAAATTTTTGCTTGCGTGCGCGGAACATTTTCGAGCCTCGATGACGACGCAACGCACGCACAAGCATGCGGTAACGGCAAATCAGGACGCATAAGAACGTGACGGGATTGCGACCCGATTTCACCCAGAGGATGGGAATCCGCCTCTCGCAACCGGCTGCGGAGCGCATTAACCTCCACACCTGCACGGCCGGATCAACCGGCCAGTGAACCTGACCGGGAGGACGCGATGACATGCCATCAGCAGCGTGACCAAGATGCTGCGCTTTCACGACGAACGCTTGTCCAGGGGCTCGCGCTCGGCGCCGCGGCCAGCGTGGCCGGAGCAGCCTCCGCACTGGCCCAGACCGGCCCGGCTGCGCCGCCGACCACGATCACCACCCCGCCGCGCGATTTCAGCCCGAGCGGCGCGCCAACCACCTATTTCTGGGACCCCGACATCATCGCGGTCGATCCGTCCTTCAACGACCTCGCGCAGCCCAACACCGCGATCAAGCGGCTCTTTACCGGCCTGCTCTGGGCCGAAGGCCCGGCATGGAGCGCGCAGGGGCGCTATCTGCTCTGGAGCGACATTCCCAACAACCGGCAGATGCGCTGGAGCGAGGACGACGGCCGCGTCAGCGTCTTCCGCAGCCCATCCAACAATTCCAACGGCAACTCCTTCGACTTCCAGGGCCGCCAGCTCTCCTGCGAGCATCTCACGCGCCGCGTCACGCGCTACGAGCACGACGGCACCGCCACCGTGCTCGCCGATTCCTACAACGGCAAGAAGCTGAACTCGCCGAACGACGTCGTCGCGCATCCCGACGGCAGCTACTGGTTCACCGATCCGCCCTATGGCGGCCAGCTCTATGAAGGCGAGCCTGATGGCCCGGGCGGCCCGAGCAATTCTGGCGGCAAGCTCAATCCGCGGATCGGTCAGCCGGCCGGCTTCGTGCCGGGCAAGCGCGAGCTGCCGACCAATTGCTATCGCATCGATCCCTCCGGCCGCGTCGATCTCGTAGTCAGCGAGGACCAGGTGCCCGATCCCAACGGGCTCTGCTTCTCACCCGACTTCAAAAAGCTCTACGTCATCTCGACCGGCAAGGGTCCGGGCGACACCGGCGCCGGCGGCAAGGGCGAGATCTTCGTGTTCGACGTCGGCAGCGACAACAAGCTGTCGAACCAGAAGCGGTTTTCCGATTGCGTGATCGACGGCGTGAAGTGCGGACCGGACGGCGTGCGCTGCGACGTCAACGGCAATGTCTGGGCCTCCAGCAATGCCGGCCGCGCGGTCGGCTATAACGGCGTGACGGTGTGGTCGCCGGAGGGCAAGCTGCTCGGCCGTATCCGCCTGCCCGAAGTGTGCGGCAATCTCTGCTTCGGCGGACCCAAGCGCAACCGCCTGTTCATGGCCGCGAGCCAGTCGCTCTACGCCGTCTACACCGCGACGCAGGGCGCGGGGCCGGGCTGAAGCGGCGGGAAGCGGAACACGATACGGCGCCGTCGTGCCCCGCCGGCGCCGAATTGTTTGGATAGTCCTCTCGAAGCGAGAAGGTCATCACTGGAAAGACAATGCGCGTTGTCATCTGCGGCGGTGGCGTGATCGGCGGCTGCACCGCCTATTTCCTGCGCCGCCGCGGCATCGACGTCACCGTCGTCGAACGGACCGAGGTGGCGGCCGCCGCTTCCGGCAAGGCCGGCGGCTTCCTCGCGCTCGACTGGTGCGCCGGCACGTCGCTCGACGCGCTGGCGCGGCGCAGCTTTGCGCTACATGCACGGCTGGCGGACGAGATCGCGGGCGATTGGAGCTATCGCCGCATGAGCGCCTATAGCGGCTTCGTCGTGTCCGACGCCGATGCACGCCGCGATACGCCGGCCGCGCTCGGCTGGCTCTCCAATGGCATCGTCATCGCCCACCGCCTCGCCACGACGGAGACGACCGCGATCGTACATCCCCGCAAGTTCACCTCCGCCATGATGAACGCAGCGCTCGCGCAAGGCGCCGAACTCCGCACCGGACGCGTCACCGGCGTCATGCGCGATGCAAGCGGCACCGCACGCGGCGTCGAGATTGATGGCCGCACACTTGAGGCCGACGCCGTGGTTATCGCGATGGGGCCGTGGTCGCTGCTCGCCGCACAATGGATGAGCCTGCCCGCCGTCTACGGACAGCGCAGTCCCAGCATCGTCTACGACACCGGCACGGATGTCCCGGCGGATGCCTTGTTCCTGGAGTCTGAAGAGAACGGCGACGCGGCCTCGATCGAGGTTTTCCCGCGTGCGGACGGCAGCACGCACATCACCGCCTTCTCCGACGTCGCGCCGCTGCCGCTGGATCCCGCCGCCGTGACGCCGGACCAGGACGCCATCGACCGCCTGCAGGCGATCTCCGAGCGCCTATCGCCCGCGTTTCGCGCCGATAGGATCATCGCGCGGCAGGCCTGCTTCCGTCCGGTCACGCAGGACGGCCTGCCGCTGATCGGCAAGGTGCCGCAAAGCGAAGGCCTCTACGTTGCGACCGGACACAATGTCTGGGGCATTCTCAATGCGCCCGCGACCGGGGAAGCGCTGGCGCAGCTGATCGCGGAGGGTGCAGCAGGTGACATCGACCTGTCGCCGTTCGATCCCAGCCGGATGCGGCCGCTCGATCCGTCGCTGCTGAGGGCACGCTAGGCCGCGCCGGAAAACGCAGCCTCCGCCTCGGTCCGCAGCCGGTCGGGTGTTTCGAGATAGCGCGGCGAATAGTGGAACGTCGTCATCTGCTTCACGCCCGCGGCGCGGGCGAGCTCGCCTGCCTGCATCGCCGTCAAATGATGGCGGGCCCTGGCGATCTCGACATCGTCGCCGGCAAAGGCTGCCTCGATGAAGAGATGATCGGCGCCGCGCGCAAGCGCGACAATGCGCTCTGCGTTGTCAGGGGTGAAGGCAACGTCCGTCACGTAGGCAACGCGCTGTCCCGGCGCGACCTTGAGTGCGTGCCGCCTGAGCTCGCCGAGCCGGACGGTGCGACCATCGCCAACGGTGATCAGCATGTCGTCGTCCGCGTCGCTGCGGACCGCGCGCTTGGCCGCGTTGAGCCATGGTCCAACCTCGAGGCCAAGCTGCGCCAGGCCAACGCTCCAGACATTGACTCCGCGGCTCTCCTGCAGTGCAAACCCGAGGCAGGGCATGCCGTGATCGAGCGTAACCGCCTCGATGGAGAGATCACCATCCCTAAACATCAGCCCGGGCGCTAGCGATGCCTCCTCGCTCTTCTGGGCGCGGAACTGCCCTCGCGCCGCGAAGCCGGTCCAGTCGCCGAGCCGGCCATCGCAGAACTCGGCCGCTTCGATCATGAAGTCGGGTGACGTCGCATCGAGCAGATTCCAGCTATAGGCCGCGAGCTTGCCGGCGACGCCGGCAATGAGACCCGGCGGCCCCGTCACGCGCAAACGGCCGGGCTGATGATGCCGGCCCCGGAGCAACTGGTCGAAGCCGGCGAAATGATCCATGTGCCGATGGCTGACGAAGACGTCGCTGATGCGGAGCAGCTCGCGATTGGACAGGCCAGCGAGATCGCCGATGTCGAACAGCATCGCGCGGCGTCCGAACCTGAAGTCGACGAGCAGGCCGGGATCGGCGAAAGGCTCGTTGACGAGGCGGCATTGAACCAGCTGGGCCATGCTTAGGACCTTCCCGCGCGGCGCGGCGTTACCATTGTCAACGCGGCTCGCTCGCGGTCGCATCGACGCCCGCGGCGGGCGATGACCGATGGCTGCTCGCATCGCGAGCGGCTCGGCTCGACGCCGACGATCGCAAGGCCGGGCGCGCACGGCATGGCGATCGACGAAATCTGCATGCCTGATCGCGAAACAGGGCTTGCAACTGCAACGCCTGCTGTTTGCGCAATTCTAGACTTTAGTCCGGCTCTCACAATCCTGAATGCAGTTTCACTTGCCGAGAATGCCATCGCCGTTATAGTCGCGCCCCAATAGCTCATAAGAGGCTTATTAAAGGGAGAGAACAACATGAAAACCATACTCTCTGGTGCATTGCGAATGGTCCTCGGCGCGGCCTCGCTCGGTGTACTGGTGACCGCATCGGGCGCGGCCCTTGCGGCAGACCCGATCAGGATCGGCGTGATCGCAGAGGCGCAGGCGATCGCCGGCGCATCGATCCCGCAGGCAGCGCAGCTTGCAGCCGACGAGATCAACGCGAGCGGCGGCGTCGACGGACGCAAGATCGAGATCATCTCCTACGACAACCATTCCTCCTCGGCGGATTCGGTGCGCGCGTTTCAGCGCGCGGTGAACGAGGACAAGGTTAACGCGGTTATCGCAAGCTACATCAGCGAAGTGGTGCTGGCGCTGGAGCCCTGGGCCTCGCGGTTGAAGACGCCTTTCGTCACGCCCGGTGCCGCCTCCAACGAGATCAGCAAGAGCGTTCACGCCGATTACGAGAAGAACAAGTACACCTTTCACGGCTATCTGACCTCGGCTGCGCTGGCGCTCTCGGTCTGCGACGCCGCCAAGGAATTGCTCGTCGACAAGATGCACATGAAGTCGGCGGTGATCATGAGCGAGGACGCGGCCTGGACCAAGCCGCTCGACGTCGGCTACGAGGAGTGCCTGCCCAAAGTCGGGCTGAAGGTGCTCGACCACATCCGCTTCTCGCCCGATACCACCGACTTCACGCCGATCTTCAACAAGATCGAAGGCTCCAAGCCCGACGTGATCATCACCGGCATCTCGCATGTCGGCGTCCAGCCGACCGTGCAGTGGAAGAACCAGCAAGTGCCGATCCCGATGTTCGGCATCTCGTCGCAGGCGACCAACGAGACCTTTGGCAAGGACACCAACCAGGCGGCCGAGGGCGTGCTCTACCAGGGCGTCTCCGGACCGGGCGTCGCAGTGACGCCGAAGTCGGTGCCGTTCGCGGAGAACTTCAAGAAGAAGTTCGGCAACTATCCGTCCTATGCCGGCTACACCGCCTATGACGAGGTCTATTACATCGCCGACGCGGCCAAGCGCGCCGGCTCGACGGATGCCGACAAGCTGGTCGCGGCGCTCGAGAAGACCGACTGGGAAGGCACGATCGGCCGCGTCCAGTTCTACGGCAAGGACGATCCGTTCACCCACTCGATCAAATACGGCAAGGGCCTGATCACCGGATTGATGCTGCAATGGCAGGACGGCAAGCAGATCGCGGTCTGGCCGAAAGAGGTAGCCAAGACCGAGATTAAGTTCCCGAGCTTCGTCAAGCTCACAACGAACTAGTCGGAAACAGCTCCCGGGACCATCTCCCGGGAGCTTCCACATGCGGCTCCTCGCAGCACCTTCCCTCAAAGCGGCAGCCAGACTGCCACCCGGCCAATCATAGATGCGAGCATTCCAGATTCTGATCGATGGCTTTGCCATCAGCGCCCTCTACGCTCTCGGTGCCACCGGCTTTACGCTGATCTTCGGCGTCTCCGGCGTCCTCAACCTCTCCCACGGTGCCATCATGGTGGCGGCAGCGGTGGCGGCCTGGGCCGCCGCCAGCATCCTGAATGTCGGCACCTATGCCGGCGCGCTGATCGGGGTCGCGGTCGCCCTGATCACGGCGTTTGCCACCTACTTCGCGGTGGTGAAGCCGATCCAGGATTCGCGCCGCATCCCGAATGAGGAGAAAGAGATCTTCGTCCTCACCGGCACGCTCTTGTGGGGCATCATGATCCAGGAGCTGATTGCCTATTTCTTCACCAACAACGCCAAGACCGTGCTGCCGATCGTCGAGGGCGTCGTCGATATCCTCGGCGTTCGCACGCCGAAGAACGAGATTTTCACCGCGATCGTGTGCTGCCTCGTCATCGCGCTGCTGTGGCTGCTGGTGAACCGCACCCGCACCGGCAAGGCGGTGCTGGCGGCGTCGATGAATCCGCGCGGCGTCACTCTGCTCGGGCTCGAACTCACCAACATCTTCATCGTGGTCTGGGCGATCTACGGCGTGCTCGCCGGCATCGCCGGCGTGCTGCTCGGGATGTTCCTGGGCGTCAGCTCCTACAGCGTCGGCCCGCTGACGGCGAGCGCTTTCTCGATCGTCGTACTCGGCGGCCTCGGCAGCGTCTCCGGCTCGCTGATCGCGGCCTTCGTGGTCGGCTATCTCGAAACCATCACGGCCTATCTGGTCTCGCCGGCCTATCGCACCATTCCGGCGCTCTTGCTGCTCGTCGTCGTGATGTACATCCGGCCCCAGGGCCTTCTGGGGAGGCGCTGAGATGTCGGGATTTTTCACCTCACGCCTGTTCTTCGTTTCGCTTGCCCTGGTCGTGATTGCGGCGACGCTGCCGCTCTACGTCTCCGGCTACGTGCTCGGACTTCTCACGGTCGCGTTCTATTTCGGCGTGTTCGCGATGGCCTGGGACCTCTTGTTCGGCTTCGCCGGCGAGGTCAATTTCGGGCCGACCTTCCTGATCGGCGTCGGCGCCTACACCGCCGGCATCCTGAACAACCAGTTCGGCTGGTCGGTCTATCTCTGCATCCTGCTCGGCGCCCTCGCCTCCGTCATCGCTGGCCTCGTGCTGGCGCTGCCAGCGCTCCGGGTCCGCGGGCCCTATTTCGGCCTGACCACGCTGGTTGCGGTCCTGATGCTGCAGAACTTCATCGTGGTGTTCGCCGATCTCACCGGTGGCGAAATCGGCCTGACCATCCCCGACGTCATCACCATCAACGCCGGCGCCAACTACTGGATCGCGCTCGGCTTCATGACGATCTCGGCGGCAATCCTCTACGGCCTGTCGCAATCGCCGATCGGGCTCGTGCTGCAGGCGAGCGGCCAGGATCCGGTACAGGCCGGCGCGCTCGGCTTCAACATCGTCAAGCACAAGCTCGCCGCCTTCATCGTCAGCGCGTTCTTCTCCGGCCTGTCCGGTGCACTCTTGGTGTTCTACTTCGGCACCGCCTCGGTCGGCACCGTCGTCGACGTCGCGGTCGGCGTCAACGTCATCGTCTCGGCCGTGCTCGGCGGCCGGCGCACCGTACTCGGCGCGGCGCTGGGCGCGATCTTCCTGATCGTCGCCGGCGAATTCTTGCGGCCGACGGGCGAACTTGCGACCTTCATCGTCTCGGCGGTCGCCCTCCTCGTCGTGCTGTTCTTCCCCGGCGGCTTCCTCGGAGCGGCCCTCTCGCGCGAGGCACGCTCGTGATGGATATGATCGCAAACAGACCCGTTCTCGAAGTCCGCGGCCTCACAAAGCGCTTCGGCGGCCTGACCGCAGTGAAGAACCTCGGCTTCGAGGTCAATAGCGGCGAGATCTTTGGCCTGATCGGGCCGAACGGCTCGGGCAAGTCGACCGCGATGAAGAGCGTTATGGGCATCGAGCGCCCGACCGCCGGCGAAGTGATCTTCGAAGGCGAGAACGTTGCAGGCCTCCCCGCGCACAAGATCGCGCGAAAAGGCTTCGGCATGGTGTTCCAGCACTCGCGGCCACTGAACCGGCAGACTGTGCTGGAGAACATCATGGTCGCGCTCCTGCCGGACAGCCTGTTCATGCTCTTCCCGGACAAGGCGCTGGTCGATCGCGCCAAGTGGATCGCCGATCGCGTCGGACTGGGCGCGGTGATGAACCGCCGCCCGCCGACGCTGCCCTTTGCCGATCTGCGTCGGCTCGAGCTGGCCAAGGCAATCGCGCGCGACCCGAAGGTGGTCCTGGTCGACGAGCCCTTCGCCGGGCTGACCCGTGCCGAGGTCGACGTGTTCTCCGACCTGATCCGCAGTTTCCGCGATGAAGGGCGCGCGGTGATGCTGGTCGACCACAATGTCAAGAGCGTCGCGGCCCTCGTCGACCGTGTGCTCGCGATGTATCTCGGCGAGGAGATCGTCACCGGCAAGGCCGACGAGGTGATGAAGAACGAGACCGTGCGGCGGGTCTATCTCGGCGGCGCGATCGAGACCCATGCGCGGCCCGAGACCAGCTTCAAGGACAAGGTGCCGCTGCTCCAGGTCGAGAACGTCAGTGTTCATTACGGCAAGGCGCAGGCGCTCGAGAACGTCTCGATCCATGTCCACGAGGGCGAGTTCGTCTCGATCGTCGGCCTCAACGGCGCCGGCAAAACCACGCTGTTCAACACCATCTCAGGCTTCCTGCCCTATAGCGGCGAGATCCTGCGCGGCGGCGAGAAGCTGCGTGGCACGAGCCCCGCGAAGATCGCCCGCGGCGGTCTCGTGCAATGCCCGGAATCGCGCGAGCTGTTCGGCGAAATGACGGTGCGCGAGAACCTCGATCTCGGCGGCCAGCATCTCACCGACGAGGCGCGCAGAGCGCAGCTCGCCTGGCTGTTCGAGCTGTTCCCGATCCTCAAGGAACGCCAGGGTCAACTGGCGCAGACGCTGTCCGGGGGCGAGCAGCAGATGCTGGCGATCGGACGCGCGCTGATGATGCAGCCGCAGATCCTGATCCTGGACGAGCCGACGCTCGGCCTCGCCCCCGTCATCCTCGAGCAATTGTCCAAGGCGCTGGAGAAGCTGCAGCAGACCACATCAATCACGGTGCTGCTCGGCGAGCAGAACGTGACGTTCGCGCTTCCGCATGCCGACCGCGTCTACGTGCTCGAGCATGCGCGGATCGTCTGGGAAGGCGATCCCGGCCGCTTCGCCGCTGAGGCCGGCGCCGGATATCTCTGAGGCAGTTCATAACGACGACAGAACAATAGAAAGGGAAACGACCATGCGATCATCGACGACAATGAGCCGTAGCCTCCTTCTCGCCTCCGCGCTGGCGCTGTGCCTCGCCGCGCCGGCCTACGCGCAGTCGAACGATCCGATCAAGATCGGCGTCATCGCCGAGGTGCAGTCGATCGCGGGTGCGGCTACCCCAGGCGGCGCGCAGATCGCAGCCGACGAAATCAACGCCAAGGGCGGCGTGCTCGGCCGCAAGATCGAGATCGTCACTTACGACAACAAGAGCTCGTCGGCGGATTCCGTGCGCGCCTTCCAGCGCGCAGTGAGCGAGGACAAGGTCTCCGCCGTGATCGCGAGCTACATCAGCGAAGTCGTGCTGGCGCTCGAGCCCTGGGCGGCCCGGTTGAAGATGCCACTGATCACCCCCGGCGCCGCCTCGAACGAGATCACCAAGGCGATTCACAACGACTATGAGAAGAACAAGTACACTTTCCACGGCTATCTGACGTCGGCGGCGCAGGCGCAGCTCGTCTGCGACGCGGCCAAGGATCTTCTGGTCGACAAGCTCAAGTTCAAGACTGTCGCGATCATGAGCGAGGACGCGGCCTGGACCAAACCGCTCGACGTCGGCTACGAGGCCTGCCTGCCCAAGGCCGGACTGAAGGTCGTCGAGCACGTGCGCTTCTCGCCCGATACGACCGACTTCACGCCGATCTTCAATAATATGGAGAGCAAGAAGCCGGACGTGATCGTGACCGGCATCTCCCATGTCGGCGTGCAGCCCACGGTGCAGTGGAAGAACCAGCAGGTGCCGATCCCGATGTTCGGCATCAGCGCGCAGGCGCTGAGCCCGACCTTCTGGAAGGACACGAACGGTGCCGCCGACGGCGTGCCGTCGCTCGCCGTGGCAACACCCGATGTTGCCGTAACCTCCAAGACAAAACCGTTTGCGGCAGCCTTCAAGGCCAAGTTCGGCACGCCGCCGGCCTATACCGGCTACACCTCCTATGACGAGGTCTACTTCATCACCGAAGCGATCAAGCGCGCGGGCTCGACTGATCCCGACAAGATGGTCGCCGAGTTGGAGAAGACCGATTATGAGGGCACGATCGGCCGCATCCAGTTCTACGGCAAGGACGACGAGTTCACCCACGGCATCAAGTCCGGCCCCAGCGCGGTGACCGGTCTCGTGTTCCAGTGGCAGGACAGCAAGCAGGTCGTGGTCTGGCCCGAGAAGATCGCGGAAGGCAAACTCAAGTTTCCGAACTTCGTGAAGCTGTCGCAGTAACCCCTACCCGCCGACGTCGCGCCCATCGCTCCTTGCGGAGCGGTGGGCTTTTTCTTGGTCTTTCGCAATTGCGTCCTGCGGCACGGCCGACCCGTATCGACCTTGGGCGATGTTGACTTTCCAGTTCCCGCTCTGAATACTTCGCAAAAAAATAACAACCGATCATACGACGGTTCAGAGGGAGGATAGGATGCCGACTTCACGCAGGACGCTGCTGAAGACCTCGGCGGCTGCCGCCGCCGCACTCAGCCTCGATTGGACGCGCGCCCAGGCACAAGCCGAGACATTGCGCATCGGCCTGATCTACGATCTCACCGGACCGTTCGCCGCAGGCGGCTCGGTCGCGTCCTCAGTCGGCGCACAGATCGCCATCGACCTCATCAACGAGAAGGGCGGCATCGGCGGCAAGTACAAGGTTGCTCCGGTCGCCGCGGATTCCCAGAGCAAGCCCGACGTTGCGATCAACGAGGCCGAGCGCCTGATCAGCCAGGAAAAGATCGACATCCTCAACGGCGTCTATGCGAGCTCGCATGCGGTACCGCTCGCGGCCAAGGTCGAGCAGCAGAAGAAGATCCTCTGGATCACGACGGCCGTTTCGACCGCCGTGTTCAAGGACAAGAACCTGCAATACGTCTTTCGCGCGCAGATTCACTCGGATCAGTACGGCCAGGCGTTCGCGAGCTTCCTCGCCGAGCACGCGCGAGGCAAGCTCGGCATGGACCCGAAGGACGTCAAGGTCGCGCTGATCCACGAGGATGGCCCCTACGGCGTCGGCGTCGCCGCGGCCGACGAGGCCTATGCCAAGCAGGCCGGCATCCAGGTGGTGCTGCGCGAGGGCTACTCCGCCTCCGCCCCCGACCTGTCGGTGCTCGTGACCAAGATCAAGCGTGCCAAGGCCGACGTAATCTCGCATGCCGGATACAATCCGGACATCACGCTGTTCCTGCGCCAGGCGCGCGAGAGCGGCCTACGTTTCAAGATGCTGTTCGGCGCCGGCGCCGGCTACAGCCAGCTCGACAAACTGCGCGCCACCTTCGGCGCCGATATCGACAATTTCTGCAACATCGATCCAGTGCCGGCGCAACTGCTCGATCCGTCGAAGCTCGCGCCGGGCATGGGCGATCTGATCAAGACTATGGTCAGCCGCTACCAGGCCAAGACCGGCGCCACCGACGTGCCGCCGCACTGCTCGATGGGCTTCAACCAGACCTGGGTGCTGCTCAACAACGTGCTGCCTGTCGCCAAGGAGAAATACGGCAGCTTCGAGCCCGAGGCTATTCGGAAGGCGGCACTCGACGTCGACATCCCTGCCGGCGGCACCATCCAGGGCTACGGCGTGAAGTTCTTCCCGCCGGGAACGCCACTCTCCGGCCAGAACGAACGCTCGACGCCGGTGGTGATGCAGAACGCCGGCGAGCACATCTCGGTGGTGTGGCCGACGAACATTCGCACACAAGACCCGGTCTTCCCGCTGCCGAAGGGGTCGACCTACGGCGCGTAGGACGCGACGCATCACGGTGACAGTGCCCTTCTCCCCTTGTGGGGGAGAAGGATTGGCAACGTTCACGCAGCCAGCCAATCAGGTGACGACACCGCCCGCCGCGCTGGCGCTGCAACCTTCCGCCGGGAACGGTGACGAGTCGAGCCCATCCGCCCTCATCTCGTGCGGCGTTGCAGCCGGCGATGCTTGCATCTAGTAGTAATTCTTTTCGCGCTGTAGTTGGAATTTTGGCCTCGCGGCAGCGCGCTCAAGTTGTTCGACGAAGTTATGCTGAAACAGGAGCTTGCTACAGTACACTTTAGGTCATTGGACCTGCTCCTTGTCGCACAACTGGCGCGGCCTACGAATGGGCTCACATCGGGGAGCCATCCAGCCGGGCACGTATTGGGAATATTCATAATAGTGATAGTCAACGATGGGGGTGACCATGCCCGCCATATTCGAGCTGCTCTATCGCGAATATTGCCGCGCTCGCCTCACTGAAATGCGGAAACAGCTTCTGCTCACGAGCAAACGACCTGAACTCTTGCAAGCGGATTGCGATCCTGCTGATCCGAGCAGCTTTGACACGGCAGACACGCAGCACGAAGTGCGTGACGGCGCGCTGAGTTGAAGCGCGCCAAAAAGCAGGGGNNGGGGGGGGGGGCCTCTCCTCGCCGCAGCAGCCATCAAGAAAAGCGGCAACAGTTCAGGAGGCAACATTGAACACGCCAGAATTCTATACTGCATCGATCGCCTGCATCTCGTGCGCGACCATTTTTGTTTTAATGGCTATCGGAGCTTGGTAGGCGACGGCAGCTCACGGCGCTGGCGCGCCGCCAAGCAAGCAATAAGCGGCCTTCGGCCGCGTCCTTAGAAACGCCGATACTACGCATCGGCTATCACGCAGCGGCGAGACGGATGAGGGGTTCTCTCCGCGAGTAAACCTCTCGACATTTTAACGATGCGACGATGTGAGTTGGTTCACAACGAACCGGGAGACAGAAGCAGTAGCCTTGCTTTGGCAACAACTACGTTGCCTTACATCTGAGAGGTGTATCATGAAGACCGCACTTCTTATTACAGCTATCTTAGCTGTTGGTGTTGTATCAGCTAATGCTGGTAATGATCAGCGTCATGGTTCATCACTCCATCAGAAACACCGATCGGCTGTGATGGCTGTTGGCATTCCAGCAGGCGGCGGCATTGACGACCGACCTGCTTCGGCACTTTACAGGCAGAATCTGCACGACTCTGGCTACGATGCTAAGAGGAACTTAGATAACGCTGGTCATATGTGCGTGTCCTGCAATTATCAGGGCAATTGACTGAGCTGGTGCTGTGACGACTGAGAGCGGGATAACAACAGATCAAGCAACCGGGGAGGAAGAACCAGGGCAGGTCTGCAGATAGAAACCTCGTACACTCTCAATACGATCTTCGCCGAAAATAGCCCCCAAAGGATTCCGATTGTGGGTCCCCTCTCGGGGGCTTTCTTTGTTTGCGCGCCTCACTGCTCAACCATGCGCGCGGCTGGCACAGCCGGCTCACTACAGCACCACGCGCCTTCCCTCTTCCGCTGCCCAATATCCCGCGTAGTTCACCTTGATCGTCTCATACGCCAGCGCCAGGTCCGACAGCGGCTGCCGGCCCGTGGCGGCGCATTCCATGAAGTCCTGGATCTCCTGGAGATAGCCGCGCGTCCATTCCTCCTCGAGGCAGACGTATTGCCAGCCGGTTTTGCGGTCGACCTTTTCGGTGATGTAGACGCTGGCGAGCTTTTCCTCGCTGGTCTGGTAGCTCATCAGATGCGTGTTCGGCGTGATGTTGGCGAACAGCGAACCGCCGGAGGTGTAGGTCTCGATCAAATTGCGTACGCCCCCCATGATCATGTCGCCGGAGAACACGGTGGCCTTGGTGCCGTCGGAGAAGGTGGCGGTGAGCGTGCCCCAGTCCTCGACGTCGACTGGATTGGCCTTGATGTAGGTGCGCTCCTCGGGCTTGAGGCCGGCGGTGACGTTGCCGACATCGCCGGAGACGCTGGCGACGCGGATGGTCTCGCTACGCGCCTTGGCCTCGACCTGCTTCAAATAAAGCACAGCCGAAAGCGGATGGCAGCCCATGCGGATCAGCGAGCCGCCGCCGGTCATGGCCCATTCCGCAGCGTGGGCGGCATGCGAGCCAGAATGGCTCTCCTCGCCCTTCATGAACAGGATCTTGTCCCTGGTTGCTTTGATAATCTCCGCGATCTTGGTCACCGCGGGCGCGTAGATCCAGTCCTCGGCATACATGAACAGCTTTCCGGTGCGCTCGATCGCGGCCCGGGTCTTGTCCATCTCCTCCAGCACGCGCTCGTACATCAGGCCCTTCGGCACGTGTCTGCCGATCGGCTGCTTGTCGCCCTCGCGGCCGAAATAGCCAGCGAACGGCTTCTCACAGATGACGTGCTTGCCGGCCTGCATGGCCGCGACGATCATCTCGGCGTGGAGGCTCGGCGGCGTGCAGATGTCGATGACGTCGAGCTCGCGATCCGCAATCAGCTCGACGAAGCTGCGATAGAAGCGCGGGATCTGGTGGCGCCGGGCGAATTCGACGATATGATCGCCACGTGCCGCCACCGCCGCGACCTCGACGTCAACGCCGTAGACCCGCCGGAACGCATACATGTGCAGCTCCGACACGAAGCCGCAGCCCACGAGCCCCACCCTGATCCTCGCCATCGCGAGCTCCTCCGCTTGCCGGTTGTTTTGCCCTCGCCCCAGGCCTTGCCTGACTGCGACCCTCGCCACTAGTCTAGTTCGACTGTCGCTATTGGGGAAAGGGAGGTTTCCATGAAGTGGTGTCTCGGCGTCTTGATTGCGGGGGTCCTGATCAGCGCGGCGAGCGCGCAGGACTCTCCCTTCCGAAAGGAGCTGAAGCGGGCCGACCTCTCGGGCACGAACATGGAGGTCATCACCAGCATCAATGAGATCAAGCCCGGCGACTCCTCGGCCCTTCACGTTCATCATGGTGAGGAGTCGTTCTACGTCGTGTCAGGCGGAACGATCGAGCTTCCGGACGGCAAGCAGGTGCCGTTCCCGACCGGGACGACCGGCATCAACCGTCGTGACGTTCCTCACGGCGCATTCAAGGTCGTCGGCGACAAGCCGATCGTCTATCTATCCACGCACATCGTCGACAAGGGCGTGCCGCTTTACGACACGCCAAAATAGCCGCGAATCCTGGAGCGGAAGACCTCGCCGCTCGCTATTCCACCGAGACGCGCACCACGCCGGCGCTCATCATGCCGAGTGCGCGGGCGGCGGGGACGGAGAGATCGACGATGCGGCCGCGGATGAAGGGACCGCGATCATTGACGCGGCACTGGATCGAGCGGCCGCCATAAGACACCTTGAGCACACTGCCGAAGGCACGCGTCCGATGCGCGCAGGTCAGTTCGCCATTCCTGGCGGCCTTTCCGTATCCGTAGTATGAGGCAAGTCCACTTTCGGCGTGAGCCAGAGAAAACGTAACAAGACAAAAGAATAGCGTCGTCAGCGCTCGCACGGCACCGCTCCCGGGTTGGCCTGCCTGCGGCTGCAAACGTGGACTTGTTCCTTGAAGTTCCAAAAACACTGCCGGGCTCGGTCCGGCAGTGCCATCACACATTGTTACTGTTTGTGGAAGACGAGTGTGCGCAGCTCGATGCTTTCGCGCGGCGGCGCATCAAGCGGCGTGGTCGGATCGACGAAGGCGGTGTGTGGCCCGAAGCGGGGGCGGCCATCGGTCGCGGAATCGTAGCACTTCAGCAGCAACGCCTCGTCCGGCGTCATCTCCGGGAAATAGAACCAGCGATGGTTCGGATTGTATTTCACCGAATAGGTTTCGCCGCGGCGGTTGGGATAGATCAGATCGGAAGCGACGAGATCACCGGGCTCCACTGTCGTGCCGTCAGCCATCGCCAGCGGCGAATCGCGCAAGGGACCGCGGATCGGCCGCCACAGATTTATCACCTGCACTCGGCCCTTGAGCAACTCGTCGGCCTCGTCAGGCAGATGTTCGCGCACGCGGTTGGCGCCCGAGAGGATGGTCTGGTCGACATGGACGCGGGTCGCGGGCTGCCGCGGCCCGGCGCCGCGGATGTCGGCAGCGCCATCGACACGCTTGCGCACGGTGTGATCGAAGATCACGACGCGGTCTGCCTTCAGCGTCGCACGCAGGAAGGCCTCCACGGCGGGATAGTAGACCGCCCTCACCTCTTCATCGTTGTAGAAGTCCCTCACGCGCGTCGGGTGGCGCACCAGGGCAAACCCCTCGCGGTCGAGCGAGATGTTTTGCGCGATCAGCCGTGCATCGAAGATCGGGACCTGGTGCGGCTCGGGCAACGCCGTGCTCTTCGGCTCGCGCGGCGGCGGATCGAACGCGTAAGTGCGCGGCTTGGCCGCTGTCGGCGCGAGATAGTTGAGTTCGGCGTTGACGAAGGGAAGCGATTCGATTTTTGTTTCTTGCAGGCCCATGGCCGGTCTCCCGATGAGGACGTCTGTTTGATCTTTGACGGGCCATAGCGCGCTGCAAGGGAGGCGGTGCAAATAGCAATAGGGCTCTCGCCGAGCTCCAGATTGAAGAAGGAATGTTTCAAAAATTGCAGCCGAGAGGGAAACCTCGTTCATGCCTCACGAATGCTTGAGTGTTTGTGAGGTCTCGTGCCCCGGATGCAGCGCTGCTCCGCGTTGGAGACACGAGAGTATGCCTAGCGGCTACAATCCTGCCTTTGCGATCGCATCCGCGAACGAGCGATCGACGATCTCCGCCGCATCAAGCTTCTGTTTGATCAAACCCCAGCGGAAGTACAGATCAATGGTCGCCTGCTCGTCCGCTACCACGCCATCGTCGATCGGGGCGATCCGGATCCTTGCGCGCGAGAGCCAATTTTGCGGCACGGCGGTCGGGATGTTCATCAGCCTGCCCCAGGTCTCCGCATAACCGTTCACATTGTTCAGCGACCACGCCCGCGCCGCGGTCAGACGCCGGATGAAGTCGGTCAGCTCCGCGCGCTTGTCGCGGATCGCGTCGGGTCGCGCCACCTGAAAGCTCAGGCCCGGCGTCAGACCCTCCGAGGTGACGATGCGGCGCGACCTGAACAGCACCTCCTCCTGGCTGACATAGGGCTCCCAAGTCGACCATGCATCGACCGAACCTTGCGTGTAGGCGATCTTGGCATCGGACGGTGCGAGGAACGCGATCTGCACGTCGCTTCCGCTCCAGCCGTTCTTTTCCAATGCCGCGAGGATGAGCTGATGGCCGATCGAGCCGCGACCGGTTGCGATCTTCTTGCCGCGCAAATCGTCGAATGTCCTGATCGGCGAATTCTCAGGCACGAGGATCGCGAGCCCCTCGCGCGTCTGACGGATCGCGGCAATCGCCTTCACCGGCGCGCCGGAGGCGGCGGCGAAGGTGAAGGGTGCATCGCCGACGAGGCCGGTCTCGATCGCGCCGGCGCTCAGCGCTTCGAGCAGCGGTGCTGCGGCCGGAAACTCCTTCCATTCGATCTTGTAGGGGACGTCCTTGAGGACGCCGGCTGCTTCCATCACGGCTTGCGAATTGCCCTTCTGGTCGCCGACGCGCAAGGTGGGTTGCGCGGCCGCCAGTTCAAGCGAACCGAACAGCAGCGCGCCGGCCAGCATGAGGCGGATCATTCCGCGGCCTCGCCGCGGGCGACCTGACGTTCAACGATCAGCTTGCGCGTCAGCGGGATCAGCTCGCGGCCATATTCGATGGCATCGATCAATGGATCGAAGCCGCGGATCAGGAAATGGGTGATGCCGAGGTCAAAATAGTCGCCGAAGACTTCGGCCACCTGCTCGGGCGTGCCGACCAGCGCCGTGGTGTTGCTGTTGGCGCCGGTGAGCTTTGCGATCTCGGTCCAGAGCCGCTTGTCGATGCGGCTGCCCTGGTCGGCAAGCGCGAGCAGGCGCCGCGCACCGGCGGTGGCATGCCCGTCGGCCGGCTTGCGATAGCCGGTCTTGTCCTGAAGCGCGGTGGCGCGCGCCAGGATTTCTTCCGCCTTCTCCCAGGCCTGCTTCTCAGTCGGCGCAATGATCGGCCGCACCGAGAGGCTGAAGCGCGGCGTCGGCCGCCTCTGCCTGACCGCTGCGTTATGGACGCGCGAGGTGACATCGCGCACTTGGGCGTAGGATTCGCCCCACAGCGCGAAGGTATCGGCGTGCCTGCCGGCAACGTCGATGGCCGCCTCCGAGGCGCCGCCGAAATAGATCCTGATGCCCTCGGCTCGATACGGCTTCACCTGCGAGAAGGCGTTCTCCACCTGGTAGTACTTGCCCTTGTAGGTGAACGGCTTGTCGCTGGTCCATTCTTGCCGGACGATATCGAGGAATTCGGAGGTGCGAGCATAGCGCGCGTCCTTGTCGTCGAGCGTATTGCCGTCCTGCCGGAGCTCGGTGGCGTTGCCGCCGGTGATGACGTGCAGCGCGACACGGCCGCGGGAGAACTGGTCGAGCACGGCAAACTGCCGCGCCAGCAGCGTCGGCGCGGTGAAGCCGGGGCGCTGCGCGATCAGCACATTCAGGCGATCGGTGACGTTAAGAACGTGCTGGGCGACCTGGAGACTGTCCGGCGTGGTCGAATGGAACGCAAGCAGCGCACGGTCGAAGCCGGCATTCTCATGTGCCTTCGCCACCGTCTCGATATGCGTCGGATCGAGGACCGGGCCCTCGCGGACGATGGTCTCCGACGAATTGTTGTTGCTGATGTAACCGATGAACTCGATCGACATGATCGTCTCCTTGTTGAGTCCTAGAGTGCAAGCGCGGCGCGGCCGAGCGCGAGGCGCGTGGAATCGTCCTGCGGCGTGTGCACGCGCCCGCACAGGACGTCGCGATAGTGCCGCTCCAGCGGGTTGGCGCGGCTGAGGCCGTGATTGCCAGTGAGCGACAGCGCGTCCTCGACCACCGCGACGGCGTTGTTGGTCACGGTCAGCTTGATCACGTTGGACTCGCCGGCGGAGAGCGCGGCGCCATCGTCGAAATCGCCGGCGAAGGAGGAGATCAGCCGCGCATTGACGGCAAGCCGTGCCTCGATGGCGCCCAGGATTTCCTGCGCGCGCGGCAAGGTTGCGAGCGGCGCGCCGAGGCTGGCGGGGACACGATGCTTCAGGAAGGTCACAAGCCAGTCGCGCGCGGCACGTGCGACGCCGTCATAGATCGCGGCCACGAAGACGGTGTGAACAGTCGCCTGCGCGACATCTGGCCCGCGCCAATCCGATGGTTTGCGGACGTCAATCTCGGAATCGAGGGGGATCACGACATCGTCGAAGACGACGTCGTGGCTGCCGCTGGCGCGCAGGCCATGGTGATCCCAGGTCTCGACGATGCGCGTGCCCGGCAGCCCTGCGGGCACCAGGAACTGGCCGACGCGCGGCTCCGCCTCGTCGGTCCGCGCCCAGACCAGATACCATTCCAGGATCGGCGCACCGGTCGAATAGATCTTGTGGCCGGTCAGGCGCCAGCCGGTTTCGGTGCGCCGCGCGATCGTGGCCGGCAGGCCGCCGCGCGCTGGCGAGCCGAGCTCCGGCTCGACCCGCAGCGCATTGATGAGGGAAATCCCCTCGACGGCTTCGCGCGCGAGCTTGCGCGACAGCCACGCCGGCCAATTCGCACCTCGCGCCATCACCAGATGATTGATGTAGTGCATCGACAGCACGAGCGCGGTCGACGCGTCGGCCTTGCCGATGATGCCGAGGACGCGCGCGGCGTATTTTGCGCCGGCCCCGGCCCCGCCGTGGGACGCCGGCACCGTCAGCGACAACAAGCCGGCCTCGGAAAGCTCACGAAAATTCTCGAAGGGGAAGCTGGCCTCGCGGTCGTGCTTGGCCGCGCGTGCAGCAAAGCCCTCGGCGAGAGCCTCGGCGCGCGCGACAAAGTCGGGTTCGCTCTGGGCCGTCCGGCCCCTGGCCGCGGAATTCACCATGTGGCGTCGAGCCCCAACAGGCCAAGGATCTGGCGGCGCAGATCCGCAAGATAGGGGTCGCCACGATGGCGTGGATAGGGACGGTCGACGCGGATGTCGGCTTTGACGCGCGCGGGCCGTTCGCTGAAGACGAAGACGCGATTGGCGAGCACCAACGCCTCCTCGGCGTCATGCGTCACCAGCAGCGTGGTAAAGCCCTTGCGCTGCCACAGCGCAACGATCTCGGACTGCATGGTGATCCGCGTGAGCGAGTCGAGCTTGCCGAGCGGCTCGTCGAGGATGAGGATTCTGGGATCGTTGACCAGCGCACGGGCGAGCGCGACGCGCTGCGCCATGCCGCCCGAGAGCTGGTGCGGATAGGCGTTGCGGAACGCCGCAAGGCCGACGAGATCGAGCGCGTCATCGACGCGGTGACGCTGGCTCTTCAGAATGCCCTGGGCTTCCAGACCGAGCGCGACGTTGTCCCACACCGAGCGCCAGGGAAACAGCGTCGGGTCCTGGAACACGACGACGCGCGAGGGATGCGGACTTCTGATGCGTCTTTCGTCCTCGCGCAACGTTCCCGCCTTCGGCCTGTCGAGGCCCGCGACGAGGCGGAGCAGTGTCGACTTTCCGCAACCGGATGGGCCGAGCAGCGCGACGAACTCGCCCGGCTCGACCGAGATGCTGACGTCGCTGAGCACAGGGAGCTCGGCGCCGTCGATGTCGAAGGCATGGCTGACCTGCTCGATATCGAGCGCGGCGCCGGCGGCCGGATGGGTGATGGCTTCGGCGAGAGCTGCGGCTACCATTTGACGGTCCCCTTCTGCCAGACCAAGAGGCGGTCGCGGATCGCGAACAGCAGCGTGATGGCGCCGGAGCAGAGCAGCGACATCACGATCAGCGCCGCATACATGTTGGCGTAGGCAGCCCAGCCCTGCGCCCATTGCAGGTACCAGCCGAGGCCGGCCTTCACGCCGATCATCTCGGCGACGACGAGCACGGCGAAGGACGAGCCGAGCCCCATGAACAGCCCGACGAAGACGTGCGGCAACGCCGCGGGGATCGCGACCTTCAACACCAGAAAGGACGACTTTGCACCCAGCGTGCGCGCGACGTCGTAATAGGCATTGCTGACGCTCGCGACACCTGACCAGGTCAACACCGTAACCGGGAAGCCGGTCGCGAGCGCGATCAGGAAGGTCGAGGCGCTCCAGCTCGATGGGAACGTGAAGAACGCGATCGGCAGCCAGGCGGTCGCCGGCAGCGGTCCGATGAAGCGCAGCACCGGATGCACCCAATAGCCGACCGCACGCGACCAGCCGATCGAGACGCCGGTCAGGAAGCCGACGGCGGCGCCGATCAGATAGCCCCCGAGCTGAAGCCTCACCGACGCAAACACGCTGTCGAGCAGCTTTGGCAGATCGTCGGTGTAGACCTCGATGATCGCCTGCGGCGGCGGGAAGAACGGCAGCGGCAACCAGGCGAATTTTGCAGTCGCAACCTCCCACAGCGTCAGGAAGGCGCCGAGCGCGACGAGCCAGGGCGCGCGCTGGCGCAAGCCTCGACCGGCCGAGCCGAGGTAATCGGCGCCGACCGTTCCGAACAGGGCGACCGCGGCAATGATGAAGGCGGCAATGCCGAGCGAACGCGTCCGCGACCAGTCGCCGACGTCCTCCCACCACAGGCAGGACAGGCCGAAGGCGATCCAGATGGCGCTGGCGGCGACGCCCGCGCCGGATTCCTTCAGCCAGCCGGCGAGCAGCGGTGCGCGCGTGAGGCGTGGCGCGCCAGAAGCGAGGCCGTCAGACAGCGAATACGTCGACATAGATGCGCTCCGCGAACTTGGCCGTGTCGGTGCTCTGTTTGAAAACCTGGACGCTCTTCAGGTCGTCGGCATAGGCCTTCAGCTCGCGCTTCAGCACCTCGCCGACCGGATGATGATGGTGGGTGTGGTAGCGCACCATGCCTTCGATATCGGCGAGCGTCGCCGCTTTCGGCGCGTAAGGCTGGAACGACTTCGCCGCCACGGTCGGATTCTGCGAGGTGAACATCGCGGCATCGAGCAGCGCCTGGGTGATGGCGCGCGCAACTTGCGGCTCCTCGCGAACCAGGCTGCCGCGCAGGCCCACGATGCAGCAGCTCTTGTCGCGGTATTCGCCGTCGAGATTGGAGGCGACCTCCTTGTACTGGCTGTCCTTGAGCCAGAGATAGGCGAGCGGATCGGATGACAAGAAGGCCTGCACCTCGCCCTTCTCGACGGCGACGTTGAGAAGGTTGCCGGGATAGGCGCGCCAATCGACCTCCTTGACCGGATCGATTCCGAGCTTTGCGAGCTGGATCGAGAAGAAGTTCTTATCAGGACCGGCGAGATCGCCGACCGCGACGATCTTGCCCTTGAGATCGGCGAGCTTGCCGACGCCGGAATCGGTGCGCGTCAGCACGCGCATGCAACCGCCATGGGTGCCGGCAGCGATCTTGACGTCAAAGCCCTGCTCCAGCGGCTTCAGCCAGCGCAGCGCCATGCCGAGACCGGCATCACTCTTGCCGGTCGCGATCGCTTCGAGCAGCTGATCGGTCGAGCCGGAATAGTTGACGAGCTCGACGTCGAGATTCTGCTTCTGGAAGAAGCCGTGCTCGATGGCGACGGGCAGCGGCGCGAGGCAGACGGCTCCGGCGTTCCACGACAGCTTCAGCTTGCGCGGCGCGCCTGTGAGCGCGGCTCCATCGGATGCCGTCCGGCACAGTGGAAACTCCGAGAAATCGACACCCGGCGCGACCGCGCGGGGCGCGAAGGCCTGCGCACCGAGGGCCCCGAGCGGCGCGACGAAAGCCGCCGCTAGCCCGGCCTGCAGCAGATGGCGCCGGTCGAGGCTCGATCCGCCGCGTTCGTTGTCGTTCTTCATCGGTCTTTGGCTCCTGCGCTGGCACGGCTCTGCCGTTTGCGCAACGTCTGGCGTTGCGCATGTTCCGTGCGGAGCTGCGTTGAAAGAAAAATCTTATCCTCGGCGATCACGCGCCGCGTTGATGCGATGCGCAAATCATGCGGCGCGTTCGGCACATCGTCAATGAAATGGAATTTCGAATGTCGTGCGAGGCGAAGTCATTCTGTCCATCGGCACGCACACGCGCGATGAAACGATTTTCGCTGGAGCATTGTCGCTCAATGCAGCGTCGTTTCTCCCTGGTCTACATCATTCTTGCGCATCTTCGTCTGTGCGCATGGCGCCTTCTCGAAAGCGTCGGTTCGTTGAAACGTCCTTGCCTGCGTTGCCTGCAATACGGTCGGCCATTTCATTGACTGCGCGTGGCGCGATCATAGACTTGATCGTCTCGACGCATCGCTCGCTCACGCGTCGTGAGCAAGGCAACAGACAGAAGACATGAGTATCAACTCTTCCTCCCACGACCATCCCATCATTCGCCGGCTTGCAGCATCGCTGCTCGCGGCTGCCATCACGCTGTCGACAGCCGCGGCATCACTCGCCGCCGAGACCGTCGTGCTGCGCGTCGGCGACCAGAAGGGCGGCAACCGCTCACTGCTCGACATCTCCGGCTACGCCAAGGATCTGCCGTACAAGATCGAGTGGTCGGAATTCCCCGCGGCCGCACCGATCCTCGAAGCGCTCAACGCCGGCGCGCTCGACGTCGGCTACACCGGCGATCTCTCCTTCCTCTCGGTCTATGCGGCTGGCGCGCCAATCAAGGCGATCGGCGGCACGCGCTCGGATGCGAAGACGCAGGCCATCCTCGTGCGCCGGGATTCGCCGATCAAATCGGTCGCCGATCTCCGGGGCAAGCGTCTCGCCGGCACGCGCGGCGGCTGGGGCCAGTTCCTGATCGACGCGACGCTGGAGAAGGCCCAGATCAAGCTCGAGGATGCGACCTTCGCACCGCTCGGCCCGGTCGACGCCAAGATCGCGCTGGTGGCCGGCTCGATCGATGCGTGGGCGGTGTGGGAGCCCTACGTGTCGTTCGCGACGCTGAAGGACAAGGCGTGCGTGATCGCCGACGGCGATGGCCTGACGCCGACCATCACCTTCATCGTGGCTTCCGACGATGCCATCGCCACCAAGCGTGCCGCCGTGCAGGACCTCGTGCAGCGGCTGAACAAGGCGCGGCTGTGGTCGCTCGATCACCTCGGCGAGTATGCCAAGAGCACGGCCGAGCTGACCAAGCTGCCGGAGGACGTGCTGCTGTCCGCCTACACCGCACAGCGCACCAGCCCGATCGTGATCGATGAGAATGTGGTCAAGGAAATCCAGGAGGCGTCCGACCGCTCGACGCGCTACGGCATCCTGCCGAAGCGGCTCGACGTCAGTAAAGCCGTCGACCGCAGCTTCACTGCCGCAGTCGCTGGCTCGAACTAGAGAAGGACGCGGCGGGATGCGCAGGCTTCGTCCCAAGGCCGGCCCGCTTCATCTCGCCGCGATCGTGCTCGCGCATCTCGCCTGCATGAGTCTGCTCGTGTGGCTGTCGCTCTAACGGCCCGCATCCGCCCGCCGGCATTAAGAAAATGATCATGACAACATAAGGTTGCCATAAGGACTTTTGTCGCGCCGCCGCACTAGCATCGCGCCCGTCATTTCGGCGGTAACGCGATGCCTCACCCGCGGCGCGGCCGGACAGCCGGGTTCGCTCTCTGGTTGCCCATGCCGCAGTTACGGGCTTACAATGGAACTTGCCCTGCGGCCGCCGACGCTCGCAGGGGAAGGCGACCTTAGGGCTGGAGATCAGCGCCATGTCAGCCACTCAATATCTGCGTTATGAACCATCCGTCGAACAAGTCCGGCCGGAGGAGACGAAAGCGGTCGCAGAGATCATCGCCTCGATCAAGCGAACCAGCGAATTCACCTGCGACCGAGACAAGGGGCACGGAACGCGCCAGCAGCACGCCAAGGGCGTCGGCTTTCTCCGGGGCGAATTGACCGTCTACGACGGTCTGCCGGACCATCTGCGCCAGGGCCTGTTCGAAAAGGCCGGCGTCTATCCGATCATCGTCCGCCTCTCCACCGCGTTCGACAAGAGCGATCGCGTTCGCTCGCCACGGGGATTCGCCATCAAGGTCTTGGGCGTGACGGGCCCGAAGGCGACCGACGACGATGCCTCGACGAACCAGGATCTGCTGCTGGTCAATCACAAGAGCTATTTCGCGGATGCCATGGCCTATTGGAGCGCACAGCGCAATGCCGAGCGCAACGTGGGCATGCCGGATTTCGTGTTCAGATTCGGAGGGTTCGTCGCGCGCAATCTTGTCGCGCTGTCGGACTCGACGGGCATTCACATCCCGATCCTGCTGCGGGCGATCGGCGATCCCGGCAACAACATTCTTGGAGAGACCTTCCACACCGAGGGCGCGCTGCGCTTTGGTGATTATGTCGCACGGCTTCGCGCGGTGCCGATGTCGGAGGCGCT
This sequence comes from Bradyrhizobium neotropicale, assembly GCF_001641695.1. Lineage (GTDB taxonomy): Bacteria > Pseudomonadota > Alphaproteobacteria > Rhizobiales > Xanthobacteraceae > Bradyrhizobium > Bradyrhizobium neotropicale. The sequence goes on from NZ_LSEF01000037.1 coordinate 42,337, forward strand.
CCGCAGGCTCACCGGTCAGCCCTGCCATGATGGCGACGATGTCGTGCTCAAATCCGTCGTTGCCTACTTCAAGGACAATTCGGCGGAGTATGAACTGCAGGCCCAGCTCTGCACCGACCTGAAGCGCACGCCGATCGAGGATGCTTCGATCGACTGGCCCGAGGACGTCTCGCCGCCGCAAGCCTTGGGCAAGATCACCCTTCCGCGCCAGGCCGCCGACAGTCCCGCACGTCGCGACTATGCCAACGAGGTGCTGTCGTTCGATCCCTGGCGATCCCTAGCGGCGCATCGGCCGCTCGGCTCGATCATGCGGGTGCGCAGGGATGCCTACCGCATGTCCCGGACGCTCCGGCAGCAACAGAACAAGGACAAGTTCCCACCGCCCAAAGAGCCGCGAGAGATCGCGGACCTGCCGGATTGAGCCCGATCACGTCAGGCCGGCAATTTCGCCTTCGGCATTGCGGTCTGCGTCGAAGAGGGATGCCAACCGCAAGGGATCACCGGGATCGAGCGACTGCGCCAGCGACGCGATCACCCGGCGGGATCGACCTTGCCACTTGGCCGCCTTCTGCGCGTGTCCCAGGCTTTCGTAAAGTGCCGCGGCCGTACGGTAGACGCGCCATGCAGCCTGCGGCAGCCCCGCATGGCGGATGACCGAAATGGCCGCCGACAGATGGTCGCCTGCCGACTGCGCATCGTGCTTCAGCAGCGCAATTCTTGCCATCACATCGTAACTCAGCACGAGAAACGGCTTGTCGGGCGCAGCGCTCGTCACCTTATGAAAACGACCGGCTGCACCCTCGGCGCGATCGAGATCGCCGACCGCAATCCAGTAGTCGCACCAGGTCAGGAGATAGTGGGGCATGACCAGCGACTCCATCGGCACGCGGTCGACCTCCATTCGCCTCTCCAGAGCGTCGAGGTGCTGTCGCGCCAGGGCCAGGTTGCGCATCCTGACATAGGCGCGCGCAAGCAGGTTCCTGCCGACGAAGAAGGTGAACGGATTTGCCTCGGTCATCGGGCCGAGCGCTTCTTCGCCTCGTCGCGCCGCGCTGCCGTATTCCTCGGCCTCGGAATACAGCCAACCGATGGTGAGCTGGCACAGTGCGATGGCCTGCGGATTTGCGTTCCGCTCCGAGATGGCCAGTGCGGCGACAACGCTGCTATGCGCTCGCCCCCACTCGCCGGAATAGATCTGCGCAAAAGCCTCGACCGACTCGTAGAGCGCGAACAGATAGACGTCGCCGACTTGCCGGGCGAGCTGTTTTCCTCTGCTCGTCGCAGCGCAGCAGGCCGGGTAGTTTGCGCGCAAATACTCCAGCACCATCTCCATCGAGCAGCGCCGCAGCCTCATGCTGAAATCCTGCGAGTCCGTGATCAGCCTTGATGCCCGCTCGGAGAGTTCGGCGTTCTCGCGGTCCCAGCCGCGCAGCATCAGTTTCAGATTGGCGACGTTGCCCTGAACCAGTGCGCCGAACGCGGCGTCATCAATCGCACGACTCTTCGCCAGAGCCTGCTCGGCGAACGGCAGGCTCTGGCGCCGATCGACGTAAAGGCAGAACCTGCTGAGGTCGACCAGCGCGTTCACCTCTTCACGCACCAGCCCGTTCTCGGCCGCATGCGCGACCACTGCGCCGAGATCCTGGAGCGAATTGAGGAAATCTCCGCCGGCCCGCCAGGCCCAGGCGCGCTGGAGCAGCAGCTTCAGACGCGTTGCCACCTGAAATTCGGGCGGCAGATTCGGCACGAGCTCCAAGGCCCGGGACAAATAGTTCGCTGCTTCGCGCGTGCTGAACCGCCGCGCCGAGCCTTCGGCGGCCGTGCCCAGATAGAGCATCGCCTTCGGGAAGTCTCGCCCCAGCTCGAAGTGACGCGCGAGCACCGCGGCAATCTCCGGAGCCCGAGGCCCGTAAGCCCGTTCGAGGCCCGCCCCGAGGCTCGCATGGGTCCTGGTGCGGCGCGCCGGCGCTAGCCGCTGATACAACGCCTCCTGATAAAGCGCGTGCTGGAACGCATAGCGTCCGGAGACCTCTCCGTTCGGCCACTCGGTCAGGCCATCGACAACGATGATGCGGCCGGTCCGTGCGAGGTCCTCGCACATCTGCTCGACTTCCAGCACCGGACGGTCCAGCACGCCGGCAACCTGGAGCGCGGAAAACTCCGCACCCGCCGCGCTTGCAACCTCGAGCAGGCTGCGCTCGTCGGCGGAGAGGTGATCGATCTGCTGCGTGATCATGCCTTCCAGATCGCGCGGCACGCTGTCATGCGAGGCCGCTTCCTCGCGGACCAGCCGCCAGCCGGCGTCGTCCTCGACGAGCGCACCCTGCGCCACGAGATGATCGACGAGAGATGTCACGAACAACGGCTGGCCGCCGGTTCGGGCAAAAATGCGCTCGACCAGCCCCCGGGCAAAATCGGCGGAGCCGAAGCGCAGAGCAAGATAGCGCTCGACGTCGACGCCGGACAGCCGATCGAGCGCGAGCTCGATGGCATGGCCATGGATCCGCAAATCCTGATGAACGGCGCGGACGGGATGTCCGCCGACGGCGACTTCCATCGGCCGATAGGTCGCCAGGACAAGGATCGCAGCCTTGCGGTCCCGCCGCGCGAGCCGCGAGAGGACGTCGACGGTGGCAAAGTCGCTCCAATGCATGTCTTCGAGCACGATCACCCATGGTCGGCCGACGGCAAGACTTTCCATGAGATCGGCGAATTCACGCAGCATGCGCTCGCGCGTCGCGCCGAAGACTTCATGCTGGAATGCGGTGCGGTCTGCTTCGCCCAGGAATCCGGGCATTTGCGCGAGCCAGGTCGGCGCGTGCGCGCGTATGGAGCCAAGAAGCGAAGCGCCTTCGGTCCCACGGCAACGCTCGTTCAGCGCTTCGATGATCGGCAGGAAGGCCTCGTGCGTGCCGAACAGCTCGTTGCAGTTGCAATGCAGGACGCTCAGCCCCTGCCGCTCGATCCTGTCGAGCGTCATCTGGACGAGGGTTGTCTTGCCGATTCCGGCCTCGCCGGTGATGAAGACGACCTGACGCTGTCCGGTCCGAGCAAGCTGCAGCGCCTTGTCCAGCGTCTCGAGCGCGGCAGCGCGTCCCACTCGCCATTGCCGCCGCCGATCGACGATCTGCTCGGCGGCGGATGGCTCTTCCTCGACCGCCTGTTCGATCGGAGCGAGGTCGGTGGTGGTGACCGCCGCAATGAAGCGATAGCCGCGCCGCGTGACCGTCTCGATGTAGTTGGGAGACTGCCTGTCATCGCCGAGCGCCGAACGCAGCGCGTTCATGGCCACGGCAAGGCTGGATTCGCTGACATGCAGATCGGTCCAGACCGTGTCGAGCAGCTCTTCCTTGGTGACGAGCTCACCGGGGCGGCCGGCCAGACAGCAGAGAACCTCGAACGGCTTCGGCGCCAGCGCGATCCGGTCCCGGCCTCGCCACAACAGCGCGTTGGCCCGATCGAGCCGAAATTCCCCAAAGGCAAGCGCGTCAGTACGCACGGCTCCAACCTCCGGATGCTCCCCAATCTTAAGGGAAAGCTCAGCCAAATGTAAGGACACGCTTAAGACTTGCGCCTGGCGCCGGCACTAGCATCGCGCATCGTCATTTCAGGAAGGTGTCGGACAACCTCTCATCACGCTGTCAATTTCGGTCAGCAGGCACTCGACGCCCGAATTTTGGCAAGGAGTTGGCCATGAGCATTTCAAAACGCCCGGCGATTGCACCTTTTGCTCTTGTCATTCGCCAATACGATATCAAGGTCCTGCTGAGCGTCGCCATCCTCAGCCGTATTTTCCTCATCGCGCTGTATCTCGCCTCAGGCGGCCCCGGCCTGCCCGAAGCCGACATCATCACCGCGGTCGCGTTACCATGAGCTCGGGCCCCCTCGAATGGTGCATCGACATCGCGATCACTGTCGCGATCTGCATCGGGATTTTCTTGGGCCTACGTGCCCACAGCCATGCACCGGATCATAAGTCGGAGCAAGCGCCCGCCGCTCGGACCACCTGCTTTCAGCGGTCCGCGGCCAGTATAGGCATCGGAGCGTTTCCGCTCGGCAGGCACCCCGCTTGATCCGGGTGCCTTTGCCGGCGCGTTTAATCACCAATACGCGCGATGATAGAACCGCATCGGCCGGTGGTAGCCATAATAGTATGGACGATAATAGCGGCGGTAGCCGCCGTAATAGCCATACGTGGGCGCGTAGCCATAGTAGGCCGGACCATAGCCGTAATAGGGGCCCGGATATCCGTAGCCGCCGTAATAGGGACCGCCACCATAGTAGCCGTAAGGTGCGGTGCTGGCGGCGATGGCGCCGCCGATGATGGCGCCGGCCGCGAGGCCGCCCAGGCCCCATCCCCAACCGCCGCCCCAGCCGCCACGCCAATGCACCTGCGTGGTGTCATTGCCTGCCGCGGCCTTCATGGCTCCGACATTGGTCGGCATCGGCGCCGCCGACGCCTGCTCCACCTGACCGGCGATCACCGTGACCGCCAGCGAGCCGGCAATTGCCGTTTTCCAGATACTCATCGTCGTAACTCCCTGTTTGACGTTTCGCTTGGAAAAGGATCGCGCGCGATGATCGGGTATCTTTGCGCTGAGTCAAAGCCTCGATTTCGCGTGCAGCGCACAAGAGACCTGCTCCTGCCTCAATCGTGATCAAGCCTCGCCGCAGACGCCGCGTCTTTCCGAGCCTCGATCGACACGTCTATTTCCGCGCGGATATGACACCGCTGCGACGGCAAAGGTCTGTCGCTAAAGCCGAAAGCATTAAGCTTCCCGCACGGTCGCAACCAACAACCACCTTTTCGATTTACTATTCGTGCCGTTACTATCGGTTCCAATGGCGCCGGGCCGACAGGCTCCTCGCGACAAAAGGCCTCGGCCCGCGCCAGACGTCAGTGGGAGGATGACATGAATGCCGTCGGAAATGAGCCGCTCGCCCGTCAGGCGCTGGCATTCGTCTTGGCCGGCGGACGGGGAAGCCGGCTGCTGGAACTGACCGACCGGCGCGCCAAGCCGGCGGTCTATTTTGGCGGCAAGTCGCGCATCATCGATTTCACCCTGTCGAACGCCGTCAACTCCGGCATCCGCCGCATCGCGGTCGCGACCCAGTACAAGGCACACAGCCTGATCCGGCACTTGCAGATGGGCTGGAATTTCTTCCGTCCCGAGCGCAACGAGAGCTTTGACATCCTCCCGGCAAGCCAGCGCGTCTCCGAGAACATGTGGTATGTCGGCACGGCCGACGCGGTCTACCAGAACATCGACATCATCGAGTCGCACAATGCCCGCTTCATCGTGGTGCTGGCCGGCGACCACATCTACAAGATGGATTACGAGGTGATGCTGCGCCAGCATGTCGAGAGCGGCGCCGACGTCACGGTCGGCTGCCTCGAAATGCCGCGCGCGGAATCCTCCGGGTTCGGCATCATGCACATCGACGAGGATGGCTGGATCAAGTCGTTCCTCGAGAAGCCCGCCGATCCGCCACCGATGCCGGGCAAGCCGGACGTCTCGCTCGCCAGCATGGGCATCTATGTCTTCAACGCCAAGTTCCTGTTCGACGAGCTCAAGCGCGACGCCGAGGATCCGAACTCGAACCACGATTTCGGCAAGGACATCATCCCCTACATCGTGAAGAACGGCCGCGCGATCGCGCATCAGTTCTCCAGCTCCTGCGTCCGTTCCGGCAACGACCACCGCTCCTACTGGCGCGATGCCGGCACGGTCGATGCCTATTGGGCCGCCAATATCGACCTCACTGACGTGGTGCCGGAGCTCGATCTGTTCGATCGCTCCTGGCCGATCTGGTCCTATGCGGAGATCACGCCGCCCGCCAAGTTCGTGCACGACGAGGAGAGCCGGCGCGGCCAGGCCGTGAGTTCGCTGGTCTCCGGCGGCTGCATCATCTCCGGCGCGTCGCTGCGCCGCTCGCTGCTGTTTACCGGCGTGCGCGTCAATTCCTACGCCAATGTCGAGAACGCCGTGATCATGCCCTACGTGAATGTCGGCCGCGGCGCGCGGCTGAAGAACGTCGTGATCGACCGCGGCGTCGAGATCCCCGAAGGTCTCGTCGTCGGCGAAGATCCGGAGTTCGACGCCAAGCGCTTTCGCACCACCGAGCAGGGCATCTCGCTCATCACCCAGCCGATGATCGACAGGCTCAATACATGACGCCTGTTCGCGTCCTTGCGGTCGCCTCTGAAGTCTATCCCATCGTCAAGACCGGCGGCCTCGCGGATGTCGCCGGCGCACTGCCGCTCGCGCTGAAGTCGCATGGCGTCGAGATGCGCACGCTGATGCCGGGCTATCCCGACGTGATGCGGATTCTCACGGGCGCGGAGGAAATCCGGCGCTGGCCAGACTATTTCGGCGGCCCGGGCCGCCTGCTCGCCGGCTCGCGCGACGGGCTCGATCTGTTCGTGCTCGACGTGCCGCATCTCTACGCGCGGCCGGGCAACCCTTACGTCACGGCCGACGGCGTCGACTGGCCGGACAACGGCGTCCGCTTCGCGGCGCTGTCGCGCATCGCCGCCGATATCGGCCACGGCCTCGTCCCCGCCTTC
>NZ_LSEF01000037.1:48919-52691 GCF_001641695.1 Bradyrhizobium neotropicale
CTGGCAGGCGGGGCTCGCGCCCGCCTATCTGCACTATGACAACCGACCGCGGTCCGGCACCGTGATGACCATTCACAACATGGCCTATCAGGGCAAGTTCGACCGCGAGCTGATCAGCGCCATCGGACTGCCGTGGGACTCGTTCAACGTCAACGGCCTGGAATATTTCGGCGGCATCAGCTTCCTGAAAGCCGGCTTGCAATTCGCTGACCGCATCACCACGGTGTCGCCGACCTATGCCCATGAGATCCAGAGCGACGAGGGCGGCATGGGGCTTGGCGGCCTGCTTCGCGAACGCGCGGGCGTGCTGAGCGGCATCCTCAACGGCATCGACATCTCGGTCTGGAATCCGGAAACAGATCCGCACATCGCCTATCGCTTCAGCGCGCAGGATCTGGCGTTTCGGGCCGCGAACAAGGCCGCGCTTCAGCAGCAGTTCAATCTCGCATCTGCGCCGGAAACGCCTCTGCTCGGCGTCATCAGCCGGCTGTCGTGGCAGAAGGGCCTCGATCTCCTGCTCGAGGCGATTCCGACCATCCTGAGCGAGGGCATGCAGCTTGCGCTATTGGGCAGCGGCGACCGCGATCTCCAGGATCGCTATCAGGCCGTGGCGCGCGCCAATCCAGGACGGATCGCGGTCGTGATCGGCTATGACGAGATCTTGGCGCATCTGATCCAGGCCGGTTCGGACGCGCTCATCGTGCCGTCGCGGTTCGAACCGTGCGGCCTGACCCAGCTCTGCGCGCTGCGCTATGGTGCCGTGCCCATCGTCTCCCGCGTCGGCGGCCTCGAGGACACCATCATCGATATCGGCGAGGCCGACAGGTCCGGCCACCACGCCACCGGCTTCAAGTTCGCTCCGGTGACGGCGGAGGCGCTCGCAGGCACGCTGCGCAAGGCCAATATCGCCTTCCATGACAAGCTGACCTGGCGGCGGCTGCAACTGAGCGGCCTCGCCACCGACGTCTCGTGGCGCAACCGGGCGGGTGATTATGCCGCGCTCTACCGCGACCTCATCGCTGCGCGCCGTCCGTGACGCATTTCGACTGACGCATCACCATCGTCGAATCCATGCTATAGAGCCGCATGGAACCCTTCGCGATCAAGCTGCTCGGCTTTGCCGCTGCAACCTGCACCACCGTCGCCTACGCGCCGCAATTCATCAAGGTCTGGAAGACGCGCTCGGCGAGGGACATCTCGCTCGGCATGTTCCTGGTCATGGTGCTCGGCCTCGCACTCTGGCTCGTCTACGGTCTGCTCTCGGGCGATGCCCCACTGGTCGCCGCCAACGCCGTCACGATGCTGCTCGCCGGCGGCATCCTGTTCATGAAGCTGAAATACGGCTGACGATCATCCACCGAATGCGTATGACGCCATCGCGACGCTTGCGACCTCGTCGAGGAACAGACGCTGGCCGACGTCGCTACCGGCGGCGCCGGCCACCACCATCAGCGGCAGCAGATGATCCTCGCGCGGATGCGCAAGCCGCGCGCTCGGCGCGTTCTGCCAGTCGATCAGCATCGCGTTGCGGCGCGCCGGATCCGGCTGGCTGATCGCATCATTCAGATAGGCTTCGAACTCGTACGACACCGGCTTCGACTCCGGTCGGCCGAAACCGCGCATGTTGTGATAGGTGAGCCCGCTGCCGACGATCAGAATGCCGGCATCGCGCAGCGAGGCGATCGCCTGCCCGACCTTGATGTGCTCAGCCGCGTCGTAGCCGGACTTCAGCGACAACAGCACGATCGGCATATCGGCGTCCGGATACATCAGGCCCAGCGGCACGAAGGTGCCGTGGTCAAAACCCTGATTGGCATCCTCGCGGCAATCGACGCCGGCGCGCACGAGCAATGCCCTCACCTCGGCGGCGAGCTCGGGTTGACCGGGCGCCGGGTATTTCAGGTGATAGGTGTGCTCGGGGAAGCCGTAATAGTCATACACCATCGGCGGATGCGCCGAGGTCGACACGGTGAACGCATCGGTCTCCCAATGGCCGGTGATGACGAGCACCGCCTTCGGTCTTGCCGGCAGAAGCTGCGGCAACCGCCTGAACTCCTCGGCGGTCTTTGCATATTGCACCCGCCTGTCCTCCATGAACGGCCAGGGGCCGCCGCCATGCGACAGGAAGAAGGTTGGAAATCGCGTCATGGATGTCGGCTCGTCTGTTTCGCAACATGCGCGTGTTACACCCGCGCCAGCGGCGGCGAGCATAGGCAAACCGGTATGGTTAGCAAGCCGTTAACGATTTGCCGCTCACAATCTCCGGCGTGGCCGAAGCACTCGGCCAGAAGACAAGCAGGACGAAAGATGAGGAAGTTTTCGCTGGGGGACGTCGTCAACAGTGACAAGGGCCGCCGCGGCGTGGTTCGCGCCGCCTTCAAGTCGAGGGAAGGCCAGCAGTTCTACGCCGTCGAGAAGGACGGCGCGATGGACTATCTGGAGGAAGACCGCCTGACGCCCGCACCGCGCGTCGAACTCGCGGCATAAATCCAAACCTCCTTTTCGAATCTCTATCGAACGAGCCGGTCGAGACGCTCTGACCAGGCGTCGTCGCCGCTCGTGATGTGATCATTCGTGATCAGCAGCAGACGATCGTCCTTCGCAGCCGCATCCCAATGCGGCAGGTCCGGGCCGTTGGGATCGCCGCTTCTGGCGAAGTTGATCCAGTAGGCGCGCAAGCGGCTCGCGACTTCGCGATCCCGTCGCGAGAAGATGCCCGCACCCGGCAGGCCCTCGACGCCGAAGATGAACTGCAGCTCGCGCCCGTGCCCCTCCTCCGGATTTCCGCGCCGGGCTTCGGGAACGTAGGCGAAGCGATAGCGGAAGGTCGGCGCGCCGCTCGCGGCGTGCAGGCGCGACAGCAATCGCACCGGTTCGGAGTAGACCTTGTCGGTGTAGAAGCGTGCCGCGAGGTCCGACGGCTTGGCGACATCAGGATAGAGCTTGCGCAGCTCGTCGATGCCGGTGCCGGAGGATGCAAGCTCGTCTTTCACATCGCGCTCGCTGTCGAAACGCGTCTCGTCATCGTTCGAGCCGATGATCAGGGGAATGCGGCTTTCATGGCCGGCAGCAAACCCTGCGGCGATGTCTTCCGTGGCCAGGACTCCGTCGGCGGTCGGCGCGTAGCGTGCGGATTTTGCAAGCAGGCGTTTTTCGGCGGCCAGCAGGCGGTCGGGCTCGATCGCGCGCGGATCGGTCCTGTTGCCATCCTGCCCGAGCGCGGTAACGAACTGGCTGCCCAGCGTCTCCGCCTCCTGCTGCGAGCGCAGGCGCGCGCGTCCGGGCACAGATTGAAGAATCGCCTTCTGGAACAGATCGTGCGCCTCTCTGCACAGCATCAGCAGCGCGATCGATGTCGCGCCCGCGCCGCTGCCGAACAGGGTGACGTTGGCTGGATCGCCGCCGAACGCCGCGATGTTGTCGTGGACCCAATGCAGCGCCGCGATCTGGTCCATCAGTCCAAAATTGCCGGAGCCGCCTTCCGACAGCGCGGGATGGCTGAGCCAGCCGAGCGTGCCGAGGCGATAATTCACGGACACCACGATGAGCCCGGCCTGCGCGAGCTTTGCGCCATCGAACAGCGGATCGTTGGCGGTGCCAGAGACGAACGCGCCACCGTGGATGAACACCATCACCGGCAGCGGGCCGTCCACCCCGAAAGGACGAAACACGTTGAGCGTGAGGCAATCCTCGCTCGTGTCCGGCAAGGACGGTTGCAGACAAGACGAGCCGAAATCATAGGCGGTCCGCATGTCCGAGCTCTCCGCCGTGG
>NZ_LSEF01000037.1:52696-104998 GCF_001641695.1 Bradyrhizobium neotropicale
GGCGCCAGCGCAGCGGGCCGACCGGCGGCGCGGCATAGGCGAGTCCCTTGAAGGAGGCGACCTCGCCTTCGACGGCGCCGAGCATCTGTCCTTCGCGCGTCAGCGCAAATGGAAACTGGCCGACCGGCTGGGCCGCGGCGAGGCCGGCGCAGCACAGGATTGCGGTAGCCAGAGCAAGCGCAAGCAAGGACCGCATCTTCGGAGGATCTCGATGCGCGGAATGGTTCCTCGAGAAGTTACGTCCGCAGGCTGCGGCGAGGCAAGCCCGACGCGACGTCGAGCCTAGCTGTGCTTGCTGGTGAGCTCGGCGAGCGCGCGCCGCGCGACGATGCCGAGTTCACCGAGCGTCGAGTGCCCGGATTGCGCCGCCTTGATCAGGTTCTCGGCGATGAATCTGCGGCTGTCGTGATCGCCGCCGTGCGGCAATTGGCGGCACGTCTCCTCCAGGACGACGTCCATGTTGGCTTTGGTTCGCTCGCTCAACTCTGTCATGGCGCTGGTCGGTACGCATGGGTGACGAAAAACGCAGCATACACAGAAGCATCCCGCCTGATTAGTCCGGAAAATCACGCATATGGCGCCGTTGTGCGTCGCGACGCGTGTATCTCCATGACCTTCGCGTTGCCGCGGTACCGCTCCAAACGACTACCGAAGATTGAAATTGCTCTAATGACAAGCCGGTCCTGCAGCGATAGCCTGCCGGCAAAACAAAACGCACGGGAGGAATGCCATGCCTGACGCAATGGTCGCTGCACGTGCCTCTGACGCCGCGAGCGGAGCCATCCAGCAGGTCGATGTCGCCGTGGTCGGCGCCGGCTTTGCCGGCCTCTATCTCCTGCACCGGCTGCGCAAGGCCGGCTTCTCGACCGTCGCGCTGGAAGAGGCCGGCGATGTCGGCGGCACCTGGTACTGGAACCGCTATCCCGGCGCGCGCTGCGACATCCAGACCATCGACTACAGCTACACCTTCGATCCCGAGCTCGAGACGGCCTGGACCTGGTCGGAGAAATACGCGACCCAGCCGGAGATCCTGCGCTATCTCGGCTTCGTCGCTGACCGTTACGATCTGCGCCGCGACATCCGTTTCAAGACCAAGGTCACGGAGGCCAAGTGGGACGAAGCGGCCGAACGCTGGCGGCTCGGCACCGACAACGGTGCACCCGTCTCCTGCCGCTATTACATCATGGCAACCGGCTGCCTCTCGGCACCGAAGCCGCCGGAGATCGACGGCGTCAAGGATTTCCAGGGCGCGGTTTACTTCACCGGGCGCTGGCCGCATGAGGGCGTCAACCTTGCGGGCAAGCGCATCGCCGTGATCGGCACGGGCTCCTCCGGCATCCAGTCAATTCCGCTGATTGCCGAGCAGGCCGCGCATCTCACCGTGTTCCAGCGCACGCCGAATTTCGCGCTGCCGGCGCACAACGGGCCGGCGCCGGACGATCGCATGAGCCTGTTGCAGGGCGACCGTGCCGCTTATCGCGAGCAGGCGCGCCAGTCGATGGCGGGCGTCCCCTATCCGCAGCAGACCGCGGTGAGCTGGCAGCTCAGCGATGCCGAGCGCCGTGCGTGCTTCGAAGAGGCCTGGGGCAAGGGCGACCTCGTCTACATCCTGACGCAGCTCTGGGCCGACCAGGCCGTCGACTTCGACGGCAACGCGCTGATCTGCGACCTGATCCGCGAGAAGATCACGACGATCGTGAAGGATCCCGAAACGGCGGCCGCCTTGATGCCGCACGATCATCCGTTCGGCGCAAAACGTCCCTGCCTCGACACCAATTACTACGCGACCTACAACCGGCCGAACGTCAAGCTGGTCAATCTGCGCCAGGAGCCGATCAAGGCGATCACCGCCGGCGGCATTGTGACCGACAAGCGCAGCTTCGACGTCGACGTGATCGTGTTCGCAACCGGCTTCGACGCCATGACCGGCGCGATCCGCGCCGTGCATCCGATCACGGGACGTGGCGGCAAGTCGCTGTCCGACGTCTGGGCGCAGGGGCCGCAGACTTATCTCGGGCTCACGGTCGCGGGCTTCCCGAACTTCTTCATGATCACCGGGCCCGGCAGCCCGTCGGTGCTGTCGAACATGGCGGTGTCGATCGAGCAGCATGTCGACTGGATCGTCGACCGCCTCACCGCGCTACGCGATGCCGGCTTCTCCACCATCGAGGCCACCGAGACGGCGCAGGCCGGCTGGGGCCAGCACATGGCCGACTGCTCGATGCTGACGCTGCACCGGCTCGCCAACACCTGGTACACGGGCGCCAACGTGCCCGGCAAGGTGCACGCGCTGATGCCCTATACCGGCGGCGTCGGTCCCTATCGCAGCATCTGCGACGAGGTCGTAGGCCGCGGCATGCTCGGCTTCAGGCTCACCGGCGCCGGCGGCGCCGCGCAATGCAATGACGGCGAGATCGTGCGCCTGCAGCCGGATGTCCGGCTGGTGCTGAACCTGCTCGGGCAGTTGAACCTGCCGCCGATCGAGTCGATGGGCGCGCTTGGCGCGCGCGCCTTCGTCAACGAGTTCAACAAATCGCGGCCTGCGGGACGCCCTGTCGGCGAAATCGTCGATGGCACCCTGCCCGGCAGCGACGGTCCGCTACCCTATCGGCTGTATCGACCGGCGACGCCGGGGCCGCATCCGGTCGTGGTCTATTTCCATGGCGGCGGCTGGGTGCTCGGCGACGAGCAGTCCGACGATCCGTTCTGCCGCGACATGGTGCGGCGAACCGGCATGATCTTCGTCAGCGTCGGCTATCGCCATGCCCCCGAGCATCGCTTCCCGACCGCGGCCGAGGACGGTTATGCCGCGACACGCTGGATCGCCGAACACGCGGCCAAGCTCGGCGGCGCGCCCGGCGCCGTGCTGGTCGCGGGCTGGAGCGCCGGCGGCAATATCGCTGCCGTCACCTGCCAGCTCGCGCGCGACCGTGGCGGCCCGGAGATCGCCGGTCAGCTCCTGATATGCCCGGTCACCGACTGCACCTACGAACGGCCGTCCTACAACGACAATGCGACCGGCTATTTCCTGACGCGCTCTCTGATGTACTGGTTCTGGGACCTCTACTGCTCACCGGCCGACCGCACCGATCCGCGCGTCTCGCCGCTGCGCGGCAAGGTCGCGGGCCTGCCGCCGGCCTTCATCGTCACCTGTGAGTTCGATCCCCTGCGCGACGAGGGGATCGCCTATGCCGAAGCGCTCGCGGCCGCCGGAGTGCCGGTCGAGCAGCTCAAGGCGCGCGGTCATTTCCACTCGTCCTTCACCATGGTCGACGTGGTGATCACCGGCGTGCCGGGCCGGGTGCAGATGGCCGAGGCGCTGAGGCGCTTCGCGGGATTTTACAAGATCGCGGCGGCTGCGAGTTAACCGGTGACGGACTGCCGGGAACCATTTCCCGGCCGCCACGTTAGCAGCGCGTGGCATTGAGATGCAGCGATAGATGTGTGGGCCCCGGCACGCAAGGCACGCGTGCTGGGGCTCTTTTTGGGTGAGGGGGAGTGCGATGGGAGACGCGTCTTTCAGTGATTCCAAGGTCAATTTCAGCGCGGCCGCCGTACTGTACAAATGGCCTTCGCTCGGCAATCAGCGCCGGTCGGATCGTACCTCCTATCAAGTGATCGAAGGCACGCTCGATCAGTGCATTTCGGCCTTCATGGGCAAACCTGCGGCAACCCGGCACCTCTATGAGATCCGCGCAACGCCGCAGCCGCCACTAGTCACGGCAATCCTGTCGCCAGAGCACATCGCCGAGCTGTCACGCTTACGGGAATTTCTCTGATCGCGTGCGGCTGCTGTCGTTTGCAGCGCACGACAAGCTTCGCGCGACAGTAGGAACCTTCTGCCGGATTTTCCCGTTATCAGTGCATCGGAAAATGGCGTGAGTGCCTACGATGCTTGAAGCGGACGTATCATCCCCGATGGTGCCTTATGGCGCCGATCAAACCATATTCGTGGTGGTCGACCGTCTCGACAGGGCGACAGAAATCCGCATTGAACGAAGCGACATCGAAGTCACGATCGACGAACTCGTCGCCGGCTGCTTCCACGATCCTGTCCAGGTGATTTCCTTCAACACGCTCGAACATTGGATGAAGGACATCTCGACCGAGATCGCCGGCGAAATCCAGGCGCGCTGCGACATCGACGGCGTCACGCTGCCCGACTATCTCAGTGATTTCGTCGAGAGCCATAGCTGATCGCCCACGATCGCATCGGCCCGGCCAAATTCGCAAGCCCGCAAAAAACGACGCCTGGAGCGACCGGAGTTAGGCGCGCTGATATCTGCCGGCGATCACCTCGATCTCGCGGCGGCGTTCGCCGGCGAAGGTCAGGAGCTGTTCGATCGTCCGCGTATCCGTGATCCGTTTGGCCAGCCGTTCGGCGCGCGCGGCCTGATCTTCGAGATACTGGATCGTGTTCAAGCGCCGCCTCCCCGAGAGCCCGATTTGTTTGGGCACCCATGGTGCGTCAGAGCGGCTAACAGCCGGTTAAGCGCGCGGCGCTCGATGTCGATCGACTACGTCTATCGCACCACGTCGAGCCGGACATTGGTGATGCCCTTGTCCTCCATGCCGAGTGCGGCGGCAGCAGAAGGGGTAAGGTCGACAACGCGCCCCCGGACATAGGGCCCGCGATCGTTGACCCTGACGGTGACGGAACGGCCGCTGGAGACATCAGTGACGCGCAGGCGCGTCCCGAACGGCAGGGTCGGATGCGCCGCGGTCAATTCGTTCTTGTCGTACTTCTCGCCGCTCGCGGTCTCCGTGTCCGAGTAGAAGCTGGCAACGCCGTGCGCGGCTGTCTCCGTGGCATTGCCTCGATCGACCGGCGCGCGCGCACGCCTGATCGGCCGAGTATGCAGGGCTGCAACCCTATGAGGCCGCTCGACGGTGGCCTGGCGGCTGGTTCCGACAAATCCGGAGGCCGCCTGGCGGCCGGCCGGCGATTGCGCGCACGCGGCGAGGGAAGCGGCGCCGATCACGGCGAGCAGAAGCCGGCATGAGGTTGCGGGAGAAATCCGGGCACTTTCGGTATGTGCATAGCGAGACATGATACGCCCCTCCGAACAACCCTAGGTTCGTTCGGCAATGGGGGCAGAACCTTGTCGGAAGGAAAGCAGGCCTGAGGCGACCGTCGTTTCGGGCCGGCTGTGACGATTCCACCACAGTTTATGTCCTGAATCGGGACAGGTTCCCACCGAACCGGCCAAAAACTCGACGCAAGGCAAGACGCAACGTCACAGCACGAGCGCTGCGCCGCGCTTACGGGCCAGCGAGTCCTTCTTAAGGATGCGCACGAGCTCGCGCCAGTAGAGCCATTGCCAGCGAGTCGTCAGGCTGGCGAGAAAGTCGAGCTCTCGTTGCGTCAATGTGCACATCACGAACCCGATCCAGTTGAACGCGTCAGCCGACGAGACCTCCCATCGGCCTGACATCTGCGCTGTCGGGGAAGACGGCGCTGGCGAGCAGATTCTCCTCGACGCGCAGATGATCCCTGAGCAGGCCCTTGAGCACGGCGCGCAGATCGATGGTGGGCTTGAGATCGCGGTCCTCGAACAGCTGCGCCGGCTTCAGTCCCGGCCAGTCCGCGATCACGCGGCCACCGGCGAGCGCACCGCCTGCGAGGAAGGCGACTGTGCCGGTGCCGTGGTCCGTTCCGCCCGTCCCGTTGATGCGGGCGGTGCGCCCGAATTCGGTGACGACGGCGACCACGGTCTCGTGCCAGGCTTCGCCCATGTTGCTTTCGATTGAAGCGAAGGCACCGTCGAGCGCGCCGAGCAGATTGAAGAGCTGGCCCGAAGCCGCGCCTTCGGCGATGTGCGTGTCCCAACCGACGAAGCCCATGGCGCCGACACGCGGGCCGTCGGGTTTCGCCAGATAGCGTGCGGCGGTGCCGGCGGCATCGGCAAAATAGGCGCGTACACGCGCGATGCCCGGCGGCGCCAGCGTCGGATCGTCCGACATCGGATCGCCCATCGCGGGCGTTCCGTCGAGCGATGCGAGCCTCACGCGCGCCTGGAGCACACTCGCGAGCTTCGGGTCGGTGTGTTGGTAAAGGTCGAGCAGGCGGTTCTGCGTGTCCGCACTCGCCGGCAACAGCTTCTGCGGCACCCATGTCATCACCGGCGCGGAGCCGCGGACCACGAGCGGCGTCACCGAACCGATGCCGAGCGCGCGGCTGCCGCGCGGGTCGACACGACCGCCGGACTCCAGCGCGAGCAGCGCACGATTGAGCCATCCCGATCCGGTCGCGCCTGGCTTGGCAATGCCGCTTTCGAGCACGTCCTGGCCGTCGAAATGCGAGCGTTCGCGATAGGGCGTCGCCGTAGCGTGGACGATCGCGGCCTGCTTGTTCTTGTAGAGCCGATACAGGTTCGGCATCGCCGGATTGAGCGCGAACAAGGAATCGAGCGGCAGCGCCGGCGTCTTGCCGTCCAGCACCAGCGCGCGATCGCCGCGCAGTGAGATCCAGTCGGAATCGCCGACCGGTGCGACCGCACCAAGTCCATCGAGCGCGCCGCGCAAGATGACGACGAGCAGGCGCGGATCGCGCCCCTCGGCGCGCGCGAGCCGCGGCATCTGGCTCCATGCGAACAGCGCACCGGAGCCGACCAGAAGCTCGCGCCGCGTGGGCAGGTGGACGATGCTCATGCTCACCTCCTCTGAAAATCCGCCGACATGAACAACAGCGCGAGCGCCTGCTGCCGGCTCTCGGCACGGCCGACCGCCTGCGTCACTTCGGGCGAGATTTCCGATGCGAAGACGTTATCGATGATTGCCTGCGGGTCTGTGATGCCCGTCACGCGCTCGGCAAAGAAGTTGGCGACGTCGAGCCGCCGTCCGACGCCGTCGATCCAGCTTGCCTCATCGTCCGGATAACCCTTGGGCGCGGACGGACGCCACAGTGCCTCGCCGAGCAGCTCCTGTCCTCCGGTGTAGCGCACCGGATCAACCTGCGTGATGCCAGTTGCGCGCACCATGCCGACGACCCATTCGCCAGGACGCTTGAGTTTTGATGGCGGCCCGCGCCACGCCTCGTTCGACGATACCATCGCGATCGCGACCTGCTTGAGGTCGCCCTCGGTATCGCGAAACGTCTTCGTCATCTGCTCGACCAGCGCTGGCGGCGGCTCGTCGGCGACGAAATGGCGCGCAAGTTTTGTCGCGAGATGCGCTGCAGTCGACGGATGCGCGGCAAGGTCGCGCAGCACAGCACGGCCCTGCTCCGCATCCTCCTGCTCGTAGCGCTTGCCGAGCACCGTCTGCCCGCCGGGCTCATGCAGCCGCGGATTGAAGGTGAACTCGCCGCCGTGCTGGGGATCGGCGCCGGGGGGCAACAGCGTCCAGCCCGTCAGGACGTTGGCGAAGCTGATGACGTCGTCCTGGGTGTAGCCGGTGCGCACACCGAGCGTGTGCAGCTCCATGATCTCGCGCGCGAAGTTCTCGTTGAGGCCGCGGCTGCGGTTGATGCCGGCAGTCGAGTTCGCGCCCATCGAATCAGTATTATCGAGATAGAACAGCATAGCCGGGTGGCTCTCGACGGCCAGGAGCAGATCGACGAAGCGACCGAGCGCGTGAGCGCGGATGGCTTCGCGCTCATAGGCGCCGGACATGCTCTGGATCTTGTTGGCTGAGACGCAGAAGTGGTTGGACCAGAACCACACCAGCCGCTCGGCAAAACCGATATCGGCGGCAAGCGCGGCCTCGGTGCGCACCTTGGCTTCCTGCAAATAGATCGGACGCCCGGGATCGGGAATGGCTTCGGCTGCCTTCTTCGCCGCCATCTCGGCCGCATCCTTCTCCTCGCTCGCGCTCTGCGCTTGCCCTTGAGTTTGGCTTTGGGTTTGCGCCTGAGTTTGGTCTTCAGCCGCAGCGGGCGCCGAAGCCACCTGCTGCTTCTTCGCCTGTTGCTGGGCCTGCTTGGCGCGGGCGGTTCGGCGCGCATTGGCGTCGGCAACCGTACGGAAGGCCTTGGCGCTGGAGGGAAGGCTGGCCGCCGCGGATAGCGCGAGCGGCCGGTTGAGCTCGGCAATCAGCGCGCCACGCGGGTCAGTCCCAACGGCCGCAATCGATCCAGGTCGCGGCCCCATCCCGAAACGATGAAGGGCCAGCACAGCTTCGGCTTTTGCAGAATTGCTCATGGCGAATGCCCAATTCTCCGCGCCTGCCAGACAAGCAGCGCAGAAGCGTCGCTTGAGGTTACGATCTGTAATGCTACGAACCGTAGCATTCAGCCTATGGCCTCGCAAGCAGAGATTGAGACATCGCGGGCAAGAAATCGGGAGGCGCCCGTCCGATGTAACGGACGGGCGGTCGGCGCGGCCTTAGAAATTCGGCCCGAGCGCGATCTTGGTGATCGTGCCATTCCTGACCCCGATGCGCCATTCCGCCGAGCCGTTGGCGAACTGGGCGATGTAGATGTCGCTGTCGAGCGCGGTGACGCCGCGGAACGAGACCGCACGCAACGCGCCGAGCCGCGCCAGGATCGCCTGATCGAACGGAAGCTGCTGACGCGTGATGTTGGCAACCTCCGATGTCATGTGGTCGTAGTCCGGCTGACCTTTGCCGACGCCCTCGATATAGCGCCGCAGCATCTCCTCGCCATTGACGATCGGAACGGCGCGGCGCGCGGCGCGCCCCTGCCGCGCCCCGACGGTCGAGGCCTCGACATTGTGAAAGCGCGTCTGCCGGCCCGGCACCAGGATTTCCAGGCATCGCCCCGACTTGTCGGCAATGACCCACGGGCTGTTCACCGTAGTCATGTGAGCCCACGACATGTTGGCCCTGACGACGCTCTCTGTCCTGCGATTTCCGTCCGCATCAAGGTTGAAGACCTGGATGTCGTCGCCCATCTCGTTATAAATCATGATCCTGATCGGCGACGTGCCGGCGCGGCCGCGCACACTCGCCTCTTGCGAACAGGAGACGATGCCGCCGAGCTCGTCATTGCCGTCGGGGCGGAAGAGCACGTCGGCGGCCTTGCCGTCCGGCTCGAGCAGCAGGCGGAACTCCGCTGTGCCGTTCTCGAATTTCGCACCATAGATGTCGTAGCCGCCGGGACCGACACCGCGGAAGAAGATCGACTCCACCGCGCCGAGCGCCAGGAACGTCGCGTGCAGCTCGTCGAGCTGCAGATGGATCTTTGCAGCTAACGGCGCGCTCATGCGATCGTAGTTCGGCGTGCCGCGGCGCATGTCCTCGATCCCGCGCAGGATCACTTCCCTGCCGCCGGCGGCCGGGACCTGCTCGCGGAAGCGATCCGGCACCTCGGCGATCCGGCGGGCGAAGTCCGCTTCGATCGCCTTGGCCACAGACGCGTCGATCCGCTGCGCGAGGCGGGCGCCGGAGACCGCAGTCTGGAGCAGGACGCGCGTCACTCTCGCCTGCTCGTCGCGCAGGAAGATCAGAAGATTGTCGCCCCGGATCGAGAATGCGTCAGCGCCTTCAGCAAGAAGCGCGGATCGGCCCAGTACGGTTTCCTGCACCTGAAGCCCATCCCCGTCGCGCTGAACGGTGAGTACGCGGTTCGGCGCAAGCCGATACCAGCCGACATATTGATCGAGCGGCGCCGCACCGGAGGCCGATGTCGGCATCTCCGCAATGCGGGAAGCGCGCACGTCACGACCGTTGAAATGCAGCATCAGTTCGGACGAGCGACGTTCCGCGTCGAGCGCAAACGTGATCTCGCCGAACGAAGCCGGGTAGGATGCCGTGCCATCGCCGGCAACCGTCAGCCGCAGCTTGCGCTGCCCGGTGCTCTGCCCGTACAGCTCATCGCCCTCGCGGAAGATCGCAAATACCGAAGCGGGACCCATGGCGTAGAAATTGACGAAGGGGCGGTAGTGCTGGGCCGGCGCCTCGCCGAGATCGACGACAGCGGGCACCGGGTCCGGCGTGCGATAGGCGATCATGCCGGTCGACACGATCACGGCCGGCACGATCGCGGCCGCGATCCACAGTCGCTTGCGCCAGCCGACCGCCACCGGCAGCGCAGCCGCCGCGATGATGCGCTCGACGCGGGCACGCACGGTCGAGGCCCGCGCCATCGCAAGCTCCACCGGACGCGACTTCACGCTGGTAGCAACGTCGAGCAGGATTTCGGCGTAGGACAGCCGGTCGTCGATCACCTCGATCGCCTCGGCGTCGCTGATGATCTCGGCAAGCTCGGCGAGGTGCGCAAGCTGCCACCACGAGAACGGGCTGAACCAGAACACCGCACGATTGAGGGCAGCGAGCAGGAGGACATAGAAATCGCGATTGGCGACATGCGCGCCCTCATGCGCCAGCACAGCAAGGCGCTTCTTCGCATCCCAGCCGGCGAACTGCGGCGGCACGAGGATGGTCGATCCGAAGGTGACGGGACCGCTGACCTCGCGACTGATGCGCACGTCTGCACCAATCATCGGCAGGCCCCTCATCGGCTGCGCGGCCCGCGCCAGACGCCAGGTCAGGCAGAGACCGACGGCGAGCCGCAGCAACAGCAGACCTGCGACGCCCGCATAGATGATCGTCCCCACTAGCCACCAGTCGATCGATGCGCCGCTCTTCGGCGGCAGCGCGCTCGCGGCGACCGGCAAAGCCGGTTGCGGCGCCTCCAGCATCGAGACGTCAGCGGGCCAGAACTCGTCCGGCATCGCCGCGGACACCGGCAGCCGCGCGATGGTCAGCGTCGGCCAGTGCATCACGAAGGGCATCGCCAGCGATGCCATGAGCACGACGACCCAAGCCGTCATGTGGACGTGCGGATTGCGCACGCGGAAGAGGTTGAGACCGAACCAGACGACGCCTCCAAGCACAAACGAGCGCAGCGCCGCCTCTGCCAGAGTTGCGATCATTCTTTCTTCACTCCTCTCGCCTTCTTCGCCTTGGCCACCTGGTCGGCCAGCGTGCGCAATTGCTGCTGGTCCAGCATCGCATTGTCCACCATGCCGACGAGGACCTCCTCGACCGAACCGTTGCAGAACCAGTCGACGATCCGCTGAACGGCTTTGGCCGCCACGCGCGCGCGCGGCTCGGCCGCGTGATAGACATAGGTGCGTCCGTCGACGGTGTGGCGCGCATAGCCCTTCTCCTCCAGCCGGCGCAGCACGGTGCGAACCGTGGACTCCTTCAGACGCCGCGACAGCCGCTCACGCACGATTTCGGCCGTCACCGGACCGTGGGCCCAAACCAATTGCATGACCTCGCGCTCGAGATCGCCCAGTTCGGGCAAACGATCGTCCATGGTGTCTGACCTTGCGGATGGAAGTTTCTTGTAACGCTACAGACCGTCGCATATGCGGCCGCGCCGCGCAACGGCGATTCTACCTGAAATGGTATCGCCGTGCTGACCTAAACCACCGTCCGGCCGAGGTCGGCTTGATCGCATATGCCAAACTTCAGGAGGTCGTCATGCCCGGGCTTGTCCCGGGCATCCACGTTCTTCGTACCGCAGGCAACGCGTGGATGGCCGGGACAAGCCCGGCCATGACGATGTAGAAGCGTCAGCGCACTTAGCGCCCGCATCATATGCGGTTGGATTTGGCCCGACGCTCAGTAATGCGGCTCGTACATCTGCGACGAGACCTGGGCCATCACGTCGTTGGGCGCGGGACCATCGGCGAGCCCGCGCTGATAGGCCACTTGCGCGACGGCAGCGGCAATGCGCGCGGAAACCTCGCGGATGCGGGGCAGCGCCGGGTAGAGGCTGCCTTGCGCGAGGTCCTCCTTGCCGACGCAATCGGCGAGCGTGTGGGCCGCGGCCATGAACATCTCGTCCGTCACCAATCGCGAACCGCTGGCGATGACGCCGAGGCCGACGCCAGGGAAGATGTAGGAATTATTGCCCTGGCGCGGCACGAAGGTGCGGTCGTTGAGCGTCACGGAATCATAGGGGCTGCCGCAGGCGAACAGCGCGCGGCCCTCGGTGTAGCGATAGGCATCCTCCGCCGAGCATTCCGCCTTCGAGGTCGGGTTGGAGAGCGCGAACACGATCGGATGCTTGTTGAGCTCGGCCATCGCCTTGAGCACGTCGGGCGTGAAGGCGCCGCCGACTGCAGCGACACCGATGATCGCCGTCGGCTTCAGCGTCTTGATCGCAGCGAGGAAGTCGGTGATCGGCGCCTGGTCGGCATGGGCATAGCGGAGCTTGTGGCCGGAAAGGCCCGCACGTCCCGCAACGACGAGGCCGCGGGAATCCACCAGCCAGTTGCGCCGGAGCGCTTCGGCGTCCGTGGCGCCCTCCGTCATCATGGCGGAGACAACGAGATCGGCGATCCCGGTCGCCGCCTCGCCCGCGCCGAGGAACAGGATCTTCTGGTCCCTGAGCTTGCCGCCGCTGACTCGCAGCGCCGAGAACAGACCGGCGAGCGCGACCGCCGCCGTGCCCTGGATATCGTCGTTGAAGACGCAGGCTTCGTCCCGATATTTGTGCAGCAGCTTGAATGCCGAATGGTTGGCGAAATCCTCGAACTGGATCAGCACGCCCGGAAACGTTTTTCGCGCGGCCTGCATGAACTCGTCCACGAAGCTGTCATAGGCCTCGCCCGTGAGCCGCCGCTCGCGCAGCCCGAGATAATAGGGATCGTTCAGCAGCTCTTCGTTGTTGGTGCCGACATCGAGCACGATCGGCAGGCATTGCTCCGGATGCACGCCCGCACAGGCCGAATAGAGCGAGAGTTTGCCGACCGGGATGCCCATGCCGTTGGCGCCGAGGTCGCCGAGACCGAGGATGCGCTCGCCGTCGGTCACAACGATGAGTTTCGCCGGATAGGGCCAGTTCTTAAGGATCTCGGCGATCTGGCCGCGATCGCGCGAGGAGATGAACATGCCGCGCGGCCGCTGGAAGATCAGGCCATATTTCTGGCAGGCGAGCCCAACCGTCGGCGTGTAGATGATCGGCTGGATCTCGTCGATATTGTCGCAGACGACGCGGAAGAACAGCGCCTCGTTGCGGTCATGCAGCGCGTTCAGCGCAACGTATTTTTCCAGGTCGGTCGGCAGCGTGCGCAGATTGGTGAGCACGCGCTCCGCCTGCGTTTCCATGGTCAGCACGCAGGGCGGCAGCAAACCGCGCAAGCCGAGCGCGGCGCGCTCCTGTTCGGTGAAGGCGGTGCCCTTGTTGAGCAAGGGATCGCGAAGCAGCGCCATGCCCTGCAGCGCGGTGGAAGATGGTGTCGAGTGGGCACTAACCCGGTTAGGTCTATTCACGAATTCCCCCCAGGGAGTTTCTTATTGAACCGCGAACATTGTCGGCCACCACACCCTGGAGATCAAGGACGTTGCCACGCATGCGTCGATTGTGATCTCGCACCGCAGCGAGATTTCCGTAAAGACCGCAAGTTGCATGCGACGACAAAGTTAACGCCGCAAACCCGTCGCCCTCATGGTGAGGAGCGCGGAACGCGCGTCGCGAACCATGAATGCCCCTATCTCGCCCGCTTCCCATCCTTCGAGACGCCCGCTTCCAGCGGGCCCTCAGGATGAGGGGGAGCGCTTTGTGATACTGCAGCGCTACTCCGGCTTGATGTCGGCGGCCTTCACGACCGGCCACCATTTTTCAGTCTCGGCCTTCTGGAATCTCTCGAGCGCTGCGGGCGATTGCTGCTCCAGCGGCGGAATCTCCTGCCCCAATTCGGCAAAGCGCTGCTTGACTGACGGATCGGCCAGCACTGCCACGATCGCCGCGTTGAGTTTTGTGACAATTTCTTTGGGCGTGTTCTTCGGTGCCCAGATGCCGTGCCAGTAGGAGATGTAGAGGCCGGGCAGCCCCGCCTCGTCGACGGTCGGAATGTCGGGCGCGGACGCGAGCCGCGTCGGCGACGTCACCGCGAACGCCTTGATCGCACCGTTCTTGTATTGCGGTAGCGAGTTCGACGCCTGGTCGAACATGATGTCGATCTGCCCTGCCACCAGATCGATCATCGCGGGCCCCGCGCCGCGATAGGGCACGAACTGGAAGTCGGTGCCGGTCTTTTCCTTGAAGAAGACGCCGGCAACATGCGCGCCCGTGCCGGCACCGGCGGTCCCGGCGGTGGCCTTGCCGGGATTTTCCTTCAGCCAGGCGATCAGCTCCTTCAGATTGTCGGCCTTGAGCGTCTTCCTGCCGACGATGAGCTGCGTGCCCATCGCGATCATCGCGACCGGCTCGAAATCCGCGATCACGTCGTAGGGTAGCTTGAAGATCGCGCCGTTCAGAACATGCGTGCCCCAATGGCCGATCGTGATCGTCGTGCCGTCCGGGCTCGCGCGCGCGACACGGGCGCCGGCGATGCTGCCGGAGGCGCCCGCCACGTTCTCGACAACGACCGTCGTGTGCAATTCAGCAGCGATCCGTTCGGACAGGATCCGCGCCAGCGTATCGGTCGGGCCACCCGCCGCGAACGGCACGACGAGCGTGATGGGTCGCGACGAGAAGGATTGGGCGCTGGCCGGCGCGGCCCAGGGCGCCAACGCACAAACGATCAACGCGCAAACGATCACTTGGCCGCGCAATCCAGCCCACAGCCCCCGCATCATCCTCACCACCCTTTTCGTCGCCCGCATGTTGGCAGCGGGCTGGAGCCGGAGTGAACGCTGCCAGGCGGACAGAGGCAAGCCGGAAATTTGTCGAGCGGCTATCCGGTCGCGCGACGGGGCGTCAGGTTCGCGGCCGCATCGGCCGGCGGCGCGATCTGCATCAAGATGGTCTGAACGGGAGATGCGATCTCGATCCCGGCCTGCTGGAAGCGCAGCTTCATGCGGCGGTTGAATTCGCGCTGCACCGGCCAGCGCCCCGAATCCGTGCAGCGGATCTGGCCGACGATCGACACCATCGCGCCGTCGACCTTGTCGATGCCCCAGAGCTCGAGGTCGCCGCGGATCGCCGCACGGAATTCCGGCTCGCGGCGCATCTCGTCGACGATCTCCTTGAGGATCTGGCCGGCACGGTCGGTGTCCTCCTTGTAGGCGACGTTGACGCTGACCGACGCATTGCCCGCGCCGCGACTGGAATTGGTGATGGTGGTCACCGCGCTGAACGGCACGATGTGCACGGAACCGTCACCGGCGCGCAGGCGGATGGTGCGGATCGAGACGTTCTCGACCACGCCGGTGAGACCCGACACACTGACGGTGTCGCCGACCTGCACCGTGTTCTCCAGGAGCAGAAACAGGCCGGTGATGAGGTCCTGCACCAGCTTCTGCGAACCGAAGCCGATAGCAATGCCGACAATGCCGGCACCGGCAAGCAATGGCGCGACATTGACGCCGACCTCGCTCAGCGCAGTGAGACCGACGACGGTGGCGATCAGGCAGAGCAGCACCGTCCGCAGCATCGGCTGGAACGTGCGCAGCCGTGCGGCGCGGGCGTAATGTCCGTCCCGCGACAACGTGTTGATCTGACGTTCCAGCAGCGCGTTGCTGGCTTCCCAGACTATCGCGGCAATGGCCGCGGCGATGCCGATGGTCACCACCGCCGATATCAGCCGGCTGCCGATCTGGCCCCCATAGAACCAGACGATGGCATCGACGCCCCAGACCTCGAGCACAGCCACGAAGCCGATGAAGGCGATGACACCAGAGACGATCCTGCGCAGCAGCGGCAGATAGCGGTTCGCGCGGATCTCGAGGCCGGGGAATCGCTGCAGGATCTCCGGATTGATGCGGAAGCCGCGGTCGATCAGGCTCAGCGTCACCATGATGACGACGCGCGTGATCAGCGCGACCGCGATGGTGCCGACGAAATATTGCAGCAGCAGCGAGTAGCCGTTGCGGATGTTCAGCGCCCACACCGCCCACAGCGCAAGGTCGAGCGCGATCGCAAGATAGTGCCAGCCGCCGGCGATGCGGTTGCGCAGGCGCGCCGCAATTCCCTGCCGGCCGGCGGGCGCGCGAATGGCGTCCGCAACCTGGCGGCGGCATTGCAGAATGATGACGACGATGAAGAGATGCACGATCAACATCACCATGCGCAGCAAGGCAGCATAGCCGGCGCGATGCAGGCCGAGCAGCAGCGCCACGTTGGCAAAGCAGATGCCGGACACGCCGACGCCGACGATGCGGCGCGCCCAGATCTCGATATAGGCCGCAGTCTCGGCGCGAACCGGGAACAGGCCGTACGGTCCCGCCAGAGCGCGGACGACGCAGATGAGTCCGCGCGAGAACGCGTAGGCGTTGACGACCGCGAGGATCACGAGGCGTACCGTTATTGGATCGCCGATCTCCGTTCCCAGAAGCGCCGTGGCGATGCCGACGAAGACGCACACCGGGAGCAGCTCGAGGAGCAGACGTCCCATCACGAACGGCAGCCGCAGGAACAGCTGCCAGGCCCGCGCCAGGGTGGCGCGGCGCCGGTGCAGCTCGGGTGCGGCGGCGACATCGGCGGCGGAGGATGGCGGATCGGCGACGGGCAGCGCCTGCGCGGGAAGACGCGCGGTCTGCGGCACGCGCGATTCCAGGAATGCGACCGGACGCCGGATCAGGCGAAAGATCACCCATTCGGCGCAGAAGGCACAGCCGAACACCAGCGCCAGCTTCCAGGCGATCTCGATCAGAAGATTGTAGGCGGCGGGATCATTCGCCGTGCGCAGGAACCAGTAGTAGAAGGCCGGGAAATGCGTCAGCGTCCGCGCGATTTCCGCGACCTGACGCGAGATATCGCCGATCTCCTCCGATACCGTCAGCAGGAGCTGCGCGCCGAGACCGTCGGCCGAGAGGGGAATCGGGGATTTCTGTTCGGGCGGGGGCGGCGCGGCCTGGGTCGAAGCGTTGGCGATGGCGCGCAGCGTATCGATCATCTGGGCGCGTTTCTTGTCGTCCTGCAGGGTCTCCAGCGCCCGCTTGGCTTCGTCGGGCGACAGCGTGGCCGCTCCGTTCGTTGCCGGCGCGCGCGGCTCGGCGCGGGCACCGGAGAAGGTCGAGATTGCGAGGAAGAGGACAGCGAATAGCGCTGGGACGAGCTTGTGCGACACGAAGATTCCCTGGAAAAACGGCTGCGCCCGGCGGAGACGAGACTCGTCGTCGCCGTGGCGCAGGCGTCATGTCGGATTGTGCTATTCGCCCCGATCCTGTGTCGGAAGTTTGCCGGCGAGACGACTTTCTCTTGGCATTTGCCGCAATGCAGGGAATGCCCGCGGCGTAATAGGCGAGAGCAAAGCTCCCGTCATCCCGGGCTTCAGCCCGGAATGACGGCGAGGAGGAGAAGAGAGAGAAAGCAGGATGTCGAAGGCAACTTCGCGCGGCGGCCTCGTCGCGGTCGCCTGATGCGCTGAGCGCGTCTCACAACACACCGCCGGGAAGGTAAGGGGCTTTGCCTCACTGATGCAGCCCGCTTAAACCTTGTCCCGGCGTGTCGTTCGCGGATTGAACCGCTATGCGATAGTCCGAACGAGCTCCATCGCAATTAACGCGGCTGGATTTGCGGAGGTGGCGTCATAGACCTCCCCTTGCTCTTGAGGTTGGACATTGCGCGTCGCAGATTTGCGACCCTCGGAATGCTCCTCCCGTGCCACAAAACTGTCAAGCGGGATCAGAGGTGCGCGGATCACATTTGAATGTGCTGGTTCCGCAACGTCGACGCTGCCGTGGCTGGTCCGCGACAAGATGCGGCGGAATAAATTCTTCCCCTCAGCGTTTGCGTCGATGAGGATATTCGCCTCTCCTTTCTCCGTCATTTCTAGAAAGCAAAAGATGAAGATATCGATTTGTCTCGCTGTGCTCGCCGCGCTCGTCGCCGGAGTTGGATCGGCCGCCGCGCAAAATCCGCCGCAGACCTCGACCAGGAAGGTCGACGGTACCGAGAACGTCTACATCTTCCGCTATGGCGGCCATCAGTCGATGTTCGTGGTGACACCGCAGGGCGTGATCGCGACCGACCCGATCTCGTACTTGCGTCCCGCGAAGCCCTATATCGAAGCCATCAAGGCGGTCACCGACAAACCGATCAAATACGTCATCTACAGCCACCACCATTACGACCACATCGCCGGCGGCCAGCCGTTCAAGGATCTCGGCGCCATCTTCATCGCCCACCGGCGGACCAAGGAGCGCCTGCTCGAGCTGAAGAAGCAGAATGCGCTGCTGTCCGACGTCGTGATGCCGGACCAGGTGGTCGACGACAAGAAGACCATCACGCTCGGCGGCACCACGCTGGAGCTGAACTATGTCGGCCGCAACCATTCGGACAATTCGCTAGTGATGCGGCTGCCGAAGGAGAAACTCGTCTTCGTCGTCGACTTCGCACCGATCGAGTCCGTCCAGTTCCGCAACATCCCGGACAATGCGTCGCCTCTCGAATATATCGCTTCGCTCAAGAAGCTCGCCGCGCTCGACTGGGAGCGGATGATCCCGGGTCACCCCAATGCGGGCGGCCGGCTCGGCACCAAGAAGGACGTCGAAGACGACATCGCCTACATGGAGGACCTGTCGGCCGAGGTGAAGAGGGCCGCCGATGCCGGCAAGTGCTTCGACACCGCGATGAAGGAAGTGAAGCTGCCCAAATACGAGAAATGGGCGAACTACGAAAGCGGCCTCCCCGCCAACGTGGAGCGCTTCTGCTATTGGTGGGGCCGCGGGTATTGAGAGGGTTTTGACCTCTCCCCGCTCCTGCGGGGAGAGGCTTGCGCGAAATACGGATTCGCAAGGCAGGTCGCCGGGCGTCCCGACGCGCTCGCCTGGCACTCGCCTAACGAATGGAAAATGCAATCCATCCGCTCGCCCTCCAATTCGCCGAAGACGCGCAGGCAGACCGGCGCGTTGCCAGCATAGGTCTGGGCTCGCGCAGGACCAGCCGCCAGGAGCATGGCGAGCGCGGAAATGGCGACAACCGGCCTGAACACAACGACCTCGAATTCACAGAAACATGTCGGTCAAATCGACCGTAGATGAATTTCCGATCTGGTCAAAGTTTTGCGCGAGCCAGCTTCGCGCGGCCTCGCGCCCCTCATCGCGCAGCTGGCACAGCAAGCTCCATTCGGGATGAAACTGTGTGGCGGTCCCGAGCTGCGACATCAACTGGTCATTGCCGATCCAGTGCATGAACATGCGGCTGTGCGTGCTGCTATCGAGTTCGCCATTGTCTATCAGACGGGTGGCGAAGGCAATCGCGCGCATCTCCCGCATCAGCGACGAATTGAAGCTGATCTCGTTGATGCGGTGCAGGACATCGGCCGCGCTCGCCGGCAGCTCGTCGCGCCGGATCGCGGTGACCTGCACGATGATGACGTCGTGGCTACCCTTGCGATAGATCAGGGGAAAGATCGCGGGATTGCCGAGATAGCCGCCGTCCCAATAATGCTCGCCGTCGATCTCGACGGCCTGGAAATACGGCGGCAGGCAGGCCGAGGCCAGCACCGTGTCCGCGCTGAGCAGCGGCGTCTGGAACACCTTGATCTTGCCAGTGCGGACATTGGTGGCGTTGAGAAAGAGCTGCGGCGCCTCCGGCGACGAATTGAGCCGGTCGAAGTCGACCACGCGTTGCAGCAAGGACTGGAGCGGATTGAAGTGGAAGGGGTTGAGCACGTTCGGCGGAACCGTGTGCGTCAACGTGTGGATGAAGGCATGGACCGGGTGATATTCCGGCGGCAGCTTGAGGGCCTGGATCAGCTGGTTGAGCGGCGAAAACAGGTCATAGACCTGGTCCATCCGCGAGACCTCGTTCCAGAACGCATGCAGGTTCTGCCGGGCCGCCTCGGCTCCGCCGATGGCCATGCCGGAAGCCAGCACCACGGCATTCATCGCACCGGCGCTGGTGGCGCTGATCGCCTCGATCGCGAGCCTGCCGTCCTCGAGCACGTGGTCCAGCACGCCCCAGACGAAGGCGCCGTGCGCGCCGCCGCCCTGGAGTGCGAAGTTGACGTTTTTCTGGTTTCCGGTCCCATAGGCGGTCACTTGGCGCGCTTCCTGCCTCGCTTGGCTTCGCTCTCGAGCGCTTTCCGCACTTCGGCGAACTCACTCAGCGAAGCCTTGTCCGCGCGCGGAAAGCGCAGATCGAGCTTTTCGAGCGCCGCGACGATCACCGAGCCGATCACGACCCGCGCGAACCATTTGTGGTCGGCGGGCACGACATACCAGGGCGCATGAGGCGTCGCCGTGTGCCGGACGATATCCTGGTACACGGCCTGATAGCGCGGCCACAGCGCACGCTCCTTGATGTCGTCCATGGAGAACTTCCACTGCTTGGCCGGATCCTCCAGCCGGTCGAGAAAGCGCTCGCGCTGCTCGTCCTTGGACAGATTGAGAAAGAACTTCAGCACTACGGTGCCGTTGCGCGTCAGGTATCGCTCAAAGGCGGAAATGTCCTCGAACCGTTCTTTCCAGATGTCCCTGGTCACGAGCTTTGGCGGCAGCTTCTCCTTGGCGAGGATCTCCGGGTGGACGCGCGTCACCAGGCATTCCTCGTAATGGGAGCGGTTGAAGATGCCGATGTGGCCACGCTCCGGCAGCGCGATGACGTGGCGCCAAAGGAAATCGTGGTCGAGCTCCTTGCTGCTCGGCTGCTTGAAGGCATGGACCTCGCAGCCCTGCGGGTTGATGCCCTCGAAGATCGCCTTGATCGCGGAGTCCTTGCCGCCCGCATCCATGCCCTGGAGCACGATCAGGAGCGACCAGCGGTCCTGGGCGTAGAGCTTCTCCTGGAATTCGATGAGGTATTTCTTGTTGGCGTCGAGGATCTCCTGCCCCTGCTCCTTGTCCAGGCCCCCTTTCTCGTCGGTCTTGTGCTCTTTCAGGCGAAACTTGCCGGACCCGTCATAGCGGAACGGCGAGATATACCGGTCGAGTTGTTCAGCGAGCGATTTTGACGGCTTCTTGCTCATGCGTGCGGGATACCTTGCGTTGCGATTTCAATCGATCGAGCACGCTACCAAGGATGCCCTTGGGAAGGAATATGATGAAGAGGACGAGCAGCACGCCGTAGACGAGATTGTCCCAGCCGACCGCCTTGGTGCCGAAGCCGATGCGCAGGGTCTCCGCGAGCAGGATGGTGATGATGGCGCCGACGGTCGGACCGAGCGAGACGAACAGGCCGCCGACGATGGCCGCAAACACCATCTGCAGCGACACCGCGATGCCGCTGACCGTGTCGGGCGTGATGAACATCTGGTACTGGCAGTAGATCGCGCCGGCCAGCGCCGTCATCAGCGCGCTGATCAGCGTGATCTTCAGCTTCTCGGCGGTGACGTCGACGCCGGCGGCCGCCGCGGCGTCCTCATCCTCCGAGATAGCCTCCAGTGCGTAGCGGCTCATGCTGCGATCGATCAAGTGCCAGACGACGATGCCCGCAAGCCAGACCGCAAGCGCGATCAGGTACCATGTCGTCTTGTCGTCGAATTGCAGCGCCAGCAGCTTGTTAGTCGTGGCGCGGTTCGGCGTATAGCCGAGGGACCCGCCAGTATAGTCGCGCGTCGCCGTGATGACCTGGAGCACGATGCCGGAGAGCGCGAGCGTCACCAGCACGAAATAGTGCCCGGTGATGCGGAAACGGAAGCAGGGATAGCCGACGACGAGGGCCAGCGCGCCGGCCGCGACCATGCTGACGGGGATACCGATCCAGGGCGACAGACCGAGATGATTCCACAGCAGCGCGGTGACATAGGCGCCGATTCCCATGAAACCACCATGGCCGAGCGAAACGAGGCCGAACCGCCCCATCATCGACCAGGAGGTGTAGGCGAACGACCAGATCAGGATCAGCACGAGGATGTGCAGATGATAGGGATCGCGATAGACGAAGGGCAGCGCAACCAGTGCCGCCAAACCCACCGCCCACGCTGCAAGCCGGCCCTGCCCCGTCATCGCCGCCTCGCAAGCAGGCCCGCGGGCCGGATGAACATCATGACGATGAAGAAGGCGAAGGCGAGCACATAGCCCCATTCGAGGTCGGAGAACAGGCCGCCGAGCGAGATGATCTCGGCAAACACGAAGGCAGCGATGAAGCCGCCGATGAAATTGCCGAGACCGCCGAGCACGCAGATCAGGAAGGTGATCGGCCCGAACGACAGTCCGACGAAGGGATGCACGTCGTATTGCAGCACCAGGAGGCAGGCGGCGAGTCCGGCGAGCCCGCCGCCGAGCGCGGATGTGATGATGTACATCCGTTTGGTATCGACACCCATCAGCGCCATGATCTGCCGGTCCTGCGAGATGGCGCGGATCGCGGTGCCGGTGAAGGTGCGGGTCATGAACAGATAGACCGCGACCATGCCGACCAGGGCAGCCAGGAACGACAGCAATCGCGCGTAGCTGAAATTCATGTCGCCGAAGGCCAGCACCGGCAGGCGGATGCCGAGATTGCGGAAGTCGATGCCGAAGGCGACTGTGGCAAAGCTCTGGAGCACGAACAGCACCCCGCCGGTCGCCAGAAGCTGATTGATCGGCGGCGCCGTGAGCAGCGGCGCGATGACGAGGTAGTGGAGCAAGGCGCCGAGCAGCGCAACCAGGAGGATGGTGAACGGCGCGGCGATGAAATAGCTGAGGCCGTAATACTGCACCATGAAGTACATGGCGTACATGCCGATCATCACGAGCTCGGCGTAGCAGATCCAGGTCACGTCGATGACGCCGAAGATCAGGTTCAGCCCGAGTGCGAGCAGCGCCAGCACGCCGCCGAGCAGGATGCCGTTGATCACCGCCTCCAGCAGATAGATGTCGAAGATGTCAAGAAATGCCTGCATGCGCCGTACCCGCCATCATACCCCGAGATACGCTTCCTTGACCGTGTCGCTCGCCAGCATCTCGGCCGCGGTGCCCGAGCTGCGGATCGTACCGGCCTCGATCAGATAGGCACGGTCGACCACATGCAGCACCTGCTGCACGTTCTGCTCGACGATCAAGACGGTCAGCCCGCTCGCTCGGATTCGTTTCACGAGCTCGAACACCTGCTGCACGACGACCGGCGCAAGCCCTGCGGAGGGCTCATCCAGCAGCAGCAGCTTCGGATTCGACATCAGCGCGCGGCCGATCGCGCACATCTGCTGCTCGCCGCCGGACATGGTGCCGGCCATCTGGTGGCGGCGCTCCTTCAGGCGGGGGAACAGCTCGAAGACGAAATCGAGGCGCTTGGCGTAGGTCCCGCGCGCCTCCTTCATGAAGGCGCCCATCTTCAGATTGTCGTCGACCGAGAGCTGCGGAAACAGCCGCCGGTTCTCCGGCACATGGGCGATGCCGAGGCTGACGATGCGGTGCGCCGGCGTCGCCACGACATCGACACCCTCCATCCGGATCGATCCGCGCGAGGGGCGGATCAGGCCCGAGATCACCCGCATCAAGGTGGTCTTGCCGGCTCCGTTCGGCCCGATGACGCCGACCGCCTCGCCGGCCTTCACGTCGAGATTGACGTCGAACAAGGCCTGGAAGCTGCCATAGCCAGCATCGACGGAACGAAGCTCCAGCATGGCGCTACACTCCGGCCCGGCGGCGCGCTTCGGCGGCCGCGGCCTGTGTGGTCTCGGCATCGGTGCCGAGATAGACCTCGATCACGCGCGGGTCGCTCGCAACCGCACTCGGCAGCCCCTCCGAGATCTTCTCGCCGTGGTCGAGCACCATGACGCGGTCGACCACGCGCATCAACACGCCCATGATGTGCTCGACCCAGATGATGGTGATGCCGAGCTCGTCGCGGATCTTTCGCAGCATCTCGGCGGCCTGGTCCATCTCGGCCTCATCGAGGCCGCCGAGGCTTTCATCCGCGAGCAGCAGTTTTGGCGCGGTCGCGAGGGCCTTCGCAAGCTCGAGCTTCTTCAGGCCGGCCGCTCCTAAGCCGTCGACAGACGCATGCCGATCGGTCGGTAATCCAACCATCGCGAGCGCGCGTTCGGCCGCCTCCTCCGCCTTGACGCGGCTGTGACGGCCCTGGCCGTAGAAGCCGGCGAGCGCGACGTTCTCGAAGATGGTCAGCTTGCGAAACGGCCGCGGAATCTGGAAGGTGCGGCCGATGCCGCGGTTGATGATCCGGTGCGGGGCAAGGCCCGCGATCTCGTGCCCGGCAAACAGGATCGATCCGGAGGTCGGAGGAAGCGTGCCGGAGAGCATGTTGAAGATCGTGCTCTTACCGGAGCCGTTCGGCCCGATCAGGCCGAGGATCTCGCCCTGATCGACCCTGAACGACACGTTGTTGACGGCCTTGAAGCCGCCAAACCGCTTCACGAGCCCGCTGACCTCCAACACCAAAGCTCTCCGCCGCTACTGGTTGCTGTAGGTGGTGCCCTTCGGCAGCGGCAGAACGGCTTCGCGCTGCGCCTGGCTCTTGGGCCACACCACATAGGATTTGCCGTCGAGATACTGGATGACAACGGGGAACGAGCGCTCGTTCTGCCCGGCCATCGGCGTCCCCTCGCCGTAGAACTTGACGCCGAAGCCGAGCATGGTGCCGCCTTCCGGGATGTCGGTATCGAGCGATGCCTTGCGCAGCGCGTCCGGATCGACACCGCCATACTTCTTGATCGCGCGCGGCAGCACATCGTTCATGAACACGTAGGTGTTGGAGGCGCCGATGCCGACATGAGCCGAGCGGATGGCGACGCCGGGCTTGATCTTGTCGAACTCCTCGCCGACCATCTTGATGACCGGCGCGAGCTTCGGATCCATGGTCTTCTGGTTGGCGAGCCAGATCGAGATCGGGTCGGTGTTGAAGATGTAGGTGGCGTCGGCGCCGAGGCCTTCCTTCAGCTTCTCATAGACGCCGTAGCCCGCGCCGTGGCCCATCAGCGCGCCGAATTTCAAGCCCTGCTCGCGGGCCTGGCGCAGCAGGAGCGTGATGTCGGGATTGTAGCCGGTGTGGAAGATCACGTCGGGCCTGGCGCGCTTCAGCTTGGTCACCAGCGCTGAGAGATCCGGCGCGGTTGCCGAATAGCCTTCCTTCAGCACGACGTTGAAGCCGGCCTTCTTGGCGCCAGCCTCGTTGCCCTTGGAGACGTCGACACCATAGGCGCCGTCCTCGTGGATGATGGCGACGCGGAGGTCCTTCGGCTCCTTGCCGAACTTCTCCTTCGCGTTCTGCGCGATGAAGTCCATGGTCATCATGCCGAACTGATCGCCGCTCGCCTGCGGGCGGAACACGTATCTGTAGTTCTTGTCGTTGAACACCGCGGACGAGATACAGGTCGTCATCCACATGAACTTCTTCAGCTGCTCGACGCGAGCGGCCACCGGCACGCATTGCGCCGAGGAGAAGAAGCCGAGCACCATGTCGACCTTCTCCTGCTCGAGCAGGCGAACGGATTCGTTGATGGCGACGTCAGGCTTGCTCTGCGCGTCGGCGTAAACCGCCTCGACCTTGTAGCCCTCGACGCCGGTCTTGCTGTACTGGTCGAGGATGATCTTGACGCCGATATATTCGAGCTCCGATCCGCCGCCTGCGAGCGGCCCGGTCAGGTCGAAAATCACGCCAATCTTGATTTTTTTCTCCTGGGCCTGGGCGGACATTGCCAAGCCCGTCGCCGCGATCGCGACCAACAGCCCACGTACCAAGCGGGCAGCCATGCGCAGGCGCATCTAAACCTCCCTGGACGATTGTGCATTGCATTCTTGTTGTTTTTGCTTTTTGGCCCATCACATGGGTTGAGCGATGCGATGTCAAGCCTCGCGCGTCAGCGCGCGGCGAACTGGTGCTCGACGAAGGCCGTGACAAAACGCGGCATGGTCGGCGTGAGATCACTCATCCCGCGCACGAGATGAACGGCCGCAAGTTCGGGCTCGGCCTGGGCAGCGAGATTGGCCTCGATCCGGGCACGGGCCGCCTCGCCCGGCATGTCCAGGTTGAGGATCTGCATCATGGCAATCGAGCGGCCGGCGACAACGCAGTGCCAGCCCGCCTCCACCACGTAGTCGGTGGCGGTCAGGCCGGTCTCCTCCTCCATCTCCCGCACAACGCTGCCGGGGATGTCGAGCGTGCCATCCTTGACGTCATCGAGGTCGGGCGTGCCCGACGGGAAATAGATGCGGCCCGCATTGGATGTATGCGGTCCCATCTCGCCCATCACGAAGGCGCCGTCGGAGGCGCGCAGCGCGCCCATGCCGAAGCCGTTGAACACGGCCGGGTCCGGAAAACCCCAGTCGCGCCAAGCGAGGAAGCTGGCAAAATCCGTCTCGAAATAAGTCGCGGCGAAATGGCCGTCAGAGAACACGGGGTCGCGCCCGAGCAGGACGCGGCCGTTCCAGATCTGCGGGAGCTCGCGCTGCTTCGCGGCGAAATGCGCGTCGATCTCGGCGCGCCGTTCTTCCGCGAACGGCCACGCGATCGGGCGGACGGCAAGATCAAGCGTCGTGACGCGATGAATGATGGAAGACGTCATGACAGTCGACTAGCACGCCTTCGCGTCAGTTATTTGGCATTCGATCCCGTGGTCTTCTTGGCCTGATCGACGAACTTGTTGGTGAAGGTCTTGCTGACGTCGATCTTGGCGTTCGCCACCTCCGGCGAGCCGACGCTGAACACAGCGAGCACCGCGTCGGCGCCCTTCGGGTCCATCCTGCCGGTCTCGGAGAACATCGGGATCGTGTTCTTCAGCGCGGCGAGATAGAGATCCTTGTTCTTGCCGACCATCTCCTCCGGCATCTTCGCCATGATCTCCTCGGGCGAGTGCGAATGGATCCAGGCGAGCGTGCCCAGCATTGCATTGGTCAGCGCCTGCGTCTCCTTCTCGTGGCCGGCAACCCACGCCGCCGTCGAGTACAGCGCGCCGCCCGGATATTCACCGCCGAACGTCTCGAGCGTGTCCTTCTGCGTGCGGGTATCGCTGAGGATACGCAGGTCCTTGTGGCTGCCCTGGAGCACGGTCACGGAGGGGTCGAGCATCACGGCCGCATCGAGCTGGCCCTGCTCCATCGCGGCCACCGCAGTGGCGCCGAGGCCGACGCCGATCACGGCGGTGCCGGCGGGATCGAGCCCGTTCTTCTTCAGAAGATACTTCAGGAAGAAGTCCGTCGACGAGCCGGGCGCGCTGACGCCGACCTTCTTGCCAGCGAGATCCTTGACCGACTTGATCTCGTTGGTGCGCGAGGGCGCAACCACCAGCACGAGGCCGGGATAGCGGTCATAGACCACGAAGGCCTGAAGTTCCTGCTTCTTGGCCGCGAGGTTGACGCAATGATCGAAATAGCCGGAGACCACGTCGGCGCTGCCGCCGAGCACGGCCTTGAGCGCGTCCGAGCCGCCCTTGAGGTCGACCAGATCGACGTTGACGCCGGCCTTTTCGTATTCGCCGAGCTGCTTTGCCAGCACCGTCGGCAGGTAGCACAGGCAGGAGCCGCCGCCGACCGCGATGGTCACCTTGCTTTGCGCCGCGGCAAGACCGGTGGTGAGCGTCAGCGCGAGCAGCGCGCCGGCGAGCCTCGCTATCGTGTTCTTCATTGGTTTCCTCCGTTCGGCTGGCGGCACCATAGAGCAGCGGGACAGGCTTGAGAAGCGCCGGACGGGGCACTGGTCATCGGCCTTTCGGCGCAATAGCATGACGGCACAAGAACAATTCCAGATGGGAGGACTATCCATGAACCGTATCGCCGCCGCCGTTTCGATGGCCGCCGCCTTTGCCGCCGGATGCGGCGCGACACACCTGCTCCGGCCGGCGCTCGCTGCGGAAAACGTCAACGCACAAATCATCCACACCAGCGAGATGGAAGGCGACGCGCTCGGGCCCGCCAACAATGTCGGCTACCGCTCCAAGATGTTCATGAGCGCCGACGGCGCCACCATCTCGATCCAGGTTGGCAATGTGCCCAAGCACATGCATCCCAACACCAACGAGATCCAGTACATCCTGGACGGGACCGGGACGATCTGGCTCGGCGACAAGGAAGTCACGGTGAAACCCGGCGACCTCGTCATCATCCCGAAGGGGACGGCGCATGGCGGCACCAAGCCGATCAGCGGGCAGGTGAAGGCGATCGCGATCAAGACGCCGCCGCAGGCGCCCGATGACACCAAGCTTCTGGACTAAAGCCTTCGCGCCATCGGGCTCGCGCTGACGCGCGGGCCTCATTGCGCTAACCGCGCCCGTCGGCTGCGGTCGGCCGCCACACCAGCAGGCGCCGCTCTACCAGCGTGACGCCCGTGTCGATCAGGATGACGAAGGCCGACAGCACGAACATGCCGGCGAATACGCCGGCGACGTCGAACACGCCCTCGGCCTGCTGGATCAGATAGCCGAGCCCCGCCGCCGACCCCAGATATTCGCCGACGACGGCGCCGACCACGGCGAAGCCGACGGACGTGTGCAGCGAGGAGAACATCCACGACAATGCGGACGGCCAATAGACGTGCTGCATCAACTGCCGCTCGCTCATGCCGAGCATGCGGCCATTGTCGAGCACGGTGCGGCTGACCTCCTTGACGCCCTGATAGACGTTGAAGAACACGATGAAGAACACGAGCGTCACGCCGAGCGCGACCTTGGACCAGATGCCGAGACCGAGCCACAGGGCGAAGATCGGGGCGAGCACCACGCGCGGCAGCGCGTTGGCCATCTTCACATAGGGGTCGAACACCGCGGCGACCGTCGGCTGCCGCGCAAACCAGAAGCCGACCAGGACGCCGCCGAGCGAGCCGATCACGAAGGCGAGGATGGATTCCCAGAGCGTGATCGCAAGATGCTTCCAGATCACGCCGCTCGCAAACCACTTCACGATCTGGCTGAACACGTCGACCGGGTTGGAGAAGAAGAACGGGGGCAGCAGGATCTTGCCGAACACAGGGACAGTCGACAGCACCTGCCACAGCACGATGCAGACGACGGCAACCAGGACTTGCAGTGCAAGCAGCGTCAGACGCGACATCAGACCGCCTCCGCCGCTTGGGTGGATTGGGCGTAGCCCTTCATCACCTCGTCCTTGAGCACGCTCCAGATCTCGCGATGGAGTGCGTGAAACTCCCTGTCCAGCCGCACCTCGAAGATGTCGCGGGGCCGCGGCAGCGTCACGCGCCAGTCGCCGATGATGCGCGAGGACGGCCCCGCCGACATGATGACGACACGGTCGGCGAGCGCGATCGCCTCTTCGAGGTCATGGGTGACGAACAGCACGGCCTTGCGATCGGCGCTCCAGAGGTCGAGCAGGAGATTACCCATCACCTGCCGGGTCTGCGCGTCGAGCGGCCCGAACGGCTCGTCCATCAAGAGAATTTTTGGATCGCGGATCAGCACCTGCGCCAGTGCGACGCGCTTGCGCTGGCCGCCGGAGAGCATGTGCGGATAGCGGCCCGCGAACGCGCCGAGGCCGACCGAGGTAAGCCATTTCTGCGCGCGCGGCAGCGCCTCAGTGCGCGGCGTGCCCTTGATCTCGAGCCCGATCGCGACATTGTCGAGCGCCGTCTTCCAGGGGAACAGCGCGTCGGCCTGGAACAGGTAACCGGCATCGCGATTGAGGCCGGCAAGCGGCCGGTCAAATATCTTGACGCTGCCGGCGGCCGGCTTCAGCAGGCCCGCCGCGACGTTGAGCAGCGTGGATTTTCCGCAGCCGGTCGGACCGACGATGGCGACGAACTCGCCCTGCGCCACGGTGAGGTGGGCCTTCTCCACCGCCGTATAGATTCGCTCGTCCGCCAGCCGAAACGCGACCTTCGCGTCCTCGAGCGCCACCGCCGTGGGCGTTGTCATGTGTTTCCTCCGAACCTTGATCGATGGCTTAGCCTCTCGCGCGGCCAAGTTCAATCAAGCCGCCAAGCGTGGTACGCATAAGCCTCCTCGCTCTTCACCCTCCCCTGGAGGGGGAGGGCGAGCAAGAGTGAGCCCGCCTCCAATGCTTTCCAAGCCGGCGATCAGCTACAGGCACGTCACCAAGAATTTCGGCCCCGTCGTGGCCGTCGACGACGTGTCGCTCGACATCGCCGAGGGCGAGTTTGTGGCGGTGGTCGGCGGCTCTGGCTCGGGCAAGACGACGCTGCTGCGGCTGACCAACCGGCTGATCGAGGCGAATGGCGGCACGATCACGGTCGAGGGTGAGGATATCGGCACGGTCGACCATGTCGCGCTGCGGCGCCGGATCGGCTACGTGTTCCAGAGCGGCGGACTTTTCCCGCATCTGAGCGTCGCCGACAATATCGGGATCACGCCAAAACTGCTGGCTGTGCCGGCGCCGGAGATTGCCG
Organism: Bradyrhizobium neotropicale; assembly: GCF_001641695.1. Taxonomy (GTDB): domain Bacteria; phylum Pseudomonadota; class Alphaproteobacteria; order Rhizobiales; family Xanthobacteraceae; genus Bradyrhizobium; species Bradyrhizobium neotropicale. The sequence goes on from NZ_LSEF01000037.1 coordinate 82,731, forward strand.
CGCGCGTCGACGAGCTGCTGGTGCTGGTGCGGCTCGACCGCAGCGCCCACCGCGACCGACTGCCAGAAGCGCTCTCCGGCGGTCAGCGCCAGCGTGTCGGCGTGGCGCGAGCGCTCGCTGCACGTCCCCGCATCGTGCTGATGGACGAGCCGTTCGGCGCGCTCGATCCCCTCACCCGCGATGCGCTCGGCGAGGATTTTCGCGAGCTGCACCGCAAGCTCGGGCTCACCACCGTCATGATCACGCACGACATGACGGAAGCGATCTTGCTCGCCGACCGCATCGCGGTGATGCGGAGCGGAAAGCTGCTGGCGCAGGGCACGCCGGCCGAGCTCGCCCGCAGCGGCGATGCCTATGTGCTCGAGCTCCTGCGTACACCACGGCGCCAGGTCGAGCGGCTGAACGCGCTGTTGCCGCAGGATGGCCCGGCATGAGCCTCCTCACCGATCCACGCTGGGGCGAGGCGCTGGCGCATCTGCCCGATTATCTCGGCAACCACGTGCGGGTGAGCCTCGCCGCACTGGCGCTCGGACTGATCGTCAGCCTGCCGCTGGCGATCCTGACGCGCAACCGCCCGGCACCGCGCGGCGTCCTGCTCGCGCTTGCGAGCATCGTGCAGACCGTCCCCGGACTGGCGCTGCTCGCGCTGTTCTATCCGCTGCTGCTGGCGGCGGCCTCGGTGACGCTCGCCTGGTTCGGCGTCTCCTTCTCCGCGTTCGGCTTCCTGCCGGCGATGCTGGCGCTGGCGCTCTATTCGATGCTGCCGGTGCTGCGCAACGGCATCACCGGGCTGAACGGCATCGACCCGGCCCTGCTCGAGGCCGCCAAGGGCGTCGGCATGACCGCGCGACAGTCGCTCGTCATCGTCGAGCTGCCGCTGGCGCTGCCGGTGATGATGGCCGGCATCCGCACCGCCGCGGTGTGGGTGATCGGGACGGCGACGCTGTCGACGCCGATCGGACAGACCAGCCTCGGCAATTACATCTTCGCAGGGCTCCAGACGCAGAACTGGGTGTTCGTGCTGTTCGGCTGCTTTGCCTCTGCCCTGCTGGCACTCGCCGTCGACCAATTGCTCGGCCTGATCGAGAGCGGCCTGCGCAACCGCAGCCGCCTGCGCGCGGGGCTCGGCGGCGTCGGCCTTGCAGCGCTGGTGATTGCGACGCTGGTGCCGTCGATGGGGCGCTCCTCATCGAGCTATGCCGTCGGCGCGAAGACATTTGCGGAGCAATATGTGTTGTCAGCGCTCATGAAGGAACGCCTGGAGGCGGCAGGCCTGCCTGCGACCACACGCTCCGGCCTCGGCTCGAACGTGATCTTCGAGGCGCTGAAGGCCGGCGACATCGATCTCTATGTCGACTATTCCGGCACGCTCTGGGCCAACCAGTTGCATCGCACCGACATCAAGCCGCGCGCAGAGCTGTTATCGGAGTTGAGGACGGCGCTTGCCAAGGACAACATCACCCTGCTCGGCGAGCTCGGGTTCGAGAACGCCTATGCGCTGGTGATGCCGAGGAAACGCGCCGAGGCGTTTCATATTCGCACCATCGCCGATCTCGCCGCACATGCATCGACAATGTCGATCGCCGGCGACTACGAGTTCTTCTCGCGTCCGGAATGGGCGGCGCTGCAGCAGGCCTATGGCCTCGCCTTCCGCGCCCAGCGCCAGATGCAGCCGGACTTCATGTATGCGGCAGTCGCCAGCGGCGAGGTCGACGTGATCGCGGGCTACACCAGCGACGGCTTGATCGCGAAATACGACCTCGTGACGCTCGACGACCCCAGGCACGCGATTCCGCCTTACGATGCCATCCTGTTGCTGGCGCCGAAGCGCGCCGGCGACGCGCGCTTGCAGGCGGCGCTGAAGCCACTGCTCGGCAAGATCGACATCGCCACCATGCGCGAAGCGAATTTGCGCGCCAGCGGCAACGACGCGAACTCATCGCCCGATGCGGTGGCGATGTGGCTGTGGGAGAAGATCCACAGGCAGTAGCTCGCACCTCAAGGTGACCGTTAGAGAGCATCGCTCGCGGGCCCAGCAGATCGGACGAGCAGCGCTAAAGCCCCCGGATCATCCCCGCATCGATCAGCAGCCGGTTGAGACGGCGCGCCTCCGCACCGTCCTTGCAGCCGTAGAATGCGCCGTTGCAGCGGAGCATGATCTCCTTCTGCTCGGCGAAGGACGGGTCGAGCGGAATGCCCGCGGCCTCCTGGATCACCAGCGGCAGATAGGCGCCGTCGATGGTATCCATCACCGCCTTGCTTTTCACCGGCTCGAAATTGACGACGTCGATCGCGTAATAGGTCGCGTAAAGGCGCGGGTCATAGTCGTCGAGCTTCTTGCCGATACTGCCTTCGTCGAGCCCGGGCTCGAGGATATGGGGCGCGAATTCCGGCTGATGGTCGCCGTAGCGCACGATCAGGAAGGGCTCGCCCGGGAACGTCTTCTTCAGACCTGCAATAAACGATTTGTACTGCTCGGCGCTCATCGCCTGCCGGCGCATATATTCGTCGATGGAGGGCGTATTGCCGGGCGCGCGCCAGTTTGGCATCAGGTCCGGGCGGAGGCGCGTCTCCCAGGGGAAATGATTGGCGCCGAGATAGACGAAGGTGAACAGCGGCTTGTTCGGCGGCCGCTGGCCCATCAGCTGAAGCGCCTTGTCGTAGAAGAACGAGTCGGGCTCGACGTCCTTGGCGCCGAGATCCTTCGCGTCGTAGAAGCGTTCGATGCCGGTGGTGAGCTGGAAGCTGCGCGCTCCCATGAAACCGCCGTATGCGGGATAGAGCGACATGGTGTCGTAGCCGCAGCGGCGCAGGGCCAGCGGCAGGCCGCGTTCGACACGGCCGGACGCGAGACGGGTGACGAAGTAGGCGAAGCGGCCGAACGAGCGCGAGGACAGACCCGCGAGCACGTTGTATTCGGTGAACCAGCTCGGCCCGCCATTGCTCTCGGCGAGGAAAGTGCGCTGCTTGCCGTCATAGGACTTGAAATGGCTGCCATAGCCAGGTGGCACCTTGATGCCTTGCGCGGGGCGGATGTCAAAGCTCGATTCATCATGGATCATGATGATGTTCGGCCGACGGCCCGCAGGATGGCAGGAATCGACCAGCGGCATGTTGAGCCGCTCATTGGTGGACGCCGCCGACTCCATGAAGCCGTATTGCACGAAGTCGGAGACGGCGGTGACGCCGGAGCGGAAGAATTTCGAGAGATAGCCGTCATCGTAATAGCCGCGCCAAGCTTCGTCAGGATGATAGACGGAGTAACCGACCAGAGCTGCGAGACAGGCGAGCTTGCAGGCGAGCGCCGGCAGGCGGCGGATGCGGAACGGATCGAGCCACCACAGCGCATACATCAGCGGCAGCGTGACGAGGCCGGCCCCGATCACCGACCAACGCAGGTTCGGGAAAATCGTGAACAGGAACGCGACGGTGTCGCGGTCGATCATCATCAGGTCGATGAAGTTCACCGTCATCTGCACGACGTCGTGCTTGAGCCGCGACAGCAGCACGAGCACGACGACCATGGTCAGTGACAACGCGCCCGACAGCGCGGGCCGCCGCAGCAGCGTGATCCAGAAGAAGTTGAGGATGCCCCAGGCGAGGACGAAGGAGAGCCGCGAGCCGAAATCGGTCTCGGTCTCGTACATCAGCGCGAGGGCCGCGAGGTGTGGAGCGGCGACCGCCAGCAGGCGCCAGATGCCGAGTGCGGCAACGCTCGCCAACACAGCGGTCGCGGCGGAAGGGCCTGGATTGGGCGCGGACGCCATCGACGACACGCTAAACCTAAGGTCCGGCGCGGTGATGCCAAGCCGTCTGGCCGGCCTATTGACGGCCAGGGCGTCCAGCGCCGCCGGAGCGCGCCGTGTCATAAAACTGTAACGGAACAGTCGCGGACACGCAACGCGGGCACCGCTTCGACCTTCGCTTAATGTTAGCGAGCGGCGAAGGGCCGCACACCTCGCTCCATCCCCTCACCCTGAGGAGCCCCGGGAAGCGGCGGTCTCGAAGGGCGAGGCCCGGAGCCGGGGCCTCTATGGTTCGAGACGGCGCTCGCCTCCTCACCATGAGGATCGGGCAGAGTCACTCGGGCGCTAGCGCTTGGCGATCCCCGCGATGAACAGGTCAATCACCCCCTCCGCCATCCGCTCGATCTCGCCCTCCTCCACCCCCCAGCGCGGGAAATGGCCGTCGAGGTTCATCCTGGCAAAGCCGTAGACCAGGGCGCGGCCGGCGATCTGGATGCGCTTGAGATCAGCCGACCGCAACAGGCCCTGCTCCGCCGCCTCGGTCAGCATCCGCTCGGTCAGCGCGACCAGTTCGGCATTGTCGCGCGTCAACTCGGCGGAGCTGCTGTGCACGAAGTAACGGCCGGTCGAGATGATCTCGAAATGGGCGGGATTGCGCATCGCCGAGCGCACATAGGCAAGGCCGAACGCGCGGAAGCGGGCTAGTGGGTCGGTTGGCGCCTCCGCCAGCGCCAAATCGATCTCGGCGCGAAAGCGCCGCTGCGCCTCCTCCGCCACCGCGGCCATCAGCGCATCGCGATTGGGAAAGTGCCGGAACGGTGCCCCCGGCGACACCGTGGCGCGGCGTGCGGCCTCGCGCACCGAGACCTCGCCGCCCTCCGCCGCCAGCTGCAGCGCAGCATCGATCAGGACACGGCGGAGGTCGCCATGGTGGTAAGGCCGGGCTTCAGGGGTGCGGCGGCTCGCGCGAGGTTTGGGTGTCTGACGGGCGGGCATGGAGCCTCCTACCATCACCCGAACGTGAATGTAAGCGGCGATTACACCGTTGACGATCGCTTCTCGCCAAAATGTAATCAATGATTACATAGCGGAGAGGATCATCGTCATGACGCAACGTCGAAGCTGGCTCGAAGGCTGGCGGCTGCTCGCCGCCCTCACCCTCAGTCTGGTCGCCCTGAGCCTGTGGATCGCCTCGATGCGGCAGTTCGAGATCGAGGGCGTGGGGATGGTGATCCGCTTCACGGCGCGCAGTTCGCTCCTCCTGTTCTGCCTCGCCTTCGGCGCCGCGGCGCTGGCGCGGCTCTGGCCCAACGCCTGGACGCACTGGCAGCGCCGCAACCGGCGCTACCTCGGCCTGAGCTTCGCCGCCTCTCACGCCATCCACGCGGTTGCGATCATCGCGTTCGCCAAGATGGACCCCGTCGGCTTTGCGGCGGCGACCTCGGCCGCCTCATTCATCTTCGGCGGCATCGGCTACACCTTCATCATCGCGATGAGCGCGACCTCGTTCGACCGGACGGCGGTGCTGATCGGACCGCGCGCCTGGCGCGCGCTCCACCTTGTCGGCGGTTATTATCTCTGGTTCCAGTTCATGGTGTCGTTCGGCATGCGCGTGCCGGCGATGCTGCCCTACGCGGCCTTCCTGCTGCCGCTGCTCGCCGTAATGGCGCTGCGCATGATCGCAATGGCCGCACACCCGCGCGGACGAACGGTCGCGGCCGGCTAGCACACCCGTCTCACCGCGACACCAGGCCGAGCTGCTTGCCGATGATGCGGTCGAGGGCGCGCTTGGGCAGCGTCGCCCCCATCAGGTGCCGCATCGGGTCCGGCGTGATCTGGTAGCGCACCTTGGGTCTCGCGGCGGTGAGCGCCTCGAACACGATTTCGGCGATCCGCTCGGCCGGCAGGCCGCTTTCGGCGAGCTTGCTCATGAACGCCATCAGCCTGTTGAGCACTGGGAAATAGGGCGAGTTCTGATAGGCGGAGACGTCGAACTGCTCCGCCTTGCTCCAGATCGGCGTCTTCACCGCGCCTGGCGCGATGATGACGACGTCGATGCCATACAGCATCAGCTCGCGGCGCAGGCTTTCCGACAGCCCTTCGACGGCGTGCTTCGAGGTGCAGTAGGGCGCCATCAAGGGGTTGCCGTTCTTCCCGGCGACCGAGCTCATCATGACGATCCGGCCCTTGGGCCCCCTGAGCGAGGCATCGGCGCCGAGCAGCGGGCCGAACGCCTGGGTCGCAATGACGGGCCCCATGACGTTGACGTCCATCTGCCGGCGGAATTCGTCGGCGGACAATTCCAGGACGGGGCCGGCGACCGCGACCCCCGCATTGTTGACGAGACCTGCGAGCGTCTCACCGCCCAGCGCCTTGCGCACTTGCCGCGCCGCAACAAACACCGCAGCCTCATCGGTGACGTCGAACAGGAGCGGCGTGAAGTTGGCGCCGAGCTCGGCCTTGAGCCGGTCCGCGTCCTCCTGCTTGCGTACGCTACCGAAAACGCGGAAGCCGCGCTCGATCAGGAATTTTGTGGTCGCCCAGCCAATGCCGGTGGATACGCCGGTGATGACGACAGATCGCATGATGGCCTCCCCCCTCAATCTCTCGGGATCATGTAGGGGAAAGGGAACAGAGTGCAACGCTGCCCGCCCATCGCGCGGCCAGATGCGCGTCCTCTCGCATCCGCGATCGAGGTCAAGAAGCGCGCGCGAACGTCAGCTCTTAAGATGATGTACTGCACGAAGCCGCCTTCGCGCATGTCTCGCGAATGATTACAGCGAGGATGAAGAGCCGAATCCTAGACTCTGATGTCAATGGTCTTTTGAAGGTTGGAGAAGGGAGGCAAAGGCCTCAGAAACAGCGCGAGCTCAAGAATGTGCTTTAAGCGTCAATTCTTGGACTTCATGCCGCGCTTCAACATCGAAGAATTTGAATGAAGCACCAGCGCTTGCGCCGAGAAGGAAAGAGCGAGAGCGCTGCTCGCGATCTCGCTCCGGTTGTAGTCGCGAAGGTTTAATATTTGGTTTGGCGAGTGAAGCTCTTGTTTCACCCTCTTGTCCCGGACGCGGTGCAGCGCGTCAGCGATGCGCCGCAGAGCCGGATCCATCTAGCCGCGTGGACCCCGGATCAGCAGCGCATCACACTGGACGATGCTTCGCATCGCCAGGAGTGCTGCGCTGCATCCGGGGAACGCAAGCCTCAGTTCTTCGACTTGTCGACCAGTGCGCCCTTCTTGATCCAGGGCATCATGTCACGCAGCTTGGCGCCGACTTCCTCGATCGGGTGCTGGGCGAGCTTGGCGCGGGTCGCCTTGAACGAGGTCTGGTTGACCTTGTTCTCGAGCATCCAGTCGCGGGCGAACTTGCCGCCCTGGATGTCGGCGAGAACGCGCTTCATCTCGGCCTTGGTCTCGGCGGTCACGATCCGCGGACCGGTGACGTACTCGCCGTACTCGGCGGTGTTGGAGATCGAGTAGTTCATGTTGGCGATGCCGCCTTCATAGATCAGGTCGACGATCAGCTTCACTTCGTGAAGGCACTCGAAATAGGCCATCTCCGGGGCGTAGCCGGCTTCGACCAGGGTCTCGTAACCGCCCTTGATCAGCTCGACCAGGCCGCCGCAGAGCACCACCTGCTCGCCGAACAGGTCGGTCTCGCACTCTTCCTTGAAGGTGGTCTCGATGATGCCGGCGCGGCCGCCGCCGATGGCGGAAGCGTAGGACAGGCCGAGGTCATGGGCGTTGCCCGAGACGTCCTTGGCGATCGCGATCAGGCAGGGCACGCCGCCGCCGCGCTGATATTCCGAGCGCACGGTGTGGCCTGGGCCCTTCGGGGCGATCATCAGCACGTCGAGGTCGGCGCGCGGATCGAGCAGGTTGAAGTGGACGTTGAGGCCGTGCGCGAAGACGAGCGCAGCGCCCTTCTTCATGTTGTCGTGCAGGTGCTCGCGATAGATGTCGCCCTGGAGTTCGTCCGGGGTCAGCATCATGACGAGGTCGGCCCATTTGGCGGCTTCGGCGACTTCCATCACCTTGAAGCCAGCGTTCTCCGCCTTCTTGGCCGAGGCCGAACCCTTGCGCAGCGCAATCGCCACCTCCTTGACGCCGGAGTCCTTCAGGTTCAGCGCATGGGCGTGGCCCTGGCTGCCGTAGCCGACGATGGCGACCTTCTTGCCCTTGATCAGGTTCAGGTCGGCGTCGCGATCGTAATAAACACGCATAGTCGTTTCCTCATTGGGGGCCGGAATCGGCCGATGGACGGTCTCGGACGGTGAAATTGACGGATTTCGGGGGCTGTCTAGAGCATTTTAGGTCCCCTGGGAAACCCGTTTCTGCATGGAAATCTGCGGCATCATGCATCCATGAAGACGGGGTAGAGGGAGGCGAGCAGCAGGATCGCCATCAGGATATTGAAGGCGCGGACCAGCCGCTCCGAGGTCAGGACCGGCCGCAGCGCGGTCCCGAACAGGGCCCAGACCACGGTCGAGACCGTACCCACCAGCAGGCTGATCAGGGTCTGGATGGCGATGTTGACCGGAAACCGGGCGATGGCGGCATAGGCCGTGATGGTGCCGATCACGATCACCCAGCCCTTGGCGTTGATCCACTGGAACATCGCCGCGCCCCAGAACGTCATCGGCCCGCGACCGTCCCCCTCCCCCGGCTTGGTCGGCCCGGACAGGGCGATCGCAGAGGCAAGATAGATCAGATAGACGGCGCCGGCATATTTCAGGATGGTCTGGAGGATGGGATAGGCCAGGAACACGGTGCCGAGCCCGAGGCCGACGGCGCCGACCATGAAGGCAAACCCGATGGTGATGCCGGCGATGTGCGGGATGGTGCGGCGGAAGCCGTAGGTCAGCCCCGACGACAGCAGCATGATGTTGTTCGGCCCCGGCGTGAAGAACATCACGACCGCAAAGATGATGAAGGCATAGAGCAGCGACTGGGACATACTCACCTCATGCTGTCTTCGGCAGCGTCTGCGGACGCCGGGCCAGCAGCATCACCGCGATGCCGCCGATGACGGTAAGCATGCCGGCGAGGCGCAGCGGCCCGAACTTCTCGCCGAACGCGATGCTGGAGGCGGCCGAGCCGACGAACGGCACCAGGAGCGCGAACGGCACCACCTGCGCGGCGGGATAATCGCGCAGCAGCCGACCCCAGAGCCAATAGGCGATGCTGGTGGAAATGGCGCCGAGCGCCAGCATGCAAAGAACGACCGTTAGAGACATATGCGTCAATGAGGCCCAGGTCGGCCCCGGGCCGTTGGCGATCAGAGCCAGCGCAAACAGCGGCACGGCCGAGGCGAGGCACAGCCAGGCAAACAGATCGAACATCGGCACGCCACGGGCGCCGCGTAAGAGGAGATTGCCGATCGCGAAAGAGATCGGCGAGATCATCAGCACTGCAAAGGCACTGACGCTGAAATCATAGCCGACGGTGCCGCAGATCATCAGGAGGCCGACCGCTGCAATCGCAATGCCGAGCATCTGCACCGGAGTCGGCCGTTCGCCGAAGGCGAGCACCGCAAACCCGATGGTGAACAGCGCCTGGCTCTGCACGATGACGCTGGTGAGCCCCACCGGCACGCCATGGGCGATGCCATAGGCCTGAGACAAGAACTGGCCGAGGAACAGCGTGAAGCTGATCGCGATCAGCAGCGGCCAGGCGATTTTCGGCTTGCGGATGAACAGGCACGGCACCGCGGCGATGATGAAGCGCAGCGCCGTCATCAGCTCCGGCGACAATTCGTCGAGCGCGATCCGGCTCGCCACGAAGGCAAGGCCCCAGATGATCGCCACCAGGACGGCGATGAGGATGTCGGCCGGCTTCATTGTTCTTGTTCTTGGCTGTTTCTTGGCTCTGCTCTGTCGTGCCGCTCTGTTGTCGTCTGGGCCTGCTCGGCCTTTACGTGGAAGGATTGGGTTTGCGCAGCAGATAAGTGCCGTGCATGGGGGCGTGGTAGTCGGCCGAGACCAGCGTGAAACCGACGTCGGTCAGCATCCGCTCCATGACCCAGCCGAAGGTGGAATATTCGTCGCGCATATGCGTCACCACGCCCTCGCGCGAGAAATCATGGTTCTTGATCTGGAAGTCGGCCCATTGCTCGACGTCGCGCTCGACGGCGTCGGGCATCGCGGCGAAGACGATGTCGCGCAGGTAAAAGGTCGCGCCGGGCTTCAGCGCGCGATAGATCCGCGATATCGCCACCGCCTTCCAGAAATCCGGCAGATGATGCAGCGTGAACTCGCTGACGATCAGGTCGTAGGATTCCGGCCGGTAGGAGAAGCTGAGCAAGCCGGCCGATTGGGTGCGCACGGGCGCCTTGCGGTCGCGGGCATAGATTTCGGCGAGCGCCAGCATCGCCGGGGAGATGTCGATGGCGTCGACCTCGGCGCCCATCAGCGCGGCTTCGGTCGCGAGCACGCCGTTGCCGCAGCCGATGTCGGCAATGCGCCAGCCTCGCTGTACCCCGAGCATTTTCAGCGCGGCGCGCGCGCGCAGATCGGCATCGTCATGATTGTCATAGATCGACGCCACCGCGGGCTCGATGCCCATCCGGTTCCGCTCGTTGTAGTACCAGTCGCGCGCCAACATGGTTCACATCCCTTCAGGCCCGCGGCCGATCGCGGCAACGCCAGTGCGCGACACCTCGACGAGGCCGAGCGGGCGCATCAGGTCGATAAATTGATTGATTTTGTCGGTATTGCCTGTGATCTCAAACACAAAACTCTCGGTTGTCGCATCGATCACCCGGGCCCGGAACGCGTCCGCGAGTCTGAGCGCCTCGACCCGGTGCTCGCCCTCTCCGCGCACCTTCACCATCGCAAGTTCCCGCTCGATCGAGCGCTTGGTCTGCGTCATGTCGACGACGCGGTAGACCGGGATCATGCGGTCGAGCTGATGCTTGATCTGCTCGATCACCATCGGCGTGCCCGTGGTGACGATGGTGATGCGCGAGAGATGCTTCTGGCTCTCGGTCTCCGAGACCGTGAGGCTCTCGATGTTGTAGCCGCGGCCCGAGAACAGGCCGATGACGCGCGCGAGCACGCCCGGCTCGTTCTGCACGAGCACCGCGAGCGTGTGCGTCTCGTTGGGATCGTGGCGGTCCTCGATGAAATAGGCGGATGCGGGCTGGTTCATTGTCGTCCCCTTTATTCTCTTCGTCACGCCATCGCCGGTCGGGCTAAAGGCGCATTCGTTCCAACCCAGCGGCGGAACAGATCGAAATCGATATTGCCGCCCGAGAGCACGAGACCCACTCGCCTGCCCCCGAACTTGCTCTTTTCCTGCAGCGCCGCGGCGAGCGCGGCGGCGCCGGCGCCTTCGGCAAGATTATGCGTATCGGTCCAGTAGGCGCGGATCGCGGAGGCGACCTCGTCGTCCGTAACCTGGACGATGCGGGAGGCGCCCTTGCGAATCAGTGCGAGCGCATCCGCGTCGGGGATGCGCGTCGCCATGCCGTCGGCAAGCGTGTTGCTGGTCTCGGTCGTCACGATCGTGCCGGACGCGAAGGATAGCGCGTAGGACGGCGCCTCGGTCGACTGCACGCCGACGATCTCGGTCTTCAGGCCGAGGAGGTCGCGCGCCATGATGCAGCCGCAGATGCCGGAGCCCTGCCCGATCGGCACGTACAGAATGTCGAGGTCGGGCGCGGCCCTGAACAGCTCGAGCGCATAGGTCGCCACGCCCAGCACCAGATCAGGGTGGAACGAGGGCACCATGTGGAGGCCGGCGAATTGCGCGCGGCGCTCGGCCTCCTCGCGCGCGGCCTGAAAGTCCTCGCCGTGCTCGACCAGCTCGGCGCCAAATGCCTTCATCGCCCGGTTCTTCTCGACCGAGTTGCCGCGCGGCACGTAGATCACGGCCGGCACGCCATGCCGGCTGGCCGCGAACGCCAGGCTCTGGCCGTGATTGCCGCGCGTCGCCGAAATGATGCCGGGCGTGTGCGGCCGTTCGCGCTTCAGCCGTTCGAGATAGACGAGGCCGCCGCGCACCTTGAAGGCGCCGATCGGCGTGTGGTTCTCGTGCTTGACCACGACCTCTGTGCCGAGCCGCTCAGCGAGCAAGGGCCAGGCATGCGCCGGCGTCGCCGGCACCGCCTGCCCCACGATCGCATGTGCGCGCTCGAGCTCCTTCAGGTCGAACATCACATCACACCAGCGCCTTGCCGCCCGCGAATGCGGTCGCCGTGGCTTCGTCGTTCGCCTGTTCCGGCAACAGCATCTCGTTATGCGCCTTGCCGGAGGGAATCATCGGGAAGCAGTTTTCGAGCGCCGCGACGCGGCAGTCGAACAGCACCGGACGCTTGACCGAGATCATCTCCTTGATGGCGCCGTCGAGATCGGCAGGCTTGTGCGCCTGGATGCCGACGCCGCCATAGGCTTCCGCGAGCTTGACGAAATCCGGCAGGGCTTCGGAGTAGGAATGCGACAGCCGGTTGCCGTGCAGCAACTGCTGCCACTGCCGCACCATGCCCATGTATTGGTTGTTCAGGATGAAGATCTTGATCGGCAGCTCGTACTGAACCGCCGTCGACATCTCCTGCATCGTCATCTGCACCGAGGCATCGCCCGCGATGTCGATGACGAGGCTGTCGGGATGCGCGACCTGCACGCCGAGCGCCGCCGGCAGACCGTAGCCCATCGTGCCGAGACCGCCCGACGTCATCCAGCGGTGCGGCTCCTCGAAGCCGAAGAACTGCGCCGCCCACATCTGGTGCTGGCCGACCTCGGTCGTGATGTAGGTATCCTTGCCGCGCGTCAGCTCGAACAGGCGCTGGATCGCATATTGCGGCAGGATGACGTCGTTGCTCTTCTTGTAGAACAGCGAATTGCGGGCGCGCCACTGCGCGATCTGCTGCCACCACGCCTTGATGTCGGGCTTCTTCGCCTCTGCCTTGAACACCTGGAGGATGTCGCCGAGGACGTTGCCGCAGTCGCCGATGATCGGCACGTCGACGCGGATGTTCTTGTTGATCGAGGACGGGTCGATGTCGATGTGGATCTTCTTCGAGCCCGGCGAGAACGCATCGACGCGGCCGGTGATGCGGTCGTCGAAGCGCGCGCCGACGCACAGCATGACGTCGCAATCATGCATGGTCATGTTGGCCTCATAGGTGCCGTGCATGCCGAGCATGCCGAGCCAGTTCTTGCCCGACGCCGGATATGCGCCCAGCCCCATCAGCGTGGAGGTGATCGGAAAGCCGGTAACCTCGACCAGCTCGCGCAGCAGCTTGGTCGCCTCGGGACCGGAATTGATGACGCCACCGCCGCTGTAGATCACGGGACGCTTGGCGTGGGCGAGTAGCGCCACCGCCTTGCGAATCTGCGTCGCGTCACCCTTCACGCGCGGCGCATAGGACCGGTGCACGTCGGATTTGCGCGGCGGATGGTAGGTGCCGGTGGCGAACTGCACGTCCTTCGGCACGTCGACGAGCACCGGGCCGGGACGGCCGGAGGTCGCGACGTAGAAGGCCTCGTGCAGCACTTTTGCGAGATCGTTGACGTCGCGCACCAGCCAATTGTGCTTGGTGCAGGGGCGCGTGATGCCGACGGTGTCGCACTCCTGGAACGCGTCGTTGCCGATCAGATGCGTCGGCACCTGGCCGGTGATGCAGACGAGCGGAATCGAATCCATCAGCGCGTCGGTCAGCGGCGTCACCATGTTGGTGGCGCCGGGGCCGGAGGTCACCAGCACGACGCCCGGCTTGCCGGTCGAGCGCGCATAACCTTCCGCGGCGTGGCCCGCGCCCTGCTCGTGGCGGACCAGGATGTGCTGGACCTCGCTCTGCTGGAAGATCTCGTCATAGATCGGAAGCACCGCGCCGCCGGGATAGCCGAAGATATCCTTCACGCCATGATCGATGAGCGCGCGAACGATCATCGCGGCGCCGGTCATCTGGTTCGGATCGTGGCTCTTGTCGCTCATTGGCTTGCTCCGGATGCGCTGTTGTCAGCGGCTTCGTTCTGGTCGGGTTCGGGAAATAAAAAAGGCCCCGAAGAGGGCCCATGCACACCGCCTGTCTTGTGGATGGCAGCTAGCCACCCCCGGCGGTGTGCCTGGGTACGACGGCGATAAGGAGTTTGGTAATAATGTTACGCATGGCGGCGCCCGGCTTCCCAAAGGTTGCGCGAAACATAGCGACCAAAGCCTGGATGTCAAGGCAAAGCGGCCATTCCCACGCGATTTTGGCAGTGTAGCGGTGTTCCCGCGGTTCGGCGAGGGGGAAATTGCGGCACCGCCAACAATCCTCCGTCATCCGGGGCGATGCGACGGGATCGCGCGAAGCGCGACGCCGGAGCATCGAGCCCGGAATCCATAACCACAGGCCCTGATGTGGGGCGAGGCTTGGCCGGCGGTCATCGCCCACAACCATCTCGGGATGCGGGGGCCTGGCTCGCGCTTTGCGCGCGCCGGAAACGACGACCGGACACGCCCCTAATCCCTCTCCCGTGCCGCCGCGGCAAGCCAGCCCCTCGCCTCCTCCGGCTTCACCCATTCGAACTCCGGAAGCTGGTGGCGGAACCAGGTGAACTGGCGCTTGGCGTAATGGCGGGTGTCGGCTCGGCCGATGCTTGCGGCCTCCTCCAGGCCAAGCTCGCCGCGCAAATGCCGGATCAGCACCGGCACGCCGTGGGCTTTCATCGCCGGCAGCAGCGGATCGAGATGGCGATCGGCGAGCCGCTCCACCTCCTTCAGCGCGCCGGCACCGAGCATGGCGTCGAAACGGGCATCGATGCGGGCGTAGAGCTCGTCGCGCTCGGGCGCGAGAAACACCGCACGAAAACTGTTCTTCGGCAGCAGCGGCGGCTGGCCCTCATGGTGCCAGTCGAGCAGCGAACGGCCGGTCGCCTCGACCACCTCGAGCGCGCGCGCTATGCGGGTGCGGTCGCGAACGTTCAATCGCTCGGCGGCGCGCGGATCGCGGGTCGCGAGCTCCGCATGCAACGCCTCGACGCCGTTCCGCTCCAGCCGCGCGCGCACGTCCTCACGCACCGCGGCAGGGATCGGCGGCACCACCGAGAGCCCCGCCGTCAGCGCCTTGAAATAAAGCCCGGTGCCCCCGATGAAGATCGGCAGGCGGCCCAGCGCCTGCGCTTCTTCGAGCACCTTCGCCGCATCGGTCACCCAGGCGCCGGCCGAGAAGTTCACGGCCGCATCGACGTGACCATAGAGGCGGTGCGGCGCCCGCGCCTCGTCACCCCGCGTGGGACGCGCCGTGATGATGCGCAGGTCGCGGTAGACCTGCATGGAATCGGCATTGATGACGATACCGCCGGCGGCGAGCGCAAGCTCGAGCGCCAGCGCCGACTTGCCGCTGGCGGTCGGGCCTGCGATAAGCACGGCCTTGCTCGGATGCCCCTCGCTCACGAAAACCTCAAATGTCCCTCGTCGCCACGCTGATTTGCAACCCTGCCAATCCCGCGCTCGACACCACCATCGTCGACGGCGCCCGTGCCGTGCTGCCCAAGGCAGAACCGGCGCACTGGCTGTTCGACGGGGTCGCGGTCGACATTCCCTTCGGCGCCGACAGTAACCTCGAAGGCGACCGTCACGCCATCGAAGAGCGGTTGCGCGAAATCCGTGGCGACCTCCCGATCGACATTGTCGTGCAGCCGGTCGGCTTCCGGCGCAAGAAGCTTTTTCTGGCCGACATGGATTCCACCATGATCGGCCAGGAATGCATCGACGAGCTCGCCGATTTCGTCGGGATGAAGGCGCGTGTCGCAGGCATCACCGAACGCGCGATGCGCGGCGAGATCGAGTTCGAGCCGGCCTTGCGCGAGCGCGTGGCCCTGCTGAAGGACCTCCCCGTCAACGTGGTCGACGAGGTCCTGGCGAAGCGCATCACGGCGACCCCGGGGGGCCGCGAGTTGGTCGCGACCATGCGCGCGCACGGCGCCTATACCTGCCTCGTCTCCGGCGGCTTCACGCTGTTCACACGCGCGGTCGCCGCCAGGATCGGCTTCCAGGAGAACCGCGCCAACGAGCTCGTCGTGCGCGACGGCAAGTTCACCGGCGAGGTGAAGGAGCCGATCCTCGGGCGCGCCGCAAAGCTCGCGACGCTGGTGGACCTGATGGAGTCGTTCGATCTCGACGATATCGACTCGCTGGTGGTCGGCGACGGCGCCAATGACCTCGCGATGATCCAGGCGGCGGGGCTGGGTGTGGCGTATCACGCGAAGCCGGCGGTCGCCGCCGCGGCAGCGGCCCGGATCGACCATGGCGATCTCACCGCGCTGCTCTATGCGCAGGGGTATCGGCGCGAGGAGTTTGTGGAGGGCTAACCTCCACCGTCATCACCCTCGACCCGGCTACGCCAAGGCTTCGCCGGGGTTCTGGTACTGGCCCGCCGAAGTTTTAGCGCAGGCGGGTGATCCAGTATTCCAGAGACAGTGCGAGGATACAGAGAGGCCGCGGCTACTTCATGCCCCGCTTTCGCGGGGCATGACAGTGAGTTTGTGGTGGACAGCCTTCCCTACTGCACGCTCAGAGCCACGAACCGCAGCTCGCCGTCGCCGTTGGAGACGAGCAACAGTACCGACTTCTTGCCGTCCTTCTTGAGCTGGTCGACCCGCTTCTGGACGTCGGCGCCGCTCGCCACCGCCTCCTGCGCCACCTCGACGATGACGTCGCCGGCGGAGAGCCGCTTCTCGGCGGCATCCGAATTGGCATCGACATTGGTGACGACCACGCCCTTGACGCTGTCCTTGATCTTGTAGCGCGTGCGCAGATCCTTGCTCAGCGTCGCAAGATCGAGGCCGAGCGCCTTCTGCGTCACCGGCTTCTCCGGCGGCGGCTCATCGGTCTTCACCGCGGCCTGCACCTTGTCGGGATCCTGGAGGCGGCCGAGCGTGACTTTCTTGGTCTCCTCCTGGCCCTTGCGGATGACGACGACGTCGACCTCCTTGCCCACCGCGGTGTCGGCGACGACGCGGGAGAGATCCTTCGGGTCCTTGATGTCCTTGCCGTCGAACTTGACGACGACGTCGCCTGGCTCGATGCCGGCCGGCTTGGCCGGGCCCTTGTCGTCGACGCCGGCGACCAGCGCGCCGCGCGCGGGCTTGATGTTGAGGCTCTCGGCGATCTCGTCCGTCACGCTCTGGATGCGCACCCCTAGCCAGCCGCGGCGAAGCTCGCCGAACTGACGGAGCTGATCGACGACGCCGGCGACCGTCTTCGACGGCACGGCGAAGCCGATGCCGATCGAGCCGCCGGAGGGCGAGATGATCAGCGTGTTGACGCCGATGACCTCGCCATCGAGGTTGAACAGCGGACCGCCGGAATTGCCGCGGTTGATGGCGGCGTCGGTCTGGATGTAGCTGTCATAGGGTCCAGAGGAGATGTCGCGGTTCTTGGCCGAGACGATGCCCGCGGTTACCGTGCCGCCGAGGCTGAAGGGATTGCCGATCGCGACCACCCAGTCCCCAAGGCGGAGCTTGTCGGAGTCGCCGAACTTCACCGCGACGAGCGGCTTCGACGGCTTGAATTTCAGCACGGCAAGGTCGGTCTTCTTGTCGACGCCGACCAGCTCGGCCTTGATCTTGGTGCCGTCGTTGAGAATGACGTTGATCTCGTCGGCATCGGCGATGACGTGGTTGTTCGTCACCACGATGCCGGACGTATCGATGATGAAGCCGGAGCCGAGCGAGTTGGTCTTGCGCGGCGGCCCGTTGTCGCCACGCTCGCCGCCCTTGCCAGCACCGGGGCCGCGACGGTTCTTGAAGAAGTCGTCGAAGAATTCCTCGAAGGGCGAGCCGGGCGGAAGTTGCGGCATGGTATTGCTGCCGCCACCGCTCTTGGCTTCGACGGTCTGCGAGGTCGAGATGTTGACGACCGCGTCGATCACCTTCTCGGCGACATCGGCGATTCCCTCAGGTCCCCGCGCATGGGCCGGCGAGCCGAACACGCTGAATGCGCCGATGGCGAGCGCGGCCAGCCCAAGTCGCACGCAATGGTGCAAGCGGGTCGGGGCAATGGTGGCAGCGATCATTGTGATCTCCAGAGAAAGGATTCGGCTCCAGACTGCGCACGAACGGAGGGACGGCGCAAGCACAGAGGTTAACGGGCCTCAACAGCCGGATAATACGGCGAAAAACCGGCCCAAGGTTTCACTTTGGCGTTGGCCTGGCGGCTAAACGGGCCGTCGCATAACCCAGATCAGGATCAGGCCGACCACAGCCGAAGCGATCCCGACGGCGCGCAGCACATGGTCGGGTGTCGCAAGCGCGCTCTTCATGGCCTTGCGCATCCAGTTCGGACTTGCCGCGAACATCAGGCCTTCCAGCACGAACAGGATGCCTAAGCCGATGAGGAAGTCGGCGAACGCAATGGACCTCATCGGATTGGAACCTCCCCGCGTGCAGTTCTTGTTTCGACGAAGGGCGGCGGATGCGCCGCCCTTCGGCTCGCTCGACTTTTAAGGCTTCGCCGGCGGCGTCTCGCCGCCCGTCTTGCCGCTCGGATTACTGAAGTACCGGAAGAAATTCGAGTCGGGGCGCAGCAGGAAGCGGGTGTCGCTGGAGCGCAGACCGGTCTCATACGCCGTCATCGACCGATAGAAGGCGAAGAAGTCGGCATCCTTGCTGTAGGCCTCGGCGAACAGACGGTTGCGCTCGGCGTCGCCGGCGCCGCGGGTCAGATCGGCCTGAGATTTGGCTTCTGCCTCGATCACGGTCGCCTCGCGATCCGCCTTGGCGCGGATTTCCTGTGCCTTCTGACCGCCCTGCGCGCGGAACTCTGCCGCTTCGCGCTCACGCTCGGTCTTCATGCGCAGGTAGACCGCCTGGCTGTTCTGCTCCGGCAAGTCGGCACGGCGGATCCGGACGTCGACCACCTGGATGCCGTAGCCGTCGGCCTCGTGATCGAGCTGGTCGCGGATACGCAGCATCAGCTTCTCGCGGTCGTCGCGCACCACGTTGATGAAGGTGACCTCGCCGAGCACGCGGCGCAGCGCCGCGTTGAGGAGCGCGGTAAGCTGCAGGTTGGCGGCCTGGATCGAGCCGACGCTCTGATAGAAGCGCAGCGCATCCTTGATGCGGTAACGCGCGAAGGCGTCGACCACCAGCCGCTTCTGGTCGGAAGCAATCGCTTCCTGCGACGGGTTCTCGAGATCGAGAATCCGCTTGTCGATGTTGATCACCGAGTTCCACGGCGCCTTGAAATGCAGGCCGGGATCGGTGACCACGTCCACGGGCCGGCCGAACTGAAGCACGATGGTCTGCTCCGTCTGCTGCACCGTGAACAGCGACATGTAGGCCACGATCGCGATCAGGAGCAGTCCGAGCAGCGCGACGATGCCTGTAACCGGAGACCTCATCGGGTGCCTCCGCTCTGCTGCTGGCCGGCGGTGGGCGCCCGTTTGGGCGTCAATTCGCCCAGCGGCAGGAATGGCACGACGCCCTGGCCCGAGGGGCCGCCGTCATAGACAAGCTTTTCCGAGCCGCCGAGCACGCGCTCCATCGTCTCCAGATAGATCCGTTCACGCGTCACGTCGGGCGCCTTCTTGTATTCCTCGTACACCTTCAGGAAGCGTGCGCTCTGGCCCCTGGCCTCAGCGACGGTCTGCTCCCTGTAAGCCTCGGCAGCCTGCTGGATCTGCGCCGCACGTCCGCGCGCCTGCGGCACGACCTGGTTGGCATAGGTCTGCGCCTCGTTCTGCAAGCGCTCGAGGTCGGCGCGCGCCGCCTGCACGTCGCGGAAGGCGTCGATCACCTGCGCGGGCGGATCGACCTTCTGCATCTGCACCTGTGTGATCAGAATGCCGGAGCCGTAGCTGTCGAGCGTCCTCTGCATCAGCTCCTGCACGCCCTGTTCGGTAACGTTGCGGGCGCCGGTCAGGATCGGCTGGATGTTGGAGCGGCCGATCACCTCGCGCATCGCGCTCTCGGCAACCGCCTTCACGGTGCCTTCGGGATTCTGGATGTTGAACAGGAAGTCGCCGACGCCATCCGGCTTGATGCGCCAGAGCACGGTGAAGTCGACGTCGACGATGTTCTCGTCGCCGGTCAGCATCAAGCTCTCCTCCGGCACGTCGCGGATGGAGCGGCCGCGCCGCGCCGGATCGTCGATCAGCGTCATGCCGATGGAAATCGTGGAGACGCGCAGCGCCTTCGGCAGCAGCACGGTCTCGATTGGATAGGGCAGATGATAGTTGAGGCCCGGCTGCACGGTGCGGACATGCTTGCCGAAGCGCAAGACGACGCCTAGCTCTTCGGACTGCACGCGGAAGAAGCCCGACAGCAGCCAGAACGCGACGATGATCAGGAGGATCAGCGTGATGCCGACGCCGGAGAAATAGCCGCCGGGCAGTATCTGCTGGAGGCGGTCCTGGCCGCGCCGCAGAAGGTCTTCCAGATCCGGCGGCCTCGGCCCGACCGGTTGCGGGCCTGTGCCCCATGGCCCTTTCGGACCCGAGCCCCAAGGGCCACCGCCCTGATTCTTCCACGGCATTCGACAGTCTCCTCTGCGGACCGGGACTAGAACTTACCCGGCCGGCATTTGTCCGGTCCGGCTTTATAGGGGACCGGCAGGTCCCTTACAACGCGCCGCTGACCGTCTCCCGAGCTATGCTTGAGCGCGGAAAAGTCAATGTAAACATTGGCGAATGCGGTTAATCTTGGGACCGCCGACGATATGTCACATAGGAGTAGTCGGCACTGTCGTCCGCGCCTGCCGGATGGCGGATGCGGCTCGTTTCCTCCCACGGCGCCTTGTCGATCTCGAAATAAGTGTCGCCTTCGGGCCGCGCGTGCACCTCGGTAATTTCGAGGCGGTCGGCGCGATCGAGCCATTGCCGGTAGATCTCGGCGCCGCCGATCACGGCGATTTCAGCGGCCGAACGCCGCAGGGCGTCGCCGCGCGCGACCGCACCGGCATCCGCCGCCGACGTCGTGACGATGGCACCTCGGGCGCGATAGTCCGCATCCCGCGTGATGACGATGTTGGTGCGGTCCGGAAGCGGCCGGCGCAGGGACTCGAAGGTCTTGCGGCCCATGATCACGGGCTTGCCGATCGTGAGCGCCTTGAAGCGCTGCATGTCGGACTTCAGCCGCCATGGGATCGCACCACCAGCGCCGATGACGCCGTTTTCCGCGATGGCGACGACGAAGACGATCTCCATCAGGACGCCTTCCCTGCGAGCTTTGCCAGCGCGGGCCCGGCGACGCGGCACAGCGTCCAGTCGTCCATCATCACCGCGCCCAGCGATTTGTAGAATGCGATCGACGGCGCGTTCCAATCGAGCACGGCCCATTGCAGGCGCGACCAGCCGTTCTCGACGCATTCCCTGGCGAGATAAACCAGCAGCGCCTTGCCGAGGCCCCTGCCCCGGTGCGACGGCCGCACATAGAGATCCTCGAGATAGATGCCGTGCCGCCCGCTGAAGGTGGAGAAATTGAGGAACCAGACCGCGAAGCCGGCCGGCTCGCCCTCCCATTCGGCGATCGCGCAATAGAGCCGCGGATCGTCGCCGAACAGCGCTTGCGCAATCATCGCTTCGGTTGCTTCCACCTCGTGCGAGAGCTTCTCGTACTCGGCAAGCTCGCGGATGAAAGCGAGAATGAGGCCGGCCTCACTGGGCCGCGCGCGGCGGATGGTGAGGGACATCGGCGCTAGACCGCGACTTCCGCCTTGATGTGCGGATGCGGATCGTAGCCGACGAGCTCGAAATCCTCGTAGCGGAAGGAGAAGATGTCCTTCACGTCAGGATTGATCTTCATCACCGGCAGCGCACGCGGCGCGCGCGTGAGCTGAAGCCGCGCCTGCTCCAGATGGTTGGAATAGAGATGGGTGTCGCCGAGCGAGTGCACGAAGTCGCCGGGCTTCAGCCCCGTGACCTGCGCGACCATCAGGGTGAGCAGCGCGTAGGAGGCGATGTTGAAGGGCACGCCGAGGAACACGTCGGCCGAGCGCTGATAGAGCTGGCAGGACAGCTTTCCGTTCGCGACATAGAACTGGAACAGGCAGTGGCACGGCGGCAGCGCCATCTGGTCGACTTCGGCGGGATTCCAGGCCGAGACGATCAGGCGGCGCGAGTCCGGGTTGCGCTTGATCATGTCGACGAGGTTCGCGATCTGGTCGATGCTGCCTCCGTCGGGCGCCGGCCAGGAGCGCCACTGATGGCCATAGACCGGGCCGAGATCGCCGCTGGCGTCTGCCCACTCGTCCCAGATGGTGACGCCGTGGTCCTTCAGATATTTGATGTTGGTGTCGCCCTTCAGGAACCACAAAAGCTCATGCACGATCGCCTTCAGCGGCAGCCGCTTGGTGGTCAGCATCGGGAAGCCGGCGGATAGATTGAAGCGCATCTGATGGCCGAACACCGACAGCGTGCCGGTGCCGGTCCGGTCGGTCTTCTCGGCGCCGTCTGAAAGAATCCGCTCGAGCAGGTCCTGATACTGGTGCATGTGCCATGAGCCTTTGGGAGGGCGGCGAACTTAACGGCCACCCCCGCGCTGCGACAGCCGCGATTCGCTGTCCGCACGGATTATACCCCGAAAAGTGAGCGTTCCCGC
>NZ_LSEF01000037.1:105050-110694 GCF_001641695.1 Bradyrhizobium neotropicale
GCTTGATTGTACTCGCTAACTTGCCGGCTTGAGCACCGGGCTCCACTTAGCGATCTCGGCTTTGACAAGGGCTGCCAGCGCCTCCGGCGTCCGCTCCGCGGGGCCCGGGATGACGCTGCCGAGCTCGAGCAGGCGCTTGCGCACGTTCTCATCGTCGAGCGCCTTGACGGCGGCCGCATTCAGGCTGGCCACGATCGCCGGCGAGGTTCCCTTCGGCGCGAACATGGCGTTCCAGGCCTGAGCCTGGAACGCGGGCAGGCCCGCTTCCGCCGTCGTCGGCACGTTCGGCAACGACGGATTGCGCTCGGCCGTCGCGATCGCATAGGCCTTGATGGTGCCGGCGTTGATCTGCGGCACGGCGTTGACGATCTGGTCGCACATGTAGTCGACCTGTCCCGCCACCAGCGCGTTCATCGCGGGGCCCGTGCCGTTGAAGGGCACGCCGACCGGCTTGACGTCGAGGATGGAGTGCAGGAGCTCGCACGAGACGTGCGAGACGGAACCAACGCCGGCGTGCGCGGCATTCACCTTCTCCGCGTTCGCCTTCACGTAAGTGACGAATTCCTTGAGGTCCTTCGGCGGAAAGTCCTTGCGCGCCAGGATCAGGATCGGCGTGCCCGCGAGCAGCGCGATCGGCTCGAAGTCCTTTTCGGGGTGATAGGCGAGCTTCGGATAGAGCGGCACGGACGCGGCGTGCGTGCCCATATGGCCGGTGATCAGCGTATAACCGTCATTGGCCGCACGCGCGGCGCGCGTCGTCGCAGTGGTGCCGCCGGCGCCGACCACGTTCTCGATGATGATGCTCTGTCCGAGCGTCTGCGCCATATGCGCGGTGACGATACGCGCAACGACGTCGGTCGGACCGCCGGCCGCGAACGGCACGATCATGGTGATGCTGCGCGTCGGATAGGACTGCGCTTCCGCCGGTGCGACAAAGGCGCACAGCGATGCGAACGCCGCGACACATGCGCCCGCAAGCGCGCGAATTGAAGTCATATCGATCCCCTCGGACACGAACAAAAATGCCGGCCAAGCGGCCGGCATTTTCATTTCATGAAGCAGTCGGACGAGTCGATTCGACTTCCGAATGCGGCGCGCCGACGCAGGGACGCTGCGGTCAGTTCTCGGACTCCGTGAATACCTCGTCGCGCTTGGCACGCAGCACGGGCAGCACCGTGAGCACGAGCAGGAAGGCCGCGATCGCGAGCAGCACCGCCGACAATGGACGCGTCAGGAAGACGCTCCAGTCGCCGCGCGAGATCAGCAGCGCCCGGCGCAGGTTCTCCTCCATCAGCGGCCCGAGCACCATGCCGAGCAGCAGCGGCGCCGGCTCGAAATCGTGCTTGATCAGCCAGTAGCCGACCAGACCGAACACACCGGCGAGGATGACGTCGACCGGTGCGTTGTTCACCGAGTAGATGCCGATCGCGCAGAAGATCACGATCGAGGGGAACATCAGCCGGTAGGGAACGCGCAGCAGCCGCACCCAGATTCCGACCAGCGGCAGGTTGATGATGATCAGCATCAGATTGCCGATCCACATCGAGGCGATCATGCCCCAGACGAGGTCGGGCTGCTTCTGCATCACCTGCGGGCCCGGAACGATGCCGTGAATGGTCATCGCGCCGACCATCAGCGCCATCACCGCGTTCGGCGGGATGCCGAGCGTGAGCAGCGGGATGAACGAGGTCTGCGCCGCCGCGTTGTTGGCGCTTTCCGGCGCCGCCACGCCCTCGATCGCGCCGCGACCGAACCGCTTCGGATCCTTGGCGAGCTTCTTCTCGAGCGTGTAGGCCGCGAAGGAGGCGATCACCGCACCGCCACCGGGCAGAATGCCGAGGATCGAGCCGAGCACGGTGCCGCGCAGGATCGGAGGTGTCGAGTCGATCAGGTCCTTCCTGGTCGGCATCAGGCCGGTGATCTTCTGCTGCACGAGATCGCGGTTCATCTCGGCGCCGGCGTCGAGATTGCGGATGATCTCGGCGAAACCGAATACACCCATCGCCACCGTCGCGAAGCCGAGACCGTCGGCAAGCTCCGGAATGTTGAAGGCCATGCGCGAGGCGCCGGTCTCGATGTCCGATCCGACCATCGACATCAGGAGACCCAACACGATCATCGCAATCGCCTTGAGCACGGAGCCCTTCGCCAGCACCACCGCGAAAATCAGGCCGAGCACCATCAGCGAGAAATACTCGGCCGGACCGAACGCCAGCGCGAGCTTGGTCAGCGGCGCACCGAGAACGGCAATGAGCACGGTCGCGACACAACCGGCGAAGAACGAGCCGATCGCCGCGATCGCCAGCGCCGGGCCGGCGCGGCCCTGCTTGGCCATCTGGTGGCCGTCGATGGCGGTGACGACCGATGTCGCCTCGCCTGGGATGTTGACCAGGATCGAGGTGGTCGAGCCGCCATATTGCGCGCCGTAATAGATGCCGGCGAGCATGATCAGCGCGCCGACCGGCGGCAGTCCGAAGGTGATCGGCAGCAGCATCGCGACCGTTGCAATGGTGCCGATGCCCGGCAGCACGCCG
Source organism: Bradyrhizobium neotropicale (assembly GCF_001641695.1). Classification (GTDB taxonomy): domain Bacteria; phylum Pseudomonadota; class Alphaproteobacteria; order Rhizobiales; family Xanthobacteraceae; genus Bradyrhizobium; species Bradyrhizobium neotropicale. The sequence goes on from NZ_LSEF01000037.1 coordinate 107,585, forward strand.
ACCAGCGTGCCGACCAGGGCACCGATCAGGCACATCAGAAGATTGATCGGAGAGAACGCGACGACAAAACCGTGAGCGAGGTTGGCAAAGAGCTCCATCACATCCTCACTGAACCAGGAAACGCGGGAACATCGGCATCGGCAACCCGAGCACGTATGGGAACAGAAGCGCGCAGCCGAGCGTCAGGCAGGCGCCGACGATCACGGCCTCGAGCCAGCGCGTCTCATGCGATCCGAGCGCGGCGATCAAGAAGCTCACGAAGGCCGAGACCACGAGGCCGAGGGGCCGGATCGCGAGGGCGAAGAACAGGATCGCGGCCATCACGAACAGCGGACCGCGCCAGGAATAATGGGCGAGCGCCGGCCCGTCCGTCATCAGGCCGGTCAATGCAATGCCGGCGGACAGCGCGACCAGAAGCCCGCCGAACATGCGTGGCGCAGTGCCCGCGCCGAAGGAGAAGCCGCGCATGCCCTGCAGGTCACTCGAGGCCCACAGCGCGAACAAGGCGAGAGCCATCAGCACGATGCCGCCGATATAGTCCTGCGCCGACTTGATCGTCATGAAGATCGTGAGGATCGCGACCGCGAACAGCGGATACGAATACATCAGCGCCAGCAGCACATCGGACGACTTCTTGGTGTCGCCGGCGAGCAGTGCGCTCGGAGCCCCCGCGAGCAGCGCAGTGGCATGGCTGATCACGACCGTCGCCGGACCGCGCCCGGCACCCCAGCCGAAGATCGTCCCGATCGACCAGATGAATTCAAAGATCTGCGGCGCTATCGCCAGCAGACAGAAGCCGAGCGCCACCGAGGTGTTTCGGGTGGCAGTCGCCGAGTGGCCCATCGTATCGGCCATGCATGTCTCCTCCGCGACCCGTAAGTCACGAGCACTGTTGTTTTAAATCGGCTGGAAATGGATCCCCCGCCCGTATCACTGCCTAGCGATTTTCATCACACAATGCCAGCAAAACCCAACAGGCCTCCGGCCAGCAGCAGCCACAGCGGATTGACGCGCGAGAGGGAGGCGATGATCGCAACCGCCGCGGTCAGGAACAGCGCAACAAGGGTGCGATCGGTCGCCTGGGCTAGGATCAAGGCACTTGCCGCCATCAATCCGATCGACAGCGGAACCAGTGCAGCTTGGATCAGGCCCGGCCAACGCGATTGGCTGGGCCGGTTCAGGAGCCGGCTGACACAATAAGCAAGCAGTGCCGTTGGCAGGCACATCGCCAGCGTTGCCGCCAGCGCCCCGGGAATGCCGGCAACGGCATAGCCGATCAGTGTGACGATCAGAACGTTGGGGCCGGGCGAGAGCTGCGCGATGGCATAGGCATCGGCAAACTGCTTGTCGGTCATCCAGTGATGCACCTCCACGGCGATCCGGTGCATCTCCGGAACGGCCGCGGCGGCGCCGCCGACGGCGAACAGCGACATCAGACCAAAGGTGGAGATCAGCGTCCAGATCGGGCTCTGGCTGCTCATGCTGCTACCTTCCGTCGCAGGACGTAGGTTACGGCGACGCTGAGCGGGATCGCGACCAGCAGCACGGCCTGAAGCGGCAGGCGGAGCACGCCGATGGCGGCGAACACCGCGAGCATCAGGATGAGCCCGACTCCGTCCGGCTTCTTGAGCAGCGGGGTCATCATGCGGAAGACCACTGCGATCAGGAGCCCGACTGCGGCGCAGGAGATGCCGGCGAGGCTGCGGCGCAAAAGCTCCAGCTCGCCGAAATGGACGTAGAGTGCCGCAAGCACGGTCATGATCAGCGTCGGCGGCAGCAACAGCCCGGAGAAGGCGGCAACGCCGCCGGCGATCCCGCGCAGCCGCGCACCGAACACCATCGACAGATTGACGATGTTGGGGCCGGGAAGGAAATGGCAGAGGGCGAAGGTCTCGTTGAACTCCTCGGCCGTCATCCAGCGGTGCTGGTCGACGATGGCCCGGCGGGCGAACACCAGAACGCCGCCGAAGCCGGCCAGCGACATCCTGGCAAAGGCGACAAACAGCGACAGCAGGCCGGGTGGAACGCTTTTGGCTGGAAGGTCCGGCTCTTGAGCGGCCGGCTCTTGGGCGGCCGGTGACGAATCCGAGGACATGGCAGCAGTTTAGAATGGGCACGGCCGCGTGGCCAAGACCGTCCGGAACCCTATCCAAAAGGAACAGCGTGCTTGTTGCTTGAAACCTCTGTTTTTTGAAACCTTTGCCCCCTATATTGGGGGTGCCGGTTCGCCGGCTATGGAAATAAACGGTCGTCGCAATAAACCATTCGGACCCGGGGGCGGTACCCGGCGCCTCCACCAAAGCCCACCGGATAGCGGGCCCCGGCCCGCGCAAAAAGCGGGCCCAGGCCCGCGCAAGAAAGTGGGCTTCGGCGGGGGCGAAATAGGATCGACGAGGGCGTAAAGGGCGTACTTTTTCCCGGTATTGTTCCGCCGTTATCGGGCTACTGCAATAGTTGCCAACGACAACTTTGCTCCGGTTGCTCAGGCTGCGTAACGCAGTTTGAAAGACCAACTTAAAGTCCTAGCGGGTTAAGCTCCGCTAGGCGGGGTTCGGAGGCACCTGGCAACAGAAGCCTCCACTTGCCTTTTATTTTATCCCCGGCGGGGACTCCTTCTGATCTGTCAGGCGCGGTACCATTGCGACTTGGCGAGTCGGGCCGGCAAGGCCGGCTCCGAGAATGCGACAGGACCACCATGGCGACCGATCATATCCGATACGATGTGCTGGCGCGCGACGCGCTGCGCGGCGTGCTGCGCAAGGTGCTGACCGATGCCGCAGCCCACGGATTGCCGGGCGAGCATCATTTCTTCATCACCTTCGTGTCGAAGGCCGAGGGCGTGAAGCTGTCGCCGCGGCTCCTGGCCCAGTATCCGGAAGAGATGACGATCATCCTCCAGCATCAGTTCTGGGATCTGACCGTGCTCGAGGACCGCTTCGAGGTCGGCCTGTCCTTCGGCGGCATTCCGGAGCGGCTGGTGGTGCCGTTCAGCGCCATCAAGAGCTTCCTCGATCCGTCCGTGAAATTCGGCCTCCAGTTCGACACCTCCGACGTCGCCGAGGTGGCGCCGGACAAGCTGCCAGCGGCTCCCGCGCCGTCGGCCGTGTCGG
>NZ_LSEF01000037.1:110701-128859 GCF_001641695.1 Bradyrhizobium neotropicale
GCCGAGACCGCGGACGAGCCGACGCCGCCGAGCCAGGGCGGCGCCGAGGTCGTGCGCCTCGATCGTTTCCGCAAGAAATGATCTAGATCCGGAACGCGACCGCCACACGCAGGCAAACCGCCTATATAGATGAGCAACCGAAAGGCCGCGCATTCTCGCGCGGCAGAATGGATATGCTCATGGACAAGACCACCCGCCCCTCACGCCGCTCCGCAACCCGCGTCGAGACCGACAGCTTCGGCCCGATCGAGGTCCCCGCCGATCGCTATTGGGGCGCGCAGACCGAACGCTCGCGCCAGAACTTCCGTATCGGGCAGGATCGCATGCCGATCGCACTGGTGCATGCGCTCGGCATCGTCAAGCTGGCCGCTGCGCAGTCCAACCGCGAGCTCGGCCTGCTCGATCAGCGCCGGGCCAATGCCATCATCCGCGCTGCGCGCGAGGTGATCGCCGGCAGCCTGGACGATCATTTCCCGCTGGTGGTGTGGCAGACCGGCTCGGGCACGCAGAGCAACATGAATCTCAACGAGGTGATCGCCAACCGCGCCAATGAGCTGCTGGGCGGCGAACTCGGGGCCAAGAAGCCGGTCCATCCCAACGATCACGTCAACATGAGCCAGTCGTCGAACGACTCGTTCCCGACCGCGATGCATATCGCCGCAGCAAGCCGCATCACCGCCGACCTGATCCCCGCGCTCGGCGAGCTGCACCGCGCGCTGCGCAAGAAGGAGAATGAGTTCGCGAAGATCGTCAAGATCGGCCGCACCCACACCCAGGACGCGACGCCCCTGACGCTCGGACAGGAATTCTCCGGCTACGCCGCGCAGGTCGAAAGCGGCATCGCTCGGCTCAAGGTCGCGGTCAAGGATCTCCATCCGCTGGCGCAGGGCGGCACGGCCGTCGGCACCGGCCTCAACTCGAAGCCGCGCTTTGCAAAGCTGTTCGCCAAGCACGTGGCTGGCATTACCAAGCTGCCCTTCACCAGCGCCGCCAACAAATTCGAGGCGCTGGCCTCCAACGACGCCTATGTGCTGGTGCACGGCGCGATCAATTCGGTGGCGACGGGGCTGTTCAAGATCGCCAACGACATCCGCCTGCTCGGATCAGGCCCGCGCTCGGGACTCGGCGAATTGATCCTGCCGGAAAACGAGCCCGGTTCCTCGATCATGCCGGGCAAGGTCAATCCGACCCAGTGCGAGGCGATGACGATGGTGTGCTGCCAGGTGTTCGGCAATCACACCGCGATCACGGTCGCCGGCAGCCAGGGTCATTTCGAGCTCAACGTCTACAAGCCCGTGCTCGCCTACAACATGCTGCACTCGATCCGCCTCCTGGCGGACGCCGCGCGCTCCTTCACCGAACATTGCGTCAGCGGCATCCGCGCCGACGAGAAGCACATCAAGGAGCTGATGGAGCGGTCGCTGATGCTGGTCACCGCGCTCGCACCCAAGATCGGCTACGACAACGCGGCCAAGGTGGCGAAGACGGCGCACGCCAACGGCACCACGCTGAAGGAGGAGGCGCTACGGCTTGGATTCGTGTCGGCGGACGAGTTCGACCGCCTGGTGCAGCCCGGGAAGATGACCCGTCCGGGGTAATTCCGAATTCCGATAGTCATCCGTAATGATACGGACCCAAAACAGCATATTTATATGAGTTTAATGGGAAGGATTTGATTACCGTCAATGTTTCGGGGGGGATGCGTGCTACCGCAACCCTCTCACCCCTTCCCGGGGCCAGATTCATCGTTTGATGGTCCATCGGGCCGATTGACGAGGACGAGCGAATGACAATCAAATCTTATCGGGCACATTGCCGTGCCCTGTTTCTGAATATTTCATCGCGCCCGCCGAGGATCGGGTGATGGAGACGCGCCATGGGGAACGTCATCAACCTGAACCGCTTCAGGAAGCGGGCCGAGCGGGAAGCCTCGGCCAAACAGGCGGACGCCAACCGGACGAAGTTCGGCCGTACCAAGGCCGAGCGCACGGCGGAGGAGAAGCGCAAGGCGCAGGCGAAGGAGCAACTGGACCAGCATCTGATCGAGCGCGAGGAACAGCCATGAAATCGCCCGTCGTCAAACGATCGATAGTCGTCGCCGGCCACAAGACCAGCGTCAGCCTGGAAGAGGCGTTCTGGAACGGCATGAAAGAGATTTCCGGCCTGCGCAACATGACGCTGTCCGAGCTCGTGGGGGAGATCGACGGCGCTCGCCAGCAAGGCAACCTGTCGTCGGCGATCCGCCTGTTCGTTCTCGACTACTTCAAGAACCGCGCAGGGGCCGGTGCCGGGGCCGGGGCCGTCCCGGCCGAGCAGAAGGTCGCGGCTCAGTAAGCGCCAGAGACCGAGCCGGCCGTGTCTCGCCGGCTCACACTTTATAATCACTCTAAGGTGCGACCGGGGCAGGCCGAGCCGGCTTGACCTCAATGCCCCGCGTTGAAAATACAGGGCATGACCGACGACAATGACACGCGCTCGCAAATCCCGCTGGGTCTGGCCCAGCGCGGCTACACCGGCGTCATTCAGCACCTTTCCGCCAGGGACGCAGCCTCGGCCCTGCCCGACATCGAGCTCGAGAGCCGGCTGATCGAGCTCGGCTTCGTCGAGGGCGCTCGGGTGGAGATCCTGCACGAGGGCATCGTCGGGCGCGACCCGATCGCCGTCCGCGTCGACAACATCACGATCGCGGTACGTCGTCGCGAAGCCATGGCCATCATCGTCGCGTGACGCGGCCGGACCTTTGATCTCATGGAAGCACCCCTGCTGCATCTCGCCCTGGTGGGCACGCCAAACAGCGGCAAGACTTCGCTGTTCAATGCGCTGACCGGCAGCCGGCAGAAGGTCGCGAACTATCCGGGCGTCACCGTCGAGCGCAAGGAAGGCTTCTTCGTCACTCCCTTGGGACGCCAGGTCTCGGTGGTCGACCTCCCCGGCACCTATTCGCTGCGCGGCCGCAGCCCGGACGAGGAGATCACCCGCGACTTCGTGCTCGGCAAGGCCTCCGGCGAGAGCATGCCCGATCTCGTGCTGTGCGTGGCCGATTCGACCAATCTGCGGCTGACCATCCGCCTCCTGCTCGAGCTCAAGCGGACCGGTCGGCCGCTGATCCTGGTCCTCAACATGTTCGACATCGCGAGCCGCCGCGGCATTACGGTCGACGTGGAAGGCCTCGCCAAGGAGCTCGGCGTGCCCGTGGTCACCTCGATCGCGGTCCGCAAGGGCGGTACTGCCGACCTATTGAGGCTGACCGACGAGATCTCGGCCGAGCTCGACCCCGAGCCCCAGGAGAACAAGTGGCGCGCGCTCAGCGTCTCGGAGCTGCGCGCCACCCAGCGCGAAGCCGACCGGATCATCGCCGACTGCGTCAGCCTGCCGAGCCGCCCCGACACCTGGACCGCCCGGATCGATGCCGTGGTGCTGCACCCCGTCGGCGGGCTCCTGGTGCTCGCGCTGATCCTGTTCGTGATGTTCCAGGCAGTGTTCGCCTGGGCGCAGCCACTGATGGAACTGCTCAATTCCGGCTTCGATGCGCTCGGCGAGCTCGTGCACGACACCCTGCCCGCCGGCCTGTTGCAGAGCTTCCTGCAGAACGGCGTGATCTCCGGCGTCGGCAGCGTCATCGTGTTCCTGCCCCAGATCATCATCATCTTCCTGTTCATCCTGCTCCTGGAAGATTTCGGCTACATGGCGCGCGCCGCCTTCCTGATGGACCGCATCATGGGCGGCGCCGGCCTGCATGGCCGCGCCTTCATTCCGCTGCTGTCGAGCTTCGCCTGCGCCATCCCCGGCATCATGGCGACGCGCGTGATCGACAACAAGCGCGACCGCCTGACCACGATCCTGATCGCGCCGCTGATGACCTGCTCGGCGCGCATTCCGGTCTACACGCTGATCATCTCCGCCTTCATTCCGGCGAAAGAGGTCTGGGGCTTCATCAACCTGCAGGGCCTCGTGATGTTCGGCCTCTACGCCATGGGCATCATCAGCGCGCTTCTCGTCTCGTTCCTGATCAAGTTCTTCATGCTGCGCGACTATGCGCCGGCGCCGTTCATGCTGGAGCTGCCCGACTACAAGATGCCGCGCTTGAAATCGATCGCGATCGGCATCTTCACGCGGGCGAAGATGTTCCTGCAGCGCGCCGGCACCACGATCTTCTCGATGATGGTGCTGATCTGGTTTTTGGCCTCGTTCCCGCAGCCGCCGCTAGGTGCCACCGAGCCGGCGATCGACTTCAGCCTCGCCGCGATCATCGGCAAGGCGATCGAGCCCCTGCTCGCGCCCGTCGGCTTCAACTGGCAGATCGCCGTCGCCCTGATCCCGGGCATGGCGGCGCGCGAGGTCGCGGTCGCGGCGCTCGGCACCGTCTATGCGATCGAAGGCGGCAAGGAAGCGGCCGAGCAGATCGGCCAGGTGCTGGCGACGAAATGGTCGCTCGCGACCGCGCTGTCGATGCTGGCCTGGTATATCTTCGCGCCGCAATGCGCCTCGACCCTGGCGGTGATCCGGCGCGAGACCGGAAGCTGGACCTGGATGGCGGTGACCTTCACCTACATGCTGGTGCTCGCCTATGCCGCGAGCTTTTTGACGTACAACGTCGCCGTCGCGCTCGGCGCGGGGTAGCTCCTTGCGCTCATTGAGCTAGATCAACGCCCGGCTTGTCCCCGGCATCAAGGTCCGCCTCAGAGCACAGAGGACGGACCATGAATCCGCTGCTGAAGGAAATCCGGCACAGTCCACTCCTGTGGCTGCTGGTCTTCGTGCCGGTGGTGATCGCGCTCGAGCACTTCATGCCGGATGCGCACACGCTGCTCTTCATCCTCGCCGTGATCGCCATCGTTCCGCTTGCGAGCCTGCTCAGCCACGCGACGGAAGCCGTCGCCGAGAAGACCGGTGATGCCGTCGGCGGGCTTCTGAATGCCACGCTTGGGAATCTGACCGAGCTCATCATCGCGGTGACGGCCCTGCACGCCGGTCAATACATGCTGGTCAAGGCCTCCATCGCCGGTGCGATCGTGACCAACGCGCTGTTCATGCTCGGCGCGTCCCTGCTGCTGGGCGGACTGAGGCACCACGTGCAGGACTACAACCGGGCGGGCGGACGCCTCTATTCGGCGCTGCTGCTGATGGCCACGATCGCCCTGTTGTCGCCTTCCGCCGTGGCTGACCTCGAATTCCCCGGCAGGGAGACGGCGGTACATCGGTTGAGCGCAGCCTTGGCGCTTCTCCTGATTGTTGCCTACGGTCTCAGCCTGTTTTTCTCGCTGAAGACGCACAAGGAGCTGTTCGCCACCCAGGACCACGGCGAAGCGGCCGGACCGGTGCTGCCGATCGGGGTTGCCGTGCCGACGCTGATCGTCGTGACCGTGCTGGTCGCGCTCGTCAGTGAAATTTTCGTGGAGTCGGTGCAGAAGGCGGCCGAAACGCTCGGCATGAGCCCGGCCTTCGTCGGCTTCATCGTGGTTGCCCTTGTCGGCGCGGCAGCCGAGATGGCCGTTGCGTTCTCTGCGGCACGCCGGAATCGGCTCGACATGAGCGTCAGCATCGCACTGGGAAGCGCGTCCCAGATCGCCCTGTTCGTCGCGCCCGTCCTCGTGCTGCTCAGCTATGTCATCGGGCCGCAGCCGATGGACCTTCAATTCTGGCCCGGCGCGGTGACCATGGTCATGATCGCCACCGTGGTCACATGCTTCGTGAGCAATAGCGGACGCTCAGCCTGGTTCATCGGTGCTCTCCTGCTTTTCATCTACGCCATTTTCGCGATGACGCTCTACATGATCCCGCCCGGCTCGGCCGGCCCGGTCTAGGAGCGCATCAGGGCCGACATGGCGGACCGGCTGATGGGGTCCAACAAAAATATGAAAAACAACCCCATGCAAAGTAGCCGAGGCCACCAGTCATGACGGATGGCACATTCTGCGAAGCCATTTGACACGTCGGGCAAAACAGCGGCACGATGGCATCATCGCTAGCCCTGCTAGGCGAGCTGCTCCAGCAGAATTCTCGCGGCCTGCACGACCGGCGTGTCGAGCCCCTCGGTGAACCAGGCATGGACTGGCGTTAGCAGATCGCGCGCCTGCGCGCGCTTTTCCTGGCCGCGCCAGAGGCGGGCGAGGCTTGTGGCCGCGCGGAGCTCCCACAATTTCGCGCTTTGGCGGCATGCAAGATCGATGGAGCGTCGGAGACTTGCTTCCCCTGCCGCAGCATCGCCGATGTCGACCAGCAACTCTCCGCGGATACGGTGCAGGTTCGCTTCCGCCCAACGCTCTCCGGTCACCTCCATTTCGCGTTCGGCCTTGTCCAGTTCGTCGAGCCCATCCTTCGACCGGCCGATTTTCCCAAGTGCTTCGGCTAGGGACATGAACCAGGTCGGTTTGTAGAGGTAGCGGCGTTCGGCGTGCAATTCCGCGGGGAACTCTGCATGTAGCCTTGCCGGCTCGCTCCGGCCAAGCGCAATCAGGTAACATTGGCGGTGCCACTTGGCGAACTTCTCGTACTCCGAGAAGAATCCGTGTTGGGTCGAGTAGGCCTCCAACTTCGAGACCTGATCCAGCAGGACCGCAGGATCGGTCTCCATGCACGCATCGCAAATGGCGGCGTTCGCGAATATGACGACGGACGTGGCAACCCGATCGACCTCGCGGGCTCGCGCCAGTGCCTCGTCGCGGCGCGCACGCGCCTGATCCAGATAGCCGAGACCTGTCAGCGATCCCATGCTGACCGAAAGCAGGACCGCCTGAACGTCAATCATCCAGTTGCCAGGCAGGCGCGCCGGGTCGAGAAGACGAAGTGCCTCCTCGGTATCTGCGCGAGCCGATGCGAATTCACCCAGCCACAATCCGTTTTGTCCCCTCAGATAGTGCGCCACGGACGTGATCGCATTGGACGTCCATCGCAAGGCAGGCGAAGCCTTGTCCTGCCAAGACCTGCCGAGATCGAGGAGTTCGTCGGACAGTTGATACGCAGACCGCGGCTCGCCACGATACAAGCGATTGACGGCCTGACAGGTGAGGATGGTCGGGAGCTCGTCGGCCTGCTCCTGTCCCGCACAGAGCTCGCGGGCGCGGTCGAAGGCCTCACCTGCCGAGACTGAGCCGCCGCCGCGCGTGCCAAACCACGCCGAGCCAAGAGCGATCTGCAATCGCAGCTCGTGGCGACGGCGTTCGGGACCTTCGGGCAGGCCTTCGAGAAGACTGATGCCCTTGAGCAGCTGTGTCTCCGCCTCGGTCATCGCCGCATGCGCAATCGCCTGTTGGCCGGCCTGCCTGAGGTAGCCGACCGCCTTTCCCGTCAAACCGGCCGCCTCGCTGTGATGGGCGAGCAACGCCGGATGGGCCGTGACAGTCCCGGGAAACTGCTCTTCGAGCGTCTTGGTAATGCGGCCATGCAGGAGCTGGCGCTGGGTGCGCGACAGCGTCCCGTAGGCCGCGTCCTGCACCAAAGCGTGCTTGAACGTGTACTCCGCGTCGGGGGCAATACCGCGGCGGAAGATCAGCCCGGCCTCCACCAGTCGGGCAAGGGCATCATCGAGTCGATGCTGTGGCAGCCGAGCGACCGCAGCAATCAGCTCGTGAGAAAACGATCGGCCAAGGGCCGCGCCGATCTGCACGACCTCATGCGTTTCGGGCAGACGGTCAAGCCGCGCGAGCAGCGAGGCCTGCAATGTCGACGGGATCGCCAGCGGGATCACCTGTCCGCCTGCCCCGTTGCGACCACCGGCCTCGTCCAGAACGCCGCTCTCCATGACGGATCTGGTCAGCTCTTCGACGAACAGCGGCACGCCGTCGGTACGATCGACGATCTGGTCGAGTATGTCCTGGGGCAACGCCCTGCCGCCTGTCAGCGCCACGATCATCTGGGCGCGCTGGGCGGGAGGCAAACGACTGAGCGCGAGCAGAGTGACCTGCGGACGACCGATCCACGCCGGCGCGAACTCGGGCCGGAACGTGATGACGAGCAGAACCGGCATGGTCGCGACCCGCTCGACCATCAGGTCCAGCAATTCCAGCGACGTCGGGTCGATCCAATGGACATCCTCGAACACGATCAGCACCGGCGCACGCGCGGCCAGCCCCTCCAGCCGGGCGAGCAACGCCTGTAGCGTCTTCTCCTTGCGCTTCTGTGGGGTGAGATTGAGCGGCGGGTGGCGGGCGGATGTTACCGACAACAGATTCGCGATCAATGGTACGGCGTCGCGCGCTTCGTTCGTCGTCGGAGCAAGGACGGCCTCCAGCTTGTCCAGCCGCTGCTCATCGGTTTCGTCGCGACGAAACCCGGCGGCCCGTTCCAGCTGGCTGATGATCGGATAGAGCTCGTTGTCGCGGTGGTGAGGCGAGCAGAAGTGCGGCAGCCGGGCGTGCGATTCTTCCCGGAGCCGGTCTTGCAGCTCCACCGTCAGCCGCGACTTGCCGATCCCCGGCTCTCCCGCCAGCAGCACCACGCGCCCCTCCCCTTCCGTCGCATGCCGCCATCGGCGCTCCAACAGGTCGAGTTCTTCCTCGCGCCCGATGAGCGGCGTCGTCGCCGCGCGCAAGGCTTCGAACCTGCTGTCGACGCCACTCGGGCCCAGCACGTGACAGGCCCGAACCACCTCAGGGACGCCATTGAGTACCAACTCGCCAAGGTCGTTGCAGTCGAACAGATTGCCGACGAACTGGCGCGTGCTCGCTGCGATCAAGACGGTGCCGGGCGCGGCGACCTTTTGCAGGCCGCTTGCAAGCTGCACCGCTTCGCCGGCAATGACCTGCTGATCCGCACCATCGCCAAGGACATCACCGAAGACGACTGGCCCGGTTGCGATACCCGCACGCAGCTGCAGGGGGCCGAGGCTGACACCGTCAAGCCGGGAGACTGCATCGACGAGCGCAAGACCCGCACGAACCGCGCATTCGATGTCGTGCTCGTGCGCCTGTGGATGCCCGAAACAGGCCACCATCTCGGTCCCGGACAATTTGCCTATCACGCCGCCGGCGCGAGAGACGATCGGCGTGCAGCAGCGCCGATAGGCGGCAATCAAGGCCTCCAACTCTTCCGGATCGATTTGGGCCGCGAGCGCGCTCGTGCCGACAAGATCATAGGCGAGCACCGTGACCTGACGCCGCTCCGGCGCGCGCGGCGTTGCCGGCGCTTCCACATCGCTCTCGTCAGGAGGACGCGGCGCCGCCTCATCGCCGGGGATCACATCCTGCTGCTGGTTCCACTCGCGAAGGATCTCGCGGCGCAAGGCCTTCGTGATGGCGTCCGGTTCAATTCCCAGCTCCCTGGTCAGCAAATCCGCGCAGGTGCGGTACTGGCGAAGGGCGGCGCTGTGCCTGCCCTGTCGGTGATAGAGCTCCATCAATGTGCGATGGATACGCTCCTGAAGCGGGTCGACCGTCAGCAGCCGGGCCGCGATGTGAATGCCGCGCTCGACCGAACCATTCGACAGATGATGGTCGAGCAGACTGGTCATCGCTTCGAGCGCCAGCTCGCGGAAGCGCTCGCGTTCCGCGCGCATCCAGCTCTCGAACTCGGGAGCCGGCACCTCGAAACCGTCGAGAAGCTCGCCGCCATAGAGTGCGCTCGCCTGCTCGAGGTTGCCAACATCCTGTCGCGCCGCCAGATCGCAGAAAGCGACGACATCGCTTGTCAACGCGGTGGGTTCGAAGCCGATCGCATCCTCGTGAGCAACCAGGGCCCGTGAATCGATGTGCGACAGCGCCTTGCGCAGCAGGCTGAGCGCCTGTCGCAAACTGTCGCGTGCCTGAGCCTCGGTGCGATCGCCCCAAAGCAGCGCGGCAAGCTTTGGCCGCGCTTGAGCCTGACCCGGGTGGAGCACCAGATAAGCCAGCAATGCGCCGGCCTTCTTGGTCGACAGCGGGACCGGCTCGCCGAGATTGGTCTGGAGCCGAAAACCACCCAGCAGTGCGAGATTGACCTTCGCCATACCGGTCGCACGCGAGCTGAGGACGCCAACATGCGCCCGGATCGATGATTTTGCGATCCTATCACGCTGCGAACCACAGGTCGATTGCGGCGCATCGATAGCATGCTTCCGGACAGGGAGACGGCCATTGAGGCCGCTCAGCCCCGCCCAATGGAGGAAGCCATGCGCAAGCTTCGCTTGATCGTGCGCGCGGCACTCATCGTGCTCAGCGTTTGCTGCACCGGTGGCTCGTTACTGCCGATAATCGACGAGCTGGGACTTCCCGAGGACTGAGGAGATGTCACAATGAGTACGCTCATCGAGCTGAGACGGACGGCGGCACCAACGCGACATGTCTCAGGCCTGCTCCGGAGGTATTGGACGACGCTGCTGGCCCATCAACAGCGCCAGAGGTTGCGCGGCGACCTGTCGGGATTGTCCGATCGGGAGCTCCTGGACATGGGCATCTCCCGCGGCGAGATCGACTACGTCGCCGCGAACACCTCCGTTGATCCGCGAGGCGTCCGATCGGACGATCGTGAGCCGTCAGGGCCTGTGCAAGATCGCCTTCCCAACTGTCCCTTGGTACAATGACCGGGGCGACGATCGGTAACTAACGTCGCCGGGATCGACTGCTTCCTGGACAATATTTGGCTGCGGTACTGGAGCGGAGGCTGGCATGGCTGTTGTCGTCGTCACCGGGACAAGTACTGGAATCGGTCTTGCAACCGCAATCACTCTGGCGCGCGGCGGACATGTCGTCTTTGCGGGCATGCGAAATCTCGATAAGGGCGGCGAGCTTCGGGAGGTCACCGCAAAGGAGAACCTTCCGCTCAGGCTCGTGAAGCTCGACATCGACAGCGACAATTCGGTCAACGAAGCGTTCGGCGGGATCCTGAAGGAGGCCGGCCACATCGACGCGCTGGTCAATAACGCGGGAATTCTGGGACGGGGTTATGTCGAAGAGACGCCGATCGCGTTCTTCCGGCAAGTGATGGAAACGAACTTCTTCGGCAGCCTGCGCTGTATCCAGGCTGTCGTGCCCTCGATGCGAGAGCGGCGAAGCGGCTGCATCGTCAACATAACCTCGGTGGCAGGCCAGTTCGGAATGCCGCCGCAGGCGCCCTACGCCGCGTCAAAATGGGCCTTCGAAGGATTGAGCGAGTGCCTCGCGCAAGAGCTCAGCCCATTCAACGTCCGCGTTGCCATCGTGGAGCCGGGCGTGATCGCAACACCGATGACGACGACGCCGAGGCCCGCCCCGCCTCCGAGCCCCTACTCCATGCATGGGCGACGGATGGCGGCCTATTTCATGGCATCACTCGGCAGACCGACCTCGCCGTTCGATGTGGCCAGGACCATCCAGGATATCGTGGAAGGCAAGAGCACCAAGCTCCGAAACCCGGCCGGAGCCGACGGAGCGACGCTCATCAACTGGCGCAAGAGCAAAACAGACGAAGAGTGGGTCCATCTGGGTGCCGCAACCGACGAAGAGTGGCTCGCCGACGCGAAAAAACATTCCGAGCTCGATATCAAATTTTAACGAATTCCAGGCCGCTACAGGTCATGATGGCTGGCACATCCTGCCGAGCCATTTGACATGTCGGGCAAAACAGCGGCACGATGCCACGATCGAAGAATTGGGCACTGGACGCTTCGCGAGCGCACCATCGCGAAGATGACTTCGAGGGCTTGATCCAGATCAATCTACCTCCACGGGTAAGAACCAACAATCGTTGAGACATCGTCGCCGACTGGGCCCAGACTCGGGGGGGCACGGAGCGACCGACATGCCGCTGGCGGCATATTTCTGGAAGATCGGCGCGCTGTTGCTCGCCCTTCTCTTCGTCGCGGACTTTTGTCTGCCCAGGGCGCCGACCGTTCGGGACGCGGCTGCGGACCGGCCGACCATACGCATTCACTCCGAACAAAAATTGCCCGAGCGTGTGGTCTTGGATACCTCGGCTGCGCCTGTCGTATCGAATACGGCCACCGCGATCGCGGCGGCCCCGATCGCGCCACCTGTCGTCCGCGCGGAGACGTCGGCAGCAGCGAATGCATTGGCGATGCTGCCCCGTCCGCCCGAATCCGTCGATCGCAAGCGACAACGCAAGCCGCAACACGTCGCGACAAGGCCGAAGCGACATGTGAAGCCGCAGATGGATCCGTGGGCGCGGCCACAATTTGCATGGTTCGGATTCCGGCCCTGGTGATCGGCGCCCGGCCTATGCACTTCGTGCCACAGCTCATCGCTTGCAGACCGCCGAACCGCCGGGCACGTTGATGTGGATCAAGCAACAGGTCCACCCAAAGGGAATGCTGGATATCCTGAACCAAGTTGGAGGGGAGGATTCCAGAATGAGACACACGCGCGTCAGACTGATTTTGTTCGTAGCAGCCATCCTGGTTTGCGGCACGGGTTCGATCGAATGGTCGCCACAGGATGGCTTGTCACTTGCCATTTCGAGTGCCGAGGCAAGAGTGGGACGTCCTTTGACGCCGGTGAGCGTCGCAGGCGTCGCGCGCAGGACGACCCGGCGCGCGGTGGTCGGCGGCGCGGCCGTCGGAGCCGCCGCTGCCGGCACGGCATGCGTCCGCGTGCTGGTGAACGGCACCTACGTCTGCCGCTGACGCAGCTTTCGTCCCAGGCAGAGCGCTTCTTGCCGGAAAATAGCTTCGGGCCTCGGTCCACGCCGGGGCCCGCGTTTGCGTCTGCAACCGCCCCAAAGCGATCATGCAGTGACCAGCGTCACAGAGCCGATGCTTGCCTTTCGGCAGGTTCCGCATAGGCTGCGCACATATTGTTCGGGGCTGCGATGGGCGCGTTTCGCTGGTTTTCATTGTTCTTTTTCATCTGGCTCACCTGCGGCTCGGCCCATGCCGAGCGCCGCGTCGCGTTGGTGATTGGCAACTCCGCCTACAAGAACGTGCCGAAGCTCGCCAATCCCGTGAACGATGCCGCTCTGGTCGGTGGCATGTTGGGGAAGGCCGGATTCGAGAACGTGGAGGTCAAGGTCGACCTCGGTGCTCCCGAGATGCGCAAGGCGCTGCGCGAGTTCGGAATGAGGGCGCGCGATGCCGAGGTCGCCGTGATCTACTACGCCGGGCACGGGATCGAGATCGACGGGAACAACTACCTCATCCCGACCGATGCGGTTCTCGAGGTCGATACGGACGTCTACGACGAGGCCTTTGCGCTTGACCGTGTGCTGGCCACGGTCGAACCCGCCAAGCAGCTTCGGCTCGTCATTCTGGATGCCTGCCGCGACAATCCCTTCGCCAAGACCATGAAGCGCACGGTCGCCGCCCGCGCCATCGGGCGCGGCCTTGCCAAGATCGAGCCGACCAGCCCGAACACGATGATCGCGTTCGCCGCGAAGGCGGGGTCGACGGCTTCGGACGGCGATTCCAAAAACAGCCCGTTCACGGCCGCTCTCGTCGAGCGGCTGCCTACACCCGGTCTCGACCTGCGAAAAGCATTCGGCTTCGTCCGCGACGATGTCTTGAAGAACACGAGCTACAGGCAGGAGCCCTACGTCTACGGCTCGCTTGGTGGCGAGGACGTGCCATTGGTCCCGGCAAAACCGGCCGCCACGGGACCGCAGGCGAGCCCGGATGATGCGGTGCGCCGCGACTACGAGTTGGCGTTGCAGATCGGCACGCGAGAGGTCTGGACCGCTTTCCTCGCCAAATACACCGATGGGTTTTACGCCAGCCTCGCCAAAGGGCAGTTGAGCCGGATCGCAGCAGAGGAAGCGCGGGCCGCCGCCGCAGAGAAAGCCCGGCAGGCCGAGGACGAAAAGGCCCGTCTCGCGAGCGAGCGCGCGCAGAAGGCGGAGCAGGACAAGGCCGCGGCCGCAGCCAAGGCCGCCGAGGACGTTCGCCTCGCCGCCGAAAAGGCAAAGCAGATCGAGGAGACCAAGGCCGCAGCGGCCGAACAGCGGCGCAAGGAGGCCGAGGCAGCCGTCGCCAAGGCGGTTGCCGAAAAGCAGGCCGCCGAAAAGGCCCTCGCCGACAAGATCGCGAATGAGAAGGCAGCTGCGGAGCTGGCGGCCAAGCAAGCCGCGGAGAAGCAGGCCGCAGAGATGCAGGCGGCGGAGATGAAGGTGAAGAGCGAGAGCGAACAGAAAGTTGCCGCTCTGGCGCCGACCTCATCGCAACCAACTCTCTCGCCTCCGGAGATGGCGAAGCTGGTCCAATCCGAGTTGCGGCGTGTCGGATGTCTGACAGGAACTGGCGACGGCGACTGGAACGCGACGTCGCAGCGCTCGCTGACGCTGTTCAACAAATATGCCGGGACGAAGTTCGATGCGAAGCTCGCGAGCTTCGACGCGCTGGACGCGATCAAGGCCAAGCAAGGCCGCGTCTGCCCGCTGGTCTGCGATCACGGTTTCAGGGCCGACGGCGACGCCTGCGTGAAGATCACCTGTCGCGCGGGATACCGCGTCAACGACGACAACGAATGCGAGAAGGTGCCGGAGAAGAAGCCCGTTGCACGCGAGGACCAAAAGTCGCGCGATGCGGATCGTAAGCAGACGGAAGCAGCGCCATCGAAGCCACAGGCGAGCGGCCAGATCATCTGCGGCCAAGCCGGATGTCGACCCGTAAGATCCGGATGCAGGCTGGAACGATCCAGCGCAGCGCCCGGATCGGGGAGCACGGGCTCTGCATATGCGGGCAACGGCATGGGCGGATTGGTTGAAGTTTGCAGGTAGCATGTCCCCAGCCCGCTCCGTACTCCTGGACCTCGACGGAACGCTCGTCGATTCGCAGCCGGTCATTGTCGCAAGCAGCGTAGCGGCGCTGCGTGCGCTCGACGGATAGACTCCGTTTTCGGTCACTGAACTTGTCCAGCCGGCAACGTTTTGGCAAACAGAAGCGACCGGCAAAGACCTGCGCACTCGGATTTGAATCGCTTTCCGGCAATCGGCTGCGTATGGTCGGACGATGTCCCGCCTTATGTGTCTATCCCTTGCCATCGTTCTGTCGCTGCTGCCCTCGATCGCGCCGGCGGATCCCGTTCACAAGCGGCCCGCGCCGCGCTGGCACGGCTACGGCTTCCTGCCGGGCTATCGCCAGCCGCCGAGCAACAGCCAGCCGCTCTATGCGCAGAAGGACCCGACGTGGCGCGTCGCGCGCAACAACCGGCGCCCCTGGTACATCGACCCGGTCCCCCGCTATTACCGGTACTACGACGGCGAATGGCACTATTTCGGCCGGCCCGGCATCTATAACGGCCGCTACAATGGCGGCAGCTTCGGTCCGTGCTGGACGCGGACGCCGATCGGCCCGATCTGGAATTGCGGCTGATCAGCCAACATCTGAAATCAAGAGGCCGCCCACCGGGGGCGGCCTCTTGCTTGTGGTCGACATCAAATCGCTTGGTGTAGCCCTATTACTTTGTGTAGCCCTGGCTTGTGCACCACCACATGGCGTCACTCGCCGACGAGCCATGGTCCACGACGTATTTCCGGCACGCTTCGTAATTGACAGCATAGCGTTTGGCGCACGGAACGGAGGAAATGGTCCCGCCGCTCCAGGAGCATTTGTACTGAGCATTTGCCGTCGACATTGACAGGGTTGCGACAGCGAGTACCGCGACGACGAGCGACAAGGTCTTCATGGCTATCTCTCCCGGATTCCAGGGGATAGCGGATGCTATCCCAGGTGGTACGATAGCATGGCCTCGACCGCACCCATCCGAAGGTGTCATTCGCCGAAAGCTGAACAGCCATTCAAAAAAGTTCCTGCCTGGTTCCTGCAACGGCTGATGCCGGCAGCCGTTGACCCCCGCACCAACGATGCAGAGGAGGAACAGATGAACAAGCTCACTTACGCTCTTGCAGCGATTGCGACGCTTGCGGTCAGTGCCCCGACCATCGCAAACGCGGGCGGCGTCGGCGTCTATATCGGCGGCGACAGCGGCTATTACGGCGATCGCTATGATGGTCCGCGCGCACGCTTCTACGATCACGACCGCGGCTGGCATCATGGCTGGTACCATCGCGACTACGATCGCGGCGTGGTGATCCGCCGACATTACTGGGACGACTAACGCAGTCCCGCAATCATCGGGCTTGGAAGGCCTCGCGGAAGCGGGGCCTTCCTGTTCTTGCGAAACATTCGACGAAGTGAGCTCGTAGGGTGGGTTAGTTAGCCGGAGGCGTAACCCACCAACTTCTATCCGGGCTGTGAGAGAAGTGGTGGGTTACGCCGAGCGGACTGCGCTTCGCGCAGCCGCGCGGCTAACCCACCCTACGGACTCCTAACTCTTAGCGGAAATACCCCAGCACGAGATCGAGGTCCGAGGCGCCGGCGACGGTGCCGTTCAGCTCGGCGTCGATGACGCGGCGGCAGGCCTCGACTGCGGCCTGATCGCCGAGATCGTTGGCGGCTTCCAGCACGAGCCAGGCGGCGTCCACCGACGCCTTTTCCGGGGCTGCGCCGCCGGCATCGGCGGAAACAGCCTTGTTGAGATTCTTGTTCGGATTCTTGCGGGCTGCGGTGCCGAACTGAGGCAACATGGCAAATTCTCCCCTGCCAATTCCCGATGTTTAGTGCATCTGGAGCTCGGCCTGACGACCCGCGGCGGGGTCGGCGGCCGCGTTGTTCTTGCGCGACTGGTAGAACTTCAAAATGCTGCGCGACGTCTCGATGTTGAGGCGACCGAACTCGCGCTCGCTGTCGTTGAGGTCCCGCGCCGTGATCAGATGATCCTTGGCGCCGAGGAACAGCAGCGACATCGTGGTCTGCCAGGAGAAATCGAGCGCCTTGCACAGCACCAGCAGCATCTCGCGGTTGCGGTCCATCAGCGCGCGCTCGATCACGTCCACGGGGAGCGACGACAGCAGCGACAGGCCGATCTGCACCTCGTCGAAGCGGTGCTGGCGCGCGTAGTTCGAGATCGAATCCTGGTTGAGGTTGCCCTGGCGGTACTGCGTCGTCACCACGCGCTTGGCGACGAAGTAGCTGCGCGAGGACGGACCGAACTTGGATTGCAGGTCGCCGGTGACCTCGGTCACCGAGCTCTGGATCTGCGCCATCATCTCGGGACGCTCGGTCTCGAGCCGGCGGCGGACGTCCTCCGACGCTTTGGCGATGAGCTGCTGGAAGATGTGCCGCGGCACGTCCTTGCGCAGGCCAAGTTGTTCGGCAAGAATCGAATCTCCCTCGGCGCGCCTGACCATGTGCAGCAGGCCCGAGCCCGAGAAGCGCGCGCCCTCGTTCCTGGCGACGGCGGTCACGACCTCCTGGTCGCCGCGCTTGACCAGCACGTCGGTCACGGCCTCGCCGATCGACTGGCGCTGCGAGATCGCGAGAAGATGCGACTGGCCCTTGGTCATGGCGTTCCTGACCAGCACCTTCTCGTCGAGCCGGGTGGAGTCGCGCAGCACGGGGCCGGCGACATCGATCTCGTCGTCGAAGGCGAGCTGCTCGATGACGTTGAGCGGCGCGTGATCGCACGCCGCCATCAGCTCGGAGAGCTGCGTGCGCGCGGCGACCTCGATCTCATCGGCGAGCCGGCCGATGACCTCGCCGAACATGCTGATCTCGTCGTCGCTGTAGCGACCGGTGATCAACAGATCGGTCGCGTGCCACAGCGCGCGCGCGCGGCTTTCATCCGTGCCCCGCGCGATCGCGTCGTCCAGATCCTGCAGAAGCGATTTCGCCCCGTTCATGCGATAACCCCAGTTCTTGGCGAGCGATCCTGCCCCTGTTGGCAAGACGCCGAATTCCTCTTGAGCTGACGCTAGCCGTCAAACGCGAGAATTCGGTAAAATCGGCAAATCAGTTTTGCCGACCAATTTTCATTAAAATGCGGGGGAATGAATTCACCGCCGCGCAAGGCGCTCATCTGACGCAAGAGCTTGGAGCGCTGAAGCCTCCCCGGCGTCATGGCCGGGCTTCCGTGAAGCCTCAATTCAACTCAAGTTCGTTCAGGGATTCGACGGTGTCAGGACCAGCGGCGGCTTCGGCTTGGGCCTTGGCGGCGGCGGTCCCGGGGCCGGCCTCACCTCGATCGGCGGCGGCAGCGGGGCGACCTGCTGACTCGCGATCGGCGGGCCCTGTGTCGCGGGGGCTGCGTGCTGCGCCTTCGGCGTCGGAGCGGCCTTCGGCTTTTGCGGGATACGGCGCGGATCCTGGCCCGGCAACGGTATGTTGGCCGGCGCCGGCCCGGGCGCCGCGTCCGGAGCGACCAGGGTCGGAAGCGCCGCGGTGGCCGGCGGCGGCTCGCCGCGCTCGATGGCGTCCAGCC
>NZ_LSEF01000037.1:128964-190808 GCF_001641695.1 Bradyrhizobium neotropicale
CCTGCCGCAAACAGCTGGATCTCGGGCGGGGCGCCGGAGAGCCCAGTCATGATCGGCGTCAGGCTGGCACGGATGTCGGCCTGGTCGGCCGGAATATCGTAGCCGCCGGAGATGATGGCGCGGGCGTTCTTCGCTTCGAGCGTGGTGGCGCCGACGCGCAAGCGGCCGTCGCGGATCGTGAACAGGATCTGCGCCGAGGCGATCGCGATGGGACCTGCCGACAGCGCGGGCTCGACCAGCTGCCGGAGACGGTTGTCATCGGTGACCTGGCCGCCGTCGCTGGCGCGGATCGCGATCTCGAAGGCGCGCGGGTCGAGGCCGGTGATCTCGGCCGCGTTCAGCGTCACCGTGCCGTTGCCGGCCAGCGCGCCGGTCAGTGCCGCAACGCTGCGGCCCTGGCTGGTCAGCGCCATCTGCACCGAGGCGCGTCCCTTGGGCAGTGCGAGGTTGCGATAGCGCAGCGTCGTCGCATCGACATCGGTGAGCTCGATACGCGCGTTCAGCGCAAGACCGTTAGGGCCATTCCTGGCATCGAGGCTCGCGGCCATCTCGCCGCCGCCGACACTGCCCTTCAGGCCATCGAGCGAGAGCGCCTGGCCGTCGTTCCGGATCGTGCCGCTGAAGGGACGCACCTCGACGCCGCCCGGCAGGCTGCCGCGCAGGGCCTGGAAGGCGATCTTGCCGCGCCAGTTGCCGAGAAGCCCCACGCTCAGCGGCTCGCCGGCGTCACGTCCGGCCGCGCCAAGGGCGACCGCGAGCGCCGGCATGAGATCGAGCGTGTCGAGGCCGACCTCGCCCTCGACGCTTCTGTCCTGGTCCAGCGTCATCGCCAGACGGCCGCGCAGGCGCGAGCCGGCCGCGCTGCTGTCGAGATCGTCGAAGATCAGCTTGTTGCCGGACAGGCTGACCCGCGAGGACAGGCCGACATTCTGCGCCGACTTCTCGGTCGGGCTCATTCCGAACAGCGGCGCCAGATTGGCGTTGCGCACGCGCAGATTCGCACTGCCCTTGGATGCCGACCAATCGAAGCTGCCCTGCGCGTCCGCATCCAGACCGCCCGACAGCTTGGCGCTGAATTGCAGCGGCTTCTGCCAAACGCCACTCAGGCGGCCCTCGAACTGCGAAGTCCCCTCGCCTGCGGCAACCGCGCGATCAAGGCCGAGCAGCGCCAGCAGCGTCGCGGCCTGCGGCGTCGACACCTTCGAGTCCAGCGTGAAATCGCTGCTGCGCAGCCTGTCGATGTCGATGCCGTTGACCGCCGTCGCCGGGGTCTGAGCCGCCAATGTCGCGGTGGCCTTGAGCTGCGGCGCATCGAGATCGAACGTCGCGCGCGCGTCGCTGCGGTCGGCATGTTCGGCGTTCTTGTCGAGGCTGACGTTGAGCTTCAGGCGCGTGGCGCCCGGCAACGCTTCGATGGCATCGAACCGCGCGCGGACCATTGGTGCCAGCGGCTCGATCAGCGCAGCGAGCTCGCGCAGCGAGCCCGCCGACGATGTCAGCGCAAGCCGGCCGGTCGTGCGCGTGCGGTCGAAATTGCCGCTCGCTTCCGTGGTGACGCCGCTGGCCTGGCCAAATCGGAGCTGCTCCAACGAGAGCGATGTCGGGCCGTAGCCGAGCTTCGCCGTGAACGGCCGCAGCTCCTGGCCGGCCGAGATCGCGCGGCCGACATCGAGCGAAAGCTTTGCCTCCTCCGGCCATTCGCCTTGCGGCCCGGCCATCGCGCGTACGAAGGCCGATGCGACGTCGAGATCGAGGCGATCGGCCTTGAGCTCCGCATCGATCCGCGAGCCCTTGTTCGCGCCGACTTGCGCGAATGCGATCCGGCCCTCGACGGCGCCGCCTTCGATCTCGGCCTTCAGCTTCTCGATCGCGAGATGGTTGGCGGCGATCGTCACGTCGCCGGCAAGGCGCAGCGGCCTCGTGCTGCGGCGGTTGACGTCGCTGCGACCCTGGAGCCAGGCGACCAGCACATCGGGATCGGAGGATTCGACGCTGAGGCGGCCACTGAAACTGTCGGAGCCGGGAGCCGCGCCGTTCAGCGAAAGCTGCGTCATGCCGGGCGCGCGCAGCTCGAGCCGCTGGAAGGTCCAGGACTTGCCGTCGGTCTGCAGCTCGGCCGCGATGTTCTGCAGAGGACGGCCGCCCAGCATGATCTGGTCGGAATTGAACTCGATCTGCGCCGGGATTGGCGCCTGCGGGATCGCAGCGAGGCCGGCGCGCAGGACCGGGAGGATGCGCAGCGGCTCCGCATCGTCCTTGCCAGTCAGCTTGTCGGCATCGACCTGGCGCGCCGACAGCACCGCGCGCAGCAGCGGCGCCGCACCGAACCTGATGTCGCCGACGCCGCCGACCTTCAGCGCATTGTCCTCGGCGCCGAAGCTCGCGTCGATCTGCTCGAATTTCGCACCCGCCGGATCGGCCTTGAGCTTGGCGGCGAGCTTCCAGGGCGTCGGCCCCGCCTCGCCCGGCTTCTTGGGTACGGCCAGCGTCAGCGCGCCGTCGAACTTCGGCAGCCGGTTGTCGAAGGTGAGCACACCCTCGAGATCGGCCAGGATGGCGCGCTCGCCGGGATCGATATTGAGATGGAGCCGGGTGGCGCTGCCGTCGGCGCTCGGGCCGGAGGAGAGGCGGAACGGATAGCGGGTGCGCCCGAGGGTGAAATTGCCGTCGCCGCGCACCGAGCCGGCGAGCGAGCGCACGTCGCCGGAGAAGGCGATGTCGTTCAATTCCAGCGTCGAGCGGCTGGCGGCATCATGCAGGGCGATGCGGCCGGTGAGGTTCAGCCGCTCGATCGCGAGCGAGGCGAGATTGAAGCTGCTGCTCGCGGTGGACGGCAGGTCGACCCGACCCTTGGCATCGAGGCCGAGATCGACCGCCATGCCATTGACCGTGAGCTCGGTGGCGCGCCATTCGCCACGCATCAGCGAGCCCAGGCTGAACTCGACGTCGAGCTTGTCGGCGCGCAGGCGGCCGAGATCGTTGTTGCCGCCGAAGGTAACCGAGCGCAGGCGCAGCGTCGGCGCCGGCAGCAGCCGCGCGTCCAGCTCGCCCGCCACCCGCACCGGCACGCCGATGATCCGGGTCGCCTCCGCCTCGAACTGGGGCCGAAACTGGTTCCAGTCGACGAAGTAAGGCCCGATCAGCGCGGCCAGCAGCGCAATGATGAAGGCAATCGCTAATCCGAGCAGTGTCGTCTGCACGGGTCTCCCCTCGGCCAAACCGGCGCCCGGGCCAAACCCAAGCCTTGCGTCACTGCCTAAACCCGCGCCGGAACAATCCCTTATATAGGGCGAAGTGTGGCGAAGTCACAGCGACTGTTGCGCACGGAGGTTAACGCCGAGCCGCCTTACCAGCTCGCCGGCAGCCGCTTCAGGCCGCGCAGCACGAAGGTCGGCCGCCATTCCGGGTTCTCGACGTCGTCGATCCGCAAGTCCGGCAGCCGCCGCAGTAGCGTGGCGATGGCGATCTCGGCCTCGATGCGCGCCAGTTGGGCGCCCAGGCAGAAATGGATGCCGCCGCCGAACGACAGCGGCTTGACGTTCGGCCGGATGATGTCGAGCCGGTCGGGGCGATCAGGATAGACGGCCGGATCGCGGTTGGCCGAGCCGAGCAAGCACAGCACGGTCTCGCCCTTGGGGATCCGCACGCCGCCGAGGTCGTCGATGTCCTCCAGCGTGACCCGCCCGGTCATCTGCACCGACGAATCGTAGCGCAGGAATTCCTCGATCGCATTGGTGATCAGCTCAGGCTTCGCCTTCAGCAGTGCAAGCTGGTCCGGATTGCGATGCAGGGCCAACAGGCCGTTGCCGATCAGGTTGACGGTGGTCTCGTGGCCGGCGCCGAACAGCAGGATGATGTTGGCGGTCAGTTCCTCGTTGGTGAGCTTGTGGCCGTCCTCCTCGGCCTGCACCAGCTGGGTCGTGAGGTCGTCGCCGGGATTGCGGCGGCGCAGCTCGAACAACTGCTGGAAATACATCTGCGCCATCAGGTTGCCGGCGTTGCCCTGCTTGATCTCCTCCGGCGAGAGCGGCACGGGATCGAGCAGCCGGCCGCCATCGCGCGAGCTCTTGTAGAAGACTTCGCGATGGTCTTCGGGGATTCCGAGCATGTCGCAGATGATGGTGACCGGCAGG
This sequence comes from Bradyrhizobium neotropicale, assembly GCF_001641695.1. Taxonomy (GTDB): domain Bacteria; phylum Pseudomonadota; class Alphaproteobacteria; order Rhizobiales; family Xanthobacteraceae; genus Bradyrhizobium; species Bradyrhizobium neotropicale. The sequence goes on from NZ_LSEF01000037.1 coordinate 133,098, forward strand.
CGGAAGGCAAAATCCTCGATCAGGTCCATGTGGCCGTGATCCATCACCGCATCGATGGTCTGATCGACGATCTCCTGGATGCGCGGCCGCATGTCCTCGACGCGGCGGGCGGTGAAGGCCTTGACCACCAGGCCGCGCAGGCGGGTGTGATCGGGCGGATCGGCCTGCAGCATCCAGTGGCTCATGCTGCGGAAGACCGGCTCCTCCATGATCTTCTCGCCGTAGCGGCGCTTGGTGCGCTCGACATAGTCCTTGCCGAAACGCTTGTCGCGCATCACGAGGCTCACCTCGGCATGGCGGCTGGTGACGAACGAGCCGTAGGGCGAGAGGTGGACCGGATCGGTCGTGCGCAGCCGCGCATAGTGCGGATAGGGATCGCGGATGAAGTCCGGTGACAGCGGATTGAACAGCGGCCCGCCGCCTGCGGGTTGCACATGCTCGTTCATGGTGACCTCAAATCGGTTGCCGCATGACACGAATACGCCGGCGGCCCAAAGCCCGGCGTAACCATCCCTGAATATTCAACTCGATACATTGTTGTATCGAGTTGCATTCTCGCCTAATCTGCGCCGATGTCAAGGGTAAGAACCAGGCCGACCAGGGACGACACGCGCGACAAGCTGTTCGAGGCAGCCGCCCGCGTGTTCGAGCAGGAAGGCATCGGCAGTGCCAGCATCGAGGCGATCGCGGCCGCGGCCGGTTTCACCCGCGGGGCGTTCTATTCGAACTTCAAGAGCAAGGATGAGCTGATCATCGCGATGCTCGAAGACCATGTCGAGCAGTCGATCCGGCGCAATCTCGACATTCTCGCCGAGCATACCGATCTCGACGACTTCATTGCCGCCTTGAAATCGATGGATCGCAGCCGGCAGGATCCGCTTGGCCGCTCCCCGCTCCTGCACATGGAGATGATCCTCTACGTCGCGCGCGCCGAGAAACGCCGCCCCGAACTTGCAAAACGCCTGCGCGCCCGGCGCAAGCTGATTGCCGACATCGTCGAGACCACGCTGAAGGGCAACGGCAGGAATGGCGGACTCAACCCGTCATGGGCAGCGTCCGTCGTGCTGGCCTTGGAGGACGGCTTTCGCCTGCACCGGTTGATCGATCCGGAGACGACGCCGGCCGACAGTTTTATGCGCGCGATCACGGATTTGAGGCGCAGGACGGGATTGTCGCCGGACTAGGGTGTGGCTTCACAAAATCGTCGAGCCAGTTTTGCTCTCGAAAGCAGACGTTCAAGCGGCGTGGGCACATGTCGGGATTTGGGCAACTCCGGACTCATGCACCGCTGCAAATTGCGTGCTCTTCAATCATCTCATCGCGCTGGCGATGAGGGGCGTATTGGAGGCCCGCGCCGTAAGACAGAGCGGGCTCCGGTGCGAGAGCCCGGAGCCCTTATGTTGATTGCCCAAAGTCAAAGATGGATTCGGCGACTAGTATCTGGAGGCAGCCGGCGCGCCCCAGTTGAACAAGTAGTTGACACCAACTTTCACCATCTGGACATTGCGATTGTTGGAGGTGAACGTATCGCCAGCGAGGAACGGGGCCGTGGCGGGAATGACGAAAGTCCGGTTGCCCAAGCCGAGATAGTCGTATTCGAACTTCACCGTCCAATTGTTCGTGAACGCATATTCGAAGCCAGCCCCTACCAGCCAACCGCCGGCGTTGTTGCCGCAGTTTGTAAGGCCGAAGGTGCCGCAGGTGAAAGACGCGCCCGTCGTGAGGTTGGTGACGGTGAAGTTGTTGTTGCCGACCCAACCGCCGCCGGCCTTGCCATAGAACATCCAGTGGTCGACGGCCCAGCCGAAGCGAGCAGCCACTGTCGTGATCCAGCGATTGTTGTTGTTGGTGACCGCGATGGCTCCAACGCCCGGAATGAAAACACCGGCGCCGTTGTTGTTATTGTTGCCGGCCCAGTCGAAGTCCCATTCGCCGCCGATGACGAAGTTGCCGATCTGGTAATTGCCGCCGATCTGTCCGCCGCCGATGAATCTGCCGTTGTTATTGTTGTTGAAGTCTGTCAGGAAGAGCGTGTCGTGCCAGCGGTTGTTGGACCAGGCGCCTCCAATGTTGGCGCCGATGTAGAACCCGGTCCAACTGAACATGGGCACCGGCGGTGGCGGCGGCGGGGCCTTAACAGGCATATCCGCTGCTCCGGCGGCCGTTGTGCCGAGCGCAATGAGCGCGACACTTGCGGTCAACGTCTTATTCATTTGCGTCCCCTTCTGCAAAAACCGAGCACCATCCGAGCGATGTGAATCGCAGCCGCTGTATGCCCCTAAGGGAATGCAACAGCAGGAGCGGGAGGCTGCCTATGCAGATTTGGCAAAGTTGCAAAAAAAGCGGTAATGTTGCAGATCGGCAACTGTCTGAGGTTTGGCCGCGAAGCCAATGAACCATCGCTCGTGCGAAGCAACCGGTTACGCTGCGAGGTCGGCTCTTCCGTCACCAGCTGACCAATGCTCAAAGGCTCGCTAGATTGCAGCATTGGGTCAACAACCGAAGTCCTTAGAGCGGGCATAGAGCGCCTGGTTCTCCCCCGAGAGGGAACGATCTCTGGCTTAGGCACCAGAGGCGACTATGCCGATCGCTTCACCGCGACTGCATCGCGCGGCGCAACGTCGAGGCGGCCCAGCATCGCCCTCGCCTGCTCGGCGCTATGCTCGATCAGCCAGCGCTCGAATGCGACCGGCGCGAGCGCGGGCGCATAGAGGAAGCCCTGTACGACGTCGCAGCCGAGCTCGGCCAGCATCTTGCGCTGACCCTCGGTCTCGACGCCCTCGGCGACGACGGTCATGCCGAGGCCCTGCCCCACCCGCACCACGGCCGTGGCGATCGCGAGCGCGGCGGAATCTTTCTCGATGTCGCGCATGAAACTGCGGTCGATCTTCAGCTCGCGGATCGGCAGATGCGCGAGCCGGCTGAGGCTCGAATAGCCGGTGCCGAAATCGTCGACCGAAAGGCCGACGCCGAGCGCACGGATCGCGTGCATCGTCTCCAGCGCGGCCGCGCCGTCCTGCATGAACGTGCCTTCGGTAATCTCGAGCATCAGCGCATTCGGCGGCAGCTCGTATTCTGCGAGGATGTCGGCCAGCCGCGCGGCAAGCGCGACGTGGCGGAAATTGATCGGCGACAGGTTCACCGACACGGAGGGGATGTTGAGCCCGGCGCGGCGCCAGCTCGCCATCTGCCGGCAGGCCTCGCGCACCGACCACAGGCCGATCTGCTCGATCAGACCGCATTCTTCGGCGAGCGGGATGAACTTTGCGGGCGAGACCTCGCCGAGCACGGGATCGTGCCAGCGTGCGAGCGCCTCGACGCCGTGGACGGCACCGTCGCGGCTGCGGATCTGCGGCTGGTAGCTGAGGGTCAGCGCGTCCTCGGCGATGGCGCGGCGCAGCGCCGCGATGAGGGCCAGCCGCTGCTCGGCGAGCCCGTTCATCTCGGCGCTGAACAGACGGTGCGTCGAACGGCCCGCCTGCTTGGCCATGTACATGGCAGCATCGGCCTGCTGCATCAGCGTGTCGATGTCGGTGGCGTGATCGGGATAGAGGCTGATGCCGATGCTGGCCGACATCTGCATCGGCTTGGATCCGAGCCGCAAAGGCGCCGACAGCGCATCTGTGATCTGTCCCGCAACGCGCGCGGCGCTCTCCGCGTTGCGATTGGGCAGCAGGATGACGAATTCGTCGCCGCCCAGCCGGCCCAGCATGTCCGCGGGTCCGATCTGCTCGCGCAGGCGCTGCGCGAGCTGGACCAGGAGCTCGTCGCCCGCGGCGTGCCCCAGCGTGTCGTTGACGTCCTTGAAGTGATCGACGTCGAGAAAGGCGAGCGCGACATGGCCGCCGGTCGGACAGGCGTCGATCGCCGTGGTGATCAGGTGCCGCAACTGCGCGCGGTTCGGCAGGCCGGTGAGAATGTCGTGATAGGCGAGCCGCGCGATCTCGGCGCGCGCCTCCTTGCGCTCGATCGCGAAGGCGCCGAGGTCGACGCAGGCATCGACGATCCGCCGGTGCCAGTTGCTCGGCGCGCGCGACTGGCGGAAGTAGAAGGCGAAGGTGGCGATGACCCGGCCGTCCTTGGCCTTGATCGGCGTCGACCAGCATGCGCGCAAGCCCACTTGAAGCGGACGCGCCTTGTAGGGCTGCCAGCGCGGATCGGTGTCGAGATCGATCGCCAGCACAGGCCTTCCGTAGAAGGCGGCTGTTCCGCAGGAGCCCACATCGGGGCCGATCGCGATACCGTCGAGTGCGCGGGAATAATCCTCGGGCAGGCTCGGACCACCGAGCGGATGAACGAGGCCGGCGGAATCGACATGCAGCAGCGAGCAGACGACATCGGGAGCGATCTGCTCGACCCGGCGGCAGAGCCGGTCGGCAATCTCGGTGATCGGAACCTCGTCGGCGAGCGCGCTCATGATGAGCTGCTGAAGCGAGCGCAGCTGCCGGGTTTCGGTGATGTCCTCGAGCAGGGCGAAGAAGTGCTTGACGCGCCCCTTCGTGTCGCGAAAGGCGTCGATCCTGGCGCACACCCAGATCTCCTCGCCGTCCTTGTCGTAGACGAGCGTCTCGACCTCGCCGCGCCGACCGCCATGCATGAGACGCTCGACGAGCTTGCCGACCGCCTTGCGGTTGGTGTGACTGCCGGCAATCAGCTCGGCCGCGCGGCGTCCCTCGGCTTGCGCGCTGGTGTAGCCAAACAGCTTGGTGAAGGTCGAATTGACATAGCGGATGTTCTGGTCGGTGTCGGTGATGATCACCACGCGGTTGGTCTGGTCGGAGACGGCGTTGAGCAGGCCGATACGGACGCGGCGTTCGGCCTCGGCGGTGACGTCGCGCGCGAACACGATGTGATGGATGGCCCCCTCGGCCACAATCGATGCGAGCGATACGGCCGCCTTGATCCGGCTGCCGTCGCGGCGCACCAGGCTGATCTCGTCGCGGAAGTCCACGACCGGATCTGCCTGAAGGCACGTCAGGGAGAGAGCGGCCGCATCGCGGCCGAGCACGTCCGCGCGCGCGAGCTTCCAGATCCGCTCGGCAGCGGCGTTGAAATGGGTGATGCGGTGCGCGCTGTCGAGGATGACGACGCCATCGTCAGCACGCTCGAGCGCGGCCCGTAGGACGTCCGGAGTTTCGGTCACAAGGCAGTCGGAGGCAGACATCGTTGACCCGGAGGCATCGTGAAGATGCGACAATCGATCCGAAGCTAATGCTCCGATGGTGTCCAAGACGTTTTTGCAACCGAATGGCCTCCCGCCAAGGCGCGACATGATTAACATTCCGCGAAAGCGACGGCTGCAATACGATGCGTGCGGAACTCATTCCGCGCCGGGTCCCGCGTGAATCTTGTGCAGGCGGCCGGCCACGGCCCGCACCTTGCGCGGCGCCGCCTGCCAGATCGCAAGCGCCGACAATCCGCTCACCACGATGGCGATGGCGAACGCCAGCGTGTAGTCGCCGGTGCGATCGTAGAGGACCCCGGTCAGCCACGGACCGGCCGCGCCGCCGGCGAGCGCCGCGAGCATGATCGTGCCGAAGATGCTGCCCTGGTGCCTGCCCTGGAAGATCTCGAACACCACCGCGCCCATGATCGAGGTGAGGCCGTAGCCGAGCGCGCCTTGCGTGAACACCATCAGGTAGACTAGCCACAGCGAGGGCTCGAACTTCAGGGCGATCAACGCCGCGAAACAGATCGCGAATCCTGCGCTGCTCGCCGCCCAGATCCATTCCCGCCCGACCCGGTCGGAGAGATGGCCGAGCAGGATCTGGCCGGGAATTCCGAGCAAGCTGACGATGCCGAGCGCCCACACCGCGACGTTCGCGCTGAAGCCGATGTCGAGCAGGAATTTGGTCTGGTGCACCTGCACGGCGTACCAGATGTACAGGCCGCAGAAATAGCCGAGTGCGATCCACCAGAAGCGCGCGGTTCCGAGCGCGCGCCTGAGCGTCCAGTCGGTGCCGGCCCAGGCCGGATCGACAACGTTGGAGACAGGCTTTGCCGCCCCCGCGGCCGGCGCTGCATCGCCGTCAGGTCGAAGGCCGATGTCTTCGGGCCGCTTGCGCAGGAACAGATTGATCGGCGCCAGCACGATCAGGATGAGCAGGCCCATCGCGGTGCAGGCGGTGCGCCAGCCGGTCTGCTCGATCAGATGCTGCACCCATGGCAGCAAGCTCACCGAGCCGATGCCGACGCCGGCAAAAGCGATGCCGATGGCAAAGCCGCGCGTGCGGATGAACCAGTTCGGCAGGAACAGCGATTGGCCGGAATAACCGAGGCAGACGCTGCCGGCGCCGACCATGACGCCGAGGGTCACATAGAGATGCCAGGGCTGACTGGTGAGCGGCGCGAGCAGCATTCCGCCGCCCATCAGCGCAACGCCAAGCTCCATCACCGCGCGGGGACCGGCCCGGTCCATCAGCCGGCCGATCAGCGGGCTGACGACGCTCGACGCCACGAAGCCGAACGAGAAGGCGCCCGCCGTGACGCCGCGCTCCCAGCCGAATTCGGAGATGATCGGCGGAAAGAACAGCGAGAAGGCCGTGCGCGCGTTGACGCCGATCGCCATGGTGACGAAGGTCACGGCGACCACGATCCAGCCGTAGAAGAACGGAAGCCGCATGTTGTGTTTGTTTCATCCCTGGACGATCTTTCCGAGCATCTGGGGATGCCAGGGTCAAGCGCTTTTCGCGCATGCCCGTTGGGCGGCGCGTTCAGGCGGCGTCGCGCCGCGAAGGTTGAACGGACGCACCGAACTCAATTCGGTCGACCGGCTGCGGGCGTCCGAGCAGATAGCCTTGCGCGAAATTGACGCCGAGCGCGGTCAGCCGCTCGAACTCCTCAGGGGTCTCGATGCCCTCCGCGGTGACCGACATGTCCAGTCCACGCGCCAGCGTCACGATCGAGGAGATGATGGCCGAACTGCGCGGCTGATGCGTCAGGTTGCGGATGAAGGACTTGTCGATCTTGATCTTGTCGAACGGGAACGCCGTCAGATAGCTGAGCGACGAATAGCCGGTGCCGAAATCATCGAGTGCGAGCTCGACGCCAATGCTCTTGAGCCGCTCCATGAAGGCGAGGTTCTCCACGCCGCGCTCCAGGAGGACCGACTCGGTGATCTCGATCTCGAGACGCTCTGGCGGCAGACCGGAATCCCTCAGCGCCGCAGAGATCACCTCGAACAGCTCGGCTTCCTTGAACTGGATCGGAGACAGGTTCACGGCGACCATCAGCTCCGCGGGCCAGGTCGCGGCATCCGCACAGGCGCGCCGCAACACCCATTCGCCGAGCGGCACGATCAGCCCGGTCTCTTCCGCGAGCGGAATGAACTGGTCCGGCGGAATCAAGCCCCGGCTCGGATGCCGCCAGCGCACCAGCGCCTCGAATCCGCGGCACCCGCCGCCGATGACGTCGACGAATGGCTGATAGTGCAGCTCGAGCTGGCAGCGCGCGATGGCATCGCGTAGGTCGCCTTCCAGCGTGTTGCGCGCCACGAGCTCGGCCGACATCGCCTCATCGTAGACGGTGAAGCAGTTGCGGCCCGCCGATTTCGAGCGGTACAGCGCAAGGTCGGCCTTCTTCAATAGCTGCTCCTGGTCGCGGCCGTGCTCCGGCGCGATCGCGATGCCGATGCTGGTGCCGATCTCCACGCGATGTCCGGGCAGCAGGAACGGCTCGGCCACCAGCTTTGCGATGCGCGCGGCGAGTTCGGTGGAGCAGACCCGCTGATCCTCGCAGCCCTCCTGGATGATCGCGAATTCGTCACCGCCGAGCCGCGCCAGCACGTCGCTCTCCCGCAGCGCCAATTTCAGGCGCTGCGCCACCTGCCGCAGCAGCAAGTCGCCGGCCCCGTGACCAAGGGAGTCGTTGACGTTCTTGAAACGGTCGAGGTCGAGCATCAGGATCGAGAAGGTCAAGCCGCTCTCCTCCAACTGACGGTTGATCTCGTCGAGCTGTGCGAGAAAGAACGCGCGATTCGGCAAGCCTGTCAGGATGTCGGTCTGGGCGAGCTCCAGCACCCGGCGGTTCGCCAGCGACAGCCGCCGGGCGTTGCGGCTTGCGAGCACGATATAGGTGGCAAGCGACAGCGTCAGCAGCATGCCGACGATCAGCACCGTGAGCGCGCGGTCGTACGACGTCTCCAGCGTGCCTCCGGCCGTCGGGATGGCACGGACCTGCCAATCGCTATCGCCGATCCTGAGTATCCCCGACCAGTGCACGCCGCGCGCGACGTCGCGCATCGACTGCGGCGCGGCGGGTGCGGACGAGAAATCCGGCATTGACCGCTCAAGGCTGACGATCTGCCCCGAGAACGGCGGATAGACATTGACGCTGATTGCCGGACTTGCCGCGGTCGTGGCCCGGATCGATTGCAGCAACAGCGGCAGGTCGAAGATGCCGACGACGAAACCCGCAAGATTGCGGCGGCGATCGGCAACCGTCTCGCGCGAGGTGCCCTTGGCATAGACCGGCACCACGACGAGGACGTTCGGCTGTTGGCCGCCCTCTTTCGGACCATAGAGCTCGGTCCGGAGCGCGGCGATTCGATCGTTGTCCCGTGCGCGCTCGAGTGCCGCGCGGCGGTCCGGAACGGTCGCGTAGTCCATGCCGTAGACGGCCGACGTCTTCGGCTGCGTCGAATAGAAGACCGGAAAGTACTCATCGCTCTGCGGCGCAGTCGCAAAGCCCTGACCATCTTCTTGGCCCTGGAGCGACTTGATGCGATAGCCGGATACGCCGTCGGCCACCGCCGCGGCCTCGTATTCGGCACGCTCCTTGCGATCGACGCGCGGCAGCCAGGCGATGCGCAGCATGCCCGGATGGCGTTCGAACAGCCGGCCGCTGAAGGTCTCGAACTCGCTGCGCGTGATTTCCTCGTTGGCCGATTCGAACAGGGTGCGCAGAGCCAGGAGCCTGCTGATGTATTCGTTCATGCCATTCTGCATGACGATGGATTCAGTCTCGGCGGCGCTGTCGAACTCGACCTTGTTGACGCGGTCCTCCCATCTCGACACGGCGGCCGCGCCGACCAGCGAGAACAGAAGGCCGACGCAGGCCGCGACCAGCGCAGGACGATAGAGCCCCAACAGCGGCGCGGAACGCCACCGTCCAATCATGCGCTTCCGATCCTGATCATTCTGATCGTGATCGCCCATCTTGATCCGCAGTCCCCTTGCCGCGCGGCGGATCGCACCTCTGGTTGAGCCGCCGAGGCAACGATCGGACAAGGAACGGAGTTAAGAAGTGCACAATTTCGCAAGCCGGACGTCCCGCATTGCGCGGCTTAGTTAACGATTGATCCGCAAGTCGGTCCATTCCGGTCGTAAGTTGCAGCTTTTCCCCGCAGTCTTACGGAGCGTCCTTGCAAGGGGGTTAGCGAGCTGTTCAGCTGCCCGCACTATCGTTCCTGCAATTCTTCCAGCATCCGGCAACCGTCTTCATGAAACGATCGCGAGCAGCAACCTGCGTCGCCCTCATCGTCGTGCTGCTGGCCGCGCTCGCGCCCGCAGCCAGGGGCGATGAGGCCGGCGTCAGCGCAGATGCGATCCTGTTCGGCCAGGCGGCCGCGCTCGAGGGCCCCTCGTCGGCGCTCGGACAGCGCATGCGCCAAGGCATCGTCGCCGCGTTCACCGAGATCAATGCCAGGGGTGGCGTACACGGCCGCAGGCTGCAATTGCTCAGCCGCGACGACGGCTACGATCCCGACCGTTCGGTGGTGCAGACGCTGCGGCTGATCGAGGACGACAAGGTGTTCGCGCTGATCGGCGCGGTGGGAACGCCGACAGCGATGGCCACCATTCCGATCACCAGCGCCAGGAACGTTCCCTTCATCGGCCCGTTCACCGGCGCCGAATTCCTGCGCGACCTCGAGCTGCCGAACGTCGTGAACATTCGCGCCAGCTACGGCGCCGAGGCCGAGGCGTGGATCAAGCACCTCACCGAGGATCGCAAGTTCACCCGCATCGGCATCTTCTACCAGGACGACGCCTTCGGCCGCGACGGTCTCGCCGGCGTGAAGAGCGCGCTCGCAAAGCGCGGCCTCGAGCTCGCTGCCGAAGGCACCTTCGAGCGCAACACCCGCGCGGTCGGCTCGGCCTGGCGGATGTTGAGGCGCGCCGAGCCGGAAGCCATCGTCATGGTCGGCACCTATGGCCCCTGCGCCGAATTCATCAAGCGCGCGCACCGCAGCGGCTTCTATCCGACCTTCGTCAACATCTCCTTCGTCGGCGCCAATGCGCTGGCGCGGGAGCTCGGCGCGGAAGGCGAAGGCGTCATCGTCTCGCAGGTCGTCCCATTTCCCTGGGATCGCACGCTGAGGCTCGTCGCCGACTATCAGGCGGCGCAGAAGGCGTATGATCCGACGCTGCCGCCGGACTTCGTGTCGCTCGAAGGCTATCTGTCCGGCCGCCTTGCCGCCGCGGCGCTGGAGAAGACCGGCCCCAATCCGACACGGGCGGGCCTCTTGCGCGTAATCAACGATGTCGGCCGCTTCGACATCAGCGGCAGTATCGTCACCGTCGGAGCGCATGCAATCGATACGCCGCCAAAGGTGTTTTTGACCGTGATTCAGAAGGACGGGACCTTCAAGCCGGTCGATCGGCTGTAGGCAGCCTCAGGGCCGGCGTGTCCAGCAGTCGGCATTGACCGCGCCCGGCGGGATCTCGCCCTTGATGATCGCCTCGACCTGCCGCACCGTTTCCAGCGACTGATATTCGATCGCCTGCGGGGTCAGCCCGCCGACATGGGGCGTCGCGATGACGTTGGGGAGCGCGGCCAGTTCCGGCGTCGGCATCTGGTCGGGCGCGCGGCCGACATCCATCGCCGCGCCGGCGATGCGCCCTTCGCGTAGCGCCCTCGCAAGCGCCGCCTCGTCGACGAGATTGCCGCGCGAAAGATTGATGAACACGGCATGCTTCTGCATGCGTGCAAGCGCCGTATCCCCGATCAGGTTCTCGGTCTGCTCATTGGCGATGGCGAGGCAGACGACATAGTCCGACGCCGACAACAGCTCGTCGAGGCCGACCTGCCTGATGGCGCTGTCGCCGACGGTCGCGAAGGGATCGGACACCAGCACGTCCATCCGCAGCACCTTCGCGATCTCGGCGAGATAGCGGCCGATGCTGCCATAGCCGATGATGCCGATCCTGCTGCCGGCGAGCTGGCGGCCCATCCGCGCCTCCACCTTGCGGCCGGCCTGATAGTCCGCCGTCGTCCGCGACACGCCGCGCGACAGATCGACCATGAAGCCGAGCGCGAGCTCGGCCACCGCCTGCACGAAACCGGGCCCGGCGCGGGTCACGAGCACGCCGGCTTGCGAAGCGGCGTCGACATTGACATTGCGGATGTCGACGGCACAGCGGACGAAGGCGCGCAGATCCGGAAGCTGCGCAAAAATCTCGCCGCGGCCTTCGGTCATGCGATCGGCGACGATGATGTCAGCATCCTTCGCCGCGCGAACGAGGCTAGCGGAATCGAGCGGCTGATCGCCCTCGTGCAGGATCACTTCGGCGATCGCCTGCAGCCCGCTCAGGCTGCGCGCGCCGTAATAGTTCCGGCGCATCTCCGGCGTGTGAGCCAACAGGACTTTCACGGCAAAGCTCCTTCAGTAGCCGAATGCGCGCGGCAGCGCGGTGCTGAGCCACGGCACGAAGGCGATCACCAGCAGGCACAGCATCATGAGGCCAAGATATCCCATGATCGGCTTCACCGTCTGCTCGATCGGCACGTTGCCGATCAGACAGGCGCCGTAGAGGCCGAGGCCGAGCGGCGGCGCGAACAGGCCGATGCCCATGGCGATGACCAGCACGACGCCGAAATGCAGGGGATCGACGCCGAGCTGCACCGCCACCGGCAAGAGCAGCGGGCCGAAGATGATGAGCGCGGCCGCGCCTTCCAGCACCGAGCCCATCACGATCAGCACCGCGATCGCGAGCAGCATGAACAGCCAGACGCCGCTGGTCTTGGACAAGGAAAGCATGAAATCGCCGACGGCGTGCGGCACCTGCTGCAGGGTCAGCGTGAAGGCGAGCGATTGCGCGGCGGCGACGATGAACAGCACCAGCCCCGCGCGCGTCGCCGCCTGCACGAAACTGTGCGCGGCCGATTTCAGGCTGAGCTCGCGGAACACGAGACTGCCGATGACGAGCGCATAGGCGACCGCGAAAGCGGATATCTCGGTGGCCGTGGCAAAGCCGGTCTTGAAGCCGAAGAAGATCATGAAGATCAAGCCGAACGAAGCGATCGCGCCGGTCCAGAGGCCCGACACCGGCGTCTCCGGCTCGACCTCCTCGACCGTGGCGGGCCGCTTGCCGAAGATGATGGAGACGACGATCAGGACCAGCGCCATCAGCGCCGAGGGCAGCAGCCCAGCGACGAACAGGCCGCCGATCGACAGATTCACCACAAAACCCAGGATGATCAGGTTGATGCAGGGCGGAATGGTTTCCGCCATCACCGCCGATGCGGCGAGCAACGCCACCGCGCCGCCCGGGTTCTGCTTCGAGCGGCGCGCTGCCGGGATCAGCACGGAGCCGACCGCGGCAACGTCGGCCATCTTCGAGCCCGAGATACCCGAGAACAGCACCATCGAGGCCACCATCACGACGTTCAGGCCGCCGCGCATGCGCCCCACCGCGCGCTGCAACAGCTCGATCAGACGCACCGACATGCCGTTGGCTTCCATGAGGTAGCCGACGAGAATGAAGAACGGGATCGCCAGCAGCACGAAATTATCGATGCCGCGCGCCATCTGCTGGGCAAAGATGACGCCGGGCAGCGCACCCTCGACCCAGATGAAGATCAGCGCGGCGAGCGCCAGCGCAAAGCCGATCGGCAGGCCGCCGAACAGCGTCGCGAAGAAGCCGATCAGCATCAGCGTGCCTGATGACGGCACCGTTGACGGCGACAGAAAGTCCCAGGCGAAGTACAAGGCGGTGACCACGGCGATCGCAACCAGGCCCTTGGCGATGTCGGGGAGCGGCCGTGCGCAGAGGTGATCGATCGCGAACACCGCCATGAACAGTGCACCGATGCCCATCGGGTAGAAGGTCAGCTCCAGCGGCAGGCCCGAGCCGGTGGTCTGGCCCGCCGTCAGCGAGCCCAGCTTAATCGCGTTGTAGGCGACGTAACCGGAGATCAGCACGATCAGCAGCGCGCCCGCGGCATCGACCAGCGCGCGCAGCCGCAACGGCAGCATGTCGCGAAAGAAGGAGACGCCGACATTCTCACCGCGCGCCAGCGCGCTCGCCGCGCCGAAGAAGGCCGATCCGACCATCAGTCCGCGCGCGACGTCATCAGACCACTCGACCGGCGCGTTGAAGAAGAAGCGCAGCAGTACGGAACCGCACACCACCACGAGATCGGCGGCCAGCAGGATGGCCGCGATCGCATCGCTGGCGCGAAGAAGCAAGGTGATGCCCCCGTGGCGGCCGCCCGAGAGGGACGCGGCGCCTGTCATCGCCGCCTCAGGCCTGGGTCGCGCGGATCATGTCGATGACCGGCTTGGACTCGGGCCGCGCCTTGATGAAGTTGTCGGTCTGCGGCATGACGCGCTTCCTAAACGCTTCACGATCGCATTCGGCGACCGTCACGCCCTTGTCGGTGAGCGCTGCCAGCGCCTCCTTCTCCACCGCAAGCCCGTGCGTGCGCGTATCGGCCGCGGCCTTCTTGGCGGCGTCGAGAAAACTCTCGCGCAGCTTCGGATCCATGCGATTGAAGGTCATGTCGCTGAAATAGATCGCCAGCGGCGAGAAGTTGTGCTGCGTCAGCGCATAGAACTTCGCCGTTTCGAAAAACTTGCTGGCGAGGATGGTCGGCGGATCGTGCTCGAGCCCGTCCAGCACGCCGGCCTGCAATGCGGTGTAGATCTCGCCGAACGCCAGCGGCGTCGCGGCCGCGCCCATCAGGCGCAGACATTCGGTGATGACGGGATTGGGCAGCGTCCTGATCTTCAGGCCCGCGAGGTCCTCGGGAGTCTTCACCGGCTTCTTCGCCAGCACGCTGCGCGAGCCGAAATTGTACGCCCAGGCGATGATCCGGATATTGCCGCCCTTGAGCAGCGCATCCTCGATCGGCTTGGCGGCGCCGGCATCGAACGCCTTGGTCTGCTGCGGGAAGCTGCTGAAGAGGTAGCCGAGGTCGAAGGTGCCGACGAGCGGCACCAGATTGGCCGAGATCGACGAGCCCGACACCATGAGGTCGATGACGCCGAGCTTCACCGAATTGATGACGTCGATTTCCTGACCGAGCTGGTTGTCGGGGAAGAAGGACACCTCGATCTGCTCGCCGAGCCCATTCGCCTTCAGATTCTTGACCAGATTGTCATAGTAGACGCGGCCGTTGGCGTATTTCGGATCGTTCGGCAGCGAGGAGGAGCATTTCAGCTTCATCGTCGCGGCTTGGGCGCGGCCGATGATCGCGGGAGAGAGCACCAGGCCGGCGGTCATCGCCATCGACGACTTGATGAACGCGCGACGGCTCACGGGCACGATGGTCATGATGCAGTCTCTCCCAAGCATTTTTTGTTCGGCCCCGATCATTGTCGCGACCTGTTGCCCGGACTGTATGGCCAAAGCGACAGCGCACGCAAGGGTCGCGCCCAGTGACGGAGCAAGCATCCGCGAAGCAGACATTTCGGCGTAGATCGCGGCACAAGGCCTACGTTTGCCGATGTTTCGATGAATGCTGCGCAATGATCCGGTGACCTAAGGGCCTGCGGAGTGGGTTTGACGCGGATCGATCCAATTCAGGTATGAATCAATGCAGAACGCATATTGATTGCGCCTTGCTGATTGGGTTTTCGACTGCCGAGCGTCCTTCGGCACGCGACACAAAAAGAAAGAGCTGCGGGAGATCGCGCTCCCGCAGCTCTTGTCGATTGATGATGCCGTAACGTCAGCGCGAATGCGCGCCGCTCAACTGACCGCTCGCCGCCTCGACATCTCGCGACGGCCGCAACGCGTAGGCGCCATCGCCGAGGAGAGCCTGCGCCACCAGCGCGATCGCCCAGAAGGCGGGGTATTCCCAGCCGCCCTTCGGATTGCTGAAGAAGAATCCGGCGGCCCCATGCACCGTGAAGATCGCGCCCAGCAGGATCGGGATGCCCGCCAGCGCCGCATAGCGGGTCCACACGCCGAGGATGAGGGCGACGCCACTCAGCACCTCGACCGCGATCACGAGATAGGCGAGTTCGGGCGGGAAGCCGAGGCTGCCGAAGAACTTGGCGGTGCCGGCAGGCGTGAATACGAACAGTTTCAGGCTGGCATGGGCCAGAAACAGCGCGCCCAGTGTCACGCGCAGCACCAGCGCGGCGTAGGGAGCGGTGCGGGAATCGATCATGACGGTCTCCATTGTTGGATCCGATATGATCTATTCTCAATGGAGTGATAATCCGCTATTCTGGAAATATAGCTCACACTGACAGAGTGAAGTCATTTTGCTCGACCGCCTCACCAGCCTCGAGGTCTTCGCCAAGGTGGCGGCCATTGGCAGCCTGTCCGGCGCAGCCCGCGCCATGGGCCTGTCGCAGACCATGGTCACCAAGCATGTGGCGTCACTGGAGGCGCGGCTTGGGATCAGGCTGTTCCACCGCACCACAAGACGGCTGTCCATCACCGAGGCCGGACGCAGCTATCTCGAATCCTCCGAGCGGATCCTCGCTGACATGGAGGCTGCCGACGCTGCGGTCGCGCGCGAGCGCGTCGAGCCGCGCGGACTGCTGCGGGTCAATGGGCCCGTCGTGTTCGGCACAAGGCAGATCGCGCCCCTCATCGCAGAGTTCAGCGACCGCCATCCCGAGGTCACGATCGAGCTCGGCTTTAACGATCGCCTGGTCGACCTCGCCGAGGAAGGCTGGGACCTCGCGATCCGCATCGGCAAGCTGCGCGACTCCAGCATGGTGGCGCGGCGGCTCGCGCCGAACCGCCTGGTCGTCTGCGCCGCGCCGTCCTATCTGGCGAAGCACGGCACGCCGCGCAACGTCGCCGACCTCGCCGCCCATAATTGTCTCGGCTACACACTTTCGCAGCAGGCGAGCGCGGCGGAATGGCTGTTCGGCGCGGACGGCGAGATCCGTGTCCGGGTCAGCGGCAATCTGCGCGCCAACAATGGCGATGCGCTGCGCGCCGCAACGCTCGCCGGGCTTGGGCTGGCGCGACAGCCGACCTTCATCGTCGCCGACGACCTGCGCGCAGGCACGCTCATCGCACTTCCGCTCGACCAACCCGAGATCCAGACATCGGCGGTGCATGCGGTCTACCTGCCCGACCGCCGGCCGCCGGCCAAGGTGCGCGCCTTCATCGACTATCTCGCCGCGCGGTTTTCGCCAGTCCCGCCCTGGGACCACGGACTGCCGTGACGCGCACGGCTCGGCGCGACCGGGTCCGGCAGGTCCCTGCCCCATTTTGTCGCACGCTTCGTCGCATGTCTTTTCGCTGCATGTCTTGGAGCGTGAGCCAGCGCACAGACGGCAACGTGGCGAAGGCCTAGAAAAGGTGAGATCCTCGCGCGCATTGCCGATGGAGGTGACACCATGCGCCGTCCAGTCTTTTGCAGTTTGTTGGTTGCATCCGGCCTTCTTGCCCTCGCCCAAATGATGACGCCCACGGAGGCCGCGGCAGAAGCACGGCTCGCGCTCGTAATCGGCCAATCCGCCTATCGCACGGTGCCGGAACTTCCCAACGCCGCCAATGATGCCAAGGGCATGGCCGAGCTGCTCGGCAACGCCGGCTTCAGCGTCACCACGGCGCCGAACCTCGCGCAGAACGAGATGCGCCAGACGATCAGCGATTTTGCGAGCAAGGTCAGCGCGAGCGGCGCCGATACCGTCGCACTGGTGTTCTATGCGGGCCACGGCCTGCAGATCGACGGCGAGAACTATCTGGTGCCGGTCGACCTCGATCCCAAACGCGAAGCCGACATCCCGCTCCAGGGCGTGCGACTGAACGATCTCCTCAACACCCTCGGCGCGCTGCCGACGCGGGCACGCATCTTCATGCTCGATGCCTGCCGCAACAATCCGTTCCCGGCGCTCAGCGGCGCCGGCCACGGCCTTGCGATCGTCGACACCAAGGCCGGCGCGCCCGGCTCGTTCATCTCCTATTCGACCTCGCCCGGCGCGGAAGCCGAGGACGGCTCCGGTATCGACAGCCCCTACACCACGGCAGCGCTGACCATCGCCAAGGAGCCCAACATCCCGATCGAGGAAGTGTTCAAGCGCATCCGCGTCGCCGTGGCGCAATCGACCGACGGTCGGCAGATCCCCTGGGAAAGCTCTTCGCTGACGACCGATTTCAAATTCTTCGGTGGCGATGGCAGCGGTCAGCCGTCTTCTGTCCCGGGCGCAGGCTCGACGGCGCTCGCCAGCGCCACGCGCAGCGTCGACGACTGGCGCAACGAGCTGCGCGGCAAGGCGCCCAAGGCTGCCTATGAGCTCGTGATCTCCGACGACACCGTGCCGGCGTATCAGGCCTATGTCGAACTGTTCGCGCAGGATGCCTCCGCGCCGCGCATGCGCACGATCCTGGAGCGCCGGCGCCAGATGCTGGCCTGGGAGCGCGCGGTCGCGATCAACACGCGCGCCTCGTTCGAGGCTTATCTTGCGAACTGGGACAACAGCGACCTGGCTGCGACCGCGCGCAGGCTGCTGCTCCGCGTGCAGAACCGCAATTACGGCCCGGCCGCCACCGCGGCCCTGCCCGCTCCGCTCGCCGTCGCGCTGGCGCCGACCTGTCCGTGCTCGGCGCCCTCGACACCGGCAACGCCGGTCAATCCGGCGGTGGCGCCGATCATCAAGAAGCGCGTCGATGACACGCCGCCGAAGCGCAGGGTGGACGATGCACCGCCGAAGCGCAGGGTCGTCGACACGCCGCCCAAACGCCGGCCCCCGCGTGACGACATCGTCGTCGAGCGCGCACCGCCTCCCGGTCCACCGCCCGCAGCCGTGATGCAAGGCATCGGCATCGGTGTCGGAATTGGCCTCGGCATGGGCATGGGCGGCCGCGGCGGCGAGGGACACGGCGACTACCGCCGGTACTGAGGCTCCCGCCCCGGTACGAATGGATGTCCGCAGGGGTCACCTGCGGGCATTCTTGTTGATGGTAGCGCCCCTCTCTGCCGCCTAGCCGTCCGGAAATGCTGTAGTCTGATCGTCAGAGAAGCTTTTCCGGGACTGCACATCAATGCCGCACGACACTCACGCCAAGATATCTGAGGCCAGGACATCATGGCCGCTGTTCGGCTCGCTTGCGTCCTATTCGCTGCCGGGGGACCTGATGGCGGGGCTGACGCTCGCCGCCATCGCCATCCCCGAGCAGATGGCCACCGCGCGGCTCGGCGGCTTCGCGCCGCAGATCGGCTTCTTCGCCTTCATGGCGGGCTCGCTCGGCTTTGCCCTGCTCGGCGGCAACCGCTTCCTGTCCTGCGGCGCCGACTCCACGATCACGCCGATCTTCGCCGGCGGGCTTGCGGCGCTGGCGGCGACCGGCTCGCCTGAATACCAGGGACTGGCGATCGCGCTGGCGCTGATGGTCGGCGCGATGCTGCTCGCCAGCGGCGCCTTCCGCCTTGGCGGCATCGCCAATCTGTTGTCGGTACCGGTGATGGTCGGCTTTCTCGCCGGCATCTCCGTCCACATCATCGTCTCGCAATTGCCGGGCGTGCTCGGTGTCGAGGCCCCGAATGGCCCGACGCTCGATCGCATCGGCGTGCTCGCGGGCGAGCTTGGCAAAGCGAATCCCTACACGCTGTGCATCGGCTTCGGTGTGCTCGCCGTGGTCTTCGCCTCCGAGAACGTGAGCGCGAAAATTCCCGGCGCGCTGATCGGACTTGCGGGCGCGACGCTGGCCGTGATCGGGCTCGGCCTCGAGAGCAAGGGCGTCAACGTCGTCGGCGCAGTTCCGGGCACGCTGCCGCGGCCGACGCTGCCCGAGCTTGCGCCGGAGCTGTGGGTGCGGCTGGTGCCGCTTGCCTTCGTGATCACGGTCGTCGTGATGGTGCAGACCGCGGCGACGACGCGGTCGTTCCTGTCCGATCCCGACAAGCCTGCCGATGTCGATCGCGATTTTCTCGGCGCCGGCGCCGGCAGCGTGCTGGCCGGCCTGTTCGGCGCGTTTCCGGTCAATGCCAGCCCGCCGCGAACGGGGATCGTCGCGGAGACCGGCGGGCAGTCGCAGCTCGCCGGCCTTGCCGCGGCGGTGATCGTGCTGGCGCTTCTCGCTTTCGGCACCGGACTGCTGCGGCACGTGCCGGATGCCGCGCTCGGCGGCATCCTGCTGTTCGTGGCGCTGCGGATCATCCGCACGAAGCAGATCGTCACGATCTATCGCCAGTCCTTCAGCGAGTTTCTGCTGATCGTCGCCACCGCCGCGCTGATCATCGTGCTGCCGATCCAGCAGGGCGCCTTTCTCGGCATCGTGCTGTCGCTGTTGCACGGCATCTGGAGCACCACTCGCGCAAGGCTCGTCGAATTCGAGCGCGTGCCGGGCACAACGATCTGGTGGCCCGCCCATCCGCATATCACCGGCGAGCGCATCGCCGGCGTCGCCGTGATCGGGCTCCAGGCGCCGCTGTCATTCCTAAACGCGCCCGGCTTCCGCAGCGACGTCGCAAAGGTCCTCAGCACGTCGACGCCGCAATTGCTGGTGCTGGAGGCGAGCGGCATGGTCGAGATCGACTTCACCGCCGCGCAGATCCTGCTCGACGTCTTGAAGGCGTGCAGCGAGCAGGGCGTCACGGTGGCGCTGGCGCGGCTGGAGTCGGTGCGCGCGCAGAACGCGTTCGAACGCTTCAGGCTGTTCGAGGCCCTGCCGAGGGAGCACGTGTTCCATAGCGTGGACGAGGCCGTCCACAAGCTGGCGCGCTAAAGCGTGATGGCTTTCGGTTGAATCGATCGGACCGCAGGCTCGGTCAACCTCTCCCGCTTGCGTGGCTGCAACAAGCCATCACGCTTTAGCTGCGCCTCACTCCGACAGCGCAGGATAGTCCCGCTGCACAGCCTCCCGGATCCAGCTCGCCTGGATCGCGCGCGACAATATCCGCGCGGTCTTGGCGTCGTTGGCCTTCATGCAGAGACCGACGATGCGGCTGACCGCATCGTCGCGCATCAGGCCGTCGGAAATCTTCATCGCGATTTCCATCGCAGCACGTGCCGCGCGCTCATAGCGCTCGCCTTCACGGCTGTCGGCACGCGCCCCGGAGCTTCCGACCGCCTCGGCACTTGTGGTCGCAGCCTGGCAGATCGCGCGGATGCGCTCGGCGGCCTCGATGTCGCCGAGCGGACCCGCGATCGCCTCGTCCCAGATGTCCCCCGGTTTCTTCCTCGCGAACCACTTCATCGCCCTGCCATTCGTGGTCTTCCGGCCACATATTGTCGCGCCTCAGCTATCCGCCCAGCATAGAGAACCGTCGTGAGATCGGCGAGGCGGATTTTTCCGCCACGCCTTGTTGCGACGGCTCAGGACGTGCGACGTGGCCCGATCGCCTCGAACTGCGCCTTCTGCTCGTCGTTCAACGTGGCATAGAAATCATCGAGCGCAGCGCGCACCGATTTGACGCCGTCCAGCATCATATCGAGCCGCTTGTGAACGGCGGCCATTCGCGCCGGTGGCGTCAACACATCGCTGGGCTGGCACGCTGCCTTGAGCGCATCATTGGTCCTGGCGCTGGTATCCTGAAGCACCTGCAGAGCAGCGCGCTGGGTCTCATTCGGATGGAGCCGCGCCTCGATCTCGGCGCCTGGCCAATCGAGCCCGACAGGCGCAGCGCAATTCTGCACCAGCGATGCATTGGCGTTGCTGGAAGCCGCGGCCCTGCGCTGGTCCTCGGCGAGCGCATTGAAACGGGCCTTCTGCTCGTCGGTGAGCGACGCATAGAATTTGTCGAGCGCCGGTTGCACCAGCTCGACGGCCTTCACCATCGCATCAACACGCTGCTGCATCGCCGCCAGGCGACCGGACGCCGTCGCCGCGACCTGCGTTGGACATGAGGCGCGGATGATCGCTGCCGCCTGGATCGAGGCATTGCCGAGCTCGTCGAGGTTCGCGCCCTGAGCGTCCGTCGGCTGCACCGCGGCTGCGATCTGATCGACCGGCAGGCCGGTGATCTCGCGACGATCGCTGCCGCAGAGCTGATCGAGCGGAACACTCCTCGCCTGCCGTCGTCCCGAGGGACGTTGCGGCAGGTAGGTCGCGAGACCGTCATAGCCATAGGGACCGAAGATGCCTGCATAGATGTCCGGATAGCCGTAGCCCCAGAAGCCGAGACCGTCGCCCCAGATGGTGTAGTCGTAGAGATCGTTATAGGCGAAGGGCCAGAACAGCGGTCCGACCCAGCCATAGAAGCCGCCGGGGTGCTGCCACCATCCGCTGCCCGCACCGTGCCAGCCAACCAGCGCGGCTGCGGCCGCAATCTGGGCCCGCGCCGCGGGATTGCCGATCAAGCGGCCGTTCCGAAACGCGCTGGCGTGCAGGTTCAGCGCATTGCGGAGATTGGCGGGGCGCACGGCCGCATTGCGGATGTGGCCGAAGTTCGGGCCGCCATGCCGTCCAGCCGCTCCGAACCTCGCGCCGCCATGATGGCCGCCACTGAAATGCGCGCGACCGAAGCCGTGACCGCCGAAGTGGCCGCCGCCATGATGACCACCGAAATGACCGCCGCCGTGCCCACCGCCGTGACCGCCGCCATGGCCACCACCGTGACCACCACCGTGGCCACCGCCATGGCCGCCACCGTGGCCACCGCCTCCGCCCTTTGCCAGCGCCGCGCCCGCCAGCATGCAGGCCAAAGCCACCACGGCAATTCGAAGGACTGGTCGCAACATCTTACGCTCCCGCAGATCCGGTCCAGTGAGGCATCGGAACGTGTCGGGATTTGGAACTGGCCGGCCGGCCGAAAGTTCCCGCGCCGGCCGCGTTGCGGCCGGTTGCAGCGTAACAAGCCGGCGCTACGCCTCCGGCACGATCTTGCCGGGGTTGAAGATGTTCTGCGGATCGAGCGCCTTCTTCAGCGCCCGCATCGCGTCCAGCGCCTCGGGGCCGAGCTCGGCCTTGAGGTATTTCTGCTTGCCCTGGCCGATGCCGTGCTCGCCGGTGCAGGTGCCGTCCATCGCCTGCGCCCGCTCGACCAGGCGATGCATGAACTCTTCACCACGCGCCATCTCATCCGCGTCGTTGACGTCGCAGACCAGCGAGCAGTGGAAATTGCCGTCGCCGACATGACCGACGATCGGCGACAAGAGATTGAGGCGCTTCAGATCGTCCTCGGTCTCGCTGACGCAGTCGGCAAGGCGCGAGATCGGCACGCAGACGTCGGTCGCGACCACGCCAACGCCCTCACCGGTCCGCAGCGCCTTCACCGACCAATAGGCATCGTGCCGCGCCTGCCACAGTTTGGTGCGATCCTCCGGCTTGGTGGTCCAGGAGAAGTCGCCGCCGCCGCACTCCTTCGCGATCTCGCCGAAGGCCTTCGACTGCTCGGCGACCTCGATCTCACTGCCGTGGAATTCCATCAGCAGCAGCGGCGTTTCCGGCAGCGTCAGCTTGGAATAGGCGTTGCAGGCTTTCACCTGCGCGGCATTGAGGAGCTCGATGCGCGCCACGGGAATGCCGGTCTGGATCGCCAGGATCACCGCCTGACAGGCGCCATGCACCGTCTCGAACGAGACCGCGCCGGCCGCGATCATCTCGGGAATGCCGCGCAGGCGGATGGTCAATTCCGAGATGATGCCGAGCGTGCCTTCGGCGCCGACGAAGAGATGCGTGAGATCGTAGCCGGCGGAGGACTTCTTCGCCCGCGTGCCGGTCGTGATGATCTCGCCGTCGCCGCGCACGACCTTCAGCGCCAGCACGCTGTCGCGCATGGTGCCGTAGCGCACCGCGTTGGTGCCGGAAGCGCGCGTCGAGGCCATGCCGCCCAGGGACGCATCCGCGCCGGGATCGATCGGGAAGAACAGGCCCTGGTCGCGCAGATGCTCGTTGAGCGCCTTGCGGGTGACGCCCGGCTGAATCACGCAATCGAGGTCCTCGGCATGCACCGCGAGCACCTTGTTCATGTCGCGCAGGTCGATGCAGATGCCGCCCGCCGGCGCGTTGACCTGGCCCTCGAGCGATGTACCGGTGCCGAAGGCGATGACAGGCACGCGATTCTTGGCGCAGATGCGCACCACGTCCTGGATGTCGGCAGTCTCCTGCGCCATCACCACCCCATCCGGCGGCTGGTTGGGAAGCCACGTCGTGGTGTGGCCGTGCTGCTCGCGCACGGCCTGCGAGGTGACGAGCCGGTTGCCGAAGCGTGCGGCAAGCTGCTCCAGCGCGCCCGCGAGGGCTTTCGGCTCAGGCCGCGGCGGATTATTGGTGATGGTCGTACCCACGGACATTCCTCCCGACAGACGAAACCGTGGCAAAGGACATATGACCGGTCAAGTCAAGGGATCGGACGCATGTCAGGAAGAGATTGGCTGGAAGGAAACATGCCGGAGACCGCTACTGCTGAGCCGTTCCGCGCCTCGATCATGCAGATCGAGCCGCAATGGATCGACTATAACGGCCATCTCAACATGGCCTATTACAACGTGATGTTCGACCGCGCGATCGACCAGATGTGGCTGAAGCTCGGGATCGGGCCAACTTACATGAAGGAGCGGAACGGTTCGACCTTCACGGCCGAATGCCATGTGCGCTACTTGCGCGAAATCCATCTCGGCGATCCCGTGCAGGTCTCGGTCTGGCTGCTGGAGGCCGATGACAAGCGACTGCACACATTCGAGGAGTTGCGGCATGCGACCGAGGGCTGGCTGTCGGCGACCTCGGAGAACATGTCGCTCCATATCGACATGGGCTCGCGAAAAGTGGCGGCGTTCCCGCCTGACATCCGCGAGCGCATCCAGACCGTCGTCAAGGCCCACAGCGCGGTACCGCGGCCTGAGGGAATCGGCCGGAACGTGGCGATGCCCTCGAAGCGGTAGCGAGTTGGCCCGCCATATCTCCTCATCCTGAGGGGCCCGCGAAGCGGGCGTCTCGAAGGATGCAGGCCTCAGTGCGGCCTCATGATTCGAGACGCGCTTCGCGCTCCTCACCATGAGGGGCCTGTGACGCTAGATCCTTCGGCCGCGGGCGAGGCCGACCACGGCCGAGACCAGGAACAGCACGACCGCGATGAAGAAGATGACCTTGGCGATCTCGATCGATGCGCCAGCGATGCCGCCGAAGCCCAGAATACCGGCGATCAGCGCGATAATGAGAAACGTCACAACCCAGCCAAGCATGGTCGAACCCTCTGTCTTGATGTCTGTCTGTGATCGACGCGGCTGACCACCGCGCCACACCTGCCCAGACAATCTCGACCGCGAAACGATGGTTCCGAGCCGCGCAAGGTGGAAATTCGCTGGGCCGGCTGGAACAAATCGGCCTTCCCCGTACGTGGAAAACCTCTCGCAGCCGCCCCATATAGGCGGTAATCCCTGTTATGAAGGCTCCCTTCCGCCACCCCGCGGTGCCATCGTGGGGCCAATGATTCGCATGACCGAGCCGAGCAAGATTACCTCTCAAAGCGTTCCCGACCACCAGCCCGCGGCCGGCGGCATTGCCGCGCGCGCGCGCGCCTCGGTGGGGCCGAAATATCTGTCCGGGCTCAATCCCGAGCAGCGCGAGGCGGTGGAGACGCTGGACGGTCCGGTACTGGTGCTGGCCGGCGCGGGCACCGGCAAGACGCGCGTGCTGACCACGCGCATCGCGCACATCCTGAGCCAGGGCCGCGCGCGCCCCGGCGAAATCCTGTCGGTGACCTTCACCAACAAGGCCGCGCGCGAGATGAAGCACCGGCTCGGCCAGATGCTGGGCCACGCCGTGGAAGGCATGCCGTGGCTCGGCACCTTCCACTCGATCGGCGGCCGCATCTTGCGCACCCACGCCGAGCTCGCGCAGCTCAAGTCCAACTTCACCGTGCTCGATGTCGACGACCAGGTGCGCCTGCTCAAGCAGCTCCTGCAAGCCGAGAACATCGACGACAAGCGCTGGCCGGCGCGGATGCTGGCCGGCCTGATCGACGGCTGGAAGAACCGCGGCCTGATGCCATCGCAGGTCCCCTCCGGGGAAGCTGCGATGTTCGCCAACGGCAAGGGCGGCAAGCTCTATACGAGCTACCAGGAGCGGCTGAAGATCTTGAACGCGGCCGATTTCGGCGATCTCCTGCTGGAGAACATCCGCATCTTCCGCGAGCACCCGGACATCCTGCGGCAATACCAGCAGCGCTTCAAATTCATCCTGGTCGACGAATATCAGGACACCAACGTCGCGCAGTATCTGTGGCTACGGCTGCTGTCGCAGGCGCCCTCTTCTTTCACCTCTCCCCGCTTGCGGGGAGAGGTCGATTTGCGAAGCAAATCGGGTGAGGGGGACTCTCCGCAGACTGAGCTCTTGGACCCCGACCCTCTCAGCGCGAGCGAAGCTCGTCGCGACCCCGCAAGCGGGGCGAGGGAGCCGAAAGGCCCCACCAAAAACATCTGCTGCGTCGGCGATGACGACCAGTCGATCTATGGCTGGCGCGGCGCCGAGGTCGACAACATCCTGCGTTTCGACCACGACTTTCCCGGCGCCAAGGTCATTCGCCTCGAGCGCAACTACCGCTCGACCGGCCACATCCTCGCTGCCGCCTCGCATCTGATCGCGCACAACGAAGGCCGGCTCGGCAAGACGCTGCGCACCGAGGATCAGGACGGCGAGAAGGTCACGGTGACCGGCTCGTGGGATTCGGAAGAGGAAGCTCGCGGCATCGGCGAGGAGATCGAGCAGCTCCAGCGCCAGGGCGAGAAGCTCAACGAGATCGCGATCCTGGTGCGCGCCTCCTACCAGATGCGCGAGTTCGAAGACCGCTTCGTCACGCTCGGCCTGCCCTATCGCGTGATCGGCGGCCCGCGGTTCTACGAGCGCGCTGAAATCCGCGACGCGCTGGCTTATTTGCGCGTCATCAATTCGCCGGCCGACGATCTCGCCTTCGAGCGCATCGTCAACACGCCCAAGCGCGGGCTTGGCGATGCCACCGTGCAGATGCTGCATGATCACGCCCGCAAGCGCCGCATTCCGTTGTTCGAGGCGGCTCGCGCGGTGGTCGAGACCGACGAATTGAAGCCAAAGGCGCGCGGCTCCTTGCGCGACCTCGTCGCCCAGTTCGACCGCTGGCGCGCCCAGCGCGAAGTCACCGCGCACACGGATCTGGCCCAGATCGTGCTCGACGAGAGCGGCTACACCGAGATGTGGCAGAAGGACCGTTCGGCGGACGCCGCGGGCCGGCTGGAGAACCTGAAAGAGCTGGTGCGCTCGATGGAAGAGTTCGAGAACCTGCAAGGGTTCCTCGAGCACATCGCGCTGGTGATGGACCGTGACGGCGGCTCCGAAGAGGATGCGGTGTCGCTGATGACGCTGCATTCGGCCAAGGGGCTCGAATTCGACAACGTGTTCCTGCCCGGCTGGGAAGAAGGCCTGTTCCCGAGCCAGCGGACGCTGGACGAGCAGGGCCGCGCGGGCCTCGAGGAAGAGCGCCGGCTCGGCCATGTCGGCCTCACCCGCGCCCGCCGCCGTGCCAAGATCTATTTTGCGACCAACCGCCGGATTCATGGCACCTGGTCGACCACGATCCCCTCGCGCTTCCTCGACGAATTGCCGGCGGCCAATGTCGAGATCACGGAATCCAAGGGCGGCTCGGCCTGGGGCGGCACCGGCGGCTACGGCGCCTCGCGCTTCGACGACATGGAGGCGTTCGGCTCGAGCTATTCGACGCCGGGCTGGCAGCGCGCCCAGGCCAACCGCAACCGGGGCCAGGGCGGCCGCGGCGGCGGCAGCCGTGGCGGCTTCGAGGAAGAAGCCTCCTCGTTCTCGTCCTCGTCGTCCTCGCCCGATTTCGGCAGCTTCTCCTCGCGCCGGCGCGGGCCCCTGACCATCGAGGGCGAGCTGGTGGCCAAATCCACCGGCACGACCTCGGAATTCTCGCTCTCCGACCGCGTCTTCCACCAGAAGTTCGGCTACGGCCACGTCACCAAGATCGACGGCAACAAGCTCACCATCGCCTTCGACAAGGCCGGCGAGAAGAAGGTCGTCGACAGCTTTGTACAGCGGGCGTAGGCCTTGCGGTGTTGCGGCGGCGTAACGCCGCCGCCTTTCTTCCATCCACGCCCCTTGACCACCGCGAACTTCCCCGTATCAGATGCGAACCATGGTCCGGGGCTCCATCACACTGATCGTGCTGGCATTGGGGATGCCGTCGCTTGCGACGGCGGAAACCATGAGCTTTGGCGATTCGATCGGGATGCTGGCCAAGGGCTGCGGCGCGGAAATCGTCGCCAATTGCCGCGGCGTCAATCCGGACTCCACCCGCCTGAAGGAGTGCCTGTCCCGCAACCGCGACGTGTTGTCGCCGCAGTGCCAGAGCAGCTACCTCAGCGCCTTCGACGCCATCCAGAAACGCGTCGCCGCCCGCGTCACGGTGGCGAACGCCTGCCAGCGCGAGATCGTCAAGGTCTGCGGCGGCTCGACCAAGGAGACCAGCAAGTCGATCCCGTGCCTGACGACGACGCCCAAGGGCATCAGCAACAACTGCCTGAAAGCCATAGACGACGCGGGCTATCGATGATGCGGGCGAGCAGGTTTTCCATCGCTGGAATTGGCATCCCACTCGGCTTGGCGCTCGGCCTCGCCCTGCTCGCGGGCGCAGCCGGCGCGCAGACGGCGCCGACGCGCGACGACATCGTCGGCAAGCTCAACCATTTCGAACAGGCCGCTGAGGTCGACCTTCCCGCGCTGAAACAGCAGGTGATGGAGCGCGCAAAGGCGCGCATCAAGAACGACCCGGGTCCCGTGAACCGGCCGCTGATCGCGCCCGACCTCGCCAATCTGCCCGCCTTCAACGCGCAGATCCAGTTCGACGCCGACACGCCGATCATCCAGCCGGATTCCTACCAGACCGTCGGTCGCATCGCGGACGCGCTGGTTCACGCTTCGCTGCTGCCCTACACGTTCCTGATCGTCGGCCATGTCGAATCCAATTCGAAGACGCGGGAAGCCAATGCGATCCTCAGCCAGCGCCGCGCGGATGCGATTCGTGACGTGCTGGTGAACACGTTCAAGATTTCGGCCAAGCGGGTCCAGTCGATTGGGCTCGGGGAAGAGCAGTTTTTCGACCGCGCAAAGCCGACCTCGGCGGTCAACGGGCAGCTGCAGATCCTGACCCTCGCCAAGCTGCCCGAGGACGAACCGGCCCGGCCCGCGGCCGCCGCGGCACCCGCGACGAAAAAGCCGGCCAAGAAGCACCACTAGAGTGCGTCCCGCGCTCTCGCGGAACTCCTTGAAGTCCTGACTGTTTTATAGCCTGTCCCAGGGCGCGACAGCACGGTTTTGCGCGACAAAAGCGCCGGTTTGTGCAGTGCCCGGGCAGATGCTATAGGCTCATTTCGTCCTTCCCGACCCCATGATGCACGAGACCGAGATGGCTGGCTATTTTCAACGCCAACTGGCCGAATACGTCGAATATCACCGCGATCCCTGGAATTGCGCGATGCACGTGGTCGGCATCCTTCTCCTGTTCACCGGCGCGACATTGCCGCTGACGCTCGTGCACATCCCCGTGTTCGGCATCGAGGTGAGCCTGGCGGTGATCCTGGCCCTGCCGGTGCTGGTGTACTGGCTGATGCTGGATGCCGGAATCGGGCTCGGCATTCTCGCCGCCGCGGTGGTGCTGCTTTCGGTCGCAACGACAATCGGCAATCAGGTCTCAACGGTCATGATGTGGTCGATTTTTGCCGTGCTGATCGTGCTGGGCGTCGGAGCGCAGACCGTCGGCCACAAGGTTTTTGAAGAGCGGCAGCCGTCAATGGTCGATCATCCGACTCATTTCCTGCTTGGACCTATGTTTGTCATGGCGAAATTGTTTATTGCATTGGGCTTCCGTCGCGACCTTGCCGCGATTCTCGCGCCTCTTCCGACCAATTCACTTTCAACCCGATAGCTTCCAGAAGCGGAACAGCAAACCTTCTTCATGGCTCTCGTACTGGTTACCGGTGGCAGCGGTTTCATCGGACAACATCTCGTAGAAGCGCTCCGCGGCCGCGGCCAGCGGGTGCGCGTTCTCGATGTCCGGCCGCCGGCCACGGCAAGCTCTGACGTCGACTACGTCCACGGCTCGGTGCTGGATGGCGCCGCGGTCGATGCTGCGCTCATGGGTGTCGATCAGGTCTACCATCTGGCCGGCCTGCCCGGGATGTGGGTGGCCAACAAGCAGGACTTTCACGACGTCAATTGCCGCGGGACCGAAGTCGTGCTGGCGACCGCGCGGAAGCGCGGCGTGTCGCGCTTTTTGCACTGTTCGACGGAATCGATCCTGTTCCCCTATTCGAATCTCAACGGCTGTGCCGCCGAGGAGGCGCTGCAGCCGGCAGAAGCGATGCCCGGCGCCTATACGCGCTCGAAGTCGCTCGCCGAGCATCACGCGGCCAAGGCCGCAGCGGAAGGCTTCCCGCTCGTCATCGGCACGCCGACCATGCCGATCGGCGCCGCCGACCACAATCTGACGCCGCCGACCGCGATGCTGTGGTACTTCCTGCAGAAGAAGGTGCAGCCGCATCTCAACTTCCTGGTCAACCTCGTCGACGTGCGCGACGTCGCCACCGGCCTCGTGCTGACCATGGAACGCGGCCGCACCGGCCAGCGCTACATCCTCGGCGGCGACTGCGTGCGGCTCGGCCAGATCCTGCGGATGATGTCCGCGATGAGCGGCCGCCGGCAGCTTCCGATCGCGGTTCCCGGCAGGCTCGCCGAGGCGTCCGCCACCGTGCTCGAATACCTCTCCGATCACATCACGCGCCGGCCGCCCAACGGCACCACCGAGGGCGTGCGCATTGCGCTCGCGGCGAGCGACCTTTCGATCGGCAAGGCGCGCACCGAGCTCGGCTATTCGCCGCGCCCGATCGAACCGGTGCTGCGCGAAACCATCACCCACCTGCTCGCACGCGGCGGCCGGCACGCATCCGGCGCCATCGAGCATCACGCGCTCAGCTCGCGCGCGAGCTGAGCGGCCCAACCCAAAGAACCTTTCCGCATGTCCTTTGATTTCAGCAAGCTTCTCTCTGTCGCCTGGGGTGGCTGGACCACGACCTGGCCGACGCAACTGCTCGCCCTGATCTGGCTCGCCTGGCTCGCAAGCTGGGTCGGAGCCTCGTTCTGGCAGGGCCGCACCCAGAAGCAGGTGTTGACGCTGGAATCCGGCCGCTATCGTATTCCGATCCTGGTCGGCGGCATCCTGTTCACGCCGTGGACCACGGAAATTCTGAACGAGAAGCCGCTCTGGGTATTCAGCAATGCCGGCGTCTACATCACGGCTCTCGTCGTGCTCGCCGGCATCTCCTTCACCTGGTGGGGACGGTTGCATCTCGGCAAGTTCTGGTCGAACACCATCACGCACAAGGAAGACCACCGCGTCATCGACACGGGTCCGTACGGCATCGTGCGTCACCCGATCTACACCGGCCTGATCGCGGGCATGCTCGCCACCGGTATCGCAGTCGGCACCGTGACCGCGATCCTCGGCGCGATCCTGATCTCGCTCGGCATGTGGCAGAAGGGACGGATGGAAGAGGTGTTCCTGTCCAAGGAGCTCGGCGAAGACGCCTACGGCGCCTATTGCCGGCGCGTGCCGATGATCATCCCGTTCCTGTCGCCGCGCTGACGCGAAAGCTTCGACGCGGTCATCGCGTCGTCACACTAACCGCAACGACATCGCTGCCAACCCCGTCATCCCCGCGCAACCGCGCGGGGGTGACGGGGGTGGATTGGCGTTGCGAGATCCGTTCGTTACGCAACTGCCTAGCCGCGAATCTCGCCCGGAACCGCCCCAGCGCAACGCCGTTATCGCCCGAAGGACGCAATTCGGCTGAGCGTTGAACCATGTCGGACGCTTACGATTATTTCCGTGCGCACGATCGCCGCCGCCCGCAAGGCGCGGAGCTTGCCCCGCGGGCGGACGAAGCAGAAGCAGCGTACGGTCGCGCGCATCTATCACCTCTTGTCCAAGGAGGCGGCGCTCGGGCCGAACGTCCAGCATCTCGATGATTTCCGCAGCGCGCGGCGGCTGGAGCGGCAGATCGGCCGGTGATCCCCGGCGACGACGGGCGAAGCCCGTCGGCATCTCTCCCATGCAAATTCGATCGGCTGCCATTCCGCCGTAATGGATGTCTGCGAAGCCTCCCACCGGTTGACGTTTGCGCCGCCACCCAGTTGGATGCGCGCGCAAATGAGGCACGACGACATTCCCTCGTCGATCCGGGGGGATCGACGATCAGGCCTTCCGCCCGCGCGGGGCATTGGGCGATCCGGCGTCGGACAGTGCCACACGTTCGACAGGGGATTTTCATGAGCTTTTCCAGCATTTTCGCGCAGTTCGTTGCGCTGCTCGGCGGCATCGCGCTGCAATGGCGGCGGATGTCCGGCACCGAGCCGGCGCCGGCCTGGGGCCAGACCCCGGCGATCCCCGAGGCGAAGCCGCAAGGCGCGATCCCCACGTTGAAGATGCCGACCGCGCGTGGTTGGCGCGAGGGGCACAAGCCGACGGCCGCGCCGGGGCTGAAGGTCAACGCATTCGCGACCGGGCTCGACCATCCGCGCTGGATCGAGGTGCTGCCCAATGGCGACGTGCTCATTGCGGAGGCGACGCAGGTCGCAGGCCCTCCCCGCACCGTGTTTCACTATGCGATGCAGGCGACGATGCGGCGCGCGGCGGCACTCGGCATCAGCGCCAACCGCATCACGCTCTTGCGCGACAAGGACGGCGACGGCGTGGCCGAGCAGCGCGGCGCCTTCATGGAGAATTTGAGCCAGCCCTTCGGCATGGCGCTGGTCGGCGACACCTTCTACGTCGGCAACACCGACGGCGTGATGGCATTCCCCTATGTCGCAGGCGCCGATCGCATCACCGCGCCGGGCAAGCGGCTCACCAATTTCAAGCCGAGCGGACACTGGACGCGGAGCCTGCTCGCGAGCCCCGACGGCAAGAAGCTCTATGCCGGCGTCGGCTCGCTCAGCAACATCGCCGAGCTCGGCATGGAGGTCGAGGAAGGCCGCGCGGCGGTCTACGAGCTAGACCTCGACGCCGGGACGCATCGCATCTTCGCCGGCGGCCTACGCAATCCTGTTGGCCTTGCCTGGGAGCCGACGACGTCCGTGCTCTGGACCGTCGTCAACGAGCGCGACGGCCTCGGCGACGAGACGCCGCCGGACTATCTCACCTCGGTGCGCGACGGTGGTTTCTACGGCTGGCCCTATTGCTACTGGGGCAAGACGGTGGACGATCGCGTGCCGCAGGACCCGGCGCTGGTCGCCAGGGCGATCACGCCGGACTATGCGCTCGGCGGCCACACCGCTTCGCTCGGCCTGTGCTGGATGCCGGCCGGCACGCTGCCGGGCTTCCCGGACGGCATGGTGATCGGCCAGCACGGCTCGTGGAATCGCAGCAAGCTGTCCGGCTACAAGGTCGTGTTCATCCCGTTCGAGAACGGCCGCCCGTCCGGCCCGGCGCGCGACATCCTCTCGGGCTTCCTGTCGCCGGACGAGAAGGAATCCTATGGACGGCCGGTCGGCGTTGCGATCGGACCCGACAAGTCGCTGCTGATGGCCGACGACGTCGGCAACGTGATCTGGCGCGTCACCGGCGCGTAAGGACTTTAATAGTTTGAGCATGATCTTTCGGAAAACCGCTACACCCTTTTCCGGATCATGCTCTATGTCCCGACACAGAGCGTGGCGCGCTGCTTGCGGAGCAGCGCGATCACCGACAGCGCCGTGATGATCCCGGTCTTGGGATTTTCGGACGGGATGTTCTCGATGGACATCGAGAAGCGCGCCGAATCCGACTCGACCTCGATGCGATGAACGTTGCGCGTCACGGTCGGGTCGGCCCAGATCTGCACCAAGGTGCGGTCGGGCCCGACGCCAGCCAGCGACAGCGCGACCGCGACGTTGAGGTTGGCCGGAAAACCCTTGGCCGCCTCGCGCGCGGTGCCCTCGAACAGCTTGAGCGGCTCGCGAAGGTTATCGATGTCGATGCCGTTCTCGACGATGAACGGCGCGCCCTTCAGCCCATCGATCGGCTTGCGCGTGACCATCTTCACCGAATGGATGGTGCCGACCGCGGCGGCGTTGACGGCATCGAGCCCGATCAACGCACCGGTTGGCACGATGATGCGCCCGCCATTGGCGCGGGCGAGATCGATGAGATCGGAATTGTCCAGCAGCGCGCCGACACTGACGACGACCGCGGTCTTGCCGCGCTTCACCGCCGGTTCGACGATCGAGCGCAG
The DNA here is from genome assembly GCF_001641695.1 of Bradyrhizobium neotropicale. Taxonomy (GTDB): domain Bacteria; phylum Pseudomonadota; class Alphaproteobacteria; order Rhizobiales; family Xanthobacteraceae; genus Bradyrhizobium; species Bradyrhizobium neotropicale. The sequence goes on from NZ_LSEF01000037.1 coordinate 166,426, forward strand.
ATGCCGGCTCGGCGCACATTCGACCACGATGTCCGCGGCATCGCCGAGCTGATCGATCGGCACGACCTGCGGCGGGCGGCGGAGGCCACTCAGGAAGGCCTGATGCTTGGCGGGATCTCGCACCGCGACGGCCGACAGCGCCAACCCTTCGATGCCCTGATCGAGCGCGGTCGCGATCTTGGTGCCGATCGAGCCCAGACCGGCGATCGCCACCCGCAATTCGTTCGAAGCTCTCTGTTCGGTCATCGCATCGTACTTTCTCGCCAAGCCGGTGTCATAGCTCTTCAAGCCTCCCGCGCATAGCTGCGCAGGCGCGCTTCCAGCACGGACAGCATCGCATCACGAACCGGATCGCGCGAGGCGCGCAGCCATGCCGCCGCCAGCGGCAGCCGGCCGACCGGGCCGCTCTGCCGCGGCCGCAGCGGAACGAACCGCACGCCCGAGACCGCCATCCGCGTCGTCCAGCGCGGCACGATCGCAACGCCAAGACGGGTTGCGACCAAATTGATGATGGTCTGCTTCTCGTCGGCGACCTGCACGATCCGCGGCGTCAGGCCGGCCTGCTCGAACAGCTTTATGGTGAGGTCGTAGCTGTGCGGCCGCGAGCGGCGGTCCGGCACCAGCATCTGTTCGTCCGCGATCTCGGACAATGCGATCGACTTCTTCCCAGCGAGCGCATGCCGCTGCGGGAACGCCACGATCGCGGTCTCCTGGAAGAGAGGGCGGAATTCGAGCCGCTTGTCCGGCCGGTCGGGCGGCCGGACGAAGGCGAGATCGAGCGCGCCGGTCAGAATCTTCGGAAGCAGCCGGACGGTCTTGTCCTCCAGAAGCTGCACCGCGATCTCCGGATGCTTGGCGCGAAAGTCGCGCAAGAGCAGCGGCAGCAGTCCCGCCGCGGCGCTGTCGATGGCGCCGACCCGCAGCCGCCGCGCGGTCTGCTCGCGGGAGCGGTTGCGTAAGTTGCTCTCGACCGCCTCGACGCGGGCGAGGATGGCGCGGGCATCACGCAGCAGCGTCGTGCCGTCTTCGGTGAGCGACACGGCGCGCGTCGTCCGCGCGAACAGCCGCGTTCCCAGATCCTCCTCGAGCAGCCTGATCTGGCGCCCGAGCGCGGAGGGCAGCATCTGGAGATGCTGCGCCGCCCGGCCGAAATGCAGCTGATCGGCTGCCGCCACGAAGCATCGAAGCTGATGCAATTCCATTCGCCGGTCCTGTTCCGAATCCTCTCGCCCGATCTTTCCCTGGATTATATCATTTTTTTGTATAAAGCAGCGCCAATTGAGTCCGCCTCTTCTCCTCGCCTAGGCTTGCTGATGGCGTGGACCTTAAGGGTCCGCCGGCACAACGATAAACCAGATATCGAGGAGGCCAGGGTGGCGAGCGAGCTTCAGACGCGCGTGCTGCGCAAGATCACGTTGCGCATCGTTCCCTTCATCATGCTGCTCTACTTCGTGGCCTTCATCGACCGCGTCAATATCGGCTTCGCCTCGCTGACGATGAACAAGGACATCGGCCTGTCGCCGGCGGTCTACGGCTTCGGCGCCGGCATCTTCTTCTGGGGCTATTTCCTGTTCGAGGTGCCCTCCAACATCATCCTGCACAAGGTCGGCGCACGGATCTGGATCGCACGGGTGATGATCACCTGGGGCCTGGTGTCGGCTGCGATGGCCTTCGTGCAGGGCGCGACCAGCTTCTACGTGCTGCGCTTCCTGCTCGGCGTCGCCGAAGCCGGCTTCTTTCCCGGCATCATCCTCTACCTCTCCTACTGGTTCCCGGCGCGCCAACGCGCCGCGGTGACCGCGCTGTTCATGGCCGCGGCGCCGCTCTCGACCGTGCTGGGGTCGCCGATCTCCGGCGCGCTTCTGGAGATGGACGGCCTGCTCGGCTTGAAGGGCTGGCAATGGCTGTTCGTGCTGGAGGCGCTGCCGGCGGTGGTGCTCGGCTTCGTCGTGCTGGTGTTCCTGACCGACCGTCCGGAGAAGGCCACATGGCTCGCGGACGACGAGCGCCGGTGGCTGGTCGAGGCCATGAACGCGGAGACCACGAGCAAGGCCGCGACCGCGAGCCACAGCATCTGGCGCGGGCTTGCCGATCCGCGCGTGCTGGCACTGTCGCTGATCTATTTCGGTACCTCGGCCGGCCTCTACACGCTCGGCGTCTGGGCACCGCAGATCATCAAGCAGTTCGGCCTGTCCTCGCTCCAGGTCGGCTTCCTCAACGCGGTGCCCGCGACCGCCGCCGTCGTCGCCATGATCCTGTGGGCGCGGCACTCGGACCGGACCGGCGAGCGCACCTGGCACGTTGTCTGGGCCTGTCTGCTCGCTGCCGCAGGTCTCGCCTTCGCCGGCCTTGCAACCGGCGTGGTCAGCGTTCTCGTCGCGCTGGCGCTGGTCAATATCGGCATCTCCTCGGCCAAGCCGCCGCTCTGGAGCATGCCGACGATGTTCCTGTCGGGGTCGGCCGCCGCGGCCGGGATCGCCACCATCAACTCGATCGGCAATCTCGGTGGCTTCGTCGGACCCGCCATGATCGGCTGGGTCAAGGACCAGACCGGCAGTTTCGTCGGCGGACTTTACTTCGTCGGCGGCCTGCTCGTTCTCTCCGCTGTCCTCACCCTGCTATTGTCGCGTGCGCAGACCGTACGCGCCGAGCCCGTCACGCAATCCCACTGATATCTCAAACGGAGCATTCCCATGCGTACCCATTCGATCGCAGCAATCCCCGCCGACGGAATCGGCCCCGAGGTCATCTCCGCCGGCGTCCGTGTGCTGGAGGCGCTGGCAAAGCGCAGCGGCGACCTCGCCTTCAACGTCAAGACCTTCGACTGGGGCTCGGACTACTACAAGAAGCACGGCGTGATGATGCCGGCCGATGGCCTCGCCGAACTGAAGAAGTTCGACGCGATCTATTTCGGCGCGGTCGGCGCACCCGACGTGCCCGACCACATCACGCTGTGGGGCCTGCGCCTGCCGATCTGCCAGGGCTTCGACCAGTACGCCAATGTGCGGCCGACCAAGATCCTGCCGGGCGTCGCCTCGCCACTGCGCAATGTCGGCGTCGGCGATCTCGACTGGGTGATCGTGCGGGAGAACTCGGAAGGCGAATATGCCGGCATGGGCGGCCGCGCCCACAAGGGCCTGCCCGAAGAAGTCGGCACCGAGGTCGCGGTGTTCACCCGCGTCGGCGTCACGCGCATCATGCGCTATGCGTTCCAGCTCGCGCAGTCGCGTCCGCGCAAGCTGCTCACGGTGGTGACCAAGTCGAACGCGCAGCGCCACGGCATGGTGATGTGGGACGAGATCGCCGCCGAGGTCGCGCGCGAATTCCCCGACGTCACCTGGGACAAGGTGCTGGTCGATGCCATGACCGTGCGCATGACGCTGCATCCGAAGAGCCTCGACACCATTGTCGCGACCAATCTCCACGCCGACATCCTCTCCGATCTCGCCGGCGCGCTCGCCGGCAGCCTCGGCGTGGCGCCGACCGGCAACATCGATCCGCAGCGCCGCTTCCCGTCGATGTTCGAGCCGATCCACGGCTCGGCCTTCGACATCACCGGCAAGGGCATCGCCAATCCGGTGGCCACCTTCTGGACCGGCGCGCAGATGCTCGAGCATCTCGGCGAGAAGGACGCAGCGAACCGGCTGATGGTGGCCGTCGAGCGCGTCTGCGCGGCCGGCGTGCTGACGCCTGACGTCGGCGGCAAGGCGACGACCGAGGAAGTCACCGACGCCGTGATCGACGCGATCCACGGCTCGAACGTCTAACAGTCTCGGGAGAGCACGCGATCGGAGTGACATCCGATGCCAGACTGGTTGAGGGAGATCGGCGGCCTGAGTCTTCCTCGACCATCACGGCCCGGAGCGTCTCCGGGCCCTCTAGTCCACAAATTCAACGCCAATGCGATTTCCGCTGGACCAGATCACGCGACAATCCCTGATCGTACGGCTCCTCTCCAGCATCAGCTTGAAGCGGGGTCGGACATAGATCTTGTCCGATATCTCGATCGCGGCGCCATGATCGGACAGATTGACCACGTGGCATCGCATGCTGGATCCGTCGCCGGCAATGTAGGCGATCTCGCTGACGGACGTGCGCTGCTCTCTGCGTCGCTCTTCCACCGGTGACCTACGCCTTCCCGTTCCTGCCGCGCAGAATGTGGACCCGATCAGGTGACCATTGATCCAGACCGAAACCGACCGTTCCCGTCCGCGCTTTTGCTGACAAGGACACGAGGTAATTGGTTACTTACAAAATTGACCGTCCGGGGCCTTCGAAGGCCGGGAATGGAGGCAAACCCGACCGGCGCAGGCCTTCCCGGACAACACGTGGATGAATGGCGTGTCAGCCTCGCATGATGCGCGCGAAACATTCAGAAAGCGCTAACGGGGCTCACTCAGGCAGAACACCTCGGCTATGGACCAAGTCGCCCCTTGGCCGGCGTCACTGCACGCCATGGCGGGCGAAATCGTCAGCGACCTTGGCCTCGATGATCCTTGCCGCCGAGATGTCGCTGTTGCCGCCGGCTTTGTCACCCTGCCTGAGCTTGGCAAGCCCGCGTCCATAAAGCGCGCTTGCCAAGCGTGGCTCGACACGCAGCGCCGAATTGTAGTCATCGATGGCCGCAGCGAGTTGGCTCATCTTCAAATGGATCAGCGCTCGCGAGTCGTATGTCGCAGCATTTTCCGGTCCCGACTGAATCGCCCTGTTGCAGTCGTCGAGCCCGGCCTGCAGATCGCCGAGGATCGCTCGGATCCAGCAACGTCCGCTCCAGGCAAGACTGGAATTCGGATCGAGACGAATGGCCTCGTCGAAATCGCGCGCGGCGCGCTCGAACTGGTTCATTTTCAGGTAGGCTTCCCCACGGTTGGCGAAGGCGCCGCCGTAATTGGGGTTGACCTCGATGGCCTGGTCGAACGCCTTGACCGCGTCGTCATATGCTCCCTTCCTCAGGTAGGCCACGCCGCGGTTGTTCATGGGCTTGGCGTAAGCTGACGCGAGCTCTATGGCCTGATCGAAATCTCTGATCGCCCGGTCGTACTCCGCTGTTGCGGTGTACGCATTGCCGCGATTGTTGTACGCCACGGCCAGCGCGTCCGCCTTGGCCTCACCGGAATCGATGAGCGCCGTACAGCCGGCGATCCTGGCTTGAGGCGGGATGCGGTCCGCACCATTGCACTGTTCGATGCTCTTGAGCTGGCTATGCTTCTGCAACTGCTGCGCCGCCGCCGGTGAACCGAGCAACAGCAAGACGAGAATGGGTGCGACGCTGTCGATGATGGCGGCCCTCATGGTCATGTCCGTATCAGGCCCCAATGGAAACAGACCGAGCAGCACGAATTCGCTTTAGCATCCTCGGCAGATGTTCAGCTTGCGATCGGCCGCGTCTGCGCGCTGCGGCGTCTTGGCGGCTGCGCGCTTCTTGAGCAATTTGCTCTTGCCCTCTTCGATAAGAGTCGAAAACTTGGTAGAACCATCATCCGAAATTTCGATGTGCGGCGTGGTGCCTCGGATTCCCATGGTTGCGACCGGCGTATCGACCTTCATATCGCCTGTCTTGGCGACCTTGCCGGCAACAAACGTGGCCGTCCCCTTGGTCAGATTGAAGAACGTCGCGTTGGATTTTCCCTCAGGCTCATACACGTACTCGTCCAGAGTCATGCGGGCGTTGCTCGACAGATTGAACGAGGACCCATCGCTGAAGTTGATGCCGACCCGGCTGTCGGCCTCGGTTCGCACCACATCGCCCAGATAGACGACATCGCCAACCCTGGTTTGGGCGGCCTGATCTCCGAGGTTCGCCTGGACCACGACCGCGCCTTTGTGCTCGATCGTGACCGAGCCGACGACGACTATGACCTTACCGATGGGTTTTGCCGCAGCATCCTGAACGGCGGGCGTCGCAGGGTTGACTTGCGCTTGCGCTGGACCAGCGAGAACATTCGCAAATACCCAAACGAAACCGGCCACCAAAGCAGCTATCGTTTGCCTGCACATGACCCGCCCTTTCCGAGAAGATCTCGTTCGCGTGGCCGCTTGATGTCTCGTTGAACCCTGGCTTAAGCCTGCACCTCATGCATCACGGGTATCTACGACCTGGATCGGTCCTGCGGACCAGTCCCCCAGATGGAGTACCTCTTTTTTGCCATCGATCTTAGTTCCAAGCCATTTGCCTGACCACCAAAAGTAAGTCACATTTTGTTTTGCGCAGCTCAATCGTGAACTGTTCTTGAGAGACAACACCCGCTCGCGTCGGGCATTGCCGTTCGCGTGAACCCGTCATCCTCTTGGCTATACGTATTAAGATCGGTTTTCTTCATCAGACGTTTTCGGCGTGCAAGCCCAAGTTTGCCAACGCTAATCTATTTGCCCCGTGGCGTAGGCAAAACCAACAAGAAGACTGCGGCATCGCACCGAGCCTGAACTATCCAGCAGGCGAGGCTACATCCAATGTTAGTTGCGTCCGGCGTTGAACCCACGGATGAGGCCGTCTCGACTCTACCTCACCAAATCATCGGCATCGTTCAGACAGCGATGGGTCATGCCACGTTGACGCGTGATAGCGGCGCGGCGGTGCAAGTCAGCGTTGGCGACCCTGTCTGCCATGGCGACATAATCGAGACCGCGACGGACGGGCAGATCGGAATTCTGCTTGTCGACGGCACCGTCTTCAACGTCGCCAGCGGGGCTCGCATCGAGCTGAGCGAGTACGTCTACGATCCCGACGGCACCGTGCGGTCGATCGTGCTTGCGGTCACCAGAGGAAGCTTTTCCTTCGCAGCCGGCCGACTTGAAGACGGCGGAACCCTGACGGTCGACACGCCCATGGGAAGCATTCGCGGCCGCTCCTATTCAAGCGGATTCGGAATCTTGACCCTTGCCGCATTGACTTTCTCGATGATGCCGGACGCAAACGCCGCGGACCCGGACGCCACATTCCTGGATGACGACAAGATCAACTACAAGGACATGCAGCACGGCGTCTTCGAGCTCATTACCAAGGAAGCCATACCTCGACACATCATCGTTGAAGATCCCGCCGAGACCGTCGTCCTGAACAGGATCGGTTCGTCGGTCAGCGTGAGCCAGGTCACCAATAGCGCCGCTCGAATGGAGGAGTTGCAGGCGGCTCAACAGGACGTGCTCGCCAATCTAACGCATGGTGCGACAGGATCAGGTACACCACCGTCCGTCGGTACGTTTCCCGTGGAGCCGATCAACTTCACTCCGGAAGATTCGCCCGCGCCGCCGAACGTGCTTCCGCCCCTGCCGACATTCGTCATCCCGATCAACGAAGTCATAATCGTACGCGCGCCGCCGTCGCTGGCTGTGCCGGTCGGGCCAATCGAAATCGACACGAGCACTTTCGACAAGTTCACAGCGACAAGCGGCACTTTCGCGGCCAGCAGTCCCAACAGCGATGCCGTGCTGACGTTCGGCCTCAGCGGAGGAACGGCCGGCAATACGGTCCTGAACGGCGAGACATTCAATCTTTCGCAGACGGGCCCCTTCGGCACCCTTTTCTTGAACAGCACGTCCGGCGCCTACACTTTCGTTCCGAACAACGATGCGATCAATGCCCTGCAGTCGCCGACGACCACAGGCTTTGTCGTCACCGTCTCGGACGGCTCGCTCTCGGTGAGCCAGACCTTCACGATCGACATCAACGGCGTCAACGACGCGGCCATCATCTCAGGCAACGCCGGTGGCACGGTGGCGGAGGCAGGCGGTGTCGCCAACGTGATGCCGGGCACGCCAACGGCAACCGGCACGCTCACTGACACGGACGTCGACAACCCGCCCAACACCTTCACGACGGTCAGCTCCCCGACCAAGAGCACGGGCGGCTACGGCAGCTTCACGATGACCGCAGCCGGGCTGTGGGCCTACACCGTCGATAATACCAATCATGCGGTCCAGGCCCTCAATGTCGGCGATACCCTGACCGACAGCTTTACCGTGACCAGCATCGACGGCACACCGCAAGTCATAACGATCACCATCCATGGCAGCAACGATGCCGCCGTCGTCTCCGGCGACACGGCCGGTTCAGTCATCGAAGCGAGCTGCGCATCGCCCGGTAAGCCGGTCGCGACGGGCACGCTTACAGACGTCGATGTCGACAATCCCTCCAACACGTTCGTGGCGATCGGTTCGCCGACGGCAAGCTCGGGCGGCTACGGCTGCTTTACGATCACGGCGGACGGCGCGTGGACCTATGCACTCAACAATGCCAACAGCAAGGTGCAGGCGCTCAACAATGGCGACACGCTGACCGACAGCTTCACGGTTACCACGATCGACGGCACCCCGCAGGTGGTGACGATCACGATCAACGGCAGCAACGATCCGGCCGTCATCTCCGGATGCAAGACCGGCGCGGTGATCGAGGCCGGATGCGTCGACAATCAGATGCCTGGCCGGCCAACTGCAACCGGCTTGCTTACCGACACCGATCCCGACAATCCACCCAACACCTTCACCGCCGTGAGTTCTCCAAAGCCGAGCGCGGGCGGCTTCGGGACCTTTACGATGACGGCGACAGGCGTGTGGACCTACACGCTCGACAACAACAACAGCACGGTGCAGGCTCTCAACGTCTGCGATACGCTGACCGATCGGTTCACAGTGACGACCATCGACGGCACGCCGCAGGTGGTGACGATCACTATCCATGGCACCAATGACGCGGCCGTCATCTTTGGTGACACGACAGGCTCGGTGCTCGAAGCCGGCGGCATCTCATGCGGCAAGCCGGTCGCGACCGGCACGCTCGGCGACACCGACGTCGACAATCCGTCCAACACCTTCACCGCGGTGCCCTGCCCCACGGCAAGCGACTGCGGCTACGGTACCTTCACGATGACGGCGGCCGGCGTATGGACCTATACGCTCGACAACAACAACTGCGTGGTCGACGCGCTCGATGTCGGCGATACGCTCAAAGATCACTTCACTGTCACGACCATCGATGGCACCAGGCAGGAGATCACGATCACCATCCATGGCGCCGGCGATGGCGATCCCAACGATTTCGACAATCTGGCAGTAGGGCACACCGTCGTATCGGATCCCCCGTCCGTCCACGGAACTCCCGGTGATGACCACACCGCTGGCGGCAGCAATACCGCTCAGATCATCTATGGCGGCGCCGGCGAGGACACCCTCAACGGCTCCGGCGTGAATGACACGATCTTCGGCGGATCGAGCAACGATACGACGAAAGGCAATAACGGGGACGACGTCATCTACGGCGGCTCGGGACGAGACAATATCGACGGCAGTAACGGCAACGACACCATCATCGGCGGGCTCGGGGCGGACAAGCTCACGGGCGGCAACGGCAATGATGTTTTCGTTTATCTCGCGGCTGCGGATTCCCGAGCGGGCCGGTTCGACACCATCACTGATTTCGCATCGGGATCCGACAAGATCGATCTGACGGCCATCGGTGCGCTCGGATTCGTGATCCTGGCATTGAACTCGGCAGGCACGCCTGTGCCGGCGCACACCATCGCCTGGCTTTACGACAGCTCGGCCAACGAGACGGTCGTGTTTGTCAATCCAACGGATCACTCCCTTCATATCGGCGATTCCAGCCTGGTCGAGATTCATCTACAGGGCGTCGCGACCATCGAATCGTCCGATTTCATCGTGGACTCGGCCGCGGCACCGGCCGCCGCGGTCAGCGACGCCATTGACCCGACTGCAACGACACAAAGCGGCGCGGCCATCGTTACGGTCAGCACATCCGACGCCTCCTCCGGCACGACGGACAGTAGCGGCTCCCGCTCGGTCGACGGAAGCTCAGTTCCCCAAACAACCGACGTGAGCCATCACTCCGCCGTCGATCAGAGCCGGACCGCGTCGAACGACAATTCCTTCTCTTCCAGCGCGGACGGCACTGCGGCGCAGCCCACTTTCTCGGAACAGGTCAGCATTTCGCCGTCGACGGACTCCAGATTTGTCTTCGACCGGACCGAGACCGCCGACAGCGCACATTCGAAGGGGAGTGGTCCAACAGCCGGCACAGGGACCGAAAGTCATTCGATAGTGGATGTCACTCTCGGCACGCAAAATGCCGTCCAGCTTGCGGCCGATCAACACGTCAACAATGGCAACGCCATCGAAGCTACCGACCAAGCAAGCGCTGCCGATACGGACAGCGCGGTCGAATCCAGCCCCCTGAAATGGTTCGAGAATGACGACGGAGATCGTTGGATCTATCGTCAAGCGAACGAACACGGCCATGCCCGCGCGGAGTGGCTCGACGTGCCCGATGCGCAATGGCTGTCCAAGGCTCATGGCGCGTTCGGCTCGGACGAAAACGCGCGTGAACCCGGCCATTCCTTCAAGTTCTTGAATCCGGGTCACGAGACATCGAGCATCACGCTTGTGAGCGATCTCCCCTCACCGCGCGATGAGCACGGACGCGCGGCAGAAGCCAAGGGGCATGCCGACGCGGCGCCAACGACCGAGGACTTCCAGCCGGACAATGGCGCTCACCACGGACACGGCTTGGTCGCCCCTCATATGCAACACGATCTCATCGTGTGACATTGGCCTGCCCAAGCTGCCGGGGCACGACGAATTTGTGGAACGGCCGGTTGCTCAAGACGCTCCGGATTCGCGGCATGCCTACCGCCGGCCCGGCGGCGTTGCCATGGCAGCGGCCGGCTCGAGCGGCATCAGATGACGCGGGACGATGATCGACTGGCCGGGGGTGAGCGGCGCGTTCTCCGGCAGCGAGTTGCTCTGCGCGATCGACCATAGCGGCACGCGATTGGCTGCGGCGATGCTCTCCATCGTGTCGCCGGCCCGCACGGGCACGCGCACGCCGGAATCCCAGAGCTCGACGGGCGTGTTCGCGGGCACGACATAGCGCAGCGGCACTGCATCGACCTGGGTCTGCGGCGGGATGCGCGGCAGCTGCGTCACCATGTCGATGATCTGGCGATGGATGTCGTCCGACTTCTCGATGTTGATGTGCGTGACGCGCGAGTTTTCCTTGAGGTCGAAGCTCGCATAATGACCGCGGTAGCCGGGCTCGGCTACGACGTCGCCGCCACCGAGCACGCTGTCAGACATGAAGATGTTGATGAAGCGCTCGACATTGAGCGGCACGTTGCCGGTCGCGTGCGCAGGGTCGATGATGATAACGAGGCTGACCGGGATGTTCTCCTTGGCCGCCATCTCGGAGATGATGATCGAGCACAGCCCGCCCATGGAATGGCCGATCATCACGATCGGGGCCGGGCTCTCCTTGTAGCTGGAGATGACGCGGTTGCCGACCAGCCGGCAGAGGGTGAATTCGTAGACGTCGGCCGAGAAGCCGGCCTTGGTCAGTTTCTCGCTGAGCCGGTCCATGCCGGTCGAGAAGATCGGGCCCATGGCGCCGCGGAACAGGTAGATCTTCGGCGGTGGCAGCTGCACCTGGGGAGGCGATGGCGGAGCTGTCGGCACGGCCGTCGCAATCGCAGTCGGCTTCGGCTTGGCCGGCGAAGCCACGGCCGCGCCGGCATTCAAGGCGAGCAGCACAACCGCCGCCAGCACAACCATTCGCCTTGGATCAAGCATAAGTCCCCACCACAGGAGGCAACGGGCCGCCCTCGCGGGGCTTAGTGACCGCCGATTTGGCGGTTTTTGGGGCACGGATCAGCCGGCTGCGACCATCTCCTTGACCCTGGCCCAGGTCGTGGCTTTCAGAGATGCGCGATTTTCGGCGCGCGCGAGCCGGTTAACGAGGTTGGCGCGCCCTGCGGTAAGTGCTGGCCATTCGGGCGTCTGGGCAAAGAAATCACAATGCGGTGCGGCCATGAGATCGGCAAGGCTCACGCTGTCCCCGCCGAACCAATCGGCATTCCCGAGCAGCCGCGCCAGTTCGCCGAACACGACCTGCGCGCGGGGCATTGCCTCGTACACCGCGGCCTCGTCGGTCGGCTGGCCGAACAGCATCGGCCGCCGGCGCCAATGGTTACCTGATCGACCAATTCCTCCAGGACGGCTCGAACAAGCGCACCGATATCTATGGCGGCTCGATCGAGAACCGCACGCGCTTCCTGCTGGAAGTGACCGAGGCCGTCACCTCGGTCTGGGGTGGCGAGCGCGTCGGCGTCCGGCTCGGTCCGAGCGGCACCTTCGGCTCGATGTCAGACAGCAACCCGGATGCATTGTTCGGCCATGCGGCCGCACGGCTCAACCGCTTTGGTCTGGCCTATCTGCATCTGATCGAACCGCGGATCGACGGCTCGAAGCTACGCGCCGATGGTCTGCCGCCGGTCGCGGCGCATCAATTGCGTCGCGTCTTCAAGGGACCGATCATCGCCGCCGGTGGCTTCGAGCGCGACAGCGCGGAAGCGATCGTCGAGAGCGGTGATGCCGACCTCGTCGCCTTCGGCCGACACTTTGCGGCAAACCCCGATCTGGTCGAGCGGCTGCGCCGCAACTTGACGCTCAGCCCGCACGATCGCGACACCTTCTATGGCGGCGACGAGCGGGGCTACACCGACTATCCCTGCCACGATGATCTCGCCCAGGTCGCGTAACCTTAAGGACGAGACCCGGGTCACGGCCCGGGTCTCTCACCGGTTGCCTTAGGCCGTCACAGCCTGCTCTTGAGCCTGTTGCGATGCGCGGCCTGCTTGGCGCGGTTGCCGCAGAGCGCCATGCTGCACCATCGCCGCGCGCGCCGGCGGGTGTGGTCGGCGAACATCATCGTGCAGTGATGGCCTTCGCACGCCTTCACGTTCGAAAAATCCTCCTCGCACACGAACTTCGCCAGCGCCTCGCCGACCGGCAGCAGCAAAGATTCGGCGGACCGCCAGCGCCGCGTCATCCGTAGCGCGAGGCCGCCATCGCCGTGTCGCGGTTCGATCCGGCTGAACGCTTCGTCGCGCTCCAGGAGGCTGTTGAGCGGACCGAGCTCCTGTAGCGCCTCTGCGCCGAGCGGACGGCCCGCATGCTTGCGCACGAACGTCCTGAACCACTCGCGCAAGGCGCGGGCCTGATCGGCGACCTTGTCCAATTCGCCCGGCATCGCGCCAGCCTTCAGCTCGTCCAGCTCATCCGCCGGCACCAGCCTGGCCTGGGCCAGCCAGTCGACCAGTCCATCGCCGTCGTCGATCCAGTCGACGGGCGTATCGACCGGCGTCGCGATCGAATTCAGGAAATCGAGGCCGAGCGAGTCGGCAACGAACAGGGCGGGCGGTCTGTTTGGCATGTGCGGCTCCCCAGCCGGAGGAAACATCACGGAAATAACCTGTAAAATGCCACTTGACAAGTTACCACGCCTAAACATAACCCGCTTCAAGCTATTATACAGGTTACCAGGCAGGAGGCGAAAATGGCCAAAGCAGGTGTGACCGTGGTCCGACCCTGGGCGGATCGGTCGAGCTAGGCGCGTGTCATCACGGCGCTCGGGGCTGAGGCATCAGGACCCAGGCGGCACCGTTTCCGCTGACGTCTCTGGCCGACGATGTCGCCTGATCAGATTTCCAAAACAGAGGATGTCATGACCACCACCAGATATCGCACAGCCGACGTCGACGGCTTCAAGGTGTTCTATCGCGAAGCCGGGCCCAAAGGTGCGCCAAAGCTTCTGCTGCTGCATGGCTTTCCCAGCGCCGGCCACATGTTCCGCGACCTGATCCCGCCGCTCGCCGACAAGTATCACATCGTCGCGCCCGATCTTCCCGGCTTCGGCCAGTCCGACATGCCGCCGCGCGAGACCTTCCATTACACCTTCGACAACATCGCGCATGTGATCGAGCGCTTCACCGAAATCATCGGCTTCGATCGCTTCGCGGTCTACGTGTTCGACTACGGCGCGCCGACCGGCTTTCGGCTTGCGCTCAGCCATCCCGAGCGGATCACGGCCATTATTTCGCAGAACGGCAACGCCTATGAGGACGGCCTCAGCGACGGCTGGACTCCGATCAAGGCCTATTGGCAGGATCCCTCGCCGGCCAACCGCGAGGCGCTGCGCGCCTTTCTCACGCCGGAGACGACGCGCTGGCAATACACCCACGGCGTACCTGATGCGACCATGGTGTCGCCGGACGGCCAGAACCTCGACAATTTCTACCTGGCGCGCCCAGGCTCGGACGACGTGCAGCTCGATCTGTTCGGCGACTACAAGAGCAACGTCGCGCTCTATCCGTCATTCCAGAGCTATTTCCGCACGCACAAGCCCCCGTTCCTGGCGGTCTGGGGCAGGAACGATCCGTTCTTCATCCCGCCGGGCGCCGAAGCATTCAAGCGCGACAATCCGAATGCCGTGGTCCAGTTCTTCGACACCGGCCATTTCGCGCTGGAAACGCATGCGCGCGAGATCGCGAGCAGCATTCGCGACTTCCTGGGCCGGCTGCGATGAAAACAATGCCGCCGTCGACCTGGATGTCGACGGCGGCAGAAACGTGGTCTCCGGCTGAAGGCTCAGTTCCGCGCCGGCGCCGTTGCCGCAGCGGAGCGCGCAGGTCGCGGCGCGCCGGGTTCAGCAACCGGTGCGGCCGGACCGCGCGAGCGAGCGATCGCGGCGTCGATCTCGGCGATCACGCGGCGCTGGATCGCTTCGTTCTTGTCGATGGTGATGTGGCCGACGCCGGTGCCGCGCACGTCGACATTGTCGAGCTTGCCGCGGAGACCGTTCGCGGCGCGCACCGGCTCGCCAGGGCCGTCGCCGATATAGATGTTGATGTAGCGCTCGGCGCCGGTCGACAGCCTGGTCTTGAACACGGAGTCGAGGCCGATCGCGAGCTTCACGGGGACGCCGAGCTGGTTGAGCTTGGCGATCATGTCCGGCAGCGCGGTCGCGCCCGAGGAATGCCCGACCAGGATGATGGTCTTGATCCGGCCGGACCTGTAGGCGGTCGCCGCCTCATCGGCGAGCGAGGACCAGGACACGAAATTGGCGACCGTCACGGGGATGCCCTGCTGCTCGAGCCGGGCGCCGATCGTGTCGAGGCCCAGCGAGAAGATATTGAGTACCCCGCGCAGCAGGTAGACATGGGTCGTGGCGGCCGCCGAGGACGGCGCAGCCTTGGCGGTGGTCGGGCTCATGGCAACAGCTGACAGCAGGAGCAGGCACATCGCCCACATACGGATGGCGGACAACTGGCTGGCGCCGGCTGCGTGACGGCCGTTCGGTCTCATCGATCTGTTTCCCTGGGGACATAGGCTTCGCGATTTGGCCGGAATCGTAGCCACGGCCCGCTCGCAGACGCAACAAAGAGCCGCGTGAGTGACAATCTTAGCCGCAGCCCGTGACTGTTGCGCAACAGTTGCCCAGCCAAGGGCCTGTCTTGAGGCCATTTTTCTCCGGGGAATTGCGGCCGGGCAAGTGCATTCCTATTTCAGGGCTCCGCTGACCTGCCCTCGCCGGGTGGGGGTTCCAGCCTCCCTTCCCCAGCCGTCCGGCCATCATGTCCTCCATCATCTCCGTCGCCAACCTGTCCAAAACCTATGGGTCCGGCTTCAAGGCACTGAAAAACGTCAACCTCGACATCAAGCGCGGCGAGATCTTTGCCCTGCTCGGTCCCAATGGCGCAGGCAAGACCACGCTGATCTCCATCATCTGTGGCATCGCCAATCCGAGCGAGGGCAAGGTTACCGTCGGCGGCGAGAACATCCAGACCTCGTACCGCAAGGCGCGCTCGCTGATAGGCCTCGTGCCGCAGGAGCTGCACACCGACGCGTTCGAGAGCGTGTGGGCGACCGTCAGCTTCTCCCGCGGCCTGTTCGGCAAGCCGAAGAACCCGGCATATATCGAGAAGGTGCTGAAGGACCTCTCGCTGTGGGAGAAGAAAGACAACAAGATCCTCACCCTCTCCGGCGGCATGAAGCGGCGCGTGATGATCGCGAAGGCGCTGTCGCACGAGCCGCAGATCCTGTTCCTGGACGAGCCGACCGCCGGCGTCGATGTCGAACTGCGCAAGGGCATGTGGGAGGTGGTGCGCACCCTTCAGCAGTCCGGCGTCACCATCATCCTCACCACGCATTACATCGAGGAAGCCGAGGAGATGGCCGACCGCATCGGCGTCATCAACAAGGGCGAGATCGTGCTGGTCGAGAACAAGACAACCTTGATGCAGAAGCTCGGCAAGAAGCGGCTGACGCTGCACCTGCAAGGTAAGCTCAGCGCGTTGCCGGAGAGCCTGAGCCAGTACAAGCTCGACCTCTGCGACAGCGGCGCGACGCTGGTCTACGACTACGACACCAAGGGCGAGCGCACCGGCATCACCAGCCTGCTCGGCGACTTGCGCACCGCCGGCATCCGCTTCAACGATCTCGATACGACGCAATCGTCGCTCGAGGACATCTTCGTCGACCTCGTGAGGACGTCATGAACTACCGCGCCATCCGCGCCATCTATTTGTTCGAAATGGCGCGCACCTGGCGCACGCTGCTGCAAAGCATCGTCTCGCCGGTGGTCTCGACCTCGCTTTATTTCGTGGTGTTCGGCGCCGCGATCGGCTCGCGCATCAGCGAAGTCGAGGGCGTCAGCTACGGCACCTTCATCGTGCCGGGCCTGGTGATGCTGTCCGTGCTGACGCAGAGCATCGCGAATGCCTCGTTCGGCATCTACTTCCCGAAATTCGTCGGTACCATCTACGAGATCCTGTCGGCGCCGATCTCCTATTTCGAGATCGTGCTCGGCTATGTCGGCGCGGCCGCGACCAAGTCGATCATTCTCGGCCTGATCATCCTGGCGACCGCCGGCTTGTTCGTGCCGCTGCACATCCTGCACCCGATCTGGATGCTGACCTTCCTGGTGCTGACGGCCGTCACCTTCAGCCTGTTCGGCTTCATCATCGGCATCTGGGCCGACGGCTTCGAGAAGCTGCAGATGATCCCGATGCTGGTGGTGACGCCGTTGACCTTCCTCGGCGGCAGCTTCTATTCCGTCAACATGCTGCCGCCGGCATGGCACACCGTCGCGCTGCTCAACCCGGTCGTCTATCTGATCTCAGGCTTCCGCTGGAGTTTCTACGAGATCGCCGATGTCAGCGTGTCGGTCAGCATCGGCATGACGCTGGCGTTTTTGGTGATGTGCCTCGCCATCATCTGGTGGATCTTCCGGACGGGGTACCGGCTGAAGAATTGATCACCGTGGTCATTCCGGGGCTCCAGCCACCAACTGTCATTCCGGGGCGTGCGAAGCGCGAACTATGATGCGCAATTGCGCATCAGAGAATCCATTCATCCACCATCTCTGCCGCATCCGGGCTCGCGCTGCGCGCGTCCCGGAATGACGGTTGGTTTATCGATAACAATGGAAGCGATGATAGCCGTCGTAATAGCCGCGGCAGTGGTGGCGGTAATAATGGTGGGGAATGCCGAACACGCCTTCGACCGCGCCCACCGCTCCGCCGACACCGGCACCAACGGCGCCTCCGACCGCACCGCCCACGGGACCGGCGATCCGGTTGCCCTCATAGGCGCCCTCCTGGGCGCCGCGCACGATGCCTTGGGCATGGCCGGGCTGCGGCAGCAACAACAGGGCAAAGAGCAAGGCAGCGGCTGCGAACAACAGGCGGACAGATAGACCGGCCGGCAGGGCTGCGGCGGCGATACGAGCTTTGTTCATCTTCATTTCCAAGGATAGCCGGCGGCGAAAGCCGCCGGTCAAAGGCAGGCCATGCTCAACGCGAGAAGCGGCGAAATGGTTGCGCGTTTATGACGGATTGTCGTCGAGATGAGCGCGCTGGCTCGCGAAAATGTCAGCGTCGACGGCATGGCAGTGGCACAATGTGGCCTTGCTTACGCCCGGCGCCACGTTAACGATGCGCGGGCAGGCTGCTGGAACCAACGCCGGATTGCAGGCATATTGCACGCCGGGGGACGGAGAGCCGCGGCGCTTGCGTGAACGGGCCGGAGGCCAGAAGTCAGATGCGTTCCTTTTTCATTGCTTTCACTTCCCTGATGTTTTTGAGCGCGGGCACCGCGCAGGCCAAGGTCGCGATCACCATCGACAAGGACAGTCAGCAGATGACCGTCGCAGTCGACGGCGTCGAGCGCTACCACTGGCCGGTGTCGACCGGCATCCCCTCACGCGAGACGCCGAGCGGGGCGTTTCGTGCCTTCCGCATGGAAGAGGACCACTACTCCAAGGAATTCGACGACGCGCCGATGCCGCACTCGATCTTCTTCACCAAGATCGGGCATGCCATTCACGGCACCGATTCGGTCAGTCGGCTCGGCACCCCGGCCTCGCATGGCTGCGTGCGGCTGTCGCGCCAGAATGCCTCGACGCTCTATGCGCTGGTGCAGGAGCAGGGCGTGCTCAACACCACGGTGACGCTGAGCGGCTCGGCGCAAGTTGCGCTGGCGCGCAATCCGCGCGTCCGCAACGCCGCTGCGGTGGCCCGCGCCGCGCAGCCGCCGGGCGAGCAATACTCCGCCGCCGGTGAGCCCGTCGATCTCACGCCGCAACCGCAGCAGCGCCGCTACATGCCGCAGAACGACAACTACATCTATCCGGCCGACGGCAGCGACACCGGCGCGCGCTATCCGGCGCCGCGCTCGGCGACTCGCCAAGTCTACGATGCGCAGGTCTACCAGCAGCAACAGCAGCAGCAGCAGCAGCAGCAGTATTATGGCCAAGGCTACGGCCAGCAGGGCTACTACTATCAGCAGCAGCCCCGCCAATATTATCAGCCGCGCGGCGGCTACAATTACTACCAGAACTGACGCTATTTGAACGCTTCGTCGCCGCGTACGACGATCTTACGCGGCGACGAAGGCGACACATGACCGGCGATCATCCGCAAGTGAGAACATGCCGGCTGGTTTGGAGCGTATTGCAGGTTCAGCTTGAGCATCCCTCCATCGAGAGACGGAGCTTATTGGCCGGCTGCGTTCACGACACGGCACAGGTTGTTGCTGACGCCCGGGGCCACTTGCCCGGGCGGCAAGATGAATACTGCGTCGACGCGGCTACCTTTAGCGTCATTGCGGACGACCACCCGCAAGGTCTGTGGCCGACCGGATCCGGTCGTTTCCTGCTGTGTGGTCAACGTACCGAGCTTCTTGTCCACGCTCACATTGGCAAAGCCCTCTGCCAGAACGGCGCGGGTGATCTTGTCCAGGGCGACGGTGGAATTGACCGACGGGAAGACCATCCAGGTCTTGTGAGTCAGGCCGGTCACCAGCGGCACGCCACTGCTCTCGTAGTGGTCTGCGCACGTATCGGCGAACGCTGGCATGCAGGAAAGAACCGCGAGGATAGACGCACAACTTAATCTTGTAAACATACTTACATTGCCTGTTTGAGTGAGTCGAACGAGGCGAGGTTAGACATCAAACGAGCGATGAATACAACCTGCTGCTGTCCGATCGGAAACGCTCGCATGTCACGACAATTTCATTGGCGAGAGCAACGCCGTTCGGCGAACGACGTATTTGTCGACAGGCGCGAATTGGCCACGATGAGCTTCGAAGGATGGGCTCTTATAGAGCCATCTCGCTCTGTTTGATGAATTGGCGCATTTCACGAACCTCCCTCACCCACCAGCACAAACGGCGCCCACACGGCCGGATCAGCGTTGCGCGGCGACGACCGGTCCGCAATCAGAGCTTTCATCGCGCGCCGCAATGCTTCGGCGCGACCGATGCCGGGATGCGCGGTGACCTCGGAGAACGCGCCTGTCGTCAGCCGCACGGCCGCCTCGGAATCGACCGGCCAGTGCGACACCAAGAGCGCTCGCGCACCGGCATAAAAGAATGCGCGCGCGAGGCCCGAAAGACCTTCCGCGCCGGGCCTGTCGCCAGCGGCCGTATTGCAGGCCGACAGCACCGCCCAGTCGGCATCGAGCTTCAGCTTTGCGATCCGGCTCGCGGTGAGCAGACCGTCGTCCTCACTGGTCGGCCGATCCGGCAGCGTCAGAACGAGCGCGGGCTCACTGAGGCCGTTGACCTCGCCGGCGACGAGCCCGTGAGTGGCGAAATCCACGACGCGGTAGTGATCGAGCGGCAACGTGTTGACGTTCGTCACCGTGGCTGCCGGACCGAGCTTGACGTCCTCCTGCGGCGAGGCGCCGAGCGCGCGCGCCACGGCCTGGAGCTCGCCTGCGGTTTCCGGCAGCGCCGGCAGGCCGGAGCGCAGGCGCTCGAGATCGACGGTCGTGCCGTCATAGTAGCTCTGGTACGGCTGCACGTTGCGCCCCGGGCGCTTGTCCGCGAGGGAACGCTGCAACACTGGATCACCGAACCCGATGAACGGCTTTTGCGCACGCGACTCCTTGGCAAAACCGCGCAGCGCGCGCAGGCTCGGCACCGACGGCAGCACTGTGATGGCGCGCTCGTTGAGCAGCCACGCCGCCTGCCGGTAGCGGTCGGCGAGCGCCAGAGCCGGATCCGGCTTCTTCGTCACCAGCACATGAAACGGCAGGCTGGTCAGCGCACCGGCCGGGACGATCAGCAGTTTCGGCTTGCCGGCGATATCGGCCGCGACGGGGCCGAAGAGCGCAATGTACAACTCGAAGGATGCATCGAGATCGAAGGACGCCTGCTCCGCTTGCGGATTGACGAGCCCGAGGCGAAGATGAGCGACGCGGTCGCTGATCTCGTGGCTGCCGAGCGCAATCTGGTGCAGCGCGCTGGCCTCGCGCGTCACCGCGAAGGCGTAGCTCTTTTCGCCGAGTGCGATGAACGCCACCAGCGCTTCGTCGGGCCTTAACAGGCCCTGCGCCTGCGCGATCGACATCGGCCGCGGATTGGACAATTCGGCATAGGCCGGAAAACCGCGGTCGAGCTGCGCCGAGACGTCATCGAGCGATTTCTGCGTTTGCGTCATTTGAGCACGAAGGTTTGCGATCAACGCGTCGTTACGCTTGCCGTCCGCCTGTCCGAGTTCTGATGTCACGCGCTTGTCGAGCGCTTCGAGGCCGGCTTTCAGGTCCTGCTGCTTCCGCACCAGCCCGGCGATCGCGTCATTGCCGGCGCCGAAACGCGCTGCCATCTGCGCCAGTGCCGCGCCGGCCTTGGTCTCATGCGCGAGCTGCGTCGCGCCGAACGCCTCGTCCCTCGCCGCATTGTCAGGCTTGCCGCCCGTGACGTGCCAGATCGTATCGATCAACCAGGGATCGATCTCGGTGAAGCGGGTGAACTGCGTGGTCCGCTGCGCGCCGAGCGCAGCTGCGGCGAGCCGCAGCCGCGCCAACGCATCCGGCCATTTGCCGTCGCGGCGGTCGACATCGGCGAGATTGATCAGGGTGGCAATGGTGTCATGGTGAGCGGGCCCGAGCCTGTCCTGCGCAATCGCGAGCGCACGATCGAGCCTGCCGCGTGCGTCGGCCGTATTGCCCGCTTTGAGGTCGAGCAGCGCGACGCTGCGCAGGTCCTTGACGAGGTGGGGATGCGTGGTACCGAGCGCGCGCTCATCGATCTCGAGACAACGCAACAGGTATTGCCTCGCCTCATCCATTTGGCCCGCATCCATCAGGGCCTGACCGAGCGAGCCCGCCGCAAGCGCGGTCGGGCCGCTGCCCTCGCCGAACTTGTGCTCCATGACCGCGAGCGAGCGGCGGTAGAGTTCGATCGCCTGCGCATTGCGCCCGAGACTCGCATAGCTGTTGGCGAGATTGTTGAGGGCCCGCCCGACCTCGGGACTATTCGCGCCAAAGGCCTTCTCATAGATTGCGAGCACGCGTTCCTGGAGGCCGGCGGCCGCTTCGTTCTTGCCCTGGGCCGAGTAGACGTTGGCGAGATTGTTCAGTCCGATCGCCGTGGTCGGATGGTTGGGACCGTAGATCTTCTCATAGGCTTGAAGCGTCTGCTGGTAGAGCTTTTCGGCCTCGGCGTAGCGCGCCTCATGTTCGAGCACGGTTGCGAGATTGCCCATGATGGCCGCGAGGTTCGGTTCCCCTTCACCGCTGCGCGCCCGGGTGATCGCAAGCGACCGCCGCATCACCGCTTCCGCCTCCGCCAGTCGACCGGCGTCCAAATGAAGGTTGCCGAGATCGTTGAGCATCTTGTCGTAATTCGGCGCAGCCTCGGCGTTCCCGCGAAAGTTGAGGTCGAGCAGATCGAGCCCCTGCTTCAGCAGCCGCTCGCCGTCGTCGAAGCGACCGAGCAGGCCGTAGACATCACCCAGATTGTCCATCGCGGAGGCAATGTCGAGGGGTGACGCATTTGCAGCCTGCAGGCTGGCGAGAGCCCGCTCGAAATAGCCGGCAGCCTCCTGAAAATTCTCCTTGTCGCGCGAAAGGCCGCCGAGTGCGGCCAGCGTATCCGAGAGCCGGACGTCGTTGGCCCCGAACGCGTTCGTGCCGAGCGCCAGCGCGCGTTCGGATACGGTGGTTGCCTCCGCCCGCCGGCCGAGCATCCCCAGCGATCCCACGAGGATGTTCGACGTGCGCAGCGTGGACGCGACATCGTCGTTGCGCAACTTGATGCTGAGTGCGGCATTGAGCTTGTCGACGGCTTCAGCGAAGCGGCCCAGATTGTGCAGGCACATGCCTTCGTTATGCAGCACGCCCGCATAGTTCATGTTGTCGGTGCCCTGCCGGCGACGCACTAGCGCTTCCAGCCTCTGCGCCGCGGCCAGCCCCTCGACCCAGCGGCCGGCCTGGGCGGCCCCGTTCATCTTGGCAACCAGCGAATCAAATTCGCCGCCGCGTTGGGCGGAGGCCGGCCCGGAAATCAGAAGGACAAGGAAAACTGCGGCAAGGAAGCGGGCCCGGCTCATGCGAAAATCCCGTCGCGCACCGTCGAACTGGAATTTTGGGAGGATACGGGCCGCCATTGCCGCTGTCGATCATGGGAAATCGCACCGGATTGTGCATGAATTGAGCAGCCGAACGACTCAGGGGAGCCGCGGTCCCCGACCTTCAACGCAGCGGCGTTCCGGCCAAATTGACAACCGGAACGGCACCTGTATTGCCGTTCTGATTATTTCTTGGAAATGACATGACACGCGAGCAGATTTCGGATTTTTGCGTTACCGCTCTGGCAAACATCCTGCGCATATCGAGAGACCGCGTCGACACCGGCACGAAATTCGACCGGCTCGGCCTCGATTGGGCAATGCTCGTCTATCTCATGATGGAGTTCGAGGAGAAGCTCGACCTCGATCCGATGGTCGCGTTTCAGTTGCACGGGCCGATTTCCGGGAAGGCGGGCAAGACGACATGACCGCCGGGTGAGCGCGCAAGGGCTTCATCGAAGGCGCAGTCCACGGCTTCCTCAACGAGCTCGGCGAAGACGACAGCCCGTTCAACATGCCTCGCCCCTCAAAACCGCGTCCGACCATCGACCAGCTTGCGGCTTCCGTACCAGGCAATTGAACGCGCGGCCTGCGGGTATCTTCGTGCGCGCTGCGACGTCGCATTATTGCAGGGTGGACGGCATCGTCGATGCCGACTATTGGTCGATCCGGCATGGCGTCCGAGGCTGCCGCCTCTTGCTGGTTCTGGTTCATGATGGCATTCCGTCTCGCGATACTGTCGGGTACTCTCGGTCTTTTCGTCGCGGGAGGGGCTATGGCTTTCGATATCGAGGCGCATCGCGGCGGGCGGGCGCTGATGCCGGAAAACACCCTCCCGGCCTTCGCCAATGCATTGTCGATGGGCGTCGACACGCTGGAGCTCGACGTCGGCGTCACCGCCGATGGCGAGGTCGTCGTGTCGCACGAGCGCGGGCTCAATCCGGACCTCGCGCGCGATGCCAACGGCGCCTATGTCGCCCCGCCCGGCACGCCCTTCGTGAAATTGCAGTTCGCCGACGTCACCAAATATGAGGTCGGCCAGATCCGGCCAGGAAGCGCCTATGCGAGGCAATTCCCCGACCAGCGCGCCGTGCCGGGCACGCGCATTCCCACGCTGAAGGAGGTGTTCGCGCTGGTGCGCAAGTCGGGCAACAGCCGCGTGCGCTTCAACATCGAGACCAAGATCGATCCGGACCATCCGGAGGAGTCGCTTGGTCCGCAGGCCTTCGTCACAAAACTGCTCGGGGTGATCGACGCCGAGGACTTCTCTGACCGTGTCATGATCCAGTCGTTCGACTGGCGAACCCTGCAGCTCGTCCAGCAGCAGGCCCCGACAATTCCAACCGTCTACCTCACGCTCCAGCGCGGCTCCGCGCCGACCGTCGCGCTCGACAAAGCGACCAGCTGGACAGCAGGCTTCAGCCCCGCCGATCACGCCGGCTCGCTGCCGCGGACCATCAAGGCCGCGGGCGGGGCGATCTGGTCGCCCTATTTCGGCGATGTGACCGCTGCGCTGATCACTGAAGCCCACGCGCTGGGCTTGCGTGTCGTGGTGTGGACCGTCAACAAGCCCGAGGACATCGCAGCGATGATCGCGATCGGCGTCGACGGCATCATCTCGGATCGTCCCGACCTGTTGCGGAGGATCGCGGGCGAGAACGGAATTGCGCTGCCGGCGGGG